>CAVQVV010000006.1:0-437804 GCA_963717245.1 uncultured Actinomycetota bacterium | reverse complement strand
TGTCTTGTTCCTCAGGGAGCTCATCCTCGGCGCCCTGGAGACGGGCTCGCTGCGCCGCGAGGAAGGAATCTGGCGGCTGACCGGCCCGCTTCCAGCGTCGTCTCGTCTTGTGGAGATCATCGGGACTCGCCTGGGCGGACTCGATGAACCCGGTCGCCGAGCGCTCGAAGATGCTGGCAGTAGGTGAAGCCCTCGAGGTGGCGCTCCTCCAAGGCGTCGAGGCTGAGGTCGACTTGGAGGCGCTCGAACATTGCGGGGACTGGTACGCATCGAGCAGGATGGCCGGCGCCTCAGCGCACGGCTCGCTCACCCGCTGTACGGCGAGGTCCTTCGAGCGCGACTGTCCCTGCTTCGTTCCCGGGCGTCGGCCCGCGCTCTTGCCGACGCTCTGACTGCGGCAGGCACCCGGCCGGCGGGAGGACAGCCTTCGGCTAGCGGTCTGGAGCCTGGAGGGTGGTGGCTTCAGGTGCAGCCGGAAGTCATGTATTCGGCAGGCCATGTCAGCACGGCGACGACACGACTTCCCGCTCGCGGAGCGGTTGGCTCGCGCGGCTGTTGGGGCCGGGGCCAGCTTCGAAGCCGGACTGCTCCTTGCGCAGGTGTGCTGGCTCCAGGGTCGGGCTGCGGAACCCGATGGCGACGGGGAGCGCTCGGAACGCGGGAGAGAGGAATGCTCATGATGGAAGAGAAGCCGGCGCGCATATCTGGACATGGTGCAGGACTGTCTATGGCGCGTTCGGCGCCAAGGGTGATGTGACAACGGTCATGAGCTTGCTCACCGATGACATCGAGTACCCACGTCAGCGGCCGGAGTCCGGTGTCGGGCACCCTATAAGGGCAAGGGTGAGGTCCTCGGCTTGTTCGGCAAGCTGATGGAGCTCTCTGGAGGAACCTTCCGGATCGAAGAGATTCAGGACGTACTGGCGAACGATAAGCATGGTGTCACTCTGACCATCGAGCGCGGCCAGCGTGCCGGCAAGACCCTGGAGAACCGTGCTGTCCACGTATGGGATATCCGAGACGGCAAGTGCACACGATTTCGGGGTTACAACGACGACACCTGGGACGCATTTTGCGTCCTAACACTGCCGTGGGTACTCGACTCGCTGCAGCTCGCGGACGCATCGCGGCTAGGGTGGGCCGGTGAGTTTCGTGTTTGCTGCCCGCCGTCGATGTCACCGATGGCCAGGCCGTCCGGCTGGTTCAGGGCGAGGCCGGCAGCGAGACCGGGTACGGCGACCCGCTCGAGGCCGCGCTGCGCTGGCAGGAGGACGGCGCCGAGTGGGTGCACCTCGTCGACCTCGACGCCGCCTTCGGTCGCGGGACCAACCGCGAACTGCTCGCCGAGGTCGTCGGCAAGCTCGACGTGCAGGTCGAGCTGTCCGGCGGCATCCGGGACGACGCGTCGCTGGATGCGCGCGCTGGCCACCGGCGGCGCGCGGGTGAACGTCGGGCACCGCCGCGCTCGAGAACCCGGACTGGGTGCGGCCGGCGATCGCCGGGCCGGCGACCGCATCGCCGTCGGGCTGGACGTCCGGCGGCACCACCCTCGCCGCCCGCGGCTGGACCCGGAGGGCGGCGAGCTGTTCGAGGTGCTCGCCCGGCTCGATGCCGACGGCTGCGCCCGCTACGTGGTCACCGACGTCCGCCGGGACGGCACCCTCACCGGTCCCGAACCTGGACCTGCTCCGATCGGTGTCCGCGGCGACCGAGCCGGCCGGTGGTCGCCAGCGGTGGGGTCAGCAGCCTGAGGACCTCGCAGCGATCGCCACCGTGCCCCGGGGTCGAGGGCGCGATCGTCGGCAAGGCGCTCTACGCCGGCGCGTTCACGCTGCCCGAGGCCTTGGCCGCCGCCGTGTCGGTCGCCGCCGGAGGCCGGTCTGGATGACCCTTGCCGTCCGCGTCATCCCCTGTCTGGACGTCGACGCCGGGCCGGGTGGTCAAGGGCGTCAACTTCGACGAGCTGCGCGACGCCGGCGACCCGGTCGAGCTGGCCCGCGCTACGACGCCGAGGGCGCCGACGAGCTGATCTTCCTCGACATCACCGCCACCAGCGGCGACCGCGACGACCACCTACGACATCGTGACCCGCACCGCCGAGCAGGTCTTCATCCCGCTGACCGTCGGCGGTGGGGTCCGCAGCGTCGACGACGTCGACCGGCTGCTGCGGGCCGGCGCGGACAAGGTCGGCATCAACACCGCCGCGATCGCCCGCCCGCGAGCTGATCCGCGAGATCGCCGACCGCTTCGGCGCCCAGTGCATCGTGCTGTCCGCCGACGCCCGCGGGTGCCGGCCGGGCAGCCACGCACCCCAGCGGCTTCGAGGTCACCACCCACGGCGGCCGGCGCGGCACCGGGATCGACGCTGTCGAGTGGGCCGCCCGCGGGCCGGAACTCGGCGCCGGGGAGATCCTGCTCAACTCGATGGACGCCGACGGCACCACGGCGGGCTTCGACCTCGAGATGATCCGCGCTGTGCGCGGCGCCGTCACGGTGCCGGTCATCGCCAGCGGCGGAGCCGGCAAGGTCGAGGACTTCGCGCCCGCGGTGCGCGCCGGCGCCGACGCCGTGCTGGCCGCGAGCGTCTTCCACTTCGGACCCTGCGCATCGGCGAGGTCAAGGACGCGCTGCGGCGAGCGGGGGTGACCGTCCGCTGAGTGCGCTCGACCCCTCGATCGCCGCCCGCCTCAAGCGCGACGAGGACGGCCTGGTCCCCGCCGTCGCGCAGCAGTACGACACCGGCGAGGTGCTGATGGTCGGCTGGATGGACGACGAGGCGCTGCACCGCACGCTGACCACCGGCCGCTGCACCTACTGGAGGCGCAGCCGGCAGGCAGTACTGGGTCAAGGGCGAGACCTGCGGCCACCAGCAGTGCAAGTCGTGCGCGCTCGACTGCGACGGCGACGCCCTGCTGGTCAAGGTCGACCAGGTCGGCGCCGCCTGCCACACCGGGGCACCGCACCTGCTTCGACGCCGACCGTGCCTGGCGCGTGACGGTGAACGGCGCTGCGGCGCCGCACACCGGTACGCGCTCACGAGGCGATTCGCATCGGACGCCGGCGTCGGCAGCTGCGCCGAACCGGGAGGCGTTCGCGACCTCGCCACCGATTACCCGGTGGTCCCGGTGACCCGCCGCGTGCTCGCCGACGGCGAGACGCCGGTCGGCGTCTACCGCAAGCTCGCCGCCGGCCCCGGGAACGTTCCTGCTGGAGTCCGCCGAGCACGGCCGGGTCTGGTCGCGCTACTCGTTCGTCGGGGTCGCTCGCGCTGCCACGCTCACCGAGCGCGACGGTCGCGCGGTCTGGCGCGGACACCGCCGCCGGGCTTCCCGGCCGTGCCCGCCGACGGCGATCCGCTCGAGGTGCTGCGGGCCCGTCGGGCGCTGCCGGCGCCGCGCGCTGCCCGACCTGCCGCCGCTGACCGGCGGGCTGGTCGGCTACCTGGGCTACGACTTCGTCCGGCGCATCGAGCGGCTGCCCGAGCAGGCCGTCGACGACCTCGGTGCCCGAGCTGACGATGCTGCTCGCCACCGACCTCGCCGCGCTGGACCACGAGGAGGGCACCGTCCTGCTGATCGCCAACGCGTTCAACCGGGATGACCGCCGGTCGCGTCGCCGCGGCCTACGACGACGCGGTGGCTCGGCTGGACGCGATGAGCGCCGACGCTGGCCACGCCGGCGCCGGCCGAGCGCCGCGGTCTTCAGCCGGCCGTCGCACCGGACGTTTCGCGCACGCCGCGCCGGGCGAGCTACCAGCGCCGCGGTGGAGGCGCGGGAGGCGATCCGGGCCGGCGACATCTTCCAGGCCCAGTCGGCCAGCGCTTCGAGATCGCCACCGACGCGGACCCGCTGGACATCTACCGGGTGCTGCGGGCCACCAACCCCAGCCCGTACATGTACCTGCTGCGCTCTGGACGGACGTTCGACATCGTCGGCTCCAGCCCGGAGCCCTGGTGACGGTCACGGGACGGCGAGGCGCATGCATGCACCCGATCGCCGGCACCCGGCCCCGCGGCGCCGACGCCGGAGCGAGGACGCCGCGCTGGCAGCACGAGCTGGTCGGCGACGCGAAGGAGCGCGCCGAGCACTCATGCTCGTCGATCTCGGGCGCAACGACCTCGGCCGGGTGTGCCGCGCCCGGCACGCGTCGAGCGTCGTCGAGTTCGGCGCGGTCGAGCGGTACTCGCACGTCATGCACATCGTGTCCGACGGTCGCCGGCGAGTCGCCGCCGGACTGCACCGCCTTCGACGTGCTGGCCGCCTGCTTCCCGGCCGGGACGCTGTCCGGCGCGCCCAAGGTCCGCGCGATGGAGATCATCGACGAGCTCGAGCCGGTCCGCCGCGGCATCTACGGCGGCGGGTCGGCTACCTCGACTTCGCCGGCGACCTCGACATGGCGATCGCTATCCGCACCGCGGTCGTGCGGGACGGCGTCGCCTACGTGCAGGCCGGTGCGCGGCATCGTCGCCGACTCCGACCCGGTGGCTGAGGAGACCGAGACCCGGAACAAGGCCGCGCCGTGCTGCCGGCCATCGCGACCGCGGAGACTCTTCGGCTCCTTCCAGCCACAGCCGAGCCCCCGGTGCTGCGATGGCTGACCGCGCACCCGCCCGCGGGACGCTGGCGGCCACCGTCGTTGCGCTGATCTCGGCGTCGGCGCTGCTCGGAGTCGCGGCGGTGCTCGGATGGGCGCAGCTCACTGTCCAGGAGCCGCTGCGCGGGATCGTCGCGGTGCGAGTGGATCGGGTCCGCGGTGCTGCCCGCGCTGGGCCCGTTGGCTTTGTTGGCGCTGGCGGCGGTTGTCGCCCTGCTGGCGACCGGCGGCTGGCGCGTTGGCTGCTCGGCGCGGCTGCTGCTGGCTGCGGCGGCGCCGCCGATCATGGCGGGCGCTCAGGGCCGACGGGCGTTGGCTCACCGGCGCTGCGCATGTCGCAGTGCAGCTGCCCGCCCGGTCGGTTCGGTCAGCACGCCCGCGGTGCTGTGCACGGGGCATCCGCGCTGGCTGCGGGCGGGGCGTTGCTGTTGGCGGCGGCCGGTGTCGCGCGGGCACTGCTGGGTCACGGATGTCGCGGCTTGGCGGCCGTACCAGGCGCCGACGGCCCGATCGAACCGAGCGGATGCCGCTGGACGGACGGTCCTGGGAGCGGATGGACCCCGGCGATGACCCCACGGCGCCGGGACACCCCCGGTGACGGGTCGCCGGGGACGCCGGAGCTAGCATCGAGACCCGGCTGCGCACGGGGCGGAAGGGGAGAGGCTTGAGTGTTCTGGACGCGATCATCGCCGACGTTCGCATCGACGTCGCGGCCCGCGAGCCGCTGTCGGATCCACCGAGATGAAGCGCGCGCCGCCCTGGCGGCGGCTCCCCTCGATGCGCTGGCGGCGTTCCGCGCGCCGGGCATCGGCGTGATCGCGGAGGTCAAGCGTCGCAGCCCGTCCAAAGGTGTCGCTGGCCGAGATCCCTGACCCGGCCGCGCTGGCCGCGGACTACGCCGCCGCCGGCGCCCGCATGATCAGCGTGCTGACCGAGCGGCGGCGCTTCGGCGGCTCGCTGGCCGACCTCGACGCCGTCCGCGCCGCGGTGCGACATCCCGGTGCTGCGCAAGGACTTCGTCGTCAGCCCGTATCAGGTGCACGAGGCCCGGGCGCACGGCGCCGACGTGGTGCTGCTGATCGTCGCCGCGCTCGAACAGAACGCCTGATCGGCCTGCGCGAGCGGGTCGAGTCGCTGGGCATGACCGCGCTGGTCGAGGTGCACGACGAGGACGAGGCCGACCGCGGCGCTGGACGCCGGCGCTCGGTGATCGGCGTCAACGCCCGCGACCTGCGGACGCTGGAGGTCGACCGGGCGCGTTTTCGAGCGGGATCGCTCCGGGGCTGCCGAGCAACGTGGTCAAGATCGCCGAATCCGGCGTGCGCGGCCCGCACGACCTGATCGAGTACGCGGCGCCGGTGCCGACGCCGTGCTCGTCGGCGAGGGCCTGGTGACCAGCAGCCGATCCGCGGCAGGCGGTCGCCGAGCTGGTCACCGCCGGCGCGATCCGCACCCGCGCGCTGCGCACGACAGCACGGCCCGGTAACCGAGCCATCGGTCACCAGCGCAGCCGCTCGTCTCGCGCTGCCCGCGCGACCGGGCCACTTCGGTCGCTATCGGCGGCCGCTTCGTGCCCGAGGCGCTGCGTCACGGCGCCTCGACCAGCTCGACCGCCGCCTACGCCGAGCCGCGCAGCGATCGGACTCCGGACGTTCACGCCACCGAGCTCGAACCGGCCTGCTCGCCGACTACACCGGCCGTTGCCGACTCGCCGATCACCGACGCGCGACCGCGGCTCGTCCGAGCACGCCGGCGGCGCGCGGATCCTGCTCAAGCGCGAGGATCTCAACCACACCGGCTCGCACAAGATCAACAATGTGCTGGGCCAGGCGTTGCTCACCGAGCGGATGGGCAAGACGCGGGTCATCGCCGAGACCGGCGCCGGCCAGCACGGCGTCGCCACCGCGACCGCGGCGCGCTGCTCGGCCTGGAGTGCATGGTCTACATGGGCGAGGAGGACACCGCGCGGCAGGCGCTCAACGTCGCCCGGATGCGGCTGCTCGGCGCCGAGGTCATCCCGGTGACGACCGGGTCGCGGACGCTCAAGGACGCCATCAACGAGGCGCTGCGCGACTGGGTGACCAACGTCGAGACCACCCACTACCTCTTCGGCACGGTCGCCGGGCCGCACCCGTTCCCGCTGATGGTGCGCGACTTCCAGCGGGTCATCGGCGTCGAGGCGCGCGAGCAGGTGCTGGAGCCGACTCGGCCGGCTGCCCGACGCGGTCGCCGCCTGCGTCGGCGGCGGGTCCAACGCGATCGGCATCTTCCACCGCGTTCGTCGCCGGACGAGACGTGCGGCTGGTCGGCTTCGAGGCCGGCGGCGACGGGGTGGACACCGGCCGGCACGCCGCGACGATCACCGGCGGTGCGCCCGGGCGTGCTGCACGGCGCGCGGACCTACCTGCTGCAGGACGAGGACGGGCAGACCATCGAGTCGCACTCGATCTCCGCCGGCCTGGACTATCCGGGCGTCGGGCCGGAGCACGCCTGGCTGCAAGACACCGGCCGGGCCGAGTACCGGCCGATCACCGACGCGGAGGCGATGGACGCGTTCCAGCTGCTGTCCCGTACCGAGGGCATCATCCCGGCGATCGAGTCGGCGCACGCGCTGGCCGGGGCGCTGCGAGCTCGGCCGCGAACTGGGCCCCGGACGCCGTGCATCCTGGTGAACCTGTCCGGCCGCGGCGACAAGGACGTCGACACCGCGGTGCGCTAGTTCGGCCTGTTGGACGGAGCACGTCGGGTGACCGCCCGGTTGCGCGCGGCGTTGTTCGAAGGCCTGCGGTGCCGACGCATCGGGCCGCGCTGATCGGCTACCTGCCCGCCGGCTTCCGACGGTGGACGGCTCGCGGCGCTGATGCGCGCATGGTCGACGGCGGCTGCGACGTCGTCGAGGTCGGGCTGCCCTACTCCGATCCGGTGATGGACGGGCCGACCATCCAGGCGGCGGCAGAGGCTGCGCTTGCGCGCCGGGCGTCGGCTGCGCGACTGCGCTCGGCGGTGGAGGCGATCGCTGGCTCGGTGGGCCGCGGCAGTGGTGATGACCTACTGGAACCCGGTGCGACCGCTACGGTGTGGACGCGTTCGCCCGCGACCTCGCCGCGGCCGGCGGGCTCGGCGTGATCACCCCCGATCTGATTCCCGATGAGGCCGGCGGACTGGCTGGCCGCCGCGCGAGGCGCACGACCTGGACCGGATCTTCCTGGTGGCGCCCTCCTCGACCGACGAGCGGCTGGCGTCGACCGCGGCGGCGACCCGCGGATTCGTCTACGCGAGCGTCGGTCATGGGCGTGACCGGCGCCCGGGACGTGGTGAGCGACGCCGCCGGGACGCTGGTCAGCCGGTTACGGGAACACGCGCCGGGACTGCCGGTGGGTGTCGGGCTGGGGTGCGCAACGGCGCGCAGGCCGCCGAGGTCGCGTCATTCGCCGACGGCGTGATCGTCGGCTCGGCCTTCGTCACTGCGGCTGGAGCCGGCGTATCCGGTGTCCGCGCGCTCGCTGCCGACCTCGCCACCGGCGTCCGCCGCCCCGCTGCCCAACCCGCCTAACCACCTTTTCTCCCGACCTCCCCCATTCAGTGCAGTTTGGGCGGGAGATACCGTGTCGGCGTGCTTACCGCAATGTTCCTTACTTCCATCCCCAGCCCGGATCGGGGGGTCTGGCATCTGGGGCCTGTGCCGATCCGCGCCTACGCGTTGTGCATCATCGCCGCGATCATCGTGGCGATTCTGTGGGGAGAACGGCGCTGGCAAGCTCGGGGCGGTCAAGCCGGGACGGTGACTGACATCGCGGTGTTCGCGGTGCCGTTCGGCCTGGTGGGCGGCCGGCTCTACCACGTGGCCACGGACTGGCAAAAGTATTTCGGACCCGGTGGAGACCCGATCGGCGCGCTGAAAGTCTGGCAGGGCGGATTGGGTATCTGGGGGGCGGTCGCACTCGGCGGCCTCGGAGCCTGGATCGGCTGCCGACGCCGGGGCATCGCGCTTCCTGCCCTGGCGGACGCGGTCGCGCCGGCCATCGTGACCGCGCAGGCGATCGGCCGGCTGGGCAATTGGTTCAACCAGGAGCTCTACGGCCGTCCCACCACGCTGCCCTGGGGCTTGGAGATCCGCGAGCGGGTGAACCCGGTTACCGGTGCCCCCGATCCGCTCAATGGGATCGCCCAGGGTCCCCCGATAGCGATCGTGCACCCCACGTTTCTCTACGAGATGCTGTGGAACCTTGGTGTCGCGGCACTGGTGGTATGGGCCGACCGGCGTTTTCAGCTCGGTCATGGACGGGCCTTCGCGCTCTACGTCGCGGCGTACACCGCAGGCCGCTTCTGGATTGAGCTGATGCGCTCCGACCCAGCTACGATGATCTTCGGATTACGGATCAATGTGATCACTTCCGCCGTGGTGTTCCTCGGCGCGGTGCTCTACCTCACGGTGGCCCGCCGTGGCCGAGAAGACCCGGACACGCTTGCGCCTCAGCAGCAGGCGGCGCTCGTCTCCTAGGGCTTACACCGGATCGGTCTGGGGGCACCGCTATCCTGCTCGGTGTGAGTCGACGCGCGAAAATCGTCTGTACGATCGGCCCGGTCACGGCGACCCCGGAGAAGATTCGGGAGCTGGTCGGGGCCGGGATGGACGTCGCTCGCCTCAACTTCAGCCACGGGACTCACGCTGATCACGCGCGAGTTTACGAGATGGTTCGAGAGGCTAGCGACGAGTCCGGCAAGGCGGTGGGGATCCTCGCCGACCTGCAGGGACCTAAGATCCGGCTGGGGCGCTTCGCGACCGGCCCTGTGGAGTGGCGCACCGGCGACGAGGTGCGAGTGACCATCGAGGACGTCCCCGGCACCCACGACCGGGTCTCCACGACATATGCGGGGCTCGCCAAGGATGCTCGCGAGGGCGACTCCCTGCTCGTCGACGACGGCAAGGTCGCCCTCCTGGTTCGCAAAGTCGAAGATTCCGAGGTGGTGTGCGAGGTCACCCAGGGCGGCACGGTCAGTGATCACAAGGGTTTGTCCCTGCCAGGGATGAACGTCTCGGTGCCGGCGATGTCCGAGAAGGACATCGCCGACCTGGAGTTCGCGCTCCGGTTACGGGTAGACCTGGTGGCGCTGTCGTTTGTGCGTTCCCCAGCCGACATCGATCTGGTGCACCGCACGATGGACGAGGTGCCGGGCGGTCGGCTGCCGGTGATCGCCAAGCTGGAGAAACCGGAGGCGGTGGATAACCTCGAGGCGATCGTGCTGGCCTTCGACGCGGTGATGGTCGCCCGTGGGGATCTCGGCGTCGAACTGCCCCTGGAAAATGTGCCGCTGGTGCAGAAGAGAGCCATCCAGGTCGCCAGAGAGAACGCCAAACCGATCATCGTCGCCACTCAGATGCTCGACTCCATGATCGGCAACGCCCGGCCGACGCGGGCAGAGGCCTCCGACGTGGCCAACGCGGTGCTCGACGGTGCGGATGCGGTCATGCTCTCCGGAGAGACCAGCGTCGGTCGCTACCCGATCGAGTCGGTGCAAATGATGAGCCGCATCGTGGAAGCCATCGAAGCCGGCTCGCCGAATGTCCCGCCGCTCAACCACGTGCCGCGGACCAAGCGGGGGGTGCTGTCGTATGCGGCCCGCGACATCGGGGAGCGGTTGGAGGCCAAGGCGCTGGTGGCGTTCACCCAGTCCGGCGACACCGTCCGCAGGCTGGCCCGGCTGCACACCCACCTGCCGCTGCTGGCGTTCACCCCAGAGCCCCCGGTGCGCAGCCAGCTCGCGCTGACTTGGGGCACTGAGACCTTCCTGGTGCCCCGGGTCGAGACCACCGATGCGATGGTCCGGCAGGTGGACCAGGCGATGCTGTCGATCGGGCGTTACCAGCCAGGCGATCTCGTGGTGATCGTGGCGGGATCCCCGCCGGCCACGGAGGGCTCCACCAACCTCATCCGGGTGCACCGCCTGGGCGAGGAGGATCTTGGCTGAGCCTGCTGATCCTGCGCGACCACAGTGGATCGACGCTCCGCGCGCAGCTGATGGGGTGCCACGTGGTCAGCCCGTGGTGGACCGTCTGGTGGCCTTGCTGGACCTGGAGCGCATCGAGAACGACCTCTTCCGCGGTGTCAGCCCCGCCGACTCCCCGGCGCGAGTCTTCGGCGGGCAGGTGGCTGGCCAGGCACTGGTCGCGGCAGGTCGAACCGTGCCGGTCGAGCGCAGTGTGCACTCACTGCACGCATACTTCTTCCGGCCTGGTGACCCGCGGGTGCCGATCGTCTACGACGTCGACCGGATCCGCGACGGGCAGTCGTTCACTACTCGCCGCGTCGTAGCGATCCAGCACGGCAAGGCGATCTTCTCGCTGGCGGCGTCATTCCAGCTACCCGAGCAGGGCCTGGAGCATGCCGATGAGATGCCCCAGGTTCCGCCGCCGGAACAGCTCGACGACCTGGCTAGCTGGGCACGTCGCAGCGGCGATTCCCGGACCCCGATCGCCCGCATGCCGCGGCCATTCGACCTGCGCTACATCACCCCGCCTGCCTGGGCTGGCGTCCGGGAGGAGGAGGCCAGGCCCGGAGCGCGCGAACAGCTGTGGCTGCGAGCCGACGGCACGTTGCCCGACGACCCCCTGCTGCACGTCTGTGTACTTGCCTACGCCTCCGACCTGTCCATGCTGTGGTCCGTGGCCATCCCGCACGGTCGGGCGTTGAGTGACGGCGTGATGGCCGCCAGCCTGGATCACTCGATGTGGTTCCACCGCCCGTTCCGGGCCGACGACTGGGTGCTCTGCGACTGCACCTCGCCGTCGGCGTCGGGTGGCCGAGGGCTGGCGACCGGACGGTTTTTCAGCCGGGACGGCAGGCTGATCGCCAGCGCGGTCCAAGAGGGCGTGGTGCGGGTCCTGCGCTAGCGCAGGCCCGCGGCGTCCATGCCTCGCAGCTCCTTCTTCAGGTCGGCGATCTCGTCCCGGAGCCGGGCGGCCAGCTCGAATTGCAGCTCACGGGCTGCGCTCATCATCTGGTCGGTGAGCTGCTGGATCAGATCCGCCAGCTCTGCGCGAGGCATCGATGAGGCATCCCGACCCTCCAGCACACCTGCGGTCCCGCGAGGGCGCCCGGGCTCACCGGCGGCGCGTTTGCCCCTGGAGGCATTGCGACCCGACCCGCCGACCCGCACCGCAGCCGCGTCGGCGCTGTCATTGGCCTCGGCGTAGACCCGCTCCAGAATATCGTTGATCTTCTTGCGTAGCGGCTGCGGATCCACCCCGCGTTCGGTGTTGTACGCGACCTGCTTGGCACGTCGCCGGTTGGTCTCGTCGATGGCCCGGCGCATCGAGTCGGTGACCCTGTCGGCGTACATGTGCACCTCGCCGGACACGTTGCGGGCGGCCCGACCGATGGTCTGAATCAGCGAGGTGCCACTGCGCAGGAACCCCTCCTTGTCGGCGTCCAGGATCGCCACGAGCGACACCTCGGGCAGGTCCAGTCCCTCGCGGAGCAGGTTGATCCCGACCAGCACGTCGAACTCACCCAACCGCAGCTGCCGCAGCAGCTCCACCCGGCGCAACGTGTCCACCTCGGAGTGCAGGTAGCGGACCCGGATGCCGAGCTCGAGCAGGTAATCGGTGAGATCCTCGGACATCTTCTTGGTCAGGGTGGTGACCAGTACCCGTTCGTCGCGCTCGGCGCGGACGCGGATTTCGTGCACGAGGTCATCGATCTGACCCTTGGTCGGTTTCACCACGACCTCCGGGTCGACCAGGCCGGTCGGGCGGATGACCTGCTCGACGAACTCGCCACCGGCTTGGGCCATCTCATAGGGCCCCGGGGTTGCCGACAGGTAGACCGTCTGGCCGATCCGGTCCTGGAACTCCTCCCAGCACAGTGGCCGGTTATCCAGCGCAGAGGGGAGCCGGAAACCGTGCTCCACCAGGGTGCGCTTGCGGGAGGCGTCGCCTTCATACATGCCGCCGATCTGCGGCACCGTGACATGTGACTCGTCGATGACGAGCAGGAAGTCCTCGGGGAAGTAATCCAGCAGGGTGGCCGGCGCTGAGCCCGCGGCACGCCCGTCGATATGACGCGAATAGTTTTCGATGCCGGAGCAGAACCCGACCTGACGCATCATCTCCACGTCGTAGTGGGTCCGCATCCGCAGCCGCTGAGCCTCCAGCAGCTTGCCTTGCTTCTCCTGGATGGCCAGCCGATCTTCGAGCTCGGACTCGATGCCCGCGATGGCGCGCTCCATCCGCTCCGGCCCGGCGACGTAATGCGTGGCCGGAAAGATCCGCACCTCGGACACCTCTTGAACCACCTCCCCGGTGAGCGGGTGCAGGTAGTAGAGCGACTCCACATCGTCACCGAAGAACTCAATGCGGATCGCTAATTCCTCGTAGGCCGGGATGACCTCGACGGTGTCCCCGCGAACCCGGAATGTTCCGCGGGCGAAAGCAAGGTCATTGCGGGTGTACTGGATGTTCACCAGAGCCCGCAGCAGGGCATCGCGCCCGACCTCCGCACCGACCACAACCGGGATCGATCCCTTCAAGTACTCCTGCGGGGTACCGAGCCCGAAGATGCATGACACCGAGGCGACGACGACGACGTCGCGGCGGGTGAGCAGCGATCTGGTGGCGGAGTGCCGCAGCCGCTCCACGTCGTCGTTGATCGACGAGTCCTTCTCGATGTAGGTGTCGGTCTGTGGGACGTACGCCTCGGGCTGGTAGTAGTCGTAGTAGGAGACGAAGTACTCCACCGCGTTGTTCGGGAAGTACTCCCGCAGCTCATGGGCGAGCTGCGCGGCGAGAGTCTTGTTCGGCGCCATCACCAGCGTCGGGCGCTGCACCCGTTCGATGAGCCACGCCGCGGTGGCCGACTTACCGGTTCCGGTGGCGCCCAGCAGTACGACGTCGCGCTCGCCGGCGGTGATCCGGCGCTCCAGTTCGTCGATCGCGGCCGGTTGGTCACCCGCGGGCGCGTAGTCGCTGATCATCTGGAACCGGCCCTGCGTCCGCAGGCCCTCCGCGGGTGGGCGAAAGTCCGAGCGGGGGAGGAGGTCGCGCTGGGAGACGGCGGTCTCGGTCATGGCATTGAGGGTAGGCCGGAGCACTGACAGTCTGTCCTCGCGTAGGGTCGATCGCTATGGCGGCCCAGCACGGACCGAGTGCCGAGACCGTCCCGCATATTCATCCTCCCAAAGTTGAACTGTTCGACCTGGAGGCGATGACCAACACCGACCCCAAGGGGATCGTCCGTGCAGTCAGCGAATACCGGGTCGAGCCATTCGGCCTCTACGTCGCGCGCGACGTCATCGACCATCCGTCGATCCGCGCGCTGGAGTCCTGGCTGCTGCCTGAGATAGGGCTGAGGATCACTCGCTGGTTCGATCCGCCGGGGCACCAACGCGACTATCAATTCTACGTCGATGTGGTGCACATCGACGTAAACCCCAGGTGTTGGCGCACCGAGGACCATTACCTGGACCTCGTCGTGCGCACCGGCCGCGGCGTCGACGTCCTCGACACCGATGAGTTGCTGGCTGCCGTCGCCGCTGGACTGCTCGATCGATCTGCCGCAGAGGCGGCGCTGGCCACCACGTATCGAACGCTGGAGGGCCTGGTTCTGCACGGCTACCGGTTGGACCGTTGGCTCTCGACGGTGGGGGCCTGGCCTACCTGGAGTCGGCACTGACCAGCCAGCCGGTCCGCGCGGCCCACCGCTGCGCCCGATTCAGTGCGAGCCGGTGCTTGAGCGCGGCGTACTCCCGAACGCCGGCCGGATGGGCCCGCAGCCAGTCCCGGAGCAGCACGGCGTCCCGCCAGGCGGGGGAGTCGGCCGGCCGGATATGGCAGTTGACTGCCCGACCGGGATCAGCGTTGGTCGCGTATGCCTTTTCCCAAGTGGTGCCGCCGCTGATGGTGTCCCACCACCGACCGCTCAGGCTGACCAGCCCTGCCGCAGCGAAGTCATCGGCTAGGCGTTTCGCTACCGTGAGGTCGGTGACGACCACCTGCACATCCAGCACGTCTGTCGCGTCCAGTCCGGGGACCGCGGTCGAGCCGATGTGATCGATCCGTCGCGCGTGCCTGCCAGCCACCGCGGCGATCCGGGCGATCAGTCGCTGCGCCTGCCGTGGCCAACTACCGTCGGGCGCAACAAAAACCAGGCTTGCAGTTCTCGGTGCTCGGCGGCGATGACGCAGGTTGTCCTCGAAAGGCACCAGACGTTGCGTCCATAACCGGTCCACCGCGGCGAGGGTGCGGTCCCGGCTGCCGCTGTTGTCGATCCACACATCGGCGGCCGCCTGCCGCTGCTCGTCGGTGCTTTGGGTTGCGATCCGCGCTGCCGCGTCGGACACTGCCATGCCGCGCTGCTCAACCACCCGGCGCAGCCGCACTGCGGCGTCCGCGTGCACCACGATGACCAGCGGGAAGCTCGCGGCCATCCCGCCCTCCACGAGCAGGGGGATGTCCTGCACCACGATGGCCTCGGCCGGCGCGGCCGCGACCAGCTCCGCAGAGCGGGCCGCGACCAGCGGGTGCACGATGGCGTTGAGCCGGCCTCGGGTTTGCGCGTCGTCAAAGACCCGTGCCGCCAGCGCCGCCCGGTCCAGCGCCCCGCCTTCAGCGAGGATTTCCTCGCCGAACTCATCGGTCACCGCGCGCAGTCCCGCGGTACCGGGTTCGACCACCTCTCGGGCGATCCGGTCCGAGTCGATGATCGTCGCCCCGCACTGCGCGAGCCGGGCGGCGACCATCGACTTGCCGGACCCTATGCCTCCGGTCAGTCCGACCCGCAACATCGGACGACCGTGGTCCTTACCTGTGACCCGCCGCCGGAGTTACACGCCGCCGGAGAGCTTTTCCCGCAGCGCCGCGAGCTGCTCGTCGCTGGCGAGCGAACCTCCGGTGCCGGCGTTGCTCGTCGTGCTGGCGGCCGGGGCTTCGGCGGTCTCCGAGGAATAATTCTGGTCCTCAGCTGCCTCCGACTCGGCCTCGCTCGCCTTGACGACCTGCTTGCGGTGCTGCTCGAAGCGGACCTGCGCCTCGGCGTAGGCGCGTTCCCACTCCTGGCGCTGCTTGTCGTAACCCCCGAGCCAGTCGTTGGCCTCTGGGTCGAAGCCTTCGGGATAGATGTAGTTGCCCTCGGTGTCGTACTCGGCGGTCATGCCGTACTGCGCCGGGTCGAACTCCATCTCCGGGGACAGCCCCTCGTTCGCCTGCTTGAGGGACAGCGAGATCCGTCGGCGGTCCAGGTCGATGTCGATGACCTTGACCATCACGTCGTCACCGACTTGCACGACCTGCTCGGGAATCTCAACGTGCCGCTGCGAGAGCTCCGAGATGTGCACCAAACCCTCGATGCCTTCTTCGACCCGGACGAACGAGCCGAACGGCACCAGCTTGGTGACCTTGCCCGGAACGATCTGCCCGATCTGGTGGGTCCGAGCAAACTGACGCCACGGGTCTTCCTGGGTGGCTTTGAGCGACAGCGACACCCGCTCGCGCTCCAGATCGACGTCGAGCACCTCGACGGTGACCTCCTGGCCGACCTCGACGACCTCGCTGGGGTGGTCGATGTGCTTCCAGGACAGTTCCGAGACGTGCACCAGACCGTCCACGCCACCGAGATCCACGAAGGCACCGAAGTTGACGATCGAGGAGACCTGGCCCTTGCGGACCTGACCCTTGGCCAGTTGGTGCAGGAACTCGCTGCGCACCTCGGACTGGGTCTGCTCAAGCCACGCGCGCCGGGAAAGCACCACGTTATTGCGGTTCTTGTCCAACTCGATGATCTTTGCCTCGAGCTCCCGGCCCACGTAGGGCTGGAGGTCGCGGACCCGCCGCATCTCGACCAACGAGGCCGGCAGGAAGCCGCGCAGCCCGATGTCGAGAATCAGACCACCCTTGACCACCTCGATGACGGTGCCCCGCACCGGCTCCTCGTTCTCCTTGAGGGCCTCGATATTCCCCCAGGCGCGCTCGTACTGGGCGCGCTTCTTGGAGAGGATCAGCCGGCCTTCCTTGTCTTCCTTCTGGAGGACAAGAGCTTCGATCTCGTCGCCCACTGACACGACGTCCGCTGGGTCGACGTCGTGCTTGATGGACAGTTCGCGGGACGGGATGACGCCCTCGGTCTTGTAGCCAATGTCGAGCAGCACTTCATCGCGATCGACTTTGACGATGGTGCCTTCGACGATATCGCCATCGTTGAAGTATTTGATGGTCTTGTCGATGGCGGCGAGGAAGTCCTCCTCCGTCCCGATGTCGTTGATCGCGACTTGCTGCGGGGCCGGGGCGGTGGTGGTGTCGGTGGACATGCGGTGGGGTGCTCCGAGGGGATAGGGTCGAGTGGTCGGTGTATGTATCAACTAGTGAACCGATGCGCCGATTCCCCACTGCACCAGATCAACTTCACCCGACGGATCAACTTCACCCGACCGATCAACCCCACCCGGCGATCATCCTCGCCATCGGTGAACTTGACACCGAGCGAGCCTGACACCGAGCGAGCTTGACAACCGAGCTAGCTTGACGACCAAGGCTCGCTTGACAACCTGGGCAGCGCGAAACGACAGCGCAATTCAATCCTACTCAGGTACGAGCCGGACCAGCAAACGCGACCTCCCGCGCTCGCCTGCTCCGTGGTGAGAGACTGCCTCAATGACTGGCGCGCCGCAACCAGGGTCCGATGACGATCGGATGATCCCGCTGGCCGGCCACTGCCGCGCCGAGGTGGTGCTGGGCACCGTCGGCGTGGTGAAGCGGCTGGTCAGCGCCACGGAAACAGTGGCCGCCAACCGTCGCTGGTGGGACGCTGACGCCGCGGACTACCTCGCCGCTCACGGCGATTTCTTGGGTTCGGCGGACTTCGTCTGGTGTCCTGAGGGGCTTCGTGAGTCAGACGTCGGCCTGCTCGGCGAGGTGGCCGGCCGCCGGGTGGTCGAGGTCGGTTGTGGGTCCGCGCCCTGCGCGCGGTGGCTGGCCGCCCACGGCGCGCAGGTCATCGGCCTGGACCTCTCGGCGGCAATGTTGCGCCACGCGGTGCGCGCCGCGCACGAAACCGGGATCTCGGTGCCTCTGGTGCAGGCCGATGCCGGTCGATTGCCCTTCGCCGACGAGAGTTTCGACCTGGCCTGTTCGGCGTTCGGTGCGGTGCCGTTCGTCGCGGACTCGGCCGCGGTGATGAGAGAGGTCGCCCGGGTGCTGCGCCCTGGCGGCCGGTGGGTCTTCGCGGTCACCCACCCGATGCGTTGGATCTTCCCCGACGACCCGGAGGAGGCCGGCTTGACGGTGGCGCAGTCGTATTTCGACCGCACCCCCTATGTCGAGGTGGACAGCCGTCGCAATCCCACTTACGTGGAACACCACCGCACCCTGGGCGATCGAATCAGGGAGATCGTCGCCGCCGGCTTAGTCCTGGTCGACCTGGTAGAACCGGAGTGGCCGCCGGATCTGCACCGAGAGTGGGGCCAATGGAGCCCGCTGCGTGGCGCGCTGTTCCCGGGAACCGCCATCTTCTGCTGCCGCCGCGGCTGATCGGGCACTGGTGTCAGTGCGCGGCGTCGTTCCAGCTGTGGCCTACTCCCACCGACACCTCCAGGGGGACGTCCAGTGTGAACGCTGATCCCATCTCCTGTCTTACCAGCGCTTCGAGCGTGGGGCGCTCGCCCACGGCGACTTCCAGTACCAGCTCGTCGTGCACTTGTAGCAACATCCGGGATCGCAGACCCTCGGCCCGCAACGCCTGCGCGACGCGCAGCATCGCGACCTTGATGATGTCCGCAGCGCTGCCCTGGATCGGCGCGTTGAGCGCCATCCGCTCCGCCATCTCGCGGCGCTGCCGGTTGTCGCTGACCAGATCAGGCAGGTAGCGCCGGCGCCCCATGATGGTGGCGGTGTAGCCATCCAGCCGGGCCTTCTCCACGACGGTGCGAAGATAATCGCGGACCCCGCCGAACCGGGTGAAGTATTCGTCCATCAGCTCGCGAGCCTCTTCGGTGGAGATCCGCAGCTGCGCGGACAGCCCGAACGCGGACAGGCCGTAGGCCAGGCCGTAGTTCATCGCCTTGATCTTGGCGCGCTGCTCACCGCTGACCGCCGCAGCGTCCACGGCGAAAACCCGCGCGGCGGTGGCGGCGTGGAAGTCATGCCCTGAGGTGAACGCGTCGATCAGCGCGGTGTCCTCGGACAGATGTGCCATGATCCGCATCTCGATCTGGCTGTAGTCCGCCGTCATCAATTCTGAACAGCCCGGGCCGACCACGAACGCCTGCCGGATCCGGCGCCCCGACTCGGTGCGGATCGGGATGTTCTGCAGGTTTGGCTCGGTGGAGGACAGCCGCCCAGTCGCGGCGATGGTCTGCAGGTATGTGGTGTGGATTCGGCCATCCTCGGCGACGGTTTTCAGCAGCCCATCCACCGTGCTCTTCAACCGGGTCGCGTCCCGGTGTGCGAGCAGATGCTGCAGAAAGGGGTGCGCGGTCGACTCGTAGAGCGTCTGCAGCGCATCGGCGTCGGTGGTGTAGCCGGTCTTGGTACGTTTGGTCTTGGGCATGCCGAGCTCGTCGAACAGCACCACCTGCAACTGTTTGGGCGAGCCCAGGTTCACTTCCCGGCCGATCACCCCGAAGCAATCCTGCTCGGCCTGCTTCACCGCTGCCGAGAAGCCGGCCTCCAGCCCGGCCAGCACATCACCGTCGACGGCGATGCCGGTCGCCTCCAGCTCGGCCAGCACGGCGAGCAGCGGAAGCTCCAGATCAGTGAGCAACGACCGACCGGCGATCTGGTCAAGCTCGGCGTCCAATGCCGTGGCCAGCTCGGCGATAGCGTGCGCCCGCAGGATCTCGTCGGATACGCGGGCCGCGGTGTCCTCGTCCTCGAACAAACTCGGTTGGGCGATCACTCCGGGTTCTACCCGCAGCTCCTTACGCAGATAGCGCAGTACCAGGTCGGCGAGGTCGAACGACCGCTGGCCGGGTCGGACCAGGTAGGCGGCCAGCGCAGTGTCGTTGGCCAGCCCCGCCAGCACCATCCCGCGGGTTCGCAACATGTGCAGCAGCGGCTTGGCGTCATGCGTGGCCTTCGGCACGGCCGGGTCGGCCAGCCACTGGGCGAGTGCCCGCTCGTCATCGGGGGTCAGTGCGCGGGGATCGAGGTAGCCACCCTCGCCGTCGGCGGCGGCCAGGCCCAGGCTTTCCAGATCGCCGGCGCCGTGCGCCCAGGTGCCGCGGAAGGCCAGCCCGGTCCGGCGCCCGTCCCGGGCATGCGCATCGAGCCAACTGCCCACCGCACCGGGCTCGATCAGTGCGCCCCTGGCCTCGAAGCCCTCCTCGGCTTCCGGCTCTGGTGTGCTCAACGTGGCGAACAGCCGGTCCCGCAGCACTCGGAACTCCAGCTCGTCGAACAGTCGGTGCACGGCGTCGCGGTCCCACGGCTTGAGGACCAGATCAGTGGGTTGCTGCGGAATGTCGACGTTACGGACCAGCTCGGTGAGCCTGCGGTTGAGCAGCACCGAGGCCAGGTTCTCGCGTAGCGCGTCCCCGGCCTTGCCCTTGACCTCATCCACCCGATCGATCAAAGCGTCCAGCGAGCCGAACTCCCGCACCCACTTCGCCGCGGTTTTGTCTCCCACGCCGGGGATGCCTGGCAGGTTGTCCGAGGGGTCGCCGCGCAGCGCCGCATAGTCCGGGTATTGCTGCGGGGTCAGGCCGTAGCGCTCGGAGACCTCGGCGGGAGTGAACCGGGTCAGATCCGAGACGCCTTTTCGCGGGTAGAGCACCGTGACCTGCTCGCTGACGAGCTGAAACGTGTCCCGATCCCCGGTGCAGACCAGCACCTGGTAGCCCTCGGGCTCGGCCCGGGTGACCAGCGTTGCGATCACGTCGTCGGCTTCGTAGTTCTCCTTGGTGAGCACCGGGATCCCCAGGGTGGCGAGCACGTCATGGATCAGCGACACCTGGCCGCGGAACTCATCGGGTGTGGTGCTGCGGTTGGCTTTGTATGGCGCGTACGCCTCTGCCCGGAAGGTCTTGCGGGAGACGTCGAACGCTGCGGCGACGTGGGTGGGCTGCTCGTCGCGCAGCAGGTTGATCAGCATCGAGGTGAAGCCGTACACCGCATTGGTGGTCTGCCCGGTCGTGGTGCGGAAGTTCTCGACTGGCAACGCGAAGAACGCCCGGTAAGCCAGCGAGTGGCCATCAAGGAGGAGCAGCCGCGGTGGAGTAACCGTCACGGCCCGCGAGTCTAGGCCGGGGCACCGACAGCCAGCCGCGCCAGCACCTAAAGTGGGTGAAATCCCACGTTCCATGGAGGTTCCGCGTGACCACGTCCGGTGTCCCCTTCGAGGTCGATCCGGCCGCCGTCGAGCTGATGGCCCGGTGGGCGGGCGAACAGCTCATCGAGCGGATGGGAATCAAGATCACCGAATGGGACCCGGAGCGGGTGGTGGGGACCATGCCGGTAGCGCACAATCGCCAGTACTTCGGGCTGCTGCACGGCGGGGCGAGCGCCGTGCTGGCCGAGACCCTCGGCTCGGTCGCTTCCTCGCTGTGGAGCATGCCGCAGAAGGTTCCGCTGGGAGTGGAATTGTCGTGCTCGCATCATCGGTCGGCGACCGATGGGGAAGTCACCGGTGTGTGCACGCCGCTGCACCGCGGCCGCACGATCGCGACCTTCGAGATCCGGATCAGCGACGAGCAGCAGCGGCCGGTCTGCACGGCCCGGCTGACCTGCCTGCTACGCGAGCGTCCTGCCGGGTGAGACGCGATGATCACCGATTGTGTGCCTGGAGCAACAGGAAATGTCGTTGAGGGCACATAAACAGTGATCAACCCTCTCCAGTAGTCGAGTTTCTGCGCTTCGGCACGCATGCCCTGGTGGCTAGGGCGCGCTGGCGATAGCTCACTATGAGCACTTGCTCGGCCAGCGCAGGTTGCCTGACCCTGCGGGCCGACGCCCATTTCGTGGAGGAGGCGCGCGCCTGTGCACTCAGCAGGTCACCTGCGGCCACCGAGCACGATGCGGTCAGCGGATCCCGGCCGCCGGGCTCGCGGCCTGGTGCGCGCGCTGCTCGTCGCTCTGATCGTGCCCCTGATCGCGAGCGCCGGAATGATCGGGCTGGCCGGGCCAGCGCTGGCCGCCCAGCAACCGTTTCGCGGCACGCCAGCTCAGCCGGCTCCGCCTGATCAGCCGGGTCTACCGGTCAGCGGCACTCTGCGCAACGTCGACGGCACGCTACTGGCCGGTGTCCGGGTGCAAGCCCTGGACGCCGGCGGACAGCAGGTCGCCTCCACACTGTCGAACACCACTGGTCGGTGGGAGTTGGCTGTGCCCACTCCGGGCCAGTACGCCTTCCGGATCGATCGACAATCCCTGCCGCCGGGCGTCACGGTGCTCCAGGGTGAGGTGGTCCGCGATGTGTCGCCGGGAACGCTGTCGTTGGTGGTGTTCCGATTCGGCGCCCAGCGTGCCGGGCTGCACACCTCGGCGAGCGCGACGGCCGTGCGGGTACTGATCGACGGCATCCGATTCGGCCTGGTGATCGCCATCACCGGGGTCGGTCTGTCGTTGATCTTCGGGACGACTGGGCTGACCAACTTCGCGCACGGCGAACTGGTCACGATCGGCGCCGTGCTTGCCTGGACGTGCAACGTCACCTTCGGGCTGCAGCTGATCTGGGCCACCGTGCTGGCGATCCTGGGCGGCGCTGCTCTCGGCGCGGTGAACGATCTGGTCATCTGGCGGCCGATGCGGCGGCGTCGCAGTGGCCTGGTCGCCCAGCTGGTGGTTTCCATCGGGCTGGCGCTGGCGTTGCGGTATCTGGTGCTGATCTACTTCGGCGGCCGGTCGAAGTCGTTCGCCCAATACACCAACCAGGTGGAACGCAACTACGGGTTCATCAGCATCACCGACAAGGATCTTGCCACGATCCTGATCAGCCTGGCCGTCCTGGTCGGCGTCGCGCTGCTGCTGCAGCGGACCCGGATCGGCAAGGCGATGCGGGCGGTATCCGATAATCGGGACCTGGCCGCCTCATCGGGCATCAACGTCGAGCGGATCGTCCTGTTCGTGTGGATCCTGGCCGGCGCGCTGGCAGCGCTGGGGGGTGTGCTGTTCGGGCTGTCCGAACTGGGCGCGACGGTGCAGTACGAGATGGGCTTCAGTCTTTTGCTGCTGATGTTCGCCGGGGTGATCCTCGGCGGATTGGGCACCGCCTATGGGGCCCTGGTGGGCTGCGTGCTCGTCGGAGTGCTGGTGCAGGTATCAGCCCAGGTCATCCCGGTCGACCTCAAGTATTTGGGTGGGCTCGCGGTGCTCATCGTCATCCTGGTGATCAGACCGCAGGGTCTGCTCGGCAGTCGCGCGCGGATCGGGTGACGGATGATTGACTTCCCGAGCCTGCTCGCTAACGGAATCGTGGCGCTGGTCGGCCCGTCGGCGATCTTCTTCGCCTTGCTCGCGATCGGGCTGAACATTCACTTCGGCTATACCGGGCTGCTCAACTTCGGTCAGATCGGCTTCGCGCTGGTCGGCGGGTACGGCATGGGCATCGCGGTGGTGTATTTCGGCTTGCCGCTGTGGTTGGGAGTGCTGGTGGGGATGGTCGCCGGCGTCGTCCTCGCGCTGTTGCTCGGGATCCCGACGCTGCGGCTGCGCGCCGACTACCTGGCTATTGTGACGATCGCGGCTGCGGAGATCCTGCGGCTGATCACCCGGTCAACCTCGATAACCGATTTCTCCGGTGGGACGCAGGGCCTTACCGGCTATGGTGGCAGTTTTCGCCAGCTTTCTCCGTTCGACAACGGACGCTTTTATGACTTTTACGGAGTACGTTTTCTGGGCCAGGACCTGTGGTCCATCTGTGTCGGGTGGACTGTCGTGGGCCTGTCCCTGATCCTCGTGTTCCTCCTGGTCCGCAGCCCCTGGGGCCGCGTGCTCAAGGCGATCCGGGAGGACGAGGATGCGGTCCGGGCCTTGGGCAAGAACGTCTTCGTCTACAAGATGCAGGCATTGGTGCTGGGCGGGGCGTTCGGTGCGGTCGGCGGGATCGTGTTCGCGCTGACCACGCAGTCACTCACGCCGGATTTCTACTCGCCTCCGCAGACTTTCTTCGCCTACGCGGCGCTCATCATCGGTGGCGCCGGTCGGGTGTTCGGCCCGGTCATCGGTTCGATGATCTTCTGGTTTGTCCTCTCGCTCACGGACAATTTCCTGCGCCAGGCCACTGCGGGTAGTAACCCATTGATCTCCTTCATCGATAACCAGGATGTCGGCGCAATCCGGTTCGTTCTGGTAGGGGTGGCTCTGGCGATGCTGATGATGTTCCGACCGCAGGGAATCTTCGGTAAGAGGAGCGAGGTGGCCCTCGATGCGCGCTGAGGATCCGAGCGAGGTCGTCGCGCAGCCGGGTGCCGGCAAGTCCGACCCGGTGCTGGTGATCGATTCGATCACTCGCTCGTTCGGCGGCGTGCGGGCCGTCGATGTGGCTCATCTGGAATTCCAACGGGGCTGGATCACCGGGCTGATCGGGCCGAACGGGGCAGGCAAGACCACCCTGTTCAACCTGCTCACCGGGTTCGACCGGCCCGACACCGGGCGCTGGACCATGGACGGAACGCCGCTGTCCCGGCTCGCCGCGCACCAGGTGGCCCGCCGCGGGGTGGTCCGCACCTTCCAGCTCACCAAGGCACTCGCCAAACTCACCGTGCTGGACAACATGCGTCTGGCCGCCCAGCAGCAGAGCGGTGAGCGGTTCTTCGGTGCCCTGCTGGGCACCTGGGGGCGCCAGGAGCGGGCCATCACCGACAAGGCGATGGAGCTGCTCACCCGGTTCCGGCTGGACGACAAGACCGACGATCTCGCCGGCTGCCTATCCGGAGGCCAGCGCAAGCTGCTGGAGATGGCCAGGGCCCTGATGATGGACCCGACCGTCGTCATGCTTGACGAGCCGATGGCCGGGGTGAACCCTGCCCTCACCGAAAGCCTGCTGCACCACGTCAAGTCGCTGCGCGATAACGGCATGACCGTAGTGTTCGTGGAGCACGATATGGACGTCATCCGCGAGATCAGCGACTGGGTAGTGGTGATGGCCCAGGGCCGGGTGATCGCCGAGGGTCGGCCCGAGGCGCTGTCGTCCAATAAGGCCGTCGTGGACGCGTACCTGGGTTCCCATCACGACCACGCGCTGCAGTTCGACGCCGAGGGCAACCCGGTGGGCCAGACGGCGGCGCTCGTCGCTGCGATCGAAAGCGAGCTCGCGGCGGCCATCGAACGCGGTCAGGACCTGTCGGCGTGACCGCCCATGCTGGCAACGGCCCAATCGGTCACGGACCGTCCGCCGCGGAGTTGGCCGCGACTCCGCAGCGGCACCGAGAGCTGGCCCAGGGCGCGTTGTTGCGGGCGGACGACCTGGTGGCCGGGTACGTGCCCGGAGTTAACATCTTGCAAAAGTGCAATTTTTTCCTGCGCGCGGGGGAGATCGTCGGCATCATCGGGCCCAACGGTGCCGGCAAGTCGACGCTGCTCAAGGCACTGTTCGGGCTCATTCCGGTGCGTGCCGGTACCGTCACGCTGGGTGAGGTGGACATCACCTCGGCCGAAGCGCACGTGCTCGTCACCAAGGGCGTTGGCTATGTGCCGCAGAACAACAACGTGTTTGCCTCGCTGACCATCGAAGAGAACATGCAGATGGGTGTCTACCTTCGCCCGCGCACCTTCACGACCAGGTTCGACATGGTGTGCTCGCTGTTCCCGCTCCTTGGTGAGCGGCGCAAGGCCAAGGCTGGCGCGCTGTCCGGCGGGGAGCGGCAAATGGTCGCGATGGGCCGGGCGCTGATGATGGAACCAGCCGTCCTGCTGCTCGACGAGCCCTCTGCCGGGCTATCGCCGATGTTCGCCGATGACGTGTTCGTGCGCTGCAAGAAGATCAATGCCGCTGGTGTCTCCATCGTGATGGTCGAGCAGAACGCCCGGCGCTGCCTGCAGGTCTGCGACCGAGGCTACGTGCTGGACCAGGGTCGCAACGCCTACACCGACACCGGCCCAGCCCTGATGAACGACCCCAAAGTCGTCGAGTTCTACCTGGGCACCCTCACCGGATCACGCGCCGTCACACCGCATTCAGCGGGCTGAATGCGGTGGCGGCATCCACGTCAGCGGCCCACTACGCGGTACTGGATGGCGGCTTCGTCGATCCTGTTCTGGGCATTGAATTTCAGGATTCCGTAGGAGCCCACGGCGCGCTCACCGGCGGCGGTGAAGTCCAGGGTGCCGGTGACACCGTCGTAGTCGGGATCGCGGCCACCGGCGATGATGTCCCGGCACTGGCGGAAGGTGGTGCATTTCTCACCGTCCTTGGTGATCCCGTTGATCTCCGACGCGATGTCCACTCCTTTGGTCGACTTCGCCCGCTCGGCCGCCAGCGCGACGATCACGACGGCGTCGTAGGCCTCACCGGCGTAGTTGGTGTCGACCACTCTGGGATCTTCGGCCCGCAACCGCTGCTCGAAGCCGGCCGACAGCTTGCTCAACGGGGCGGTGCCCTTCATGCCGTTGAGCAAGCCAGGCGGCAGGCCCAGGCCCAGCGCGTTGCCCATGTTGCCATCGGTGCCATAGACCAACTTCTGCCCCGGCCCGATGCGCACCTCGCTCATCCGGGTGAGGATCTTTTTCGATTCATCGAAGCCGATCACCGCGATCGCGTCCGGGTTGAACTGCCGGACGTCATCGATCTCGGTGTTGTAGGACGTTGCGTTGGGATCATAGATGATCTTTTGAATCTGATTCTGCGGGATACCGGCGGCACGGAGGTTTTGCACAGTGTTGTCGGCCAAACCGCTGCCGTAGGGGTCGTTGCGAGCCAGGATGGAGATCCGTTGCGCACCGTCGGTGGCGATCAGCGCTGCCAGGGCTTGGGCCTGCAGCCGGTCCGGCGGGGCGGTCCGGAAGTACAGGCCCTTATCCGGCCAGCAGGTGAACTCGTCGGAGGTGTTGGCCGGCGAGAACTCCACCACTCCAGCACCGGTGATCTTGTCGATGACCAGCTTGGTGACCCCCGAGGCGGCCGCGCCGATGATCACCTGCGCGCCTTGGCCGAGCTCCCGGTCGACGGTCTGGTTCGCCGTGTCGGTCTTGTCGTCACCGGAGTCGCCCCGGATGTTGACGACCGGATTGCCCAGCACCCCACCGGCCGCGTTGATCTCCTTGACCGCCATGTCGACGGCCGCGAACTCGGGCGGCCCCAGGAAGCTCAAGCTGCCGGTCTCCGGCAGCAAAGTGCCGATCCTCAACGGTAAGGTGCTCGGCTGCCCGCTGGCTTTGGCCTGCACAGCGTCCCTGGGATCACACTGCTTCGCCGGCGGACCAACGGTAGCTGGTCCACGGGCCGTCGTGGTGTTGCCACCGCCGCAGCCGGCAATCACCACCGACACGGCCCCGAGAAGGGCCGCCGCGCGGACAACGGTGCGGTGCGCCATGCGTGTCTCCTCACCAACAGTCGCCTGCGATGGGCAGCCGTGGTCGGCGTCTCGCGAATGCGATCGTCAGACCGTAGTGCTGCATACGGCAGCACGGCACGGGCGGTCGGTGGTCGTGACGAAGATGTGATCCGTCAACGGCTCGGCGCCTCACCATGCCGGGATCCGAGCGTGGCCATGTTCACCCCAGCCCGTACAGTGATCCCGCCAACAACTCGCCCCCGTAGCCCAACCGGCAGAGGCAACGGACTCAAAACCCGTCCAGTGTGGGTTCGACTCCCACCGGGGGCACCACCTCTCAGCAGCAGTTATGTCGGCATACAAGATCGACGATCTCGACTCTGGCCATGACTTGGTCCATGAGTTCTCCTCTACGCTGATGCCATGACCTTGGGAAACGTCGAACCACGAAGGCGGGGAAGCGTCCGCGCCCGGGGCAACTCGCTCCAGGTCCGGGTATTCTCCGGCGCTGACCCGGTGACAGGTCGCGACCTCTATCTGACGAGCACGGTGCGCGGCACAGACAGGGCAGCACAGCGTGAGGCGCAGAAGGAGATGACCAGGCTTCTCCGGCAGGTGGACGAGCAGCGGACCCCCAACTCCACCGTTTCTCTCGGTCATGCGCTGGACGAGTGGCTACGCACGGCCGAACTCGAAGAGACGACGCGCAAGAGCTACAGCGGCTACATCGAGCGCACCATCAAACCCGCTCTTGGCAAGGTCGCATTGCCCAAGGTCGACCCGCGGGCTCTCGAAAGCCTCTACATGGAGCTTCGGCGCTGCCGTGCTCGCTGTGCGGGTAAGCCGTTCATCGAGACGCACACCGTCGCAGAAGATCATGACTGTGTGGTCGCGAAGTGTCGCCCCCACGTGTGCAGACCTCTTGCAGCGTCCACGGTCCGGCAGCTCCATTGGATCATCAACGGCACGATGTCAGCCGCGGTGCGCTGGGGTTGGATCACGTCAAATCACGTGCACGGGGCGCGGAAGCCTCGTCCCAAGCCCCCGGAGCCTCAGCCCCCGACACCCGGCGAGGCCGCCCGGCTCAGTGAAGAAGCGTTTCGCATGGACGATGATTGGGGAACGCTCGTCTGGCTCGTCATGACTACCGGGATGCGCCGTGGCGAACTGTGCGGGCTGAGGTTCTCCCGCCTCCATCTTGACGAGGAGATCATCGACCTTCGGCGAAGCTGGGTCGCTGGTCGCGAGAAGGACACCAAGACTCACCAAGCCCGCCGGATCGCCCTCGACTCCGAAACGGTGACGCTCCTGCGGCAACACAGGGAACGGGTCCGAGAACGGGTCGAGTCGGTCGGCGTGACGTTCAGCGAAGACCTGTTCGTATTCAGCGGTCTCTCGAATCTTGATCACGGCGAGCCTTATTCGCCCAATGCTGTCACCCAGCGGTACAAGGACATGGCTGCAAGACTCGGAATCAAGACGAATCTTCACGCGCTCCGGCACTACTCAGCCACTGAGCTGCTGACGGCCGGCGTTGACCTTCGGACTGTCGCTGGGCGCTTGGGGCACGGCGGCGGTGGCGCGACCACACTCAAGGTGTACGCGGCGTGGGTCGCCGCCTCCGACCGCAAAGCCGCTGAGATCCTCGGTTCCCGCATGCCCAAGCGCGGATAGAGCGGGCCTGCAACCCGTCACAACCAGCGCCTGAACCCGTCACAACCAGCGCCTGAACCCGTCACACCAGTGCGTGAACCCGTCACGGCACGGCTAACCCGTCACACCCCGTGTGACGGGTTGGATAACGCAGATGAGCTGCGAGAACGTGCTGCGTGACGGGTTTAGCGTACTACGGGCTAACCCGTCACACCCGTCACGAAAGGGCCTCGAAGCGCCTAGCGCAGCGAGATACGTCACCGTGTCGCCATAGCCTGGCCAAGCAACTCAAGGAGATGCGCTGTCTGCGGGTCGGTCATGATGACGGTGGTCTTGATCGCGCCATCGAACGTGAGCCAGACGCGCCCGGCGTGGCCGAGGCCCTGCCGCGTGACGATCACTGTGGCGAAATCATCGGACGGGGTACGGGCGCGTAGGGACGCCCGAAACGATTCATCGGGGGTACGCCGCTCACCACCGGACACGTCCGGTGGGACCAATGCTGGTTTTGCTGCTCATGCAAGTCACCGTCGTGCCAAGCCGAATTAGGTGGAACCCTGGCAGTGTCGCCACCACCCGGCGGCGACACGGGAAGGCGACGCGAGGCGACATGGCAAGGCATGGACGGGAACAGTTCGGGGCGGAGCTGCGCCGGTTACGGAATCGTGCTGGACTTTCCCTCGGTGAGTTGGCCAAGCTGGTGCACGTCAACCGTGGCTATGTGGGGCATATCGAGCATGGCCAGCGCTGGCCGTCGAAGCGGATCATCGTAGCGCTGGACCACGCTCTGGGTGCGCGCTGCACGCTGCTGGACGCTTGGAATACCGCGGAGGCGTCCCGCCCGACCTTGGTGCGGGTGGCGGGGGAGCCGATCGACCGCGATGAGTTGGAGGCCGTTGAACTGGTCCGCCGGGTAGCGGCGTCTGATCTGGGTGGTGAGACGCTGGCCAGGCTGGAGGCCGCGACCGACGACCTCGCTACCTGCTACCCCGTTACCGCGCCGAATGACCTGCTGGACCGGGTGCGCACCCACCTGGGCTATGTCTCTCGGCTCATTGATGCCCGGGCGACCTAGGGCAGCGCCGTCGGCTGCTCGTGGTCGGCGGATGGTTGGCGCTGCTCGCCGCAACCCTGCACATCGATCTCGAGCAACGCCGTGCCGCCCAAGGCTGGCTCGACACCGCGGCGAGTCTCGCCCAACAGATCGGGCACGATGAGATCCACGCTTGGCGCTACGAAACCGAGGCCTGGCAGGTGCTCACTGACGGGGACTACCACCGCGCGGTGGAGCTATCCCAGACCGCGCAGAAGATCGCCCCGAGGGGCACCTCTGCGGCGATCCAGGCCACTGCCTAGGAAGGCCCGCGCATGGGCTCGGCTCGTGAAGCCCGCGACACGTATGACGCAATCAACCGCGTGTACAAGTTCGCCGCACTGCTGCCCCGACCAGACCACCCGAACACCATTACCGCTACGACCCGACCAAGGCCATCGCCTACACCGCGACCACATTGGCCTGGGTCGGTGACGTCGCCGCCGAGGACTATGCCCGGGAAATCATCACACGCCTCCGCGGCAACGGGAGTCGGTGGCCACGCCGGGTCGCCTCGGCCAACATCGACCTTGCACTTGCGCTGGTCGCCACCGACCGTCTCGACGAAGCCGCCGCTTCCATACTCGCGGCCATGCTGTCCGGCATGGTCGTGCCGTCCAATCACCGGCGCGCGCTCGAAGTGGTCAGCGCCATCGAGACCAGAGGATTGCTCGAAGGTCGCGAACTGCGTGATGCTTACGAGCAGATGCGCCGCACGACCGGATAACCCCCGGCGAGGCCCTCGTGCGAGTAATGCGCTGGACGATCGCCTCACGACCGCGCTGACCCTACCCGGTGGATCTAGGTTGAGGCACGCAGGGACACCTTCCCTGCCCGCTGAAATGGCCGGTTTTGGGGGTGATGTGTTGATCTGCCCTGCAGTGCCAGCCTGCCTCGCCGCAGGTCAAGGGCTAGGCAGTACCTGGTGAGGGAGTGAGGCATGTGCCTTAGAAGGGTGCTCGTGCCTCACCATCTGCCTCATCCGGAGCGGCCGGAGAACGGCCGGATTCCAGGGTCGGGGAGGGCGGTGATGTACGCGGCCAGCACAAGGGCCGGAAACCTCCGGCTAGTAAGCGAGCGACGCCGTTGAGCATAGTCACTGAGCGTCTGCTCCTGACGTGCAAATTTGCCGATGGTGCAAGTGCTGCGTCGCGCCCGCTACAGCGCCCGTAACCCGGGTCCTAGTCAAGCCTCAGGTCGCCAGTCCCAAAGTCCGTGCCGTCACCTTCCGCTGGGCCGCCGACAAGCTGGCGCGCCATGCCTTCCATCGATTATGGACGTTTGGTACTCGGTGGCCGTCGCTTCGTGCCCCCGCGGAGGTAGACGGCGCGGCGCAGGTGGCAATTGAGACTCTGCTTTAAGTTCGGTCCATCTGAAGGCGGATGGTGGTGGGGCGGGGCCACAGGTAGAGCTGGTCGCAGAGTTGGTGGGCCATCCACAGGCCACGGCCCCGGTGCTGGGTCGCTCGCGGGGGGGAAAGCCCGGCTAGCGGCTGGGTGTGTTGGCCGGTGTCGGTGATCTGACAGATCACCGAGGTTGGGATGGTCCACAGGAGGACCGCGGCGGGTGGGGTGCCGTGTTCGAGGGCGTTGGTGGCGATTTCGGTGACGGCTAGCACGAAATCCTCGCAGCGAGCGGCGGTCAGTCCCGCCTGGGCGGCGTGAACCGCGACGATGTGGCGCAGCGTGGCCAGCTCGGGGGGGTGGTCGATGATGTGGGTGAGGTCGGGTTTTCCTAGTTCGATCGGTGGGGGCAGGGGATGGTTGGCCAGGAACTGTTCGGCTGGTAAGTGGTCTGGATTGAGTGTGATCGATTCGTCGACGAGGCTGGGGTGGGCCCGGCGGATCGCGTCGGCGGTGGCGGAGTTGTTGGGGTAGGCGCAGACCAGCGTGAGGTCGCACTCTGCTAATGCCTGGGTGGTGATGGCCTCGATGTGCATCCACAGCGCCGCGCGATGCGGGTCGTCACCGCCCGGGTCGGGGGCGGCCACAATCATCGCCGAGCGACCGTGGGAACTGGTGTGGGCGATCCAGGCCCGGTAGTGGCTTAACACTCGGCCGGGATGGCGGTACAGCTCGCCCGGATCGGTGGTGTGCAGCCCGGTCAGAGTCGGCAGCCGGGCACGCAGTCCGGCCGCGGTCGTGGGAGGCAACACGGCCAGTACAGGCTCACCACGAACTAGTCGCTCGGTGACCATGGGCGCCAAGGTCACGGTCAGATCTGCGGACGGAGAGTGAATCAACCCGTAATGGGTCAGCCCCCGGGCGCCGGGCGAGGCGCACACCACCACCACCTCCTTGCCCGCTGCGTGCACCCTTTACGGCCCCCTGTGTGACGCGATACTCCGTAGCCGTTGTACCCCATTTGCGCGGCACCGAAACGCGCGGCACGACAGCCTCGCCATCGCGCCGAAGGGACGCCGGCCAGCTCGGCGTGATGGACCTGGGCGAACCGCTGGTCTAGATTTGCGACTGAACGGTGCAGCGTGGGCGCCGTTCGCCCGCCAGTCACCCGTCGACGCTCTGCAACACACGACCGGCTGGCCCCCTTTATTTTATGGGGTCTAGCTTCCAACCGGTGCGCCGCGGGGCACGAGGAGGACCAGGCCCGGTGATGACCACGAAAGACGCGATCGATGGACAAGCTGACCCGCCCGCCGCCGACGATCACACGACCGACCCGTCCGGCACAGCCGCCTCGGCTGGTGACAGACCAGCGGACGAGCCCGCGTTGTGCACGTCGGACCAGTTCCTCGGACTGACCGTAGGGCATCCGGCCGTCGGGGTGTGCGTGGTAGCGGTGGACGGGGAGCTGGACATGGTTACCGCGCCGCTACTCGAAGCATGCCTACGTGAACAGCTCGCCACTGGCCCGACGCATCTGATCCTGGATCTGCAACCGGTGCGCTTCATGGCCTCCAACGGGCTGAACTGTCTGCTACAGGTCCACGAACTCACCCAGACCACCGGGACACAGCTGCACCTTGCCGGCCTGGTCACCCGGGCCGTAGCACGCCCACTCCAAGTCACCCAGCTACTGGAACTATTCAACACCTACCCCACCCTGTCCCATGCCCTAACCGCCCTGACCGACTGAGCATCCCCCTCCCGCACCATCACCCCGGCGCGCCTCAACCAACGACGACCAAGTCGCCGCTCCCAGCGCTAGGCGCGAGGGTGGTGGGTCGCCAGGTGGCGCGGGCGTCCCGCCACGCCAGCGTCCAAAGAGTGAGCATGCCGACGATCCGGTGACCGTCGACGTCGGTGATGCGCAGTTGCGCACCGGGGTGCGGGCGTTCGCGGCGCAGGATCAGCTGGGTGCCCGCCGGCCAGCCTGAGAGGTCGACCAGTCCGGTGGCCTCGGCGACCCACGCCCCGTCGCGGGGCCCCACCACTGGGCCCTCCGGCGCGTGGCTTGGCTACCTGGTAGGCGGATGTCCAGGCCTGTTCGGGCAGCTGGGCCAGGACGTGGTGGATGTCGAAGTGGTGCAGGTAGGCACCCACCGAGAACTCCACGCCCAGCGCCGCTAGGGACCAAGGATCCCTAGCGGGTGCCGGATAGGGAGCAGGCAATGAGTCTTGCGGACAAGGCCACGAACTAGGCCGAAGAGCTCAAGGGCGAGGGCAAGGAGGCCGCGGGTCAGGCGACCGACGACGACGACCTCAAGGCCGAGGGCAAGACCGATCAGGCCAAGGGCAACCTCAAGCAGGCCGGTGAAAAAATCAAAGACGTCTTCAAATAGGGACTCCAGGGGCCGAGAGCGCATCCAGACTCGGGCGCGCCCTCGACATCACAGGCCGCTGACGAGTCGCAACCCGATAACACCGGCGGAGCAGGGATGACTCCGTTCGTCCGGCCGGTGCCCGTGCCGCTGACGGGAAAGCGACTGACGGCGACCGTGCGGGTGGTTCTGGGCGGGTGACGAACACGGCGTGATCGTGTCCCCAGCCCGGGCCGGTCGGGCATCGGTCCCTGTCGTTTCTGCCTAGCAAGCACCCGAGCCGCCCGGTCGTAACCCGACCCGCGTGACCATGCGGTCCTTTATCGTCGATCAGAGTATGAACGCCGAGAGTCAGTAGTAGTGCCGTCGACCGCCGATGGCATGCCCGGCGGTACCCAGCAGTACCAAGATAACCCCGATCACCACCAGGATGATCCCGAGAGTCCACAAAATTGGGATCGCGAGAAGGTACCCAACCACCAGTAGGACAATACCAAGAATGATCACTACGCCTCCCGCGAGCTCGGCCTGGGTGCCTCTCACTGATGTTACGGCACACCCGCCCGATTCGTCCCCTACTCGTGTGTCAGCCCGCCGGACACCGGAGCGCGTGAATTTCTACACACCACGGAGCCAGATCAGCCCTAGCCAGCGGACACTCTGAGCCGGTCCTGCTCGCCACCGGTGATCACGCGTGCAGATGAGCTGACTTGTCCACTATCGACAGTCGTCTTCGTCGAAGGGAAACCGCAGCGACCGCATAGCCGCCTCGTCTGCCAGTGCGACGGTCATCGCCACGGCCGGACAACACCGGTGCTTCCGACAGTGACCGGCTGTCTCCACGACGCATCGCCGTTCTAACAACACCCACACCGGCACGGGTCACCCCGAATCCGGCGCCGGTAAGATAGCGGCCGCTGGACGACCACCCGGGCCACTGCTTGATCGTCCGGGCGCACCCGAAGGCGCATGTGCACACTCTCGATAGGGCGCAGTTGCGGTCTCCAAGACCCATGCCGGTCCCGCGCATGACCCGGTACAAATCGGGTGCAACTCGTGCACCCACCACTGACCAACGTCGACCAATGTTCTCGCAGGCCACCGGCCGTCCCGACCGCAGAAGCCCCGGCTGGCGTTCTTCCAGCGGCGACTACATCAGAAACCGCAGCGCGTCCAGCCAAAAATTTGCTCGAAGATTATCCGCCGTCTCCCAGGCCCGCTCTTAACATGATCATCAGCTCCGGGATCGGATCAAGCCCGACCCCGGACGATCTGCAGTTAGCGGCGGGTGCCGCCTGTGACCACGGATCTGAAAGCTTCGTCCCATTCCCTGTTTCGGTCCGTGTCACGTTCGCGAGCCTGGGTGGGATCGTGGTCTCATCTTTGGTCTCATCCGTCTACGTTCGCCTACGTTCATTGGCGTGCAGATTAACGCTGCATGTAAGTCGCGGACTTGGACGGTATTCGGCAAACTATAATCCCGAGTCCTGGAAATCGGTGTCAACGGCAGGCGAAAACTGGATCTGGCCCACTTTCCGTGATCGAGTTGGCCCTGTTCGTCATGCGGCGAGCAGGATGCGTTTGCGGAGCAGGTCGGATTTGGCGCGGCCGTACATCTGTCTTTTGATCATTTTGATGCGGTTGACGTTGCCTTCGACGGTCCCCGAGCTGTGGGAAAGCGTGAGTCCGTTGCGAACTGCCTGGTAGTCGCGCCGCAGTCCGGTGACGAAGCGGTGCAGGTGGGGCAGGTCGTCGGTGTCGACGCTAGCGATCCACGAGTCCAGGCGCTCACCGTGGCGGCCAGTGAGCATCTCGGCGAACGTGCCTGACGTGGGTGGCGGTGGCGTCCAGGTGCGGGCAGGAAGCCAGCACCTGCTTGAGTTTGAGCTGTTCGTCGGTGTTCGAGCTCCTCGGGGCGGCGCAGCATCCAGGAGGTGATCTGGCGGATCTTGGGCACCGCCGGTGTGGCCGGTGGTGCGGCACCGAGCGCACGGAACGGCGCGAGATAGGCGGCGACGGTGCCCCGGCTGCCGCGGTAGCCCTGCTCGGTGATCTCCCGATAGAGCTGCTGGCGTTGGTCATGCCGGCGTTGCAGCGTTCGTGCAGATAGGGCTTGTAGGCATCCCGGCACACTGGGCCGGCCCGCACGAGGCTTGGCCAGCAACTCCTCGACACTGTCGGCGCGGACGAAGCGACGGACAGTTTCCTTGGCCAGCCCCAGTTCCCGCATGATGGTCTTGATGCCCTTGCCGTCGCTCTTTAACGCATGGACAGCCTGGTAGCGCGCTTTGGTGCGCGCGACCAAGGCGGAGTTCTCCTTATGCTGTACCTGCGCGACCTGGACTGCTTCGGCAAGATCGGCAGCAGTGCCAGGCGCGATGCCCACCTCGGGTGAGACGATGTCCTGGCCTAGGCAGCCGTGGTGAGCGGCGACGGTCTTCTCGACGTGCTCGGCCAGGTTGTGCCATAGATGCCACCGATCGGCCACCTGGATCGCCTCAGGTGCCCCGGTCCGGGCACCCTGGGCATAGGCACCGGCGCGGTCCCGGCAGACCACCTCGGTGCCCGGATGCTCGCGTAACCACGCAGCGAACGTCTCGGCCTCGCGATCAGCAAGTAGATCGATGGGCCGGTGAGTGTCGATGTCGACCAGCACCGTGCCGTACACATGCCCGCGGCGCAGCGCGAAATCGTCTACCCCCAGTACCGTCACGGTGTCGATCACCGGGTCGGGCAAGGCACGGATCCACCGCAACAACGTATTCCGGGTCGCCGGTAACCCCAGTGCGGTGGCCAGCCGTGTCCCGGCTCGACCGGCCAACGCCAGCCCGATCGACTCCAGCATGCCCCGCAACAACACAGTGCACCGTGCATAACGGGCGGTCAGGCCAGCGATTTGCTCGGCGAACGTCCGCACCCCGCAGTCCTCGCCGTCGCAGAAGAACCGGCGCACCCGTAGCCGGATCTCCATCCGCCGACCCGCCACCGCGGCGTCGGCCAGCTTGCGCTCATACCGGCTGTGCACCCGAGCCGACTCGCCACCGCAACCAGGACAACAGGCATGCATCGCCCGCGGGTGCGCCCAGATCTGCACCGATCCACCGACCAGGTCAATCTGCTCGATCACCACATCCTCCAGGTGCGGCAGGAGGACCGCGACAGCATTATGATCATCACACGACGAACATGATCACAGACAGACGATCAAGGAACCTGCAACGACACACCGCGCCGGGGCCAACTCGATCACGGAAAGTGGGCCAGATCCCGGCAGTTCACCCCAGCCGTGCTGGCCGCGATCGGTTTCACGGGCGGTCCGGGTACCACCGACCTGATGGCGGCGGTGGCGATGTTGAAGAGGCTGAACGAGACGGGTGGCCGGAAGGTTCCCGTCGATGCGCCCGACTCTTTTGTCCCCACTCGCTACGCCGACCCGGCGACGTATTTGTACACGTCCGCGCAGTGGACGCTCAAGCAGGCCGACTACTGCCAACTCGTGGGCAAGCCGGCCAAGGCCGCCGACGCCCTGGAACAGGGCAGGGAAGAACTCCATACCGCGTTGGCCGAGATGGACAAGGCCCTGGCAGGCGCGCTACCGGGCGACACTGGCACCGTCCGGCTGGACGCTGATGGCCATCTGGTGATCCCGAAACTGACCGCCGAGGACATCCCCGCGGAGGCCAAGGAACTCAAGGACGAGCTGGCCGGGATGCTGCCGTTCGCGCCGATCGCCTCGCTGCTGATCGAGCTGGACGGCCGGACGAGCTTTCTGGACTGCTTCACTCACGCGGGCGGCACGAAACTCGTCCACTCCCCGGAGTTGAAACGCAACATCCTGGCCGTCCTGATTGCACTGGCAACGAACTTGGGCCTGGCCAGGATGTCGGAGGCGTGCGGGATCTCCTACGACGTGCTCGCGTGGACGATGGAGTGGTACGTCCGCGAGGAGACGCTGCGCGAGGCGAACACCTGCATCGTCAACCACCACTACGGGCTGGAGCAGGCAGGAGTGTTCGGTGGCGGCACCATGTCCTCCTCCGACGGGCAGCGCTTCCCCGTCCGTGGCAAGTCCCTGTCGGCTCGCGACATGATCATCCACGGTGGTCGGGTGCTGTCGACCTACACCCATGTGTCCGACCAGTGGTCCACCTACGGCACGAAGATCATCGTGCCGACCGTCCGGGAGGCGCACTACGCGCTGGATGAGTTCCTGGGCAACGCCACCGATCTGCCGATTACCGACCACGCGACCGATACCCATGGCGCCACCCTGATCAACTTTGGGCTGTTCGACCTGGTGGGCAAGGCGCTCACGCCCAGGATGCGGGACCTGACGAAGATCACGCTGGTGCGAGACGACACCCCGGCCGAGATCGGCAAGCGCTACCCGCACGCCGGGCCGCTGCTGGCCGCCCGCTGGAACGAGGACCTGATCAGCGATTGCTGGCCAGATCTGCTGCGGATGGGCGGGTCGCTGAAGTACGGGCAGGCCTCGGCGTCGCTGATCGTCGGCAAGTGGTCGGCCGCATCGAGGCAGAACACCATGGCGGCCGCGCTCAAGGAGTGGGGCATGCTCCGCAGAACCATCCACACGGCGAAGTACTTGTCGGATCCGGCGTACCGGCGGCGGATCTGCCGCCAACTCAACAAGGGCGAGTCCCTGCACGCGCTGCGCCGCGACCTGCACTACGCCCGCCACGGCACCGTCACCAAGCCGCACCTGACCGAGCAGACCGAACAGGCCTGGTGTCTGACCGTCCTGACCAACGCTCTGGTGACCTGGACGACCGAGTACTACACCCTGGCGGTCAAGCAACTGCGCTCCCAGGGCCGCTGGGTCCCTGACGAGGTGCTGTCGCACATCTCGCCCGGGCACTCCGACAACATCAACTTCTTCGGCGTCATCAACGTCGACATCGAAGCGGAGATGGCCAAGTTGAGTGGCGGATGGCGGCCCTTGCGGCCAGCCCAGCTCCGTGACCTGGGGCTGTGGCAGGGCCTTGCGCACAGAGGTGCCGATCTGGGCGACGCGGCCACCCCGGCGGCGAGCAGTAGGGGATGCTGATCTCCTTCATTCTTCACAGGAAAGGTTGCGGGCGTAGCCGAGCAGGTGCATCCAGCGCTGAGCGAGACGACGACGACCTTGAGGACTCCGACCTCGACGGGGCGGGCGGTCTGGTCATCGTCGAGGACGGCGACGGGCCGGCGACTCGCAGTTGGGTGCGCTACGTCATGCCGGTGATGGTCGAGGTTCGACTGTGACTCCGATGAGATCGCGCGGGTGGTAACGCTGCCGGAGGACGGTCAAAACGGCGGTTCCCTGGCGGGGAAGACGCTGACGAAACGCTACATCAGCGATAACGTCCTCGTTTACGATCACATGACCGCGGGGTGGCAACGGGCATGCGCAACTCAGATTGGGTTCTACTCTTCCTGCGACGGGCGCATCGTCCGGTACAGCGAGATGCTGCGCAGACCTGGCGGGAGATCTTCCTCCAGCACGCCCGTATCACCGAAGCCGAGCAACGAGCGTCCTTGGCGGAGTCGCAGGTGATGGATGCGCAACAGGAACAAGTGTCATATCAACAGCCGGCAGCACACCAAGACCTGCGGCGCGAGCAGAGACAGCCGGGCCAGCGCGGGCCTGAGGATGACTAGTGCTCTACACCGCCGTCGCTGGAAGCGCGCTCATCGGCCTGCTCACCGCCGCAGTCGAGCTGATCGGTCGCTATCGGGCCTTCCCGCGGGCGGCCCTACTGGGGGTGGCCGGCCTCACCTACCTAACGGTCAACGCGGGCGCTGCCGCGGCGGCCTTTGCGCTGACGGCCGCTTTCGGATGGCGTTTCGGGCTCTCGGATACTGCTTCCGCCGGCACGGTGACGTTAGTGCGGGTCATCGTCGCCGGATCCGCCGCGATGGCGCTGCTACGCAGCAGCCTGTTCTCCTTTACCCAGGGTGAGACCACCGTCGAGGCCGGCCCGGCAGGGTTGCTAGCCGGGCTCCGGTCAGTGGTGGACCGTTCGGTGGATCAGCGACACGCGCAGGCGCTGCTGCACGCGGACCTGCTGACCGGCTTGTCGTTCGCGAGGGACCATGAGGCGCTGACGCTTCTATGCAGCACCGCTCTGGTGAACCCCGACCCTCAGGCCGCAGAGGCGCTGGGCGACCTCGCCGCCGATCTGAAGGCACGCGTGGACATGGACGATGCCGTGAAGCTGCGACTGTACGCGATGAGGCTCTTGGAGCTCGCCGGTCCCAGGTCGGTGCAGGTCGCCCGAGATCTGCTCCGACTGTCTGCCGGGCCAGCACCAGGAGTCTCGTTCACCGGCGGGGTGTCGCCGCTGAACGAGACGGTAGGGCCGCAAGCGCTACTAGCCTCGCGCTTTCATCGTATTTGATCATGTGGGCGACACGCTGGGGCTAGATGCGCGAAAGTGCCTGCTCAGCCCGGTTGGATCGGAGTTCTCAAGGCTCAATCCGGCCGGATAGAGAGGCACTTCGCAGGTGAAGGATAAACAACGCCGTCCGTGGTTGTCAGTGATCACCTTCGGTGAGTCGTTGGTGTCGCATGCGGGTGGGTCGCTGCTGGTGGCGACGGCGCATGCCACCGGGCTATCTCGGGAGCTGTCGACTCGGCTGGGTAGCTGGCGGCGGGCGTGGGCGATCCACGATCCGGGGAAGATCGTGCTGGATCTGGCCGTGGCGGTCGCGCTGGGTGGGGACTGCGCCGCTGATATCGGGGTGTTGCGGGCCCAGCCTGGGGTGTTCGGTTTGGTGGCCTCGGATCCGACGGTGTCACGTCTGGTCGCCACGCTGGCCGAAGATGTCGATGCCGCGCTGGACGCGATCGCCGGGGCTCGGGCGGCGGCTCGGGAACGGGTCTGGGGCTGGGCGGGCGCACCGATCGCCGACGGGCGGGTAGTGATCGATCTGGATGCCACCCTGGTCACGGCGCGCATTCAGAGAAAGAGGCCGCCGCGCCGACCTATAAACGCGGGTTCGGGTTCCATCCCTTGCTGGCCTATGCCGATCACGGCGACGGAGGCACCGGCGAACCGGTGGGCGCCTTGCTGCGCCCGGGCAACGCGGGCTCCAACACCGCGGCCGATCACATCGAGGTCTTCGACGCCGCGCTGGCGCAGCTGCCCGCGCCGTGGCGCACCCCCGATGAGCACGGTCGGCGACCGGTGCTGGTACGCACCGACGCCGCCGGCGCCACCCATGGCTTCACCCACCATCTCGCAGCGAGGGGCGCGGAGTTCTCGGTGGGTGCCTACCTGCACCACTTCGACATCCACTGGGTCCTGGCCCAGCTCCCCGAGGCCACCTGGACCCCCGCCTACCAGGTAGGCAAACCCCGCGCCGGGCAGCCCGGGCCGATCATCGAACCCCGCGACGGGGCGTGGATCGCCGAGGCCACCGGACTGGTCGATCTGTCGAGCTGGCCGGCCGGGACCCGACTGATCCTGCGCCGCGAACGCCCACACCCCGGTGCGCAACTACGGATCACCGACGTCGACGGTCACCGGATCGTCGGCGTGCTCACCAACACCCCCACCGGGCAACTCCCCGACCTGGAACTACGCCACCGCCGCCACGCCCGCGTCGAAGACCGCATCCGCAACGCCAAAGACACCGGACTGCGCAACCTGCCCTTCCACGACCTGACCCAGAACCGGATCTGGCTCGCGATCACCGCCCTGGCCGCCGACCTCCTCGCCTGGACCCAACGCCTCACCTTGACCGGCGCCGCCGCCCGATACGAACCCAAACGGTTGCGGCTGCGCATCCTCGGCGTCGCCGGGCGACTCGTGCGCACCGCACGACACACCATCCTCAAGATCCCCGATACCTGGCCCTGGGCCCACGACATCACCACCGCTCACGCACGCCTGGCCGCCCTCACACCCTGACCGCACCACCCAACCCCCCGACAGGACCCGGAGAACCGGCCACCACCACAGGGCCGAGACTCACCCTTGGCCACCAACCGAAACAACCGCACACAAGATCAACCAACGGAATCAAAGATCACCATGCGGTCGGGATGAAAGATCGAGGCTAGGTGAGGAGCGGGACGACAAACGGGGAAAGGAACTGGACTGGGAGGAGGCGCGCCGAATCGTGCAACTGCTCGACCACGATGCCGCCCGGTACCTGAGCCATAGGCATCTCAAAGTTGATCTGGAGCTCTTTCTGGCCCACCTGCTGCGAAACGTGAGTCGCAGCCTCGCAGCGTGGGCCTTCTCGGAAGTGGAGTTGCCGGACGCCCAGCGGCTGTTCGGCGCAGAAACCGTTCTGAGTCGGAGCCCCGAGCATGTCGGGCACCGGCTGCTACCGCTTTGGCACCGCTCCGCGAGGTCCCCCGAATATGGCACACGGGCCCGCGCCCACCTGCAACCGAGCCAAGCCGCCAGGCCAGGCCCCCCTGGCTGTTCGCCGCCGCGCTCTACGAGTTGGGGCGGCACCTCGACGACGACTTAGCGCTCGCCGTGCTGGACGCCGCGATCGCGTTGACCGACCTGTGGGACGTCCGAGTCGCGCGGGCAGCAGTCCATCTTCAGCTGGGCAACTCGGAGCAGGCGGCAGCAGATCTCGACCAGGCGCTGCTCGGAAGGGACCGCGTTCGGAGCGGCATCGCCTCGCTGGTAGTCGTCTCGGAGCTCCATTGGGACGGGGTCCTGCGTCCGGTACGGAGCCTGCTCGACCCTGACCTACAGGTTCCGACGAAGCTGGCATTGTGGAATGCGGCCGTCCGGGGCTGGAATGAATTAGAGTGCCAGCATCGGCTCTGGCCTCGGACCAAAGAGTCTTTTCGCGTCGCGGACACATCGGGTGCCCAGCGGATTTTCCCCGACGCACTGCAGAAGGAGCTGCCCCGCTTCCTAAACGCCGTGGCCGCCGCCGTTCCACCGCGAGGGCCGCTGGGACCTCTCTCCGCTTCGGACTTCACAGCCGCGACCGACGACCAAGTACCCGAGACGCTCTTGGCCAAAGGTGTCGTTGAGCAGTTGCACGAGAAGTTCGGGACCCCACCATCATCGCCGGATGAGAGTGTCGGGCCGCGCCGAAGCATACGCGAGGCCCTAGCCGGCTCGCTGCAGAACTGGGAGGAGTCGACTACTCCCGCGCCGAGCTCTACTGCCGGTCGTTCCGGGTCAGTACTGGACCAGAATCCGGCGGTTGCCAGGCTTTCCCCTGATCGGAGTGAACCGCGCCGGCGGTGACGGTGCCTGCCCGCAGGGAAGCGATGAGCTCGTCGTCGATCCAAATCGGCCGGCCAGTAGCAATCAGCGAAAAATCACCGTTCCACGCCGTGTGCGCTGGTCAGCAGTGTTCACCCGAGGTAGTCCTTAAGCGGTGGTCCGAAGACTGGCATGCCCGTGATCTGCACGAACCCCTCGTATCGTTGAAATTTCTCTGTTTGCTACCGGGAGCCCGAAAAGGCCTCGACCGCAACCGCTTGAGCGAGAGGAACAAAATATGGATCCCCGCGAGATTCAGCGGCGGTTTGCGACGCTGACTACTGCCCATCTGGCGGATGCATGCATTCGCGCTGAGATCCCGGTGCGCTGCGCGCCTACACTTTTGCGCGCTGTAGTACCCGGTAGCCGCCTAGCTGGGTGTGCGTCTCCTACTCGACATGTTGGCAGCGTCGATATTTTCCTGGAGGCGCTCGAAGGGGCTGCACCTGGCGACGTGTTGGTGGTCGACAATGACGGACGACTCGATGAAGCGTGCGTCGGCGATCTCGTGGTTCTGGAGGCTCAGGCTGCTGGGCTGGAGGGGATCGTGATCTACGGGTTGCATCGCGACACGGCTGACATACAAGCGATTGGGTTGCCGGTCTTCAGCCTGGGAGCGATCCCAACCGGCCCTCAACGCCTCGATGTCCGTCCCCACGATGCCCTGGAATCTGCCGCTGTGGGAGATTGGAAGGTGGGTCGTGAGGACGTGGTCCTGGGCGATGACGATGGCGTGCTCTTTGTGCCAGCCACCCGAGCTGGGGACATCTTCACTCTTGCGGAGACGATCCGCGACACCGAGCGACGCCAAGCCGAACGGATCCGTGCAGGTGTCTCCCTGCGCAGTCAGGTGCAATTTGACACCTACCTTGCTCAGCGCCAACAGACGCCTTCCCTGAGTTTCCGCGATCACCTGCGAGCCGTGGGTGGGGCCATTGAAGAATAACCTGGCATCTCATGGTGCAAGATTAGCGATCAAAACTACAACGACATTGTCGTGCGCGTTCTCGGAGAATCCGTGAGGCGCTGGCCCGCGAACTCGACAAAACCCACCCCGGCACCGCCGCGAGGCTGCGCGAAGGCCCTGCCCGAAACGCTGACCACGCTCCGCCTAGGAGTGTGCCGCCCACCCTGGCCCGCACGCAGCGCGGTACCAACGATCGAGTCCGTGATCTCGATCTGCCGACGTCGCAGCCGCCACGTCACGCACTGGCGGAACGGCTCCATGGCACTGCGCTGGCGCGCCGCCGGCGTAACGCGAAGCCCGCGGTCAGTTCCGCCGCGTCAACGGCCCTGCCCGCACTGCGCCGGACCAGCATGTTGCCGCGCAAACTGTCAGTACCGTCCGTCATCATGAACGCGTGATCGCCGCCTGACGATCATGACGACCGCCATCGGAAATCAACGACGAGCGGGACATCTTCCCTGAGCGTCGCCGGTGCGATTGTCGGCGTGGTGGTCGGGCTGATGTGTGCGACGGTCACGGGTCGTTCTCGGGCTTGGCGGGCGATACTTCACCGCACGCGTCTGGGCTGCTCGGCTAGTCCGGGGAACGCTGTGCGGAAGGGTGGTGGCGGTAGCTCTGACCCAGATCCGCTGGCCGGGCCGCGGCGCCCCCCGCCGCGCGGCCCTGCGCCGAACGGATGCGGCCCGGCCGCGGAAGTCGGCGCAGGCGAGGCTCACGAGGAGAGTGCGGGGATGACCGGTACCAGAGACGATTTCCTGTCTACGGCCCGCTCGGCCGCGCACCTGCTGCGCGAGCCGGCGGTCGCCGCCGCCTGGAGCAGGCCGAGCGCGTTGCCGGAGTTCAGCGTGGGCGGTCTCGCCGGTCACCTGGCCTACCAGATCCTGGCCGTCCCGCAGACCCTGACCGGGCCGGCGCCGCAGGAGCAGACCATCTCCCTGCTCGAGCACTACGGCCGGGTGCAGTGGATCGGCGCCGGCATCGACAAAGAAATCAACGTCCGCATCCGGCACGGCGGCGAGGAGGCAGCGGCCGAGGGACCCGCAGCGTTGGCGGTGCGCGTCGATTCCGCTGTCAAGGAACTGACGGACGGCCTGGCGTCGGCGGCGGAGGAGCCTGTGCGCATCCCGTTGTGGGGGCCGTGGTCGTTGATGCTCGACGACATGCTGACCACCCGGATGATGGAGCTCGCGGTTCACTCGGACGACCTGGCGGTCAGCGTGGGCGTCGCGACGCCCACGTTCCCGCAGAGCGCCGTAAACACGGTGATCGACCTGCTGTCTCGCCTGGCCGTGCGCCGCCACGGCCCGACCGCCGTCCTGCGGGCCCTCAGCCGCGCCGAACGCGCCCCGGCCACCATCGCCGCCTTCTGACTTATTACCTTCGCCACCGCAAAACTGCCCCAGGGGCTGCGGGCCCTGCGTGACCCCAATACGCACGCCGAAGATGACGACTGAGACGACGGCGTATCCCGGTGGGAGGGCGACACCCGCGTAGTCACCGAGCTGTCCCGACTCGGCCGCTCCCTGCAGGACCTGATCACCATCGTCACCGACCTGCGTCGCCGCCAAGTCGGGTTCCGGTCCTTGCACGAACAGCTCGACACCACCACCCCGGGTGGACGCCTGGTCTTCCACGTCTTCGCCGCCCTGGCCGAATTCATCCGGGAGCTCATCGTGGAAGGAACTCACGAAGGGCTCGACGCCGCCCAGCACGAGGCCAGAAGCTGAGGACTCCGACCTCGACGGGGAGGGCGGTCTGGTCATCGTCGAGGCCGGCGACGGGCCAGCGACTCGCCGGTGGGTGTGCTACGTCATGCCGGTGATGGTCGAGGTCGACTGTGACTCCGACGAGATCGCGCGGGTGGTGACGCTACCGGACGAGATCCGCGAGGACCGCGACGACATGGGCCACTTCTACGTCTACGACGAGAGGTTCGTCCGCTGTCACAGCGACTGGCAGCCCGAGGTCCACTCGTGTGCGTCACCGAATCCCGCTGGGAGTCCCGCTTCAGGGCAGGGTCTCCTCTCGACTGGCCGCCGAGCTGCGGGTGGGAAGCGGGCTTCGACCTGACCGAGGCCGGTGACACCTACGCCGAGGTCAACCCCTACGCCGACCCGAAGTCGGTGCATCCGCGCCAGGCCGCTGGGCGCAACTCAGCGCCCTGGCGCGGGGATCACAGGTGCGTTGCCGTCGATGAGGCGGGACAAGAAGGTTCGACTGGCCGTCGACTGGTTATCGCTGGCCGGCACCTTGATCGAGCCCGTCAAGATCACGGAACTTCGGTTTAAGGTTCAGATGGCCGGGTTGGGGTGTTGAGTTGGTCGACGGCAACGGTGCGGTGACTCGTTCTGCGGGTAAGCCGAGGTGGACTGCCAAAGCGCAAATAATGAGGCTGAACACGGCCACCACACCTAAATCTGTCCACTCGGGAATGAACTTCGTGCCGCCGTATTGCCCGAAGTAGGAGATCACGGTCAAACCGGCGAACCAGGGGAGAATCCAGATCAACGCTCGTGAATCCAGCCGCGGTCGATCGATCGGTCGGCCCAGCGCGTAGGAGATCCCAAACAGTGCGTAGCCAGCGGCTATGATGAGCATCAGTTTCTCCACCGTGGTCCAGGGTGTCCAGTAGATGATCTCGTTCGCGGCGATGAACGCCAGCGGCGCCAGGATCGATGGGGCCGGTAGTCGGTAGGGGCGATCGTGGCCCGGGTTGGCCTTGCGTAGGGCTAGTAGGGTGATCGGGGCAAACGCATACATGATCACAGCTGCCGAGGTGGTCAGTGAGACTAGGCCTTGCCAGCTTGGGAAGGGCAGAAAGCAGATCAGACCCACGACGAATGCCAGGATGATCGCGGTGTAGGGAACGCCACGCCTGCCCATCCGGCTGACCTCCCGGGGAATATATCCGGCATGGCTCAGCGCGTAGCCCAGCCGTCCGGCGGCTCCCAGATAGACCAGGCCGGCGCCTGCGGGTGAGATGAACGCATCGAGGTACAAGATGACGGCCAGCCACCCCAGACCGAGCTCGGTTGCTAGTGTCGCAAATGGTCCGAAGTCACTCGCGCCGACCGGGTCGGCCCAGCCGTGTATGAGGTTGGCGGGATTTAACGCCCCGATGAAAGCGACCTCCAGCACCAGATACAGCAAAGTGCCCACGACCACCGCGCCGATCACTGCGCGGGGCACGTCCCGCTGGGGGTTACGTGCTTCGCCGCTGACCTGCGTCGCTTGTTCAAAGCCGGTCAGCGCGAACACGACCCCGAGGGGTAGCGCCACAAAAACCCCGTGTGCGCCGTAGGGAGCGAAGCCACCGCCAGCGGTGAAGTTCGAGGCGTGGAACGACACCGCGATCAACACGCCGACGGTCAGCAGCGGTACTGCGATCTTCCAGAGCACCGCGATCGTGTTGCTGTCCGCGAGCAACCGCACCCCGAAGACGTTGATAATGGTGAACACCAACATCAACGCAGTGGCTACGACCAACCCCATGGTCGTGAGCGCTCCGGCATTGTTGATCAGTCCATGCCACTTGTGGTCCAAGTAGCTCAGCGCGGCCTCGACTTCGATCGGACCGGTCGTCACGGCCTGAAGCCAGGCTACCCAACCAGCTGTGAACCCGCCCAGCGAGCCGAACGCCAACCGCGGCCAGCTTCCCGTACCTCCAGCCATGGGGTAGGCGGCGCCGAGTTCCGAGTGCACCAGTGCCAGCAAGACGATGGTCACACCGGCTAACAGGTAGGACACGATCGAGGCGCCGCCTGCCGCGGTGGCCGCTGTCAATGCGCCCAGCAGCCAGCCCGACCCGATGATCGAACCCAGTGAGACGAACATCAGCTGCATCAAACCGAGTTCGCGTCGGAAGCCCGGCGGCCCGCGGTGCGCCACCGTAGACGTGGTGTGCTGCGCCATGATCACGACCACCTTTGCCGTCAGTGTTTCGTGAGCGACTTGCTGATGGCCCTCGAAGTCGAGGGCCGGGTGGTTAGGTCAGCAGGCTGAGCTGACTCATTCCTTCACCTGAGCGCTATCCGGCGGCCACTCTGTCTCGGTCAGCTCTTTGCGCAGCTCCAATACATCTGCCAGCACCCGCCGTGCATACTCGTCTCGCTCAGCGGAGGGAAGCTCAGTGAGTTCGGCGCGGTACTCCTCGCGGTAGCGCGATTGCCACGCTTGGGGTAGCCACCGCACCGCAGCCTCCACAACACCTTCAGCATCCACAGGCACAACAGAGAGGTGGTCCAGGTAACGGGCCAGGTCTCGCGCGAGGTCGCAGTAACGGGCAACGATGACCACGCTGCAGCGAGCTAGCTCAGGATAGTTGGTCACGACACGCACAAGAGCGTGATAGCTGGCCAGGGAGCTGGCCAGGCCGCTGGCCAGGTCTGGGGAAAGACCCAGGTCACGGCCAGCGGCGCGGTCAGGGGCGCAGTCACCGTCTAGGCCGCTGAGCGCGAGATCCAAGGCGTGGGCAAGGTCGTGGGCGGCCTCGGCAGCGCGGTTCAGGGCAAGGTCGCGGTGCACGGGGTAGTCACTGTCGAGCGCATTGGTGAGGTCGCCAACGAGATCACCAACAAGATCACGAGCCTGGTCCGGCACGTGGGCACGCTCAAGATCAAGCGCGCTAGCGAGGGTGCGAGCGACCAGTAGAGCGCTGTCGAGATCGAGATTCAGATCGCGGTCGCGGGCCAGGGCCAGGGCCTGCTCGGTGGCATGCTCACGGTCTAGGGATCCGAGGAGGGCCCGCACGCGGTCGAGGAAGGCCATTAGACACCCCTGGCCAGCCTCGGGATCAGCTGCTGGTTCGTCACGGGCTCTGCCACAGGTACGGGAACGTGAACCTTCTCCAGAGCAGCGCGGGCGCGCTCGGCCCCATGGGGACTAAAGCGGTAGTAGCGGCGTCGGGGCCGGCCTCCCTCTGTTGGCTCGGTGTTTTCCCAGTGGCTCTCTAGCCACCCGCAGCGCTCCAACCGGGCCAGGATCGGGTGCAGGGTCCCGCTGGGCAGCTCGGCGGCCTTGCAGATCTCCAGCCCGTACATCTCCCGAGTGGGATCGTCGAGCATCGCTCGAATCGCCAGCAGCATCGGCACTGTCATCCGCGGTTCGGAAGCTTTAACCATGCGTCATGTCTAACACGTAGTGGGTAGAGAATCAAGTCAGTAAAACCTCAAGTCAGTGGACATGAGTGATGATGAAGGCCGGCCCTGGCCGCGGCGCGGGTGGTGGGCTAGCCGGTGGGTGCCAGGGTCTGGCCGTGTTCGGTGATCCTCTGGGCGCAGTGAGGGCCCGTTCGTCGGTCGGATCAGCGCGCCACCCGCTCGGCCGTGGCGGGCGGCGCTAGGGCGCGGGCGACTAGTCCGCCGCAGCGTCGCTCAACGAGGCGGCTTCACAGACCTAGAACGCAACCAAGCGAGCACATTCTCCATATAAAACGTCGAACTCCCTGACCTCGGCCGACTGACCGCTCACCGCACGACCCGCTTACAGACGGTCGAGCAAGGTGTCGAACAGTCCCAGCGCACCACCGGCAGCGCCGCCGCCGATCAGCACGGCGGTCGCGATTTCCCCGTTGGCGAAGTAGCCCAACACGCCCGCGACCAAGCCGACTACGATGGAGATCAGCAGTATCAGGGCGGCGCGGACGCTCAGCAGCGGACCTTGTGGCGCGGCCATCATGACCCCTCTCTACAGAACTGCCTCTGAGTCCGGAATGAGGGCCGAGCGTGAAGATCGTCGAGCATCCCTCGTATCGCCAGCAGCATCGGCACTGTCATCCGCAGTTCCGAACCCTCCGCCATGGTAACGCCAACCCGGTAGATTTACTACCGAGTTGTTTGGCTACCAATAGGCGGGGCGGTGGTTCTCAGAAACCTCCCATTGCCGGAGTAAGATCGAAAAATCGCCTCGAAGATCACCAAGCTCCTGATTTTCTTCTCAGAACTCGGTCTCACTCAATCTGCGAACCCGGTATGTTCTGAGAATTGCTTGTGACACGATGCGGGGGTGGCGAACCACCCGGGACCACCCCTCGAGCCGGCCTCGCGCCGCGACGCCGACGACATCGAGCTCCATCCGTGCCCCCGCTGCGGCGTCGACCCCGGCTCACCCTGCCGATCCCGATCCGGCGCCGTCGCCGGCACCTACCACACCGGCCGCTTCACCAAAGTGCCCCGGCTGACCAAACTCCTGCGCGCCCAGACTCCTGCCGACCGCCGCCCCGGCCAACCCTGGCGACCCGGCACCCCGCCACCAGCGCCCATCCCCGAAAGCAGTCCCACCGCCGACATCCGCATCGGCTACGCCCGCTGCAGCACAGTGACCCAGGAGCTGCAGTCCCAGCTCGACACCCTCTCCGCACACGGCATCCCCCGCGACAAGATCTTCTCCGAAAAGATCAGCACCCGAGTACGAGTCCGGCCCCAGTTCGAGGCCGCGCTCACCCTCGCCCGCGAGATCAAGGCCCACGCCCCCCACTGCAGGGTGATCCTCACCGTCTACGAGATGAAACGGCTGGGACGCGACGCTGCCGAGCTCACCGCCCTGGCCGACCACCTCACCGCGCACGGCTTGGTCCTGGAGATGCTCGCCGGGCCCCTGCCCGGAATCTACGACCCGACCGGGCCCGGCAGGATCCTGTTCGGGTTCTTCGCCGCCATGGCCGAGACCGAACGCGAGAACATCCGCGAGGCCACCCTGGAAGGCCTGGACTCCGCCGCCCGCAAGGGCAACCACGGCGGCCGCCCCGCCGTGATCACCGACGACATGCTGCACACCGTGCTCCGCCGCAGGGCCGCCGGAGAGTCGGTGGAGTCCATCCGGCCCGATCTGATCATCCCCACCGGCAAGCGCAAAGGACAGAACCCAAGTCTGGCCAGCATCTACCGGACCCTGACCGAGCACGCCAAAACCGAGGCCTATCCGGAAGTCGTCGCCCAAGCCCACTCCGACTTCGCCGCCCTCCAGCACTCCAGCGACACACCACACCGCGCAAACACGGACAGAACGTAGCGGAAGTTGACCCCACAGCCTCGGCGTCGGCTACCGCATCACCCCAGCTCAGAGGGAGATACGACCGAAATTTCTTCGGGGCTACCGGCACCCCTGATAAGGAAGCTGACAGGAGCCGCCATCGATCGGTTATCTCCTGGTCAGCGCTCCGCTGACACAGCGCTTCTGCACTCCAGAGAGCGCCCAGCGCCGCAAACGATCAGTGTTGTGCCCAGTAACAACAGCCACGTTGGCGGCTCATGACGCCGTTCTTACCGATACCCCTAGTTGTGCATAAGTCCGCGATGACTCGATGAACGCTCACAGACCGGGTAGCGTGACCGCATTATCCTCTCGATATCGCTCGATCAGGAGTTAGTTGATTAGTCAGCCCACTACTGCGGTCTCGCCGAATCAAGCGGCGTGACGGGCACTCGGGACGCCCCGGCTTGTCGCCGCCTTGCAATTGCAGATGAACGTGCGGACACTTTCGGGTAGCCCTTTATCGATCTCCATGCTGGGAGTTCGACGTCTCGGTATTCTGGACCTTGATGAGTATCGGTGGTGTCTTCGGCTGCGGGGAGGCTGACATCGACGGTCAGTGGGCGTTCCGGGATCGCCGGTCCGGGACCAAACGCCGCGTGTCCGATCCACTGGGGCGCGTCGCTGTCGGCGACCCGGATCCCGGCACGAACAACGGGCATCAAAAATGTGGGTTCGCATGGGTCGACCAGACCTTGCCACTGCTGATCCTGCACTGGTGCTGCACCCGGGAGCGAGGACACCCAGGTCAGCACCTCGCCGGCACCGGAGAAGTGATCGCCGCCGTGCACCCCCCCGCTCTCGCCGGGGTGCCCTCCTGGCGGACTGATCGTTGTTGATTCGACACCCGACCAAAGTGACCAGGCGGTGGGAGTCGCCGTATAACCCTGGTGGTCGAGCGTTTTCTTGCTGCTCGTCGCGATCCTCGCTCCCGCTGAGTGTGAGCCATCCGCGATTCCGACGATGCCACAACCAAGAGGCGTCAGGGGCAGCGGTACCACTGCGATAACTCGCCATTCGCTGATTAGTCTTTTTCCATATTGCCCAGCTGCGCGTGCCGATTCCCGATGACCCGGTTCGCGGCCATTCGCTGCTGAGATTCAGAAATCACGCACCGACGACACTGCTGCGCTTGGCGGGTCTTGACTCGGGTTCCACGGCTATTGTACTTCGGTACTGTATCGGGTATGTCATTAGTTCTTGTGACCGACGTATCGGCGGGGCTATGTTCAGATCGAACGGCGATCTTATCAGTGTGAACATCTGATCGCCCAGGTCAAAGTCTCCACAGGGCGTCCACCACGTTGTCCGCGAAGGGCAAGTGGCGACGCAGTCCGGTTGTTTCCAGTGCCAGATTGGCGACTGGGCAGTTGCACACAAACCGCAGGTGGCGGCCCTGTTCGATCGCGAGTTCGTTGGCCTCGAATAGCACGCGCAGCCCAGCAGATGCCAGGAACTTCAAACCGTCAAGATCTACTACAACAACCTGGGCAACGGCCAGCTGCGCGGATAGACACGCGGCTAGCGTCGGCGCCGTCAGCGCGTCCACCTCGCCGGTCACGGTGACCACGCGTGCATCGGGACCGTAATCGATGACTTGGAGACCGACGAGGGGCACCGGGAAGTCGCTGCTCATAACGCACGATATACCGTAAGTCAGCGCAAAACACCCACACCGCCGGAGCAGGTTAGTGCTGGATGCTACCCGGTGGTGCGCGACAGCACACACAGCCAGCACCGCTGAATCGCTCCCATCGTTGGAAGTCAGCGGTCTGGACTGAGCGGCGCACCCGCCCGGCCAGTCTTGGCCCATGCGGATGGCACAGCAACCTGGCGTGAGCCCAGAACCATTTTACATGACTGTCGGTAACTTATCTCAAATGTTCGCCCTCGATTCAACGATAATTCCGATAGATGGGCGGAGCGAACGGGCGATGCGATCAAGGGGGAGGGAGGCGCGTGTCACTTCTGGCAGGCCCACAGCCCAGGGCTACACCGTGCTTGATGCACCGATCCTGTCAGGAGTACAGCCTTGGGTGGCCCAACGAACGCAGGTCGGGCAGATCCGACCGGTGGGATTCTCATACAAGACCGTGAGGGTGAGTAGTTGGTGCCCGCAACAAGTGATGTATATGCCATAGGGGTGCAGGACGTGCTCGTCGATCGCGTGGGCGTGCCAGTCCACCGGCGAAAATCCCCATCGCACGGCGGCGTTTACAGACGGCGGACCGGTGTTGTGGTTGAGGTCCATCAGGCCCCTCCCTGTGGTCGGATGTTGCTGGCACACCAGGGAAACTGCGGAGCAGACGGCATACGGCATCGAGTTCTACGTGCAGAGTACGTGCAGACGCACGAAGAATTGGTCACGTTTCGCTATCACATCCCAGTAACTTCCATCCGTTTGGCGCTAAGCGCATCACCCGAGTGGGAAATCATGCACACTGAGTCACACCCCACTGGCAACATCTACGCTGTTAACTGGTCTCGACATTGGCCGCAGCCACATAAGATCAATTATGGTTGTCTCTGTCTCCTGCCTAGAGGAGGCTGTCGCGCTATCCCGTTGAACAGTGAGACGGGATGTGGGCGGCACCGCTCGTTCGGGGTGTGGCCCTCCGTCGACTGACGCGATGTTGCTGTCTTGGCCAGGATTGGTAGACCTCGGCGCGGGCGGTGTCGTCTGCGCGTGTGCGGCCGGGCGGCGGGCTTGCGTCTATCCACGGGCGCGGATCTCGGAGACGGTCACTGGTTCACCAGCGCCGCGCTCGGCCAACAGCAGCATCAGCCCGTCCATCGTGCACCTGACGGTCGAGAGTGACCACCCGTGGACCTCGCCGAGTTGTTGGGCACGCACCGACGCAGCGCGCAGCACCGGGTCACTCGACAGCGCCGCGGGATGCTGCCATTTCGGCGGCGGCAACCGCCCGGCCTTGCGGCGGTAATAGGGGTATCGGTAAGAACGGCGTCATGAGCCGCCAACGTGGCTGTTGTTACTGGGCACAGCACTGATCGTTTGCGGCGCTGGGCGCTCTCTGGAGTGCAGAAGCGCTGTGTCAGCGGAGCGCTGACCAGGAGATAACCGATCGATGGCGGCTCCTGTCAGCTTCCTTATCAGCACCCCTACTTGGCCGCCCGCGACGAGAACTCGTACTTGACGAACAGCGCGGAATCGACCTTCACCTGCTCCGCCAGGTACACCACCGCCCGCTCAGGAACCTCGGCGGCGTACTCGGGGAACCGACCCTCGATCTCGAAAAACTTCAGCAAAGCGCTGAACCCCAAACGCGTGGCCCCCGACTTGTTGGCCACCAACTTCCAGTCCGGCTCCACCAGCGTCCACGAGCCGATCAACTCTTCCGGTTCCCACTCACGGCGCACGAACCGACCAACGACCAGCCAACCGAGCCCGGTACGACCACACTCCGCTACTTTGCACTTCGGCGGAGCTCCGGGATTCCCGGGCCTACCAGTACTACTCAACCCCGGCGTCCTCGGAGCGGATCTTTCGATCGCCCTCATTGATAGCGCCTCCTCATCGCTCCCTGGCGGCTGGGGACACGCTCGGGAGAAAGGGTTCGACGCGCAGTGACCGTATAGCGATGCAGCGAAGGTCGCATAGCCGGGAATTTCGGGTTGTTGTAGGCGTGATAATGCCCGGCGCAGCCTGTTTGTCCTGGTCAGGCGGGCGGGAGCGATCCGGTAAGAGTGAATGATTATGTCACCCCGGCGGGGGCTGCGACCCCGGAGCGGTGACACCGGGTGATTACCTTCGTGGGCGGCCGAGTAGCACCGCGGCGAGATCGACGAACCGGTCGGCGTAGGCGAGGGCATAAGCGCGCCGGCCGGGGTCACAAGCCAGCCCCAGCAGCGCGAGCACCCCCGCGAAGATCACCAGCACCAGGGCGGGCGCCGCGCCGGCCACCGCTTGGGCCACCGCTTGCCCCCCGGACAGCCAGCTCGGGGCCACCGGACCACCTCCTCTACTGGAACTCTTCATAGGGGGCCTGACAGAAAAGCAGTCACCCCTCGCGGGAAAGCCGAGCGGGCTCAAGAGCGGTGACGGTCCGCGGTGCGGTGGCCCGCACCCACAGCGCCCACCACACCAGCCGCCAGCCGCAGTAGTGCTGGCGATGGTCTTGCCATTCCTCGGCGAACCGAGCACGGGACGCCGCCGGAAGCGTGTCCACCGCCCGGTCCAGCAGGTAGTCGACCAGGCGATCCACCGAGGGGGCGGCGCGCAGCAGGCCTCGTAGGGTGTCGCCACGACAGACCCGCCGCCCCCCCGCTCCACCAGAGCGGCCCGATGACCGGGTCCGTCGAACTCGAACGCTGCGACCTCGAACTAGAGTGCGGGCGAGGGTCCAAACGCGGTCGGCGACGCCGGCGACGCCGGCGAGGACGCCGACGTCGACGGCGAGGACGACGCCGTCGGCGTCGGCGGCGGCGGCGAGGACGGCGCCGACGCCGACGAGGGCGAGGACGCCGAGGACGACGCCGACTCGGCGGCTCATGCCGTTCCTGCCCGGGGCTGGGCGGCGGGCGGCAGCGCGCCGAGAAGACGTTGGGTCGTGGTCAGCGCCTCGCGGGCAGCGTGGGCGCCGGCGCCGGTGAGCCGGTACATCCGCCGCCGGGGCCGTTCCAGCTCCGCCGGGTCCCCGTGCTCCCAGAAGCTGGCCAGCCAGCCGGCGGTTTCCAGCCGGGCGAGGATCGGGTAGATCGTTCCGGAGGGGAAGCTGGTCGCTTCGGCCAGGGCAAACCCGTAATGGTCGGCGGCCGGATTTTCCAGCATCTGCCGCAGCACCGCCGCCGTAGGCAACGTGATCCGCACTGGCCGCACCGCCGGCTGCCCGGCCGGCCGGTCCTGGTTCTCGGCCGATTGGGCCGGTCCTTCCCGCCGACGGTTCCGCATGACCAACAGCCTACCAGAAAGTCTTCATAGCCCAACCTGCTGCGACTCCGCTCCCGCGTGGTGCGCAGTTCTGCCATCCAGGCCACCCAGGCTGGCGGCATCTGGAATCGTTACGCCGCGGGAGAGCACTCCAAAACTGGCGACGGTTGAATACGCGAGCTCACCAGTCGGGGAGGCCATCCAGGTAGGCGGCGGCAACCAAGACGATCCACCGTACGGGGGGGCCTTTGGGAGCCAGGTGCCGCTAGTGCGCGGGGATGGGCGGACCGGTAACGGGCTCTTATGACAACCCCCGGCGCTGCCGAAGGCCCGCATCAGTAACACTCCGTGATGGGCAGTGCGACGGCGGCAACCCGTTAGCACAATCCCAGCTGCACCGTCCCGAAACTGGGTGAAACTTTCGGGTGAACCACAGCGATATACCCGTGGGACGCAAACCAGCTGTTCCGCCCACGAGGGAAGGTGACCGTATGCAGGTATCCGAGATCTTCACCAGCGGGATGACCCGCACTGACCGCGACGACCATCACGGAGATCACGACCACGACCGCGACGACAGGCGTCGCCATCGTCACGGGCACTGGGACTGGGACCGAGACCACTGGTACTGGTGTTGGGACGACTAAGCACCACACCACAGAGGAACGACGGCGGGGGTCGGCGAACGTCGACCCCGCCGTCTTGTATTCACCCGCTAGTTCCCGCCGAGGAACGGGGCACCGGCACGCGTCGGTGACGTAACGTGATCGGTGCGACGCTGGGCTACGCGGCGGGCGCGGCCGGCTAACGCCGCACCGAGGGTGGCTTGGGCGGCCGCGCGGGCGGCGGGGCTGGCCGGGGGCCGGGCGGCCCGACCGTGGTCGGTGATCCGCTGCGCGGTCAGCGCGCGCTCCCCGGGGCGCAGTAGCGCGGCGCCGGCTCGGCCGTGGCGGGCGGCGACCAGGGCCCGGGCGGTCTTGTTGGTGGCGGCGTCGGTGAGTAGCGCGGTCCAGTGACCGGGCAGGATCTCGCCCTCGGTGCTGCGCCAGGCGGCCAGGCGCGAGCGGATGAACGCTTGGGGTGCGGCGATCCGGTCGGGGCAGGTCAGCACCCCGGTGGCTTGGCCGAACACGCCGGGTCGGTGATCCATGGCGTGGACGATGTCGCGGTTGGTCCACCCCGCGGACCAGTACGGCCGACACAGGTGCCGGACGAGTTTTCGGCTGCACCGGGCGAAGACGGGCAGCCGACGGCGCAACCAGTCGGCCGCGATGAGCCTGCTAAACCCGCTGGTCGGGACCGTGACCGCCCAATCCGGCCCGGCCCCCTTGTCCGAGCCCGCCCGAAGGGCGGTCCTTTGATCTTTTCTTTCGTTTGGATTCGCTGGGTGGTGGGGTGGCTTGGTGGGATCCGCCGGGAACGGCCCTGAGTTATCCACAGCGGCGCTCGCGCGCGTAGAACCACCAACCCCAGTCTCTTCAAAAACAGAACCTAACCCAGTAGGGCTGCCATTTAGATCCCCAGCCGGGCCAGCTTGCGGCCGGTCAGCCGGCGCACAGCGGGTGCCGTGCACAGTCGGCGCTACCTCGTCCAGACAGGCCGGTGGTGGGCTCATAGTGGCCGTGTCGGGCTCGGCGTCGGCGCCCGCCGCGGCGGCCTGGTCGGCGAGCCCGGCCACCAGCCGCCTCACCAGCTGCTCAAGAGCGCGGTTGAGGACCTCCTCGGGAGTGAGGGGGATCCGCAGCCCGTACACCGCGGCCCGATTGCCCTCGCCCAGGTGCGCCAGCACCATCGACCGGTGTAACGGGGTCGAGCCGTGCTCGAGGTGCGCCAGAAAGCCCCGCACCCGCAACTCCTGCAGCCACCGCGCCACCGTCCGCTCGCTGAGCCCCGAACGGACTACTAGGCCTCCCCGTAGCTTCCAGCGAAAAAACAACGATCTGCGGCGGCCTGCGCATGGGGCAGGTCGGGTCAGGGTGTGAAGCGCCGGAATCCGCCCTCGGCGTCGATGACTTGGCCGGTGATGGCCAGCCGGTAGTTTTCAGCGAAAAATCACCACTCCACGCCGTTTTCGCTGGTCAGCAGGGTGCGACCGAGGTACTCCGTGAGCGGTAGACCAAAGACTGAGTACGCCCGTGACCTGCATAAACCCCTCGTATCGTTGAAAATTCGCTGTTTACTACCGGGAGGCCGATTAGGGCTGCACGCACCTGTCAGTCGCCGTTGACATCTCCGCCGTCTCCCGTCGAGGACGAAGACCACGTGTCTGACCGCGCGTGCCCCCTGCGTGCCCCTTCTCAGGGTCGCGAGGGGTCAACAACGGTCACTGACGTCACCCGCCCCTGTATACCCGCGGATCAGCATCAACGAGGCTCAGCCCCTTAATCGCTGCCCGATCCTCCAAGCTGGCCATGCCGGTTCGATTCCAATCGCCCGCTCTGCAGGCTTCATACAGGATGGGAGATCGGCGACGAGCCGGTAGATGCCAAGCGGCTAGCTAGCCCTGGGCCGGCGTCCCGCTGTTAGGTGAGGTAGTCGCGAAGCGCCTGGGAGCGCGAGGGTTGGCGCAGCTTGGCCATCGCCTTGGCCTCGATCTGCCGGATCCGCTCTCGGGTGACTCCGTAGAAGAGGCCGATCTGCTCCAGGGTGCGCGGCGGACCGTCGAGGCCAAAGCGCAGCCGGACAATGCCCGTTTCCCGCTCGGACAGCGTGCCCAGCACCGATCGCAGGTCGTCCTGGAGCAGCGTGAAGGACACCGCGTCCACCGCGACCACGGCCTCGGTGTCCTCGATGAAGTCCCCGAACTGGGAATTGCCCTCCTCTCCGATGGTCTGGTCCAGTGAGATGGGCTCCCGGGCGTAGTGCTGGAGCTCCAACACCTTGCCCGGGGTGATGTCCAGCTCCTTGGCCAACTCTTCCGGAGTGGGCTCGCGACCCAAGTCCTGAAGCAGGTCACGCTTCAGACGGCCCAGTGTGTTGATCACCTCGACCATGTGCACCGGGATCCGGATGGTGCGGGCCTGATCAGCCATCGCCCGGCTAATCGCTTGGCGGATCCACCAAGTGGCGTAGGTGGAGAACTTGTAACCCTTGGTGTAATCGAACTTCACCACCGCACGGATCAAGCCCACGTTGCCCTCCTGGATCAGATCCAGAAATGGCATACCACGGCCGGTGTAACGCTTGGCCAGCGACACGACCAACCGCAAATTAGCCTTCAGCAGATGGTCCTTCGCGCGCTGCCCGTCGCGCACGATCCAGCGCAGGTCCCGACGCAGCTGCGGGGCAAGCTTTTCGGTCGAGTCCTCGGCCCGGCACACCCGCTCGCCAGCGTAAAGCCCGGCCTCGATCTGCGTGGCAAGCCCCACCTCCTGCTCAGCGTTGAGCAGCGCCACCTTGCCGATTTGCTTGAGATACGCCCGCACCGAGTCGACCGAAGTGGTGAGCTCGGCGTTCTTGCGGGCTTGGCGCAGCGCCCCGGACTCCTCCTCGTCCCAGACGAAATCCCCGGACTGCCCGACTTTGTCCAACGGCTCCGCAGGAACCTCGGCGCCCTCACTGGCTAACGAGACGTCGTCATTCGACAGGTCATCCAGGAACGCTGGACCAGGCTCGCTGCGCCCGAATTCCACATCCTGGATCGGCGTCTCCGGCGTATTCTCAGGAGCCTTGGTCACTCGGCTGCCTTCGCGGGATGCGGCGGCGACGCTCAACATCCTCACCTCCTCGACCCGATTCCTGGCGACACCGAGATCTCTGGTGCCAACCTCAGCCAGCGCGAGAAGCGGGAGACAAACTTCAGCCTCCTCAAGGACCCGGTTGCACCTGGGTACCTCTGGCACTGTACGGGAAGCGGACACTTCGGGTTGGCCAAATTTCATACACGCCGCCGCCACCGAATTTCTCAGCTAGGAACGCACCGGTTCACTCGCGCACCTGGGCGGCCCAACTCAAGCGGTCACAGACGAGTTGCCCGTAAGCCGGTGCTCCTTAGCAGTGACGCGGTCACCATGGTCTCCACCCCTTACCTACCCGCAACAGTCACCAACGTCCAGTACCAGCACGCACCGGCCAGAGACGTCTGCGCTGGTGAAACGAAGTGCCACTCCGTGACCAACCCTACCCGGTGGTCGCTTCTGAGAATCGCTAATTAGCCGGTACCGCTGATCCACACCGAGCTGTACAGGGGTACAGAGCGCATCTCGGGTGAGGGAGCAGGAGGGCGCGTCGTCACGCAGCTGCGAGGGATAGCGGGCAGATCAGGATCAGGCCGTCTCCAGGCCGTCAGACATCGGGTAAGGGCAAGAACCAGTGAGAAACTGTCGAGGTATCTTTTCGCTGTCCAGCCGCCTCCAGAAATGCACCCACGCGCCGGACCGTCACCAACTGGAGCGCGAACCCGAGCTTCATGTGATCACCCCGACGGCCCTCGATCAGCGCCCGGTCCTCATCGTCGAGGAAGAACCCCCGCTCCAGATCCGCCCGCGACGGCACCCCCGCGTAACGGTCATAGGCCGTCGCCTCATCATCAGTCAGGAACTCCACCGGCATACGCCGCAAAATAGGGCAGCCCAGCCAGCAAGCAACTCAGAGTCACCAAACTGTTACAAAATGCCCCGTCAACGACACGACCCGCATCGGAACGGTGGACGGCGGCAACTCCGTTCGATCCGGCTCGCTATCGCCGTTGGCCGTTCGGTTGTTGCTCAAGCCGTCTCCGGGATGGTTGGCCACGAGCGTTGCTGTGGGAGGGCAGGGGTGGAATCCCACCGACCTTCCCGAGGACTAGCACACGCTATCTCGGGGGCAGAGCCAGACGACGCAGGTGCTGGTTGCGCCGAGAGCTGCCCCCGGGATGCCGGGCGGTCGGGTTGCGGCGGGTCGACGGATGACACATGAGCCCCAGCAAGATCGACGGGTGGCTCGCCGCCACGTTGATGAGCCTCACCGGTATACGAGGAATGGGGGCAAGGCATAGGCGATGGGGGAGGAGCAAGCCCATTCCCGGCGCGAGCTGACGGCGACGACAACGCAGACGACAACCGGGCACCAGCAGCACACTGCCAAGCCGGGTCGCAGCGCCAGCCCGCCCAGGTCGGCGACGAGGACCAGCTCGTCGCCCGCGGCGCGGACCCACACCTCGGCGCCGACTAGCCCGGGCGGGGTGGAGTAGCGCACCGACCCGAACCTGATCGTCTAATCGGTGTTCACAAGCCGCGTCTCACCCAGCGCGGCGGTATGGGGAGCCGAGGGCAACACATGCAGCCGCTCGCGCTCCACCAACAGCCGCTCGGCCGGCACCGCGCCGGTCTCACTGTGCCGACGGCCTCAGTCGCCACCAGATCAGCCTTCGCGACCCGCACCGATGCTTTCGCTCCACCTTTGGACTCCGGTCGAACGGCACGCACGTCGCCACCTGCAGCCCGTAGTACCTCCCGGCGGGGACGATCTGCGGTCGCTGCGCGGGCCTTGTCCATGGATCTGTCCATGAACTCAGTGCCAAGAGTGCTTCTTCGGCATCCTGAGTCGTCTGGTCAGTCACCAGAGTCCCTGGTCGTCTACTCCTGAAGGGTGAATTTGCCGACTCAAAACCCGTCCAGTGTGGGTTCGACTCCCACCGGGGGCACTGCCTGTACCCGTAACGCCCCAGCGCACTGCGGCTACGCCGCAGTGCGCTGGGGTTGGATCATGTTCCTCCGGCCCCCGCGCGCCTCATCGGGCACGCGCCTCCTCGGGTCGGCGGCGCAACTCTATCTGGCGAGCACGCTCTTCAGGGCGTTGTCCACTCCGGCAAGGTCATCGTTGATCTGCCCAACGATCGATCCGACTGGCGCGGTCCTCTCGGTGACTAGGTGGAGGCCGCCGATGACTGTGCGCAGCATGGCGTGAACGCGCCGGAGAATGTTCGCGATACTGATCAGGTAGGCAGCGAGCACCAGCACGGTGAGCACTGCGCCGATGATCGTGATTACAGCGGCTAATGGCATGGTAATTCGCTCCTCACAGGACGCGGGCAACCGCTGTCACATAGCGGGTGAGGCCAGCTCCCACCCGCTTCACGGCGTCGCGGGTGGGTATCAGCTGCTTGACATCGTCGAGTGCCTGGACAATGCCCCCGGCCTGACCGTGAATGGTGTTGACGTGCTTCCCGATGTCGCTGGTGGCACCCTTCAGGCGCTGCAGGAGCACCACCACGACGGGTATCACCACGAGGATGAAGATCGCGTTGCCGATCCACCACAGTGTCATCGTCGTCTCCTGGTGTCTTACCTTCGCCTGACCGCGGGGTCCTGAGCTACTGCGGGTCGCCAGCCGACTCCGGCGGCCTCGGTTTGCCTCTGCTGCGGAATCTGGACCTGCGTCTGCTGCGAAGGCAGCGACTCGGCCTTCTCCGCGATCGCTGGCAGCGCACCGGCGATCGTGTTCAACTTCCGGTTCAGGATCGCGGCGCCGGCGCCAATCAGACACACGTCCCCTTGGATCGCCCCCAAAACTCCCCCACTCATCTGCCCGAGGGTGTTGGCGATGGAACGCAGCCGGCGAGTGATCAAGATAACGAACAGCGCCAACGCGACCACCAGGGCCACGATCTCGACGACGGTAAGGATTACGAGCAGCCCCATCACGCACCTACCCCTAGAAGTGCAGCATGGCGGCCCGCCTCGTCGACGACCTCATCGAGGGAGTCCGCGACGGCGAGCGCGATCGGGATGTTGGCCGTGTTGCCGCGAACCGCCTGCGCCACGTCCCGCAGTCGCTGCACACCGGTTTCAATGGACCCGACGAAGTAAAGGAGCAGGCTGAGCAGCGCAATCACGACAACTAGCACAACCGCCCCGGCGGCCAGCGTAGCCTGCCAGAGCGTAGTGTCCTCGGCGGCAAGAGCTAGGACCATCGCTATCCTCCCAAAGCTTTTCGAGCGGACCGAGCGCCCCGGAGAATGCTCTGGAGCGTGTCGTTCGTGCGGCGCAGCTGCACGAGCGGCTGCGTGTTCGGCACTGTCGCCTCGAGCTCACGAACCGCTGCGCGCACCTGCGCGCTGATCCGTGATGCAAGCACCAGAAGCGTGACGACCACGATCACCACGGCCACCAAGGCCACAAACCCGATGATCAGGCCGGCCCACCAACCACCAAGGTGCGGCTGCCCATACTCATTCACTGTTACCTCCCACCCGGCGAGAAATGTCTGACACTCGATCAGGCTCGGAACACGGCCGTTTGACTATTGGGTCATAGCTAGCTTGCTGGGGTCGGCGAATCCGGCAAAAGCGGCTTAACAGGGAGTTTACACTTGATCGCGAGCTAAGGTAAGTGGCAATTAATCGGCGCTTTGTGGGATTCTCGACGCGCCAGCGGCCGCGTGGACGCATGATCGAACAGGTCGGTGACGGTGACCTGGACCTGCGTGCGGGCCGGGGTGATGGTGCTGGCTACCGGCCGATCCTTGGGCGCTGTCCAAGAGAACACTCCGCGGCTGCGCAGCCCCGCGACTTGGCACCAGTGCTGATTCGACGCCGGGGTTGGTGGGTAAACCACGCGCAGAGCTCTCGACACCCTGAGAGGGGACATCGATGATGACCCAAGGCCAGGCGGATCAGTACCGCAGCCAGGCGGGCGCAGCGGCGGTGGAGCGACTCGAGCAGGAGTTGGCAGCCCTCCACAGCCGCCGCCGAGAACTCGCTGAGGGGCTCGACAACCGGGATTCGGCCGGCGACCGTGCGGATGCCGCTGCGGCCCTCGAGCAATCTGAAGATCTGTTCTGGGTGGATGGGCGGATCACCCAGGTAACCGAGCAGATCGGACAGCTGCGGGATGGGACCGCTGCAGGCAGCGACGACGAGCTGGCTGACGGAACAGTCGTGACCCTGCGCTTCGCCGACGCAACGACGAGAACCATGCGCGCGGTCGCGATCACCGAGGAGATCATGGACGGCGAAGAGTCCACTGCCATGACGATCGGCAGTCCACTAGCCCGCGCCCTGGTCGGTCGCCGCGCGGGCGACACGATCACCTACCAGTCGCCATCGGGAGAGGTCCGCGCCGAGGTCATCACGATCGAGACGCCCACCGGCACAGGAGCAGGAGACGCTCATGTCGAAAGATGACCACCCGCAGCAGCCCTCAGCACCTGATCTCGGCGCGGTTCTGCACGAGACGCCGGAATACACCATGGTCGGGTCCGATGGAGGTGACCTTCTCGACGCCGGGTACGTGCCGCCGGATCGGCCTTACGTGCTCAATGACGACCAGGTCACCGCACGCGGCATGCGGGAGGGCGAGACACTGGATCAGCGACTGGTCCAGGAGCGACCCGATGTCTCTTCGGTAGACGCGAAGTCACCAGACGCGGAGAGCGATCGTGCGGGCCGCTTGGAAGCGGACGACTATGCGCCGGACACCTGGAGCGCGGAGTCGTTGGATGCGGTGGACGTGGGCATCTCGGGAGGCGCCGCCACGGCCGAGGAGGCTGCCGTCCACGTGCTGCCCGCTGACGAGATGGGCGAGGCACCTGACAACCTCGCCGAGGAGCTTGATGACGAGGACCTACCCGACGACGCCCTCGGTGTCGACGACCGCGCCCCGGAGAACCTGGAGCAGCGCCCCGAAGAGGACGTCCGAGTCGGACGCACCTCCACCGGCGACGACCTGAGCGCCGCCGCCCACCCGAGGCCTGCGAACGCCGGTGATACGTGATTTTCAGGGGGGATTAGGACATGCGTTATCGCCAGTTGGGTGAGTCTGGGCTGACGGTGTCGGTGATTGGCCTCGGCGGGAACAACTTCGGCGGTCGTCTCGGTCTGGAGGAAACCCGCAGCGTGGTCGATGCTGCCATCGACTGCGGTGTCACCCTCGTCGACACCGCCGACGTCTACGGGGACCGTGGCGGATCAGAGGAGCTTCTCGGCCAGGTGCTGGCGGGCCGGCGTGAGCACGTCGTGCTGGCGACGAAGTTCGGCATGGATATGGGCGACGGGACAGCCGCGCGGGGATCGCGAAAGTACATACGGCGAGCGGTGGAGGCGAGTCTACGCCGTTTGCAGACCGATTATATCGACCTCTACCAATACCATGCGCCTGATGGAGTCACTCCGCTTGAGGAGACACTGGCGACGCTCGATGATCTCGTCACAGCGGGCAAAGTGCGTTATATCGGCTCGTCCAACTTCGCGGGATGGCAGATTGCCGACGGTGATTGGATTGCGCGGACCCAGCATCAGGTTCGGTTCGTGTCGGCGCAGAATCACTACAGCCTACTGGAACGTGCCGCGGAACGGGACGTTATACCGTCGTGTATGAATCGCGGTGTTGGCGTGTTGCCGTATTTTCCGCTGGCGAATGGGCTGCTCACCGGGAAGTACAGTCGCGGACAGGCCCCTCCTCGTGGCACGCGCCTGGCCGGACACGAGTCGGCGTTGACCGATGACGTGTTCGACAAGCTCGAAGCGTTGGAACGGTTCGGTGAAGAGCATGGACGATCGCTCCTAGATGTTGCAATCGCCGGCTTGGCGGCTATGCCGAGGATCACTTCGGTCATCGCGGGGGCAACGAAACCCGAACAGGTGCGAGCCAATGCAACGGCCGGTGAGTGGGAATTGTCGCCCGCCGAACTCGCCGAGCTGCGGTCGGCACTCCGCTGAGCTCGGCGGTGGCTCGAAAGCTGGGATCTCAGCCCCACCGGCGGTTTCGCCCAGTCCCGCGGCCGGTGCCTCGCGACGATGGCTGCACCGGCAAGTCCCCTCCTGCCGGTGAATGGATGTGCGCGCTGAGTAGTGCCTTTTCGCCCCGTTGACACGCTCGCTTAGCTAAGCCTAACCTCAGCACACGGAAGAGTGAGGTGAGGCTAACTATGGTGCCTACAGCGCGGATTAGGTTCTGCGAAGGTGCGGTACTGCTGGTCTCCGCAGCGGTTCTGGTAGCGGGTTGCGGCGGACCCGGACGACCGACCCAGCCGGCTCAGCCGGCCCAACCCGCCCGGCCGGTCACCGAAGTGACGATCGCGCTGTCGGACGCCGGCTGCGAGCCGCAACCGGCGAGCGTGCCTGAGGGTCCGGTGGCGTTCACAATCACGAACTCCGGGTCGCGCTTTGTGACCGAGGTGGAGCTGCTGCGCGACGGCAAGATCCTGGCTGAGAAGGAGGGTCTCACACCCGGCGTGTCCGGTGGCTTGTCGCTGCGCCTCAATGATGGCGGCACCTACCGCATTCACTGCGCCGGCGGTGCGACGAACAGCTGGCCGTTCACTGTCACCGGCGACTCCGCACAGCCGGATACCGCGCCCGGAAACGCCGCGTTGGCTGCCGCAACGCAGGGTTATCAGGATTACGTCGTCGGCGAGGTTGATCAGTTGACGACCGCCACCAAGCAGTTCACCGACGCAGTACGGGCCGGCGACATGGACAAGGCCAAACAGCTGTTTCCTCTGGCGCGCCTGCATTACGAGAGCATCGAGCCGGTGGCTGAGAGCTTCGGCGACCTGGATCCGAGCATCGACGCCCGCATTGACGATGTCGACAACCCCGCTGACTGGACCGGCTTCCATCGCATCGAAAAGGCGATGTGGCAGGACAAGACGCTCGATGGGATGAGCCCCATCGCCGATAAGCTCGACGCCGACGTGGTCGCGCTCAGGTCGAAGGTGGCCGGGGAGACTTACCAGACGGCACAGCTGGCCAATGGTGCCGTCGAGCTGCTCAACGAGGTCTCGACAAAGAAAGTGACGGGGGAGGAGGACCGGTACTCGCACACCGACCTGTGGGACTTCGCGGCCAACGTCGACGGCGCACACAAGTGTTTCGAGCTGCTCAAGCCGTTATTGGCGGCCAAGGACCCGGACCTCGGGCGGCGGCTCGAGACACGTTTCACCGACGTGGCGGACAAGCTGTCGAAGTACCAGCAAGGCGACGGCTACGTCGACTACAGCACAGTTCCCGAAGACCAGCGACGTGAGCTTGCCGACGCGGTGAACGCATTGGCTGAGCCGTTGTCCAGGGTCGCGGGGTTGGTGGTCTGACATGGAGCCCACCTCGGCTCGCCCGATTGTCAGCGGTGCGGTATCGCGTCGCCGCCTGTTGGGCGGTGTTGCAGGACTCGGGATCCTCGGCGCCTCCGGTGCCGGACTCTCCAGTTGCGCCAGAAATGCCACCGCTGGTAGCGCGGAGGACGTTGTTGCTTTCTACGGCAGTCACCAGGCCGGGATCACCACTGACGTCCAGGACCGGCTGGCTTTCGCTGCCTTCGATGTCACGGCCACCCGCCGCGAGGACCTCGTGGACATGCTCAAGACGTGGACGGCGGCGGCCGAGGCGATGAGCCGGGGCGTCATGGTTCCCGGCGACTCGCACGGTGAAGAGGTGCCCCCGGCGGACACCGGGGAGGCAGTCGGGCTCTCACCTGCCCGGCTGACCGTCACCATCGGGTTCGCCCCAGCGCTGTTTGATGGACGTTTCGGGTTGGCATCCCACCGCCCAGCGGCTTTCGCCGAGTTGCCGGCGCTACCCGGGGAGACTCTCGACCCGGCGCGCTGCGCAGGCGACATCGCCATTCAGGCATGCGCCGATGATCCGCAGGTCGCCTTCCACGCGGTGCGCAACCTAGCCCGGCTCGGGCGCGGCACGGTCGTCACCCGGTGGACCCAGCTCGGCTTCGGCCGCACCTCCTCCACCGGCACCGGCCAGCAGACACCGCGCAATCTGATGGGATTCAAGGACGGCACCCGCAATATCCGCAGCGGCGACTCGGCGACCCTGGCCAAGTACGTGTGGGTCGGTGCTGAGGCGGGGCAGAAGTGGATGCGCGGCGGGAGCTACCTGGTGGCGCGCAGAATTCGGATGTTCGTCGAGACCTGGGACCGTGACGTGCTCCGCGATCAGGAGGCGGTGTTCGGCCGCGCGAAGTACACCGGCGCCCCGCTCACCGGCAAAGCCGAGTTCGATCCCCCCAACTTCGCTGCCCGAGGTGCGGACGGGCAGCCGACCATCCCGCAGGACGCGCACATCCGGCTAGCGGCGTTCGAGGCCAACGATGGCCTGCGGATCCTGCGCCGCGGATATTCCTTCACCGATGGCATCGACGCCCGGACCGGCACCCTGGATGCCGGACTGTTCTTCATCAGCTTCCAGAAGGATCCTGCGCAGTTCGTCGCGCTGCAGCGCAAGCTCGGGACACACGACGCGCTCAACGAGTACATCCGCCATGTCGGTTCCGCCTTGTTCGCGTGCCCGCAGGGCGTCCCGAACGCCTCCGGATATTGGGGGCGTGCGCTGTTCGAGGGCTGATCGGCTGCGCTGAGCCGACTATTCACAACCGGCGCCCAGGCAGCTCTCAGGTTGCAGCGGTCTACTCGATGGAGGAAAACCGTCCTTAGGTCCCGGAGAGGAGGGGGCCATGAGCGAGGTCGACCGTTCGGTACCGCCCCCGAAACGGCACCCGCTGCGGCTGCTTGGTGTTCTGCTCCTCGTGCTCCTGGTATCCGTGGCGGTGGTCCGCGTCGGTCGCGCCGCCTGGCAGGCGGCGTCCACCGCCCTGCTGACATCGTCGCTGCGGGAGCCTTCCGCAGTCGCGCCGCCGGCAAGCCCCGGTGCCTCGAGTGGGTCGACGGACCTCTCGGCGCTGGTGGCCAAGGTCGAGCCGGGTCTGGTGGACATCAACACCCAGCTGGGCTACCAGAACGGCGAGGGGGCCGGCACCGGCATTGTGCTCAGTCCATCCGGCGAGGTGCTGACTAACAACCATGTGATCAGTGGTGCGACCAGTATCAACGTCACCGACATCGGCAACGGGCAGACCTATCCGGCCACGGTCGTGGGCTATGACCGCGGTCATGACATCGCCGTGCTCCAGCTGCAGGGCGCCTCGGGCCTGCAAGTGGCCTCGATGGGGGATTCCGACGCGGTCGCGGTCGGGGACGAGATCGCGGCGATCGGTAACGCCGGTGGCGTCGGCGGTACCCCGAGCATCGCATCGGGCACGGTGTCCGCCCTCGATCAGGTGGTCGACGTCAGCGATGACACAACTGGAAGCAGTGAGCAGCTCGCCGGCCTGATCCAGGTTGCGGCCGACGTGGAGCCTGGTGACTCCGGTGGCCCGTTGGTGAACACCGCTGGACAGGTCGTCGGTGTCGACACCGCGGGTTCTCGTCCTACTGGGTCCCGGTTCCAGACCTCCGGTGCCGAGGGAATGGCAATCCCGATCAACGACGCAATCGCGATCAGCAGACAGATCGATACCGGCACCGAATCCCCAACCGTCCACATCGGACCGACCGGCATTCTCGGTATTCTGGTCCGGGAGCCGACCGCTCGGTCAGACTTCAGGAGCCGGTACGGTTCCGCCGGCCCAAGTGCTGCCGTCTCCGGCGCTCCCGTCGCCGGTGTCACTCCTGGCTCGCCGGGTGAACAATCCGGACTGGCGCCGGGGGATGTCATCGTCTCATTGGACGGGGCGGTGATCTATTCGCCTGCGACGCTCACCACCGTGCTCACCGACCATCACCCCGGGGATCAGGTCCGGCTGGGGTGGACGGACCCCTCCGGTCAGCAGCAGGGCGCCACGGTGCGACTGGCGGTCGGCCCGCCAAACTGACCAGCCCGGAGGGGACTTCGGTCGGCTATTTGCCGGTGGCGGGGTCGAGGACGAGGTTGCCGGCGCGGTGGTGTGGAAAGTCGAACATGCCGGTGAGCGGCCCGGCGAGGGCGTCGAAGGAACCCCCGCCGAGGCGTTGACCGCGTAGCCAGTTGTCTTCGATGAAGCGCAGGATCGAGGTCTGGTCGGTGAGCGTGTGGTCGACGACGTTCTGCTTCGCGAATGGGGAGACCACCAGAAGCGGCAGCCGCGGCCCGTAACCGCAGCGGTTCGCGGAACCAGCGAGCGGCGTGCCGGTCGACCCGCAGATGCCCGATGCGGTCAGCGCATCCCGCGGCGACTGGCTGGGGTTGACGATCGGGCTGGGCTGGTGGTCATACCACCCGTCGGAGTCGTCGTAGGCGATGACGACGGCCGTGGAGCGCCACTGCGTCGACCGCTGCAATGCGTTGATGGTGGCGACGAGGAAACGTTGCTCATCGAGCGGGTCGGAGTAGCCGGCGTGACCGTCCTGATACTTGGCGGCCTTGAGAAATGACACCGCAGGCAGGTCGCCGTCCTGCAACGCGGTGCTGAAATCGGCCAGATCGTACTGGTGGTTCGCCCCATCGGTGTACCCGATGGCGGCTGCGGACGACGGCGGCAGATGGTGCGGGTTGGCCGTCGAGGCGTAGTACTGAAACGGCTCGTGGTGTGCGCTGTAGTCACCTACCGAGGCGCCACCGACGTTGGTGTGGGACCTCGCGCAAGCCGCTTTCGTCCCGGTGGCCGGATGCGCCGACGTGGTGGGCCGGAAGCCGCCCTGGAAGAAGCCCCAGCTCACGAGCTTGGCGTTAAGCAGGTCACCGACGTTGCGCCCGCTCATCGCTACCGTGGTGCCGGCCGAGCAATCGTCGAAGGTCGGATCCAGGTCGCCAATGATGGTGCCCCCGGCCACCGCGTTGCTCACCGAGGTGGGCGTCGCGCCGTGGGTTTGCCCGGAGACCAGGTTCAGTGCGCCTGGCGTAGACGGACCGAATACCGTGTCGTAGCTGTTGTCGCTCATGGCGAAGTGCTGGGCGTAGTTCCACAACGCGGTGACGGTGTTGCCGTCGTAGTAGTCCATGACCAGTCCCGGCTTGCCGATGTCAGGGGCTGAACACGACGCGGTCTGGGTGTTCTCGACGAACCTGTCCATCTTTGCGCCGTCGAACGCCTTCTGCTCCGGGGTGTAGTCGTGGTCCTGGTCGCAGGTCAGCGCCTCGGAGCGGTCCAGGCGTACCGGGTTGGCGGCGTTGGGGTTGTGGGTGAGCAACGCTGGGGTGAGGCCGTTTACCTGAGGAGTGTGCGGCGCGGCGCGGAAGGTGGGTTCGCCGGCAGGGTTGGTCGCAGTCGGGTAGGTGGCGAAGTAGTGATCGAATGACACGTTCTCCTGGAAGATCACAACGAGATGCTCGATCGGCGTGGCAGTGGTCGGCTTGTCGCGGTCCTTGGCACCTGCTGGGAGAGTCGAGGTCACGGTGGCAGTGATGGCCGCCGCGACCGCGATGACGGCGAGCCGGGTCGTGCATCTAGCCACATCGCGCCCTCTCGATGGGTGACCACGGCATCGAGGTCACCCACATGAGACGCGTCGGATATGACCGTTCGCTTAACCGCACCTCAAGGGACGGCGAACGGCGGACGTGCACTTGCCGGCGACTTCACCACAACACACCCGGTTAACCAGCACACTGGGCTCACTCGCGCGCTGGGGCCTCCAGTACCGTGAAGATCGGAGGTGCCCGGTGTCCTCGCCAACGGATTTGCTCACGGCTCGCTTCGGTGACGGCTTGGCGGCCGACCCCGACCTCGCGGTGGCAGCGGAATCCGCCGTCAGGCAGGCGCTGGTCCCGCTCGATGGGCGGCACCCGGACCTGCTGTGCGTGTTCGTCTGCGGGGACGATCCGGCGATGGTGGAGCTGGCGGGCGGCCGCGCCATGGAGGTGGCCGGGGCACGCACGACCCTGGGGTGCAGTGCCGGTGGTGTGATCGGCGCCGGTCGCGGAACGGAGGGCGTACCCGCGGTCAGTGCGTTCGCGGCCTGTCTGCCCGGGGTCAGGTGCACCCCGCTGCACCTGGAACTGGTGCGCACCCTCGACGGTGCCGCTGTCACCGGAATGCCAGACCGGCGCAGCGATGACGCCGTGGCGGTGCTTCTCGCCGATCCCTTCAGCTTCCCCGTCGCGGACTTTGTGCAGCGTTCCCACGACGATCTCACTGGTCTACCACTGATCGGCGGTGTCGCCAGCGGTCCCCGCGGTGCGGGCCTGTTCCTCGACGGACGCAGCGTGCCGGCCGGCGCGGTGGGAGTGGTTCTCGGTGGCCCCCTGGCGGCCCGCATGGTGGTCAGCCAGGGCTGTCGCCCCTTCGGACCCCCGATGATCGTCACCAAAGCGGAGCGCAACGTGCTGCTGGAGCTGGCCGGCATGCCAGCCCTGGCCAAGCTCGAACAGATCGTTGGCGGACTCCCCGCCGCGGACCGGCCAGCCGCCGTGCGCGGATTGCAGATCGGCGTGGCGATGGATGAGTACGCCGAAGAACATGAGCGTGGCGATTTCCTCATCCGCGGCATCGTGGGTGCCGATCAGCAGCGCGGAGCGATCGCCATCGGAGATGTGGTGGACGTGGGCCGGACCGTCCGCTTCCAGGTGCGTGATGCCGCCGCCGCGGACGACGACCTCACCGAGCTGTTCACCCGATTCCGTGCCGAGGCCGGCCCGGTGGGCGGTGCGCTGCTGTTCTCCTGCAACGGCCGCGGCAAGACCATGTTCCCCAGCGCGGATCACGACGTGCTGGCGGTGCGCGCCGGCCTCGATACCACCGGAGTGGCCGGGTTCTTCGCGGCTGGGGAGATCGGTCCCGTCGCGGGCCGGAACTACCTGCACGGGTTCACCGCATCGATCCTGGTGTTCGGCGCCGGCAACGCGTGACACTGGCGGCCCGGGCGATGACGCCGATGTCGGGTTGGTCAGTGAACAGACCGTCGAGGCCGGCGTGCAGGTAGGTGATCTGTTCATCGATCGCCCGCCCGTAGTCGGTCGGGACCGCTGACGTCTGGTAGTCGACCGGCAGGAACGTATTCTCGGCGCGAAATGTGTAGGGATGCACAACCAGGCCCGCGTGATGCGCATCGGTCACCAGCGCGGTGGGTGAGCCCAGCGTGCCGTCGTTCTCCCGGGGAATGACCTGCAGCTTGTCGGGACCGATCCCGTGGGCATATCGGGCGATCCCTCGCAGGCCCGCCGGGGTGAACAGATCAGCGTAGGCCGGTCCGTGGCCGGCTGCCACGGTGTCGAACGGTGCGCCGGAGCTGGACAGCAGCTGGACCGCCTTCGTCCGTAGACCAGACTCCCGCAGCTGCTTGAGGTTGGTCACTTCGAAGGACTGCACGAACACTGGGGCATCGGGCTGGTTGAGTCGATTGTGTCGCAGGATCTCCAACAGCCGAGGTTCCAACGCCAGACCGGCGTTGCGAAAGAACGTGGGATGTTTGGTCTCTGGGTAGACGCCCAGGCTCCGGTGCAGCTCCACGGACAGTTGCGCCCGGAGATCCAGCAGCTCCTGAAACGTGGGGATCTCGTATCGCCTGTTGAACAGGGTGTCGTGCTGGCGGATCTGCGGCAACCGTTCCACCGCGCGCAGTGTTTTGAGCTCAGCGAGAGTGAAGTCCTCGGTGAACCAGCCCGTGACGGCGAGGCCGTCGAGCATCTTGGTTGTCTTGCGCGAGGCGAACTCGGGGTGGCCGGCGACGTCGGTCGTGCCACCGATCTCCGGCTCATGCCGGCAGACCAGCACGCCGTCATTGGTGACCACCAGATCGGGTTCCAGGAAGTCAGCGCCCAGCCGCGCGGCAAGCTCGTAGGACGCCAAGGTGTGCTCTGGCCGGTAGCCGGCGGCGCCACGATGGCCGATGACGATCGAAGCCTGCCGGCTCTGATCCGGGTGCGTTCGAGGCAAATCTGCCAGCGCTACCGCGCCACCGACGCTGCCGCTAACCAGGAAAGTGCGCCGGGTGAGCATCATTTCCCCTCGTCATCCGGTGCGGTCACCTAGCGTCATCGCACCAGCACGAGATGAAGTCGATGCTGCTTGATCCCTGCCGTTGGGTGTCGAGTAAACGAACTATGGGCGTCAGCTGGTGATGTCCTTGGTGACCAACCGCCACCACGCCGACAGCCCGAACACCGTGGCGTAGGCGAGCCCGGAGAACGCTCCGCTGGCCAGGTGGGTCCAGTCGATCGGTGAGGCCAGCAGATCAGCCCATGCCGCGTTGAACCGGGTGGGCAGGTAATCCCTCAGATCGCCGAGCGCGTCGATGGTCTCCAAGATCTGGGACAGGATCGACACCATCACCGCACCACCGACGGCGCCCAGCGGCGCGTCGGTGCTCACCGAGAGCAGCAGCGCCAGCCCAGCAACCCAGGCTAGCTGCAGCCCCACGTAGGCGGGGACCAATGCGAGCCGGCTGACGGCGGGCGGGAAGGCCAGCGACTGGCCGGTCGGCGAGACCAGGTCACCTGCTCCGTAGGCGACCACCCCGACCGCCATCGCCACCGCCGGGAGCAATACCAGGGCGAATACCGACAGCAGTGCGGCCACCACCGCCTTCTGCCGCAGCAGACGTCCGCGGGGCACTGGGGCGGCCAACAGGTAGCGCAGGCTCGACCAGGACGCCTCGCTGGACACCGTGTCACCGAAGAACAGCGCCACCACGACAACCAGCAGGAAGCTCACCGTCGAGAACAGGGTGAACATGACGAAGTTGAGCCCGCTCGCGGTGGCGAGGTCGGCCAGCGTGGCGCCCCCCTGCTTCTGGTCCTTGCGCCCAACCCTGAAGGCGAGCCAGAGCAGCAGGGGCAGCACCGCGAGGAATCCCAAGGTCAGCACGGTGCGCCTGCGCCGCAGTTGGCGCACCAGCTCCACCTGCAGCGGCAAGGTCGCCGCAGCCCGGTAGCCGGGCGCTGCTCCGCGAGTGGTCATCCGATGGTCTCCTGTCCCACCAGTTGCAGGAACGCCTCCTCCAGCTGGTGGCGCGCGTCCACCCCGTCGGCCCCGATGCCGGCTGCAGCGACGATCTCGGCGACGGTGCCGGCGGCCACCAGCCGCCCCCGGTGCATCACCACCACATGGCTGCAGGTTTGCGCCACCTCGGCGAGCAGGTGGCTGGAGACCAGTACCGTCGCGCCGCGGGCGGCGTAATCGCGCAGTACCTCCCGCATGGCGTGGATCTGCGGCGGGTCCAGGCCATTGGTCGGCTCGTCAAGTACCAGCAGGTCCGGTTTGCCGAGCATGGCTTGGGCAATTGCCAGGCGTTGTCGCATTCCCTGGCTGTAGGTGCCCACCCGCCGCTGCACCGCCTGACCCAACCCGGCGATCTCCAGCGCCTCCTCGATGCCGGCATCCGCGGCGGGCCGACCGGTGGCCGCCCAGTACAGCCGGAGATTGGCCGCCCCGGTCAGATGTGGCAAGAATCCCGGACCCTCCACGAACGATCCGATCCGGGACAGCACCGGGGAACCGGCGCTCACCCGGTGCCCGAACGCCCGCAGCTCGCCACCGGTGGGATGCACGAGCCCCATCAGCATCCGTAACACGGTCGTCTTGCCGGCCCCGTTGGGTCCCAGCAGGCCCAGCACCTGCCCGTGCTCGACACGAAAGGACAGGTCATCGACGGCGGTGAGGCCACCCGGATAACGCTTGCTCAGACCCGAGACCACCAGCGGCACCTCGGCCAGCCGGGGATCGGCGTCGTCAGTGTGCCTGCGGCGCAGCACAGCGACCACTCCGACTGCGACGACCAACGCGGTGAGCGCCCCTAACCCAGCCAACTGGACCGCGGGAAGCGGCGCGGGTGCCTGCTCGCCGGGCACCACCGGTACGGCCAGCTGACCGCCGGGGGCCAGCGACACCGTGTACCCGGCAGGCTGCGAAGGCAGTGCGTAGCCGCGGTCGGTGGTGGCCACCGCGACCTGCAGCCGGTGACCGGCCTGCACCGGGCGCACGACCCCGGCCAGCGTGACGGTCACCTCGGTCGGGGTGCCGTTTGCGGCCAGTGCGCCGATCCGCGCCGGGGCTACCGCGCCCCCGGGTAGCGTGCGGCGCCCGTCCGGTCCGACGTCATAGAGCTTGACGAACAGCATGGCCTCGGACGGGGCTACCGAAATACCGGTAGGGGCCGCGGACACCCGCAACCGGACCTGTGCTGCGCCCGTGACCTCCACTGGGTCGGGGAGCGGATCGGTGGTGAACGTCGCCGTCTGCCCGGGCAGGTCCATCGCCACCCCGTCGAGGTTTGCCGCGCCCCCCGGTAGCGCGGCGCTGAGACCCGGCAGGCTGCTCAGCGCAGCCGGGCTGCCGCCCGGCGGGCGCACCACCGGCTGCTCTTCGCCGTGCAGCGCGAGCTCTCGCCGCTGGACCGGGGGCCCGTCGAGCCCGGGATAGGCCGGGGCGTGGACAGTGCGTTGGGTGACGCCGCCGCGGGTGCCGAAGATTGCCGGTATCTGGTAATCGAATCCGGTGCCGGGATCCTTGCCGATCCCCCGTAGGTGGTAGTCGAACCAGGCGCCTACCTGCTCATGGAGCGCCGCGTCCGGCTCGCCGCCGTCGTGACCACCCGCGTACCAGATCACCTTCAACTTTGGCGGGGTGCTGGCCGAGGCGAGCTGCCGGGCAGTGGCGTCGGCTTGGTCCAACCCAAAAAGCGTGTCGTGCTCACCCTGGATGAGCAGGGTTGGCGCGGTGATGTTGCCGGCCACCGTGGCGGGCGACGAGCGGTGGAGCAGCGCCATGATCTCCGGGGTGGGGCCGCCGGTGGTCGCGGCCTGGACGTAGGCGGCGCACACCTCGGGGCGAAACCGTCCGCACGTCCCGGTGCCGGCAAGGCCACCACCGAAGAAAACGCCCGCCCAGTCCCGCTTGAATACCCCACCCGGAGCGAACGCGCCGGCTGCCGGAGTGGCTGCGGGGATGGGCGCTCGGCTCGCGGAGTTCGGGAACAGCGCCTGACCCAGATCGTTCCAGGTGATCTCCGGTGCGAGCGCATCCACTCGCCGGTCGGTCCCAGCCAGCAGCAAGGCCAGCGCGCCCCCGTAGGAGGCGCCGGTGACACCGACCCGCGGATCGCCGGGCCCGTCGTGCACGACGTCGGGTCGCTTGGCCAACCAGTCCACCAGTGCCCGCGCGTCGGCTACCTCGTAGTCGGGGGAGTCGAGGCCGATCTGTCCGGTGCTCGCGCCGAATCCGCGGGCCGTCCAGGCGAGCACGACGAAACCGCGGCGGGCCAGCGCGGTCGCCTCGGCACTGACCGAGTCCTTGCTGCCACCGAATCCGTGGGCCACCAGGATAGCGGGAGCAGGGGCGACCGCCGGGTGGTACACCGTGGCGTCCAGGCGCACCTCGCCGGTGCCGTCGGGCCCCTCCGGCACGTCGATCGTGACGTTTTCGGCGGTGATCGGCGGCGGATCAGGTACCGATGCTCTGATTGCCAGCGCCGTCCCGGCGCCCGCGAGCATCGCGGCAACAACCAGGACAAGGAGCAATCGCCAGCGTCGCCGCGGCAGTCTGGCCACGCCACTGACGGTAGGTCAGCCCCGTTCCGGTGCCGCAGGCGGCTGGGGCGGATTGTTGACGCACCGCCCGGTGGGCAACGTCACCATGATGGGCCGGCCACCCCGCCTGGCGCCGGGGAAGGCCGTACTGGAGACTGGTCAGGACGTGGAGGGGAGTATTCCTTCGCGGCGGCATCGTCAACACGGCTTACCCGCAGTGCTGCGGGAGCCCGGTGCCGTCGACCGGTTCGCCGGTGGAAGAGACCTCCGGTGCCCGACGCATGCCGTCTGCCCGGAGGTTCGCTCATGGATGTGCCCATGTGGATATGGCTCGCCACGGTGGGCGCTCTCGGTGTCCTGTTCGCTCTCGATCTTGTCATCGTCGACCGCAAGCCGCACGAGGTGGGCATCGCGGAGGCGACCCGCTGGGTGGTCTTCTACCTCGCCTGCGCGGCGGCGTTCGGACTCGGAATCTGGCTGTTCGTCGGCAGCACTTTCGCCGTCCAGTACTTCGCCGGGTACCTCACTGAGTACTCGTTGTCGGTGGACAACCTGTTCATCTTCGTGATCATCATGGCTGCCTTCAGGGTGCCGGCGATCCAGCAGCACCGCGTGCTGTTGATCGGTATCGTGGTCGCGTTGGCGATGCGGGGACTGTTCATCGCCGCCGGCGCAGCACTGATCTCGCACTTCGGTTGGGTGTTCTACCTCTTCGGCGTGCTGCTGATCTATCTGGGTTGGCGCCAGATTCGCCAACGCAATCAGGAGGTGGAATTCGGGGAGAACATCGTGTTGCGGGCGCTGCGAAAGGTGATCCCGGTGACCGATGAGTACGACGGGTCGCGGCTCACGATCAAGCGGGACGGCAAGCGGTGGTTCACCCCGATGATCGTGGTGATGATCGCGATCGGTTCCGTGGATTTGGTCTTCGCCCTCGACTCCATCCCAGCTATCTTTGGGCTGACCCAGGAAGCTTTCCTGGTCTTCTCGGCCAATGCTTTTGCGCTCATGGGGCTGCGGCAGTTGTACTTCCTCATTGGCGGCCTGCTCACCAGGCTCGTGTACCTGCCCGTCGGGCTCGGTGTGATACTCGGGTTCATCGGCGTCAAGCTGGTGCTCGGCGCACTGCACGAGAACTCGCTGCCCTTCGTCAACGGTGGCGAGTCCTTGGACTCGGTGCCGACGGTGGGCATCGAGCTGTCGCTTGGCGTGATTGTCGGCGTGCTGTTGGTGACGACCGTCGCCAGTGTGCGCAAGACTCGTGGGGATCAGGGCGCGCTCAGCCCTGTGCGAATTGCTGGGCGCGGGCGTAGATCAGGTGCAGGAAGTCCGCGCCGGTGAGCGCGGTGAACGTCGCCGCGACCACCCGGGTGAACCGGGGCACGAACAACAAACCGATGGTGAAGCCGGTACCTATCCACATGTCGAGACAGAATGGGCAGCTGAGAAGCTCACCGACGGCGTGCCGCAGGGCGCTGGTATCACGAACCTCTTCCATCACCTCGGCAGGACCTCCGGTGCCGCGATATCGGGTGAACGGGGCACGTAGCGGGCTGGTGACCGCGTCCTTACTGATCATGCGGGCCAGTTTATGAGTGCCTGCGGTGATCAAGGCCAGATCGTAGGGTGCGATCCGGCGGGGCAGCCCGCGCCCGGTCACCGCGGCCGCCAGGCCAGCCAGACCCACCACGAGGGCGAACGCCGTCATGACCAGCAAGTAGCCACCCAGCGGTCGCTCTGCGCCCTGCCGGTACTCCTGGGCTTCCGCATGCATCGCGTCGCTGACTCCGGTCTGCTGGGTCAACGCCTGCTCCCTTCACTCGGCCTTCGTTGCCTGATGGGGATTTGCCGTCCGGCTCGCGGCCGGGTTTGCCGCCCGGACCATCGCGCTCCGGGGGATACCCGCTTCCGGACGGCGCGAAGCACCAACGGTTTCGTGTGTTTGCCTGTGGAACCTGCGGGGAGCTCCAGGTGATGGCCCGTGGTAGCGAACGGCTGGCGGCGTGGCGGTATGACCACGCCGCCACGTCGAACACGCCTAGACCAACTCTGACGCGAGCACGACGAGCCGGAATGGCAGCGCTTCGGACTCACCGCACCGACACGTCACAGTGGATGTGGCTCGACGAACCCCGCAACGTCCTCAACAACTCACCGAGGGCGGATCAACTCCGTTAAGTCCGTACCGGTTGCGTCGAGCCGGCAGCACCTGCGCGGGTTTCCCGGAATCACACGGATTAAGTGGCGGCGCATTGCTGCACCGCCGAGTCCTCGCTACATGATACTCATGATGCTTAGATTTATGCTCTCTGAGCAGCTCGACATAATCGTCTCCCCGGTGATCGCCGCCGGAGTGCAGTTTCGCTGGTGGATACGTCGGCTAACAGCATCCGGCCCGGCAGGAACATATCCGCGCCGAACACGGACATAAGGGGGCGTCCGGGGTCGTTACGTTTGGCCATGTGATCCCCCTCGGTTGAGATGTTCTGAGCCGGATGCACCGGGCAATACACACGATGGCGAAGCAAGGGCGCGCTGACAACATCCATTCGCCACTGAAATTCCCCGGGCACCACGTAGGAAAGCGGCCCGCATCTTGGCCCACGGTCAGCGCATTGGGCTGTGCGAGCAGCGCGGGGCTGGGGCTGGTCTCCTTGACGGTGAGCGTGCAGCGCCATCCCGTCCACGATGAGCACCTGCTCGGAGCCAGCGGGATAGAGCCAGCTGCCGACCACCCGGTCGAGCGAGTCACCGTGGCAGCTTTGCATGGCGCGCCGGACGGTCGACCCGCATGGCATCACGAACTGCCTGGCAATCTCCACGCACGACGATGCTTCTGAGGCGACATCCATCTTGGAGGATCGCTCGGGCTAGCGGAGCTTGGTTGCGTCGATGCTGGTGACAGGCCGTAGCAGCGTCACGGGGGCGCCCTCCTGGATGGGTAGCAGGTAGCAGCGCCCGGATGAGCGAGATCAAGCTGTCGGAAGGCGTGTGAATCACCGTCGACACCTGTGATTCCTTCACATGGAAGGCCTGACGAACACCACTTGCTGCATCCACCAAATCGGCACAGTATTGCTGCATAGCGTTGATCGATCGGCAAAGGGAGGCTCCAGTGGACAACGGTTACGAGGTGTTTTGCATCGCGGATCCGTTGTTCTACGACTCGATTTCGGGGTCGAACCGGATAAAGTCTTTCGATGCTGCGCGACGTCCGGTGCCCGATGGTTGGCAACGGCGGCCCCTCGATAATTGGGTGGTCATGAGCCCGGTGGGTGCTTCGGTGCCTGCGCAGGGGTGGAAGGTCCACGCGTCGGCCTGCCTAGACAACGCTGAACGAATTCTGGAGACAGTGTGGGAGTACTGCGTCCCGCGTCGGATCACGTTTAAGTTCCTGGCTGCACGAAGTGCACTTCACCTGCAGAATGCAAAGTACGCACCTCGCGGCTCCAGCGGCAAGTTCATGACGATCTACCCGACTGACGTAGATGAGCTCGGCACGATCCTGCAGGACCTGGGTGAGCGGCTGGCCGGAGAGCCAGGCCCGTACATCCTCAGTGACCTGAGATGGAACGAAGGCCCACTCTACGTTCGCTACGGCGGTTTCACCCTGCGGCACTGCCTGTCGGCGCGAGGTGACCGGGTGCCGGCGATCGAGGACCCCAGCGGCGCCCTGGTGCCGGACCGCAGGGATGCAGTGTTCAGCGCACCAGCCTGGGTAACCCTGCCTGACCTGCTCGTTCCCCAACTCGCAGCGCGAAACGCCACAACGGTTGCCGGGCTGCCGTACCGCGTCGAGCAGGTCTTGCACTTCTCCAACGGCGGAGGACTCTACGAGGCCATCGACCAGCGGTCCGGGACCCGGGTGGCGCTGAAGGAAGCCCGGCCGCACGCCGGACTCGCCGCCGACGGCGCGGATGCGGTTGCGCGCTTGCAGCGCGAACGGGCAACGCTCGAAACACTGGCGGGCATCGAGGGGGTGCCCGCAGTCCACGACTACTTTACCTTAGGCGAGCATCACTTCCTTGCGCTCGAATTCATCGACGGAATGCCGCTGAACAAGGTTTTTGCACAGCGTTGGCCGATGAACGACCCTGCCGCCGGGCCGGCCGAGTTCGCCGCATATGCCGAATGGGCTATCGAGATGTGCGCGCAAGTGGAAGAGGTCATCTCGGCCATTCATGGCCGCGGGATCATCCACGGTGATCTGCATCTGTTCAACGTCATCGTCCGGGACGACGATCGCATCACGCTGATTGACTACGAGGTCGCAGCGGGAATCGATGAGGGACGTCGCCCAACCTTGGGCAGTCCAGCATTTGCCGCCCCGCGGGATCGAGTCGGGTTCGATGTCGACCGGTATTCCTTAGCCTGCCTGCGACTGGCCATGTTCCTTCCGCTGACCGCCATGATCCGGCTCGACGCCGGAAAGCCGGAAGACTTCGCCGAGGTCATCGCCGAACATTTCCCGGTACCGCCTGCTTTCCTCGCTGATGCGGTACGAACGATCACCGGAGCCGGCGACTCACCCCGACGGCGGGTCAGAGCGCTCCCACCGCTACCTGACGGGATATCCGGCTGGACAGCTGCCCGAGACTCGATCGTCACCGGAATCCTGGCTAGCGCGACTCCCAAGCGCACCGATCGGCTGTTTCCCGGCGACATCGCCCAGTTCAGCACCGGTGGCCTCAACATCGCCCACGGTGCGGCCGGGGTGCTCTACGCGCTGTCGGTCACCCGGGCCACTCCATACCCCGCCGGGGAGCACTGGCTACTCGAGCGAGCTGCCGCGGCGGCACGCGGAACCCGGTTAGGTTTTTACGACGGGCTGCATGGCGTGGCGTACGTGCTGGCGGAGCTGGGGTACCGGCAAGCGGCGCTCGACTTGATCGAGTTCTGCCTCACCGAGCCGAGCGACCAACTCGGCACGGACCTGTCTGGCGGACTGGCCGGTGTTGCCCTCAACTTTGCCCACTTCGCCGGCATGGCCGGTGAACCCACGCTGTTCGACCACGCGCTCCGGGCCGCCGACATCGTCGCCGACCGGCTCGGCACCGTCGAGGACGTCAGCACGATCAGCGGCGGAGATCACCCTTACGCGGGGCTGATGCAAGGCTCGTCCGGGCCGGCGCTGATGTTCCTACGGCTCTACGAGCACACCGGTGACCGCGGCTTGCTTGAGCTGTCCGCGACCGCGTTGCGCCAGGATCTGCGTCGCTGCGTGATGCGCGAGGACGGCTCGATGCGGATCAACGAGGGTTGGCGGGCGATGCCCTACCTCGATCGCGGCAGCGCGGGCATCGGCATGGTGCTCGATGAGTACCTCACACACCAGGTGGATGACGAATTCGCCAACGCCGCCGCGGCTATTCGCAACGCCGCGCGGTCCCCGTTCTACATCCAGCCAGGCCTGTTCAGCGGTCGGGCCGGAATGATCCTCTATCTCAGCCGGGCATACCCGCCTGGGCACGCGGTCTGGAACCAGGATGTTGCCGCTCAGATCCGGCATCTTGGCTGGCACCGCGTCGACTACCAGGGCCATCTCGCGTTTCCCGGTGAACAGCTGCTCCGCCTGTCGATGGACTTGGCCAGCGGCGCCGCAGGCGTCCTACTCGCGCTGGGTGCTGCTGTGCACGAGCACCCCGTCGGTCTCCCGTTCCTCTGTGAATCACGACAGTTCCCGCCGCACGATGCCCCCGTGCCGGCAGTGCTGACGGGGAGGAACGGTTTGGTATCCGCGTCGACATACGGAAGGAGGTGAAAACAATGGTGCTTCTCGACCTGCAGGCCATGGAGGTGTCCGTGGAGCTGAACAGCTGCGGCTGCGACGACGACCGCGGCGGTCGCGGCCGCGGCCACGGCGGTGGAAGTGACATCAGCCTGCTGCTCTGCGGCTGATACGTCATTGGCGGGTGGTCCGGGGCGGCCGGCGTTGCCCCGGACCACCCAAATGACGTACCCAGACCATCACGACAATGCGGAGGTCGCATGCACAGCGATCCGGCAGGGGCGGCAGGGGAGTTGACGGATTCACGCAATTCTGTGTGGAGACAGGCTGACCGCTTGCTGCTCACCACGGGTCGCCACGGTGGGTGGTGGATCTGCTCCCTGGCGCTGGCCATGCTGGCCAGTGCGGGCGCGGAAATACTGCTACCTACCGCACTCGGTCGCACTCTGGACGCGCTGCCCGGGCGTGGACACATCGGCTGGGCGCTGCTGGCCTGCGCGGCGCTGATCGCCATCATGGTGGTCGGGAAAGTAATCGCTGACATTGCGACCGGAGAGAGCAACGCTCGGTGCACGGCCTGGCTGCGCATGACGCTGATCCGGCACCTCGTCGCGATCGGGCCGGCGGCTACCCGCCGCTTCGAACCTGGAGACCTGGTGACCCGGGTGACCCGCAACGCCAGCGAGGCGGGCCAGGTCGGGATGACCGCGGTGATGGTGGGCGTCGGCCTGGTACCGCCGGTCGGCAGCATCATCGCCTTGACGTTGATTGACCCGTGGGTGGCGCTCACCGCGCTGGCCGGTCTGCTGGCCATGGCCGGGCTGCTACGGGTATTCGTCCGAGACAACACTGAGACCATCCGGGGCTACCTGCACAGCCAAGGACTGATCGCGGCGCGGTTACTCGATGCGCTGTCCGGGGCCCGCACGATTGCCGCCGCCGGCAGCATCGCACGCGAGCGGGAACGGATCCTCCAGCCGTTGCCCGGGCTGCGCGAGCACGGCGTGCAGATGTGGCGCAACCAGGTGCGGATGACCGGTCAGGCCGCCGTGATCGGGCCTCTGCTACAGCTGTCCGTGGTCGGTGTGGCCGGGTTCGGGGTCGTCGCCGGCCGGCTGAGCGTTGGTGACCTCTACGCCGCGAGCCGTTATGCGGTGATGGCGGCAGGTATCGGGTCGGCGGTGGGGTTGCTGAACAAGCTGTCCCGAGCTCGCGCCGGAGGCCGGCGCGCGGCTGAGGTGCTCGCCGAGCCGGTGACCCACTACGGCGACGCGAGGCTGCCCGACTCGTCGGGCGGGGGCGGCCGGATCGAGTTCCGCGGAGTCGGGGTGACCGCTGCTGGGGAGACTGTGATCGACGGGCTTGACCTCGTCGTCCCGGCTGGTGCCACCGTGGCGGTGGTCGGCCGGTCCGGGGGCGGCAAGTCGCTGCTCGCCGCGCTGGCCGGTAGGCTCGCTGACCCGGAGCAGGGCCAGGTGCTGCTCGACGGTGTGGCGCTGCCCGACCTCGGCCGGGACGAGCTACGCAGTGCGGTCGGCTTCGCTTTTGAACGTCCGGCGCTGGTGGGTGACACGATCGAAGATGTGATCAATTTCGGACCACGCCGCCCGACCGAGGCCAAGGTCCGGATGGCCGCTGCCGCCGCGCGCGCGGACGCCTTCGTTGAGAGGCTGCCGGAGGGATACCGGACTGCGCTGGCCACAGCCCCGCTGTCCGGTGGTGAGATGCAGCGGCTCGGTCTTGCCAGAGCCTTCGCGCATCCCTACCGAGTACTCATCCTCGATGACGCGACCTCCAGCCTGGACACCGTGACTGAGCGGCAGGTCGGCACCGTGCTGGCCAGTGGGGGCCGGAATCAAACCAGGCTGATCATCGCGCACCGGGCGGCCACTGCCGCCCGGACGGATCTCGTTGCCTGGCTGGACTGCGGACGGTTGCGCAGTCTGCGTCCCCACAGCGAGCTCTGGCGCGACCCGGACTACCGCGCCCTGTTCGGCGCCGAGGCAGTGCCCGCTGAACCGATCGGGGTACCGGCATGACACCCAGCGTCACGCCAACGGCGAACACCGTGCGCCGGGCGCTGCTCGCCGCTTTACGGCGGCACCCACGCGCGCTGGTACGGCTGGCTGCATGGTCAGTGCTGGAAATGCTCCCCCTGTTGCTGTCCGGGTACGGCGTGGCGCGCGCGTTGGACGACGGATTTCTTGCCGGCCGACCCGGCACCGGGGCGGCCTGGCTCGGCGTGCTGGGTGTGGCAGTGCTCGCGGGGGCCCTGGCGACCCGGCACGTGTACCGGATCCTCGCTGAGATCGTCGAGCCGTTTCGCGATGACCTGGTGCACAGCGTGGTGGGCGGTGCGCTGCAGCGCTCGACAGTGCTGGGCGGACGACCCGATTCAGGCGCGGTCGCCCGACTCACCCATCAGGTTGAAGTGGTGCGCGACAATTTCGCCGGTTTGCTGCTGCTCACCAGCGGCTTTGTGGTGAGCGTGGCCGGCGCAGTGATCGGGATGGCCACCCTGACCGGGGTTATCGGACTTCTGGTGCTGCCGCCACTGCTGTTAGGGCTGACGTTTTTCCTGGTCTCGCTACGCTCGATGATGGCTCGGCAGCGCGATCACGTGCTCACCGACGAAGGAGTCGCCGAGGCCGCCAGCACGGTGGCGCACAGCGTGCGCGACGTGGTCGCCTGCGGCGCCGAGGACCGGGCCTGCGCGCAGGTGCAACGCCAGGTTGACGCGCACGCGGAGGCGGAACGGACGCTGGCCCGGATGGCGGCGATCCGCACCGTGTCGGTGGCGGTCGGGGGCTGGTTGCCCGCGGTGGGGCTGCTGGTCGGTGCGCCGTGGTTGCTCGCGACCGGCTCGACGTTGGGCACCATCGCCGGTGCTCTTGTCTACCTGACCCAGGGTTTGCTTCCGGCGTTGAGGTCGCTGATCGACGGCTTGGGCTCAGGGGGCCTGCGGCTGGTGGTCACCCTGGATCGGCTCATCGAGGCCGGCGAGCACCCGGTGGTCGCCGGGACGGCGCAGCGGCGCGCGCCCCAAGGCCACGACCTGGTCGTAGACGGTGTCACCTTCTCTTACGGCCGCCACGCCGAGCCGGTTGTCGACCATGTCGACCTGGTGATCCCGCATGGCCAGCACCTGGCCATGGTCGGTCCCAGCGGCGCAGGGAAATCCACCCTGGCTGGACTCCTCGCCGCGACGCACGTCCCCGACCGCGGCGAGGTCCGCCTGGGCGGGGTCCCGGTCGGGGATCTGAACCCGCAGAGCCTGGCCGGCCACCGGGTGTTGATTCCCCAGGAGGCGTACGTCTTCGCCGGGACGATCGGCGAGAATCTTCGTTACCTGCATCCCAGCGCCACCGGCACCGAGCTCGATACCGTGGTCGACGCGCTGGGTCTGCGCTCTGTCGTGGCTCGTCTGGGGGGATATGACGCCGCTGTCGATTCCGGAATGCTGTCGGCCGGGGAACGCCAACTGATCGCCGTGGCCAGAGCACACCTCACCCCGGCGCCAGTGCTGATCCTGGATGAGGCGACTTGCCACCTGGACCCGATCGCGGAGGAGCGGGTAGAGCGGGTTTTGGCGGCCCGTGGTGGAACCCTCATCGTCGTCGCGCACCGGATCAGCTCCGCACTGCGTGCGCAGCGCATTGTGCTGATGGACGGTGCCGGCATGGTAGCGGGCACCCACCCGGAACTGCTCGCGAATGCACCGCTGTACCGCGACCTCGTCGGCCTATGGGACCTGGGTCAAGGCCCGATGGTGAGACAGACATTGGTCAGGGCAACGACGGACCGGAGCGCCCAGTAGTGGCCCGGCCCGTCGTCACCAACAATGTCAGCAGAAAGGTCAGATCCAGCCCGCCTCGGCGGCGATGCGAATGGCATCGATCCGGGTGCGCGCCTCCAGCTTTGTCATGACGCGCGAAAGGTAGTTGCATACCGTCCCACGGCTGAGGAAGAGCCGTTGAGCGATCTCGGTCGGCGAAGCCCCACCTGAGGCGAGGTCGAGCACCGTGAGTTCTCGAGGGGTCAGCGGGCTACCCGCCACACCGATCGCGGCAACTGCGAGAGTGGGGTCGATCGTCCGCTTACCTTTCGCGACCTGCCGGATGGTGGTCAATAGCCGTCGCGGCTGCGCGTCCTTGTCGACTGCACCAGCCACCGGCACATCCAGTGCCCGACGGACCAAGCCTGGTCGGTGCGCTGCGGCCAGCACGATCACCCGGCATCCGGGTAGCCGCTCGTGCAGCGCCTGCGCGGTCGCGATGACGTCCGATCCACCCTGGTCGAGGTCCAGCACAGCGATATCGGGTTGGTACCGGATCGCGGTGGGAACTACGCGATCGCCCGCCGCTATTCCGGTCACCACCTCAATGTCGTCCTCGCTGGACAACACGGCGGCAAGTGCTCCCCGGAGCAGGCTCATGTCGATGACCAGCAATACCCGGATCGGTTTCGGACCAGGGCTCGGGTTCTGCACCGAACACGCGACCGCGGACTGCGGCGCTAATGGAGGATTCGGGATACCGGTGTACTCGTCAACCGCGGCGACGGTGCTCGCAGCGAGATTTCGCGGTCCCTGGTGTCGCGAAATCATGAGACGCGAACGAGATAGACTCGGTCGCGGTACGTGCATGGTTGCCAATGTGCTGCCATTGGGCTGTCCCCTCCCCAGGTGCCGAGGACGAATGTGTGCGCCACATCCATCCCAGACGGTCGAACGCGCCCCGCTGCCCCCAACGGCGCGGTCCCAGAGGACCACGCCGCAGGATCCTCGAAAAGGACCCTGCACAGGTTGTCATCGCGACGGCAGCACTGCCTGTTACATCGTGTACGCACCGTCACCATTGTTACGCTGTGTATTCATTTGCTTCTTGTCAGCGGTTAAACCGTAAGGTCGCAAGCTGTGGACCCCCTGCAGGACTTGCTCGCTGCTGACCGCGCGCACGTATGGCATCCCTACGGGCCGATGCCGGGGCAGGTGAACCCACTCGTGGTGCGCGCCGCCGCCGGGGTTCGGCTGCAGCTGGCCAATGGCGAAGAGCTGGTAGACGCAATGTCGTCATGGTGGTCGGCCATCCACGGCTACGCCCACCCGGTGCTCGACGCGGCCGTGTGCGACCAGCTCAGCCGGATGAGCCACGTGATGTTCGGTGGGCTGACCCACGAGCCTGCAGTCCAGTTGGGTCGCCGCCTGGTGCAGATCACTCCGGAGCCGTTGCAACATGTGTTCTTCGCCGACTCGGGCTCGGTGTCGGTGGAAGTCGCGATCAAGATGGCCCTGCAGTACTGGCGCTCGCTACGGCGGCCCGGAAAGCACCGGCTGCTGACCTGGCGGGGCGGCTACCACGGTGACACCTTCGGTGCAATGAGCGTCTGCGATCCCGACGGCGGCATGCATGCACTGTGGTCAGACGTACTGGCTCCGCAGGTGTTCGTGCCGCGGCCGCCGGCCGAGCTGGACCAGGGATACGTGCAGCTGCTTGCCGACACGGTGGAGCGGCATGCTGACGAGCTGGCGGCGGTGATCGTCGAGCCGGTGGTGCAGGGCGCCGGTGGAATGCGTTTCCACGACCCGCGCTACTTGCACGTGCTAAGGGAGATCACCCTGGCACACGACGTACTGCTGATCTTCGACGAGATCGCTACCGGGTTCGGTCGCACCGGCGAGCTGTTCGCCGCCGACCACACCGGGATCAGTCCCGACGTGATGTGCCTAGGCAAAGCCCTCACCGGCGGCTACCTCACGATGGCCGCTGCATTGTGCACCTCGCGGGTGGCCGAGGGCATCTCGGGTGGCGAGGTCCCCGTGCTCGCCCACGGGCCGACCTTCATGGCCAATCCGCTGGCGGCAGCGGTGGCATCAGCTTCCATCGATCTCCTGCTCGGTCACGACTGGCGGGCCGAAGTCCGCGGGTTGGAGCAGGGGCTACGGGCCGGACTGGCGCCGGCTGCCGGACTGCCCGGGGTGGCTGACGTCCGGGTGCTGGGCGCGATCGGGGTGGTACAGCTCGACCATGACGTCGATGTCGTGGCCGCCACCGCCGCCGCGGTGGCGCAAGGGGTGTGGCTGCGTCCATTCCGCGATCTCATCTACACCATGCCGCCCTACATCACCGGCGACGATGACCTTGCGCAGATCACTCGTGGGGTGCTCGCCGCGGTCGACGCGGGCTGACGTGACCCCGTGACGCGGAGATCGAAAGAAAAGCCCAGGCTAACCTTACCTTGATCTTAAGCCCCACCGCTATCATCGGAGGTGACGGGGAGGAACCAGGTCGTCACGGTCGATGACGTCCGCCGCCCCGGCACCGTCCGGCAATCGTCCGGGGTATCGCAGCTCGGCGATGCATCGAGGTGGCTCCCGGACCGTTGTGGAGCACACCTGCCGATCAGGGAGGCCGTTTCTTGCGACCCCTCGCTGTCGCCGCTGTCCCACGAGCCGTGCACCGCCGTGCGTGGACGGCGCTGCGGTATGACGTCCCGGCCTCGCTCGTGGTGTTCCTCGTCGCGGTGCCGTTGTCCCTTGGTATCGCGGTGGCGACCGGCGCGCCCGTGATGGCGGGGCTCATCGCCGCCGTTGTGGGCGGGATCGTGGCCGGCCTGCTCCGGCGGATCACCCCTTCAGGTCAGCGGACCGGCAGCCGGGCTGACCGTGGTGGTGGCTGATCTGATCGCGCAGTTCGGCTGGGCAGTCATGTGTGCGATCACCGCGGCCGCGGGACTGCTGCAGGTGCTGTTTGGAATCAGTCGGGTGGCCAGGGCGGCGCTCGCGATCTCCCCGGCGGTGGTGCACGCGATGCTCGCAGGCATCGGGATCACGATCGCGCTCGGGCAGTTACATGTGATGCTCGGTGGCTCGGCGCGAACCGATGCGATCACGAACATCGTCGGCCTGCCCGCTCAGCTTGTCGATACTCACAATCCGGCGGCCCTGGTAGGCCTCGCGGTGATCGCCGTGCTGCTGATCTGGCCGCGATTGCCCGGCCCGCTGTCGAGCATCCCGGCGCCGCTGGTGGCTGTTGTCGGGGCGACGGCACTGGCCACGATGCTTACGCTGGACGTTGAGCGGGTGACATTGCCCGGTTCGTTGCTGTCCTCGTTGAACCTGCCTGACGTACCGGGTGGTAGTTGGGGCGGTGTGCTCACCGGTGTGCTCACCGTGGCTGTAATCGCCAGCGTGGAAAGTCTGCTCTCCGCTGTGGCAGTGGACAAGCTAGCTACGGGTGGGAAGACCAACTTCGACCGGGAGCTGGTTGGGCAGGGCGCGGCGAACACGTTGTCCGGGATGTTGGGCGGCCTGCCGGTGACCGGCGTGATCGTCCGTGGGTCCACCAACGTCTCCGCGGGAGCGCGGACTCGCGCGTCGGCGGTGCTGCACGGCGGCTGGGTCCTGCTGTTCTCGGTGCTGCTTGTCGGGCTGATCGAATTGATCCCGCTGGCCGCGCTCGCCGGTCTACTGGTGGTGATCGGTCTAAGGCTGGTCAAGGTCGCAGACCTGCGCTCGGCACGTCGGCAGGGTGAGTTGGTGATTTATCTGGTCACGATGGCGGGAGTGGTGTTCCTCAACCTGCTGGAGGGCGTGCTCATCGGCCTGGGACTGTCGCTGCTGCTGGTGTTGCGGCAGGTGGTCTGGTCGGTCGTGCATGCCCAGCAGGTGCGGCCGCCGTCGGATGGGACGGTCGCCTGCTGGCGGGTGGTGGTCGAAGGTACCTTGAGCTTCCTGTCCGTCCCCCGGCTGTCCCGGGTGCTGGCGCAGGTACCGGCCGGCAGCCACGTCGTCGTGGAAATGGTGGTCGATTTCCTGGACCACGCCGCTTATGACCACCTCGCCACCTGGCAGCGACAGCATGAGGCCACCGGTGGAACCGTCGTCGTGGACGAGGTGGGGCCGGCGCGGCGCAACGGCGGTGACAGCGACGGTCCAGCCCGGCGGGTGCGGATGCCCGCACTGCCGCGGGCCTTCTCGCCGTGGTGGGTGTGGCAGGTGCAGCCTGGAGACCACGGCCACGATCCTTTGCAGCCGCTGCTCGCCGGCGTGCATGAGTACCATCGCCGTTCGGCGCTGGAGGTGCTCCCACACCTGGAGCAGTTGGTGGACGGGCAACGTCCCCGGGCGCTGTTCCTCACCTGTACTGATTCCCGGGTGGTGCCGAACGTGCTCACCAGTAGCGGGCCTGGCGACCTTTTCACGGTACGCAATCTCGGTAATCTGGTGCCTCCACCAGGACACGAGTCGGAGTCGTCGGTCGCCGCGTCGCTGGAGTACGCGGTGAACCACCTCGAGGTGCCCTCGATCCTGGTCTGCGGACATTCCGACTGCGCGGCGATGCACGGCCTGCTCGCTAACGACACCGTCACCGGATTCTTGGGGCAGTGGTTACGGTGGGGTCTGCCGAGCTTGGGGGCCATGCGCAGAGGCCACCCGGTCGGTGTTGCGGCGGCCGCGGAGGGCCGGCCGGAGGTGGACCAGCTGGCGATGGTCAATGTCGCCGTTCAGGTAAAGACGCTCAGCACACATCCTGCGCTGCGCGATGCCGTCGCCACCGGTCGAGCACAGGTCGCGGGCTTGTTCCTGGACATCCGTACTGCCCGGCTACTGCTGCTCGACCCCGAAGCCGCGTGCTTCGTTCCGGTGCCCGATGAGCAGCTGCCCGCAGGTCTGGCGATTCCCGGCGTAGCCGCTCAGGGCCCGTCGCCGAGGTCGTCTGACGCTTGAGTGTGATTGCCTGCGCGGCGCGGCCACTCTACGGTCCTCGACTGGCGCGTCGTACGCTCGCCGATCGTGACGGTGTATTCACGGTGACTGGGGCTCTGGACTGGCTGGACCATGAAGCGACCGTTCGTCGGACGGCTGGGTTGCGGCGGGTGCTGCGACCGCGGCCGGCGCTCGAACCGGTGATCGACCTGGCCTCCAACGACTACCTGGGCCTGGCAAGGGATCCTCGGGTCGTGCAGGGCGCGGTGCAGGCGGCGCGCACCTGGGGTACCGGGTCGACGGGATCCCGGCTGATCACCGGCTCCACCGAGCTGCATGCCCGGCTGGAGGACGAGCTTGCCGCGTTCTGTGGCGCAGCGGCGGCCCTGGTGTTCTCCTCGGGCTATACCGCAAACCTCGGCGCGGTGACGGCGCTGTCGGGCCCCGGCGCTCTGGTGGTGTCCGATGCCGGCAGCCACGCGTCGTTGGTCGATGCCTGCCGGCTGTCCCGGGCCCGGATCGTGGTCACCCCGCACGCCGATGTCACCGCTGTGGATGCAGCGCTGGCCATCCGGTCTGAGCAGCGCGCCTTGGTCGTGACCAATTCGGTGGGAAGCGTCACTGGCGACCTTGCACCGCTCACCGAGCTGCATGCAGTGTGCCGGGCGCGAACGGCGGTGCTGCTCGTCGACGAGGCACACGGGCTCGGTGTGCGCGGGCCCGGCGGGCGGGGATTGCTCGCCGAATACGGTCTGCTTGCCGAGCCGGATGTGGTCGCCACGGTCACGCTATCGAAGTCCCTGGGCAGCCAGGGCGGCGCCGTGCTGGCTTCTCGCGCGGTGGTCGAGCAGCTCATCAACACGGCGCGCAGCTTTATTTTCGACACCGGCCTGGCGCCGCCCGCTGCCGGCGCGGCATTGGCCGCGCTGCGGGTGTTGCGGGCTGAGCCAGCGCTGCCGGGCCGGGTGCTCAACGCTGCCGCGGCCATCGCCGCGGCAGCAAACGCACCGACGCCGATGTCCGCAGTGGTTTCGATAATCCTCGGAGCACCGCAGCGCGCGGTCGATGCAGCCGCGGCATGCCTGCACCACGGCGTGCGGGTGGGGTGCCTGCGCCCACCGTCGGTGCCTGCCGGGACGAGCAGGTTGCGGCTGACCGCCCATGCTGCGCTGACCGATCCGGAGCTGGCCCGGGCGACGCAGGTGCTCGCTGCGGTACTGGCCGGGGCCTTCAGATGACGGTACTGGTAGTGACCGGGACGGGCACCGGCGTCGGCAAGACGGTGGTGATGTCGGCCATTGCCGCACTCGCCGGCGCCGCCGGCTGCCGGGTGGCGGTTGTCAAAGTCGCACAAACCGGTGTCGCCCTGGGTCAACCAGGCGACGTCGACGAGGTGCGTCGTCTGGTGGGTCCCGCCGTCACCTGCCGGGAGCTGGCGCGCTACCCGGACCCGTTGGCGCCGGCGACGGCGGCCCGCCGCGCTGGCCTCCCCGCCGTGACGCCGGCCACCGCCACCGCGGCGGCGCACGAACTTGCCGCAGACCATGACCTGGTGCTGATCGAGGGTACTGGCGGGTTGCTGGTCCGGCTGGATGACAGCGGCGCAACGCTTGCCGACGTCGCCGCCGCCTTGGGTGCTCCGCTGCTCGTGGTAGCCGCCGCCGGGCTGGGCACGCTCAACCACACCGCACTCACCGTCGAGGCGCTGCGCCGGCGGAACCTGGACTGTGCCGGGATCGTGATCGGTGCGTGGCCCGCCGAGCCTGACCTTGCCGCCCACTGCAACGCCATCGATCTGCCTGCGGTCACCGGCCTTCCGTTGCTCGGCACGGTAGAAGACGGCGCTGGCCGCCTTACCCCGGAGGAGTTCCTGCCGGTAGCCCGACGTGGACTCGAATCGGGAGTGCACCCGCTGGGTTTGTGGTCGTTAAGGACTGGAGTGACCGGCGTTGGTAGTCCTTGAAGAGCCGCCTACCGGGTCAGTCCAGGTAGTCGCGCAGGACTTGGGAGCGCGACGGGTGGCGCAGCTTGGACATCGTCTTGGACTCGATCTGCCGGATACGCTCGCGGGTGACCCCGTAGACCTGGCCGATCTCATCGAGGGTGCGCGGTTGACCGTCGGTGAGGCCGAAGCGCAGCCGCACCACCCCGGCTTCCCGCTCGGACAGCGTGGCCAGCACGGACTGGAGCTGGTCCTGCAGCAGCGTGAAGGAGACCGCGTCCACCGCGACCACGGCCTCGGAGTCCTCGATGAAGTCGCCGAGCTGCGAGTCGCCTTCGTCGCCGATGGTCTGGTCCAGCGAGATGGGTTCCCGGGCGTACTGCTGGATCTCCAGCACCTTCTCCGGGGTGATGTCCATCTCCTTGGCCAGCTCGTCGGGGGTGGGCTCGCGGCCCAGGTCCTGGAGCAGCTCACGCTGGATACGGCCCAGCTTGTTGATCACTTCGACCATGTGCACCGGGATCCGGATGGTCCGGGCCTGATCGGCCATCGCTCGGGTGATGGCTTGCCGGATCCACCAGGTGGCGTAGGTGGAGAACTTGTAACCCTTGGTGTAGTCGAACTTCTCCACCGCACGGATCAAGCCCAGGTTGCCCTCCTGGATCAGGTCCAGGAATGCCATGCCGCGGCCGGTGTAGCGCTTGGCCAACGAGACCACCAGGCGAAGGTTGGCCTCCAGCAGATGATTCTTGGCGCGCTCCCCGTCACGGACGATCCAGCGCAGATCCCGGCGTAGCTGCGGGGAGAGTTTTTCGGTGACGTCCTCGGACCGGCGCACCCGCTCGGCGGCGTAGAGCCCGGCTTCGATGCGCTTGGCAAGCTCCACCTCCTCCTCGGCGTTGAGCAGTGCGACCTTGCCGATCTGCTTGAGATACGCGCGTACTGAATCGGCCGAGGCGGTGAGTTCGGCGTCCTTGCGGGCTTGCCGCAGCGCCTCGGATTCCTCCTCATCCCAGACGAAGTCCTCCGAACCGGGACCAGTGGGCGCCTCCGGTTCCTCAGCCTCGACGGTGATCTCCTCGACCTCAACCTCAACCTCGGCGAGGTCCTCGGCCGCGGGACCGCTCTCGATGTCGACTCCGGGGTCGCCCCCTGCGTCGACTTTCGGGCTGTCAGGGGCCGCCGCGGGCTTGGCCACAGTGGCGGTTTTGGAACCCGCCTTCGCAGTGGTGCCGGCTTTCGCCCGAGTGCGGGCAACGCCGTTGCGGGCGGAGGGCTTCTTCTCGGTCCCAGAGCGCAAGGCAGCGGAGTTCGCGGCTGCGGAGGTCGAAGCAGCGGAGGTCGAGGCTGCGGCGCGAGGGGATGAGGGTTCTGCGGCTGCCACGGACGGCCTTTCGGAACAGTCGGTGTTCGGGCGCGGTGCGGGAATCGGGTCCCCGTCGGCGAGCCCGCCGCTGGAGCCAGTGTCGACAATCACGGCGGCCTGCCGGATTCCGACGGTGCGATCCAGGGTGCTCGGGGACGGTGCCACGTTCCAGTGTACGACTCTCCATTGTAATGATGCCGGTCGCGCGCAGGCGCAGCGCCGCACCCTTATCGTACGCGTCCTTCCGCAGCTGCTGCCGCAGCACCTATGATGCCGGCGTCGTTGCGTAACGCGGCCGCCACCACGGGGGTTCGGCACTCCAGCAGGGACAGCCATTTGTCGGCCTTCTTGCTGACCCCGCCGCCTGCGATGATCAGATCCGGCCAGACCAGACCTTCCAGAACTTGCAGGTAGCGCGACACTCGGGCGGCCCAATCCGGCCACGACAGCGCTTCGTCGTCTCTCGCTCCGGCGGCAGCCCGGATCTCGGCATCGGCGCCGTCGACCTGCAGGTGCCCCAGTTCAGTGTTGGGCACCAGTTCGCCATCGACGAACAGTGCGCTTCCGATGCCGGTCCCGAACGTGAGCAGCACGACGACGCCGTCTTGGTCGCGGCCCGCGCCGAACCGCATCTCCGCCAGCCCGGCCGCGTCGGCGTCGTTGAGCACAACCACCGGCACCCCGCAGTACTCGGAGAACAGCGTGTTCGCAGCTAAGCCCTTCCAGGACGGATCCAGATGTGCCGCAGTGAGTGCGATGCCGCCTTTGAGCACGCTGGGCAGCGTGACTCCCATCGAGCCATGCCAGCCGAAATCGTGGGTGATGACGGCGACCAGTTCCGCCACTGCCGCCGGCGTCGCGGGTAGTGGGGTGGGGATGCGCACGCGTTCGCCCTCTAACGTCCCCTTGCGCAGATCCACGGTGCAGCCTTTGATGCCGGACCCGCCGATGTCCACCCCGAATCCGGGTGTCCTCGCCATCCCGCGTCCTCTCCTGAGCGACCGCTGCAAGGGTCGCCGGTCGGATCTGACCCTAGCCCGGACTTCCTCGCCGTGGTGTGGTCGGATGGCTGGATGCCGAGCGTTCGTGGGGACGACGTCGAGCAGTTGCGGGCCACCGCTGTGGCGGTGGTTCAGCAGGTCGGCGAACTGGTCGTGCGGATGCGGCTTGCGGGCGCCGGGGAGGTGCAGACCAAGACCAGCGACACCGACGTGGTCACCGCCGCAGACACGGCGGCCGAGCGATTGGCCCGGCGACTGCTCGCGCAGTGGCGGCCGGGCGAGCCCGTACTCGGCGAGGAGGAGGGCGGCTCGGGCTCAGCGACGGGCGGTCTGAGCTGGGTGGTCGATCCCATCGACGGCACGGTGAACTATCTCTACGGGCTGCCCTGGTATGCGGTGTCGGTGGCGGTCCAGCGGGAGGGGCAGTCGGTGGCCGCCGCGGTGGGGCAGCCCGCCGCCGGCCGTCTGTGGAGCGCAGCGCAAGGCCGCGGCGCGCAGTGCGATGGAGTTCCCTTGCGGGTGAGCGGGGCCACCGAGCTTGAGTTATCACTAATCGGCACCGGCTTCTCCTACCGGTCCGAGCGACGGGCTCGGCAGGCGGCGATGGTGGCCGGGATGTTGCCGAGGATCCGGGACCTGCGTCGTGCGGGATCGGCTGCTTTGGATCTGTGCTCAGTCGGGTCTGGCTGGTTGGACGGTTTCGCCGAGCATGGGCTGCACCGCTGGGACTGGGCGGCTGGTGCCCTGATCGCGGCCGAGGCCGGCGCGGTGGTCCGGTTGCCCCAGGAGGGATCGGATCTTCTGCTGGCAGCGAGTCCGGGCATCGTCGATGCGCTGGTGGAGCTGATGGCGCAGTGCGGCGCCGATGCGGTCTGATCAGTCAGCACGTCACCTGACGGGCCCGGTGCAGGAGACTGGCATCGACCGCCGGTACCACCGACTGCGTTCCGGACGTGATGAGCCTCATGGACATCATGGCCTGTGTCGTTGCGGGGAGTTGGGGGACCGGCCCAACCGGATCCGACCGCCCCAGATTCGACGGACCCAGTCCGGCGAGGTCCAGCAGGGCGGTGCGAGCCGGGTTGTTGGGTCGCACCGCGAGAAATTTCGTGCCCAGCGCCAGGTCAACTCCTGGGTCGGGGCGAGCGTCGCGGACCAGCGCGGCGCACGGTACCGCCAAACTCAACGTCCGGGCTCCGGCCTGGCCAGCGGCGCCGAAGCGGATCTCGCCATAGCAGTGCAGATCTGCGGCCGGGTACAGCGGATCGTTCGCCGGAGTGGTGCTGGAGGCGAACCCCAGTTGCGCCAGCGCTCCATCCACGACGGCCGCCTCACCGCGTACTCCATTCGCGTTAAGAACCTGCACGCGGGTGAACTGGGGTGGCGCGGGCGGCATCACATCCAGACCGTCGGCCGGGAGTCGTTGGCTGGAGGTGCTCTGAGCGGCAGGGCCCGGTTCGGTGCTCGGGCAGCCACCCGGCGCCTGATGCAGCGCGCTGAACCAGACCAGCCCAGCCGCGATGCCCAGAGCCACCGTCAACAAGGCCGCACGCACGGGTCGGCGAGCGCGATACCAGTTCATCCGCACGCTTGGTGCAGCCACGGCCCGCCTCCCTGGCTTTGACCTGGCCATTCCCCTGGGCCTGAGGGTAGGTGGCGGGCGGCAGCAGCGCAGCCGATGACGGCGTGTCCGAATGCGGGTTCGCCCACTTGGCGGCACCCAGCCGCAAGGTGTAGACACGCCCACCATGGGACACGCCGGGCAGATACGGGCGTTTCACTGGTGGGCGAGCTAGTCTCTCGCCGCTCTGGCGCCGTAAAGGGGACCACGGTAGCGCGCTCCGGGGAGTACCCGAAGCGTTGGTGTGACCGACGTCACGGGCACAAATTGCCGTGCTTGCGCGTTTGTGCTGCGGCACGGCCCGTACAACTCAGGGGTGGGAATCAGATGGCGACCGACTACGATGCTCCCCGGCGGAGCGAGGCGGATGAACTTGTCGAGGACTCACTGGACGAGCTCAAGGCGAGACGGAACGAGGCGCAGTCGGGTGCGGTCGACGTCGACGAGTCGGAGTCCGAGAACTTCGAGTTGCCTGGCGCCGACTTATCCGGCGAGGAGCTGATCGTTCGAGTGTTGCCCAAGCAGGCCGATGAGTTCACCTGCTCAAGCTGCTTCCTCGTCCATCACCGCAGCAGGCTGGCCGAACAACGCAACGGGCGGATGGTCTGCCGGGATTGCGCGGCCTGACAGGACCCTAAGAGGGGCCCCAGGAGTGGGTCCCCTAAGAAGGGGCACTCAGCGGCACGTCGCCGGTGTGGGCCCGAAGTAAGCTGGCGAGTTCCTCAGCGTGACGGACGCTGAAAATCCAGTACGGGGTGGGATCCGCCGGATCGGTGACGGTGACTCGCAACACTGGTCCGACCCACCCGGTATGCAGGACGAACGCTGCTGGGTCCAGGTCCGGACCCAGCGCGTGCCGCTTCGCGTCCGGGGCAATCACCTGAACCTGCCCCAGCTGGCGGACCGGAACATGAGCTGGGCCCACCCGCAGCTCACCGCCGCACAGCTGAATCCGATTCCGACCCATCCGCAACAGCACCACGCCGACCAGCGGCACTATCAGCAGGTACGGCAGCCAGGCACGCAACCCCGGGTACCCCATGTGCACCTCGGCCGCCAGCAAGGTGGCGACGCCGAAACCCAGCGGCCACCACCACAGCGGGATAGTGAGCCGCTCATGGAAGACCGGCTTCAAATCCGGGGTAGGAGAATCGGGCACGGGACTGAGGGTAGTCTCGCCCGCCGTGTGCCCGGCTGAGATGGTTCGCCTCGAGGTCCTGCTGATCCGACTGGATCCGGAGGTACCGCTGCCCGAATACGCGCACCCCGGCGACGCCGGAGCCGATCTCGTCACCACGCGGGATCTGGTGCTGCCACCGGGGGAGCGGGCTTTGGTCGGCACGGGCATCGCGATCGCGCTGCCCGCTGGCTACGCGGGCTTCATCCACCCTCGATCTGGCTTGGCGGCGCAGGCCGGGCTGGGAGTGATCAACGCGCCGGGCACGATCGACGCCGGCTATCGCGGCGAGCTTCGGGTCTGCCTGATCAACCACGACCTGCGCGAGCCTGCGGTGCTGCGCAGGATGGACCGCATCGCGCAACTGATCGTCCAGCGGGTGGAGCGGGCCGTGTTTCATGCAGTGACAGCGCTACCGGATGCCGCCCGGGGGACAAACGGTTACGGCTCAACTGGAACCAGCCAGCAGGGCGGGCTCACACAGCAGGGAGAGTGCTAGCAGTGTTCGGACGTCGCCAAGTAGGCAGCCAAGTCGGGGTGGCACCTGACGGAGTTGCCGAAGATGCCCCCCACGCCGAAGAGGGTCTTACGCTCGGGCCCTACGACGTGGACGAGGCGCCCGATGACGGGTGGATCAGGCTGGATCTCGGCTCAGTGCGGCTGCCGGTTCCGGAGGGCGCACAACTTCAGGTCGAGGTGGACAGGTCCGGCCCGGTGCGGGCGGTGCACCTGATCACCGCACTCGGCCAGCTCACGATCACCGCGTTCGCCGCTCCACGCAGCGGCGGATTGTGGCGTGAGGTCGCTCCGGAGTTGGTGACCAGGCTGCGGGCCGACGGTGCTCGGGTCGACCGCGCCACTGGCGAGTGGGGCGAGGAGATCGAGGCCGTGACCGAGCAGGGTGTGTTGCGTTTTCTGGCGGTAGACGGACCGCGGTGGATGCTGCGCGGCGTCGCGGCCGGGTCCGCTGAGCAATCCGCTGCTCGCACCGCGCTGCTGCGTGAGGTGGTCCGCCAGACCGTGGTGGTGCGCGGAGCGGAACCCCTCCCGGTGCGCAGCCCATTGCCGATGCAACTGCCTGGGCCGCTAGGAGAGCAGCTCAAGCAGGCGACCACCGAGCTGGTCAACGCCGCTGCCGCCGACGCCTGAAAAGAAGGGCTAACCTGGTGGTCAGGCGGGTCCGCCGAGGTACCCGCGAGCGCAGTCCGGAGATCGACATGAGTGGTGCGGCTCCCGGCTACTGGCGGCGACTCGTCCGCAAGCTCACCACGGACGCTTCCGAACTGGACGCCGAGGACCTGTCCCGCAGCGTTGAGCAGTGCGGCGCGCGGCACGCCAGCGAATGCTGCTCGGGCCAGGCCGTCACCGTTCTGGGCCGGCTGCGTAGTGTGGAGCACTGCCCACGGGCGGCGGTGGCTACTCTGGAGGCCGAGCTGTTCGATGGCTCCGAGGCGATTACCTTGGTCTGGCTGGGGCGGCGGCGCATTCCCGGCATCGAACCTGGTCGCACCGTGAAGGCGTCGGGCCGGATCGCCGTCCGGGACGGCCGCAAGGTCCTCTACAACCCCTACTACGAGCTGCAGCGGAGTTCACCATAAGGTGGGAGTTCTTTGAGCGGGGTTCATGAGTAGGCCAGAGCAGCACGCTCCCACCATGCTGGAACAGTTGGGGGGTGTCGGGGGCCTGGTGTCGTCTGCTGTCCCTGCGGTGATCTTCGTCGCGGTCAATTCGCTGGCCGGTCTACAGCCGGCGATCTGGGCTTCGCTAGGTGTCGCGGTCGCGATAGGGGTGTGGCGGCTCATCCGCCGGGAACCACTCCAGCCGGCCGTGTCCGGGATCCTCGGGGTAGCCCTCTGTGCGTTCATCGCCTACCGCACCGGCGAAGCACGGGGCTTTTTCCTGTATGGCATCTGGTACAGCCTCGTTGCCGGGTTGCTGCTGATGGTGTCGGTGGTGGTGCGCCGTCCGCTGGTCGGCGTGCTGTGGTCGGTGCTCAATAATTCCGGGTTCGGCTGGCGCACCGACCGCCGCGCCCGGTCCGGCTTCGACGTCGCAACCGTCGTCTGGTCGGTGTTCTTGCTGGCCCGTTTCGGTGTGCAGCACTATCTGTACGACGGGCAGCAGACTGACTGGCTTGGCGTGGCTCGACTGGCGATGGGACTGCCGCTGACTGCGGTAGCGGCCCTGGTCACCATCTGGGCGATCCGCCGCGCTGTACGGGTATCCGCGGTTAGCTAGGTCTGGCGACGGTCCAGCGCCGCCCGCACGTCGGGTTCCACCTCCGCCGCGGCGACGAAGAGCAGTTCGTCTCCACCCTCGAGGGGATCGTCGCCCTGCGGGACGATCACCCGGCTCCCCCGCAGGATGGTGACCAGCGCGGCATCGGCGGGCAACCGCAGCTCCCGTACCGGCCGTCCGGCCAGCGGGGTATCCGCAGGCAGCGTGACCTCGACGAGGTTTGCCTGGCCTTGCCGTAGGGTCATCAGCCGCACGAGATCACCGACAGAGACCGCTTCCTCGACCATCGCAGCGAGCATCCGCGGGGTCGACACCGAGACGTCGACCCCCCACGCCTCGGTGAACAACCACTCGTTTCGCGGATCGTTCACCCGGGCCACCACCCGACGTACCGCGAACTCAGTCTTGGCCAGCAGCGAGACCACCAAGTTGACCTTGTCATTACCGGTCGCCGCGATCACCACGTCGGAGTGCTCCAGCCCGGCCTCCTCCAGCGAGGCCACCTCGCAGGCGTCGGCGAGCACCCATTCGGCGCCCTCGACGTCGTGTGGGTCAAGCTGATCGGGATCGCGCTCGATCAGCATCACCTGGTGGCCGAACCCGAGCAGTTCGGCCGCGATGGACCTGCCCACCGCGCCCGCTCCGGCGATGGTCACGCGCATGGTGGCTCCCCAGTGAGAACGGTATGGAGTCAGTCGTTGCTGGGCTCGGTGGCTACCGCGGTGGTGATATCAGTGATGGTGCCGGAGACAGCGGCGGCATATACCTGGTCCTCCGCCTGCACCACGGTGTTGTGGTCGGGCAGCACTCCCGTCCCGAATCGGACGATGAAGGCAATCCGCGCACCGGTGTGCGCCTCCAGGTCCCCTACGGTACGTCCGGCCCACCCCTCGTGTAACGGCAGCTGCAGCACCGCCACCGTGCCCGACGGGTCGCGCCACGCGGTCGCCACGCCATCGGGCAACAGCATCCGCAGGAACCGGTCAGTAGTCCACGGCACCGTGGCCACGGTCGGGATACCGAGACGCTCATAGACCGCGGCCCGTTTGGGGTCGTAGATTCTCGCGACGACATGGGCCACGCCGAAGGTCTCCGGGCCACCCGCGCCGCGATGATGTTGGAGTTGTCTCCGTTGGACACCGCGGCGAACGCCCCAGCCCGCTCGATTCCGGCCTCGATGAGCACCTGGCGATCAAAGCCGGTACCGCGAATCTGGTGACCGTGGAAGTCAGCACCGAGCCTGCGGAACGCCTGCCGATCCTGGTCGATCACCGCCACATCGTGGCCGAGACGTTCCAAGGCTAGCGCCAGAGCGGCACCCACCCGGCCACAACCCATGATCACGATGTGCACGCGGTCTCCCGGGTCGGTGTTTGCCAAGTGGTGCGCTAAAACCGTATCGCCGTTGTCACTGCCGTTCGCTGCCGGGCCGCGACGCCGCCGTACGCTCTGGCGCGTGTCGAAGCTCGCGACGGCGGTCAAACGGATCCTTGTCGGCAGGCCGTTTCGCAGCGAACGGCTGGCCCACACGCTGCTGCCCAAACGCATTGCGCTGCCGGTCTTCGCGTCGGATGCGCTGTCCTCGGTCGCCTACGCACCCGAAGAGTTGTTCCTTGTCCTGTCGCTCGCGGGAATTTCGGCATATTCGTTCGCATCGTGGGTCGGGCTCACCGTCGCGGCGGTGATGCTGGTTGTGGTCACCAGTTACCGGCAGAACGTCCGAGCGTACCCCTCAGGTGGCGGTGATTACGAGGTCGCGACGGTGAACCTGGGCGGTACCGCGGGGCTTGTGGTGGCTAGCGCGTTGCTGGTGGATTATGTGCTCACGGTCGCAGTGTCGATCTCCTCAGCGGCCTCGAATATCGGCTCGGCGCTGCCCTTCGTCGCCACTCACAAGGTGACCTTTGCGGTGGCGGCGATCATCCTGTTGACGGCGGCCAACCTGCGCGGAATCAGGGAGTCGGGGACGGCGTTCGCCATCCCGACCTATGCGTTCATGATCGGCATCATTGGCATGCTCGCCTGGGGGTTGATCCGGGTGCTGCTGCTCGGTGAGCACCTTCGCGCTGAGTCCGCGGGATTCGGGTTGCGGGGGGAAGGCACCCAACTCGTCGGCGTTGCGCTGGTGTTCTTGGTACTGCGGGCGTTTTCCTCCGGCTGTGCCGCGCTCACCGGCGTGGAAGCAATTAGCAACGGGGTGCCGGCTTTTCAGAAGCCGAAGTCTCGCAATGCCGCCACCACTTTGCTGCTGCTCGGGACCATTTCGGTGACCATGCTGATGGGTCTGATCGTGCTGGCCCAGCTCACCGGGGTGAAGATGGCCGATGATCCGGCGCGGCAGCTGATCGGCGCACCGCCCGGCTACGCGCAGAAGACGTTGGTGGCCCAGCTCGCGCAAGTGGTCTTCGACGGCTTCCCGGTGGCGTTCTACTTCATCACCGCGGTCACCGCGCTGATCCTGGCGCTGGCCGCGAACACCGCGTTCAACGGCTTCCCGGTGTTGGGGTCGATCCTCGCGTTGGACCGTTACCTTCCTCGTCAGCTGCACACCCGTGGTGACCGGTTGGCTTTCTCCAACGGCATCGTCTTCCTGGCCGGCGCAGCGATCATCCTGGTCATCGCTTTCGGAGCCGAGGTCACCCGCCTGATCCAGCTCTACATCGTCGGCGTGTTCGTCTCGTTCACGTTGAGCCAGACCGGCATGGTGCGGCACTGGAATCGGCTACTGGCGCTCGAGTCGGAGCCGGCGCAGCGTCGGCGGATGCGGCGTTCCCAGGCGATCAACCTCCTCGGACTGGTGATGACCGGCTCGGTGCTGCTGGTGGTGCTGGCCACCAAATTCACTCAGGGCGCCTGGATCGCGATCGCGGCCATGGTGGCGATCTTCGTGCTGATGCGGGCGATCCGGAAGCACTACGACCGGGTATCGGCGGAGTTGGTGCCCAGGGAGATCGACACCGTGCTGCCCTCACGCAACCACGCGATCGTGCTGGTGGCCACCCTGCACCTGCCGACCCTTCGGGCACTGGCCTACGCCCGCGCTACCCGTCCTGACGTACTGGAGGCGGTCACCGTCAACGTCGACGACGCGAGCACCCAGGATCTTGTCGCCCAGTGGGAGGCACGCGGGCTTCCGGTGCCGCTGAAGGTGGTCGAGTCGCCTTACCGGGAGATCACCAAACCGGTGGTGGACTATGTCAAGCGGGCCCGCTCGGACAACCCCCGTAACGTGGTGACGGTGTTCATCCCCGAGTACGTCGTGAGCCATTGGTGGGAGCAGATCCTGCACAACCAGAGCGCGCTGCGCATCAAGGCCCGCCTGCTGTTCGAACCAGGCGTGATGGTCACCAGCGTGCCTTGGCAGGCGCATTCCTCCGCCCGGCTCGCCGAACGGGAGGAGCTCGCCCCGGGCGCGGTGCGCTGGGGTCTGAACACCGGTCCCGCCGGCACCTCGACCGCAAGCCCCCCCGACAACAGCACCCCAGCGGAAGTCGGCGGGGCCAATCCCCCACCGCGCCGGGGAGACCGGCCATGACCGCCGACGCCTCGGGTGCGGCCAAAGCCGTCCAACTGGAGCTCATGGTGGGACCGGTGGGCCATGGCGGGTTCTGCGTGGCCCGCCACGACGGCCGGGTGGTGTTCGTCCGGCACGCGTTGCCGGGGGAGCGGGTCCAGGCGGTGGTGACCGAGGACCGCGGCGGATCCTATTTCCGAGCCGATGCGGTGGCGGTGCTCGAACCCGCGGCCGGCCGAGTGCCGTCGCCGTGCCCGGCATCGGGGCCCGGTGGCTGTGGCGGCTGCGACTTCCAGCATGTCGACCCCCGGGTGCAGCGTGAGCTCAAGGCGCAGGTGGTTGCCGAGCAGCTGCGCAGGATCGCCGGGCTGGACGTCGCGGTGACCGTGGCGGAGCTGCCCGGCGGCCCCCTGGGCTGGCGGACCCGGACCCGGCTCGCGGTGGACCGGACGGGCCAGCCCGGTTTCCGGGCGCACCGCAGCCATACCGTGCTGCCGGTGCCGGTCTGCCCGCTGGCGGTGCCCGGCTCCCTCGACGAGGTGTTATCCCGGCGTTGGCGCCCGGGCGCGGAGCTGGAGGTGGTCGCTGACGAGTCCAACCGCGTGCACGTCACGCAGTTGCCTCCAGGGCAGCCGCCGAAACAGCTTCGCGGCAGCGGACGGGTCGTGAGACACGCCGCCGGACGACGCTGGGAGCTGTCCGCGCGCAGCTTCTGGCAGGTGCATCCCGCCGCGGCGGACGTGCTGGCCGCGATGGTCGGGGACTGGGCGGCTGCACCGCTCGGCGGCACGGTGTGGGATCTCTACGGCGGAGTGGGATTGTTCGCCTCAGTGCTGGCCGGTCAGGTCGGGCCAGCCGGCTCGGTAACCGTCGTGGAGACCTCCCGGCGCGCCGTTGCCGACGGCACCGCGGCCCTGGCCGACCTCCCGCAGGTGTGCTTCGTCACTGGCCGCGTGGAGCAGGTGCTGGCTCAGCTGCCCGGACCGCCAGACACGGTGGTGCTCGACCCACCCCGGCGCGGGGTCGGACGGGAGGTGGCCGCCGCGATGGCTGACCTCGGGCCCGCGCGCATCGTCCATCTGGCCTGCGACCCGGCGGCGCTGGCCCGCGACATCGCGGCCTACGTCCACGGCGGTTACCGGCTGTTGGCGGTGCGCGCACTGGACGTGTTTCCGATGACTCACCACGTCGAATGCGTGGCGGCGCTGGCCCGCTGACGTCCTACCCTCCGCACGCGTGGCCGTGCCGGTCTCTGAGGTCTCTCCTAGAGTGGGAGTTCGGTCGCCGTCGCGGCCCGTCTTTGACAGATTGCGGACGACCGAGGGGGATCCCATGACCTTGTTGCAGTCGGTGCACAGCCCGCAGGACGTCAAGCGTCTTGAGGCCGCCGCGCTGACCCAGTTGGCTGGCGAGATCCGCAGGTTTCTGGTGGAGAAGGTATCGCGCACCGGAGGGCATCTCGGTCCGAACCTCGGCGCGGTTGAGCTCACCCTCGCAGTGCACCGGGTGTTCGACTCCCCACACGACCCAGTGATCTTCGACACCGGCCACCAGGCCTACGTCCACAAGATCATCACTGGCCGGGCCGCGGGATTCGACCGGCTGCGCAAACGAGGTGGCTTGTCCGGCTACCCCTGCCGCGCGGAGAGCGAGCATGACTGGGTGGAGTCCAGTCACGCCTCGGCAGCGCTGTCCTACGCCGACGGGCTGGCCAAAGCGTTCGCGCACCGCGGGCCGCGCAGGCACGTGGTTGTGGTGGTCGGTGATGGCGCGCTGACCGGTGGAATGTGTTGGGAGGCGCTGAACAACATCGCCGCCGGCAAGAATCGGTCGCTGATCATCGTGGTCAACGACAACGGCCGCTCTTACTCACCCACCATCGGGGGCTTAGCCGATCACCTGACCACATTGCGACTGCAGCCCAGTTACGAGCGGGTGCTGCGGACCGGCAAGGAGGCGCTGGTGCGCACACCAGTGGTGGGGCGGGCGCTCTACGCCGGTCTGCATGCGGCCAAACGAGGGCTGAAGGACGCCCTGACCCCACAGATCCTCTTCGAGGACCTCGGGTTGAAGTACCTCGGTCCGGTCGACGGGCACGATCTGCCCACCATGGAATCCGCCCTGCGCCGGGCCAAGGACTTCGGCGGACCGGTGATCGTGCACGCGGTGACCCGCAAAGGCAACGGCTACCTGCCGGCGGAGAACGATGCTGCCGAGCTGATGCACCAGGTGAAGGTCATGGATCCTGAAACCGGTGCCCCGATCGCACCCGCGGGCATCTCCTGGACCAGCGTCTTCACTGACGAGCTCATCAGGCTGGCCAGTGTGCGCCAGGACCTGGTGGCGATCACCGCGGCAATGCCCGGCCCGACCGGCCTCGCCGTGTTCGCCAAGCATTTCCCGGACCGTTGCTTCGACGTGGGCATCGCCGAGCAGCATGCGGTCACCTCCGCGGCGGGTCTGGCCCTGGGTGGGATGCACCCGGTGGTGGCGCTGTACTCCACGTTCCTCAACCGGGCGTTCGACCAGCTGCTGATGGACGTGGCGCTGCTGAGCGCCCCCGTCACCATCACCCTGGACCGGGCCGGCATCACCGGTGACGATGGTGCCAGTCACAACGGCATGTGGGATCTGTCAGTACTGGGGATCGTGCCAGGGATCCGGGTGGCCGCACCCCGTGATGCGGGCACCCTGCGTGAGGAGCTGGCGGAGGCTGTCGCGGTGGACGACAGGCCGACCGCGGTGCGGTTCCCCAAGGGCCCGGTGATCGAGGCAGTGCCGGCGTTGCTGCGCGTCGAGGGGGTGGACGTGCTGGCCCGGCCCGCTGCCTCCGACGGTGACGACGTGCTGCTGGTGGGTGTCGGCGCGTTCGCCGCGCTCGCCGTGGCGGCCGCCAAGCGGCTAGCTGATCAGGGCATCGGGGTCACCGTCGTCGACCCACGGTGGGTGCTGCCGGTGCCGGAGGTGCTGACGCGGATGGCCGCCCGGCACCGGCTCGTCGTCAGCGTCGAGGATGGTGGGCGCCACGGTGGGTTCGGTTGGTCGTTGGCCGCTGCCCTGCGCGATGCGGAGGTCGACGTGCCCTTTCGCGATGTCGGCATCCCACAGCGTTTCCTCGCGCACGGCTCTCGCGATGAGGTGCTCGCTGATCTCGGGCTGACCGCGCAGGATGTCGCGAGGGCGGTGACCGGCTGGGCCGCCGCCCTGATCAGGCCCATCGGGGAACCCGCCGCGGTGGACGCTCCGGGCACCACCTCGTAGCCCCATCCGAGCCGGCGTGGCGGATGTGGCACCGTTGCGGGGTGCGCATTCTGATCGTTGAGGACGAGCGGCCGCTGGCCGATGCCGTCGCTCGGGGACTGCGCCGCGAAGGTATGGCGGTGGATATCGCCTACGACGGTGATAGTGGCCAGGAGAAGGCTGCCGTGACCCGGTACGACGTGGTGGTGCTAGACCGCGACCTGCCTGGAATGTCGGGCGACGAGCTGTGCGCGGAGATCACCGGATCCGGCGCGATGACTCGGGTGTTGATGCTCACGGCCAGCGGCACGGTGTCCGACCGGGTCGCTGGGCTCTCATTGGGCGCCGATGACTACTTGTCCAAACCGTTCGCGTTCCCGGAGCTGGTGGCACGGCTGCGCGCGCTGGGTCGGCGCGCGACCCCAGCGGTACCTCCGGTACTTACCGCAACCGATGTGCTGCTTGATCCGTCCCGGCGCACCGTCAGCCGCTCTGGTATCGCGGTCGAGCTCACCCGAAAGGAGTTCGGTGTGCTGGAAGTACTGCTCGCAGCCGGCGGCGGGGTGGTCAGCAGCGAGGAACTCCTGGAGCGGGTGTGGGACGAGAACGCCGATCCGTTCACCACCACGGTGCGGGTCACCGTGATGACCTTGCGCAAGAAGCTCGGCGAGCCTGGCATCATCGAAACCGTGGTCGGATCCGGTTACCGAGTGCCCAGCGCCGACCTAGCGCCCGGCTGAGCGCTTGGTGCGGCCCGGGTTGGTGAGGCCTCCGATGGTGAGACCTGAGCTGGTGAGGCCGCGCCGCGGGCCGGGGCTGCGAGCCAGGCTCACGCTGCTCGCCACCGGATTTTCGGCTGTGGTCAGTGCGCTGCTGCTGTGGCTGGGCTGGCTACTGGTCGGTGGGGTGGTCGCCGCAGTACCGGACCTGCCGCCGGGTAGCACCGTCGAGGTCAATGGGGTACCGGTGGCCGCTCGCCAGCTCGGGGAGGCGCTGGCCGAAGCCGCCAGGCAGCGCGTGCTGCAGGCCGGCTCGGTGGCTTTCTTACTCGCCGTGATCGCCACCCTGCTGCTGGCGTGGGTGATCACCGGCCAGGTGTTGCGGCCGCTGCACGACGTGACCGCCGCGGCACGCCGACTCTCCGCGGAGTCGTTGGACGAGCGACTGCGGCTGCCAGGGCCACGCGATGAGGTGGCTGAGCTCGCGGACACCTTCGACGCGATGCTGGAGCGGCTGCAAGCCGCTTTCGAGTCGCAACGCCGATTCGTCGCGAACGCCAGCCACGAACTGCGCACGCCGTTGGCCGTCGTGCGCACCGAGGTGGATGTCACGCTGGCGGATCCAGGTGCGGATGCCGCCGAGCTGCGCCGGATGGCCACGGTGATCCGGGACGCGACGCTGCGTGCTCAGCAGCTGGTGGACGGCCTGTTGGTGCTGGCCCGGACCGAGGGTGGCGCGCTTCGAGCCCGGGAGCGGGTCGACTTCGCCAGCCTGGCCGATGCCGCGCTGCGGATCGCCTCGCCCGAACTTCGCAGCCGGGGCTTGCACGTGACCAGGCGGATGACGCCGGCATTGACGGTGGGTGACCCCGCGCTGTTGGAACGGGTGGTGGGCAACCTGGTGGAGAACGCGGTGCGACATAACCTCGACGGTGGCTGGGTGGACGTCTGCACTGACCGAGTGGGACCGCACGCGACGTTACGGGTGAGCAGCTCGGGTCAGGTGGTGGCGCCCGAGGCGGTGACCTCGCTGTTCGAGCCCTTCCACCGCGGCGGAGTCGCTCGGACGTCCCGCGATGGGGCAGGCCTGGGCCTGTCGATCGTCCACGCCGTGGTCACCGCGCACGGTGGCACAGTGCACGCTGAACCCGTCCCCGGTGGCGGTCTAGCAGTAACAGTGCACCTGCCCGCCGGTTAGGTGCCCTTCAAGGACTACCAACCCCGGCCTCTGATGCCCGCAACGACTACCATCTCGACGTGCTCGACGGCTTTTGTCCACAGGCGCACCGGTATCCACAGCGCCGGATCTGATCGATGGGTCTCAGACTGGGATGGGCGGCAGGCTGGAGCCCATGCACGAGTGGTGGGATAGTTTGCTCGAGCCAGACGGGCTCCTGTTACGCGATAAAGTTCTTTCCGCGGTCGATCCTGATGATCTTCTCACGGAATTGCGGTCAGGTCGGTTGCGGCGAGTGCAGCGCGGGATCTACCTGCCCAGGCGGGTCGATGCGACCTCGCTCGTGCTGGCGCGTGCCGCGCTGCTGAGTTCAGGGACGGTCGACGCGGTCCCCAGCCACCAGACCGCGGCCCGAGTGCACCACATCGCGGTGCCGGAGGGAGACCGCGTACAGCATGTGACGGTGACTCGACGACAGCGTCGACGCAATCGTGCCGATCTGCACTTTCATACTCGATCACTCGGTTGCGGGGGAGTTGAGACACGCGAGGGCGTGCCGGTGACCTCCGTTTCCCGTACGTTGGCCGACCTGGCCACCAGCCTGGAGCGGCTACGAGCGGTGTGGGCAATGGATGATGCTCTGCGGCGACGGTTATGCACTAAAGCGGAAATCATCGCCGTGATCGAGCTGTGGCGCGGTGGCGTCAGCTGCGTGACGGCGCGGGAGAGGCTGGATGAGGCTGACGGGGTCGCGGAGTCGATTCTTGAGACCGCGGGGCGCCTGGTGTTGCGTGATCGGAAAGTCCCTTTACCGATCCCTCAATATCAGCTGTGGGCGCCGGACGGCACGCTGGTGGCGCGGCTTGACGGAGCTTATCTGCGCGAAAAGGTGGCCCTGGAATATGACGGGGCGGATCCGCATGGACTTCCCGAAGCCGTCTTCCGCGACCGTTGGCGCCAGAATGGCCTGCCTGAACTCGGCTGGACCGTGCTCCGCTTCACCTGGTGGGATGTGACGCGCGATCCTGATGGGGTTGCTGCAATCGTGCAGCGAACCCTGTGTCGGCGAGCTGCCTAAACGGGTCGCCACCCCGGTTGGAGGCGGTTGACGCCGCTGCGGCGCCGGGTTGGCGGTACTTGAAGGACCACCAACGTCCGTTACGGGCGCTTCCAACGGCTACCAACCGAAACTCGGTCAAGTGAGGCCACCTTCGGCTGATGTGGGCATAGCGCACATGGGTCGCTTGACCTGGGTTGGTAGTCGTTGATAGCTCCGGCGACCGGGGTTGGTCGTACTTGAAGGGCTACCTCGTGGGTGCGCTGAGGGCCGTGGCGAGGGGTTGGGCGGTCAGTTCGCACTGCCACCGCCGGGCCCCACCCGCTACGAGGTCCCGTTGCACCGCAGCCGTATCCAGCGGTTCAGGGGGCTCCCAGCACAACCGACGGATCAAGTCAGGGGCTAGCAGGTTCTGCAACGGCAGCCGCTGGTGCTCGGCGACCTCGGTAAGCGCCGCACGCGCCGCGGTGAGCCGAACCGCAGCGGCCGGGTCCCGGTCTGACCAGCGGTTCACCGGAGGCGGGCCGCCGCCATGGGCGCGCAGCGATGGTAGCTCGCTGTCGGGCAGTGCTCTGGCGGCCTGTAACGCGGCTAGCCAGGTCTTGACGTGCCGGCGCTGCGCGCGGCCGCTGAAGACCGGCCGGGACAGCAGCGCGGCTTCGTCTGGCGGGTCGGCCAGCACTGCATCGATGATCGCAGCATCAGGCAGCACCCGGCCCGGGGCGACATCACGCAACCGGGCAAGCCGGTCGCGGGTCTGCCACAGCTCACGTACCGCGGCCAAGTCGCGGGCCTTCTGGATGCGATGCATTCCCGAGGTTCGCCGCCACGAGTCGATCCGTGGGGCGGGCGGTCCGGCGGTCCGAACTGCCTCGAACTCCTCCGCAGCCCAGCCCAACTTGCCTTGGGCGTCGAGTTCGGCGGCGACCGCCGCCCGCAATGGCAGCAGCAGCTCGACATCAAGCGCGGCATAGGCCAGCCAGTCCTCGGGCAGCGGCCGGCGCGACCAGTCCGCGGCCCCGTGTCCCTTTTGCAGGTGATAGCCCAGCAGCTCTTCGACCAAGGGCGCCAGGCCGACCCGCTCAAGCCCGGCCAGCCGAGCGGCCAGCTCGGTGTCGAATACCGCGGCGGGCCGCAACCCCAGTTCGGTGAGACACGGCAGGTCTTGCGAGGCCGCGTGAAGTACCCACTCGAGGGGGTTGAGCACGTCGGCCAGTTCAGACAGGTCATCAAGACCGATCGGGTCGATCAGTACTGTGCCTGCGCCAGCTCGCCGGAGCTGTACAAGGTAGGCACGTTGCCAGTAGCGATAGCCCGAAGCTCGTTCGGTGTCTACGGCTACTGGGCCGGTGCCGCTGTCCAGTAGTGCCACCGCGACGTCCAAGGCCTCCGCTGTGGCGACGACTGGTGGCACCCCCGCGGCTGGCTGCAGCAGTGGGATCGGAGCGGTCTCGGTCAGCGGATGACCCCCGCACGCATCGCGAGAGCGACCATCTGCGCCCGATCACCGGTGCCGAGCTTACGTCCGATACGCGACAAGTGGCTCTTGACGGTGAGCGCCGACAGGTTCAGCGCTTCACCGATCTCCTTGTTGGACTGGCCGTCGGCAACCAGTTGAAGCACCTCCACCTCCCTGGCCGATAGTTCTCGCGGCGTGTTGTCAGTTCCCGCAACCCGAGTGCCCGACGCCAACAGCGGCGCCACCGCCGGGTCCGCGTAGACGCCGCCGTCGAGCACTCGACGGACGCCATCGGTGACCACCGATGGCGACGCTGATTTGAGCAGGTAGGCCTGCGCACCACTCTGGAACGCCGTGCGCACAGCATGCGGGTCATCCGACGAGGCCAGCACCACGATGCGGGTCCAACCCCACCCGCGCAGCTCTCCGATCAGATCCAGCCCACTACCGTCAGGCAGCGTCAGATCGAGTATCGCAAGGTCGCACGGACCCGAGGCCTGGGCGCGTGCCCTCGCCTCGGCCACCGATGCGGCCTCGTGCACGGTGACGGCTCCCATCGTCACCAAACGTGAGGCGATCGCCTCACGCAGTAACGGATGGTCGTCGACCACCAGCACAGTAAACAGTTCCTCCCGCGGATGCGGGACGAATGACGCCGGCCCGGCGCCGGATGGCGCCGACCTCATGGTCGAGCCGTATCCGACAGCAGCCACGTAGCTACCTCCCTGGAGTCGGTCGTGCCCCCGACCGCACCGGGACCCCCTCCCGAGTAACCGCGCCGTCACTCGAGCGAGGATTGGTGTCGTACGGGCGAGACTAGCCGCCCGAGCGGCCTAACGGGGGCCCCTGCGTAAACCTTCTTGCCGATCTGCCCGCAAAGCCGCCATCGGCGGTCGCCCGATCAGGCGAGAGTGGGCAGGTGGAGGTAACGCCCATGGCATACTGGACGATTCAGTCTAATTAGCTCATTCACGGCATTGCTGCGCTGCATACCGGCGACACGGCAACTTCTCAACCGCGTCGCTCGGCTAGGGTCACTACCCCGACTGGGGGCAGTCCTGCGGCTGCCGCGATCAGTTCACAGAAAGCTTCGGCATGCGCCACCAGGTCGTCGCCGACTGGAGTCCATGATGCGCGCAGCTCGATGTCGTTGGCTCGCTCCGGTCCGGCGAGAGCGCCGAACCGGAGCGAGGAGCTCTGGGTGACGGTGCCTCCCAGGGCGGTGTACTCGGCGCCCACGTTGTCTAGCGCGTCGGCGAGCCAGGACCAGCTCACCGCTGCCAGCAGGGGATCGCCAGCGAATTCGGCATCGAGCTCGGCGCGGACGAAGCCGACCAGCCGCAGGGTGCCGTCCCAGCCGTCGTGACCCGCCGGATCGTGCAGGAGCACAAGCCGGCCGGTCGCCGGTGCGTGGCCGGCGCCGGGAAGCTCGAGCCCCCAGGCGTAGCTCCATGGCGCCAGTCGGCGCGGAGCCGGGATCGGCTCGAACTCCATTTCGGGTCGCGGTCGCACCGCGCTGAGCGAGCCCACTGCTGTGCGGAAGATCTCCGGGGCATCCGCCAGGTCGGGCACATCCAGAACTGTAGGAGGACCGTGGCCGACAGTCCCGCAGAAACGCCGCCACCCGGGGTGGAAACCCAGGGCGTTGGATGGGAGAGACCTCATCCGTGCGACGATGGTGGCCGAGATGACCAGGACAACCAAGGTGGCCACCGGTCGCCGGCTGCTCCCTGACGCGCCGCTGCTCGTGGCCGCCCGGGGTGAGCGCCCGAATCGTCTGCCGGTGTGGTTCATGAGGCAGGCCGGTCGGTCGCTGCCGGAGTACCGCAAGCTGCGGGCCGAGCAGCCCATGCTGCAGGCGTGCATGACACCCGAGCTGGCGTGCGAGATCACGCTGCAGCCCGTGCGCAGGCATGGGGTGGACGCCGCGATTCTGTTCAGCGACATCATGGTGCCGCTGCACGCTGCGGGCGTCGGACTCGACATCGTGCCCGGCGTCGGTCCAGTGGTGGCCAGCCCGGTGCGCCGCGCCGCTGATGTGACGGCGTTGCCGGTCCTCGAAGCTGAGGCAGTGGCGCCGATAGCCGCCGCGGTGCGGCTGCTGATCGCCGAGCTGGGGCAGACGCCGTTGATCGGTTTCGCCGGCGCCCCGTTCACTCTTGCGTCCTACCTCGTCGAGGGTGGACCGAGCAGGCACCACGAGCGCACGAAGGCGCTCATGTATTCCGAGCCCGATGTCTGGCACGCGCTGTTGGAGCGGCTCGCCGAGCTGACCCTGACCTTCCTCCGGGTGCAGGCAGCCGCCGGGGTGGACGCGGTTCAGCTGTTTGACTCGTGGGCTGGCGCGCTATCCGAACAGGATTACCGGCAGTTCGTGTTCCCGCATTCAGCGCGGGTGCTGGCGGCCTTGGCCGATACCGGGCTGCCGCGGATTCACTTCGGGGTGGGCACCGGGGAGCTGCTGGGCGCGATGGCGCAAGCCGGCGCGGACGTCGTCGGGGTGGACTGGCGGATTCCCCTGGACGTGGCTGGACAGCGGATTCGGCGCGCCCGCCCGGAGGGCCCGCTCGTGCTCCAGGGAAATATCGATCCAGCAGTGTTGTTCGCCGGGTGGCCGGCCGTCGAGCGAGAGGTGCGGCGGGTGATCGGGGAGGGGCGGGCCGCGGACGCCCACGTGCTCAACCTCGGTCATGGCGTCCTGCCAGGAACTGACCCGGACATGCTGACTCGCATCGTGGAGTTGGCTCACTCCTCGTGAGCAGTACCCGGGTTGCTGTGGTCGGCGGCGGGATCTCCGGGTTGACCGCGGCTTACCGGTTGCGCATCCTGCTCGGACCGTCCGCCGAGATCATTCTCATCGAGGGTTCGCGGCGGCTGGGCGGTGCGTTGCGCACCGTGGAACTCGGCGGTTTGGCTCTCGACGTGGGTGCCGAAGCCTTCCTGGTACGCCGGCCGGAGGCGCTCGATCTGATCGAGGAGCTGGGGCTCGGCGGGCAGCTGAGGCACCCCACCCCGGCGGCGCCGGCGGTGCGGGCGGGTGGTCAGACCATGCCCTTGCCCACCGGCACGATGATGGGCGTGCCCGGCGCTGCTGCCGACGTCGCCGGACTGCTGTCTGCGCAAGGGGCGGCACTGGTGGCTGCGGAACCCACGATGCCGCTGTGCTGGGAGCCCGGGCGCGATGTTGCGGTGGGGAGGTTTCTGCGCGAGCGAGCCGGTGACGAGCTGGTCGACCGGCTGGTCGACCCGTTGCTCGGCGGGGTATATGCCGGGCGCGCTGACGCGCTGGGACTGCGCGCCACGCTGCCCGCGGTGGCCACAGCGCTTGACCACGGCGCTGGATCGCTGCTCGCCGCGGCCAGGACGGCGTTGGCCGCTGGCCGGCTCCCGACCGGCGGCGGACGGCCGGCGGTGTTCGGGACCCTGAGCGGCGGGCTAAGCGGTCTGGTAGAGGCGCTAGTGGCAGGTGCGGGGGTGCGGCCGAGGCTTGGCCTGCCGGTGCGCCGGCTGTCTCGCACACCGCAGGGTTGGCGGCTGACTCTGGGCCCGACAAACGAGGAAGAGCACCTCCACGCCGACGCAGTGGTGCTCGCGGTCCCCGCCCCTGCGTTGCGGCGGCTGCTGGCTGATCCGTTGCCCGCTGCCTCGGCTGCTGCAGACCGGGTCGAGGTCGCCTCCTCCGCGGTGATCGGGCTCGCCCTGCCGCTGGCCGCCGCGCAGGCCCTCCCCGAGAGATCAGGCGTGCTTGTGGCCGCCACCGAGCGGCTGTCGGTCAAGGCGCTCACCTTCTCCGGACGCAAGTGGACGCACGCGCGCTCAGCGGAGGTGCTGCTGGTCCGCGCCTCAATGGGCCGCCACGGAGAGGCCCGGGTCCTGCAACGTGACGACACGGAACTGGTCGACGCGGCGCGTGCCGATCTCGCCGCCCTTACCGGGATCACCGCGACGCCGGTGGCCACCATGGTGGCGCGCTGGGGGGGTGGGCTGCCGCAGTACGCGCCAGGTCACCTCGACGTGATCGCTGCACTCGAGCGAGAGGTGGCCGGGTCGGCCGGGCTCGCCGTCGCCGGCGCCGCCCTGCATGGCGTTGGCCTACCGGCGTGCATCGGCACCGGCGACGCCGCGGCCCGGCGCATCGCCGGTTATCTGAACAGCCGCGGCGCGCCAGCCGCGGCACGCGGTGGGACAATGGCGTCATGAGCCGCCTGGACTACGCCGCGCTGAACGCCACCATTCGCTACACCATGTGGTCGGTTTTTCGGGTCGAGCCCGGGAAGCTGCCCGCCGACCGCACTGAGCCTGCCCGCGAGGCGCAGCAGTACCTCGAGTCGCTGGAGGGCAAGGGAGTGGCGGTGCGTGGGGTTTACGACCTCGCTGGCCTGCGCGCCGACGCGGACTGGCTGATCTGGTGGCACGCCGACGAGATCGAAGCGCTGCAAGCCGGGTACGCCAACCTGCGCCGCACCACCGCGCTGGGCCGGGCCAGCGTGCCGGTGTGGTCAACGGTGGCGTGCAACCGTCCCGCGGAGTTCAACAAGAGCCACGTGCCGGCGTTTCTGGCCGGCGAGGAGCCCAAGCGGTATGTCTGCGTCTACCCGTTCGTGCGCTCCTATGAGTGGTACCTGCTGCCCGACGCCGAACGCCGGGAGCTGCTCGCCGAACACGGAAAGCAGGCGCGCGACTATCCCGACGTGCGGGCCAATACCGTCGCTTCATTCGCGTTGAGTGACTACGAGTGGATCCTGGCGTTCGAGGCCGACGAACTGCACCGCATCGTCGACGTGATGCGCGCGCTGCGGGCCAGCCGGGCGCGCCGCCACGTCCGCGAGGAGGTGCCGTTCTTCACCGGTCCCCGGGTGCCGGTCGCCGAGCTGGTCATCGGGTTGCCTTAGGGATGCCGCGGGGGTGCCTTAGGGCCGCCCTGAAGGACGGCCCTTAGGGCGCAGCCTCGTCAGGCACCAGCCGCAGCGAGATCGCGTTGATGCAGTACCGCTGATCGGTGGGTGTGTCGTAGCCCTCGCCCGCAAAGACGTGGCCGAGATGGCTGTGGCAGGTGGCGCAGAGCACCTCGACGCGCTTGGAGAACATGCTGCGGTCCTCGCGTAACAGCACCGAGTCGCCGGCCAGCGGCGTGAAGAACGACGGCCACCCGCAATGCGACTCGAATTTGTGGTCGCTGCGGAACAACTCTGCTCCGCAGGCCCGGCACTCATACACACCCTTGGTCTTGGTGTGCTCGTACTCGCCGGTTCCCGGTGGTTCAGTCCCGGCCCTTCGCAACACGGCGTATTCCTGGTCGGTGAGCTGCTCGCGCCACTGAGCATCGGACTTGACGACCTTGGGCGTCACACCCTTAACCGGCTCCATGCCCACACGCTACGCGGGGCTTCAACCCAGCAGGGCGGTGAGGATGAAGGTCGTTGCCTCCCACAGCGTGACGGCCGCGCCGAGCAGGATCAGCAACACCACCAGGACGGCCGCTAACCGCCGAGGACCCTCCGTGCGGTTGACCGACTCGGCGAAGTCGCTGACCCCCGACAGGTAACCCTCGACGGTGAAGCCTGAACGCTGCCGGTGGGCCCGGTCCAGGTGCTCGGAGAAGGCCCGCACCTCGGGATCGTTGCGGTCCAGCCCGATCAGGTCGTCATCCAGCCGTCGTCGTTCCTGCGCGCCGGCCTGTTCAGGCCGGTCACGCCGCGGTTCGCTGCGCACCACGGTCCTACGGTAACCGTTATGCGGTAGTTTTCCGATCGTGGCCCGCGGCGACGCGCTGGAACTCACGGTGCCTGGCCCGGAAGGCCAGCGCACCGTGCGGGTGTCCAACCCGGACAAGGTGTACTTCCCGGAGCGCGGCATCACCAAGCGGCAGATCGTGGACTACTACCTCGCGGTGGCTGAGCCGCTGCTGAGCGTGCTCGCGCAGCGCCCGGTCACGCTGAAGCGTTTTGTGGACGGGGTGACTGGGGAAGCCTTCTACGCCAAGCGGGTTCCCAAGGGCGCCCCGGCCTGGGTGGATTCGGTGGAGATCACTTTCCCGTCCGGACGCACCGCCCGCGAGGTGTGCCCCACCGAGCCCGCCGTGCTCGCCTGGGCGGCGAACCTGGGCACCTTCGATTTCCATCCGTGGCCGGTGCGCCGGCCGCGGGTGGATCACCCTGACGAGCTGCGGGTCGACCTCGATCCGCAGCCGGGCACCTGTTTCACCGACGCTGCCGTGGTAGCCGCAGTGCTGCGCGAGGTGCTCGCTGAGGCGGGACTCGTCGGGTATCCCAAAACCTCGGGAGGCCGGGGGATTCACATTGCAGTCCGGATTCGCCCGCAGTGGACGTTTGTCCAGGTCCGCCGCTCGGTGATCGCGTTGGCGCGGGAGGTGGCAAGGCGGATCCCGCAGCAGGCCACCGTGTCATGGTGGAAGGAGGAGCGTGGCCAGCGGGTGTTCCTCGATTTCAACCAGGCAGCCCGGGACCGCACGATCGCCTCGGCCTGGTCGGTGCGCGGCACCCCACGCGCCACGGTATCGATGCCGGTGCATTGGGACGATCTCAGGAATGTGCAGCCCGACGATTTCGACGTGCTCACGGTGCCCGCGCTGCTCACCGAGCGGGGCGACCCGCACGCCAAACTAAACAGCGAATCTTTCGGCTTGGAGCTGCTACTGGAGTGGGCGCTCCGAGACGAGCGCGACCATGGTCTCGGCGACCTTCCTTACCCGCCCGAGTACCCCAAAATGCCCGGCGAGCCCCTGCGTGTCCAACCCAGCCGCGCAAAGCGCCCTACCAGTGAGTAATCGCTATTCGACTCCGAATCGTGGTCAAGCGAGTGCACAGACCGCCGTTCGGAGCCGAATGGCGGTCTGTGCCGATCACGGCGGGCAGAGCGTGTTTTGCTGGGGTATCGAGGCGTCCATCAGGAAGCGGGTGACCAGGTCGACGATGCAGGGGCTATGAGGTATCGCGCCATGTGCTTGGCCCTGCCAGGTCACCAGCGTCGCTGACGGCATGGACTGTGCGGTGCGTTGGGCCCCTTCTCCTGGGGTCACCGGGTCCTCGGCGGTGCCCACCACAAGCACCGGCGGCAGCGCCCGGTCCTCGGCGTCCGGCACCGGGGAGGGCACCGGCCACGCGCTACACAGGAGCAGGCGCGCCGCGAACAGTGGGCCGAACAGGGCGGAACGCTGCTGCCACTGGATCGCTAGCTGGTGAGCGCGCTCGGGCGCGACCCGAGTGGGGGTGTCGTTGCAGCGCGTTGCCAGGGCAGAGTCGAAGCGCGCGGGCAACCCACGATCGATGGTCACCACCGGCGCCACCAACGCGGCCAGCTCCGCCCCGTCTCCGTCGCGAGCGGCCGCCAGCGCGTGCGACAGCTGCGGCCAGCGCTCGGGGTCGCCGATCGTTTCGAGCACTGCCTGGTAGGCGATGCCCGCGGTGATCTGCTGCCATCCAAGCTGCAGCGGGGACCGACGCAGTGTTTCCGCCAAGGTGAGCAGCGCGCCACGAGGGTCGGATCCGAGCGGGCAGCCGCGGGCCACGCAGTCGGCGGCGAACGCGGCGTAGCCGCCGTCGGCGGCGACCATCGCGGCCTCCGCTGCCGCCACGTCGTCCAGGGTGGGATCAATGGCACCGTCTAGCACCACCCGCCCTGCCGAGGTGGGATACCGGCGCAGGAACTCGGTGACCGCCCGGGACGCTTCACCGTCCGAGATCATGTTGAGCACCGGCGCGTTCAGGGCGACCCGGAGCTGTTCGAGGTCGTCGGCCGTACCCGTCGAGTTGACCGTGGTCAGCGCCTCGCCGAGGTCCTGCACGCAGGTCTCGATGGCGGCGCGGGTGATGTCGAGCAGCGAATCCAGCTGTGTGGTCTGGTCGGGGTCGGGAGCGATACCGACGATCTGGTCCCGGGTGGTCTTGGGGATGCAATCCAGTGGTTCGCCCGGTCCGGTACCGCGGCGCGCCATTCCGATCAGGGTGAAACGCCCCAGCAGGTCAGCGGGCAACTGTTGTGCCAGCCGGGCGGCTCGGACCGTTCCCGGCTCCCCGCCTGCCTCGCCGAGCACCACAAGAGGCGCTACGCCGTCGCCGACCCTCGTGATGTCCAGCTTGAAGGAATTCCCGAATACCGGCCTCGCTGCCGTGGCATCGACCCGAAGATCAGTGCACTCCACCCGCCGTGGGCTGGGTATGCCGAGCTCGGTGCCGATCGCGTCGGTGCAGTCCCGCCAGGGCAGCGAATTGCGGTCATAGTCGCCGGTTGGTGGCAGCGGGGGGGTGCTGGGCGGAGTTTGCGGGGAGCGTTGCGGGGGTAGATTGCCGTCGCGCACCGCCACCGCGGGTCGGTCCGACGGGCCTGCGGTGCAGCCGCTCGTCAGCACCGCGAGCAGCATTACCGGTACCCCCAGACACCGCAGGATCCGGTGGCGCACAGATTCTCCTCGCATCCAGGTCAGCGGTGGCCTGGCGATGCTGACAGCCTCCCAGTGAACCTGCCGTGAGCATGATCCAGTGACGGCGATGGGGATCGGTGGTGGTCAGCGGGAGTTGCGAGGCAATGGCCGATCTTCGGCGCTGGTATTCAATACGTACACCGCTGCACCCTCAGCGCTGCGCTGGATCGGTACCGGAGCCTCGACGGGGACCCTGCGGACGTGCCCGAGCGCCTCGGTCAAGAACTGGTAGGCAGTGGTCAACGACGCGGTGACCTCGGTGCGCAACTCCTCAAGCGCGGTCACCTCGTTGGCAACCTGAGTGCGCAGCTCGCGCAACGCCGCCTCCTCGCGCTCCACCACGCCAACCCGGCGCGCCAGCTGCCCGCCAATTTCCTGGAACATGAGGTGCAAGCGGGCCATGCTGCGCAGCTCGTTGTCCTGGATCCCGGCTCTCGCGGCGGCTTCACGTTGCGCGATCGCATGGGCCGCATCCTGCACGGCCACTTCCCGGCGCGCGGCTGAATCCGCCTCGAGCTGTTCGCACTGCCGTTTGGCATGCTCGAGCAGCGACTTAGCCTCGCGGCTGGCATCCGCTCGCAGGCTCGTGATTTGATCATCCGCACTGGCTCTCAGCTCGGTGATCTCCTGGTCGGCGCGGGTCCGCCATTCGACGATGTGTGCCTCGACGTCGGCCTTGAGCTCCGCGGCCTCCTCCTCGGCCAGCCGCATGATGCGCTGGATCCGGGCGCTGGCCTCGGCCATCGGGGTAGCCAGGACGCGCTCAACCTGTGACGTTGCGTGGTCCGCCTCGCGGCGTAGGTGCTCAAGTAGCTCGCTTTGCAACCGAAGATGATTCATCACCTTGGTGAGCTCGGCGACCTGCGTCAGGGCGGCATCTCGATCCGCCGCGAGCACCGCGAAGCGGCCATCGAGCGATTCGAGATGTTCCAGGACCTGTCTTCGGTTGAATCCGCGCAGAGACGTCTCGAACGGCTCGTGCAGGGCAACCAAGTCTTCGTTGTCTCGGGATCCGCCCATACGCCCCGATCATACGGGGCGAACGGGTACGAACCAACCACAACTTGTGGTCGGACCACGGAGAGCAGTGGTGGGCGATACTGGGATTGAACCAGTGACCTCTACCGTGTCAACGCCGCTTCGCCGTGCCGATCGCGGCTACGGGGTATCGCATGGGCTTCTTGAGCAGCGAGGACGTACCCGGTGGTTTGCTCGTCTCCCGACCCGGGCTACAGCGTCTGCTGACTTTTTGCTGACTGCCCTCGTGCCGGGCTGCGCTTCGGTCCTGCTGTCTAGCGCAGGTTTACAAGTCCGGAGGTCCCGGCGCGGACTAGCTGTGCGCGGGCGGTACAGACCAGGCGCCGGACCTGGTTTCGCGCTTGATGAGCAAGTGAGATCAGGGGGTGCACCCGCCTCTTGATGAAAGCGGCCGAGAGCGGGTGTTGGCGCACCTGCTCTCGGCCTTGATCCCCAACCCTGGGTAGGAGGGTGGAGACCTGATGACGAACCCTATGCAGTCTGATCCTGGCCGGCTGCGGCTGGCTCTGGATAACGGTGAGGAGGTGGAACTGGACGGCAGCACGCTCATGCTGGGCGATGAGGAGTCGCCGTCGGTGGTGCTGCGGTTGGCGCCGTGGCGGGCACGCTCGGTGGCGCGGGTGTTGGAGGAGTGGTCGGCGGTCTCTCGGGTGTTCCACCGGGCGCCTCGGCCGGTCCTGAGTGAGCTGGAGCTTTCCCGCACCTTGGATCTCGCGGCCTCCGTGCTCGGTGAACCTGAGCCGGTCATGCCGATGCGGCGGGATGGTCAGAGCGTGCCGAGTCGGCAGCGGTTGGACGCGGTAGCAGTACTTGCCGAACGCGAGACCCGGCTCTCGGCGCTGCAACGGCTGGCGCTGGTGGATGCGGCTGCCTCCTGGCTGTCCGAGTCGAGCGGTGGAGAGCAGTTGGCTCATGCTCTGCTGGGTGCAGCGTGCATGACTAATGTCACCGCAGAGCATGCGTATTTAGCGTTGATCACGCCCTCGGAGAACCTGGAGGATCATTCCGAGGGCCTGTCTTCGTAGTGGCCAATCCTTACGGGCGGCCGGTGGCGGTCAAGGCTCACGCGCAAGCGTGATCCCGCAGGGACGCGAAGCGGCCTTTACCGGTACCGGCTGTCCGTGATCAGGATCGGCTGCGGAGAAGGCCGGTCCGGACGCATGACAGAGGCGTGATCAGAACTGCATGAAGGCCCGGCGACCCGGTGAGAATCCTGTTCTCGGGTCACCGGGCCCTTTGTCGTGCGCGGGAGCCGGCGGGCCGGCCGCCCGCAGCGGAGCGAGGACCGGACCGGCCCGGCGAGCGAGCGCGGCGGCCGAAGGCCGCCTTGACCCGAGTAAGGAAACTTCTCACAGCATGCACATGGGGCGTCACGGTGCGCATGTGTTGTGAGCGGTGCAGGGCGCGCCTGTCGGTCGAGACTAGCGCAATCGGGAGAAAGCAGACTAAGGGTGGGACCTTCTCCCGGCTCGGTGTCCTCAGTGAGATGGCTCTCGTGGTCGAGGACGGCTCTGATGGCCAGTCGCGTCGAGAGGCTGCGGACGCGCGGAGCGTCAGGCTGCCAACGAGCAGCGCAGAACCGACGATGACCGCGGAGAAGTCGCACCGATTCGCGTGGCATGGAGTGGGTGATCTCGATGGTTAACCCGCGCCCGTTCCTGGATCTGCTTGCCTCGACGGTGGACTCGCGGTGGCGCGCGCGGTGCTGGGGAAGCTCCTCAATCTGGCAGCTACGTGCCGGCGTCGTGATGAAAGCTTCGGTGGCGAGGTGGCTTCGCGCCTGGATACAAGATAGTGTTGTACTACGCTAAAGCTGATCACACGACAAACAGCTGATGTCTATCCCGCTGAGTTGTTGACCGGAAGGTAACTGTGACGGTGTCCATGTCGGAGGTCACGATCAGGAATCTTCGCAGTGGCAAGGTTCTCGCGGTCACTGAGACGGGGGTGCGGGCTAAGCTTGGGCAGCGCCCGAACAAAGGCAGCGCCGATGTTGCTCAGCGATGGCGGTTGATCCCCGTGGCGGGGATAAGGCATCAATACCAGATACAGAGCGTGACCACGGGACTTGTTTTGGAGGTCACCGGGGAGTCTTCCGAGGATGAAGCGGGGATCGCTTTGTGGGAGGACAATGGCGGTGCTCATCAGCAGTGGCGGCTGGTTCCGGTGGGGGAGGGTTCCCATGAATACGCCGTTTTGAATGCGCACAGCGGCAAGGCCCTTGACCTGTGGGATGGGACGTGTGGCGATGACGCCCAGCTCGCCCAGATGGGGTACTGGCACGGGATGCAGCAACGGTGGGTGGTGACTCCCTGCGGGGCTGGTCCGGTCTCTCGAGCGGTCATGACGATAGTACGCGACGAGGCGGTATTTTTGCCGATCTGGTTGGGCTATTATCGTCAGTTCTTCTCGGCGCAAGACATCTACGTCCTCGACCACCAGAGCAGCGACGGGTCCACCGAGGGTGGTGACTTTGTTCGGATCTCTGTGTCACAGCGGGAGTATGGTGCTGCATGGCAGCGTGACGTGGTCCAGCACTATCAACATGACCTGATCGGCCGCTATGATGCGGTGCTGTACACAGACGTTGACGAGATCCTCGCTCCCGATCCCCGCCTGGGTACCTAGGCACTTACATCGACAACTTTCATGAGGATTTCATCACCTGCCAGGGGTATGAAGTTCTCCACCAGAAGGATGACGAGCCGCCGTTCGATCCGACCAAGCCAGTCTTGGAGCAACGCTTCACGTGGTATGCGAATCCCTCATATTCGAAGCCTTTGCTGGCGCGTGTACCAATGTTGTGGCATGGTGGATTCCATCAGCGCTTCGACGAAAAGGTGAACCGCGATCCGAACCTGTATCTTATTCATCTGCACCGCATGGACTACGATATTTGCCTGGCTCGCCACCGAGAACGCGTCCGTTTCCCGCTTGCTCAAATCGATCGTGACCAGGGCTGGGGCTACCAAAACCGGATCATCAATCCACCAGAGTTCCTCTCGTGGTTTTTCCACGACAACGGCCCTTTGCCGCTCTGCCCCGAACCCATTCCCCCCTGGTGGCGTGAGGTGGTGTAAGCCGACGTGGCGGACACGGCTTAGCATGAACTGAACGAGGGTGTAACGGGGTATCCCAGAGCGTGATGTGGTCACCGGCCAGCCCACCCTGAGCCGGACCGCAGCTCGCAGACAGGGGACGGACTCCCGCGACTTGAGTTCGCTCCGATCGACGGTGGAGCTTCGGCCGAAGCAGGGGAAATAGGTGTTCGTCAGGGGGACCGCGCGGTCGGCTAGTTCGGAGCCGCTCTGTGGGTTCTCCTGCGGCGCGCCGTGAGATGTGTTGCCCCGGCAAGCCCTGCGGCAGCGGCGAGCACTGCTGTGCGTCGGGGTGACATGGGAGACAGGGTGGGCTTGCGTCCGTGGCGGCCTGTCCAGGCTGTCAGGTGGCGGCCGAGTATCCATTCCCGGGCCAGCCACCAGGTGGCCATCGGGCCGGTGACGGTTTGGAGGAGGAACCAGCCCGGCAGGCAGCGCAGTGTGGTGCGCACCCCGAGTTGGTTAATGCCCACCCCGACACTCGCTGCGGAGATCAGGATCCACAGCCAGCCCCACCATCGCCAGCACGCTCGCAGTCCGTGACGGGCGACAAAGGGGATGAAGGTGACCGTGGCCAGTCCTCCCACCAGCGCATCCCCCGCCTGCGAGACCACCACGAGGAATGCGGCCAGGTCGACCAGCGGGGCATGGTGGGTGACCATGCACTGAGCAAATCCCGCCGTCCACCGGTGCATCTGACCGATCAGTTCCCGCAATGAGGTCGGTTCTTGGGTGTAGACAAACGCCTCAGGTGTAAACGCCACCGAATACCCCCGCCGGTGGAGCGCCCACGTCAGATTAAAATCTTCGGTGACACTGTCATCGGGAAAGCCCCCCACCTTGATCAGCACGTCGGTGCGGTGGCAGTTGGCCATCCCATTGAGCACCAGTTGACGACCCAAGACGTCTTGGATCTTTTTCGTCCACCCGTTGGCAAATGCGTGATACAGCGTGCGGTACTGGCTAAAGATGGTCGTGGTGTCCTTGGGCAACACCGAGGCGCAGGTCCCGGCGTACCCGGCCCGCATCGTGGCCACCATATGAGCCACCGCCCTCGCGTCCAGGGTGTTGTCCCCGTCCAAGGCCACCACCAAATCGGACACCACATGCGGCAGCGCCAAGTTCTGCGCGGAAGCCTTCGACCCTCCGTTGCCCTCGATCACCGTGGCACCCGCAGCCCGGGCCAACGCAGCGGTGGCATCGCTACAGTTATCCGCGACCACAATCAGCTGCGCGACCGGATAAGTTTGCTGCACGCACGAGCGGATGGTCTGCTCGATCGTGGCCGCCTCGTTGTGCGCCGGCACCACCACCGCCACGGTAACCGGGCCAGACCCCCACGCACCCACATACCCGGGTGCCGGTCGCCGCAGGCAACCGACCCGCCCCCGCGTCCCTGTCCGGACCTTGTGCATCGTCTTGACCGCCAGCCCAACCGCCGTCAACACCACCAAACCCACACCCGTACAGGTCAACCCCGACATACCCCCATGACTCCTCAACTCACCAGCACGACCACCTGCCCCACACACCAAGCAAAACCACGTCCACCGGTCACGACACAACTCACAAAGCTGCGAAAGCCAGATGACGTTCAATCCCCCACACGTCCAGGAGCGCACGGCATTCCTGCTCGGCCAGCGGTCACTGCACGGGCTGCGGAACGTTCAGCTCGCCAGACCAGGTGGACCGCCACCGGGCGCTCCGATCGTTATTCCCTTATCTCCGTGTCCCCGGTCGGCCGCGCTACCCCGGAGTTCAAATGACTGTCCCAGTATTGACCATGCCCTTTCCTGGACCGGACAGGGACGGGCTAGCGAGGATGGATGAACTGTGTCATTGTGGGCTCGGCGCTGAGCGCGGCGTCACCCACCGGCCACCAGATAATGCCTGCTCCAAAGATCGAGAGCGATCATTTTTATTCCTTGAAGCCGCTGTCCGTTTTTGTCTACCACCGGCTTCGGGTCAACGCCACCGCCTTGAGGATTGCCAAGTTGCTGGTAATTGTTCAACCCCCAGGCCAGCACCTCACCACTGTTCAACAACGCGACGCTGAACTCGAAATTATCACCACCTGCAGCGCTGATGGCCGTGACACCGGTGAGCACTTCGCCGTCATCAATCACTTCCACCGGGACAAGGCTACGATTAGCAGTTACTTTCGGGTTACCGAGCTGACCCTCCTCGTTATGTCCCCAAGCGAGCACTTTCCCATTATCCTTCAACAACGCAAAGGAGTGATAGGGACCAGCGGAAACATCCTTGACCCCCCCGAGCTTCCTGCCCGCACTGTCTAGCACGGGAACCGCAGCAGGGAGATTATCCACTCGATTGTTCCCCAATTGACCCCAGTTGCCTTCGCCCCAAGCCCACACACTGTCATCCTCAAGCAGCGCCAGGTTGTATCTGTGTCCGGCGGAGACTTTTTTGACACGATTAAGTGGTTCACCGTTGTGGTTCTTCACCGTCACCGGTTTGCTGCTGTCGGTCGTCGTGTTGTTTCCAAGCTGGCCGTTTCCGTTATACCCCCAGGCTAGCACCGTGGTGTCCTCCAGCACCACGAGGCTGTGGTAGTAGCCCGCGGCGATGGCTGTAACCCCTGTAAGGTTCAACACCGCCACCGGCATCAAGCGATTGGTTGTGGTGTGGTCGCCAAGTTGGTAGTAGCCGTTATACCCCCAGGCTTGCACGGTCTTGTCTTCTAGTAACGCCAAGGCATGCGCGCCGCCCGTGGTGATGGCCTTGACCCCCCTGAGAAGAGGTCCTCCTGACGGTAAGCCCCGAGTCGCCCCTGCGGATGTCCCGTCACCGAGCTGACCGACCGAGTTGTCTCCCCAGGTTCGCACGGTGCCATCCTCCAGCAGGGCCATGCTGTGAGTATTGCCGACCACGAGCTGTCGGACCCTGGTAATGCCCTGCACCTCTACCGGCGTAGGGCTGGTTGTCGTCTGGCCATTGCCCAGTTGGCCGTATGCGTTATACCCCCAGGCCCACAGCGGCCCCGTCGCTACGTCTGTTCGTTCCTCAGCAAGACCTGCGATCAGCGTCCATTCTTGACGTCCATCAGGATGGTCACCCGGCCAGTATTGCCTTATTGGTGCATTATTGTCCGTCCGTCCAGAATCTACATCGACAACTCTCCCCGTCTTGTGGTTCTTGATGCGGTACACACCACCCGCCCGTGTGGCCTCTAATTCCCACTGCTGACGCGGCTCGTCCTGACTAAGCGCCCGCTGAACAACGTCTGCCCCTTGGCTGTCACTGTCGACGTCAAGGACTTTGCCCGTACCCACATTTGTGATGATGTACACTCCCGGCTTCCCGGACACCTCAGTAACATTCCATCGCTGATGCGCCTCACCGGCGTTGTCACCTTGGCTGACCCGTGCACCATCCACGCCGAGTCCATCTTTCACCTCAAGCACCTTGTTACTATTGACGTTAACGAACATACTGTCGCCTCTTGGCACTGACATGACACACCTCTCCGTTCGTATTTGATTGGACCGGAGCATCGCCTCTTTCGCGATAACGCACTGTGCCGCAAAGGGCTCCGGCGTCGTTGACTGCATCAAGTACGATAAGCCCGTGGCGTAATCTACAGTTGCTATTAGCAACGGCATCCACAGCAACAGTACGACGTACTTTGATAAGCGGAACTCGTATCTTAATAAGCGAAAATCGTATCAAATCAGATTCTGCCCCTGGAGTTCACCCCGCCCCTTGGTTCAGCGCAAGCATATCGAGTTATCGGCTCCTCGCCAAGAGTGATCACTCGGATGTCGTAGACCCGAAAGAGGCCAGCCAGACGGTCGTACCGTACGTTTGCATGCGCGGCGGTTCTTGCATTGGTACACGACGTGGCAGCCGAGAAGACACCTTTGGTGCGCCCCCCTTGCCTCGACGTGCAAGGACTGTATAGGGTCACTTGAGCAACATCTCACCTACAGCCCACGAATAGGGGCGGGTAAGCCACTGCACCGCCCCGCCTCGGTCATGAACAGGTTGCGAACAGTTAGTTAAGGGCTCCAGCCTTGTCATTAAAGCTTATAGATAAGCGTGATGTATTTACTCTAGAGCGCGAGCGCGAGGGAGGTAGATAGTTCCTACGCCACACGGGACTATGTCCCGTCCAGTGTCGTTACGGGCGTGGTCAAGTTGGTAGACGGAAGCGAACTTGCGACTGGTTCTACCGGATTCCCAGGACAAAAACTAGGACGATCCCCCAACAATTCAGATCACAGAAGACGGGTTTTGAGTTTGGTTTGATTTATCGTCGACTCAACGTGCAGAAGGGATCTCGATCAGTCCTGGCTGGCCTCATCGCACCTCGCGTCATTGGGGTAGCAGACGTGTGTACGAATGATTTCGATAAAAGATCGGGGAGTCACTCGGTGGTGGTTTCCTGTGGCCTCGCGAGCTGAACGTCCGGCGGTCCCGTGCGGTAACCGATGGTCGAGCAGGATACCGTGCTTCGTGTCAGCGTCTATGGTCTCGTATTGTAGGGGAATGTGTGTAGTGATTCTCGGCGAGGAGGGTAGCGATGGAGATACCAGTGAACGAAGTAATCAAAATCATCAATGAGCACAGTCGGCTCGTCTTGGAGATCGAAGGCGAAGCGACGACCGAGGGAACTCGGGCCGAGCAGTACACCGATACCGGAAAAGACCACCAGCAGTGGAGGTTGACACCCGCAGGCCCAGGAAACGAAGACTTCTACCACATCGAAAACGTACACAGCACCATGAGCCTGGAAGTCGTCGGCTCCAGCAAAGACCCCGGAGCAGAGATCGTCCAGCGACCCTACGACGATGGCCCACTCCACCGCCAATGGAAACTCATCCCGGTAACCGGAAAACACGACGTCTACACGATCGAGAACCGAAACAGCGGCCTAGTCCTCGACGACGTAGGCGGACAGACGGAGGCTCCAGCACCGGTCAAACAGTACGCGGCCTGGAACGCCCCCGACGGACGTCAACAGTGGCAACTGATCCCCATACCGGCACCCCCCGCACCGCGCAAGGTCGCGCTGGTCAACGGCGACTTCGCGCAACCCACCGTCACGGCTAGCATCGGCTGGGAGGTTTTCCCCGACGCCTCTCAAACCCAGCAGCCGAACCGGGTCCCAGGCTGGCTGACCACCGCCACCGACCATCAAATCGAAATCTGGAAAACCGGGGGGACTTATCTAAGCGTGCCCTCTGCCGAGGGCGGCGAGCAGTTTGCCGAACTGAACGCGACCATGGTGTCTACCCTCTACCAGGACGTGGAGACGACCCCGGGTACGACGCTGTCCTGGGGACTGTGGCACCGCGGCGTCAGCGGCACGGACACCATGGCGGTGGACATCGGCGCCCCGGAAGCGGTCGTCGAGCAGCAGAACATGACCGACGACAACAAGACATGGCGACACTATGAGGGCACCTACACGGTCCCGGCCGGTCAAACGATTACGAGGTTCGCTCTTCGCTCCATCTCCGCAGCCGGCGGAAATCCGTATGTAGGAAACCTTGTAGACGGTGTCTTTTTCGGCACCGATTAATCGCTTAGGTCCGTGATGAGATAACCTCACATCATCACGACAGGCAACCTCATGGGCAGTCTCAGCGCAAATTCCTGCTCGTGTTGCACAGCTGATCTCGGACACGGATCAAAATCTGCAGACCGCGGACAGGAAGATATGGGAATGATGGACCGGAGTGAGAATGTGTGTAGTAATTCTCGGCGAGGAGGGTAGCGATGGAGATACCAGTGAACGAAGTAATCAAAATCATCAATGAGCATAGCCAGCTCGTCTTGGAGATCGAAGGCGAAGCGACGACCGAGGGAACTCGGGCCGAGCAGTACACCGATACCGGAAAAGACCACCAGCAGTGGAGGTTGACACCCGCAGGCCCAGGAAACGAAGACTTCTACCACATCGAAAACGTACACAGCACCATGAGCCTGGAAGTCGTCGGCTACAGCAAAGACCCCGGAGCAGAGATCGTCCAGCGACCCTACGGCGATGGCCCACTCCACCGCCAATGGAAACTCATCCCGGTAACCGGAAAACACGACGTCTACACGATCGAGAACCGGAACAGCGGCCTAGTCCTCGACGACGTAGGCGGACAGACGGAGGCTCCAGCACCGGTCAAACAGTACGCGGCCTGGAACGCCCCCGACGGACGTCAGCAGTGGCAGCTGATACCCGTACCGGCACCTCCCGCACCACGCAAGGCCGCGCTAATCAACGGCAGCTTCGAGCAACCCACCGTCACCGGATACGCGGTTTTGTCCGACGCCTCTCACACCGACCAGCCAAACCATGTCCCAGGCTGGCTAAGCAATAGCGGTTACATCGAAATCTGGGCATCCGGCTTTGAGAGCGTGGCCTCTGCCGAGGGCACGCAGCATGCCGAATTGGACCCGGGCACTGGTACCATCTATCAGGATCTGGAGACGATCCCGGGTACGACACTGTCCTGGAGCCTGTATCACCGCGGCCGAAGGGGCGTGGACACCATGGCGGTGGACATCGGTGTCCCGGGAGCGGTCGTCGAGCAGCAGCGCATGACCGATGACAACAAGACATGGCGACACTACGAGGGCACCTACACGGTCCCGGAAGGCCAAACGATGACCAGGTTCGCCTGTCGCTCCATTTCCGCAGCCGGTAACGACCCGGGCATAGGAAACCTTCTAGACGGTGTCGTTTTCGGCACCGATTAATCACTTAGGTCCCGTGATGAGATAATCTCACATCATCACGACAGGCAACCTCACGAGCAGTCTTGTTTTAATATGCAACAGGAGGGCCTAGTGGTGGTCACCTGTGGTCTGGGCGAGCTAAGGGTCGGCGGCGTGTCAGTGATTCCTGGCGAGGGAAGAACCATGGGAATACCGCGTTACTATCGTTGATTCTCTTGATAAAGCTATCCGTAAAGCAGTCGCACCATCACGACCCATCGACCATACTTGGCCGCCACCGTCCGGTGATGCCGCAGGTCATCGCTGCGGACGACTTGTTCGGCACCCACACCGCCTAGTGTCTTGTAATAAATAGATCTTTTACTAAGAGTTATCGTTGTTGTCGAGTAGCTTCTTGAAGTCCTGATGGACCAGGCGAACCTTGGTCATGATTTCGTTTGACGTCACGGTCCAGGCAAAAGGTTTCGAGTCGTGGTTCCATTTTGTGATGTAGGTGTTGATGGTGTTGATGAGCTGACGTAGTGACCTGAAGGTTCCTCGTCTGATGGCTTGTTTGGTGATAATACCGAACCAGATCTCCACTTGGTTGAGCCAGGAGCTGCCAGTCGGGGTGAAGTGGAAGGTGACGTTCGGGTGTCTCGTGAGCCACTTGGCGACGTCGGACCCGGAATGTGTGGACAGGTTGTCGAGGACGACGTGGATCTCTCGGCCGTCATGGGTGGCGACCACTTGATCCATGAACTTGAGAAATTCCTCAGTGCGACGGCGAGTGAAACATCGACCCACGACTTCGCCGGTGGCGGTGTTCAGCGCCGCGAAGAGGTTCGTAGTCCCATGACGGATGTAGTCATGGGTGCGCTTTTCCGTCTTGGAGAACGTCATTGGTAGCAGGGGCTGCGTCCTGTCAAGGGCCTGGACCTGGGTCTTTTCGTCGATTGACAGCACCACGGCATCCATCGGAGGGTCGAGGTAGAGCCCGACCACATCGATTACCTTCTCCTCGAAGTCAGGATCAGTGGAGAGCTTGAACGTGCCTTGACGATGCGGTTGAAGATCGTGCTCTCGCCACACCGCGGCCACGAAGTTGTGTGACACAGAGATTCCCATCTCCCGTTTCAGATAGCGCGCCATCTCGCGGCTTGACCAATGAGAGAGCCCGGTCTTCTCCGGCGGCGACTGCCGAGTCAACGCCAGGATTCTTGCTCGAACCTCGGGCGAGACCTCCGGAGGTCGCCCGGTCGACACGCGGTCGCTCAACCCGTCGATACCGTGCTGCTCGTACCGGGCGATCCACTTATACACTGTCGGTTTCGTGGTGCCCGCCATTCGCGCTATCTCCGGGACCGAATGTCCCTCCACACGCCACAACACGATCTGCGCTCGCGCCGAGACGGATCCGTCATAACCCTCACGACGAAGCAGCGACGCAAGGCCGGCACGATCCTTATCTGTTAGATTCACGACAAGAATTATGCCACTAAACTCAGCCAAGATAAAGCACATTCAGTTACGACACACTAGTTAGGTGATTAAGTGTGTTCTAAGTGAAGGACCGTGTTTATCCAATGGTGCCGTCCTTACACGCAGTGAGGATTTCTAGTCAAGCTGGCGTATCGCAGCAAACTGTTCTAGCTAACGTTCTAAGCCGACGTCCTGCCTGCCAGGTCGACTGCCCGCCTACCAACAACGGGCACCCCTGCACCCACCGGTAGATGGTGACAGGGCACAAAGCTCGCCGACCGGGTGGCGGAGGCGGCCGCAAACGCGGTCTCATCCAGTCCGAGCGTCTCCACACCACCTAGCCGATTGGGGTGATCGACCCGCGGTGTTCCGTAGTCACGCACCGCGGTCATCGCGGTGCACAGCCGATGGCTGAACTCCCGAGCCACTGCCGCCACCGACGCAGCGTCTTGGCCGACCCGGCGGCAGATCTCGGCGCGGGCCCGCTCGGTCAGCGACGCCCGCGGCGCGATTACCGGCGAGGTCTCAGTCCAGGTCCGCGTCACGCACGCCAAATGCGGGCAGCACCACACCCGCTTGACCCACACCAGCGTCACCGGACGTCCCCCGGTAGGCAAGTCGCGCACCCACGTCGGGCGGCGATCATGCAGCTCGGCCCCGCCCCGCACTCCGGACAGCCCACCAGATCCGCCGTGGTCGCCACCGCTTGCTCGCACTCACCGTCGTGCTCCGGCACGGCCAGCACAACGAACCCGGGCAAGCCCAACATCGCCGCCGCAGCACTACGCTCTCGTTCCACCTGGGGCCTCCATCTCCGTATCATGAACACCACGGATCATGAAGTCCCGGGCCCACATTCAGACCCAAGCTAAGATCGTGTCCTACAGCGGCGCACTACGCTCAGAGACGTAGAGCCACATAACTCTCGATAGTGGGATCTTGTGGTCGTGGTGAAGGCGCACGCCGGGGGCGGCAGGCCCTGGGCGCCAGGATTTGCAGAGGACTCGCCAATGCGGTCAATGTTGCTAGGCCCACCATAATCAGCGGGCCACATCGGCAACCTCCTCAACCTGGAAGCAGGCATGCAAGCGGCTCTCGCGGCGCACTGGGCATCGAACAACCGCCACGCGAGATCGAGCAAGTGGGGACATGCCGAGTTGTCGTCACTGTCCGGCGAGAATAACTTTCCGGTGGGTCCATGCGAGGTGAATTGCAGCCACTGCACCCGGAGATAGCTGATCACCTTGCCGTAGCCGGTCGATGGTGTGACTCTCAAACGGAATCGCGCGAGTCGAGATGATTCCCTCATCGTTGGCGTTCACGGCGTCACGGAAAAGTTGGTCGTATAGCTCGGGCTCGAAAATGGCAACAGTCAGCAAATCTGCGCACAAAGTCAACGCATCGAGTGTGAACCCCAAGCAGTAGACGCGCACCCGCCCGTCCGATAATCCTCGGTCCATTGCCGCAAACGGTTCTAGTCCGGAATAGTCAATCGGCTGACCGGTCCCGTCGTGTTCAGCACTTCCAAGCAATTCCTCTGAGTACTCGCGTTGGATATTGCGCCAGATCGAAAAGTCTGCTGCGATCGCTTGGGGCAGGACGCTTGATGGTTGGAAGATGCCCGCCGGCAACAGGTGCACCATGCCGCCCCCGCCTGCCACTCGGTCACCATCCCGCTGGTGAAGAACCATACTGGGACTTTCCCCACCGCGGATGGTGAGAGTCCCGATCGACCCCATGAGTGGGCGGCGCGCTAGATCAAAAGGATCGCCAATCACCTTACGAAAGGCAAGCCGACGCCACGACGCGCGACCGATGGCCACATCACCGCGATGGTCACGACTGAGATGATGCAGGGCCATCTCGTGCGCCAGGGCCTCGTTGGTGTCGATCGAGTCGAAGAAACACATGGCGCCGAATTGGAGTTGGGCCACGGGCATCGTCCAGTCGACGCCGACCACGCGAAAGCACAGCCGATTTTCGAACAGACGAGGAGATGCCAGATCGCGCACGGCGTGGCTGTATCGCTGATACCGCTGCTCAGCAGAGGCCAACGGTCGGACCTGCGCGCTGTCTCGCTCTGAGCCCGTGATCGCTGGTGCGGAGACATGCTCATCTAGGTCTACCACCACCGAGCGCAGCGGTACGGGTTCCGCGGGAAGCCAGGACGGGTGGGTGATGATCCCCGTGCTCTCCAGGCCCGGGACAACGAACTCCGGATAGAGCCGTTCGGCAACTACCGCCAGTTCACGCCGGCAGCTCCCGAGGATTTGGCGTGTCTCCCGCCACTGTCGTTGATCCTGCTCCACGCGGGGATCGAGCGTGCCCGGGGCCGCAACGAAGGTGAACAGTTCCTCAGCCGAGCAGCACCCAGCCGATTCGGGGTGAAGCCGCCGAGGCCGACGAAACCCCAGTTCGTCCACCGCGCACTTGAAGTAGTCGGCCAGTAGCCGCCGATAAAACGGCTGCGGCCATTCGACCTCGCCGCGTTCCCAGCGGCCCACGGTCTTCTTGGTCAGGTTCGGGTACTTGCCGTACTTCCGTCCGGCCAGGCCGTTGAGCTCATCGGCAAGATCTTGCTGCGACAGGCCAGCCTCGTCCCGCAGTGCCACCAGCTCGACGTTGGGTGTTCGGGTCTCGCTGGGCGCAGTCACGAGGGACACGATAGGCCATTGCTCAGAGGGGACAGCCCGCGATGTCCTCTCGATGTCCCCGATCTGGTCTCACTCTGGGCGCCGTTCGGGATCGATCGATCCCCTGCCACGCGCTGTGATGGTGTCGTGATGACGGCAACCACGGCGCTAGGCGAAACCAAGTCCTGCACGCACGCCTTGGTGCAGCGCGTGAACCGGCGGAGGATTATCCGTGCCGCTCTGATCCCGCCGCTTTCGATAGCGCTATGAATAGCACTACCAGGATCCATCTCCTCACTCAGGCTACGTCGAATTTTCTGATTGTAGTGAGCAAATCGTTTCTTGTGCCTTTTTGTGCTCAACTAGCCATGGTGATCATCAAATCAGGACACGGCCGTAACTGGATTTGCTGGTTGGCCAACCACCGCGAAAGAGCGCCCTGGCCATGACCGCTGACACGACCGTCGGGCGCCCCCGGCTTCGCCAGTTGCGGCAGGAGGCGGGGTGGACTCAGCAGCAGTTAGCGGAGAAGCTGGCGCAGCTGGCGTGGACTTGCGGCCAGGGCCGCATCGCGGTTAATGCCGACATGATCGCCAAGTGGGAGCGCGGCGCCAAAGGCATCAGCCCGCGCTACCGGGCGCTGCTGTGTCAGCTGTTCGGCGTGACGGCGGAACAGCTCGGGTTCCCTCCCGCTCCCTCGGTCGCGTCCAGCCGACCGGCGCGTAATCCTGAGTCTCTGGTGTCCCTGTTGGATGACGCCGCGAGCTTGCTTGACCAGCTCGGTGCCGCCGGGACCGCGCTGGCACCGCAGATGCTCTTGGCATGGAAAGACACGGTGACCAGCCGCCGGACCATGCTCGGGCTGCTGGACCCGGCCGCCGCCGACCCCGCCGGGCACGCTCGGGCCGTCACCGCCACGATCACTGACCTGGAGCAGCTCGCCGAGCGCTACCTGGCTCTGTATGTCAGCGCTGACTCTGCTGCGTTGCTGACATCGATCGCGGCGCATATCCGGATGGCCAGGGCGGCGTTGCGCCGGGAGCACACGGCTGCGCAGCGGCGTCGGCTCCTGCGCAACCTCGCCACAGTCGCCACCCTCGCTGGTCGCCTGGCCTATGACGATCTCGGAGACGCTCTCTCCGGTCGCGCCTATTACACCCTGGCCCTAGATAGCGCCCGACAAGCCGGCGACCACCAGGCCGCCGCTCTCGTTCTGGGCTACACCGCGCAGCTTGCCCACGCCGAAGATATGACCACCGCCGCGCTCGACCACCTCGCCGCCGCCCTGGCCCATGCCGAGCACGCCCCCACGGTCGGCCCTTGGCTCGCGACCATCCAGGCCATCATCCACGCCGATTCCGGCGACCACACCGCCGCCGCAAATGCCCTACACCGCGCCGAGCCAACGACCTCTCTACCGGCCACGCAGCTTGACTATGGCCCAGCCGCTCACCTCGCCGCGAGTGGTCACGTCCATCTTCAAGCCGGTGATCACACCGCAGCCCGGGCCGCGTTGGCCGCCGCGCTCGACCCACTCCCGCCCACCGCCCGTCGTGAGCGCATCCTCATCCTAACCGACCTCGCCATGACCGAGCTGCGCGCGGGCCGTCTCCCCGAGGCCTGCTACCACGCCATCACCGCTGCCGAACTTCTCCACCGCACCCCCTACACCACCGGCACCACCCGCCTATACGCCTTCCGCGCCGCCGCAGCACACCCGATCGGGCCTCGTGGCCTGCGTGTCCTCGATGAACACCTTGCCCACCTCGACGCTTGGCGGAACACCAGCGGCTTGGCTCAGGCCTAGTGAAGCCATCCGGGGTTAGCGTCGGCTAGCGTCACCAGCCCACCCCGTCAGGAACTCCTTTACGACGCTGGTCACTTGTCACCGTCGAAAACCAGTCCCAGAAACGTCCGCAAGCCAACACTCGACGACGAAATAACTCTCGTCGTCACCCAAAAGGATTGCCGGGACTAGAAAAGGACTAGCTCCGGACTAGCTTGCGGACCCCCTCAGATCAGCTGTTCTGCCGTTGGATTGGTGTACGGGTCACACAACCCGCACAACCGACCGGAGGAACAGGCCAACAATGCAGTTAGAGATCAACACCGAGGGCCTGGACTTTATAGCCTCTCATGCTCCGCAGCCCACAAACGACAACGACGGGCCGGCGCAAGACGGGCCCGGGACACCGGATGCGCCATTGTGCGTGGCCGAACTCGTGGCGATGGACCAGACCGGCACGGAAGTCATCAAAGCTACATCCGGGGCCCCACGATGACCCCGACCGCGATCCTGTCGCCGCACACTGTCCACGAGATTCTCAGCCGGTCCGAGCGGCCAGACTTCGACCGATGGGCCGAGCAACTCGCCCGGTGTGGGCACTGTTACCGCCCGATCCGGTTGCGTGGCCGCATCGAACATCACTCCGCCACCGGACGACAGATCACCTACTCGACCGAGGCCGAGCCAGACCGGGTGCTGCTGATCCGCTGCGGCAACCGCCGCGCGGCGGTCTGCCCGTCCTGCTCTTACGAGTACGCCGGGGACATGTGGCAGCTGCTCTACGCCGGCGCCGCGGGTGGTCGCAAGGGGGTGCCGGAGTCCATCCGGTCGCATCCGCTGGTGTTCGCCACCCTCACCGCCCCCGGCTTCGGGCCGGTGCACACCACCCGCGCCGATCGATCCGGCGGACCCGCGCGCTGCCGACCGGCCCGCGGCACACCACGACTGTGCGAACACGGGCGGCCCACCTGGTGCACCACGATCCACACCGAGGATGACCCCCGACTCGGACATCCGATCTGCCCGGACTGCTACGACTACCCCGCCCACATCGCGTTCAACTGGCACGCCCCCGAACTGTGGCGCCGCTTCACCATTGCCCTGCGCCGCGCCCTGGCCCGGCAGGCCGGATTGACCGCGGCCGAGTTCTCCCAGCGGTGTCGAGTGTCCTTTGTGAAGGTCGCGGAGTTCCAACGCCGCGGCGTCGTCCACTTCCATGCCCTGATCCGCCTTGACGGCCCCGGCACCGACTACCAACCACCACAGATCAGCATTGACGCGGCTCGGCTGGCTGAAGCGATCCACCAAGCCGCCGTGCAGATGCGGCTCACGGTGGAGATGCCCGGCGCGCCCGACCTGGTGCTGCGGTTCGGCACCCAACTCGACACCCAGACTGTCAACGGTGGCCTAGCCGCGGGTGAGCTGACCCCGGAGCATGCCGCTCGCTACATCGCTAAGTACGCCACCAAAAGCGCCGAGGACTTCGGCCTCGGCGAACGACGCATCACCCCCGAAGCGCTCTCCCTGCTCGACGTTCCCGACCACGTGAATCGACTGGTCCGCATCGCCTGGCAGCTCGGTGAACATCCCCCATATGAGGGGCTGCGCCGATGGATCCACATGCTCGGCTTCCGTGGCCACTTCGCCTCAAAAAGTCGTAGCTACTCCACCACTCTGGGTGCCATCCGCGGTGAACGCCGTGCTTTCCGGCAACGCCAAGCGGCCGAACAGACACGCGAGCTAGCAGACGACGGCAGGACACCACACTTGTTGTTGCCCACTGGGAATTCGCCGGAGTCGGATATCTCACCACTGGAGACACCGCCCTGGCTCTCTCCGCAGCCGCCCGAGCACGCGAACGACGACACGCAGCCCGCGACGCGGCTTGACGCTAATGCCAGAGATTCGGTAAGGACACCACTTGAAAGTACTCGAATTGAATACCAATGTCATTCCTCTCGATGTGGCGCGTTTTGACCCTGATGAGCCGATTTCGCTGAATGACCTTCCGCGAGTCGAGACGTACACGGTCCCTGAAGTTGCGGCGCGCCTGGGCATCGGCCGGTGCATGGCCTATGACCTCGTCCGCCAGGGCGTCATCCCCGCCAAGAGGCTGGGTCGTCGCTGGATCGTGCCTCGAGCCCGGTTCAATTCCTGGCTCAATGAGCAGTCTCAAGGAGTCTGACATGTCCCATATCAGCCACACGCCGGCTGGCGCGTACCGCGCGAACTGGCGAGATCCATCTGGGCGGCAACGTGCGAAAACATTTCCGACGAAGAAGGCGGCACGGCAGTTCCTCGCCGAGATCGAGTCATCGATGACGCGTGGGCTTTACGTTGATCCCCACGCTGGCCGGACGTTGTTCACTGACCATGCCATAAAGTGGATGAGCGGCCGCAACACGGAGGCCACCACCGCAGCCCGTGATGCGTCGGTCATGCGGACCCATGTTGTCCCGCAGTGGGGGAGCTTGGCCACTCAACAAGATCGATCACGCAGCGGTGCAGGCTTGGGTGACGGAACTTGGCAAGCGGCGATCACCCGATGTCGTCGCCAAGTGTTACCAGCTCACCGCCGCCGTTCTCAGATCGGCAGTGTCTAACCGCCTGCTTGCTTTCAATCCCTGCGAGGACATTCGGCTGCCACCTCGGCGCAAGCACGACTCCGACGAACGGATCATCACACGCGAGGAGTTGGTGACCGTCCTGCTCCCCGTCGTGCCCGACCGGTACCGCGCCATCGTCGCCACCGCGGGCGGCGCCGGACTCCGATGGGGAGAGGCAGCCGGCCTCTGCGCTGACGCGCTCGATCTCGATCAACGCCGACTCCGGGTGATCCGCACCATCATCGAAGTGAGTGGGCAAACAAGCTTCAAGCCGTTCCCTAAGAGCACCGCCGGTCGGCGCACGGTCCCCCTCCCACCGTGGCTGGCCGAGATCATCCAGGAGCACCGCGAGACCTACCCGCCAGGGGAGAACGGTCTGGTGTTCCCCAACGCGGTTGGCAAACCACTCCGTCGCACCCTGTTCCGCTCTCGCGTCTGGCGGCCTGCTCTCGTACGAGCGGGAATGCTGGGCACCCTCACTGTCGTCGACGACGACACCGTGCGGGCTGGCTGGGTCGACGCCACCGGAGCAACGCTGGCCAAGGAGTTCCCGACTGAGCGGGAAGCCGTGCTGCATATCGCCCGATCGTGTGCAGGCGGCCTTCGGTTTCATGACCTTAGACACTCGTACGCCACCTGGCTCGTCGACGATGGCGTCCCGCCGAACATGGTCGCCCGCGTCATGGGCCACGAGAAGATCACAACAACACTGCAGCTCTACACCCGCCGCACCGACGACGAGAGCCGCATCCTCGACGCGCTCACCGACGAGCCAGGGGAGGAGGACCCTGATGACGACGATGGCCTGTCCGGGGCAGCGACCCCGACTCGCTGACTATTTGCTGACTCTTGGCCCCGGGGGTGGTGGCTCGTGGAACTGTTTGTGCTGGTGGGCGATACTGGGATTGAACCAGTGGCCTCTACCGTGTCAAGGTAGCGCTCTCCCACTGAGCTAATCGCCCGAGGCGGAGGCGGGAATCGAACCCGCGTACAGGGCTTTGCAGGCCCTTGCCTAAGCCACTCGGCCACTCCGCCGCGCCTCGTACCGAGGGTTCCCACCGGCCAGGCATCTACGTTCGCCGCCCCGGAAAGACTCGCTGGAGACCCGCCCGTGGTGGGCGGCCCGGCATGATGGGCCGCACAGAGCGGACGACGGGATTCGAACCCGCGACCCTCACCTTGGCAAGGTGATGCGCTACCAGCTGCGCTACGTCCGCATGCTCCCAACGGGCTTTGTGACGGCTCCCCCCTGTGCGTGCCCGAACTGTAGCCGACCCAGGAAGTCAGGATCAAGCGCGGCCCCGAGGCTCACGGCAGATCGTTGGCGATCATCTGGTCGAGCGCATCATCGACGTTCATCCACTGGCTCTCGTTCCCCGGCAGGACGATGTCGTAGCTGGCGTCGAGAAACTCGGCGAGCCGCTGGGCGCTGGCCTCGAACACGGCGTGGCCAGAAGGTGAGTTGAGCACCAGCACGACGATCTCGGGATCACCTGAGCATGGCCGGATGCGCACGTCGCCGTCGCCCGCATCGGCGATCAGCCCGTCGGCGAGGAGATCACGAGAGAACACCCACTCGACCCAGCCAGCTCGCCCGGTGCGAAAAGCCGCGACGATGGCGTATGGATCACGAGTGTCGTAACGGAGCGCAACCTGAACAGGCACCGCCGGAGTGCGTGGCGCCAGCAGATCAAAGACCGATGATGAACGGAGAGTCACATGGTCGTTACGCATCGTTGTCGCCCCTTTCTGTCCCCTACGGCCCTTGAAACGATTGACTTTGGTTGCTGTGACGCGGAAATGCCTGAGCTACGCCCGGATGCCTAAGACAGACCACCCGGACGGGGCAGAAGCGCTCCTCCGAGCGGCGAAGCCGTCGCTCATCGTGCCTACCTTTGCCGCTGTCTGCGGGGATACCGCTGAGGCAACTAGCCTGAACCGGTAGGTTGTGCCCGGCGTAGGTACGACGTGAGGATCTCTCTGGTGGCCGATGAGGCTCGATCGGGTGCCCCCCGGCCCGACCGATGGCAAACACTTCGGAGTCTGCACCGCCGGCTCCCAGTATGGCCGAGGGACCTTCTGACGTCGAGCTGGTGCGCAGACTAGGCGATGCCGACGGGGCGGCACTATCCCAGCTGTATCAGCGTTTTGGTAGGCCGTGCTACTCGTTGGCCCGCCGGATCTGTGCCGACGAGGGGCTGGCCGAGGATGTGGTGCAGGAGGTCTTCCTGACACTGTGGCGCGATCCCGGCCCGATTCGATCCATCGCGGGGTGGCTTCGCCACCTGGCTACTCACGCTCATCCACCACAAGGCGGTGGACGCGGTGCGGAGAGAGAGCACCATCCGTCGGCGCATGGTCGCCGCGCCAGAGGCGGGCGAGGACTGGTCGCCAACCCCGGTACCGGGCGCCGATCAGGCGGCGATGGCGCGTGTCGCGGCCGGTCAGGTGCGTGCGGCGCTGCATCGTCTGCCGGTCGAGCAGCGGCAGGTGCTCGCGCTGGCCTATTTCGGTGGGCACACTCAGCGTGAGATCGCAGTCCTGACCGGTGTCCCGCTGGGAACGGTGAAGTCCCGCATGTTCACCGCTGTGCAGCGGCTGCGCTCGCTGCTGGCCGATCAGTTGGGCCGGATGCCCTGATCGCCGAGGCCCGCGTGGTGAGGGAGGCTGAACCGATGAACGACGCGCACCGCGTTGGGGCTGCCCGCACCGCGAGCTGGCTGTCGGGTGGGCGTTGCACGCCCTGGAACCTGCCGAAGAGTCCCTGTTCGCCGCGCACTGCCGGAGTGCCCGACATGCAGCCAGTACCGCCGCGGAGACCGAGAACGTTGGCGCCATGCTGGGACTTTCCGTCCCAGAGGCAATCCCCGCGCCGCGCTGGAGCAGCGGATACTCAGCGTCACGGGTGCCAGCTGGGCGGCGCCGGTCGTGCCACTGGCGCCATCGACGCCGCCACGCCACACATCACCAAGCCATCGTGGCTGCGCGCCGGGGAGCTGGTCGCAGCCGCGGCAGTGATCCTGGTAGCGGCCGCGGTGGTGCTCGGCGTCCGGGTGGTGCAGCTCAGCGGGAACTCAACCAAGCGCAACGCCAGGTCACCGGCATGTCCGAGGCGATACAAAGCGCCGCGGATCCGGCGGCGGTCCGGGTGCCGCTGGTCGCCAAGGACGGCCATGCGGTGGTGGGCATGGTCCTCGCGAACCGGGATCAAGTCGCAGTAGTCGCCACCCAGCTGCCTTCCAACGAGAACGATCAGACCTACGTTCTGTGGGGTCTTAGCTGGCGGATCACCTGTAGCGCTGACGGCCTTCGACGTCGCGCGCGACGCGCCCGGGCCGCACTCGGTACCCGCGGCCAGCGCGCCAGGGCAGTTCACCGGCTACGCGGTCTCGCTCGAACCGGGTCGGCGCGCCCCTGCGACGCCGACTGATATCGTGGCGAGCGGGCAGGTGAGGCAGGTTGACGCTATCGGCATCGCCGGATGCGTCCGTCGTCTACGGGGATTGGGGCGTTCGCCCTGGCCCGGATCCTGTATGGTGATGCCGCTACCGCGGTCAGCAGGGGGCGATTAGCTCAGCGGGAGAGCGCTTCGTTCACACCGAAGAGGTCACTGGTTCGATCCCAGTATCGCCCACCATCAAAACCGCAGTTCAGAGGCACTTATCGGACTCTATAGGTTGATCTTCAGGCGAGAGAACAACGCCGGTCGTCAGCGAATCGTCAGCAGACGTCGTAATCGTCATCGAGGGCGCGCAGGATGCGGCCGTGATCGTTGGTGCGGCGGGTGTAGAGGTCGAGCGTGGTTGAGGACCGCTCGTGGCCCATGACGCGCTGCACCATGTTCACCGGCACGCCGTCGTCGACGAGCCACGTGGCATATGAATGTCTGAGATCATGAAAACGTAGGCCGCCGGCGCACGATTTGGTGATGTGCAGTACAGCTTCTCGCACGGTCGCGAATTCCTTGGTCAGCGTCGCTCCGGTGGTGTCGGTCCAGCCAGCCCGCACGGTGTGGTCGTCGATGACAGTGAGGTTGCCGAGCATTCCTACCCGCACGAGCGCAGGCCGCCAGACACGGGCACGGAACAGGGTGCGACGCAGCGGCTTGCCGACCATGTTGGCATAGATCGGTGCTTCGGCCGGAACCGGATATCGCTCAAGGTGCGCGCGGATGATTGGCACAAGCCAGCCGGGCAGCGGCACTGTGCGGCGGCCGGCGCTGCTTTTGGGGTAGGGCTTGAAGGAGGTGTGCCCGCTGACCTCGATCACGGTGCGGATTACTCGCAGCTGCGCGTGGTCCAGATCCAGTGCGTCGAGGCGCAGGCCCGCGAGTTCGCCCCAGCGCAGACCGGCACCGGCAGCGGTGGCGATGACCGCCTGATAGCGGTCGGGGGCCGCGGGAAGCAGCTTGTTGCGCAGCTCACCACGGGTGATGACCTGGTCGGCGGTGTCCTGCCGACGTCGCCGGGGTAGCCGGATGCCTTCGCAGGGGTTGAACGCGATCAGCCTGTTTCGCACCGCGGACCGGAGCACCGCTGAGGTGAGGCGGTGGGCTTCGGCGACGGTGGCCGGTGCCCGCCGGGTGCCCAGTTCGGTGATCCATTTTTGTACCGACAGGTGATCGATCTTTGAGAGCGGCCACGTGCCCCACTGGGGTAGTACGTGGGTATGCATGATTGACCCGTCGCGGGCTTTGGTGGTCAGCTCGTCATTGCGGCTGTCCAGCCATTCTCGGGCGTGCGTGGCGAACAGCAGCCGGCCGGCGTGCGGATCGACATATAGGCCGCGCGAGAGGCTGCCGTCGATCTCGGCGAGGAATCGCTTGGCCTCCGTCTTGGTGCGGAAGGTCTTGGCTTTCTGCTGGCTGGAGGGCTCCCGCCAATTTGCCCGGTAATTGCCTTCCGGAGTGCGTGATACAAATGACATGTCAAGCTCCCTTTGGCATCTCGTTGAGCCAGGTGTGAAAAAGTTCCCGGGGTACCACCCAGCGCCGACCCAGCCGCTTAGCTGGGATCTCGCCAGCCCGGATTAGCTCGTAGGCGAGGCCGGCGCCGATGCCTAGTCGGGCGGCGGCTTGCCGCACCGTGTAGATGTCCGCGCGAGCGAAATCATTGAGTGACACCGGGTCCTCGGGAGGAACGCCGAGGGCCCGCAGCGAGGTCACGTTGTCCATGGTTGGTCCTCCTTTCCTATTCACGCGGCTTGATCGTTGGTTGCCGAACAGTTCTCAGTCGGTAGTGATCCGCTTGCTGCGAGTTGCGCGGCGGTGTACTCGGCTTTCCATCGCTGTCGTTCGGCGACGGCCTGCAACAGCAAGACTGGACGTGGTGGCACGTTGGGGTCGGAGGGCGCAGGGCGTTCCCAGACGTAGAGCCCGTCTTTGGGGCCGTTTGTGGATTGGATGCCGGCCTGTTCGAGGAGTTGCCGAACGAATTCGCCGCGTTCGGCGCGGTGGTCATCGAGGGTTTTGTTGGACCACTTCCGGGAGACCAGGACGCGGCGTCCGGCGATGCCGAGGTGTTCGGGTTTGTGTGCTTTGCCTTTGCAGTGTCCGGGTGTGATGGAGTGGCGGGCGCCTTTGGGTTGGATTGTTGGGTCGGACCGGGGCGCGGTGCTGGTCTTGCGATCAGTCCGTTTCCCCGGCCCGCCCGCCGCACCCGGCGTGCGTGTCTCCACGCACCGGGCGCTCCACGTGTCTTGCCCGTTGGTCAGCCGTGGGTGGTGGCTGTCGGGGTCCAGGGGGTCGGGATGGTGCTACCGCGGTAGCGGTAGCGGGTCACTGGGACGCTGGATGCGCCGGTGAAGGCGACCCCGTTATGGGCGATTCTCCAGCCCTGGTCGCAGAAGCGACGGCGGAGCTGTTTCATTCCGAGCCGGTTTCTGCCCTTGTGCTTGGCTCGTGTCCAGCGCATGAGTCGTAGCCACGCGTGGCTGTCGATTGTGCTGAACACGGCCTTGGACACCCCGTGACGGAAGTAGTTCGCCCATCCTGCCAGGGACCTGTTGAGGCTGGTGATCATCCTGTTGAGGTCCCAGTGGCGGGTTGACCTGTACGTCTTGGCCTTTATCTTGTCCTTGACCTTCTGGATGGCCTTTTTGGACGGTGTGGTGTAGACGTAGTGCTTGTTCGTTCCTCGTTTCCGCAGGCGGCGGATGGTGAAGCTGAGGAAGTCGAAGCCCTCGTCGAGGTGGACCGTGCGGGTCTTGTCCGGTGCCAGTCGCAGCCCCAGCGGGGCGAGCGCGGTGGCGACCTGTTCGCGTAGTGTCTCGGCGTGGTGTCGGTCACCCGATACCATCAGGACGAAGTCGTCCGCGTAGCGGATGAATCTCCAGTTGCCCTGTCCGTGACGTGTGCGCGTGCGCCGTTGCCCTGGGGTGCCCATCTGTTGATGCCATTGCCGGTCGAAGTGATCGTCCAGCGCCGACAGGGCGATATTAGCGAGCAACGGGGATAAGATTCCGCCTTGTGGGGTCCCGGTCGGTGATTCTTCCCGGTTTCCGAGCTCGGTGAAGATCCCGGATTTCAGAAACGCCTTCACCAGTGCACACACCCGCTTGTCTTTGATCCTCACCCGGAGGCGATCCATCAACGCCGTATGCGATATTTCATCGAAACAGGCTTTGATGTCGGCCTCCAGCACCCACTGGTATCCTCGGGTGCCGAAGTGATGGATCTCGGCGATCGCGTCGTGAGCGCGGCGGTTCGGGCGGAACCCATACGAGCACGGTTTGAAATCCGCCTCGAAGATAGGTTCGAGCACCGCCTTCAGGCTGGCCTGGACCACCCGATCGGCGACGGTGGGAATCCCCAGTTTCCGGAACTTCCCGGTGTCACCCTTGGGGATCATCACCTGCCGCACTTCGACCGGGGCGAACTCGCCCGACTTCAGCGAGTCCCGGATCCGGCTCAGGAACACCCCGACCCCCACTCGGGTCTCGATCATGGCCGTAGTGGTCTTGTCGATCCCCGCGGTCTGAGACCCTTTGTTCGTGGACACACGTTCCCACGCATGCATCAAGAACGCCGGGTCATAGACGAGGTTGAACAGGTCACCGAACCGACGGGAGACATCGTCTCCCGCCCAACGGTGCAACTTGGTCTGCATCCTCCGTACCGCAAAGTACGCCGAATCAGGGCTCGGCCACTCCACAGCACCGGTGTTCACCGGTACATCTTCGGACATTGCTTTCCCTCCTTGACTGACACGCTGCCGTCCTTCCCCATGTACGCGGCTCTCCCGCGCTCGGAGTGTCGGGTCGGGGGAGGCGGCGGACAGCAGTCCGCTACCTCCGCCCGCCCTACCGAACCGCTCGTGCAGTTTTCCCGCAAGCGGCTCTCAATGGGTGTAGCCCTTCTGGCGGTAGTATTCACGCATGCTAGGAATCAGTTGCAGAAGGTTGACCAGCCCGTATTCACCGTAGAGGCGGGTCTCCGGTAGCGTCCGCCATCCGGCGTTACGCCAGCGTTTGAACCGCCAGCCCCAGATCCGGCGCACGATCCACCTGTTGAGCCGATTGAACAACCGGCGCACGTTCGCGCGCCGATAGTACATGCCCCATCCCCTGATCACCGGGTTCAAGACATGTATTAGCTCCTCCAGGGGTACGGCGATGCGGCGTCGTGTGAGCGCCCGTACCTTGTCCTTGAACCGATCAATCGACCGTTGCCGAGGTATCGCATACAAGCCGATACCACCTGACTTGAAGCGCAACCCCCGACCCAGCCCAATTTTATAGCCCAAGAACTCGAACCCCTGGCTGACGTGCACAATTCTGGTCTTCTCTGGATGAATGCGTAACCCGAGCTGTCCTTCCAGCACCGCACGGGCGCTCGCCAGCGCCCGTTCCGCTTCCTCGCGAGTCCGGCATACGCACAGCCAATCGTCAGCGTAGCGCGTAAGTTGGAATCCCGCCCGCTGCATCTGCTCGTCAAAAACGTGCAGATAAATATTACTGAGCAACGGACTGATGACCCCGCCTTGTGGCGTGCCAGCGATTGTGCTCTCATAGACACCGTCTCGCAGTACTCCGGCCGTGAGTATCTGACGGATCAGACTCAGCACCTTGCTGTCGGCGACTCGTTCCGCTACCAGCGCGACGAGTCGATCATGCGAGATCGTCCCGAAGAAATCGGCGATATCGGCATCGACGATCCATCTCCCACCCTCCTGCATCTGGCCCCAGATCCGGCGCATAGCCATATGCGCCGACCGCTCCGGACGAAACCCGAAGCTGACCTCGGAGAACGTCGGTTCGAAAATCGGCTCCAGAACCTGGCGCAGCGCCTGCTGGCACACCCGATCCACCACCGCAGGAATACCTAGCGGACGCTTAGCCGTCGACCCCGGTTTGTCGATCTCCACCCGACGCACCGGCAAAGGCCGATAACTCCCCTCCGCCAGCCGTTGATGCAACACCGTGAGATAACGCCGATGTTCACACTCGAACCGGTCAATACTGATCCGATCCACACCACCGGCACCTCGGTTTTCCTTCACCCGCGCCCACGCCCGCGCTAGATTACGCGGGTCATAAACCCGTCCGATCAGCGAGTGCGCCTTCCGCACCTGCACACGTTCCTTTCCTACCTGGCTTACCAGAATGCCACTCCGAGTATCCTCGCCCAGCGTCGTCTCGGTCATTGCCTCAGCAACCATCAGCCCGACGCCGCCTACTCACTCGGCATCACATCAGGTTCACCATTCCCACCGTGACCCCTTCCCCAAGACGGTGCCTTTTGAGTCACCGGCCGCCGCCGCACAAAGCGTCGGTCCCAAGGTTTCTGTTGTTCCTTGGTTCATCAGTACCATGGATCACTCCGACTTCTCGCACGGCATCACCAGCGATTTCGCCTTGCGGCTTATACGCCCAGCTACCCAACTCCGTCGAGTGGGACCGTACGAGATCTCCCGGGGTAACGCAGAGAACTTTCCCACCGCGCCGCCCGCACACACCTTGTTGTGCCCAGGCGCCCCAAGTATTTCCTTCGCCCCCATAGTGCAGGCTCGGCATCACCTGGATCGGGCCGACCGGTTCGCCATTCTCGGCTACGGCTCGGTGTTTCGCCTCAAACCCTTCAGACCCCACCTCACGGCAGGCGCCCTGTCCTGCGCCACTGATCAGCCCCACACGGCAAACCACCATCACCACCATGCCGTGCCTCCCAACGACGCCCAGCGAGGCATTACCCCCGCCTTCGGCTACGGACCCCGCTTGGGGCCGGTCCGACTGGACTTTCACCAGCTAGCTCTCTGCGCCGCCCGGCGCACACTACGACGGCTCCGCCCCACCCGCGCCTTCGGTCGGCATCGCACCTATCCCCCCGATCTCCCTGGCGGGGAGCGGAAAGAAAGGGGGAACGGTCACGGATGGTTCCCACGTTCACTGTTGTCCGGTCGACGGGTTAGGCACCCGGCTCTACCCCTGCGGCATCGCCATGACTACGCCGTAGACTTTCACCATGGCCTCCTGGCCCGAGCTACGGAGACCCAACCAGGAGTTTCCCCCCCTTTCATGGGTGGGTGCGCGCCGCAAAATCCAGCCCAGATCCACCGGGTTTCGAGCTGGCGGCTGTTTAAGAGGCGTAACAACACCGGTTTCTCGCGTATACCTTCCCATCTCGCTCACCACGCCCGGCCCATCCGGCAGTCCTGAACCGACGCGACTTTGTCGAGGCTGCTCCCACCCTCCCCGGCGACCCCCGGATCAGGCTGCCTCCAGCTTCACTTCGCCGCTACGACGACAAAGAAATGGACGGTCTCTCACCTCCATCCGAAACAACAGCGCCTCGTGGCGCACCCGTAGAGCAGCCATACCGCGCACCGTGGTGAGCACGGGGTGATGCTGAGTTCGGCGTGGAGCCGGTGGGCGTGGTCGCGGTGGGCGTCGGTGGTGTGCTCGCCGAGTCCAGCGGCTTGCCCGATGCTTTTGGCCAAGTATTTTGTGAGGTAGCCGACGTGTCGTCCGGCTTCCTCGGTGCCGCCGAGGATGCCCTTGACGTGCACCTGGGTGCCGAAGCGGACGACGTGCGTGGGTTCGGTCAGCTCCTCACACGCCTGGTCCCAACTCGGTAACGGCGCCCCAGCGTCGGGGTCGGTGAAGGCTTTCGCGCGGGTATCCCACACGGGCAGTTGCTCTCCGTTGTAGATGAGCTGGTCATGGGCCGGCCACCACACTTGGTGGTAGGTCGCCGCAGTAATCGACCGGAGCTCGGTGCGGGGGATGGCGCCGCGGATGGCGGCGTGGAAGTGTGGGGCGCCGCGTTTTTGTGGTTCGACGGTGCCGAAGTACTGCACTTCCCACCCGACGCAGCGCCGGGTGTTCTGCCAGAACCGATCCAGCAACGCCGGGAAGTGGATGGCGTCCCGGGCGGCGCGCCGGTAGTCATAGCGTTCGGGGTCGAGCGCCGCGCCCTCGTTGTCTACGCGCCCGTAGGAGTCGAGGGTCAGGGTGAGGAAGGTCGACGGTCGGTAGCGTCCGGCGAACACTCGCCCTACTGTGCGTTTGTCGACCGGTCGCCGAGGTAGGTCTGGGGCGTCTTGGCGGCGTCGGGTGGATCGTTTGACTGGTTTGGGTGGTGGATCGAGCGGGGTAAGCCGACCGCGTACCCCGGCCGCGCGAAGTTCAACGTCGAGTTCGGCGACTGACTCGGCAATTTGTTCACAGGTGATCTCGTCGCCGATGGCGCGGCATTCGGTGTAGACGGCGAGGAGATCAGCGCGGGTGGCCATCAATTCCTTGTGTTCCTCAGTGGGCTCGGCTCGGTCGGTGATCGGTTCCGCGTCGAGGTGCCAGCCCTCGCGGCATTGGGTCATCCGCAACCGGCGGACCTTTTCTGCGCAAGGCGGGCATTGGTCGGCTCGGGTGGAGCCGCAGGGGACGGGGACAATGTCGGTGCGGCCGGTGGTGGTGTCGATGCGGCGCATGGCCAGAGGCCGAATACACACGCCGTGTTGTTCAGCCAAGGCCTGGGCAACATCAGCTGTTAGTGGTAGTGCGGTTCGCTGCGCCCGGGTCATCCGCGCCATCTCGATGGGATCGGTGGTGGCCATCAGGCCGTCGCCTCCTCGATGCTGGCTGTCTGCCGCAGCGCCACCATGGCCGTCATGCGGCACCTCCGTGAGTGGATCCGGTCGAGTCGGTGGGTGTGGTGGGGAAGGGCAGCACCGTGGTGTCGTGGGTGATCGGGCCGGTGACGAACGTTTCGAGTTGCTTGATCGTCTCGTCGGGGACCCACCCGGCGCGGATGCGCAGGGGTTCACGGATGCCTTCGCCGAAGACGTAACCCACGCCGGCTTCGGTGATCCGGTTGGCCCACGCGCCCCGCTCGTAGGCCTGGTCCCCCAGCACCATGCCCACGTGGGATTTCGTCGAGACGCGCAGGCAGATCCGACGGGGGAACAGATCCCGGACCGGGACCGTGTCCTTGGTGGGTTCCTGGACATAGCCGCGCACCGTGAATCCCAACGCCCGACCTTGCGTGGTCAACAAGGCGACTCGTTCGGTGATGGCCTCGCGGGTCTTGCGGTCGATGTACTTCGTCAGGGCCCCGATCTCGTCGAACTCCAGCAGCTCAAGGGGGTGTTCGGGGCTGATCGGCACCGACCGCACCTGCCCGGCGAATTCGGTTTTGCGGGCGTGCATGGTCTCCACGAGGTCGTCGAGTACGGCGAGGGCGTCGGTGCCGGTGACGGCGTAGCGGGCAAAGATCCGCCGGCCGTAAGCCAGTTCCATGCCCTTGGGGTCGATCCCCGATACACGCACGAGACCATCGCGGATGGCCGGCGCGATGGACACCAGCGGGCACCACATCGCCGAGTTCTTGCCCGCCCCCGTCTCGCCCGCCACCAAGGTGTGACCACCGGCCAACGGGACGTGCCAGTCCTGGCCGTATTCGGTGCGCCCGGAAAACACCCGCCGCAAATCCACCGTCGTGCCCTCAACATCGGCCAGCGTGGCGAGGTCCAGGCAGGCCACAGGATCGGTGAGCAGGTTGCGGCGCTGGAAATCGATCGAGACCACATTGGGGGTCAGTTCGCGGACCTGGCAGCGGGTCACCCCCCGGGCCGAGGCCAACGCCCGCGCGGCCTCGTCGAAATCTTCGGGTTTCTGCCCGGGCACCAACCGGACGCGGACCTCGTCCCACGACGCGCCCGACCGCACCCCGAGCACCTGGGGCAGCCGCGCCTGAGCCTGGCTTCGGCCGCGACGGATGCTGCGCCCGAGGCGACTCACCGTCACCACCATGGGCACGGCGTCGGGCTTGATGCTCAGCCCGCAGGCGTGCAGCCACTGGGGCAGCTTCGGGGCGTAGACCGTCCAGCGCAGCCACCAGGCCCGCAGATGCCGACCCGCCCACGCATCGAAGGACGCCAGGTCGATCAGCCGCCATCCGGTGAGCACCCCGGCGACCACACCGGCGGTGAGTCCGAGCGAGGCCCCACCCCACCAGTGCCACCACGCCGCACCGGCGAGCACGGTCAGGCTGGTCCGCCAGTGGGTGAGTACCTGGCGCAGCGCCCACCCCACGGCTTTGATCACCAGCCATACGGTGAAGAGCACTACCGCTGCTGCGGCCAGGGCTTCGGCGATCTTGATCAGCGCCTTGCCTAGTTTGGCCAGCACCCACACGACGATGCCCAGCGCGGCGCCACCGGCAATCACCAGGGCGATCAGGTATGCGTCCATCACCGACCACCCCCGACCTGCACCAAGGTGATCGCGGTGTGCGTTTGTTCGTTGCGGTTTTCATTCACTACCGGGGAGGGGGCTTGCGCCGGTCCCGGTGGGTCTGGGTATCCTCACTACTGTTCACTCCTGACTCGGGTGGACAGCGCAGAAGCGGACAGGTTGGTAGCCAGAGATTCCGCTTCTGCGCGTACGTCGGTCTTACAATTGATGAGGGCGTGCGGCATTACCGCACCACCCCCGGCGCGTTAAAATTTCCTCTGCATTTCCTCGTGTGGTGTTTATTGCAGGCTGCGGCAGCTACTGCATAGCCGATCACCACCGATCCGCAGGTACGACCTGCCCTGGCACCGTCGGCATGTTTGCCACGTCGAGCGACCTCGCCGGGCACCGCGGGCTCGTCGTGAGCCTGGCCATAGCCGCTGTGCTCGCTCGACGAGCGCACGCCAACGCCCGCCTTCCTGCATCACCATCCACCTCCCTTCCTGGTTCCGTGGCCCGGGCTGTTGTTACTCGCCTGCCGCCTGTGCCCTTATCTGCGCCGCGATGTTGGCTGCTCGGGTTCTCTCCCGTTGCGCCCAATACAGGGCCTCACCCTCGTGACCAGGATCGATCTCGGCGATGTGTTCGTACAACGACACTGACCGTTGGTAATACGCGAGCCACGCCGCCGATGACGCATCCCGACCCGGTCGAATACGCACCAACTCTGCGTGAGCCTGCATCAACGTCCTCGGCGGTCCTGGTGCAATGACTTTCTCCACAGCTCTCATCTCCCGCGCTCACAACGGCTCAATGCTTCCTACTCCACATCACGTGTATCCCGTTGGTCGTCACACGTGAGGATCTGAGCCTTGATCTCTTTCGCGCGTTCACGTTCGTGGTCTGCCCAGTAGAGGCTTTCGTGGTGGTGGCCTCGATCGATCTCGGCGACTTCGGCATACAGAGCCGCAGATCGCTGGTAATAGGCAAGCCACTCCGCAAGCGGCGCTTGCCGACCCGGCCGAATACGCGCCAGCACCTCATGCGCCTCCACTAACGTCCGTGGCATCACAGGCTCGGTGGGCTTGTCCATGGTCATGACCCCTCGCTGGTGTCTCCTGTCTCGTATTCGCGTGCTTGGGACTCGAAGGCGCCCGCAGCGGACTCGATCGCCGCCAGGGTCCACCAGGGCAACGTGGTGGCGGCGGCGATCTGCCGCCAGGCTGCCGCCACCGCCCAGGAGGCTGCGGCCATCTCTCGCGCTGCCACTGGGTCGTCCTTGCCGGATCGAGCCGTGTTCTCCCAGGCGCGGCCGTACTGCCGGTAGGCCGCTTCCCAGACACGCGTGGATTTCGCTGACGCCATCACATCGCCCTGAGAGCCCGACACGAGGTGCGCACCCTCGTGTGGTGGGTCGGAGACCGGCCGGGTGGCCCGAAGACCCTCCCGACCAGCACCCCGAACCCGCGCGACCTCGCCGTGGCCCATCGCGGGACTCACGCGGCCTTGCCGGGCTGCTCACCGCTGGCAGCGGCGCTGCTCGGCTTGATCGACTGCGACGGCCGAGTCCCGGCAGTACTGGACGTCGCGGTGAAGCCGGTTGCCCGGTAGACATAGGACTGATACTTAAATTCGCCGTTGCCGGCGACTCGGGGTTCGGCCGTGAGCCCGTCGAGCTGAATAGGCCGCATACCCGGCAGGACTTCCGTCGTCGTCGGAACCGGTTGGACCTCGGCGATCAACGTGATTTCAAACGAGGCCCGCTTGGCGGCGGGTTCGCCTGGGTCGGTGACCGTAGCCTTCCACTGCCGCTGACCCGTCACCTCATCGATTTTCTGCCGCACCGGCCGGCCGGCGGCCTTGTCCTCGCGCGTCTGGTATTCATTGTCTGGCGCGACGTCGCCAATCAGAACCAAGCCCTGCGGAAACGCGTTGTCGAACGTGATGCCGAATCGGTATCCCCTGGGGATCGCCATGAACTGTTGCCCTTCTAGCTCGACTGTCTGTGTGGTTGCCGCCGGCGGTCTGCGGGCGACACCACAAGTTTCGGCCAGGTCAGGTCCGTTCTCGACCTCGTCATCGTCTCTTCTCCACCTTCTGTAGCTCCTCTGGTCTCGCGCAGTCTCGCCAATGTGCTAGTCTCGTCTCGCCCAGCACCGAAGGAGGATCACCACCGTTGGACGCCAAGCCCCTCGTGCTCAAGGTGCTACTCCAGCACCGGCACCTGCAAACGCACCGCGCCTTTTGCCGCGAATACGACAGAGTCGCCGCGAAAGCTGATCCCACTCTGCGAGGAGGTTGGCCCAGCAAGGCACAGTTCTACCGATGGCTATCCGGTGAATTAGTCGGACTTCCCTACCCCGACCACTGCCGAATCCTGGAAAGCATGTTCCCCGACTGGAAGGTCGACCAACTCTTCCAAACTCACGATGGTGGAATCGACTTCATACCCGAACCGACCAAGCCGCAAAAAGCAACGTCAGTTACCCAGCCAATCCCGTCAACACGGCCAGCCAATCAAACCACCGCGACGCTGTCTAACGTGCTTGACGCAATCGAGCGGGGTCTCGAAACCCCCGTCACCAACGGACAAGCCGGATGGCGGTCGGATGTGCCAGCCGACATCTCGCACGGCTTCCCCGTCTGGCGTCACCTTCCCCCTCGCACTGGGCGCCTCAGGATCTGAGACCGAAGAAACGCCCGCCCAGCGCATGGCTCGATCACTCGTAGCGCTAGGCAAGCGACTTCGCCTGTCCGACGCAGAGGTTGCCCAGTTAGCGAAGCTCGCCGGAAATGTCGTCGAACTCGACGTGACCTGCGCACTTGAGATCGATGGCGCAGGGTGGTCGACAGTCACCTATTCTCATCAACTCCTCAACCTGACGGATCATCCCATCAAGCGCCTGACGCGAGAGCTGTGGTTCGAGACCACAGACGGTCCTCTGGTCATCGAGCCGTCACCTAGCAATGACCGCAAGGTAGCGATCCAGCGGACCCACGACATGAACAATCTGTCCAAGTTCGCCTGCCACATCTCGCCCGGGATCGCCTCCGGTGACGTAGCCACGATCTCGTATTTCTGCCGTGGTGGACAGTTCGTCCACGATCACTACTGGCGGCAGGCTGTTCCGCGGTACACACGCCGTCTCACGCTGACACATCCGCCACAGTGGTATCACCATGCTCCTTAACTGCACCGCCATCGAGGAGCAAGCCGACGGGTCCGAGATGTCTGCGACTGAGGATCTCGTGTGCACCGACGACGGTGGCGATGCCCTCATCACCGTAACCCGCGACTACCTCCAACCCAGCCAGGCCGTGACGCTGCGGTGGGAAGTCAGTCGTGCAGCTTCGTGACGCCGTAGAGACGGCGGTGCGCCGCTGGGATCTTCTGGAAAGATCACGCGGTGAAGCTCCGGTGATTGACTTCGACTGCGCACCCCCGGCAGAGAAACCAAGCCCGTTTGACAACCGGTTCGCCGCGCTCGACGAGCTCACCCAACTCCGGATCGAGGCGGACGCACAGGATCAACCAGCACTGAGGACGCAGCTTGATGCGCACATCGCGTACCTCGGCGCCCTGATCGGCCAACAACTACCGCTCGATCGAGTACATCTCGGCCACGCAGGGTTGCATGCCCCGCGGTTGGACTCGGGATTACCTCGATGAACGCGCACGGACCGCTAAAGATGCCCTCAGGTCACTGGGAATCGCATGGGATGAACACACAGGGACCAACCTTCGCGGTGCAAGCGAGCAGCTGCCGGCGGCCGAAGTCGGCTCTATTATCGCAGAGTACGCAGGCAAGCACGAGTCCACCGTCCGCCAACTTGTCGATACCACCGCGGCGTTCAACCTGACGATCGAAGACGTCGAGGTCGACGCATACTGGTCTTACTGGCTCGATGGCGCAGGCCACGACACACGTTTGCGCATCAACAAGAACAAGACTTCTTTCTCGCGCGTTGACGCCTATCGCTTCGCGCTGCACGAGGTTCTTGGGCACGCCTTACAGTACTCAAGTCTCACGGCGCAGGCCGAGTCCCACACCGTCGAGTGGCCAAGGATTCTCGCCGTCCACTGTCCACACCAAGTCCTGTTTGAGGGCTTGGCTCAAGTTCTACCTTGGGTAGCGTCTCCGGACGATGAGATCGATCGTGCCCGCACAAGGGTCGATCACTTCATGAACCTAGTCCGGGGCCAGCTTCATATCCTGATCAACAGCGGCGCAACGGCTGCGGACTGTCGTGACGTGGCCCGCCGTCAGGTTCCCTGGTGGACTAACGAGGAAGTCGCCCGTGAACTTCAAGACCGCAGTAGAAATCCGCAGTTGAGATCTTATTTGTGGTCCTACCCCGCAGGTATGGACTGGTTCATCCGACTCGTCGAAGCGGGCGGTACAACGCCCACGGAGGTACTTCGTGAAGCCTATAAGCGCCCGCTTACACCAAGCGAACTCCACGAACTCTGGCCAGCCGGCCCCCTCATCGGAGGGAACCAGTAAACTTTTCGTCTACGGCACCCTCCTCCTCGACGACGTCGTAAACACCCTCCTCGGATCGGATACCCCACTACCAGCACGCGAAGGCTCCCGGTTGGCGGATCGTACGCCTACCACACAAGGCCTATCCAGGACTAATCCCTGGCGAAGGCGAGGCAAACGGAAAAATATTCACGGACCTCACGGACGCTGAATGGGCTACCTTAGACGCCTTTGAAGACCCTGCCTACACCCTCGCCACCGTGCGGGTATTGACTCCCCTGGAAACGGACGCCCTCACTTACATCTGGCGAGGTGAACACGGGGACCAGTCTTGGTCCACTGCGGAGTTCGGACGCAACGAACTCGCCGACTACCTCGACCGCTGCCTCAGTTGGCGGCGACGTCACGAGCGGCGCTGCAACTAGCTCCCGCACGTCAGTAGCGATGAGTCACTGAACTTGGTTGACGCAAATCCGACACGCGACTGGTGCGGGTCAGCTGCATGGGCGTGAACTCCCAGCCGTGCTGGAGCGGGGTGTCGTGACCGGGAATCCTCCAGCGTCGTAGGTACCCGTTGTGGCCGAGGATCACAAACTACGTGGGCCGAGACAACGGCAGCTTGCCGAGCGCGCGCACATGTCGCGGTCGCCGCTGCGCACATCGTACAGGGCGCCAACCGTACCAATAGAGTATCACCGCGCGATTCGCTCACCTTGGATGACTGCCGAGATTCGCGCGCAACTCAGTAAGGTTCTCATGGAAATCCGTCGACCATCGCGCAGTTTCGTCTTGAACAATACGGTTCACGGCATCCGCCAGCTCCGCAATCTCCGCCAACGCTGCAAGCAATTCATCGCGAGGCTTAGTTTGTCGATCAATCGCCGTCGCTTGCCGTTGCGCCCATTTAAGTTGAGACCGCAAGACTTCCGCTTTTAGTTCCATTGCAGCGCCTGCGTAGCGTGCCCAACTCGATGAAAAACCGAATGCTCTATCAAGCAACAGAAGTCCAGCGCCGAAAGCTAGTGCGACAAACCCCCACTCTGCCCCCACGGACCCGTGCAAAATTAACGACAAGAGCGGAAATATTCCTCCCGCTGTAAGTAGTGCCACCGCCGAAATCCGAATAACTTTCGAGGCACGAGCTTTTCCAAGTCTTTCTTGCATATACCAGGTGTAGGCTTCCAATGCATTTCCCTCCACCCAGCGGTACAGTTCATTCAATGTTTCATCATGGCATTTTTCGTTCCAGTTAAGCGTTGGCAATCGTCCGACCGCCAGATCGCCGACATTTGACAATGAGTTCCCGCTGGCGGCCAACGAACTTTCTCCATTTCCTCGCATTCAGTTCTCCAACTTCTGCGCGACTCCCATCAAATTCGGCCAAAATGCAGAACGCTGCAATCGGTCATATTAGGAGGCCGCTTGGCCGGAATGAGCGAAACACCACCGGCTGTGGCCTGTGGCGACTCCGTCTCTCGTTCTGCTTCTCATCCGCGCGTGGAATCCGCAGCTAACAAGAGTCTCTGGACTACGCGATCGGCCAATTCAGCTGTATCGCCGGCCGACTCTCGGAGCAACTCAGCATCCCTGCGATGGCATTCAATTGGTCCAAGGCTAAGCGGCGGCCTTAGTTGTAGCGCCGTCTCGATCTCCTGTTCCGTGTCCGCGCGCGGATCGATCAGCACACGTCCCAACTTTCCTTCAAGAATCCGGAGTGTCAGAGTAGTTATCGCCAGACTGAGGACTGCTTCACGATTAGTGCTCGGAGCGGTATCTTCGCAGATTCCCCGCGCTTTTAAGGCGTGAGTGACCGCGCCTTTGTCGTTGCCCTCAGTTAATCGAAGTATCGCGAGCCGTGTATAGGGTGAGTCCCAGTTAACGTCGCGGTTTGATTGAGATATGGCATCGATCGACTTCTCGAAAAGCTCCCTGGCCTTGTGGTGATTTCCGCGCTCATACCAGTAGTATCCATAGCTGTAGTATACGTCGGCCAAAACCTTGTGGGGAATCTCATCGTATATCGCCGCGACGCTGGCGATATCGATGGAAGAATCTTTGGGTCGACTAAGTGATTGGAGGGCTGACCGAGCAGCCTCTAGCGCTTGCTCGAAGAACCCTACAGCCGCTAAGTCGTCTCCGATACGTCTTGCTACAACACCTCGTGCCCGATTTACCGACGCTCGGATCAGGTCTGTGTTGCATAGACACTGCATGTTGGAGCTCGCTGTGCATGGATAGGCCGACTGTGCCGCGTCGATTCGGTCGATGAGCTTGTCAAGGCGCGCAAATTTGTTCGCTGCCTCGTAGTTGAGTTCGATCTTTCGATCGCATTGCCCTAGTACGTACAAAGCTACACAGCAACCGGCTCCAACTTGTCGAGCAAGGATAGACGCTTCCCCGTACTCCCCCGAAGCGAGACGCCGTGTGGCAAGCAGAAGACGGCCATAGTCTGGAACATCCAAAAGGGCTTCTTTTTCGACCCGCGGAAGCATGAATAGATGCGATAGGCTGCGGTTGATCCCGAATGCCAACAAATCCAGGATCGTTGCGTGATGGGCAAAGCTAGACGTAACAGCAGTGGCTAGGAAGGGTCGGAGCGCTTCACTCAAGTCTATGATACTCGCCTCGATATTGGGCTGGCCGGAAGCATGGCCCAAAATATCAAATACGTGATCTATAATTTCGCGCATCGTCGTCTTTGGGTCCGCTGTGTATGCGTCCGAGAACCAAGACACGATCGCTTCGATCCAGTTGGACTTATTGACAGCAGTCCACGTTGAATGCGGGAAACCGATAGATTGCACCCGTAGATCAGCGTTCGGCAGCCAGCCTGGGATGGAGAAATCGGCTGAATAACTCCACGGGCCTCGATCGGGAAAAACTTCGATATCAACGGCCCATGTTCGGGCGCTTGGCTTGTCTACATACCGGATTGGATGTAGCGTGACTACACCAGAGTCAGTGTTGAGTTCTCCCCAGAAGGCTCGACAGGGCCATCGGCTTCCCTGATATGCGGCGCCAGCCGCGATCTCTAAAGCTGAACCGGTCGCGGAGACAACGGACTCAACCTCTGCTGCGTGAAGATGTCCACGCAACACTACGTCAGCGTTTGACCTCAACCAACCCTTCGCTGGGTCGTCCTCATGTAGGTACGAGTACGGATGATGCATCAGCGCCACCACAGTGCTTGCACCCTGATCCCGCAGTAAATTGCTTCTTTCGCGTATCAATCGCGTGCCCAGCCATAGCTTCCCCTTGTCGTGATCATCTTGGCAAAACCAAGCTGAGTTAATCGGCAGGATCCCAAGCCTATGCCCGTTCAAATCTAATACCGTTGGCTTGTGCACCACATCGCCAGGAGCTAGCGTCCGAGCGTCGATGTAGTCAGTGATAAATCGAATGTATTGCTCAAACTTGAGCGAGTGGCTACGCCGATTCTCTGGGTGAGCGAAAAACCAATCGTCGGCTGTTTCAGTATCGCCAAGAGTCCTAAGGAGCGCTTTGCCTGCCGAGCGATCTATATCATGATTGCCGGGAACGATCCACAGGGCCTGCTTTGTTGTCCCACACGCTCCGACTAGTTGGTCGAAGAACCTCCTCGCAACCTTATAGTCACCACTTTGACCGGAGTAACCAATGTCGCCTGTCACAAATACGAGATCAGGTGGTCCAAACTGGTCCGAGTGTTCGCGCATGCTCGCCAGGAGAGGGATTAGAGTTTTGTCTTTGTCATACCCATCGTCCATCATGCTGGCGCTAAAGTGAAAATCCGATACGTGCAACCAGGTGATCATGTGCATCTACCGCACAAATTCGGTTCGCGAAATTGCAACTCATCGCCGTCAGGTCCCTCGACAAACAAGATACGTGGTTGTTTGGGATCTCCGCTTGGCGGAATGAGGGGCCCGCGCAGTATCTTCACGTTTTGCCCTGAAAGATGCAGTACTAAGGCGTCCAAGTCATCTGTTACGAATGCGATATGGTCAGGTCCGACACGATTGTCATCATAAGGTTCAGGGCTGACTCCAGCGCGTATAGAGTACAGCTCTATCTGGACAGATCCTCCTTCTAGCCACGCGAGCTGTCGGGTCTTGAACTGGAATGGCGCTCGAAGGACCGCCAGGCCCAGGATTCTGACATAGAAGTCCAAGGCATTCTCGAAGTCAGCGGTCTGTACGGCCACGCTATGGACTGTGCACAGAAGTGGAGTAGGAGCCGCGACCGGGCCGCCGCTACTAAAACCATTCGGCATTCTCGTAGACCTCCTTTATGGTGAGCCACGTCGAGATCGACGCCTCGGCGTCGCACGGATCCAAGGGCGTTTCCGCTCGGGTTCGGCATCGCTCTAGAAACCGCGCTACCGGGGTCCGATCATAGAATCGGCGCTGAGGAACGTGACTCGGAGTTAGAGCGAGGTTCTCGGCTTCGGAAACAATAGAGCCGTCTGATCTCTGATGTCTAATTAATCCGGGTGTACTTGACCTGACAAGCTGGTCTCGGGTAAGGGTTATCCGAGCACCTTGCGAGTCATTTAATTCAATGCGTTCGTAGACCGAATTCGATGGAGCGGCATAGCTGAAGTCAAATGTGATCATGAAGTTTGAACCATAGTCGATATGACCAATCGCTGTGGTCTCTATCTTGGATTGTTGGGCGGTCGCCAATACGGATGAGTCAGCCATGAAGCTGGCGCTGCAGTTCCTGTACGTGCCCGTATGGAAACCGAGGTCTTGCGCCAACCAAGCCGAGAAATCGAGGAGATGATAGCCACTGTCGATGACGACACCGCCACCGGCGTTGGCGACGTCGGCGCGCCAGCCCGATAAGGTATGGCCCGCGCGCAGGGTGCACCGGACGGCAATTGCTGTTTCGAACTCGTACTTGTTGAGAATGATCCTACGAATGGCTTGATATGCTTGTTCCGTCCTGCGTTGGACTCCCGTGAAGAGGATCGCGCGTTGCTTCTTGGCCAAATCGACAAGATCTGGGAGAGGGTCGAAGTGAGTTACAATGGGTCGATCGACAAAAACGTCGCACCCATGTTCGAGTGCTACTAGTATCTGATTCGCGTGCTGCGTATTGGGCGTGCTAATGATGACGGCAGGTCGGCGATCGCCAGGTAGGACTGCCGACTCAATGGCGGTGTTCAGAGAGCTTCGGTATTCGGGAGGGCTGACGCCCCGACGGGAGAAGTATGGAACGACAGTAGTATGGTGCTCATCGAGGCCCTCGCGGAGGCAGGTTACTCCGATGAATTTGACTTTGCGTGCGCGTGCAAGCTCCGAATCAAACACATTCGCTACTGTAACTGCTTGTGCGTAACGTCCAAATCCTACTAGGATGATTGGCACACGGTCGCCCCCTGAGTCATTGGCCCCAGCTATACCAGCTATGCCTGCAATTAGTCGGCTCCGATCGTTTGCGTGACGCACAGTATCGGGAAGCATATCCAATCTACCGCGACATTGCCAGCAATAGGTTAGCACATAGCGGAAGGGCTCTTGTGCCAGCCTTTGCGTATCAGAATCGGGCTGGGGTGACGTGCGGAGACTCAGGAGTTGGACGGTGATGCCGCGACCTCGCGATGCTAAGTGGATGTGTAAGCTGCTCGGCGAGAGTGTGTACATCTTTAAGCTGCCGCTGGCGGGCGGACCGGAATGTGGGACTGCCGTGCCAGCCTTCCAGCCGCTCCTCTCCCGACCAATGCGGCCGGGCGGCGTCAGCACCACGCACCGGACCCAAACGGAAGATCACGACGGGAAGCGGGGCATGAGCGCGGAACCTGGCTTCGTCGTCCATGCCGATGTGGCGTTGGCATCGGTTTCACGTGCGTGGTTCGCGTGTCTGATCCCACAGTCTGGTCTCCTCGTCGTCTGGTCCCACCTGGTCCCACCTGGTCCCACCTGGTCCCACCTGTGTCTGGTCCGAGCGTGGTCTGAGTGCTGAGTGTGAGTGTCTGAGTGTCTGGTCTCACTTGATGCTTGACGTTTCTGTCCCAGGTGATGCTTGACGTTCGGGCTAGGAAACGCCGGGTCTTTCGGTTTCACGCGGGTTGGTTGTTTGGTCTTGATTCTTGGGTTGGGATGAGCTGGGGCGGCGCGTGGTGAGGGGCAGGCCGTGGCCTGCCCTTGATCGTGCCGCAGGGTCGACAGAGGCTCCAGGGTCAAGGGCCGGCCGGAGGCCGGTCGCGTCAGCGATGCGTAGCGCCCTTGGGGCTGGAGGGGTCGGCCCGTAAGCTGCGCCGCTCCAGCGGTGGTGACCACGGTGATCACTTTGTGCCCGTGGTGGGTTGGTCAGGTGCGGTGGGTGTGCGGGGGTGTTGGGCCTTGTAGCTGCGGACCGGCTGGGTGGTGGTGCGCCGGAAGGTGCGCTGGCCGCCGTAGTCGTGATCGACGGTGATGGTGTGTTCGGCGACGTGGACAGTGACCACGGTGTGGGCGTGGGTGCGGCCCAGGGCCAGTTTCTGGGATCTGGCCCACTTTCCGTGATCGAGTTGGCCCTGTTCGTCATGCGGCGAGCAGGATGCGTTTGCGGAGCAGGTCGGATTTGGCGCGGCCGTACATCTGTCTTTTGATCATTTTGATGCGGTTGACGTTGCCTTCGACGGTCCCCGAGCTGTGGGAAAGCGTGAGTCCGTTGCGTACTGCCTGGTAGTCCGCGGCGCAGTCCGGTGACGAAGCGGTGCAGGTGGGGCAGGTCGTCGGTGTCGACGCTAGCGATCCACGAGGCCAGGCGCTGACCGTGGCGGCCAGTGAGCATCTCGGCGAACGTCCTGACGTGGGTGGCGGTGGCGTCCAGATGCGGGCAGGAAGCCAGCACCTGCTTGAGCTTGAGCTGTTCGTCGGTGTTCAGGTCCTCGGGGCGGCGCAGCATCCAGGAGGTGATCTGGCGGATCTTGGGCACCGCCGGTGTGGCCGGTGGTGCGGCACCGAGCGCACGGAACGGCGCGAGGTAGGCGGCGACGGTGCCGCGGCTGCCGCGGTAGCCCTGCTCGGTGATCTCCCGATAGAGCATGCTGGCGTTGGTCATGCCGGCGTTGCAGCGTTCGTGCAGGTAGGGCTTGTAGGCATCCAGCACACTGGGCCGGCCCGCACGAGGCTTGGCCAGCAACTCCTCGACACTGTCGGCGCGGACGAAGCGACGGACAGTTTCCTTGGCCAGCCCCAGTTCCCGCATGATGGTCTTGATGCCCTTGCCGTCGCTCTTTAACGCATGGACAGCCTGGTAGCGCGCTTTGGTGCGCGCGACCAAGGCGGAGTTCTCCTTATGCTGTACCTGCGCGACCTGGACTGCTTCGGCAAGATCGGCAGCAGTGCCAGGCGCGATGCCCACCTCGGGTGAGACGATGTCCTGGCCTAGGCAGCCGTGGTGAGCGGCGACGGTCTTCTCGACGTGCTCGGCCAGGTTGTGCCATAGATGCCACCGATCGGCCACCTGGATCGCCTCAGGTGCCCCGGTCCGGGCACCCTGGGCATAGGCACCGGCGCGGTCCCGGCAGACCACCTCGGTGCCCGGATGCTCGCGTAACCACGCAGCGAACGTCTCGGCCTCGCGATCAGCAAGTAGATCGATGGGCCGGTGAGTGTCGATGTCGACCAGCACCGTGCCGTACACATGCCCGCGGCGCAGCGCGAAATCGTCTACCCCCAGTACCGTCACGGTGTCGATCACCGGGTCGGGCAAGGCACGGATCCACCGCAACAACGTATTCCGGGTCGCCGGTAACCCCAGTGCGGTGGCCAGCCGTGTCCCGGCTCGACCGGCCAACGCCAGCCCGATCGACTCCAGCATGCCCCGCAACAACACAGTGCACCGTGCATAACGGGCGGTCAGGCCAGCGATTTGCTCGGCGAACGTCCGCACCCCGCAGTCCTCGCCGTCGCAGAAGAACCGGCGCACCCGTAGCCGGATCTCCATCCGCCGACCCGCCACCGCGGCGTCGGCCAGCTTGCGCTCATACCGGCTGTGCACCCGAGCCGACTCGCCACCGCAACCAGGACAACAGGCATGCATCGCCCGCGGGTGCGCCCAGATCTGCACCGATCCACCGACCAGGTCAATCTGCTCGATCACCACATCCTCCAGGTGCGGCAGGAGGACCGCGACAGCATTATGATCATCACACGACGAACATGATCACAGACAGACGATCAAGGAACCTGCAACGACACACCGCGCCGGGGCCAACTCGATCACGGAAAGTGGGCCAGATCCAGTTTCTGCCCGGCGACCATGATGACCCCGGTGTTCGACGCCCGGCGCTGCGCGGTGACCGGCTCGACCGAGGGCCGGGGTGGTGGGCCGGCGGGGCGGGCCCCGCGCAGGCGGCGGGCCTGGTCGTAGGTCAGCGGGTTGGCCCGGGTGCGCAGCAACTCGCGGGTGTCGGGGTCAAAGAACATCAACGTGGCCGCCTCGATGCGGATCGTGACCCGGCGGCCACCGAGGATCTCCGCGGCGAGTAGCCGTTGGTCGCCCAGGGAGACCAGCCCGCAGCGGGACACGGTGCGGTCGAGTTCCAACGCCGCCCCGGGTTGGGCGGGGGGCAGCGGTGCTGGCCCGGCGGGTCGCCCACCGGTGGCAGCGAGCGCGGCCAGGTCGTTAGACGATAGGTGCGAGCGCACCGTTTTGACCCGCGCGCCGGCGATGGTGAGGTGGATGACGTCGTGGTCGGCCCAGAACGTCACGGTGACCCCGGCGCGGGCGGGTCCCAGCCAGAACTGTTTGCCCGCCACTCCCAGGTTCCCCGAGGCCGGGACGACCCGGTCGAAGGCCACCGGCCCACCCCGGTAGACCACCTCGGTCGGTGGGGCGTCGGCGTCTTGGCGGATGGACTCGACCCGTTCCTCCGCCGTCGCGGTGGTCGTCGGCGTAGCCGGTGACCAGACGGCGGATGCCGGCGTGGTCGGTGCCGGGGCGGACTGGAGGGTGGCCGGGAGCCGCAGCGGCAACAGCTCCTCGGAGGATTCGCGATCCTGCTGACCGGGGGCGAACCGCTCGGCCGGGTAGCCCATGTCCAGCGCCTGGTGGGGGCGGTCGCAGTTGTAGCCGGTCACCCAGGTGTCCACCGCAGCCTGCGCCGCGAGCACCGAGTCGAATGGTTCGGCGTGGTTGAGGAACTCCCGGCGCAAGCTGCCATGAAACCGCTCCACCTTCCCAGTAGTGGTCGGAGAAGATGGCTCGGTGAGCCGGTGGGTGATGGCATTGTCGCGGCAGATCCGATCGAAGAGCACTTCCCCGCCCTTGCCGAAGCGGTCGGTGAACTGCTTGCCGTTATCGGTGAGCACCTCATCCGGCACGCCATAGCGACGCAACGCGTCGGCGAAGGCCAGACCCACCGCCCGCCCGGTCGCTCTCGGGACGACCGCGGCGATGACGCAGAACCGGGAATGGTCATCGACCCCGGTCACCACCTTGCATTCGGTCCCATCGACTAAAAACACTCCGCCGACGATGTCGAGTTGCCACAACTGCATCGGCGCGTCGCGTTCCCAGCGGAGGTAATCGCTGCGTTTGCGGCGTCGCGACCGGGGCTCGATCAGACCGTGCCGGACCAGGATGCGATACACCGTGCTCCGCGACACCACCGTCGCGGGCTCCGGCGCGGTGCGGGCCAGCTCGTGGGCGATCCGACGAGGTCCCCACCGGGGGTGCTCGCGGCGTAGCTCGCACACCATGGTCTCCACCTCGGCGGGGGCTTGGTGCGGGCAGGAGGGTGGTCGGTGGGTGCGGTCGATCAACCCAGCCAGGCCGTGTCGGGCATAGCGGGTCAACCAGGTGTGCAGGGTTTGGCGCGAGACCCCGAACTGGGTCGCCACCACGATCTTGGGTTCACCGCGCCCGACTGCAAGGACCGCGCGGTAGCGCTGCTCGACAACAGACATCTCCACCAGAGCCATTCCCGGCCTCCCCGCCACCGTCCACACAGGACAGCGAGAGAAAAACCGATCAGGCCCGATGTCAAGCATCAGGTGAGACCGCAACGTCAAGCATCAGCCGGGACCGGACAAGTGAGGAGTTGTTGCCGAATTCTCCTCTATGGGATCAAGGCCGCCTGCGGCGGCGCGGACGTGGCTAAGTCTGTATTCCTCCTCGCCTGCCCGCCGGGCCGATCCCGCACGCTGCGCGCGGCCTGACGGCCGTGCTCGCGCGGGTCGGCCCGGCGGGCGCTGGTGATCACCGTTAGAACCCGTTGCCGCGTATCCGGCACCGTTGAGCAACCGGGGTCCTGCGCGACGCCCCCTCCTTCGTCCCCGGATTGTCCACGTCGCGGTGGCCGCCTCAACGGCGCTGCGCGTCGCTGCCGCGATGGTCTGCGGCCGCCGTTGACCCGGCCATCGCGACGAGATAGCCGGCCAGGAGGAGGGGCAGGCACAGGAATAGGCGCGGCACCTCGCGTTTGTTCGCGTGTGCCGGGCTCGGGTTGACGTGGTGGCCGGGTGTGAGGCTGTTGGCGCATGGCGGCACGGTTTCCCGGGCGCGGGTGGCCGGCTACAGCGACCGCTTCGGTGCATCAAGCGGTGGTGTGACAGTGGTCACCGGAGGTAATGGAGTCGCGCAGCCGCGAGATATGGAGATTATGGAGACGGTTCCGGTGGGCGCGGGTGCTGCGGTTGCGGCGCGAGGCGGCCTGCTTTTGCGAGTGCTTGGCGTGATCGGTTGTCTCGTGGTGGCCGCGCTTCACCTCATCGACCAAGGCGGCGTGCCCGGCACGAAAGAGCCGCAATACATTCAGATCATGTACTACGCCCTGGAGGCCGCGGGCGTGGCCGCTGCGGCGCTGTTGGTGACTCGCCCTGCACGGGTGGGGTGGTTCCTCGCGCTGGGAGTCGCCGCCGGGCCGATCCTGGGCTACGTCCTGTCCCGGGGACCCGGGTTGCCCAACTACACCGATGACGTGGGCAACTGGACTGAGCCACTGGGTGTCATCAGCCTTGTCGTCGAGGGCGTGTTGTTGATTGTGACCGTCGCCGCCTTGCTGACGGGGCGCCGTCGGGCCGCCTAGCAGCGCCCTGGCGGGGACTCCTGACTGGCGATGTGATGTCCGCGACAGGCTCTTTTGACGGGCCTTGGTTCCGGTGGGCGAGGATGGGTGGATTAGTGGTGGTGCTTGGGAGCCCGCTGCGTCAGCCAGCCTGTCTCAGGGCTAGTCATCGTTGGTGGTGCCCGTTGTAGAGCTTATTGATGTGGACCCAATGTCCACAGCGGCTCACCAGGCAATGCGTGCGGTTCGAAACGAACCAGTGTCCAGGGCCGCTTGGTGGTGACGTGGTTTGCTGGGAGGAGTTCCCGCGGCCGGGTGGATTACGACGATGTTGGGTCTCTTCCGACGTAGCGAACGCTGTGCGGGTCGCGCAGTTGGTTGATAAGGCATCGATGGTGTATCAGCGCCGATCCGCACTGCATCTAGTCATGAGCAAGCGGGACACCAGTAGGCCGCGACCGTCACGGATCCTTGTGCCAGGCACGGCGGGCTGGATCCTCCGGGGCGGGTCGGTCTAACGCGTGCAGGCAGATTCTGATCCGGGCAGACGGACGGATGGGCCGTTGCTTGTCGGCATCATGCTCGGCGTCTCTATGGGCATCAGCATGGTGCGCCATGGATTTGCACCATCTGAACGATCAGCGGAATCAAGAGAGGTGGACGTCATGGCGGGTCAAGAGCAGACGGCATTGCGCGTAGAGGCTGTGGGCGATGTGTCACCGCCCGGAACGGGCATTACTGGGCCGCCGAACCCGATCCGTCCGGATCAGACGCTGGCGCCGTTCCGGGCGTCGTTGAGCCTGCCCCGGGCGCATCACCTGAAGCCGGGGGTTGTGCACGAGGTTGAGATAGCCGAGACGACCATGGGAGTTCATCCTGATCTTCCTGCTGTTCCCGTTTGGGGATTTGGCACCCAGGGTCGGATCGTCTCGCCGGGACCGTTGCTGGAGGCGGCGGCGGGTCAGGAGACCTGGGTGCGCTGGCGTAACTTCCTGCCGGGCTCGGTCCGTCCTGAGGATCCGACGCAGCCGCCACCGCGGCTTCCCATCGCCACCGCCGTGGTAGAAGACCCCCAGACTGACACCGACTCGGTGCAAAACTACCTCGGTGGGCAAGGCGGTGTACCGGAGGACACCTCGGGTGCACCGATCGGCTGGACCACGGTCCACCTACACGGGGGGCATTCGGCCTCTGATGCTGATGGATTTCCCGACAACATGGCGGCCACCGGTTCCGATCAGTTGTCCGCTTACCTCAACAGCTACGACAATCTTGACCTCGAGCTGGGCAAGGTCGGGGAATTTCTCTGGTACCACGACCACGCCATGAATGGCACCCGCTATCACGTGTACTCCGGGCTGGCCGGTGGATACCTGGTGCGGGACCCGCGCGAGCGAGAGCTGGGACTGCCCAGCAGCGAGCACGACGGTGAGCTCGTGCTCCTGGTGCAGGACCGCAACCTCGACGTTGTTGATGGCCAGCTGCGATTGCTGCACAAGATCACCGCTGCGACCGCGACCACCACCGGCACCGCGGAATCATTTGGCCCGTTGACGCTTGTCAACGGCAGACTCTGGCCGAAAGTGGCGCTGCAACCGATGGTTTACCGGCTACGCCTGCTCAACGGTAGCAACGCGCGGACCTACCGGCTGCACCTGGTGACCGTAACCGAAGGCCCAGACGGCGCGCGCGTGGTCACGCCGCAGCACGACCGGATCCTGGTGATCGGTACCGGCGGTGGCCTGCTGTGGCGAAGCTCGCGGCTTGGTGATGACCAGGCCCTCACCATCGCCTCCTCCGACCGGCTCGACATCCTCGTCAATCTCACCGGTCTTCCCGACGGTGCACAACTATTCCTCGTCAATTCTGCGCCGGCCCCCTTCCAGGGCCAGCCGGCACCGGCGCTGGGCGCCCTGCTGACCAACGGCGACCGGCCGGGACGCAACCCTTACCCATGGGTGCTCCGCCTCGACATCGACCACCAGGCACAGCCGCCCGGGGCGCCCGGCGCACTGTTCACCAACACCGCCGCCACCGTGCTCAACCCAGCTTTTCGGCGCCTCGTGCACGACGACCAGCAACCAGCACCCACCAGCGAACCCAAGCCATTTCCCATCACCAAACACGACCACCGCACCATCCTACTGGCGGAAACGACCCCGCCCGGCCACCTCTACCTCCACGAAATCGTCGAAGATCCCGCCGGGAAAATCTCTATCCAGTTCCCCGGTGAAGCGGCCCCCACCACCTACCGGGTCGAGGGATGGATGCCCACCGACATGACCAGATCGAGCAGCCGGGTGTCGTTCTACGACCGAATAGCGCTACGCCCCAGACTGGGGCAGTGGCAGGTATGGCGGTTCGTCAACACCACCGGTGACACCCATCCCATCCACATCCACCAGTCCCAGTTCCAGCCACTCAACCCCGCCGGCACCCGTCTGACCGTCGCCGACGCCGACGGCGCCAACCTCTATGACCCCGAAACCCGCACCACCTCGACACCGCTGATACCCGACCTTCAAAACCCGCCCAGAACCTTCGAACCCAGCGAAATCCACGGCTGGAACGACGTCATCAGAGTCGACCCCGGCAACATCGTCGAATTCGCCGTCCGGTTCGACATCCCGGGCCGCTACGTCTACCACTGCCATATCCTCGAACACGAAGACACCGAGATGATGCGACCCTTCGTCGTCACCGTCACCGACATGTCCGACGGCACCATGGGCCCCATGACCCATCACTGACCGACGCCGCGGCGAGAGCCAGCGTGCAGGGCGCTGACCCGCACTCACAAGCGGCAACATCAAGGTGATTGAAATCGACCTGATGCCCAAGTCAATCACCTGCTGTGTCCGCAGAGACAGGCTGGCTGAGAAGCATCGACCAGGAATCAGATGCTTCGTAGCAGGCAAACCATCAGTCAGCGCCCGTGCCGAAGCTCCTCCTCGTCTACATCAGTTGGTACATCAACGACTACGGATGACCATGGACGTCCTCGGACAGGACGCCGACGATTAGCCTGCTCCACGAACAAATTGCAGATAGTAAAGGAGCACTGCTTCCGACTGCAAATCAAATGGTCAGCCGCCACATTCCCTCGGCCGATCAGTATCCACGTCGTGGTGACGGCCGCAAGGGCGCCTAATCGGCGTCGCGATGCGATGGCGCGAGCGCCACCCTTGCCCCGTCACCACGACGAGCACCGCGGCTAGGACCAGGGAACGGGGCAGGAGCAGGGTCGAGCGGGGTGAAGCCGTCCGTGCCCTCTACCTGCCCTACAGGCGAGTCACCCACGGTCTTTCACGGCTAATCACGGTCAGTCGAAACGGCTGCTCAACGGCTGTGTCCTGGGCATGTCACGTAGTTCCCAAGCTCTTGACCAAAGAGCAGGTGTCTCGGGCAAGCCTCCGCCCGGGCCCGTCCTCGCAGGGAGTCACCGACCATGACGGGTAGAACCTCACTGACTGTGCATGGGAAGGCTCCCCAGCTCATGGCGCGTGACGGTCCAGCCCTTTGCGCGGCGGTGTACCTCGACCTGCCTGACCATTGAACAGCACCGGCAGCAGATAAGGATCATCAGCTCGATGCATCCACACCTTGTCCACATCCCGGTGCATGCGAGTGACCCGCAGGACCGCTCCTACGTGTCACCCCCATGAAATCATGACGGAATGTGTTGACGTGCCGGCTCGGGAGAGGTGGAGGTGGCGTCGACGCAACGGGGGTTTGGTCTGTCAGCGTGCTTGTGCGTTGGTCTTGTCGTTGGTCGGCAGTGTCGCGTGCATGAGTGAGACGTTGTAGCGATCGTATTGAGTCATAGTGAAATAAATGTCGGATCCGTGCGAGTCCGGGTTCAGGAAACCGCCATAAAGAGTCGGGTACTGCTGGGAGGTAGCGACGGACACGGGATTGCCCCACGGCCCGGTTGGCTGTCGAGCCAGCCGAACCACGATTGCCCCACCGGGCTGGTCGAAGTACATCATTTCCCAGCTGCGCAGCGTCTGGTCGTAACGGACCGACAGCTCACCAACGGGTCCGGTCATGATCGGGGCTGCGATCGCGCTAGCGCCCCGCTGCCATGCTGTCCCGGTCCAGTACTCATAGGCCGACAGGTCGAGCAGTTGCTGTTCGGGCACCCTGGCGACATGCGCTTCCCCGAAGCGGCCATTGGGAGTGCCGAAAGTGTAGACGAAGCCGTCGCGCCGAGCGAAGGAAATCATCTGGAACTTGTCGTCGAAGGCCGGAGTATTGGGCCGGCCCGCGCTGGGGACATCGACCCAGCTCTGGCCACCATCATCGGAGTAGGCGATGCCTCCGTAGTTCGTGATCCACTGCCCAGCTGCGCCGAAGTGGCGCACCGACATGTAGGCCAGGTAATTACGCCCCCCGACGTTGACACCGCCGGTGGGAATCTTGGTGTTCTCGACACCGTCGCGCTTCAGCGAGGGCAGCAACTCTTTGGCATGACCCGGTCGGTCAGTGACGAAGTCGGTGAACGGCATGCCGTCGGAGGGATCATGATCGCTGCTGCGGGCCAGCGTGTTCGAGCGCCAATCACTCGCGGCTGGGTCACTGACCTCACTACCCGGACCCGCCCACCCCGCGCCGAAAGTGTCCCCGAAAGCAGCCAGGATCTGCCCCCGCTCATCGGTCCACATGATCCCCAGGTCGGTGCCCTTCACCGCATATCGCGCCTCCGTCGCATTCAGCGACTCCGCGCCGGTGAGCACGGCAACCCGACGTGCCTGACCTGGCTGCGCCGCGTGGGCTGCCCCTGGCGCTGCCATCCCCACCGTGACTGCCCCCATCACGACCCCCACCACGACCCCGCCCCGAAGTCGCTGACCAATCATCGGTGTCCCCCTACTACCTCGATACCGTGCACAGACGCGCCCAGCGCCGCACAACAGCACGACCGACCAACCCCACCACCCGAAGGGGAACCACGGCGCGTTTCCAGGCACCTGTGGGCTAACGCCAGCCACGCCCAGCGGTCACGGCGATCAGACTGGTCTTCTCGGGTGAAACCCCCATACCGCACAGACACCCTGCTTCACAACCATCACCGTCAACGAACCCTCAGCAAACAACACAACCAACCGCACCGACGACTCTCCAACCGCACCCCACCTAACGGCCGAGGGACAAGAGCAGGATGCGGCTGGGATATTTTTCGGTCACTGAATACATCCGACACCGCCATAGGACATAAACAACCAGCATTTTCGATTGCGAGAATGTTAGGTATGGGCGCTATCCACTAACGACCACTATCACCGTCCGAGAATCCTTGGGTTTGGGATTGCTGCTGCGGCGGCCGGAGATCGTCCACGTCGCGTCGGCGGTGTCGATGGCGCCTGATGATGTCACGCTGCGATAGCGCAGTCACGCTGCGATAGCGCAAGCGCCACCGTTGACACACAAAGAGGAGTGCGTTGCGTTGCCTCCGGCCTGGTTGTCGCCTGGTATAAGCATCTGAGCGGTCACGCGCCAGCCTTGAGGTCCTGCGCGTAATGGTGAATGAGGATGAATTGCTCCCAATCCGCGGGAGTGGTCTCGCGTGGCGCGTGGTAAGTCGGAATGTCGAGTTGTACGTGCTGGTAGACCCACGCCGCCAGCGAGCTACACACCACGTGTGCGGGCGGTCCCTGGCCGTGCCAGTTCTGCGCCCATAAATCCTGCGCCCCGATCGCTGTCATCGCGTCGGCGACGATGCCGGCCCAGTCATACGGCGTGCCGAGCATGCCCCTCGCCACCGCGGCGATCTGCTGACGCTGATCGGGCGACTTAGCCTGCAGCACATTGTTAGTGGTATACGGGCTAGCCAGGTAGGTACGCGCGTCGGCCCACCCAACACCACCCGGGCGACCTTCCACCACCCACCACACACCGTTGGCATCCTGGTGGTGAACGATAGCCACGTGGTTGTCCAGATTCGGCTCATCACGTAGCGCGGCACCAACGCGGATCAGCCGCGACGCCCAGTCCGAACCACGAACCACGAGCACATCACCGACATCGACCACGTGCACTCCCCCCTGGGACCGTGCGATGGCTCGGTCCATACGTCAGCGACAACATTGATCCGGCCTTAGGCTGCATGTTGCTGTAGCACTGTGCTCCCATCTCGGCTGGATGCTACCCAGCGTAACCGCCACCGCTCGCGCAGGCCGCGGTGCCCACCAGCACGTCCAATCGATCGACCGTCCGACCGCCGCCCTATCGTCGGAGCCAGGTCCGCACGCAGATCGCAGCAAGTGCGTCACGCCCTTCGGCAACCGCCGCATGACCCAGCCACCAGGGCGCGTATAGGGCGCGAACAGCCGCGAACAGCCGGACACGGTCGGACAGCGCCGGACGGAACGAAGGCCAGCCCATGACCCTGTCCGCGCTGGTCAGTGACAGTTTCTGCTGCGTGGCGGGTCAAGGATTCGAACCTTGGAAGGCATCAGCCGACGGATTTACAGTCCGCTGCACACGAGCGTCGACGAGGTGCACAGGTTTCAGATTGTGGCCATCTGTGGACCGTCTCGGCGGACGCAACGACGCTTAACCACGAGATACGACGCTGACCAATGATGAGTGATCTTCATGGCTTGGGTCCTCGCCGCCAGCTGGGTTGCGGTGGGCTGTCCGGCCCGGCCGCAACTCCACCCCGAGCGTCAGTCACGAACCCGGCGTGGCATGCGCGAGATCGAACGCCTGCTGAACATGCGAGGGAATGCGACCACGATCATTGATCTGGTGGCCCTGTTGGCGGGCCCACAGCCGCACAGCCCGGGTCTGTTCCCGATCCGATTTCACACTGCCGCTGCTGGCGCGGGCCTTGCGACCGCTGCTGGTGGCCTTGACCTTTCGGGCGGACTCAACAAACCCGGCGATGGCCTCGTTGAACTCCTTGATGTTTTGCGTGGAAAGATCTATCTCGTAGTGGGTGCCGTCCACGGCAAACGGAAACGTCCGCTCTGCCTCCGAACCGTCAATGTCGTCAGTGAACGTGGTAGTAACTCGCTGTGCCATGCGCAGCCTCCTGGCGTTGGATCAGTGAAAGGGCGCCCAGATACTAACCCATCCGGAATCGGTGTTTCGTGATGGCCTGACGTGGTGTGTTCGGGTGGGTGGCTGGGGTGGGTGTCCACTCACCGGTGCCAGCGATGTGCTGGCCCTGGTGCCCGCGCTGCCGGGTGCAGATCCAGTGCAGCACCAAGGTTGGTGAGGTCTCGTCAGCCCACTCAAACCGGCACATTTGATGCCCCTTGTCCGCGCTGCGGTGCGAGGCCGGATCCGGGTCACCTACGGCGGCGTGTTCACGCTTTTCCTGGCCAGGTTGTCCGCGTCGGGACTGGCGCTGCTGGAACCTCCGTGGTGCCATCATGTCGGCCGTTCATCGCTGAGGGCTCTGTCAGCAAACCTATCCGAAGTCCAAGATGTCAAGCGGCCAGCGAAGTTGCCGCAATCGCATACAATTTGAATAATAAAGTACACCTGTGTTTGCCGGAACTAGTAATCCGCGAATCGTGCTCGGGATACTTAGCCGATGGCTCGACATGTTGGGGGACCTGCTCGGGATTGGGTGGCTCACCGGCCGGCCCAGGTATCTAAGGGGAGAAGCCTTGGCACGACGGCGCGCCTAATGGGGGCCACTCGGTAGCGAGCTTGAAGCGTCTTCAGATAGTTTCGCGGACGCTGTGTGGGGCGTCAGTTGCTGGATCGGTATGTAGTGCGCCGCGGCAGCCGATGCGATCGTGCCTGGGTCCATGCCGGTGACCGACAGTCCATGGCCGGGTTCGGTGCGCACGGTGGCACCCATGGCGGTCAGTACCCTGGACAGTCCGCTGCGGCGGGGTGACCGCACGAACACCTCGCACCGGAGCTGTTTGGTCAGTTCGCGTGACTGGATCATGCCAATAATGTTGCCGTCTGCGGGTCGCACACACATCGGAGCGAGGTCCGGGCTTTGGGATCAGACCCTGGTCCGAGACGACGCTGATCTGAGATGGCGGCACAGCGACGCTGCCGCCGCAGCCACCGGACTCGGAGCAGTCTGCTTGTGGCGCTGTGGCGTCATGGCTGGCTGTTCGAGTGATATCGATGTTGCCGCGCTGCGGCCTTGACCGCCGAGGACTCGTAACTTATTGCGGTCACGCTATTACCCGTAACGTAGTGACATCACGTATCTGTGATTTTAATCGTGTGCGGGTTTCGGTGATTTGTGAACGTTCGCCCTTGTTCAGGTATGGTCGGCGTACCGACCCGGGGCAGTGGGAGGCCGGCATGGATGCTTTACGGAAGTTCTGGTACTGCCGGGAGACAAGCGACAGCCTGGGCCACGACGACGAGCTAGAACATATCGTTGTCGGTGACCCGGATCCCACCTCGGAGGCGGGCACGGCCCAGCGATGTCGACGGTGCGGGTTCGAGTGGCTTGATGCGAGCTCGCACCCGCTGGTGCTGCCGTCACATGATGTCTCCTGACCCATCACTGCGCAACGTCCCCTGCGACCCGACCCCCCCCGGCGCTCCCGCTGAGCGGTGTGGCAGCCAAGCTCGAACCGCTGGACGATCCGACTGAACGCATCGTGTTGCCGAACCCCAGAGTGCCTGTCGAGAGCCCCAATCTGATGGGCGCGCAGCCGACCGATCCACCATGGGCACGAATCGTGTTCCTGCTCTTCGAAGGCCGCGAGGTCCACTGGGGGCGCGTGACTTTGATGGTGGCATGGCTGTGCATGCTGCCGTTGATAACGCTTGGCGGATTCCTCGCCATGATCGCGGTCCTGCCGCACGGGGGCTGGGTCTACGGCCTCGTCGGCATCGGATCGGTAACTGCCGGCACACTCACCGTGCGTCGACATCGCCGAAACTCCAAGTCGCGGTGGACTGACCGCTAACCCTACCAACGTGATCATCGTCAGCGAGTCGTCAGCGGAAGCAACACGACGATCCCGCACTGGTCGATCCACGCCGGTATGTAGTCGCAGCTCAGTGGTGCGCAACAACACTCCCAGGCACACGGACGTACGGCCAATCAGCGTTCACACCGAAGAGGTCACTGGTTCGATCCCAGTATCGCCCACCACCAAAACAGCAGTTCAGAGGCACCCTCGGACTCCATTAGTTGATCTTCAGGAGAGCGGATCCACGCCAAGGTGGCGCGCACCCGCGCCGAGCAGGGACTGTCTCCCACCGTCATCCCCTCTCTGTCAGGATCTAGTGAGACAGCTTGGTGCCAGCGGTTCACAGCAGGGGGCGTGATCGGAGATCCTGGTGCTTGTGTCAACGGAGGAGCGTCGCGGTGGGGCTGGTGTTGGCGGAGGAGGCGAGCCGCCGGCGCCGTCGGGACCGCGGTCGGCGGAGGGACCGTCGCCGCGTCCATCGCGTCGCTCATTTAGTCAGGAGTACAAGCTGGCGATTGTCGTGGAGTATGAGAATGCGCCGAATGGGGAGAAAGGCGCGATCTTGCGTCGGGAGGGTTTGTATTCGTCGCATGTGATTGAGTGGACCCGTGCTCGTGATGCGGGGGCGTTGGAAGGGGTGGCGGATTCCCGGCGGTCGGAGAAACGGCCGAAGCGGTCGGTGGAGGCCGCCGAGTTGGAACGGCTCCGAGCCCGGAACGCGAAACTTGAGGCCGAGTTAAAGAACACCCGGACCGCGTTAGACATCATGGGAAAAGCACACGCGCTCTTGGAGCAGCTGTCCGAGAGCGCGGACGACCAGCCACCACCGATGCCGCCAAAGAAATCCTGAACACCGCGTTCGCCGAACTGCGGGCCGCGGAGGTGCCGATTGTCGAGGCGTGCGCGTTGACCGGACGGTCTCGGGCCACCCACTACCGGTGGGTCGACCCGCTGGGGGCGGCAGCGCTGGGACCGGTGCACGGGCCCTGGCTGCCGCGGGGCCTGCCGCCCTCGACGATCACCGATGACGAACGGGCCCAGGTCCTGGCGCTGTTGAACTCCGAGCCCTACCGTGACCTGGCGATCCCGCAGGTGTGGGCGCGGGAGCTCGACGAGGGCCGCTACTGGTGCTCGGAGTCGAGCATGTACCGCATCGCCCGCAACGCCGGGCAAAGCAGGGAACGGCGGGCCCAGGCCACCCATCCGGCCCGGGTGCGACCCGAGCTGGTCGCCTACGGCCCCAGCGAGGTGTGGAGCTGGGACATCACCGCGTTGAAAGGACCACGGAAAGGACAATGGTACAAACTCTACGTCGTGCTCGATATCTTCTCCCGCTATGTCCCCGGGTGGCTCGTCGCCCACGCCGAGGACGCCGTCGTGGCGAAAGATTTTCTCGCTGATGCGGTGGCCCGCAACCTCGTCATCCCACACACGATCCACGCCGACCGAGGCGGCTTAATGACTTCGAAACCGGTGTCCGAGATGATGATCGACCTCGGGATCGCCCGCTCCCACTCCCGGCCCCGGACATCGAACGACAACCCCTTCTCCGAGGCGCAGTTCAAAACCCTCAAATACGTTCCCGACTTCCCCGACCGGTTCGGCTCACTCACCGACGCACGCGCGTTCTGCGACCGATTCTTCCCCGCCTACAACCAACCCAGTAAGATCCACTGTCTCATTTGACTTGACAGCTACCGATCGATCCGGGGACCTTGGAACGCGTCGCAGCCGTGTTCCGACTGGTGGCCTCCGACGAATTGCCGGTGCCCAAGCGGCGCCGTAGACCCATCGCTTCTGGTAATCGCTAGTTCACAGGTCCGCCGTTCTCTTGGGCCAGACCGTCGACGCCGGTCGACGCGTGATGAAGTAGACGTATCGATCCAATCAGATCGGGGGGGCCGCGTCTCCCACACCACCAGGCGCGGAGGGCCGGGTGAGGCGACGGGAGCCCTCGTGGTCTCGTCTTTGGTCTCATCCGCATGCGTTCGTCCGCGTTCGGCGGCGTTCGGATCAGTGCTGCAACGCAGGTCATGGACGCTGACAGCACTTGGCGGACTCGCATCCCGAGCCCTGAAAATCGGAACGTTGATAGTTTCGGTCGGGCGCGCGCGGCAGCCGTTGGGATAGCGAGTGCGGCGCCCACGGGGGTCGATGGGCGCCGCACTGCCACCTCAGAGCAATGCACGCCGACGGCCCAGCGTCCGTACGGCCCACCCGAGCCGCTTCGAATCGTAGGTGTTGCATGCCGGTGCCGCTGGTTTTACGACTATCCGATTACGACGCACCGAGATCACTGCGCGGCGACGGGGGAGGGGTGAGCCGCTCCCCCGTCGCCGTCAACGCCACAGAATCACCGATAAGCCCTTCGAACGTCCAGCGGGCTGGCCCCGCCCTAGTCACACCACAGGCTCATCCGGCATGTCCCGTCGGACGCCCTGCCGTGCCCGCTCCTCATCCTCGAAAAGCTCAGCCTGGAGCTCATGCTTTTCAGCCACCGCGCGTGCTTCCGTAGCCTTCTGTTCGTGGTGTCCCTTGTGTTGCTGCGCCTGGCCCTCCTTACGGAGGTGATCGCTGCCGGTGACGCTCCCGACCGCCTCTTTGACCTTGCCTTTGATCTTGTCGCCAGTGCCCATCTTCCTCAACCTCTCAGCTCGACTACGAAGACTGAGCACCCCCGCAGCGCTGATGTGAAGCAGCCCGGCTGTGGCATCGCAACGCAACCGGCTGGTTTGCCAGCACACGGATCTCAGGTCAGTACCCGCACACGCGTCCAGGTGGGGTCCTGCACAACAATTATTGCCCGCTACCCGCTCCAGGCACCGATTCCGTGAGGTGGAGCCGGACGGACATGATCCACTTGTGCGCGTTTAGTCGCTGACGACACCAGGACAACCGGATATGACCACCGGCGATGGGCACTTAAGGGCTGCGAGAGCCGTAGGTGACCAGCGCCGACCCCAACAACGACTAGCCCATGATCAAATTCCTTGGCGTTGAGCCGGGGTAACAGAGAAGATGACCGAGCAAGATTAGGCCGTCTCCAGGCCGTCAAGCGTCAGGCAGCAGTGAGAACCGACGAGAACTACCGAGATGTATTTTCTCTGGTACCTGACTGTCCGCACTATAGATCGCCAGACCAGGCGAGCCCGGTGAAAGATCACCCAGATCTACGAGGACACCAATCAGATCCAACGTCTCCGCACCAGCACCGGGCGCGGGCAGGTACTCGGCACTGACCACGCATCGCACGCGTCTAGACTTAAGCCGTGCCCTGCTTCGTGGTGGGAGTCTTGGCACGTCAGTTGGGATGGGAACACGTCGGGCCCGACGGGGACGTCTCCCGATCGGGCCCGACCACCGTTTCACCGACCACGGTTCCTCACACTCACGACGCAGTGCCCAGCATCGTTAGATCGGGCTTGAATCAACCGTGATCATTTGGACACTCTTCGGTCACTAAACTGCGGGCAAGGGCGAGAACTACTGAGATGCATTTCAGCTGTTCACCGGTGCTTTCCTCGGTAGATCGCCAGTTCGGCCACGACCAGGTGAGAGATTACGTAGATCTACGAGGACGCCGGGCTGCATTTGAAGGGTGGCAGTAGGGACAGTGTGGACGATGTGCAGATGCTGGTGAGGTGACGGTTGGTCTCCTGAAGCTGAAGGTTGATCGTGCTGGTGTCGTTCTGGATGCCTTGTAGAAGCATGTTGATGACGGTGACCTGCTGGGGAACCACCGCGGTGCCTCGGTTGTCCGCGTTTTGGATCGACTCCAGCGTGCCGTCGATCCCCTGCACGAGACCAAGGACGTTCAGCAACACGCCGGAGGTGTCCACCAGCGACCTGGAGATACTCGTTGCCGACTGGGAGGCGCCTTCCAACGTTCCTGACGTGCTCACCAGTGATTCGGACGTGTTGATCAGCGATCGAGAGGTGTCCTGCAACGAGGCGTCGATACTCTGCGCGGAACCCCGGATCGACTGCAACGAAGCACTGGTGTCGGCCACCTGACTCCGGATCGGCTTCAAGGCGGTGTCGATGTCGGTCAGTGCGGAGTTGATGGTCTCGATGTAGTTGGGTAGAGGCTGGACGTCGCCCGTGGCGCCGGTCACTGAACTAGACGCTGTGAACAGACCGTGGTCGATCGATTCGAGTGCTCGTACGATGCCGATCAGGAAGCCGATGACGACGACCACGACGATGAGCCCGAGGGTCGTGAAAATCCACAGAAACCGGGCAAACGAGGTCGAAATAGCAGAATGCGGGGCGGTTGTCGGCGATGTGGGGCCGCGGTGAGCGCCAGCACGCCACGGTCCGCCAGGTGTCGGCGCTGCTGAAGGCGCGTTAAGTGATCGTCGGCGTGCCATGTGCCGTCTTATCATCCTTCGTCCCCCTGCACGATGACGTCGGCGAATTGATCAGATTCCGACGGACCTTAACACCGATGCACTGAGACGTCAGTTCAGCATTGTTTGCCTGGTTGGGGAGGTTTGCCCCGGCTCGATCCCCATGTTTCTGGCGATGAAGATGATTCTATTAAGGCGATCAACTGCGGTGACATTGATGCAGTTGACGTCGAGGATCGCCCCCAATCTGTTACACGCAGAGGCCCCCGGCTCGACCGGTATGGACACCGGTGTAATAGCCCGTCGACCCCCCGAGGGCCACGCATGCCGGGCTCAGCCCGGACCCGCCACCACATCGGAGATGGGGTCGGCGCGACGGTGATCTCTCACGGCACGCCGAGACGGCTGCCAGTCCGAGGGGTGGGGTGCAAGGTCGGACCGCATGCCTTGCACCCCACCACTCGGCCCGGCAGGGACGACCCGTGCCGCGAGGAGATCACCACCGAACTCACACCACGCAGGGAACGACGGCCGACATCGACACCGGGGCCGTCACAGGGCCGTCGGACGTCGGGAAGCATTGAGAAGCCGGGAGAAGCAGCGAGAGCGTTCCTCCTGGTCAACGCGATGCGTCACACGTGCGCTCGGGGCGGAGTGCGGGGCGGACGAGCTGGCCGGTAAGCCGGGTCCTATAGCTTCGCAAGCTTATGACCAACTACGTGCGGCGTGCTGTCGGCGTGCTATTACCGTCGGTAAGCCACGGTCAATAGCGGGGCCCTGGGACACGGACCTTCCGCAGGTCGAGGCCCCTGGGGCTTAGTGTGATCATCGTTAGCGAGCTGAAGCACCTTCGGCTGACAGTTCCGACCAGGCGTCGCAGCCCCGGGTTTCGGCCGTCCCTGCACGTCGGCGGCGTGCTCGGGCGGGGAGCTCCCGGTAAAACCTTGCCCGGTTATCGATGAGGTCGGCCGAGATAGCCCGTTCGTGCCGATGTTGACTCGGACGAGTCAGGTCATCGGTCATCATGGCTACAAGAACAGACGGGGAGTCGTTTGTTGGTTACCTCCCGTGGGTGTCGAGTATCTGCCGCTGACACCCATCCACAAAGCCTCCACACCGTCTCCACACGGTGTCCACCGCCGCTGCACAGTCTCCCCCACCTGTACACACGAGGTGGATGCCGCCCTGTCCGGGCCGCGCCTACGGTGTCGCCCCGTGAGGACAACGCCCCTGTATGACCAGTTGCGTGGCGAGCGAATCAATGCCGACGTCCCGTCCAGTGCCGCCCAGCCGCACCAGCTAGACGACCGCGGGAAACACCGCCTCGCCGACGGCGACTTCGGTTCAGTGACAGGGTGCACCCGACCACCGCGGACCGCAGCTCATCGCGCCAATGCCGACGTCGCGCCCCATGACGCTGACCCGCACCAGCGGGATAACCCCACCAAACACCACCTCCCCGACGCCCAACCGGGCCTGGCGGCAGCATTCACCCGACCGCCGGAGGCCGCGGCTGATCAGGTCGCGAGCTGGTCCTGGTTCGCAACGGCCGAGCCGACGGATCGGCCACGATGAATGTCACCTGGCGGACCCAATTCGTGCTGCAGACACCGTGACCGGCGGACCTGCCGGGAAGCACCGACGCGGGAAGAACGGTCGTGGAGCGCAACCACATGGAAGATCACGAACGAGGGTATAGGAGGCTGCGACTTGGTCCGCGCTTGATGATCGGCACATCGCTCCCGCGGCGGTGCGTCTTGTCGGTTCCGGTTCCCGGCGATATCTCGGGCGGCACACACCGACATTCCCAGGTACGCGCACGCATGCCCAATCAGCGTTCACACCGAAGAGGTCACTGGTTCGATCCCAGTATCGCCCACCATCAAAACCGCAGGTGAAGAGGCGTTTTCTGACCTTCGACGCGATCAGTTTTCGATCTTATAGGGGGCGTCGGGAGCCTAAAAGGGAGCCCAACTCCCGCGGTACCCGAAAATGCGGTCCATCGCGTCGGCGCCGACGGTGAGCACCGGCCGCAGTTCCTCGCGGTAGACGGCCGCGGTGCCGGCGTGGCCGACTTTTTGAGCGATCTCCTCGACCGGCACGCCGTTGGCTGACAAGCAGCCACACGAAGCTGTGGCGCAACTCTCGCGGCGTCCAGCTGCCGGTCAGTCCGGCTTCCTTGGCAACCGCACGGAAACCCCGCCGCACATTGGCCGCATCCAGCGCGGTGCCACCCGTGGTGGCGAACATCAAGCCGTTCTCCTGCCAGAGCGCACCCGCGGCCAGACGCTCAGCGGCCTGCTTGGTCTTATGCGCCCTAAGCACCGCCACCGCTTGCGCACGCAGCGTCAGCGTCCGGCGCGATTTCTTGGTTGATCGTCGCGGCGGGTAGGCGTTGGTCACGATGCGCGCATGGGATCCGTGCAGCGCGCCATCACTGACCGCTATCGCACGGCGGCGTTAGTCACTGTCCGTTCGTTGTTTATCATGGCCATCCCATTACTGTACGTGTCATCACCCTTCGGGCTCGACCCGGACGGTAGTCACGCTGCGTTTGTCATTGTCCGTAGTGGTGCGGCGATTCCCTGTGACGGTTTATTCTGCGTGATCGTGGCGCTGTCGCCGGAACCGGCCGCAACCCGCCGGAATGCCCGCGAACCCCGCGTAAGAGCGCCACCAGCTCGACACAACCGCCGGCAACCGGGCCAAGGTTCCCGCTAGCGGATGGAACCGGCGGTCGGGGCCAGCCAGTCGGGGCGCTGCCCTGGCTGGCTGTGTGGTCGTCGGATGGCCATGAAGTGCGCCCAGCGGGCATCGAGCCTGCCTTCAGCGTAGTGGCCGTGCCGCCGGGGGGTTGTGCACCGCTGGACCGGCCACCACGATTCCCGCTTGCACAGCGGCCCGCCGCGCCGCCGGCTGGTGGTAGCAGCGTCGCGCACGCGAGTTGAGGCCCCGGCACCTGCGGCGCAGTGCCATCGCGACGCTCAAGCGTTCGCCGCGCTGCTGCGGTCGTCGCGCTAAGCGACGGGTACCGGGAGTCCACCTAGTCCTGGGCTGACCTGCTACGCGACTGCGCCCGGCGCGGGATGCGCGCCCCGGTGCTGGCGATTGGCGACGGCGCGTTGGGGGTTCTGGGGCGCGCTCCGCGAGGTCTTCCCGGCCACACGAGAGCAACGCTGCTGGTTCCACAAGATCGCCAACATCCTCGCGGCGCTGCCCAAATCCCGCCCATCCGGGGGCAAAGAAGGCCCTGGCGGAGATCCGGAACGCCGAGGACCGTCGCCACGCCCTCGACGCCGTCGCTGGGTTCAAGACCACCTACGGGGCGAAATTCCCCAAGGCGGTCACCAGATCACCGATGATCTCGACGAGCTGCTCGCGTTCTACGACTACCCCGCCGAACGCTGAATGCACCTACGCACCACCTACCCCATCGAATCTACTTTCGGGACCGTACGGCACCGGACCAAGGTCACCCGCGGGCCCGGTTCGCGAGCGGCCGGGCGGGCCATGGCGTTTAAGCTCATCGAGGCCGCGCAGGCCCGCTGGCGCACGGTGAACGCACCGCAGCTCGTCGCTCTCGTCCGGGTCGGAGCCCGCTTCGAGGCCGGCAAACTCATCGAACGACCCGACGCTCACCCCGTCGACACCCCCCACCGAGGCAGCCGTCTCAACAATCTTGATCCACAGGTATTGACAATTGCTCCCAGACTGGGCGCGGAAGAGGGTTCGGCGGAGTGGTTTGCCGACTGCATTGGCGTAGATCGGCGCTTGTGCTGCGACCGGATACCGGTCAAGGTGCTCGCGGATGATCGGTACCAGCCAGCCCGGCAGCGGCACTGTGCGCCGACCAGCGCTGCTCTTGGGGTAGGGCTTGACTGACGTGTGCCCGCTGACCTCGATCACGGTGCGGATCACCGAGAGGCGGGCACGCTTGAGATCAGTGCGTCGAGACGTAGGCCCGCGGTTTCACCCCAGCGCAACCCGGCGCCGACAGCGGTGGCGATGATCGCGCGGTACCTGTCGGGTGTTATGGATAGTAGGTTGCTGCGGAGGTCTTCCCGGCTGATGACCTTGTCAGCGGTGTCTCCTCGACGAAGTTCACCTTTCAGGCCATCGGCCCGAGCTTCTCACTGAGCGACGAAGCCTTCTATACCTCGAGCCATGGCGTCAGGATCCTCGAACATCGGAAAGTGACTCTTGGCGTTCAACCGCTCCGCCCCGAACCACGAGTGGGCAGCGGCAAAGCCCTGTTGCGCTTGGAGGTAGCTGGCGTCGGCGGGCTGCGCGTAGACGTGCAGCGTGGCGGGCACGGGATCGAGCGCCGCGATCGCATCTAGCGGCGATGCATCCTTTTGGAACGCGGTGGCGATCTCCCGGGCGGCGCGCGCCCACATCTCGTCGGGGTAGGCAGTCATCGAAGCCACATAGGCGGCAAGGTTGGGAAGATCCAGATCGTCCATCCACATGGCAGCCAGCTGGCCGACCGCCGCCCGGGTGGCCACGGGTGCGGCCATGGCGGCGAGCCCGTCAAGGAACGGTGGCGGTGCACCGAGCACCATCCAGTCGACCAGCACCAGCTTCGGGATCAGGCCCGCCCCGAGCCGACGGCGCAGTTCGATGGCAATCCAGCCGGCGTGGGCAGCGGCCACCAGCATGACTTGATCTGTGCCGCTGTCGGCGACGACCGCCATCGCGTCCTCAACCAGCTCGGTCGAACCGAAGTCGCCATCGGCGTCTCTGGACTCGCCGTGGCCGCGCCAGTCAAGTGCCAGACACCGGAACCGGTTCTGCAAACGGGTACATAGCGGGTCAAACAATGTGCGAGGACCGCACCATCCGGGCAGGAACAGCAGTGTCGGGCGTTCCGTCACCAGTATCGTCGTACGCGATCCCGCTCGATGTCAGGGGCATGAGACCAGGTGGCCTCTCGTGTCGACGACGAGAACACCGACGACAGTAGCCTGGAGTCGAAGCCACGTCGAATGATTCATGCGGGGCGACGCCGACCACCATGCCGCACCCGCTGCACAGCGCGCGACCGAGCGCACCCACCGGACTCCCACCCTGCCGGGGCCAGCGGGAGCAGCTGGCCGGCGCGTCTGGCCGCTGCATCATTGAATGATCGGCTTGCCGGCTGGCGCGCGGTAAGCCGCCGGCGGTTACCGGTGAGTGACCGGAAGATCGAGCCGAAACGCGGCTGGCTGCGGCTCTGCAAGTGCCCTGCGCAGGATATCCGAGACCAAGGCGGTCAGCGTTACGCTCATCCGCCGGGCGTGTTCCCGGGCGCCCTGCATCACCCGAGTCGTCGAGAGTGAGCGTCGTCTTCACGTGGAGCGCTGGGTGGGTGGGATCACTGAGCGTCAGCGGTTGCGCCGGAGGAGTGAGGGGTCTGGGCATGTGCTCGTAACCCTGTATTCTTCCCCAGTTCCACTACCGTGAGGAGATAGCTGGTGACGCACGATGACCGCGCGGCGTCGTAGGAAGTCGGGCTCCGGGCCCTCTGCCACTGCTCTGATCGCCTGGATCGGTGCTCACCAAACGGCTATCGACGTCCCCATGAGCGTGCCGGTGATCCCCGGTGGAACCCCTCGATTGCCCCGTAGCCGGGCGGTACTCGTCGGGCGTGCCTGCGGGGTTGCTGCCGGGACCCTGTTGGCCTGTGGGTCAGTACTGGTCAGCGCCACCCACGTTGGTGACGGATCGCTCGTCGGGGATAGTGCCCCGCTGCCCAACCGCACCCCGGTTGCATCGGGCGCCGGCACGACCGGCGGATTCCTTGCAGACGCGCCCACCGACCGCGCGCCTGCCGCGCCGGAAGCGGTCAGCGCCCAGGCAGTTGCTGAGAACAGCCACGCACTCTATCCGCGGCTAGGGCCAGTTCGCCGGAATAATCCGGTCTCCGTGAACGCGCCAGTCGCACCTAGCCGGCAGTCGAGTACCGACCAACGGGCTGCGGGTTCACCTCCACCAGCGGCTGGTCATACGCGGATTAGTCCGATCGCGCCGGTCGCCCCGGTGCTGAATCCCGCCACCCAGCGAGTAGGTCGGGTGGCTCCGGTGGGCGGGGTGCTGACACCGACTAATCCGAACAGTGCGCAGACGGGAAGTCTCGGTGATGAACCGGCAAGTCCGCGTGCTGCGCCGGCGGCCCCATCGACCAGCGGTGCTGTCGCGTCGGTGAAGCAGGTCGTCCAACCGACCGCCCAACCGGCAATGGCGATGCTCACCTCGGTGCTGCCGATCGGCTGACCCCGGCCCGGGCACACCTCATCCCTCGGTAGCGCTTGGACAGCCGCTGGATAGGATCGACCACCGGATCGCCATCGCCGTATCGCCGAGGAGTTCTCGTGGTCGCGTCGTCCCCAGTTGTCCAGGCCGCCCTGCGCGTGACGGTGCCCGCCGGGATGACTGCTGGGCAGGCCTTGCGCGATGCGGGAGCGTCCACCACCGGACCAGACGCCCTCGTCGTCGCTCGGGATCCCCAGGGTGCCCTTCGGGATCTGACGTGGGCGCCCGAAAGTGACACCGAGGTCCACGCCGTCGTAGCGAGCAGCGCCGATGGGCGCAGCGTTATCCGGCACTCATGTGCACACGTACTCGCCCAAGCCGTGCAGCAGCTTTTTCCCGACGCCAAACTGGGCATTGGTCCACCCGTGACCGACGGTTTCTATTACGACTTCGACGTGGACCGGCCGTTCACCCCTGAGGACCTGGCGACCCTCGAGAAGACCATGCGCAAGATTATCAAGTCGGGCCAACGATTTTCCCGCCGTGTGTTGGCCTCGGAGAGCGAGGCTAAGTGCGAACTGGCCGGCGAGCCGTACAAGCTTGAGCTGGTCGACCTCAAAGGATCCCCAGCGCACCCCAGCGTTGATCTCGACGAGGTAATGGAGGTCGGCGCGGCAGAGCTGACGATCTACGACAACGTTCACCCGCACACCGGCGAGACCGTGTGGGGTGATTTATGCCGCGGCCCGCATGTGCCCACCACGAGGCACATCCCGGCGTTCAAGCTGATGCGGACCGCGGCCGCGTACTGGCGGGGTAACGAGCGCAACCCGCAGCTGCAGCGGATCTATGGCACCGCCTGGGAATCGGCCGAGGCGCTGGAACACCATCTGGAGCTGCTTGCCGAGGCGCAACGCCGCGACCACCGCAAGCTCGGTGCCGAGCTGGACCTGTTCAGCTTCCCCGACGAGATCGGTTCGGGACTGCCGGTGTTCCACCCTCGCGGCGGCACCGTGCGCCGGGTGATGGAGGACTACTCCCGGCGCCGTCACGAGGAGGCGGGCTATGAGTTCGTCAACTCGCCACACATCACCAAGGCGCAGCTCTTCAAGACCTCCGGACATCTGGACTGGTACGCGGACGGGATGTATCCAGCCATGCATCTCGATGCCGAGCTGGCCGCCGACGGGACGGTCCGCAAGCCCGGGCAGGACTATTACCTCAAGCCGATGAACTGCCCGATGCACAACTTGATCTACCGCTCCCGGGGCCGGTCATATCGGGAGCTGCCCCTGCGGCTGTTCGAGTTCGGTTCGGTGTACCGCTACGAGAAATCCGGGGTGGTGCACGGCCTGGCTCGGGCCCGTGGTTTCACGCAGGACGACGCGCACATCTACTGCACGCGCGACCAGCTGCAAGACGAGATCCGGAGCCTGCTCGGGTTCGTGCTCGATCTGCTGCGCGACTACGGACTCGATGAGTTCTACCTCGAGCTGTCCACCCGGGATCCGGAGAAGTTCATCGGCAGCGACGAGGAGTGGGCGGCTGCCACCGAGGCGCTGCGCAAGGCTGCGGAGGCCTCGGGGCTGGAGCTGGTGCTCGATCCCGGTGGCGCGGCCTTCTACGCGCCCAAGATCTCGGTGCAGGCCCGCGACGCGATCGGCCGCAGCTGGCAGCTGGTCGACCATCCAGGTGGACATGATGCTGCCGGAGCGTTTCGACCTGACCTACACCGCGGCTGATGGATCGCGCCAGCGACCCGTGATGATCCACCGGGCGCTGTTCGGGTCGATCGAGCGATTCTTCGGGGTGCTCACCGAGCATTACGCGGGCGCGTTCCCGGCTTGGCTGGCGCCGATGCAGGTGGTCGGGATCCCGATCGCCGATGAGCACGTCGAGCATCTGCAGCAGGTCGCCAAGGCGCTGCGCGCCCGGGGAATCCGGGTTGAGGTGGACACCTCCGACGAGCGGATGCAAAAAAAGATCCGGACTCATACCACGCAGAAGGTGCCCTTTCTGCTGCTTGCCGGGGGCAACGATGTCGAGGCCGGCGCGGTGTCCTTCCGGTTCCGCGACGGCACCCAAGTCAACGGTGTCGGAGTCGAAGACGCGGTCGGGGCCATCACCGGGTGGGTAGCGCGCCGCGAGAACCGCTCGCCGAGTGCCGCAGAGCTGCCGATCGGACAGCCGTGACCGCGGCGGCGGCGTGATGATCACCGAGGCGCAGGACGGGGTCGGAGCGCCGGATGCATTGCAGCGGTTGTGGACACCACACCGGATGGCCTACATCAAAGGTGAGGGCGCGTCCGGACCGCAGGGCGGTGCGGCGCAGTGCCCGTTCTGCCGAATCATCACCATGGAGGATGCCGAGGGCCTTATAGTCGCCCGTGGCGCCATGGTCTATGCGGTACTCAACCTCTATCCGTACAATCCCGGACACCTGATGGTGGTGCCCTACCGGCATGTCGCCGATTACCCGGACCTGACTATGCAGGAGACGACCGAACTGGCCACCTTCACCCAGCAGGCGATGCTGGCCTGCCGGCGCGCGGCCGCCCCGCACGGCTTCAACATCGGGATCAATCAGGGCTCAGTCGGTGGCGCCGGGATCGCTGCCCACCTGCACCAGCACGTGGTGCCCCGGTGGGGTGGGGACGCGAACTTCATGCCGGTCGTCGCCGGCACAAAGGTGCTGCCGCAGCTCCTGGCCGAGACCCATACGCTGCTGATGAACGCATGGAAAGAGTTGTCCTGAACGTGGCATGCACCTCCCGTCGCCAACCGGTCACCCGATAGCAGCACTGCCGCGATGCTCAACATCTTCGCCCGCGCGTCGGTCTCCCGGCTGATCGAGCCGCTGGGTGCCTGGCTGCACCGGGCCGGTGTCGCGCCCGACGTCATCACCTTCACCGGCACGATCGGGACGGTGGCCTCGTCGCTGTGGTTCTTCCCTCGCGGTCAGCTGCTGGCCGGTACCATCGCGGTGACGGTGTTCGTTCTGCTCGACGTGCTGGACGGGGCAGTCGCCAGAGCCCGCGGCTCCGGCACCCCGTACGGAACCGTGCTGGACGCCACGTGCGACCGGGTCGCCGATGGTGCCCTGTTCGCCGGCCTGACCTGGTGGTGCTTCGGCGTCGGACACGATCGGCCGTTAGCGGTGGCCGCGCTGTTCTGCCTGGTGAGTGCCCAGGTGATCTCCTACATCAAGGCGCGCGCAGAAGCCAGCGGTCTGTCCGCGGACGGTGGGATGGTGGAGCGTGCGGAGCGCTTCATCATCGCGTTGGTGGGGGCCGGACTGACCGGGCTCGGCGTGCCCTTCGCGCTGGACATCGCGCTGTGGTTGCTCGCCGGGTTACAAATGGTGACGGTGATCCAGCGGATGATCTCCGTGCGGCGCAGCGCCTCGAATCGCGAGGCATCGTGAGCAGGCTCGCCGACGTGGGATACGCGGCCGGGTGGCGGTTGATTCGCTTCGCGCCGGAGGAACTGGCCACCCGGGCGTTCCGAGCCGGTGCTGACCTGGCCGCCCGTCGGGAGGGGGCCGGCGGCCGCCAACTACGCCGAAACCTGGCCCGAGTGGTACCGGACGCCACCGGGGCGGAGCTGGACGCGTTGGTTCGGGACGGGCTGCGTTCCTACGCCCGCTACTGGCAGGAGGTCTTCTCGCTGCCGTGGGCTGACCATGGCGCTCTGGTGGATCGGCTCGACGGCGCGATGGAGGGGACCGAGTACCTGACCGACGCGCTGGCCAGGGGTCGAGGGGTGGTAGTGGCGCTGCCGCACAGCGGCAACTGGGACATGGCCGGACTGTGGTTCGTCGGGCACTACGGCGCATTCAGCACCGTTGCCGAACGCTTGACGCCCGAGGCGCTGTACCAGCGCTTCGTCGCATATCGTGCTTCCCTGGGCTTCGACATCGTCCCGCTGACCGGCGCGGAGAGTCCGACCCGCCGCCTGCTGCACCGGCTGCGCGCCGGCGGAGTGGTGTGTCTGCTCGCCGACCGGGACCTCACCGGTGCCGGGATGGCCGTGGAGTTCTTCGGCGGCGCTGCCCGCATGCCGCTGGGACCGGCCCGACTGGCCGCGGCTACCGGCGCCACATTGCTGGTCGTCGGCTGCTGGTTCACCGCGGACGGTTGGGGCATTCGCTTTCACCCGCCGATCCCCGTGCCGGACCGGTCGGCGGTGCGCCACGCCACCCAGACGGTGGCGGACTGCTTCGCCATCGACATCGCGGAGCACCCGCAGGACTGGCACATGCTGCAGCCCTTGTGGATTGAGGACCTGCCCGTCACGCCGCTGCGCAACGCAGGATAGGGGACTCGTTTGCGGATCGGGATGGTCTGCCCGTACTCGATCGCCGTGCCTGGCGGCGTGCAAGCGCATGTGCTGGGTCTGGCGAACGGTCTGCGCGGTCTCGGTCACCAGGTGGAGGTGCTCGCGCCGGCCACGGCCGCCAGCGTGTTGCCGGAGTTCGTCACCTCGGCAGGTCGCGGGGTGAGCATTCCGTACAACGGATCGGTCGCTCCGCTGGCGTTCGGGCCGGTCGTCGCCAGCCGGGCCAGGCGCTGGCTACGCGACCACGACTTCGACGTACTGCACCTACACGAGCCCGACTCGCCGAGCCTGTCGTTGATCGCCCTCGCACTTGCTGACCGGCCCGTCGTGGCGACCTTCCACTTCGCCACCGGGCGATCCTGGGCGCTGGCGGCGGCCTACGGTCTGCTGCAGCCCACCATGGAGAAGATCACCGCCCGGATCGCAGTGTCCCCACTGGCCCGACGGGTGCAGGTCGAGTGCCTCGGTGGGGATGCCGTGGAGATTCCCAACGGGGTCGCCGTATCGCACTTCGCCAGGGCACAACCGATGTCCGGGTACCCGCGGACCGGCGGCACGGTGGGCTTCGTTGGCCGTTTCGGCGAAACCCGCAAAGGCATATCGGTGCTGCTGGCGGCCCTGCGCACGGTGGTCCGGACACGGCCAGATTTACGCGTGCTGGTGGTCGGCCGCGGGGACGCCGCAGCACTGCTCCGTGCTGCCGGATCAGCGCTGGCACCCCGGATCCGGGTGCTGGGTGCGCTGGATGACGCGGGCAAGGCGGCCGTGCTGGCCAGTGTGGACGTCCTGTGCGTCCCCGCGATCGGCGGGGAGAGCTTCGGTATTGTGCTCATCGAGGCGATGGCCGCCGGCACTCCCGTGGTGGCCAGCGATCTCGATGCCTTCGCCCTCGTGCTCGATGGCGGTCGGGCTGGCGTGCTGGTCCCCGTCGGATCACCGGCCGCGTTGGCGACTGCTCTGGATGACCTGCTCGATGATCCCGAACGGCGTGCCGCGTTGGCTGTCGCCGGCCGTCGGCGGGCGGCGATGTGGGACTGGCCAGTGGTGGCGCGCCGGGTGCTGCAGGTTTACGAGACAGCGGTGGCCGCCGACCCGCGCCGGCTCCCGTCCGGGCCCGCCGCTGGGCTCAGCCGGTACCCGCCTGGCTAAGGTCACGCGGTGCGCGTTGCTCGAGTAGCGGTGACCGCCGCAGTGCTGGTGGCCGCGGCGGGCGCGGTGGGTTCGATACGGGCGGCCACCCGGTTGGACCGGTTGCATGTGCGGACCGACGCGGCCTGGGCTGCGCTCGACGCCGCGCTGTGTCGTCGAGCGCGTGCGGTGCGAGCGCTGCAGGCGGGTGCTGCGCTGCATTATGCCGCCGAGGCAGCGTTGCTGGCCGGGATGGATTCGTCCTTCGGTACCGGATCACGTGTGGCCCACCGGACCGGGATGGCGGTCCGTGAGGAGGTCGAGAACGAGCTGGGTCAGGCGCTCGCGATCCTTGACCGCAGGGGGCTCGACTCTGCGAGCGCGGGCCGGTTGGTCGACGCGGAGCAGCGGGCGGTGATCTCTCGGCGGGTCTACAACGACGCGGTGCGGGACACTCTCGCGTTGCGCTCCCGCCGGATGGTGCGCTGGCTGCGGCTGGCCGGTACCGCCCCGCTGCCGCACTATTTCGAGATCGCTGAACCCGCGCTGCCGAGCTACGGACTCGAGTTGGACGGCGCCGGGGCATAGCGGGAGAAACGTCGGGTGAACACGGCGGTCCCGAGGTCAGGCCGCGAAGGTCGACGGCGTAGCGGATCAGTTCGGCAGCGGGTACTTCGGCGCGGACCAACATCCGGCCCGCCTGGTCGGCTTCGGTGCCCAGGACCCGTGCGCGCCGGCTGGACAGGTCGCCCAGCACGGTGCCCAGATGGTCGTCGGGCATCCGCACTTCCACGTCATCCAGCGGCTCCAGCGTGACCACGGTTCCCTTCTCCGCGGCGTCTTTGAGCGCCAGCGAGCCAGCGGTCTGGAAGGCCGCGTCAGAGGAGTCCACGCTGTGCGCTTTGCCGTCGACGAGCGTCACCCGGATATCTACCAGCGGAAAACCGCTGTGGCCGAGACCGCGTTCCATCTGCGCCCGGACGCCCTTCTCCACGCTCGGGATGAACTGGTGCGGGACGGCCCCGCCGACCACCTTGTCCACAAACTCGAATCCGGCGCCCTGGGGCAGCGGCTCCACTTCGACGTCGCACACCGCGTACTGGCCGTGCCCACCAGACTGCTTGACGTGCCGCCCGTGCCCCTTGGCGGAATCGGCGAAAGTCTCCCGCAGCGGCACCGCGACCGGCTTGATGTCCACGTCGGCGCCTGCGGCGCGGAGCCGGGACAGCACGACGTCAGCGTGCGCCTCGCCCATGCACCACAGCACCATCTGGTGCGTCTCGGCGTTGCGTTCCAGCCGTAGTGTCGGGTCGGCGGCCACCAGCCGGCCCAGCCCGCGGGCCAGCGCATCCTCATCGCTTCGGGTGCGGCCCACGATGGCCACCGGCAGCAACGGTTCTGGCATCGTCCACGGTGTCACCACCAGCGGATCATCGGGCGAGGACAGCGTGTCCCCAGTCTCGGCGGAGACCACCTTCGTCACCGCGCAGAGGTCACCCGCCACACAGTGCGGTACTTCGCTCAGGGTGCCGCCCAGCGGGGTGTAGACATGCGCCACCCGTTCGTCGAGGTCGTGGTCGGCATGCCCCCGGTCAGCCAACCCGTGCCCGGAAACGTGCACGGGACGATCGGGATGCAGCGTTCCGGAGAACACCCGGACCAGCGATACCCGGCCCTGATAGGGGTCCACTGTGGTCCGCACCACCTCAGCGACAAGCGGTGCGGCGGGGTCGACAGCCACCACGGGGTGAGCCGAGCCGTCGGGGCGGGTCACTGGGGGAGGAGCGTGCTTGCTCGCGGCGGGGAAGGCACCGGTCACCACCTCGAGGAGCTCAGCGAGCCCCAGCCCGCTGCTGGCGCAGGCTGGAATCACCGGATGGAACGAACCCCGGATGACCGCGGTTTCCAAGTCGTCGATCAGCGCGTCGATGTCGAGATCCTCACCGTCGAGGTAACGGTCCATCAGAGACTCGTCCTCGCTCTCGGCGATGATGCCCTCGATGAGCTCGTTGCGTGCCACACCGACCTCGTCGGGGTCCGCGGCGCTTGGCTCCCCCTCGGCCGGCGGGTAACCATCGCGATAGTCGAACAGCCGCTGCGACAGCAACCCCACCAGGCCGGTCACCACGCTGGCTGCATTGCGCACCGGCAGGTACAGCGGTAGCACCCCGCCACCGAAAGCGGCTTGGCAGGCAGCGGTCACCCCGTCGAGGTCAGCCCGGGGATGGTCCAGTCGGCTCACCACCACCATCCGGGGCATCCTGATCTCGGCGCACTCCTGCCACAGGGCGATGGTGGCAGAGTCGACACCATCCCCGGCGGAGATCACGAACAGCGCCGCGTCCGCTGCTCGCAGTCCGGCCCGCAGCTCGCCGACGAAATCGGCGTAGCCGGGCGTGTCCACAAGATTGATCTTGATGTCGGCGTGTTGCAGCGGCGCGATAGCCAGCGTCACCGATCGTTGCTGGCGCACCGCCGCTGGATCGTGATCGCACACTGTAGTGCCGTCCGCGATCGAGCCCACGCGGCTGATCGCTCCAGTGGCCGCCAGCAGTGCTTCGGCCAGCGTCGTCTTGCCCCCTCCGGACGGCCCGACGAGAGCCACATTGCGGATTCGGGCCGGATCCTGCACCGCCACGGCCGAATCAGCGCGCTCAGCGTTGCTGCGTGTCCCCATGGAACCCCACCCTCAGCTGTGCGGACCCTGTGCTCGATCTCACACCGGCGCGGCGGTCGTGGCAACCCCTGGGCGGTCCTCATCCGCGACCTTGTCAGCCACCCGACGTACCATCGGATACGTGAGCAACATCGACCGCCAGATCGGCACCGTACGGGTCAAGCGCGGGATGGCTGAAATGCTGAAAGGCGGTGTGATCATGGACGTGGTCACGCCGGAGCAGGCCAAGATCGCCGAGGACGCCGGCGCGGTGGCCGTCATGGCGCTGGAGCGGGTCCCCGCGGATATCCGCGCGCAGGGCGGCGTGGCCCGGATGAGTGATCCGGACATGATCACCAAAATCATGGATGCGGTCTCTATCCCGGTGATGGCCAAAGCGCGCATCGGCCACTTCGTCGAGGCACAGGTGCTGCAAGCGATCGGCGTGGACTACATCGACGAGTCGGAGGTGCTGACCCCGGCCGATGAGGCGCACCACATCGACAAGTTCGCCTTCACCGTGCCGTTCGTGTGTGGCGCCACCACTCTCGGAGAGGCGCTGCGCCGGATCTCCGAAGGTGCCGCGATGATCCGGTCCAAGGGTGAGGCCGGGACGGGGAATGTGGTCGAGGCGACCCGGCACATGCGCTCGATCCGCGCCGCGATCCGTTCCCTGGCCACGATGCATTCTGAGGAGATCCCTGCAGCGGCCAAGGAGCTGGCCGCCCCGCTGGAGCTGGTCCGCGAGGTTGCCGCGGCCGGTTCCTTGCCGGTGGTGTTGTTCACCGCCGGTGGTATCGCCACTCCTGCCGACGCGGCGATGATGATGCAGCTCGGCGCCGAGGGGTTGTTCGTCGGCTCGGGCATCTTCAAATCGGGCGACCCCGCCAAGCGAGCGGAAGCCATCGTCAAGGCGACCACGTTCCATGACGACCCTGAGATGGTGGCGAAGGTGTCCCGAGGGTTGGGCGAACCGATGGTCGGCATCAACCTCAGCGATCTGCCCGACGGGCAGCGGCTGGCTCAGCGCGGCTGGTGACCACCGGCCAAGGTGCGCCCGACGCTGAGGCGCTGCTGCTGTCCGCAACCGGAGGGGCGCGCCTTCGTACCCCGGGGCCTGAAGGCGGAGCCGCACGACTGTCCCGGATCACCCGGGGGACTCTGTTGGTGCATGCTGATCTGCACAATCACACGGTGCTCTCCGACGGTGCCGGGCATCCGGAGGCAGCGTTCCCCTCGATGCGCGACGCCGGCCTGGACGTCGCGGCGCTCACCGATCACGCGGTCCGCGGCGCCGCGATAGAGGGCACCGGCATGGGCGGCACGCCGTGGATCGGGTTGGACCGGGCTGGCTGGCGCCGTACGGCAGAGCTCGCGGACACCTATGACCGGCCCGGTGAATTCACCGCGATCCGCGGCTTTGAGTGGTCGCATCCTCGATTGGGGCACGTCAACGCCTGGTTCACCGATGACTTCACCGACGTCGCGACCCACAGTGCGATGGGTGAGTTGTACGCGTGGTTGACCCAGGCTGGGCGGCGCAACGGCGTGCGCGACGCCGCCGGGCTCGCCGGCTTCAACCACCCTGGCCGGGAGATCGGCCGCTTCGCCGGCTTCCGATACGCGGCTGCGGTCGCCGAGCAGGTGGTGAGCCTGGAAATGTTCAACCGCACCGACGATTACCTGTTCGAGGGTGTCGCGGCGGGTGCTCCCTCTCCGTTGGTGGCGTGCCTGGATGCCGGCTGGCGGACTGGGCTGCTCGGGGTCAGTGACGAGCACAGCGCCCACTGGGGCATGCAGCCCGGCACCGGACGCGGCGGACTGTGGGTGACCGAGCACAGCCGGGCCGGGGTCGCCGAGGCGCTGCGAGCCCGCCGGTTCTTCGCCACCCGGGCTCCCGGGTTGCGGGTGGATGCCACCGCTGGTGGAGTGCGCATGGGCTCGGTGCTGCGGCACCGCCAGGGACCCGTTGAATTCGTCCTCGACGTCGAGGCCGGCCCGTCGTGGACCGGCCGGACACTGCAGGTACAAGTGCTACGCCCGGACACGCCGGTGCCCACAGTGGTCGACGTGGTGGAGGTGCGCTGCGGTGAACTCGCCTGCTTTACGGTGCCGATGAGCATCGAGGACGGCCACTGGACGGTGCTTCGCCTAGCCGACCCGGACATCCCCAACACCACCCCAGGCCCCCTCAACCACCCCGCGAACAACCACGCAATCGCCTACACCAGCCCCTGGTTCCTCAAGCCCGGGCCCTGATCGTGATCGCGATTCGGTTCCGAATGGCGCGTTCGACCGGCTCGCCGACCGCGATTCCATTCCGAATGGCGGTCTAGCCTGGGCGAGGTGACGGTTGTCGGTGTGCTGGGGTTACAGGGGGACGTGCGGGAGCATCTGCGGGCGCTGGCCGAGTGCGGGCTGGATAGCGCGCTGGTGCGGCGCCCCGAGGAACTCGCTGAGGTGGACGCGCTGATCCTGCCTGGCGGCGAGTCCACAACGATGAGCCGGCTGCTGGTTGCCTTCGATCTGATGGAGCCGTTGCGGGCCCGGCTGGCCGCTGGCATGCCGGCCTATGGCTCGTGCGCGGGGATGATCCTGCTGAGTCGCGAGATCCTCGACGGCCGGCCTGACCAGCGGCAGATCGGGGCGCTGGACGCGCTGGTGCGCCGGAACGCATTCGGTCGTCAAATCCACTCCTTCGAAGCCGATCTCGACTTCGTCGACGTCCCGGGAGGGCCGGTCCGGGCGGTGTTCATCCGGGCCCCGTGGGTCGAACAGGTGGGCTCCGGCGTCGAGGTGTTGGCCAGGGTGCCCGACGTGCCGGCCGCCGGGAGTGCCGCCGGTAGAATTGTGGCGATTCGGCAGGGGTGCGTACTGGCCACCGCGTTCCATCCAGAGCTTACCGGCGACCGGCGCGTGCACCAGCTCTTCTGCGAGATGGTTCGGAAGTCCAGTGCAGCCCAGGTGCAGGCATGCAGCTGAGACTGGCACGCGAGCAAGAGGAGCATAGGCAGTTATGAGCGGCCATTCCAAGTGGGCGACCACCAAGCACAAGAAGGCCGTGGTCGACGCCAAGCGCGGCAAGATCTTCGCAAAGCTGATCAAGAACATCGAGGTGGCCGCGCGTACCGGCGGCGGTGATCCGGACGGGAATCCGACCCTGTTCGACGCGATCCAGAAGGCCCGCAAGACCTCGGTGCCCACCGACAACATCGAGCGAGCGGTCAAGCGTGGTTCCGGTGTGGACGCCGGCGGATCCGACTACCAGACGATCATGTATGAGGGGTACGGGCCCGGCGGGGTGGCGTTGCTCGTGGAGTGCCTCACCGACAATCGCAACCGGGCAGCCTCCGAGGTCCGCATCGCGATGACCCGCAACGGCGGCACGATGGCCGACCCGGGTTCGGTGTCGTTCCTGTTCAGCCGCAAGGGTGTGGTGATCGTGTCGCACCAGCAGGGCATCTCCGAGGATGACGTGTTGATCGCGGTACTCGACGCCGGCGCTGAGGAGGTCAACGACCTCGGCGACTCCTTCGAAGTGGTCTCTGAAGCGACCGACCTCATCGCGGTGCGCACCGCGTTGCAACGCGCCGGCATCGACTACGACTCCGCCGACGCCAGCTTCCTGCCCTCGGCGAGCACCGCGCTGGACGCCGACACCGCGCGCAAGGTGTTCAAGCTGATCGACGCGCTCGAAGACTGCGACGACGTCCAGAACGTCTACGCCAATTTCGACGTCCCCGACGACGTGCTAGCCGAGGTGGGCTGACCTTCCGCAGGTCGGTGATCCCCGGAGTGTCGCATCGAGGACGGTGCGCGGGGGTTATAAGGTTGTTCGAACGGGTGTTCGTTCGACGTGGGGAGGTGCGGTGCGGGTACTGGGTGTTGATCCCGGGCTCACCCGCTGCGGGCTGGGGGTGGTGGATGGCGGCTCCGGGCGGTCTGTGAACTGCGTGGCCGTCGACGTGGTGCGAACCTCACCAGACATGGACCTCGGCGCGCGACTGCTCGCGGTGGCCGATGTCGTGGAGCTGTGGGTGGCCGAGCACCGTCCCGACGTTGTCGCGGTGGAACGGGTGTTCAGCCAGCACAACGTTCGTACCGCGATGGGCACCGCCCAGGTCGGCGGAGTCGTGGCGTTGATCGCGGCTCGTCGAGGGCTGCCGGTCACGTTTCACACTCCCAGTGAAGTCAAAGCCGCCGTCACCGGGTCGGGTCGGGCCGGTAAGGAGCAGGTGACCATAATGATCACCCGATTGCTCAGGCTGCCGGCCAAGCCGCGGCCGGCTGACGCAGCGGACGCCCTGGCGCTAGCGATCTGCCATCTGTGGCGGGCTCCCATGACGCAACGGCTCGCGCAGGCGCGGGCAGAGTCTGCCCGGCTGGCTCACGCGCACCGGGCGAAGCTCACCGCTGCGGCTCGCCAGGCGGGAGTGGCGCGGTGATCTCCTCGGTACGTGGGCAGGTGCTCTCCGTCGAGCTGGACCATGCGGTCGTCGAGGTTGGCGGCGGTGTCGGACTGGCCGTGCACGCGGTTCCCGCCACCCTGGCCACCTTGCGGCGCGGCGAGCAGGCCCGGCTTGTCACGTCACTGGTGGTGCGTGAGGACTCGCTGACGTTGTACGGCTTCGCCGACGCCGGGGCCCGCGAATTATTCGTGCTGCTGCAGACGGTCTCCGGAGTTGGGCCCCGGCTCGCGCTGGCGACGCTTGCCGTTCTCGAGCCGGACACATTGCGTCAGGCACTCGGCGAAGGTGACCTCGCTGTACTCACCCGAGTGCCTGGAATCGGACGCAAAGGCGCAGAGCGGTTGGTGGTGGAGCTGCGCGACAAGGTTGGGGTGCTTGCGCCTGCCGTCTCGGGGCCGGCCACCCGCGGCGGCGCCACGTTGCGGGCCCAGGTGACTGAAGCACTGGTCGGGCTCGGGTTCGCAAGCCGGCAGGCCGAGCTGGCCGTGGATGCGGTGCTCGCCGAAGAGGATTGCGAACCTGCAGAAACCTCCGAAGTGCTGCGCAACGCACTGACCCGGCTGGGACGAAGCCGATGACCACCGAGGTCCCGGTCTCGGCCGTGGTGGACCCGGCCGACGTCGAGCTGGAAACCACCCTGCGGCCACGCCGCTGCCCGAGTTCATCGGCCAGGCCCGGGTGCGTGAGCAGCTAGAGCTGGTATTGGAGGGCGCCCGGCGGCGCGGCGCCACGCCGGACCACGTCCTCCTGTCCGGCCCTCCGGGGCTGGGCAAGACGAGTCTCGCGATGATCATCGCTGCGGAGCTGGGTGCCGCGATCCGGGTGACCTCGGGACCGGCGTTGGAGCGCGCCGGAGACCTCGCCGCGATGCTGTCCAACCTCGTCGAGGGTGATGTGCTGTTCATCGACGAGATCCACCGGGTGGCCCGACCTGCCGAGGAGATGCTCTACCTCGCGATGGAGGACTTCCGGGTCGACGTGATGGTCGGCAAGGGCCCCGGGGCGACGTCGATCCCGCTGGAGATCGCGCCGTTTACCCTAGTCGGCGCCACCACCCGGTCCGGTGCGCTGACCAGCCCGCTGCGTGACCGGTTCGGATTCACCGCGCACATGGAGTTCTACGAACCACACGAGCTGGAGCTGGTGCTACACCGCTCGGCCGGCATCCTCGGTGTGGACCTGCGCCCGATGGCGGCGCCGAGATCGCCGCCCGTTCTCGGGGCACTCCCCGGATCGCCAACCGCCTGCTGCGCCGGGTTCGTGACTACGCCGAGGTCCGAGCCGATGGCGCGGTCACCCTTGAGGTGGCCCGCGCCGGGCTGGCTGTGTACGACGTCGACCAGCTCGGGTTGGACCGGCTGGACCGTGCCGTGCTCACCGCGCTGGTGCGCACGTTCGGTGGTGGACCAGTGGGGGTATCCACCATCGCCGTCGCAGTAGGCGAGGAACCCGCCACAGTCGAGGAGGTGTGCGAGCCATTCCTGGTTCGGGCCGGCATGCTCGCCCGCACCCCCGCGCGGCCGGGTGGCCACCGCAGCCGCGTGGCGGCACCTGCGGCTGGATCCGCCCGCCGATGCTCTCGCCGACCCCGCCCAGACGCTGTTCGACGAGTGAGCAGCTAAAGACCACCGAGCCACAGCCCGACCCCAACGATGAGAACTCCGCCGAAAACAACCTGAATGAGCGAGCAGCGAAGCGAGACCTCCAGGTAGCGCTTGCGGATGAGCGCGATCACACCGAGCTCGATAGCGACCACGATTGCCGCGAACACCAGGGCGGTCGTCCGGTCGGAAATCAGGAACGGCAAGGCGTGGAAGATCCCACCGACGGTGGTCATTGCCCCGGTGATCGCGCCTCGGGTGGTGGATGAGCCTCGACCGGTCTGGCCGCCGTCATCGGAGAGCGCTTCGGACAGACCCATGCTGATGCCGGCCCCAGCGCGGTGGCCAGCCCGACCAGCAACGCAGCGTGCGAACTCGACAGCAAGGCCACCGCAAAAATAGGCGCGAGCGTCGACAGCGTTCCGTCGATGAGCCCTACCAGACCCGGCTGCACATACCGGAGGACAAAGGCTTGCTCGTCCTCTTCGATGCGGCGCAACAGAGTGTCAGCGAAGCCGGCGTCCAGCTGCAGGGCGGAGCTGGGCGGGGTCATCGTGGCTGTTGCCGTTCCGGCAGACACAAAGGTCATACCGGTAGGAGAGGTACTGGAAATCAGGGTGTCGGGACCCAAGGTGCGAGTGTTCAGCGCGTGGGCGCTGGGACTGTAGCGAGCTCTGGAGTGGCGGTGCGACGGCAACGGCTCCGTCCTTTCCTTCCCTGGACTGCTGGCGGAACCCTAGGGAATCGCTCCATCTCTCTGGAAACCTGAGAGCTCCGGTTTCCCGCAGCGCTCATAGGTCCGCCGCAGGCGACGAGGGACCCGCAGGTACGGCCATCTGGGGGTGACCACTGGACCGTTCGGCCCATGGCCGCACTCAGGTTGCCGCCTGCAGGGGCCGGCGTGCAGGGTTGCTACCAGCGATCGATCGACGCTGCAAACCCTGATGCGACGCCACCTGGCACACTCGGTACTGCAACGCTGATGGTGATCGGAGAAGAATGGACCCCCAGTTCCTCCCCCTGCTGGTCATTGCGGTGCTCGCACTGCTGCTGATCCTGAACTCCCGCAGGCAGAAGCGGGCGATAGCCGACGCACAACGACTGCAGAAGTCGCTGGTCAATGGCGACCGGGTGGTGACCACCTCCGGCCTGCATGGCACCGTCGTAGGCGACGCTGACGAGACGACGATCGACCTGGAGATTGCTCCGGGAGTGCATACCAGGTGGTTGCGTGCTGCGATCCGAGAAAAGATCACGGCCGAGGACGGGGACACCGCCACGGCCAGTGCGCCGCTGGAAGCCCCCGTCGATGACAGCGCTCGCGCCGACATTCCGGACTGACTTGATGCGGGCGGTACGCTCCCGCATCCGATCCCCAGCTCCCGTAAAAACTCAGTGCTCCCGTAACTCAGTACTCGCGTGAACGAGGAGAACCACCCACCGTGGCACCACCGGCCGGGCGCTTCCGCCCCTGGCGCAACCTGGCGATCTTCGCTGGGATCGTTGCCGTCCTGTACTCGCTCGTCTTCGTCACCGGCGGCGGGGATCCAACCCCGAAGCTGGGAATCGACCTGCAAGGCGGCACCCGGGTGACGCTGACCGCCCGGACCGTCGACGGCCGGCCACCATCACAGGAATCCCTCGACGAAGCTCGGCAGATCATCGAGCAACGGGTCAACGGCATCGGCGTGAGCGGCGCCGAGGTGGCGCTCGACGGGACCAACCTGATCATTACGGTGCCGGGTGAGAACGGTGACCAGGCTCGTACTCTTGGGCAGACCGCGAAGCTGTACTTCCGGACGGTGATCGAGGAGCAGCCAGCCGGAGTTCCCGCGCCGGTTCCAGGCGGTCAGCATCCGGGCACCAGCGCGCCAGCGGCACCTCCAGCGCCACAGCAACTACCGGCCAGCACCGAATCGACACCGAAGCCGCCCCAGCCAGTTGCGCCGCAACTGGCGCAGCCGCCGCCGGGCGAGCCGACGCCCACTCCCACACCGACGCCCACTCCCACACCGCCGCCATCCGCGACATCGCCTGCTCCCAGCGCACCTCCGTCGGTGGGCACGGCCCCGGCGGACTCCGCCGATCCCCAGGCGGCCGAGCAGATTCGGCAGGCCCGAGTGCGGCTGCAGAGTCAGGATCCGGCGGTGCAACAACAGGCACTGGCCGCGCTGAACTGTGCTGCTCCCAACCCGTTGCGTGGCAATGACGATCCAAACCTGCCGCTAGTCACCTGCGACCAGCACCACACAGCCAAGTACCTGCTAGCGCCCGCGTTCCTGTCCGGGGAGCAGATCGCCAGTGCATCGTCCGGCCCGAATCCGGACGGCACCGGCTACGAAGTGCAGTTGAGGTTCAAGCACCAGGGTGAGGACATCTGGGCCCAGTACACCGCCAGCAATGTGGGCAAGCAGGCCGCGTTCGCGCTGGACGGTGAGGTGGTATCGGCGCCAGAGATCAGGGGTGCGATCCCGCCCGGCCAACCGACCAGCATCACCGGCAGCTTCACCCAGGCCGAGGCCCAGAATCTGGCCAATGTGCTCAAGTACGGTTCGCTGCCGCTGTCCTTCCAACCCTCCGAGTCCGAGACGGTGTCGGCCACCCTTGGGTTGGCTTCACTGCGGGCCGGGCTGCTCGCCGGGGCGCTGGGACTCGCTGTGGTGTTCGTCTACTGCCTGTTCTACTACCGGGCACTCGGAGTGCTGACGATCTTGTCACTGGCGTTGTCCGGGGTGATCGTCTACGCAGCGCTGGTACTGCTCGGGCGGTGGATCGGATTCACCCTGGACCTGGCCGGCGTCGCCGGTTTCATCGTCGCTATCGGCATCACCGCGGACTCCTTTGTGATCTACTTCGAGCGCCTCAAGGATGAGGTACGAGACGGTCGGAGCTTCCGTTCGGCGGTGCCCAGGGCCTGGATCCGGGCGCGCCGCACGATCCTGTCGGCCGATGCGGTGAGCTTCCTGGCCGCTGCGGTGCTCTACGTTCTGGCAGTGGGACAGGTGAAGGGTTTCGCCTTCACCCTCGGCATGTCCACGGTGCTGGACCTGGTCGTGGTCTTCCTTGCCACGCACCCGTTGGTGGCGATGGCGTCGCAGTCCCCGCTGTTGTCTCAACCGGGGCTGTCCGGGCTCGGGGCCGCCCAGCGAGCCGGAGTCGACAGTCGATCGGAGCTGCTCACCGCGGGGAAGGGGGCCTGAGATGGCGAGCACGCTGCGACGTCTTTACAGCGGGACCGGTGCGTTCGACGTCGTCGGTCGGCGACGGGTCTGGTACGCGATATCCGGGCTGCTCGTCGCGGTCTGCATCGCGTCGATGCTGTTGCGCGGCTTCAACCTCGGCATCGACTTCGAGGGCGGCACCCGGGTGCAGCTGCCGTCCCAAGGGGTAGCCGGCACGATCACCACCCAGCAGGCTGCGCGCGTCTTCACCAACACCGTGGGCCAGCCTCCCGAGTCCGTGCAGACAGTCGGCACCGGTGCTGCGGCGAGCATTCTGATCCGCTCCGCGGCACTGGATACCCACACGTCATTCGTCCTGAAAAGGGCGCTGTACGACCAGCTGCACCCGCTGGGCAAAGATGGGCGACCGAGTGAACAGGCGATCAGCGATAGCGCAGTGAGCGCAACGTGGGGCGGCGAAATCAGTCGCCAAGCGTTGATCGCGCTGCTGGTGTTCCTCGGCCTGGTGACCGCGTTCCTTGCAGCGTATTTCGAGCCACGGATGGCGCTTGCAGCGCTGATCGCGGTAGTGCACGACGTGCTGGTCACCGCGGGTTTCTACTCGCTGATCGGCTTCGAGGTGACGCCGGCGTCGGTCATCGGCCTGCTCACCATCCTCGGCTTTTCGCTGTACGACACCGTTGTCGTGTTCGACAAGGTCCAGGAGAACACCCGTGGACTGCTCGGACTCACTCGACGAACCTATGCCGAGGCGGCCAATCTTGCAGTCAACCAGACCCTGATGCGTTCGATCAACACCTCGTTGATCGCGGTTCTGCCGGTGCTCAGCCTGCTGGTTGTCGGCGCCGGGCTGCTGGGTGTCGGCACGCTCAAGGACCTGGCGCTGGTCCAGATGATCGGCATCATGGCTGGCACGATGTCCTCGATCTTCCTGGCGACCCCCTTGGTGGTCGAGCTCACCATGAGGCGCCCCGCGTACCGGCAGCAAGCCGAACGTGTAGCGCAGCGTCGGGAGAAGCTCGCCCGCAAGGCCGTCGCCAACTCTCAGGCCGAGGGCGAGACGCCACAGCATGACGTCGGTGACCACGTCAGCCCCGGCGGCGACGTATTGTCCGTCGCAACGGTGCCGACCAAGGTTGGCAAACCGCCTGGCGCCGGACGCCGGCGCGGGCATTCCGGAGGCAAGAGCAGCCGACCATCGGGCAAGGCCGGCCGGTCTTCCGGCCACTGACCGACCAGGCCCGCTCAACTACGCTCGGTTGTGCTCATTACACAGAGTAGCGATTCGTTGACGCAGCGCTACGGTTCTCTGGGTTCTCCATCACCTATGTGGTGAGTTATCGCGTCGGATCCTTGCTTCCATGCCTCTTTGGTAGAACGCTCTGTAGTCAGGCACCGGATGTCGCTCCGGGGGGTGAGGGGGTCGGGGCGGCGCCGTCGCGGTGACCAGGGAGGATCGGGGATGGCGGGATGGTCGGTGAGGGGTGTCGTGCATCCCCGGGACAGAGGCGACGATCCGGTAGGCCGCCGGATGCTCGCCCGCCACCGGATAACTCAAAAACCGCTTGAGACCACCTACTTGTCCTCTGAACTGCTGACAGACACCGGATTCCGCACTCGATTCGCCGGTGAGTTCGCGCGACTGGTGCGGGTTCGAGACTCCCGAGTCGCGCGCGTTCATCGCTACGTCGAGACCGACCACGGCATCGCCATCATCGGCGATCATGTCGTGGGGTCGTCACTGCGTACCCTGCTCCGTACGCACGGCGCGGTCGGCCTCGAGGCCGCGTTGGTCGTACTCAAAGACTCGCTGCGCGCCCTGGCCGCATGTCATGCCGCAGGTGTGGCGCACGGCGACGTGAAGCCGGAAAATATGGTCCTTACCGCTACGGGTCATCTCCGGCTCGTCGATGTCGGGCTCTGGACCTCCGCCGGTCGCCGGCTCCTCGATCGGTCGACACCCTTCTATCTGGCTCCCGAACAGTGGAGTGACCATCCGGCGTCCCCGGCTGGCGACGTGTATGCCGCCACGGCCACATTCTTTGAGTGCCTCGTCGGCGCGCCGCCGTTCTATGCCGACGGCACGGCCGAGCTCTCAGCCAAGCACGAAGGCAGTGCGCTCCCGGTCGACGTGGTTCCCGAACCGGTGAGGGAGTTGCTACGGTGCGGCCTCGCCAAGGAGCCGGGTAGTCGACCCGACGCGCGGCGCCTGCTCGCGCATATTGGTGAGGTCGCAGCCGTTGCATTCGGCTCTGACTGGGAACGGCGCGGGCAGCGCGAGCTGAGAATGCTGCTCAGCGGGCGTTCTACGATGCCTGATGGGTCAGCGCTGGGTGGTCGCAGTGGTGGCTGGGCGCACCGGAAGCCGGTTCGGCTGGCTGCTGTCATGGGTGGCGCGCTGGCGTTGGCTGCAGGGTTGTCCAGCCCTCCGTTAGCGGTCATTTTGCCAGGGATGAGCATCTTCGACCCGGGTGGAAGACCGCCGGTTCTGGCATTTCCTGAGCCCGATCAGGACGCGGCGCCGGTGCGTGTCGTGACTCACGGTCCGCTGGTGGACCGCAGTCCTACGCCTGCTCGAAGCGCCGGACCGGTTGTGCAGGCGCGACCGCCAGCACCATCGCTCCCCGCGCCGAATATGCAGCCGGCTCCCTACGCGCACGCCATTCCGGACGCCCTCCATGAGGGTTTCGCCCAGCGCACCGGCGCTGTGGAAAGCCAGTCCTCAGTGATGGATCCGGAGAAGCCGACGACGGATGCGGTCGGTAGTACCACCTGGGACCCTGTGCAGGCGCCGGTTCCCGTGTCGATGCCGGTCCAGCTACCCGTGCCGGTTCAGCTACCCGTGCCGGTTCAGCTTCCGGTGCCGGTGCAGCTACCCGTGCCGGTTCAGCTTCCGGTGCCAGTGCAGGTGGCGAAGTCGATTCCGGTCCACAAAAAGACCCAGCCTCATCAGGACACCAGGACATCGAAGGGCGCTCCAGCGCAGACAGATTCGCCGGGATGGAAAGGGTCACCGACCGGGCAGATCAATACCGGAAAAACGGCTCGGCCAACGAACCGGCCCTCAGGAGATTCGCAAGGCTCGGGTCAGAACGCCCGAGGCTCGGGACAGCACGCCGGGATTTCTGACTCTGGGAGTCGGGGTCGGTAAGGTACCCAGGGCATACACCACCTCAGACATGGGCGACCTGGCGACCCTACTCGTATCACTGATCCGTGAAGTCCCCGATTTTCCGCAGCCGGGCGTCCTTTTCCGAGACCTGTCACCAGTATTCGCCGATGCGCGCGCATTCCGTGCGGTGGTGGAAGCCTTGGTCGATCCCGCCCCGCAGATCGACGTGGTGATTGGGGTGGAGGCCCGCGGGTTTCTGCTCGGCGCCGCTGCGGCCTACGCCCTGGGCGCTGGAGTGGTCGGGGTCCGCAAACCGGGCAAACTACCCTTGGTCTGTGACCGCGAGGCCTACGCCTTGGAATATGGACTTGCCACGCTGGAGCTGCCCCACGGAATCCTCCTACCCGGGCAGCGGGCCTTGGTAGTCGATGACGTACTGGCGACCGGGGGCACAGCGGCAGCGACCTGCGCGCTGGTCGAGCGGGCCGGAGCCACGGTCAGCGGGATCGCGATGCTGCTGGAGATAGCGGCACTGCGCGGTCGGGATCGGCTAGCCGGCCGCTCGCTGTACGTTCTGTTGACCGTGTGAGGCCCCACCAGCCGGGTAGTACGGTGACGGGTCCTTGGGGATGTGCTGGGTAAAGGCGGCGGTATCCTGAAGATCTGTTTTGTCACCACGTGGCGGGAGAATGCGCTGTGAGCCAGGATCTGCAGCGTGCCGGTGAAGCGCCGACGGACCTGCACGCGGCCGCGGCACCCGAGCGGCCGCCGTCGGCGACCCGGCGGGTTCGGGCGCGACTAGCGCGGCGGATCACCGCGCAGCGGCCCGGCCCGGTGAGGCAGGTGCTCGAACCGCTCGTCGCCGTTCACCGGGAGCTGCACCCGAAAGCTGACCTCGCACTGCTGCAGCGCGCCTATGATGTCGCGGAAGACAAGCATTCGAACCAGAAACGCAAGTCAGGCGATCCCTATATCACCCATCCGTTGGCGGTCTCGACCATTCTCGCCGAGCTGGGGATGGACACCACAACTCTCGTGGCCGCGCTGCTCCACGATACGGTGGAGGACACCGACTACTCGCTGTCCCGCCTGTCAGCGGACTTCGGTGAGGTGGTCGCACACCTTGTCGACGGCGTCACCAAGCTAGACAAGGTCAAGCTCGGTGCCGCGGTCGAGGCCGAGACCATCCGCAAAATGGTCATTGCGATGGCCCGTGACCCCCGGGTATTGGTGATCAAACTAGCGGACCGGCTGCACAATATGCGCACCATGCGTTTCCTGCCACCTGAACAGCAGGCCCGCAAGGCCAGGGAGACCCTCGAGGTCTTCGCCCCATTGGCGCACCGCCTGGGCATGGCTACCATCAAGTGGGAGCTCGAGGACCTTTCTTTCGCGATCCTGCACGCGAAAAAATATGATGAGATTGTGCGGCTGGTGGCCAACCGTGCGCCGTCTCGGGACACCTACCTGCGGACGGTGATCGACGAGGTCTCCGCGCAGCTGACCGGGGCGCGGATCACCGCGGCGGTTGAGGGCAGACCCAAACATTATTACTCGATTTACCAGAAGATGATCGTTCGCGGTCGCGACTTTGACGACATCCACGACCTCGTCGGAGTCCGGATCATGGTCGAGGATATACGGGACTGCTACGCCGTGATCGGTGTCGTGCACTCGGTATGGCAGCCGATGCCCGGCCGATTCAAGGACTACGTCGCGCAGCCTCGATTCGGGGTCTACCAGTCGTTGCACACCACAGTGATCGGTCCGGACGGCAAACCGCTGGAGGTGCAGATTCGAACCCGCGATATGCATCGAACCGCGGAGTACGGTATTGCTGCACACTGGCGGTACAAGGAGACCCACGGCACTCACAGCGGCTCCCAACAGGGCACTAATAACGGAACCGTCGATGTCGACGAGATGGCCTGGATGCGCCAGCTACTGGATTGGCAGCGGGAGGCCGCCGACCCCAGCGAGTTTCTCGAGTCGCTGCGCTTTGACCTGGCCACCCGAGAGATCTTCGTCTTCACGCCCAAGGGTGAGGTCATCACGTTGCCTACCGGTTCTACACCGGTCGACTTCGCCTACGCGGTCCACACCGAGGTCGGTAACCGCTGTATAGGCGCGCGGGTCAATGGCCAGCTCGTCGCACTGGAGCGGCAGCTGGAGAACGGCGAGGTCGTCGAGATCTTCACCGCGAAGGGCGAGGGCGCCGGCCCCAGCCGGGACTGGCTGTCCTTCGTAGCCTCGCCCCGGGCCCGGGCCAAGATCAGGCAATGGTTCGCCAAGGAGCGTCGCGAAGAGGCCATTGAGACGGGTAAGAGCGCTATCGCCAAGGAATTGCGCCGGGTTGGGCTACCTGTGCAGCGGTTGGTCTCCGCGGAATCGATGGTCGCGGTATCCCGAGAGCTAAGGTATCCCGACGTCAGTGCCCTTTATGCGGCGGTCGGCGAGCACCACGCCTCGCCCCGTCATGTGGTGCAACGCCTCGTCGCGCTGCTCGGCGGTGAGGAGGGCGCCGAGGAGGTGCTGGCCGATCGGGCCACTCCCTCCACTGTCCAGCGCCGGCGGCCGACCGGCGACTCAGGAGTGCGGGTGCGTGGCGCCGGAGAGGTCTACGCCAAGCTCGCCAGATGCTGCACGCCGGTGCCGGGTGACGAGATTCTCGGCTTCGTCACGCGCGGGGGTGGGGTCAGCGTGCATCGCACCGACTGCACCAACGCCGAGTCGCTGCGGGCGCAGCCCGAGCGACTGGTCGATGTGGAGTGGGCGCCCTCGTCGTCGTCGGTGTTTCTGGTCGGGATCCAGGTTGAGGCGCTGGACCGGCATCGCCTGCTGTCCGATGTCACCAAAGTGCTGGCCGACGGTCGGGTCAACATCCTGTCCGCTTCAGTTACCACCAACCGGGACCGGGTGGCGGTAAGCCGTTTCTCCTTTGAGATGGGTGATCCGAAACACCTGGGGCATGTGCTTCGCTCGGTGCGCAACATTGAAGGCGTTTACGACGTCTACCGCGTCACGTCCTCCAACTGACTCACCGCGGCCATCAGGTTGACTTGACGTCGACGGCCGTGATCGTCACTGGTTGATTGGGCTTGCCGCCGCCAGGGGAGGGCTCCAGCGAGCCATCGTCGCCCGCCCTGGCGATCTGGTCGAGAACCTTGAGTCCGGCCGGTGAAATCGTGGCGAAGACGGTGTATTGCGGTGGGAGCTGGGTCTGACCGTAGATCAGGAAGAATTGGCTACCGCCGCTGTCGGGTTGGCCGGTGTTAGCCATCGCGACGAGCCCACGCCCGTAAGTCAGCTCCGGGAACACCTCATCGGGGATCGTGTATCCCGGTCCGCCAGCGCCCGACCCAGTCGGATCACCGCATTGCAGAACCTGTAAGCCGGGGTTGGTGACCAGCCGGTGGCACGGGCTGTTGTTGTAGAAACCCTGTTGGGCCAGGCTGACGAAGCTGTTCACCGTGCATGGGGCCAACGCCCGGTCGAGTGTAAGACCGATCGCGCCGACGGAGGTCTGCATAGTCACCGGCACGGTGCCTCTGGCGGAGGTGGAGCCAGCCAGCGGGGGCTTCACCGCTCTGGCGGAGGGCTGCTGGGTCGCCGGGTACTGGCAGTCCACCGATGCGGGCAGTGGCTTCGGTCGGACGGGTAGCGGGGCCAGCTTGTTGTCAGCGGCAGGCGTGGCGGGAGCACTCGTCCTGGTTGGTGTGGCGAGCGTGGGCGGCTTCGCGGTGGCGTTGACGCTCGGACCACGGTTGCCCAGCGTCACAATCAGCACCACCACGCCGACGACAAGTATCACCGCAGCCGCGCCGCCAGCTATCGCATACTTGCGGCGCGCCTGGGCGCGCTCCGCGCGGCGGGCGAGCTGGCGGTCCAGTTTGCGTTTCGCGGCTTCGCGACGCTGCTCGTTCGTGGGCACCCGGACTCCTGTGGTCGGCAACGATCGCCGCGCAGTCTATGTGGGCCGTGGGTGAGGCTGGCGTCAGCCTCCCTGCCGTGCGCGCCCTAGGCTGGCTGAGTGATCGTCGCAGGCTTCCCGTCAGGCTCCTTCCAGGCGAACTGTTACGTGCTCGCTGCCGAGGCCGGTGGTCCGTGCGTGGTGGTCGACCCGGGAGAGGGTTCGGAGGAACCACTCGACGAGCTGCTTCGCCGGCACCGGCTCGACCCGGTGGCGGTGTTGCTCACCCATGGGCATTTCGACCACATCTTCGCGGTGACCCCGGTATGTGACGGTCATGACATCCCGGCCTGGATTCATCCTGAGGACCGCGTACTGCTGTCCGACCCATTGCGGGCGCTGTCCACTGAAGCGCGTCAGTTCTTCGGCGGACGCATTCAGCTGCGTGAGCCACGTCAGGTGCGGACGCTGGCCGATAAGACACCCGTGGAGCTGGCCGGTATGACGTTCACCGTTGACCACACTCCTGGCCACACCCGCGGCTCGGTGACGTTCCGCTCGGTGACTGGTGGTGGACCCAGCCTGCTGGTGTCCGGCGACACGCTGTTCGCCGGGTCGATCGGACGAACCGACCTGCCCGGCGGTGACCACGAGCAGATGCTCGCCTCGCTCCGGGACAAGATCCTCGTGCTGGACGACGAGACCATCGTCTTGCCCGGTCACGGCCCACAGACCACCATCGGTCGGGAACGTGCGAGCAACCCTTTCCTGCACGGCCTCGGCGCGCCCGGCCGTCCCCGAGGCCTGTGAGGCGAAGATCACCAAAAAATGAGTGCAGACGGTTCAGGATTGCACCGCTACAGCTCAGTTCCGATGATCAGGGCCTCGAAGCGGCGGTCTCGATCGTGTCGTGTCCGGCGACCAGTGCGGCGATCGCTGTGGTGATCGGGACTGCCGCGACGAGCCCGATGCTTCCCACCAGCGTGCGCACCACTTCCTGGGCGATGTCCTGCGTGGTGACCAGCGTGCCGAAACTCTGCCCGGACAGAGAGAAGATCAGTAGAACGGGCAACACGGCACCGGTGTAGGCCAGCGCCAAGGTGTTCACTGCTGAGGAGATGTGATCCCGGCCGATGCGCAGGGCGGCGGTGTAGATCTCTCGCACCCCGAGTTCGGGATTTGCCCGGCGCAATTCCCACACCGAACTGGTCTGCGTAACAGTGACATCGTCGAGCACGCCAAGGGCGCCGATAAGCATTCCGGCCAGCAGCAATCCCCGGGCATCGATTCCATGGCCGAGTGCGCCGATGAGCCTGGAGGTGTCGTCGTCCAGCCCGGTCAGTTGGGTAGCGGCGGAGAAGGCGGTGCCCAGCACACCGATCAGCCCGAGGCTCAACACCGTGCCCAGCACAGCGCTGGAGGTCTGCGCGGAGACACCATGGGTGAGATACAGCACACCGAACATGATCACACTGGCGGCCAGCACGCCGACGATCATCGGGTTGGCGCCGGTTAGGATGGCGGGGAACAGGTATGTCACCAGCACCAGAAAGCTGAAGCCCAGCGCGGCCAGCGACGCGAGGCCTCTCCATCGGCCGAGCAACAGCACTGCGGCGGCGAACAGCGCGGCCAGCCACAGCATCGAGGCGCCCCGCTGGAAATCCTGGATCTGATAGGACAGGGCGTCGGAGGGATTCCCACCGGTGTACCCAAGGACGACATGGTCTCCGACGGCGAAGCGCGGCGTGCTCGGCTCGTCGGGTAATACCTGCTGAATAACCACCCCTGGTGAGTCGCCGTCGGTGAGCTGCACGCTGAGCGAGATGCACTTCTTAGCCTGATCGGCGGGTGCTTCCCCGCCAACGCCTGCACCGCCGCTGGTGCACGGGGCGGACGTCGCGGCGAGCACGTCGCCCTGGACGGGGAGCTGCCCAAACCCGATGTCGACACCGGTGTGCGGCTGGTCAGCCGGCCAGGTCAGCCACAGCCCTACCAAGGTGGCTAGCGCGATCGGTACCAGGATTGCGGCCAGCAGCAACTTCACTCGGGGAGAAGACGGCGAGGCCGGTCCGTGGCCATGGCCATGGCCTCCGGCGGCCGCTGTCAGCTCGACGACGCCGCGGTAACGGTGCCGTCCGTTTCGGCTGTCCAGTGCACTCATCAGCTGGGCGGTCCCTCTCTGGTGAATACTGCGAGATGTTCCTAGCTGATCGAACAAGCATTCGATACAGTGGGGCCCGACGGCTGCGTGGTCCTGCGGGAGCTGTTGGGTGGGCACGCGGCGGTACCGTCACGGTGTGCCCGATAACCATGTCGCCGATAATGGTGTAAACGAGGCGTTGTTCGACGTGGGCCTGTTCGCCGCGCAAGCCGAGGACCGCGCCGGGCAGCGGCTGTCGGCCTCAGCGCCGCTGGCGGTACGGATGCGCCCGACCACGCTGGCCGAGGTCGTCGGGCAGGATCATCTGCTGGCGCCCGGCAGTCCGTTGCGCAGGTTGGTCGAGGGTGGCTCGGCAGCGTCGGTCATCCTCTACGGCCCCCCGGGAACCGGAAAGACCACGCTGGCCAGGCTGGTCTCGCAGGCGACCGGGCGCCGCTTCGAGGCGATGTCGGCGTTGTCGGCCGGGGTCAAGGAAGTCCGCGCCGTGATCGACGCCGCGCGTCGCCGGTTGGGGCGTGAGGGCGGGGACGCCACTGTGCTGTTCATCGACGAGGTGCACCGCTTCTCCCGCACCCAACAGGACGCGCTGCTCGGTGCGGTCGAGGACCGGGTCATCCTGCTGGTCGCCGCGACCACCGAGAACCCGTTCTTCTCGGTAGTGTCGCCGCTGCTGTCGCGCTCACTGGTGCTGCAGCTGCACCCGTTATCCGACGGCGACGTGCAGGTCTTGATCCAGCGTGCCCTGACCGATCCGCGCGGCCTGGCCGGGTCGATCACCCTCGCTGCCGCGGCCGAGGAACACCTGGTGCGTCTGGCCGCCGGGGATGCCCGGCGGGCGCTGACCGCACTGGAGACCGCTGTCGAGGCGGTGACCTCAGCCGGGGGCTCCGAGGTGGACCTGGCGTGCGTCGAGTCAGTGGTGGATCGGGCGGCGGTGCGCTACGACCGGGACGGCGACCAGCACTACGACGTGATCAGCGCCTTCATCAAGGCCATCCGCGGGTCCGACGTGGATGCGGCGCTGCACTACCTGGCGCGGATGGTGGAGGCAGGTGAAGACCCGCGATTCATCGCCCGGCGGCTGGTGGTGCACGCCAGCGAGGACATCGGGATGGCTGACCCGACGGCGTTGCAGACCGCGGTGGCTGCCGCCCACGCGGTGCAATTCATCGGCATGCCCGAAGGCAGGCTTGCACTTGCCCAGGCCACCGTGCATCTGGCGACCGCACCGAAATCCAACGCGGTGATCACCGGGATCGATGCGGCCCTGGCCGACGTCCGTGCCGGTGCCACCGGATCCGTCCCCGCTCACCTGCGCGACGGGCATTACGCGGGCTCGGCCCGCCTTGGTCACGCGCAGGGCTACCGCTACCCCCACGACGCGCCCGACGGCGTGCTCGCCCAGCAATACCCTCCCGACGCCCTGGTCGGCCGGAACTACTACGAGCCCCGCCCGCACGGCGCCGAACGCGCTCTTTCTGAGCGGGTGACCCGGCTTCGCCGAATCATCCGCGGCCGCTAACCATTACCGCCATTCGGCTGCGAATGGCGGGCTCAGGGAACTAAGGGGTTGGGGACGTTGAGGTAGACGGATTGGGCGTCTAGGGGCGCTCGGACCTCGTCGATGCCGTGGAGGCGGGTGAAGAGGTTGGCCTTGCATGGCAAGGTGGCTGCGGTGAGCCACCGGCGGGCCAATCGGTCTCCGTCCGGGCCGGCCGCCGCTAGGCCGGGCAGTGCCGCATGGAGCCGGCCGGCGAGGGCGGCCAACAGCTCGGGTTCCCCGGCCAAGCCGTCCACCGCGAGGCAGCCGACCACGCCCATGGCCTGGTTGTGCAGCTGGTAGTAGGACATCCGGTCCTCGACGATCCGGTCATCGACCACCATCAACGCGGAATCCGTGGTGTCGAGCGCCCGCAGCAGCTCCGGTAGCCGCGAGGCAGCGAGGTAGAAGCCCTCGTTGTCCCGGAAGGCGCCGCCCATCACCTGGCCGTCCCGCGCGATTCGGACCAGCGTGTTCTGTTGGTGCGCTTCCAGGCCGATCCCGGTGGCTGCGTAGAGGTGCAGCATCGGCACCAGCACGAGATCGGCGTAGTCGGCGATCCAGGCCGTCGGATCCAGGCCACCGGTAGCGATCAGTTCGCCCAGTCGAGACGAGCCGCACTGCGGCCGCGGAGCGAGCAGGCCCGCCAGAACGCGCAGCGCTGAGATCTGCGCGGGCACCTCCCGGACTGCGACGTCCAGACCGTTGAGCTTCGGGCCGCCGGGTTGTTGCGGCTCATCCACGGCGAGCCAGCCGGGGTCACGCACGATCGAGAAAGACGGGTGGGTGGCCGCAGTGGCCGCCAGATAACCGAAGTCCAGCAGGCGGTGCACCTCCACACCGCGGCGCAGCTCCTTGCGGGTCAACTCGCGCCGCGAGTTGGTGATCCGCAGCCCTAACGACAGCTTGAGCATCACCTCTGTGCCGGGCCGGTAGACGGTTCGAACCGAGGACGTGGGGTGCCACGGCGCGCCCTGCTCTCCCAGCGGTTGCAGCAGGCCGGCCTCGATCAAGGCGGCCACTCGCGGACGACGCACGGCGTCTCGGGCCTGCCACGGATGGGTGGGCACCAGAACCCGCCCATGAGGGTCGGGGAACTCGGCGAGGTCGGCGAACAACGCGGCCGTGTCCCGGCCGCGTAACGCCGGGGAGTCGATCACCGCGTCCTGCGACACCACAGCTGGGTCGGCAGCGAACCAGTGCAGCCGGAAGGAGGCGCGAAGCTCCGGTGACCAGGCGACGGCTTCGGCGGGCGTGATCCCGTCCCGGTTCTTGGGCGCCGGATGGTGCAGGTGGCCCAGCAGCAGCGCCTGCTCGGCGTCTAAAAACGCGTCCCGGCCGGAGCTGAGGTCGGGCGCGACCTCGGAGCCGGACAAAAACGCCTGGACCCGGCGTACCGAATCCGCGGTCCGCTCGACCAGGTCAGCCAGCTCGCCGGGCGGGATACCGCCGGGCAGTGCGCCGCCACGGGCGATGGCCTCGGTGGCGACCAGCGCGACCGCGAGTACCGGGTCCGCCGGACCGGCGTCGGCGCCGTCGGCGCGCTGCAGCTGCACCGGGCCGAACCGGTGCCGTCCGGTGAGCGACGCGTACCGCACCTCGGTGACCAGGGTCAAGCCAGTGGCCGGCAGCGGGATCTGGAGCGGCCCCTGAAGCACCGGCAGCTGGGTCTCCCGGGTCCAGCAGCGCAGCAGGGCTTCCAGGTGGGCGTGCTCCGCGGCGGCTCGGGCCGAGCCGGTCTGCAGCGGGTCGGTGCCCGGGGCGCGATCGGTCACGGACACGGCTGCTCCTCGTCGCGACCGGCGGCAAGCACCTCGTCGAGCAGCGTGTCGATGTCGCGCGGGCGGGCCGTCGGATTGAGCAGCGTGAGCTTGAGACAGACCGAGGGTGGCGCGGTAGGTCCATCGAGTCGCACCTCGGTGCGGCCGACCAGCGCGCGTCCACTCCGGAGCAGCCGCCGGCGCAGTGCGGCGTTCAGCGCGCTGTCGCCACCGGCTCGCGATCCGCGGTAGCGGAACACCACAGTGCTGAGCTGGGCGGGGGAGACCAGCTCCAGGGCGGCCTCGATGTCGATCCGCCGCTGCGCGTGTCGAGCGAGGTCGTGGCAGACGTCGACCATCGTGCCCAGCCCGTCGCGGCCGTGGGCCAAGAGCGTGGCGGCGACCTTGACGGTGTCCGCCCGGCGAGTCGTCTGCAGGCTGCGCCCGAGCAACCCGTCGTAGCCGGCCAGGGTGTCGTCGACCGGGTTGAGGTACGCGACCTGGCGGCTCAACGGGGTGAATAGGGCGGCATCGCGGACCAGGACCGCACTTGCGCAGGCCGGCTGCCAACCGATCTTGTGCAGGTCCAGGGTGACCGAGTCGGCGGCGCCCAGGCCAGCGAGCAGCGGCGCCATCCGATCGGAGAACAGCGCACCGAACCCGTAGGCCGCGTCGACGTGCAGCCACACTCGGTACTTGGCGGCCAGTGCGGCGATATCGGGCAGCGGATCGATGGAACCGAAGTCCGTGGTGCCCGCGGTGGCCACCACCGCTACGGGAGTGACGGCAGTGCCCAGGTGCGCGAGTTCTGCCAGCTGGCCGGCCAACGCGTCGGGTCGCATCCGGTAGCGATGGTCGACCGCGACGGGGTGCACTGCGGCTTCGCCCAGGCCGAGCGCGGCGCAGGCTCGCTGTACCGAGAAATGCGCCACCTCGCTGGCCAACACCACCGGCCGCGGCAATCCGGCGACACCGTCGCGGCGAGTGTCCACCCCACGCTGGGCGGCCGCGTGCTCCCTGGCCAGGAGCAGCGCGAGGAGGTTGGACATCGATCCCCCAGGGGTGAAGACCCCAGCGGCATCACCGCCCAAGCCGGCCATCCGGACGAGTACCTCGACTACCCACCCCTCCACGGCGAGCGCGGCGGGCCCAGAATCGTAGGTGTCCAGAGAGGCGTTGCCGGCGGTGGTCAGCGCGTCTGCGGCCACGGCGACGGCCAATGGCGGGGGTTGCAGATGGGCGGCAGTGTGCGGATGGGACAAGTCCAGCCCGTGCCGGGTCAGCGCCGTAGCCAGCCGGTGCAGCGCGGCGTCGGAACCGATGCCGCCGTCGGGCAGTGCAGCGGGCCCGAGTAGGGCGCGGGCGGCGGCGAGGACCTCGTGCGGCGCGCCTGGCGGTAGCGGACCTGCCGGCCGCGGCACGGCGAGCGCCTCGCGCATGGTATGTGCGACCAGGGAGATGAGCTCGGTCAGGCCCTCTCTGCTTCCAGCGAACGCCTTGGGCGGGACGGCACTGAATGGGATGGCTGCCGCGGCGCGATCGTCGCCGGCTGCGGTAGCGGGTTGGTAGGGGGCCGTGGCGGCCGGGATCACAGATCCTCCGAAGCGGGTCAGTCATTCGTTCGTCGGTTTAGGGAAGGCTAACCACAACCGGTGTATCCAGAGTGCTCGGACCTGGGCGCTGCGCGGTAGCCTGTCCGCCCATCACCGGCGCGGCGCCTAGGCCGCTGCGATCGGTCGACTTCCATCGGCGAGGAGGGCATGTGTCGGCAGGTCAGATCGCCGCGCTGATTGCCGCTGGGGCGTTCGTTGTGCTGGTTGGTTTGCTCGCCGTGCCATTGATCAAGTTGGGCCGCACCCTGGATGAGACGACGCTGGCTATCCGCAAGGCCAGCGAGGACACTGATCCGTTGTTCAGCGGCGCGAACACGACCGTGACCCACGTCAACGCCCAGTTGCAACGGCTGGACGGCATCACCGCGAACGCCCAAGCGGTCACCGGCAACGTGTCCGCGCTGACGTCGCTGTTCACCGCGACCCTGGGCGGCCCGTTGGTGCGCGTGGCGGCACTATCTTATGGCGTCAGCAAGGCGATGCGGAGTCGCAGCAAGGCCAGCTTGCACGATGCATCCGGCCATCGGCCACGGCGGCGGAATGGGGGCAAGCGGTGAAGCGCATATTCTGGTTCGGGCTAGGCATTGCCGCCGGCGTCACGGCCAGCCGCAAGGCTCGCGGCGCCGCTCACCGGATCACTCCCGCGGGCGCGGCCGAGAATGTCGGCGACGCGGTTCGAGAACTGGCCGCCGCGGTCGGCTCCTTCGGCGCAGAGGTGCGGGCCGGGATGGTCGAAAGGGAGGCTGAGCTGCATTCCACCGTCGCTGCGCGTACCGGCATGGACCTGCTGCCGAGCCAGGCCGGCCTCCGAGCGTCGGCCTCCACGGGGGCCTAATCTTGCTAGCGACACCGTGATTGCTGGCGGTTTTCTCTGCGTACCTCGGCGGCAGTAGTATTCGGCGCCGCACGCGCAACTATCACGCTTGCCGAGGAAGACCTGTGCAGACCCACGAGATTCGCCAGCGGTTCCTGGATCGCTTCGAACGTTCCGGGCACACCCTGGTGCCCAGCGCTTCGCTGCTCGTTGACGACCCGAATCTGCTGTTCGTCAACGCCGGCATGGTGCCCTTCAAGCCGTACTTCCTCGGCCAGGCGACACCGCCGTACAGCCGGGCAACCTCAATCCAGAAGTGTGTGCGTACCCCGGACATCGATGAGGTCGGAAAGACCACCAGGCACAACACCTTCTTCCAGATGGCCGGCAACTTCTCCTTTGGGGACTACTTCAAGCAAGGGGCAATCGAGCACGCCTGGCAGCTGGTGACCGGCTCGCAGGACGCCGGGGGATACGGATTTGATCCAGACCGCATCTGGGTCACCGTGTACACCGATGACGACGAAGCCGAGCAGTTGTGGCGCACGATCGCTGGGATGCCCGCCGAGCGCATCCAGCGCCGCGGTATGGACGACAACTTCTGGTCCATGGGCGTCCCCGGACCGTGCGGGCCCAGCTCCGAGATCTACTACGACCGCGGCCCGGATTTCGGTCGGCCCGGGGGTCCGGTTGTCGATGAGGACCGTTTTCTGGAAATCTGGAATCTCGTTTTCATGCAGGACGAGCGCGGTGCGTCCACCGGACCGGGCAAGGGTGACTTTCCGATTCTCGGCCCGCTACCCGCGAAGAACATTGATACCGGGATGGGCATCGAGCGGGTTGCGCTGCTGCTCCAAGACGTGCCCAACGTCTATGAGACCGATTTGCTGCGCCCGGTGATCACTCTGGTCGAGCAGCGCTCCGGCCGGCGCTACGGGGCGGACCCAGCGGACGACGTGCGCTTTCGGGTGATCGCCGACCACGCTCGCACCGGCGTCATGCTCATCGGGGACGGGGTGACCCCCGGCAATGAGGCACGCGGCTACGTCTTGCGCCGGTTGCTGCGGCGCACCGTGCGCTCCGCGCGCCTGCTCGGCGTCACCGAGCCGGTGCTCAGTGACATCACTGCGGTGGTGCGCGACACGATGGGCCCGTCGTATCCGGAGATCGACACGGATTACCAGCGGATCGAGGCGGTCGCCCGCGCTGAGGAGGAGGCGTTCCTGGCGACACTGTCCGCCGGGTCGCGCATATTCGATCTGGCCGTGGCGCAGACCCGCCATGCCGGCGGCTCACGGCTCTCCGGGGACCAGGTGTTCCGGCTGCACGACACCTACGGGTTCCCGATTGATCTCACTCTCAAGATGGCGGCCGAGGCCGGCCTGTCCGTCGACGAGAACGGCTTCCGCACGCTGATGGCCCAGCAGCGGGACCGGGCCAAAGCCGACGCTGCGGCGCGCCGCTCCGGGCACGGCGACTTCAGCGAGTACCGCACCGTGCTGGACGCGCACGGACGCACGGACTTCACGGGTTATACGGATCTCAGCGCCGAAGCCCGGGTGGTCGGTCTCCTCGTCGACGGGGTCGGGGTTCCGGTGGCCGGTGCGGGCAGCGCGGTGGAGGTGATGCTCGACCGCACCCCGTTCTACGCCGAGGGTGGGGGCCAGCAGTCCGACTCGGGCACTCTGGTCGGTGACGGGTTTGCCGTCGAGGTGATCGACGTGCAGTCCCCAGTGGCCGGATTGTCGGTGCACCGGGGCACGGTGGTCTCCGGCGTACTTACGCTCGACGCCCCGGTCTTTGCGCAGGTGGACGTCACCCGCAGGCGTGCGGTGGCGCGGGCGCATTCCGCGACGCACCTGGTGCACTCCGGTATTCGTCGGGCGCTGGGAAGCAGCGCCGCGCAGGCCGGCTCACTCAACGCCCCGGGCCGGCTGCGCTTCGACTTCACCTCCCCCGGTGGTGCAGTGCCGCCCAGCGTGCTGGCTGACGTCGAGGACGAGGTCAACGAGGTGCTGTTGCGCTCCCTGCCGGTCACGGCCGAGGTGATGGGGATGCAGGCCGCCCGCAGTCAGGGCGCGATCGCGATGTTCGGTGAGAAGTACGGTGACGCGGTGCGGGTAGTGACCATTGGCGACTACTCCAAGGAGCTCTGTGGTGGCACCCACGTGCCCAACTCGGCCGATATCGGTCTGATCAAGTTGCTGTCCGAGGCGTCCATCGGCTCCGGGGTCCGCCGGGTGGAGGCGCTGGTCGGTCTCGACGCGTTCCGCTTCTTGGCCCGCGAGCACGTGCTGGTGGCGCAGCTCGCTGAGCACTTCAAGGCCCGACCTGAGGAGTTGCCCGAGCGCATCAGTGCGGTGACCGAACGGCTGCGCGCGGCCGAGCGGGAGCTGGAGCGGCTCCGCGCCACCGCGGTCTTGTCCTCGGCAGCCAGCCTGGCCGAGGGTGCCGAGCAGATCGGCGGGACGGCGCTGGTGGCAACCGAGACGGGTGGGGGGGTCAGCGGTGCAGACCTGCGCTCGTTGGCCACTGAGGTCCGGGGCCGGCTCGGCGAACGGCCGGGGGTGGTAGCACTGTTCAGTGTCGACCATTCGGCGAGCAAGGTGTCCTTCGTGGTAGCCACCACGGCCGCCGCGCGCCAGCGTGGGTTGGCTGCAGGCGCGCTGGTGCCAGTGTTCGGGCCTGCGGTAGGTGGTCGCGGTGGCGGCAAACCGGACCTGGCCCAGGGCGGTGGCACCGAGCCGGGCGGAGTCCAGGCCGCGGTGTCGGCGTTGCGTGCCGAGCTCGCGGGGCGCAACGGCGCGTGACCGAATCTGATCCCGGGCCTGAGCACGGCCAACCTGATCCGGGGCCCGGTCGCCGCCTCGGCGTGGACTTCGGCGAGGTCCGGGTCGGGGTAGCGCTGTCCGATCCGTCCGGGATCCTGGCGACGCCCCTGGTCACGTTGAAACGCGACCGGTCGCACGGCACCGACCTCGACGCATTGGCGGCGTTGGTGGCAGAGCATGAGGTGGTCGAGGTGGTGGTCGGTCTTCCGTGCACCCTGGCCGGGGGCCATGGTCGCGCGGCGCAGGCGGCAACAGGCTACGCCGACGCCCTGGCGGACCGGCTCGGTGACGGTGTCCCGATCCGGTTGACCGACGAGCGGCTGACGACCGTCTCCGCCGCCCGTGTGCTCGCCGAGCGGGGTGTTCGTGGGCGCAAACAGCGGGCAGTGGTCGATCAGGCCGCGGCGGTAGAGATCCTGCAAAGTTGGCTCAACGCGCGGCGGCCGGTGTCATGACCGACGACTTCGGACTGTTCACCGACACCGTTGAGGAGGCGGAGCAGTCCCGTGCGGAACACCGGGCCGGCGGCCGGCGGGTCCGGCGCCAGATCCGCCAGCGGCGCCGTCGACGTATCGTGCTTGGCACGGTCGTGACGGTGGTCATGCTCGCGATCGGCGGCGTGCTGTTCGGCGTGCGCGAGTTACACGCGTTGCGCTCAGTACCTGACTTCGTCGGAGCCGGTGGGGCAGAGGCTGTTGTGGAGGTCGAGGACGGCCAGAGCCTGACTGCGATCGGAGCCACCCTGGTACGACGCAACGTCGTCGCCAGCGTCCGTGCCTTCACACGCGCGGCCGACGCCGACACCCGGGTTCGAGCTGTACAACCGGGCTACTACCAGTTGCGCGAGCGAATGTCCGGTTCAGCTGCGGTGGCGGGGCTGGAGGAACCGGCCGCTCGGGTCGGGCACCTGGAGATTCGCGGCGGTGAGCAGCTCGACAACGTCGAGCTGCCCGACGGGACGACCGTGCCTGGCCTGCTCACCGAGATTTCCCGAGCCAGCTGTGCGGTTATCGCGGGAGCGAGCACCTGCGTCAGCCCGGATAACCTGCGTACGGCGATGGGCCAGACCGATCTCAACCAGCTCGCGGCACCGAGCTGGGCAATCGATCCGGTATCGCGTGTCGAACCTCGTCGACGCCTGGAGGGTCTGCTGGTCCCGGGCGACTACGACGTGCGCCCCGGCAGTTCGGCGTTGGAGCTACTGCAGCAAGCAGTCAGCAGTTCCGCGGCGCGGCTGCTGGCAGGTGGCTTCCCTGCGTCCGCCGTGAGTACCGGTTACAGCCCATACGACGTGCTGATCATCGCTTCGGTGATCGAGCGGGAAGCGATTACTCCTGATTTCAACCGGGTGTCCCGAGTCATATACAACCGGCTTGCTGACGGGATGCCGCTGCAGATGGACTCCACCATCAACTATCCGCTGGACCGACAGCAGGCGAGCACATCAGACGCCGACCGTGGCCGGGCCGGTGCGTACAACACCTACATCAATGTCGGCCTGCCGGCGTCGCCGATCGGATCGCCGAGCGCGGCGGCCATCGCCGCCGCCCTCAACCCGGAGCCAGGAACCTGGCGCTACTTCGTCAAGTGCCAGAAAGACGGCGCATCGTGTTTCTCGGTGACAAGAGAGGAGCATGACGCGGCAGTGCGCGACGCAGCCGCCCGCGGCGTGTTCTAGTCGTCGCAGCCGGCTCATGGAAACTCTCGGTGATCGTCAAGTCGGTCGCCCCATGAGGCCATCCACAACCACCCCCGCCATCCACAGCTGACGTCTGGACCGGCGCATCCGTCGCCGGGTGGCAGGCAAGCTGGCCGACGTGGGTGATGTGTGGGCGGCTCTGGCCGGTGCCATGGCAGGTGCTGGGGGAGCGATGATGCTGCGCCGGCTTCCTCGGGGTGTCCGGGTGCCGGTGCCGGTGTGCGCCGTGGCGGTGGCCGCGCTGTGGGCAGCGGTCGGCGAGCGAGCGGGTCTACCGGTGTGGTGGTGGCCGATCCCGATGGTTGTCGGCTGGGCCGGCGTGCTGTTGGCAGGTACCGACTTGGTCGCCCGACGGCTGCCAGACGCGCTGACCCTGGCGGCCTATCCGGTGGTTGCTGTCCTGCTCGGCGTCGCCGCGGTCGGCGGTGGGAACACCAATGCACTGGCTCGCGCCGCCGCCGGAGCGCTGCTGTGGGCCGGCGGATATGCCGCAGTGCGTCTCGTCGCACCGGGTGCTCTGGGCGGCGGAGACGTCAAACTCGCAGGCAGCTTGGGGGCGCTCACGGCCGCAACGTCCTGGCCAGGGCTGCTGCTGGCGGTCCTGGTAGCGAATCTGCTCACCGCCGCGGTCGCCGGGCCGGCCCGGTTGCTTGGTTACCGCGACGTGCCCCATGGGCCGGCGATGCTCGCAGCGGCTTGGCTGGTGGTCCTACACCCACCCGGGTAAACCCGATCATATTTGCGTGAGTCGTCCGAATTTAATCACTATTCGTGGTTATTCCGTCACTCACACAGGTGACAGTTAACCCCGCTGACACTGCGCGGCAACGTATTTGTCACAAATCGTTCTTAATGTGCACCGCAGGAACTCGTCGTGAGGCCGTCGTTGCCCTGCCGATCCCGGCGCGAGAGGAGTCGTTGTGACCATACTACGTACGAGGGGGCGTCCGGTGCGTGCCGCCGCCGTCCTGGTGGTTGCGGGGCTCGCATTGGCCGGTTGTGGTAGCCGGGTCGGCGATTCCGGGGCGAGCGGTTCATCGGCGACCTCCTGTGTTGACACCTCTGGTAGCACGGTGAAGGTCGGATTCCTCAACTCGCTTTCGGGCACCATGGCGATCAGTGAGAAAACGGTGCACGACTCGCTGACCCTGGCCGCCGAGCAGATCAACGCCAGTGGCGGCGTCCTCGGCAAAAAGTTGCAGGTCGTCAGTGAAGATGGCGCGTCGGAGCCCACGATCTTCGCTGAGAAAGCCACCAAGCTGATCAGTTCCGACTGTGTGGCGGCGGTATTCGGTGGCTGGACGTCGTCGTCTCGTAAGGCGATGCTTCCCGTCTTCGAGGGTGCCAACTCACTCCTTTTCTACCCAGTGCAATATGAGGGTCTCGAGTCGTCCCCGAATATCTTCTACACTGGAGCGACCACCAACCAACAGATCGTTCCTGCGCTGGATTACCTGAAGCAAAAAGGCGTCAAGTCGCTTTTCCTGGTGGGGTCCGACTACGTCTTTCCCCGGACCGCTAACAAGGAGATCAAGGCGTACGCCAACGCCAACGGCATGGAAGTGAAGGGCGAAGAATACGCCCCGCTGGGCTACACTGACTTCGCGACGATTGTCAACAAGGTGCGCTCGGCCGGGGCGGACGCAGTGTTCAACACGCTCAACGGTGATTCGAACGTTGCTTTCTTCAAGGAATATCACAACGCCGGTCTGACCGCGGCCACGATGCCGGTGGTCTCGGTGTCGATCGCCGAGGAGGAGATCAACGGAATTGGCCTGGACAATCTGGTGGGCCAGCTGACCGCGTGGAACTACTACCAGACAATCGATTCCCCGAAGAACGCGGCCTTTGTGCAGACATTCAAAGCCAAATACGGTCAGAGCCGAGTGACCTCCGATCCGATGGAGGCGGCCTACACGTCGTTGTTCCTGTGGAAGGCGATGGTGGAGAAGGCGAAGTCGTTCACGACCGCCGACATCCGGACTGCCGCAGGCGGTGTGAGCTACGCGGCTCCGGAGGGGACCGTCACGGTCAACGGCGACAACCATCACATCGCCAAGACGGCGTTGATCGGCAAGGTCGGTCCGGATGCGCTGATTCACACCGAGTGGACTTCCGGTGCTCCGATCGAGCCAGATCCTTTCCTCAAGAACTACGACTGGGCCAAAGGACTGACCGGCTGAAAAACTGATCGTTTTGAGAGGGAGGATGGCCGCATGCAAGCCCTGTTCAGCCAGCTGGTGGCCGGCCTCTCGCTGGGTTCGGTGCTGTTGCTCGCAGCGCTCGGACTCGCGCTGACGTTCGGTCAGATGGGCGTGATCAACATGGCGCACGGCGAGTTCATGATGGCGGGTGCTTATACGGCCTTTGTAGCCCAGGGCTTGATTGCCGACGCAGGGACCTCGATGCTGCTGGCTATCCCGGTCGGCTTCCTGGTCGGGGGTGTGATGGGGGTGATCCTCGAGGCCACCCTGATCCGCCGGATGTATCACCGACCATTGGACACCCTGCTCGTGACCTGGGGTGTTTCGTTGATCTTGCAACAGGCCGCCCGTGACATCTTCGGCGCCCCGAACGTCGAGGTCCGCGCACCGCACTGGCTCTCAGGCAGCGTCAACATCGGTGTCACCCAGGTGCCGGCGGCCCGGCTATTCATCTTGGTGCTGGCGGTGGCGGCCGTCGTCGGGTTGTCCCTGCTGCTCAGGACGACGCCGCTGGGACGCCGGATCCGCGGCGTGGTGCAGAATCGCGACCTCGCCGAGACCGTTGGCATCTCTACTCGGAGCACCGACCGGCTCACTTTCTTCATCGGTTCCGGTCTGGCGGGGATCGCCGGTGTTGCGCTCACCCTGCTCGGCTCCACGGGGCCCACTCTGGGCACCAGCTACATCGTCGATGCCTTCCTGGTTGTGGTGGCAGGTGGCATCGGGCAGATCAAGGGTGCCGTGATCGCAGCATTCGGCCTGGGACTACTGCAGGCGACATTCGAATACTCAACCACAGCAAGCATCGCGAAGGTCATGGTATTCGTCGTGATTGTGGTGTTCTTGCAGATCCGGCCACAGGGTATCTTCAGCGTCCGGACCAGGAGCCTGGCATGACGGTGAGCACAGTAAAGCTCGCCGGACTGCGCCAGCGCAACTACGGCGCCCTGATCGGTTTCGCGCTCGGTGCCCTCGCTTTGCTGGTGGTTGCGCCTGCGGTGCTCTCGGACTTCCGGCTTTCGCTGCTGGGCCGGTTCGTCTGCTATGGGATCGTGGCGGTCGGCATCGGCTTGGCCTGGGGACGCGGTGGCATGCTGACCCTGGGCCAAGGTGTATTCTTTGGTTTGGGTGGTTACGTGATGGCGATGCACCTCAAGCTCGCCGATGCCGGACCCGCCGGGGTTCCCGATTTCATGCGGCTTTACGGATCCGGCCACCTGCCCTTCTGGTGGGAGCCGTTTCGATCCCCGATCGTGACCCTGCTCGGTGTGGTCCTGATTCCCGCGCTAGTGGCTTGTGGTCTCGGTGCCGCGATCTTTCGCAGGCGGGTTCGCGGTGCGTATTTCGCCATTTTATCCCAAGCGTTGGCGGCAGCCTTCGCGGTGCTGCTGATCGGCCAGCAAACCACCACTGGGGGAACGAACGGGCTCAACGGATTCCGCTCGTTCTTCGGATTCAACCTGTTCGATCCGGTGAACAAGCGGATGCTGTTCTTCATTGCAGCGATCACGCTATTGGTGATGCTGCTCATCGTCTGGCAGCTCTACCGCTCCCGGTACGGGGAGCTGCTCATCGCGGTCCGTGATGGGGAGGAGCGGGTCCGATTCCTGGGCTATGACCCGGCCAACATCAAGCTCGTGGCGTACGTGTTGGCGGCGGTGATGGCCGGCATTGCAGGCGCGTTGTTCGTTCCCATCGTGGGGATTATCTCCCCGGCCAGCGTTGGCGTCGTGCCTTCAATCGCCTTTCTGATCGGAGTGGCGATGGGCGGTCGTGCCACGCTGTTCGGCCCGGCGCTCGGCGCTATCGTCGCAGCATGGGCGCAGACCGCCCTCTCGGAGAGTTTCCCGTCGTTCTGGAGTTACTTCCAAGGCGCCTTGTTCGTGGTGGTGATCGCCTTCCTACCCGCCGGGCTGTCGTCAGTGAATCTGCGCAGACGGCACGCTGGTACCCGAGCCCGTGGGACCGAGCTGCCACCGCCGACGAGGTCATTCGACGCGGTGCGTCCACCACCGCCGGAACCCGGCCTTTCTGGAGTCAGCGCTGGGTCGGAGGTCGCGCGATGACGATAGCCGTGGATTACTTGGAATTATGTGACGTGCGGGTGGAGTTCGACGGGTTCGCCGCCGTCGACGGGGTCTCGATGACGGTGCGCCATGGTGATCTGCGATTCCTGATCGGCCCCAACGGTGCAGGTAAGACCACGCTGGTCGACGCGATCACCGGGCTAGCCGCGGCCACCGGCTCCGTCCGCTTCGGCCGGACGGAACTGATCGGCAAGAAGGTGCACCGGATTGCCAGGCTCGGGATCGGACGTACGTTCCAGACGGCCAGCGTCTTCGAGCAACTGACTGTGCTGCAGAACCTCGACATCGCGGCCGGTGCCGGTCGCCCCGCGCTGTCGCTGCTGCGTCGCCGCTCGTCGGTGCCACCGGCGGTCGAGGAAGCGATGGACACAGTCGGACTGACCGCGCAGCGGGACCGCCAAGCAGGTGCGCTCGCGCACGGCCAGAAGCAGTGGCTGGAGATCGGCATGTTGCTGGTACAGAACGCGCGGGTACTGTTGCTAGACGAGCCGGTGGCCGGGATGAGCGCCGATGAGCGGGTCCAGACTGGGGAACTGCTGCGCCGGATCGGCGCCGAGCGCACCGTCGTGGTGGTCGAGCACGACATGGATTTCATGCGGTCATGTGCCGACTCTGTCACGGTGCTGCACGCCGGAAAGGTGCTCAGCGCCGGCACGGTCGCCCAGGTGCAGGCCGACCCGAAGGTTCAGGAGGTCTACCTCGGCCGGGCGGAGGTCACCGGGTGATGCTGGAGATGACGGACATTCATGTCGGCTACGGGCGAACCACCGTGGTGCACGGCGCGACCATCGAAGTGCCGCTCTGCGGGGTGACCGCCGTGATGGGACACAACGGCGCCGGCAAGACGACTCTGCTGCGGGCTGCGGTCGGGCTGCTGCGCCCCCGCTCCGGGCGGATTCTGCTTGACGGCGAGGACATCACGCGGATGCGGCCCCACGAGCGGGTCAAACGCGGCCTGGGCTACGTGCCACAGGGACAGCAATGCTTCCCCCAACTGACCACCCAAGAGAACCTGCAACTAGTGGCGGACACCCGGCGAGACGGCAAGAAGCTGATCGCCGAGATGCTGGACACCTTCCCCGCGCTGGGTGGGCTGATGGCGCGCCGGGCGGCCCTGCTGTCCGGCGGTCAACGCCAGCAACTGGCGATCGCCCGGGCGCTGATCACCCAGCCGCGGCTACTGATCCTGGACGAACCGACCGAGGGCATCCAGCCGTCCGTGGTGGCGGAGATCGAGCAGACGATCCTGTCGTTGACCTCCCGCGGAGGTCTGTCAATCCTGCTGGTCGAGCAACATGTGGGATTCGCCCTCGCCGCGGCGAGCAGCTACTACGTGATGGAAGCGGGCCGGATCACCTCCACCGGCGCCGGTGGCGCCGACGCCCACACCGACGTCCGAGCGGCCATGGCGATCTAACTCGATCTGCCGCGGTCGGGCCGGCGGGCGGGGAATGATTGGGGTGTGTGGGTGGTTATACGCGATGTCCGGGCCGGGTGGGCTGTGTCCCCCGGGTCCACATAAAACTGCCACCGCGGACGATCGTTGGGCGCAAGCCGCGGTGTGCCCTTCGCCGAGAGGCGACCAGCACACTCGGCCCGGACCCGCTTCGCCCGGCAATGATAAGGATGGCACGCCATGAAGGGTGATCGCACCGAGATCGTCATCGACGCCGGCGGTACCACTCGGACATACGAGATCGAAGCCACCCGCAATGGTCGACGGGTGGAGATCACCCACGGTCGCGGCATCGTGGAGGTCACCGAGGTCACCCGTGGCGGCACGCCGGTACGCACCGCTCGATTCATGGCATCCCGGGTACTCGCCCTGGTCGAGCACCCCGCTGCCCGACCCGCAATGGACGAGATCAAGGCAGTCGCGCCGATCGTTCCGAAACCCCGGGTAGGCGGCAGCCCAGCTGTCCGATAACCCGCCGAAGCGATGTGACAGTCAAATACTTGATGACCCATACTCATTGATCGCCGCAGAGCGGGTGAGGAAGGGTCGACATGCTGCTGTCCCCGCATGAGCAGGAGAAGCTTCTCGTCCACGTGGCCGGCCAACTGGCCAGGGAACGCCGGGGCAGGGGATTGCGGCTCAACTACCCCGAGGCCGTCGCGTTGATCACATCGTGGGTGTTGGAGCGAGCGCGCGACGGGCGTAGCGTCGCCGATCTGATGGCGGAAGGCCAGCGGGTGCTCAGCCGGCTGGACGTCATGGACGGCGTGCCGGAGATGATCTCTTCGGTGCAGGTCGAGGCGACCTTCCCGGATGGCACGAAGCTCGTCACCGTGCACCGGCCAATTCAGTGACCGACCTACCCGGCGAACTGCTGCTCGCCGATGAATCGGTCGTGCTGGGACCGCAGGCCGGTAGTGAGCTGGTCGTGCTGAACACCGGCGACCGGCCCATTCAAGTCGGGTCGCACTACCACCTCGCCGCGGCGAACCCAGCGCTGGAAATGGACCGCGCAGCCGCCACCGGAATGCGGTTGGCGGTGCCGGCCGGCACGTCGGTTCGTTTCGAACCCGGTATTGAACGGACGGTGCGCGTTGTGCCGCTGGGCGGGACCCGGACCGTGCCCGGCCTGCGCCTGGATGCACCCGATCCCAGCGCGGCAGCTCGGGGAGCCGTCAGCGCAGGCCCGTGGACGGTCGAACGCAGCCGCTACGCCGCGCTCTACGGCCCCACCGCGGGCGACCGGATCCGACTGGCCGACACGAACCTGCTCGTGGAGGTCACCGAGGACCGCTGCCGCGGGCCGCACGGCGGGGACGAGGCGGTCTTCGGTGGCGGCAAGGTGATCCGCGAGTCGATGGGCCAGGCCCGGGCTTCCCGGGCGGACGGTGCACCGGACCTGGTGATCACCGGCGCGGTCGTGCTGGACCACTGGGGGGTGGTCAAGGCTGACATTGGGGTGCGAGACGGCCGGATCATCGGCCTGGGCAAGGCCGGGAACCCGGACATCATGGACGGGGTGCATTCCGCGCTGATCATCGGCCCGGGAACCGAGGTGATCGCCGGCAACGGGATGATCCTGACCGCCGGCGCGGTGGACTGCCATGTGCATCTGATCAGCCCACAGCAGGTGCCCGAGGCACTGGGGTCGGGCGTCACCACCTTGGTCGGCGGTGGCACCGGGCCTGCCGAGGGCACCAAGGCGACCACGGTGACGCCCGGTGCCTGGTATCTGGCCCGAATGCTCGAGTCGCTGGATGAGCTTCCGGTGAATATCGCGCTGCTCGGTAAAGGCAACACGGTGGGCGAGCCGGCGCTGTACGAGCAGGTCGCGGCCGGAGCCAGCGGTTTCAAGCTGCACGAGGACTGGGGATCCACCCCAGCGGCGATCGACGCCTGCCTGCGAGTTGCCGATGACACCGGTGTGCAGGTGGCGATCCACACCGACACTCTCAACGAGGCCGGTTACGTCGCCGACACCTTGGCCGCGATCGACGGGCGAACCATCCACGCCTACCACACCGAGGGAGCCGGCGGCGGCCACGCGCCGGACATCATCACCGTCGCAGCGCAGCCGAACGTGCTGCCCAGCTCGACCAACCCGACCCGCCCGCATACCGTGAACACCCTCGACGAGCACCTCGACATGCTCATGGTCTGCCACCACCTCAACCCTGCGGTGCCGGAGGACCTCGCGTTCGCCGAGAGCCGGATCCGGCCGTCCACCATCGCGGCCGAGGACCTCCTGCACGACCTCGGGGCCATCTCGATGATCGGGTCGGACTCGCAGGCGATGGGCCGGGTCGGCGAGGTGATCCTACGGACCTGGCAGACCGCGCACGTGATGAAGCGTCGGGTCGGGGCGCTGCCCGGGGACCCGGCGACCTCGGACAACCTGCGGGCCCGGCGATATGTCGCGAAGTACACGATCTGCCCGGCCGTCGCGCACGGGCTCGACGGTGAGGTCGGGTCGGTCGAGGTGGGCAAGCTCGCCGATCTGGTGCTGTGGCAGCCTGCGTTCTTCGGGGTGCGGCCGAGCATCGTGGTCAAGGGCGGCATGATCGCCTGGGCGGCGATGGGCGATGCCAACGCCTCCATCCCCACCCCGCAGCCGGTGCTACCGCGGCCGATGTTCGGGGCTGCCGCGGCGACCGCCGCCGCCACATCGGTGCACTTCGTGGCTCCGGCGGCGGTGCACGGCGGCCTCGCCGAGCGGCTGGCGGTGCGGCGCCGGCTGGTAGCGGTGCGCGATACCCGGACACTGAGCAAGGCCGACATGCCACGCAATGACGCGCTGCCGCGCATCGAGGTGGACCCCGAGACATTCACCGTCCGGATCGACGGCGACGTGGTCGAACCGCAGCCCGCGGAGCAACTCCCCATGGCCCAACGCTATTTCCTGTTCTGATGACTGTCCTCGCGTCGCTGTTGCTGGCTGATTCACGGTTGCCTACCGGTGGTCACGTGCACTCCGGGGGAGTGGAGGCGGCCGTCGAGCGCAGTCTGTTGCACAACGAGGCCGATCTCGAGCTGTTTCTGGCCGCCCGGCTACGTGGTACCGGTCCGGTGGTCGCCGCGGTCGCCGCGGCCGGCTGCCTGCTCGCCGTGGATAACGCATCGACGGAGTGGACCCGGTGGGATGCTGCGGTCAGTGCCCGCATCCCGTCGGCCGCCGCCCGCGAAGCCTCCCGAGTGCAGGGTGTGGCGCTGCTACGGACCGCCTGCCGGGTCTGGCCATCCGCTGCGCTGGAGGCGCTGGTTCACTCTGGCCGCCCGCACCACCCGCTAGTCCTCGGTGCCGTGGTAACCGCCACCGGGGATGGTGCCAACGCGGCGGCGTTGCTCGCGCTGCACCACCTGCTCGGCGGGGCTTGCGCGGCCGCGGTCCGGCTGTTGGGGCTCGATCCGATCGCGGTAGCCGCTGTGCAGGCGCGTGCGAGCCGGCCGCTGAGCAGACCGCTGACGCTGCGGTGCGGCGTGGCCCGCCGAGGCCAGTCGGCGCAGCAGAACACCCGACTGTTGCCCAGCACGGGTACCCCGTTGCCGGAGGTGCTGGCCGAACTGCACGCCCGCGCGGAGGTGACTCTCTTTGCACTCGTGAAAATCGGGCGCTTCGGATCGGCATCGGCGGACCGGTCGGCAGCGGGAAGACCGCCCTGGTCGCGGCGCTGTGCCGGACGCTGCGCGACGAGCTGTCGCTAGTCGTCGTGACCAACGACATCTACACCACCGAAGACGCCGACTTCCTGCGCACGCAACGGGGTCCTGCCCGACGAGCGGATCCGGGCGGTCCGCACCGGCTGCTGCCCGCACACCGCGATCCGCGACGACATCACCGCCAACCTCGACGCCGTCGAGGAGCTCACCACACGCCACGATCCCGATCTGGTGCTGGTGGAAAGCGGCGGGGACAACCTCACGGCGATTTTCAGCTACGGCCTGATCGACGCGCAGATCTTCGTCCTCGACGTGGCCGGTGGAGACAAGGTGCCGCGCAAGGGCGGCCCCGGGGTCACCCGTTCCGACCTGCTGGTGATCAACAAGACCGATCTCGCCCCGCTGGTCGGTGCCGACCTCGACGTGATGCGCCGGGACGCTGCGGCCGTCCGTCCAGATCGGCCTACCGTGCTGATCTCGCTGCGGGAGCAGCCTGACGCCGGACCGGTCGTGACGTGGCTGCGCAGCCAACTACGCGGCTCGTGAGCGCAAGCCGCATGCAGGCACACGCCGAGCTCATCGTCGAAACCGGCCCCGTTGCGGTGTGCCTACGGTGGCGCTGCGTCTCTCCCGTCGTGTTGCGCCAGACCGGTCCGCACCGGGTGCATCTCGTGCAGGCGGCCGGCGGTCCGCTGGGCGGTGACGATCTGGCGTTGGACGTCCACCTCGGCGTTGGCGCAGCTCTGGAGCTACGTTCGGCGGCGGCCATGGTGGTGCAGGCGGGTGGCGCTCCGGCAGCGGCGCGGTGGACGGCGGCTGTGACGCTGGGGGCTGGTGCCGTGCTGGACTGGCGCCCGGAACCGACCGTGGTCTGCGACGGCGCAGAGCTGTGCAGCAGCACGACTGTCGCAATGCAGTCCGGGGCGCACGCCACGTTGCGCGACGTGGTGGTGCTCGGGCGCGCAAGGCAGCATGGCGGGCGTTACCACGGCGAGCTAGCCATCGAGGTCGCTGGCGCCCCTCTGCTCAACCACACGCTGCTGCTGGATGGTGCTGACCCAGTGCTCGCCGGGCCAGCCGGCACGGGTGGCGCGCGAGTCGTTGGAATGCTCGCGGTCGTGGGGGAGGGTGTCGACGGGCCCGTGCCAGACGCCGGCGAGGAGCCGGGATTGCGCTGGGCGTGCTCGCCGCTGGACGGTCCGGGGTGGCTGCTGCTCGCCCTCGGCGACCGGGTCACCGACGTCACCCGGCTCCTCGATCAGGCCGCAGAAGTGCCGTCGACGACGGTGACAGCGTGGCCCGTGAGGTAAACCCGGCCGCCGTGGACGGCCGATGATCCCGCGGGTCGGCGAGATTCATTTCGGTGGCGACCTGCTGCATCCAGAATTCGTCGAACCAGGGGATTGCCGGTGAAGGGCCGGTCGGCGAACGCGTCGATAATCCGGATACGCACCACAACACCGTAGGACGGCGGCGCGGTCGTTGTACGGATACCTCAGCGCGCGCAGCGATGCTAGCGTTGATGACAGGGGGGTGGTTCTGCTGACTGCCATCAGTGTTCGGAACCTAGATGATCAGGTGGAGGAGCGACTGCGGGTCAGGGCTGCTCGCCACGGCCAGTCGGTGGAGTCTGAGATCCGCGCGATCCTCGTCGAAGCTGTCCGGGAGCAGAATGACAGTGACAGCCTGTTCGAGACGATGCTGGATCGCTTCGGCGATATCGGCGGAGTAGAGCTCGAACTACCGCTGCGGCCGCACCACCTGCGAGCAGCCGGCTTCTCTTTGTAGTCACCATCGACAGGAGATGTGACTGCAACGCGCTGGTTAAAGCACGTCACAGTGGTGTCGTGTGATGGTTCTGACTCACTCGACTGAGTGAGGCGCACCTAGGGTTCCGTCGCTGATGAAGCGAGCTGGACCGAGAGGTGCAGGCGGGCAGTGCGCTGCCCGCTCCACGGCGGGACAAAAGCCCGGGAGGCCAGCCACGCCCGGCTGCCCTGCGGCCGGGCGCCGTGGACGCGGAGGCCCCGACGTGGACGACCTGCATGACAACTACGGCCCGGAGGCGCGATACGCCGTCGAGGCCGAAGCAGCGCTGCCGACGACGAAGTGGGAACAGGAGATCGCCCGGGGTCTGGAATTGGGTCTGCAAGGCGCCGACTCCATCGTCGACCGGCGGATCCCCACCTTCTCCCGCGGAGAACTGCCGCATTTCGCCGGGATCAACACCTTCCTCAAGGCGCCTTATGTCGAGGACGTCCGCCGCTGCGGCGAGTACGACGTGGCCGTGCTCGGCGCACCCTTCGACGGCGGCACCACCTACCGGTCCGGAACCCGATTCGGTCCGCAGGGCATCCGCAAGATCTCGGCGCTGTACGGGCCGTACAGCTTCGAGCTCGGCGTCGACCTGCGGGAGTCGATCACCATCGCCGATCTCGGTGACGTGTTCACCATCCCGGGCAACATCGAGAAGACCTTCGACCAGATCTCCAAAGCGGTCGGGCACGTCTACGCCTCCGGCGCCTTGCCGGTGGTGCTGGGTGGCGACCACTCCATCGGCTACCCCACCACCCGCGGCCGTCGCCGAGCACCTCAAGGGCGGCAAGCTCGGCATCATCCACTTCGACCGCCACGTCGACACCCAGGAGACCGACCTCGACGAGCGGATGCACACCACCCCGTGGTTCCACGCCACCGACATCCCGAACGTGCCGCCGAAGAACCTGGTGCAGATCGGCATCGGCGGCTGGCAGGCGCCGCGGCCCGGGGTGCAGGTCGGCCGGGAACGCGGCACGACGATCATGACCGTCACCGACTGCGTCGAGATGGGCATCGAGGCCGCCGCGCAGCGCGCCCTGGAGGTGGCCTGGAACGGCACCGACGCCGTCTGGCTGTCCTTCGACGTCGACTGCCTCGACGCCGCGTTCGTCCCCGGCACGGGATGGCCCGAACCTGGCGGCTTCCTGCCCCGCGAGGTGCTGAAGTTCATCCAGCTCATCGCCGCCCGCCCGCTGGCGGGCATCGAGGTCGTGGAGTGCTCCCCGCCCTACGACAACGCCGAGATCACCGCGCTCATCGCGACCCGGGTCCTCTGCGACACCCTCGGCTGCCTGGTGCGCGCCGGTCACTTACCGCGAAAGGCGATCCCATGCCGACACAACTGGCGCCCACCAGCCCGACCAGTGGTCCCGACGCCGACGATCTGCACAGCATCGGCTACCGGCAGCAGTTGCACCGCAGGCTCGGCGCCTTCTCCTCCTTCGCCGCGGGGTTCTCCTTCGTCTCGATCCTCACCACGGTGTTCCAGCTCTTCGCGCTGGGCTACTCCTTCGGCGGTCCCGCGTTCTTCTGGACCTGGCCGCTGGTGTTCGCCGGCCAGTTGTGCGTGGCGCTGGTCTTCGCTGAGCTGGCGGCGAGCTGGCCGCTGGCCGGGTGCATCTACCAGTGGTCGCGCCGGCTGGCCGGGGAGACCGTCGGCTGGTTCGCCGGCTGGGCGATGATGATCGGCTACATCGTCAGCGTGGCCGCCATCGGCATCGCATTGCAGGTCGTGCTGCCCGCTGTGTGGTCGGGTTTCCAGATCGTCGGGACCGACGCGTCGATCACCTCGGCGTCCGGCGCGGCCAACGGGATCCTGCTGGGCTCGGTGCTCATCGCACTGGCCACCGTGGTCAGCGCCGTCGGGGTGCGCTTCATGGCGTTGATCAACGGGATCGGTGTGACCTGCGAGCTGGTTGGTGTGGTGTTGCTCCTGGTACTGCTGTTCAGCCATACGCGACGGGGCCCCGGGGTGGTCACCAAGACGTTGAACGTGTCCGGCAATAGTCCCTACCTGTATGCATTTCTCGCCTCTACGCTGATGGCTGCCTATGTGATGTATGGGTTCGACAGCGCCGCGGAGCTGTCCGAGGAGACCAGCCAGCCGCGACGGGTGGTGCCGTCGGCCATCCTGCGGGCACTGTTGGTGTCGTTCATCGGTGGTGGTTTCATGATTATTGCTGCGCTGATGGCGGCGCCGTCGCTGACCGATGGTCAGCTGTCCACCGGCGGCATCGCCTACGTCATCACCAGCCAGCTGGACTCCACGCTCGGCCGGGCACTGCTCGCGGTGGTCGCGATCTCGATCGTGTCTGCCTGCCTGGCGATTCAGAACTCGGCGTCGCGGGTGATGTTCAGCATGGCTCGAGACGGTCGGTTGCCTGGCGCCCGGCTGCTGGCCCGGGTCGGCCCGAACACCGGGACGCCGATCCTCACCGGCATTGCGGTGGGTGTACTCGCGATCGGAGTATTGCTGATCAACCTGGGCAACCCGGCGGCGTTCGCGGCGGTCACCAGCACCTCTGTAGTGATCGTCTATCTGGCGTACCTGCTGGTTACCGTGCCGGCTCTGAACGCCCGGTTGCGCCGGCGCCTGCCAGCAAGGCGGCAGCGCGGCTTCTCGCTAGGCCGGTGGGGCCTGCCGGTGAACCTGATCGCGGTGGCCTACGGTGCGGCGATGATGGTGAACATCGCCTGGCCGCGCCAAGCGGTGTACGACCCGGCGGGCACCAGCTGGGTGCTGCAGTACCTGGCGCTGCTGTTCGTGGCCACACTGGTGGTGGTCGGCGCGGTGGTGTACCGGCTGCTGCGCAGCCGCCCCGCACGGGTGGCCATCACCGCAGCCACCGCCGTCGCCGAGGCCTAGCACTCCCACCCAGGAGCACCGCAACGACACTCACAGAGTTCACGACGGACCCGGCCGGCGATGCGGCGGCGCCTGTACGTGGCACGATGGCGCCATGTTGCGGTGGATCACTGCTGGGGAGTCGCACGGTCCTGCTCTGGTGGCTGTGCTGGAGGGTATGGTCGCCGGCGTCGAGGTGAGCTCCAAGGACATCCAGGGCGAGCTGGCCCGGCGCCGCCTCGGATACGGGCGTGGGGCGCGGATGAAGTTCGAGGCCGACGAGGTCGATCTTCTTGGGGGTATCCGGCACGGCCGGACATTGGGTGGTCCGGTGGCGATCCGGATCGGCAACACCGAGTGGCCCAAGTGGGAGACGGTGATGGCGGCCGATCCAGTGGACCCGGATGTGCTCGCCGCGCAATCCCGCAACGCGCCGCTGACCCGGCCCCGGCCCGGGCACGCCGACCTCGCCGGTATGACCAAGTACGGCTTCGACGACGCTCGCCCGGTGCTGGAGCGGGCCAGCGCGCGGGAGACCGCTGCCCGGGTCGCACTGGGCACCGTGGCCAAGGCGTTTCTGCGACAGGCGCTGGGTGTCGAGGTGCTGTCTCATGTGGTGTCGTTGGGACAGGTGGACGCGCCCGTGGACGTGCTGCCCGGACCCGATGATCTAGAGCGGATCGACGCCAGCCCGGTCCGGGCGTTCGCCGAGGACGCCTCAGCGGCGATGATCGCCGAGGTGGATGCGGCGAAAAAGGACGGCGATACGCTGGGCGGCGTGGTCGAAGTCGTGGCGTATGGGCTGCCGGTGGGCCTGGGCTCGTTCGTGCACGCCGACCGGCGGTTGGACGCCAGGCTAGCTGGTGCACTGATGGGCATCCAGGCGATGAAAGGCGTCGAGGTGGGCGATGGGTTCGCCACCGCGCGCCGACGGGGCAGTGCCGCGCACGATGAGATGCTGCCTGGGCCCGATGGTGTGGTTCGGCCCACCAACCGCGCCGGTGGCCTGGAAGGTGGCATGACCAACGGAGAGGTGCTGCGCGTCCGGGTGGCGATGAAGCCGATCTCCACGGTGCCCCGCGCGCTGGCCACCGTCGACGTGGCCACCGGTGCGGCGGCCGTCGCGATTAATCAGCGCTCCGACGTCTGCGCGGTGCCTGCCGCGGGTGTGGTGGCTGAGGCAATGGTCGCGCTCGTGCTCGCCGACGCCGCGCTGGAGAAGTTCGGCGGCGACGCCCTGCCCGAGACCATCCGCAATGCCCGCGCGTATCGGGACGCCTCCCACCGCCGCTGATCGGCGAGGCGGCCGAGCCGATGCGACGGCCCGACTACGCTGGCGTTGGTGAACGATGCACAGCAACCGGCGGTGGTGCTAGTGGGGCCACCCGGGGCCGGCAAATCGACGGTGGGCCGATTGCTGGCCGACCGGATGGGAGTGGCCTTCACCGACGTCGACGATCTCATCGTCGCCAGCGCAGGCCGCAGCGTCTCCGAGATCTTCATCACCGACGGCGAGCCGGTGTTCAGGCAGCTTGAGGAGACCGAGGTCGCGGCTGCACTGGCCGATAACAGTGAGGTGCTGGCCTTGGGCGGCGGGGCGGTGCTCTCTGAGCGAACCCGGGCTAGGCTGCGCGGGCACCGCGTGGTGTTCCTGTCGGTCGGGATGGCGGAGGGGGTACGCCGCACCGGATTGTCGAGCGCCCGCCCGCTGCTCGCCGGGGTGAACCCACGGGCAACGTTCGCTGGTTTGCTCAGCGCCCGGTTACCGCTGTACCGGGAGGTTGCCACCGCGGAGGTGGCCACCGACGGTCGCAGTCCACATGAGGTCACCGAGGACGTGCTGGCCGCGATCAGAGCTGTGGGACGTACTCGCTAGACCGTAGTGTCCTGACCACGGAGGAGCGAGATGAGAAATGCCGCCGAGCCGGACCAGGCCGGTGATACTGAGCCGCGGCGGATCCGGGTGGCGACGGCGCAACCTTACGACGTCATCGTCGGACGGTATTTGCGAGCGGAGCTGCTGGACCTGGTGGGCAGCGGCGCCGTGGCGATCGTGCACCAGCCGACCCTGGTCGAGCCCGCCGAGGCCTTGCGTACCGTCCTGGAACACCTCGGTTCATCCGCTTACCGCATCGAAGTGCCCGACGCTGAGGAGGGCAAGAAGCTGTCAGTGGCGGGCTTCTGCTGGGATGTGCTGGGCCAGGTGGGCTTGGACCGCACCGGCACCGTGATCGGGTTCGGCGGTGGGGCGGTGACCGACCTCGCCGGGTTCGTCGCCGCTAACTGGCTACGCGGGGTCCGGGTAGTGCAGGTGCCGACCACGCTGCTGGCGATGGTGGATGCCGCGGTGGGCGGCAAGGCCGGCATCAATACCGATGCGGGCAAAAATCTGGTCGGTTCGTTCCATGAGCCGGCCGCGGTGCTGGTGGACCTGGTGGCCCTCGCGACGCTGCCGCGGGCCGAACTGGTCGCTGGGATGGCTGAGGTGGTCAAGGCGGGCTTCATCGCCGATCCGGTGATCTTGGAACGGATCGAGGCCGATCCAGCCGCCGCGCTGGATCCATCAGGGCCTGTGCTGCCGGAGCTGGTCGGCCGCGCAATCCGGGTCAAGGCCGACGTGGTGGCCGCCGACCTGCGCGAATCGCACCTGCGCGAGGTGCTCAACTACGGGCACACGCTGGGCCACGCGCTAGAGCGCCGGGAGGGCTACCGGTGGCGTCACGGCGCTGCGGTGAGCGTCGGCATGATTTTTGCGGCCGAGTTGGCCCGGCTCGCCGGACGGCTCGATGACGCCACGGCGAGCCGCCATCGTGCGGTGCTCAGCTCGCTCGGGTTGCCCACCGGATATGACGCCGATGCACTTCCCGACCTCCTGGAAGGCATGCGTCACGACAAGAAGACCCGTTTGGGAGTGTTGCGCTTCGTAGTGCTCGACGCTTTGGCGAAGCCTGGACGGCTGGAGGATCCGGATCCCGAACTGCTCGCCGCGGCCTACGCCGCCGTAGCCAGTGGGTCGCAATGATGATCCTGGTGCTCAATGGGCCCAATCTGGGCCGGCTCGGGACCCGGGAGCCCGAGGTGTACGGGGCGGCTACGCATGGCGATCTGGTGGCGCTGTGCCAGCGGGTCGGAGCTGAGCTGGGGCTGGATGTGGACGTCCGGCAGACCGATCACGAAGGTGTCATGGTGGGCTGGCTACACGAGGCCGCCGACACCGCCGCCCCGGTCGTGCTCAACGCCGGGGCCTGGACGCACTACTCGATCGCGGTCCGCGACGCGGCCGCGGAGCTGTCGGCGCCCTTGGTGGAGGTGCACATCAGCAACGTGCACGCGCGCGAGCCATTTCGGCACCACAGCTACCTCTCGGCCATTGCCTCCGGAGTGATCATCGGCCTCGGAGTCGAGGGCTATGCGCTCGCGTTGCGCTGGATCGCCGGCCGCGCCAGCAGCTGAGATCGCGAGGCAACCCGCTACCGTCGGGTCCATGCCCTACCCCCGGCGCCGTGCCACTCTTCGCGAACGTCTCCGCGAGCTGCAGCTTGACGCGCTTTTGGTCACCGATGTGGTCAACATCCGATACCTGACCGGCTTCACCGGTTCCCACAGCGCCCTGCTGGTGCACGCCGGCGGTGATGAGGCGAGCGTGTTCTGCACCGATGGCCGCTACCGCACCCAGTCGCAGTGGCAGGTGCCTGACCTGCAGCGGCTGATCGAACGGTCGTGTCAGCTACGGCTGGCCACGCTGGCCGTCGAGACGGGGATCGGCCGGCTGGGTTTTGAAAGCCATGTGATGACGGTGGACGGGCACGCCGGGCTGGCTAACGTCACCGGAGCGCAGGCGCTGGTCGCCACATCGCGGCCGGTGGAGGCGTTGCGGTTGATCAAGGATGATACTGAAGTCGCCACCCTGCGCGCGGCGTGCGCGGCGGCCGACGCCGCCTTGGCCGGACTGCTTGACGAGGGTGGCGTGCGCCCGGGGCGAACGGAGCGCGAAGTGGGCCGTGACTTGGAGGCCCGGATGGTGGCGGCGGGTGCCGCCGGCCCGTCGTTCGAGACGATCGTGGCGACCGGCGCGAACTCGGCGGTACCTCACCACCGCCCGACCGAGGCCGTGCTACGCCGCGGCGATCTGCTGAAACTGGACTTCGGTGCCCTGGTCGATGGCTACCACTCCGACATGACCCGCACCCTGGTGCTCGGGCCACCGGCTCGGTGGCAGCAGGAGCTGTATGACCTGGTCGCCGCGGCGCAGGAGGCGGGTCGCGCAGCACTGCAGTGCGGGGCCGAGGTCCGAGACGTGGACGCCGCCGCCCGGCACGTCATCGCGCACGCCGGCCATGGCGATGACTTCGTCCACGGCCTCGGGCATGGCGTCGGCTTGCAGATCCACGAGGCTCCGGCGTTATCGCAGTTCGGGGTCGGTACACTCGCAGCAGGCATGGCGGTCACCGTCGAGCCGGGTGTTTACCTGGCCGGCCGGGGCGGCGTGCGCATTGAGGACACTCTCGTCGTTTCCGGCGGCGAGCCAGAACTCCTCACCCTGACCACGAAGGACCTCGTGGTCGTGCCCTGCTGACAGTCCCTAACCAATCGACCTACCAACCGGACCTTATTGAGGATGAAGGATTGACGTGGCCAGCACCAACGAACTGCAAAATGGGCTCGTACTCAACCTCGACGGCCAACTGTGGTCGGTCGTGAAGTTCCAGCATGTCAAGCCAGGTAAGGGTGGTGCCTTCGTCCGGACCACTCTGAAGAACGTGCTGTCAGGCAAAGTCGTCGACAAAACGTTCAACGCAGGGACCAAAGTCGACACCGCCACCGTCGACCGGCGCGATATGACCTACTTGTATGCAGATGGCCCGGACTTCGTGTTCATGGACTCCGGCACCTTCGACCAGATGACCGTTCCGGGCACCATCGTGGGAGATGCGGCGAAGTACCTCCTGGACAACCAGACTGTGCTGGTCGCTGTCCATGAGGGTATCCCGCTCTATATTGAGCTGCCCACCTCGGTGGAGCTGGTGATCTCGCATACCGACCCGGGTCTGCAGGGGGACCGGTCGACTGGTGGTACCAAGCCCGCCACCGTGCAAACCGGCGCCGAGATCCAGGTTCCGTTGTTCGTCAGCACCGGCGACAAGGTCAAGGTTGACACCCGGGACGGGCGTTACCTCGGCCGCGTCAGTAGTTGACGTGGGCGCCCGTAGCAAGGCGCGTAAACGCGCCGTCGACATCCTTTTCGAATCCGACCTGCGCGGGCTCGATCCGCTGGCGCTGCTCGCCGAGCGGGTTGGCGCGGTGGATCTGGCTCCGGTCAGCGAGTACACGGTCTCGTTGGTGCAAGGCGTGGTCGAGCACGGTGAGGACATCGATCGCCTGCTCGCCGATCAAGCCCATGGTTGGGCCCTGACCCGGATGCCCGCAGTCGATCGGGCGGTGCTCCGGCTGGGTGTGTTCGAGCTGTTGTTCTCTACTGAAGTCGACGATGCAGTCGCCATCGACGAGGCCATCGAGCTGGCCAAGTTACTGTCCACCGACGACTCGCCGCGCTTCGTCAACGGCGTGCTCGGCGCCCTGGCGGCGCTGCCGCGCAGCTCCTGATCGGCAATCAGTCAGTCACGCCTCTTCTTTGTCCTTCACCGGGCGCGCTTCGGGAGGCAGCACACCCCAACCGATCAGCTGCTCAGTCAGATCGCCCGGAGACATGTCGTAGATGATCGCCAGTGAGCGCAGGTCCTCGGTGCGGATGGACAGCACCTTGCCGTTGTAGTCACCGCGCTGGCTTTGGATCGTCGCGGCGTATCGGGCGAGCGGTCCCACCTTGTCTACCGGGAGCTGCTGCAAGCGCTCAAGGTTGATCACGATCTTGGTGGCCGGTTCGCTGCCGGAGGGTACTCGGCCCTCGGGAAGCAGTTCGGGCACCGGGACTCCGTAGAAGTCGGCAAGCTCGGCCAGCTTCTGCACGGTGACTGCCCGGTCGCCGCGCTCGTAGGAGCCGACCACGACAGCCTTCCAACGGCCCGCCGACTTCTGCTCGACACCGTGCAGCGACAGACCCTGCTGCTGTCGGATGCCGCGCAGTTTTGATCCCAGCGCCTTGGCGTAGTCGCCCATCTGGCCCCTTCTCCTTTTTCAGACCCCGACCAGCCAACGCCTTGGGGTGTCACGCGAACGTCACCATGATACGGAGAGTAATGCTGCGCTGCGTAACCCCCCAGGTCAAGCCATTGGGGGCGCAAGACCGCGCAGAGTTACCCACACCACCCGGACGGGGCAGCGGTGGAGCAGCGGCGCGCTCGGAAGAGCGCGGTGATAATGTCCGACAGGGCCCGGGCGCCGGTCCGGACCTGACATCCTTTAAGGCCCGTCCAGCGAGGCGGGGAAGGAGGTCCACCGTGTCGTCCCCAGCCGGGACGGGCGCGGCGGGCGAGGCCGGGCCACCGCGGCAGCGTGAGTTGCTCTCGGCGGCCGAGGTCACCCGCATCGTCGCCCGGATGGCGCACCAGATCATCGAACGCACCGCTGCCGAGCCGGTGGTCCTGGTTGGTATCCCCACTCGCGGCGTCCCGCTCGCGCACCGGTTGGCGACGCGGATCCGTGAGTTCGGCGGGGCTCAGCCTGGCGTGGGAACCCTCGACATCACCCTCTACCGAGACGATCTTCGGCGCCGCCCGACCCGCGCGCTGAAGTCCACTGAGCTGCCGGCAGGTGGGCTGGACGATGTGCTGGTCGTTCTGGTCGATGACGTGTTGTACTCCGGCCGCACCGTCGCGGCCGCGTTGGACGCGCTGCGCGAATACGGCCGCCCTCGGGCGGTGCAACTCGCCGTGTTGGTCGACCGGGGCCACCGTGAGCTGCCACTTCGTGCCGATTACGTAGGCAAGAATCTGCCGACGTCTCGGGACGAGGAGGTCGGCGTACTGCTCGTAGAGACAGACGGCACCGATTCCGTCGTCATCCGCCGGAGTCAGCGGTGAGGCACTTACTGACGACCACCGATCTGCCACGCGAGACCGTCACCGCACTTCTGGACACCGCCGAGGCGCTCAAAAGAACACTGCTGGGCCGAGAGGTACGGAAGTTACCCACGTTGCGTGGGCGCACCGTGATCACCTTGTTCTACGAGAGCTCCACCCGCACCCGAGCGTCCTTCGAGATCGCGGGCAAGTGGATGAGTGCCGATGTGGTCAACATTGCGGCCGGTGGATCGTCGGTGGCCAAGGGAGAGTCGCTACGCGATACCGCGCTCACCCTGGCGGCGATGGGCGCGGACTGCGTGGTGATCCGTCACCCTGCGTCGGGCGCAGCGCATCGTCTCGCCGATTGGGTGCCCATGCACGTCATCAACGCCGGTGACGGGACCCATCAGCACCCGACGCAAGCTTTGCTGGACGCCGCTACTCTTCGTGATCGATTGGGTACCCTGAATGGGCGGACCGTCACCATCGTAGGCGATCTCCTACATAGCAGGGTCGCTCGCTCGAACATCGACCTCTTGATCACGCTGGGTGCCCGGATCCAGTTAGTAGCGCCGCCCACCTTGGTTCCCTGCGGGGTCGAAAACTGGGGGGTCGAGCAGGACTGGCCGGTCACCGTCGGGCATGACCTCGACGCCGTGCTGCCCGGCAGCGACGCGGTGATGGTGTTGCGGGTTCAAGCCGAACGGATGCATGGCGGGTTCTTCCCCTCCGCTCGGGAGTACTCGATCAACTATGGCCTTACCGAGGCGCGTCTGACACTGTTGCCCGAACACGCCGTGGTGCTGCATCCGGGACCGATGCTGCGCGGCATGGAGATCGCGCACTCGGTCGCCGACTCGCCCCGCGCAGCGATCACCGAACAGGTCCGCAACGGGGTGCACGTGCGGATGGCAGTGCTCTACCACCTCCTGGCCAGCCAAGAGGATCAGGCATGACGAGATCCCTGCTGTTGCGCGGGATCCGGCCCTACGGCGCGGGGGATCCGGTGGACTTGCTGGTTCGCGATGGGATGATCGCTGAGCTGGCGGCTGGTCTCGATGACACCGGCGCCGACGTGCTCGATGGCGGGGGCCTGATTGCGTTGCCCGGCCTGGTCGACTTGCACGCGCACCTGCGCGAGCCGGGCCGGGAGGACGCCGAAACGATCGCGACCGGCTCGGCAGCTGCGGCGTTGGGTGGTTACACCGCGGTGTTCGCGATGGCCAACACCGATCCGGTGGCCGACACCGCCGTGGTCGTCGAGCACGTGTACCGCCGCGGCCGTGACGTGGGATTGGTCGATGTGCACCCGGTTGGCGCGGTCACCGTCGGGCTGGGTGGCGAGCGGCTCGCCGAATTAGGCGCCATGGCAGCGTCGCTCGCTGCGGTGCGGATGTTCTCCGACGACGGGCTGTGCGTGCACGATCCGCTGCTGATGCGCCGCGCCCTGGAGTACAGCCGCGGGCTTGGCGGTGTGGTCGCCCAGCACGCCGAGGAGCCTCGACTCACCGCCGGCGCCCAGGCACACGAGGGGCCAGTCGCCGCGCGGCTGGGATTGGCCGGCTGGCCTGCCGCCGCGGAGGAGTCGATCGTGGCCCGGGACTGCCTGCTTGCCCGGGACGCCGCAGCGGCGTTGCATGTCTGCCATGTGTCCACTGCAGGCACGGTGGAGGTGCTGCGGTGGGCGAAGGAACGCGGAATCCGGGTGTCTGCCGAGGTCACCCCGCACCATCTGCTGCTCACCGATGAGCGCCTGGCCGGCTACGACCCGGTGAACAAGGTCAACCCGCCGCTGCGCACCGCCGCCGACACCGCGGCGCTGCGCGCCGCGCTGGTCGAGGGGACCGTGGACTGCGTGGCCACTGATCACGCTCCGCACGCCGCCCAGGACAAGGACTGCGAGTGGTCCGCCGCCCGGCCGGGGATGCTGGGGCTGCAGACTGCGTTGTCTGTGGTGGTGGCAACCATGGTGCGCCCCGGCCTGCTGGACTGGCGGGGGGTGGCCCGGGTGATGAGCGAGCGCCCAGCGCGAATCGGCGGGGCAACCGACCAGGGTCGCCCGATCGCGGTGGGACAGCCCGCGACGCTGATCCTGGTAGACCCAGACGCCACCTGGACGGTACGCGGGGCTCAGCTGGCCAGCCTGGCCGATAACACTCCCTACGAGGGGATGGAGCTACCCGGCCGGGTGCTGGTCACCATGCTCCGCGGCAAGATCACCACCGAGGACGGGAAGGTGCTGGGTTGACCAAGGCAACGGCGATGACCAAGGCGACGGCGGTGACGCGCGGGCTGGCGATTCTGGTGCTGGAGGACGGCACCCTTGTGCGTGGCGAGACCTTCGGCGCGGTGGGGCAGACACTGGGTGAGGCGGTGTTCGCCACCGGCATGACCGGTTACCAGGAGACACTGACCGACCCGTCCTACCGCCGCCAGATCGTGGTGCAGACCGCGCCGCACATCGGCAACACCGGCTGGAATGACGAGGACGACGAGTCGCACCGGATCTGGGTGGCCGGCTACGTCGTACGAGACCCGTCCCGGGTGCCGTCCAACTGGCGGTCGGCCCGACCGCTCGGCGACGAGCTGTCCCGCCAGGGTGTCGTGGGGATCTCCGCGGTGGACACCCGAGCCCTGACTCGTCGGCTTCGCGAGCACGGGTCGATGCGCGCCGGGATCTTCTCCGGCGACGCGCTGGCCGACTCGACGCAGTTGCTGGCGCGGGTGCACGCCAGCCCCTCAATGGCCGGCGCCGACCTAGTCGGCGAAGTCACCACCGCCGAGCCCTACACCGTCCCCGCCGAGGTCGCGCAGCGGCGGTTCCGGGTGGTGGCGCTGGATTTGGGGATCAAGTTCAACACGCCGCGGATGTTGGCCGCGCTAGGGATCGAAACGCATGTCCTGCCCGCCGCGGCCACCCTCGAGCAGGTGCTGGAGCTGTCTCCCGACGGGATTTTCCTGTCCAACGGCCCGGGAGATCCAGCCACCGCCAACCACGCGGTCTCGCTGACCCGCGCAGTGCTGGCGCGGCGACTGCCACTGTTCGGGATCTGCTTCGGCAACCAGATCCTCGGTCGAGCGCTGGGTCGGGAACCTACAAGATGCGCTACGGGCACCGCGGGATCAACGTCCCCGTCGTCGAACACTCCACCGGGCGAGTAGCGATCACCTCGCAGAACCACGGTTTCGCAGTCGTCGGTAAGCCCGGCGAGCGCTTCGACTCCGACTTCGGTCCCGCGGTAGTCAGCCACTGGTGCCCCAACGACAACACAGTCGAAGGTCTCACCTGCCTGGACACCCCAGCCTTCAGCGTCCAGTACCACCCCGAAGCGGCCGCCGGCCCCCACGACGCCGCCTACCTGTTCGACCGCTTCTGCCAACTCATGGCTCAGGACCGCCATCCGGAGCCGAATCGTGGTTATCCGACGATGCAAGACCGCTATTCGGCTCCGGATGGCGTGGGAGGGGTGGGGTAGTGGGCAGGAGGGCCGATATCTCGCATGTGTTGGTGATCGGGTCTGGGCCGATTGTGATCGGGCAGGCTTGTGAGTTCGACTATTCAGGTACGCAGGCTTGCCGGGTGTTGCGGGAGGAGGGGCTGCGGGTCAGCTTGGTGAACTCGAACCCGGCGACGATCATGACCGATCCGGAGTTCGCTGATGCGACCTATATCGAGCCGATCACTCCGGAGTTCGTCGAGAAGGTGATCGCCGCTGAGCAGGCTGCCGGGTTTCCTGTGACAGCCTTGCTGGCCACTCTGGGGGGCCAGACCGCGCTGAACACCGCCGTCGCCCTGCACGATCGCGGGGTGCTCCAGCGTTACGGCGTCGAGTTGATCGGCGCCGACATCGAGGCCATCCAGCGCGGCGAGGACCGGCTGAAGTTCAAGGACGTGGTGCGCGCGGTAGGTGCCGAAGTGCCGCGCAGCGCCGTCTGCGGGTCATTGAACGAGGTCCGCGAGGCCGCCGGCGAGCTCGGCCTGCCGGTGGTGATCCGGCCGTCGTACACCATGGGCGGGCTCGGCTCCGGGATGGCACACACCCCGGCCGAGCTCGAGCGGCTTGCTACGACGGGCCTGGCTGAGAGCCCGGTGCACCAGGTGCTCATCGAACAGAGCGTGCTGGGCTGGAAGGAATACGAACTCGAGCTGATGCGCGATCACCGGGACAACGTGGTGGTGGTGTGCTCGATCGAGAACATCGACCCGATGGGCGTGCATACCGGGGATTCGGTGACCGTCGCCCCGGCGATGACGCTCACCGACCGCGAGTACCAACACATGCGCGACGTCGCCATCGCGGTGCTGCGCGAGGTCGGGGTGGACACCGGCGGCTGCAACATTCAGTTCGCGGTCCATCCCAGCACCGGTCGCCTGGTCGTGATCGAGATGAACCCGCGGGTATCGCGATCGAGCGCGCTGGCGTCCAAGGCCACCGGCTTTCCGATCGCCAAGATCGCGGCGAAGCTCGCGATCGGCTACACCTTGGATGAGATCAGCAACGACATCACCGGGGAGACCCCGGCCAGCTTCGAGCCCACGCTGGACTATGTGGTGGTCAAGGTGCCCAGGTTCGCCTTCGAGAAGTTTCCCGGCGCTGACCCCACTCTCACCACCACGATGAAGTCGGTCGGCGAGGCGATGGCGTTGGGCCGCTCGTTCCCCGAGGCGCTGGGCAAGGCGCTGCGCTCGATGGAAACCTCCGCCGCCGGGTTCTGGACGAGGCCTGATCCGCCCGGCGCCACGGTGTCCTCCGAGTTGGCGGCGCTGCGAGTCCCCCATGACGGGCGGTTGTACGCCGCCGAGCGGGCGCTGCGCCTGGGCGCGACCGTTGCGCAGGTCGCAGCGGCTTCGGGGATCGACCTCTGGTTCATCGACCAGATCGCTGGCCTGGTCGAGCTGCGCGCCGAACTGGCGGCCGCCCCGGAACTCGACGAGCCACTGCTGCGCCGCGCCAAGCGCGCCGGCGTCTCCGATCGGCAGCTCGCGGCGGTACGCGCCGAGCTCACCGAGCCACAGGTCGCCGCGCTGCGGCACCGGCTGGGCGTCCGACCGGTCTACAAGACCGTGGACACCTGCGCCGCCGAGTTCGCCGCCCACACCCCGTACCACTATTCCGCCTACGAAAGCGACCAGGACGCTGAGACTGAGGTCACCGAGCAGCGGGCACGACCCAAGGTGATCATCTTGGGGTCCGGACCGAACCGGATCGGCCAGGGCATCGAGTTCGACTACTCCTGCGTGCATGCCGCCATGGCACTGCGCACTGCTCCTGACAACGAGGGCCGCGGCTACGAGACGGTGATGATCAACTGCAACCCGGAGACCGTGTCCACCGACTACGACACCGCGGATCGGCTCTACTTCGAGCCGCTGACCTTTGAAGATGTCATGGAGGTGGTGCACGCCGAGCGGGCCTCGGGCACCGTGGCGGGCGTCATCGTGCAGCTCGGTGGGCAGACCCCGCTGGGTCTGGCGCAACGGCTTGCTGACGCGGGTGTCCCGGTGGTGGGCACCTCCGCGGCGGCGATTCATCTCGCCGAAGATCGTGGATCGTTCGGCGCGGTGTTGGAGCGTGCCGGATTGCCCGCTCCGGCCTTCGGGACCGCTACGTCGTTCGCGGAGGCCCGCAAGATCGCCGACGAGATCGGCTACCCGGTGCTGGTCCGCCCCTCCTACGTGCTCGGCGGACGCGGCATGGAGATCGTCTACGACGAGCAGACCCTCGCCGGTTACATCGCCAGAGCCACTGAGATCACTCCCGAGCACCCGGTCTTGGTGGACCGCTTCCTCGATGACGCCATCGAGATCGACGTCGATGCGCTGTGCGACGGCACGGAGGTCTATCTCGGCGGGATCATGGAACACATCGAGGAGGCCGGGGTCCACTCCGGGGATTCCGCCTGCGCGCTGCCGCCGATCACGTTGGGGGAGTCCGACCTGGCTGCGGTGCGCACCTCGACCGAGGCGATCGCCCGGGAGGTCGGCGTGCTCGGTCTGCTCAATGTGCAGTACGCGCTCAAGGACGACGTGCTCTACGTTCTGGAGGCCAATCCGCGGGCCAGCCGCACCGCGCCGTTCGTCTCCAAGGTCACCGCGGTGCCGCTGGCCAAGGCCGCCGCTCGGATCATGCTCGGCGCCAGTATCGCGCAACTGCGGGTCGAGGGCCTGCTACCTCCGCACGGCGACGGTGGTGACCTGCCGCCCGATGCCCCGGTGGCGGTCAAGGAGGCTGTGTTGCCGTTCCATCGGTTCCGCACCCCGGAGGGCCAGGGAGTGGATTCGCTGCTGGGGCCGGAGATGAAATCCACCGGTGAGGTGATGGGCATCGACGTCGCATTCGGCCAGGCCTTTGCGAAGTCCCAGGCTGCCGCCTACGGCTCGCTGCCGACGTCAGGACGGGTGTTCGTGTCGGTGGCCAACCGGGACAAGCGCGCCATGGTGTTCCCGGCCGCACGGCTGGCCGATCTCGGTTTCGAAGTCCTCGCTACCAGCGGAACAGCGAACACGTTGCGTCGCAACGGCATCCCGTGCACAGTCGTGCGCAAGCACTTCGAAGGCCCCGACAACATTGTCGATCTGATCAACGCCGGGCAAGTCGCAATGATCATCAATACTCCCTACGGCAACCCAGGCCCCCGGGTGGACGGCTACGAGATCCGCACCGCGGCCGTATTGCGGTCCATCCCGTGCATCACCACCATGCAGGGTGCCGCAGCAGCCGTCCAAGGCATCGAAGCCCTGATGCGTGGCGATCTCACCGTCCGCCCCCTCCAGTCCCTCCACGCGGCCCTCCGCGCCGCGCTCACCTCCCCTACACCGCACTCAGCGGGATCGGCGGGGCTATCCGGTGCCGAGTAACCCCACTGAATGCGGGTTTGGCGCGCGGTTGAGTGCAGCCGTGGCGGCGCGAGGGCCGTTGTGTGGGGGGATCGATCCGCATCCCGAACTGTTGCGTCAGTGGGGGTGCGGCGACGACGTGGCGGGGCTGGAGAAGTTTGCGTTGGGCGCGGTGGAGGCGCTGGCGCCGGAGCTGGCGCTGGTCAAGCCACAGTCAGCGTTCTTCGAGCGGCACGGGGCGCGGGGCATCGCGGTGTTGGAGCGGGTACTGCGATTGGCCCGGGACGCCGGGACGTTGGTGCTGCTCGACGTCAAGCGCGGTGACATCGGCTCCACCATGGCCGGCTACGCCGCGGCCTACCTCAGCGACGGGGCGCCGCTGGCTGCTGACGCGATCACCGTGTCGCCCTACCTCGGGATGGGTGCGCTCGATCCGGCGTTCGAGCTGGCCGGTCGGACTGGGCGGGGAGTGTTCGTGCTCGCGCTGACCTCGAACTCCGAGGGTCTCGACGTGCAGACTGCGGTGACCAGGACCGGAACCACGGTCGCGCAATTCGTGATCGACGCCGTCGCCGCGCGCAACGCCGGCCAGTGTCCACTCGGCAACGTCGGGGTGGTGGTGGGAGCTGCTGCCCCGCCCGGGAGCCTACGGCTGGAGGCCCTCAACGGCCCGATACTGGCGCCCGGAATAGGGGCGCAAGGCGCCGTTCTCGCCGGCATGCCGCAGATCTTCGGTACGGCGAGCCGCCATGTTGTGGCGACCACGTCACGGGACCTGCTGCGCCACGGTCCGCGACCAGCGGCACTGCGACACGCCGCCCGACGAATCGCCAACGAGGCTGCAGCATGGCTGCATCCACTGTCCGAGCAGGTCGGCGGGGACACCCCGGGTTAAGTGGCTGGTCGCGCGGGGGATACGGTCGCCGAACCAAATATCCCTCAGCACTAGCAATCGACGGAGGAGACCGTGGCCCTTCCCCAGCTGACCGAGGAGCAGCGGGCTGCTGCATTGGAGAAGGCAGCCGCCGCCCGACGTGCCAGGGCGGAGCTCAAGGAGCGCCTCAAGCGCGGTGGGACCAACCTGCAGGAAGTCCTAGCCAACTCCGGCAGTGACGACATTCTGGGCAAGATGAAGGTGTCGGCTTTGCTCGAGGCTCTGCCCGGCGTGGGTAAGGTCCGCGCCCAGCAGATCATGGAGCGACTGGAGATCGCCACCAGCCGGCGGTTGCGTGGACTTGGCGAGCGTCAGCGTAAGGCGCTGCTCAGCGAGTTCGGCGCAGAATAGTCGCTCCAGAATAGTCGAGAATAGCGTGCTCAGCCCAGAGTGACCGCATTGTGACGGACTGTGAGCCGGGGTTCAGCGCTGCCGCCCGGCCCCGGCTCACTGTCCTCTCAGGTCCCTCCGGGGTGGGGAAGTCCACCGTGGTCGCCGAAGTTCTGCGGCACTGGCCGCAACTCTTCGTCAGTGTCTCGGTGACCACGCGAGCTCCTCGTAGCGACGAGCGGCCCGAGGAGCATTACCACTTCGTGGATCGCGCCACCTTCGCTCGCATGATTGAGCGCGGTGAGTTTCTCGAATATGCCGAGTACGCCGGCAACTTCTACGGGACTCCTGCAGCGCCGCTACGTCGGGCGCTGGCAGCCGGTCGGTCCACGCTGCTGGAGATCGAACTGCAAGGCGCTCGGCAGGTTCGGGCCGCAATGCCCGATGCCCTGTTAGTGATGCTGATGCCGCCATCGTGGGCGGTGCTGCACGGCCGGCTGTCCGATCGCGGCACAGAAGATCCCGCGGCGCGCGAGCGGCGGTTGCGGGTGGCGCGCGACGAGCTGGACGCCGCCGGGGAGTTCGATGCGACGGTGGTCAACGACGACCTGCAGCGGGCCGCGCAGGAGTTGATAGTCTTGATGGGCGGCGCGGGGTCGGCAGATCTGCCATCCACGCTCCGTGACAGCTGAATGCACTCGAATGCACAGCAATATCGAACATCTGGAGACAGTGAGTGAGCATTCCCACCGAACTGGACGTGCTGGGCACGCGAGGCGTGCAGGGGACGTCCTTGGTCAATGCCCCTGAGGGCATCACCAACCCCCCGATCGACGACCTGCTGAGCAGGGTCAGTTCGAAGTACGCCTTGGTGATCTTCGGAGCCAAACGGGCTCGTCAGATCAACGATTACTACGCGCAGCTCGGGGAGGGCCTGCTGGAGTACGTCGGGCCGCTTGTCGAGCCAGGGCCGCGGGAGAAGCCGCTGTCGATCGCGTTGCGTGAGATTCACGCCGGCCTACTCGAGCACACCGAGGGTCAATGACCCCAGCCGGGCCCTTCCGGTCGGCGACAGGCCGCCGGATCGTGCTCGGCATCGGGGGCGGTATCGCCGCGTACAAGGTATGCGAGGTGCTCCGTCGCCTCACTGAGGCAGGTCACCAGGTCAGGGTCGTTCCCACCGAGGCCGCCCTGAGGTTCGTCGGCGCCCCGACGTGGGAGGCGCTGTCCGGACTGCCGGTGCAGCACGGCTTGTTCGTAGACATCCCTGAGGTGCCCCACGTGCAACTGGGGCGCAGCGCTGATCTGGTCCTGGTAGCTCCGGCCACGGCGGATCTGCTGGCTCGCGCCGCCCATGGTCGGGCCGATGATCTTCTCTGCGCCACCCTGCTCACGGCCCGTTGCCCGGTTCTGGTGGTCCCGGCGATGCACACCGAGATGTGGGAACACCCCGCGACAGTGCACAACGTCGAGATCCTGCGCTCGCGCGGAACCGTCGTCGCCCAACCCGCGTCCGGACGGCTCACCGGCGCCGATTCTGGTGCCGGCCGGCTGCCGGAGCCCGCCGAGATCGTCGACCTGGCCACTCTGCTGTTGCGTCGTGCGGACGCGTTGCCACGCGACCTTGCCGGCCGGCAGGTGGTGATCTCCGCGGGTGGCACCCGGGAGCCGCTGGATCCGGTGCGCTACCTGGGCAACCGGTCCTCCGGCCGGCAGGGTTACGCGCTGGCCCGAGTAGCCGCCCAGCGTGGCGCCCGGGTGACGTTGATAGCGGCGCACACGCCTGAGCTGACCGATCCAGCCGGGGTCGAGGTGATCCGAGTTGGGACAGCTCGGGAAATGCGCGACGCGGTGCTCACGGCGGCGCCGCACACCGACGCAGTCGTCATGGCCGCCGCAGTGGCTGACTTCCGACCGATCGACCCATCTCTGAACAAGATCAAGAAATCCGGCTCGGCGCCGGATCCGGTGGCCCTGGCCGTCAATCCGGACATCGTTGTGGAGCTGGTCCGATGCCGCCGGAAGGGCCAGGTGGTGGTCTGTTTCGCGGCCGAAACCGGTGATTCCGAGGGTGATGTACTCGCGCACGGCCGGCGGAAGCTCGCCGGGAAGGGCTGCGATCTGCTGGTGGTCAACGCTGTCGGGGAGGGCGGCGCGTTCGAAGTCGACCACAACACTGGCTGGCTGCTCAGCGACGACGGCGTGGAAACCGAGCTACCCGAGGGGCCCAAGAGCTTGCTGGCTTCCTCCGTCTGGGACGCCGTCTGTGCCCGCCTGGAGCCGGGCTCGTGAGTGGCAAACAGTGCCATAACACTGTTTGCCACTCACGAGGCCAATCCCGCCGTGGGCAGCGCAGCCCAGCCGCCGCGCTGCCCGTTGCGCGGGTGTGCGTAGACACTGCGCTGGCCCACCTCGACCGCCCTTTCGACTATCTCGTACCCGCCGAGCTCGACGAGGCGGCGGCACCTGGAGTCCGGGTGCGGGTGCGCTTCGCCGGTCGGCTGGTGGACGGGTGGCTGTTGGACCGGGCCGCGGAATCCGACCACCCGGGTCCACTGGCCTGGCTCGAACGGGTGGTCTCAGCCGAGGCAGCTCTGACCCCCCAGATCGCGGCTCTGGCCCGGGTGGTAGCCGACCGGTGCGCGGGCACGATGAGCGACGTGTTGCGGTTGGCGGTGCCACCGCGGCATGCCCGGACCGAGGCGGAGCCGCCCGCTTGTCCCGCAGCGTGCCCAGCACGGCCCGCGGCCGATGGCTGGGGACGCTATCCCCGCGGGCCGGCGTTCCTGGACGCTCTGCATCAGGGTCGGGCGGCGCACGCCTGCTGGCAGGCAGTGCCGGGGGAGGACTGGGCTGCCCGACTCGCGGAGGCCGCCGTCACCGTGGCCGCCGCCGGCCGGGGCGCGTTGCTGGTGCTTCCCGATCATCGGGACACCGCACGGGTGCACGCCGCGGTGTCGGCGCTGGCCGGACCTGACGCGGTGGTCACTCTCGCCGCCGAGTCGGGACCGGCGAAGCGGTACCGCCGATGGCTTGCGGTGCGGCGCGGCGCGGTGCGCATCGTGGTCGGCACCCGGGCCGCGGCCTTCGCCCCGGTCGTGGATCTGGGACTGATGGTGCTCTGGGACGACGGCGACGATCTGCATGCCGAACCGCGGGCCCCCTACCCCCACGCCCGCCTGGTGCTTGGGCAGCGGGCAGTGCTGGAAGGCGCGGCGCTGCTGGTGGCCGGTTACGCCCGCACCGCAGAGACGCAGCTGTCCATCGATACCGGATGGACGCACGAGATCGTCGCCGCCCGCGATGTGCTGCGGGCCGCAGCGCCTCGGGTCACCGCGATCGGGGAGGACGACACCCAATTGGCCCGGGACCCGGCGGCCCGCGCGGCCCGGCTGCCCGCGGTGGCGTTCGAAGCAGCTCGTGCGGCGCTGGGCCGCGATCGATCGGTTCTCGTGCAGGTACCTCGCCGCGGTTACGTCCCCGCGCTGGCCTGCCAGCAGTGCCGGGTCGCGGCCCGCTGCAGGCGCTGCGCGGGCCCGCTGGCGCTGCTCACCAACGGTCCGGCCACCTGCCGGTGGTGCGGCACCATCGAGGCCGGCTACCGATGCCCGGCCTGCGGTTCTCACCGGCTCCGGGCAACGGTGATCGGGGCCCGCCGCACCGCGGAAGAACTCGGCCGGGCCTTCCCCGGTGTGCCGTTGTATACCTCCGGCGGGGAGAAAGTGCTGCCTGAGATCCCGCCGGGACGATCGCTGGTGATCGCCACACCAGGGGCTGAACCACTGGCCCGATACGGGACGGCGTTGTTGCTGGATGCGAGCGCGCTGCTGGCCCGGCCGGATCTGCGCGCGGCTGAGGAGGCGTTGCGGCGATGGATGGCCGCGGCAGCCATGGTGGAGCCCGCGGCCGACGGTGGCCGGGTGGTGGTGGTCGCTGACGCGTCGCTCGGTGCGGTGCAGGCCCTCATCCGGTGGGACCCTGCTGGGCACGCCAGAGCCGAACTGGCCGCGCGCGCCGAGCTCGGATTCCCCCCTGCGGCGCGGATGGCCGCGCTGGATGGCGCACCAGCCACCCTGGCGGATGCCGGTGCGACCCTAGAGCTGCTGCCTGGTGCTTCGCTGCTGGGTCCAGTGCCCGCTCCAGGGCAACCCGAGGGCGAGCGAGAACGGTTGCTGGTCCGCGTCCCCCGCTCCGATGGGGCGGCCCTGGCCAGCGCATTGGCTGCGCTGCAGGCCGGGCGCAGTGCGCGCAAGCTGCCCGATCCGCTGCGGGTCGAGCTCGACCCGCAGCAACTGGGCTGACGGACTCACCGGGCATACTGCGCTGGTGTCTGTTCACCCATCCAGCTCAGGCCGCACCCGCTGTCCGGTAAGGCGAGCTGAGTAGTGCGGCTCGTCTTCGCCGGCACACCCGAGGTGGCGCTGCCCGCACTGCAGGCGTTGCTGGACTCCGCGCGGCACGAAGTCGCAGCGGTGGTGACCCGGCCGGACGCACCAGCCGGACGCGGTCGGCGACCGACCCGCTCCCCGGTGGGCACGCTGGCCGACAAAGCGGGACTGGAAGTGCTCACCCCGCGCCGCCCGGGTGACCCGGACTTCCTGGCACGGCTGGCCGCGCTGGCCCCTCATTGCTGCCCGGTCGTCGGTTACGGCGCGCTGGTTCCCCGGGCGGCGCTGGACATCCCCCGGCACGGCTGGGTGAACCTGCACTTCTCGCTGCTGCCGGCCTGGCGTGGTGCGGCTCCGGTGCAGAGCGCGATCCGGCACGGAGATGAGATCACCGGCGCGTCGACTTTTGCGTTGGAAGAGGGGCTGGATACCGGCCCGGTGTATGGCACGGTCACCGAAATGATCCGTCCCGAGGACACCGCGGGGGAATTGCTGGCCCGGTTGGCTGACGCTGGAGCCGGCCTGCTGGTGGCCACCTTGGACGGGATCGCCGACGGGACTGTGCACCCGGTGCCGCAGCCGCCTGACGGCGTCTCGCATGCACCGAAGCTCACCGCCCAAGACGCTCACCTGGACTTCCGAGCCCCGGCCTTCGCGGTGCACCGCCAGGTGCGCGCGGTCACGCCCACCCCCGGTGCCTGGAGCCTGTTCCGGACCCAACGCGTGGGCCTCGGGCCGGTGCAGTTAGCCGACGCCCGCGATGGTGAGCGGCTGCCTGCTGGCGAGCTGCGGGTGACCAAAAGGGAGGTGCTCGTCGGTACGGCCACCGGGGCGGTGCGGCTGGGTGAGATCACCGCGCCCGGCAAGCGGGCGATGCCCGCGCCGGACTGGGCGCGCGGTGCCCGACCGGAGCCCGGGGAGCGGTTCGAGTGACCGCGATCGTCCAGGCCAAGCTGTGACGGTGCCCCGCAAACCGTCCCGACCGCCCCGCCCCGGGCCACCCCGTGGGCGCTCCGGCCCACGGCGGCCGCCAGTAGATGATCCACCTCGACAGGCTGCGCTGGACGCTCTAGGCGCCGTGCGCGAGCGTGACGCGTACGCCAACCTGGTGCTACCCGGCCTGTTGCGGCAACGCGGGATCAACGGCCGCGACGCTGCGCTGGCCACCGAGCTGTGCTACGGAACCTGCCGTGCGCAGGGTCTGCTGGACGCGGTGCTGCAGTCCTGCGCGCAACGCCCGCTGTCGGAGGTCGACGGTGGGCTGCTGGACGCGCTGAGGTTGGGCAGCTACCAGTTGCTGCGGACCCGGGTGCCTCCACACGCCGCGGTCGGCACCACCGTGGACCTGGTGCGAGCCGGTCGTGGCAGTGCCGCCGCCGGCTTTGTCAACGCCGTGCTGCGCAGGGTCAGCGAACACGACGAGGACAGCTGGGTGCAGGCGGTAGCGCCGGCCGTCGACGACGACCCGGTGGGCCACCTCGCGATGGCGCACTCGCACCCGCGGTGGATTGCCCAGGCGTTCGCCGACGCCCTCGGCGGTGATCTGGGTGAGCTGGCCGAAGCGCTGGCCGCCGACGACGCCCGCCCGCTGGTGCACCTCGTTGCCCGCCCTGGGCAGATCAGCGCCGCTGAGCTGGCCGAGTTGACCGGCGGCCCGGTTGCCCCGTACTCGCCTTTCGGGGTGCACCTGGCCGATGGTGGTGACCCGGGTGAGCTGACCCCGGTGCGCGATCACCTGGCCCACGTGCAGGACGAAGGCAGCCAGCTCGTCACGCTCGCGTTGGCCTCGGCGCCGCTGGAGGGCGCCGATACCCGCTGGCTGGACTTGTGCGCCGGCCCAGGAGGCAAGGCGGCACTGCTGGGTGCGCTCGGTGGCACCCGGGGCGCACTCGTGGATGCCGTTGAGAAGGCTGAGCACCGGGCCCGATTGGTCAGCCAAGCATGCGCGGCCCTGCCGGTGACGGTGCACCTCGCCGACGGTCGGGACAGCGGCCTGCCGGAGCGTGCCTATGACCGGGTGCTGGTGGACGCACCGTGCACCGGGCTCGGGGCATTGCGCCGCCGCCCGGAGGCGCGCTGGCGACGGCAGGCCGACGACCTCGCCGACCTGGTCCGGCTGCAGCGGGAGTTGTTGATCGCAGCGCTGCGACTGGTCCGTCCGGGGGGCGTGGTGGCCTACGTGACCTGCTCGCCGCACCTGGATGAGACGGTGGGTGTGGTCGCGGACGTGGTCCGGCGCACTGGTGCCGAGCAGCTCAACGCCAGGCCGCAGTTCCCCGACGTGCCTCGATTGGGCGATGGGCCGAATGTGCAGTTGTGGCCACACCGCCACGGCACCGACGCGATGTTCTGCGCTCTGCTGCGTCGCTAGAGTGCGTTCTTGACTGCCGTCACGAGGTAGTAGTCGATGAGGCCACGATTGTATGCCGTCAGCCAGTTGCGACTCCAGGCGTCCTTGAACTCGGTCTGCGCTATCCAGGCGTCAAAGCCACGCCATATGTGTTCCCCGAGGAGTTCGACACGCACGTCGACAAAGCCTGCGTGGAGAAGATCATCTCGGAAGGAGTCGATCGTCAAGACAACATCGATGCCGCTGTCGATGGTGTCAATCAATCTCCGAAGCTGGTCATCGGCGACTGTGCCGGGTGTGAAGAAGGTCGCGACGGCCAGTCTGCCGCCGGGTCTGAGTACTCGATGGGCTTCCGATGCGAACGTGGCCAGATCTTCGAAATGTTGCGCCGCCTCCACGGAGTAACACTTGTCGAAGCTCTCTGCTTCATAAGGAAGGTCCAACGCGGAGCCTTGCTGGAGTATAAGCCGCTCAGGTAGTTGTGCGAGCAACTCGGCGTTGACTCTGATGGCGCGGCTGATCTGGTCCGGTGAGATATCGAGTCCATAAGCAACGCGTGGATCGAACTCTCGAAGCGCAAGGGCCGTCCCTACTGCGATGCCGCAGCCGACTTCCAGTGTCACATCGGTCGGCTTGATCGCCAAGCTGCAAAGGACGATGCGGTAGAGGTCGGCTTGGCTCTCAGTGCGCTGTTCGACGCTGACCAGCCCGGGCGTGAAATCGTGCCAATACCCGAGTTGATGTAGTTGCCCGAAAAGATCGCCAGCGAGCTGAGATCATTCTCGCCGTACATGCAGGCTCGCTGCGAAGAACCACTCTCACTTGCCATACTTCGTCTCCTCCAGAGATCGGTCGCTGTGGTCGTGAGGGGGCAGCGTGCTCGGGCAGATCGGGCGAGTGCACCAGACCGCGTTGAGTGCACCTGCTGAAGCCTTCCATCCGCGTACCGCGCGCAGAGAGCGGATCGGGGGCATTATCGACAGTGTTGTCGCAGACCGCGGCCGCCGGTGCGGCGGACGAGGAGGTTTGGTATGCCCGATGGGCCGTTCGGTTCTGGGTTCAATCCCCTTGAGGATCTCGTGAGCCGGCTGGTCGGCGGCCTCGAGCAGTCTTTTGGCGGGATAACCAAGCCAGGCACGTCGACGCAGCGGCTGAACCGTTATGGCCGCGACCTCACAGCCACTGCCCGGGCCGGGCGTCTCGATCCGGTCATCGGGCGCGAAGACGAGGTCGAGCAGATCCTTGACGTGTTGTCGCGGCGGACGAAGAACAATCCGGTGCTGATCGGGGATCCTGGCGTCGGCAAGACAGCGATTGTCGACGGGATCGCCCAGCGGATAGCCGACGGTGCGGTGCCGGAGCCGCTGCGCAACCGGCGGCTGATCGTGCTGGACTTGCCCGGGATGTTGGCTGGTACCAAGTACCGGGGCGAGTTCGAGGAACGGCTCACCGCGGTTATCGATGAGGTGACCGGCGCTGGCCGGACGGTGGTGCTCTTTCTCGATGAGCTGCACACCGTGATCGGTGCCGGCGCGGGGGCTGAGGGCGGTGCGATGGACGCCAGCAGCATGCTCAAGCCTGCGCTGGCCCGCGGTGACCTGCAGCTGATCGGCGCGACCACCGTCGACGAGTACCGCCGCCACATCGAGCGCGACCCGGCGCTGGAACGACGGTTCCAGCCCATCCTGATCGCCGAACCGAGCGTCGAGGACACCGTGGCGATCCTGCGTGGTCTGCGCAGACGCTACGAGTCACACCACCAAGTCCGCATCACCGACGAGGCCACCGACGCCGCCGCCCGGCTGTCGGACCGGTATCTCACCGACCGGTTTCTCCCGGACAAGGCGATCGACCTGATCGACCGGGCCAGCGCTCCAGCCCGCCGGCGAGTCGAGACCCCGCGAGAGGACGTCCGCGCGCTCGAGCAGCGCGTCGAGCAGCTCACCCGGGCCAAGGACATCGCGATTGACGCCGAAAATTACGAGCGGGCTGAGGCCCTGACACGGGAGCTCGACCTGGCTATCGTCGAGCTGGAGACCGCTCACGCTAAGCCGACTCGTGCGCCGGACGTCGGTGCCGACGACATCGCGGAGATCATCGCACGGAGTACTGGCATCCCGGTCGCCCAGCTCACCGAGGTGGAACGACACCGGCTGCTGCATCTCGAGGAGCAGCTGCGGCAGCGGGTCGTCGGGCAGGACGAGGCCGTTGAGGCGGTCGCGGACGCGGTGCGGGCCAGCCGCGCGGGTCTCACCCACCCGAACCGGCCGGTCGGCTCATTCCTGTTCCTCGGCCCTACCGGCGTAGGCAAGACGGAGCTGGCCCGGGCGCTGGCGCAGACACTGTTCGGGTCACAGGAACGGCTGATCCGCCTCGACATGAGCGAGTTCCAGGACAAACACACGGTGTCGCGGCTCATCGGCGCTCCTCCCGGCTACGTCGGCCACGAGGAGGCCGGCCAGCTCACCGATGCGGTCCGTCGCACCCCGTACACCCTGGTGCTGCTGGATGAGATCGAGAAGGCGCACGCCGACGTCACGAACATCCTGCTGCAAGTCTTCGACGCCGGCCGGCTCACCGACTCCCGGGGCCGGACCGCCAACTTCGCCAACACCGTGATCATCATGACCAGCAACCTCGGCGCGGATCAGCTGCTGGCCGCGACCCGTACCGGGAAATCAGTCGAGGAGGTGCGGGAGCCACTGATGGTCACCGTGCGTCGACATTTCCGGCCCGAGTTCCTCAACCGGATCGACGAGATCGTCCTGTTCCGTGGCCTCGATCGGCCGCGGCTTCGCACGATCACCAAGCTCCTCCTGGAGCAGACCCGGCAGCGGCTACGAGCCCAGAACATCACCCTGCGCCTCGACGACACCGCCATCGACTGGATAGTCGATCGTGGCTACCAGCCGGAATATGGCGCGAGACCGCTGCGCCGAGCCATCGGACGTGAGCTGGACAAGAAACTGTCCCGGATGCTGCTCACCGAGGACCTCAAACCAGGCCAGGAAGTCCATGGCACCGTCGTCGCAGACCGGCTGGAACTCACCGTTGCCGAGCCGCAACCGCCGTCGAGCTGACTGCGCGATACCGTGCACCTTGTGCCACCTCAGCCGATGATCGCGCCGTCTATCTTATCCGCCGATTTCGCCCGGCTGGCCGACGAGGCCAACGCGGTAACGGGCGCCGACTGGCTGCACGTCGACGTGATGGACGGGCACTTCGTGCCCAACCTCACCCTAGGTCTTCCCATCGTGCAGAGCCTGATGAAGTACACCGACATTCCAATGGACTGCCACCTCATGATCGAGAACCCGGATCGGTGGGCCATCAGCTACGCCGAAGCGGGTTGTTATAACGTCACCGTGCATGCCGAGGCCGCCCAGGATCCGATCAAGCTGGCGAAGAACCTCCGCGCGGCCGGGGCCAAGGCCGGGCTGTCAGTCAAACCCAAGACCCCGCTGGAGCCGTGGGTGGAGGTGCTGAGGCACTACGACACGCTGCTGGTGATGAGCGTGGAGCCGGGCTTCGGCGGGCAGTCGTTCATCCACGAGGTACTGGACAAGGTGCGCACCGCCCGGCGATTGGTGGACACCGGGCACCTCACCGTGCTGATAGAGATCGACGGCGGTATCAACACCGACACCATCGAGGCCGCCGCCGAGGCCGGAGTGGACTGTTTCGTCGCCGGCTCCGCGGTGTACGGGGCCGAGGACCCATCACGGGCGATAGAGTCGCTGCGGGCTCAGGCCCGGGCTTACGGCGGCCGGTGAACCGTGTTCACCGGCATCGTCGAGGAACTCGGCGAGCTCGTCCGCCGGGAGGAACGGCCCGATGCAGCACGGTTTGCCGTACGCGGCCCGCTGATCACCTCAGATGCCCGACCCGGTGACTCGATCGCGGTCAACGGCGTCTGCCTGACCGTCGTCGATATCGACGGCGAGCTGTTCACCGCCGACGTGATCGGCGAGACGCTGCGCCGCTCCAGCCTTGGTTCCACTGCGATCGGAGACCGGCTGAACCTGGAGCGTGCCGCGAAGCTGGGACATCGGCTCGGTGGGCACCTTGTGCAGGGCCACGTCGATGGCACCGGGACCATGTTGTCCCGTACAGCGCCGCAGCAAGGAGCCCCGTGGGAGCTGATCCGGATCGGGATACCCCCGGGGCTGGCCCGCTACGTGGTGGAGAAGGGATCCATCACCGTGGACGGGGTATCGCTCACCTTGATCGACGTCGGCGCCAGCCAGTTCTCCGTCGGGCTTATCCCGACCACCCAGCAGCTGACCACCCTGGGCCTGCGGCGCCCCGGCGATGTGATGAATCTCGAAGTCGACGTGATCGCCAAATATGTCGAGCAGTTGGCTCGCGGTTATTATCCCACCGAAGCAACCGGCGGTAGCTGATGGCTATCGGGGATGTGGTCGATGCCATTGGTGACGGTATCGACCACGGCGTCAAGACCATGGGCCGCGGGATCGGCAAGGTCGTTGCCGGCGCGGCGCATGTGGTGGGCGATGGTCTGGACGCGGTGGCCTGCACGGAGTTGCCGAAGCGGTGGATAGCTTCGGTGACTCGGTGGCCGATCATCTTGGCGCCCAGGTCGGTGAGTTGCAAACTGGGGCAGACCGAGGACCCACCAAGCTGGTGCACGGCGACGTCGGCGCGATCAACGGATCGGTCGGACATCTGAAGAAGTTCGCCACCGCGTTCGAGGAAACCGCCGATGGCCTGAGAAGGATTGACACCGCGCATTGGAACGGTGCGGCAGCCGAGGCTTTCCGGGCCCCCTACCAGGGACATCCCCCGGCAGTGGTCGGACGCCCACGACGCCTGTGCCCAGGCAGCGGCCGCACTGGACGACTTCGCCTACACCGTCCAGTAGGCCCAGGCCAGGCCGCAGACGCCATCCGCGTGTATGAGCAGGCCAAGAAAAATTCCGAGCAGGCCCGCGACACCTACAACAGTCAGGTGCGGACCTACAACAATCAGGTGTCGAGTTACAACACCACTGCGCAGAGCGGCGGTGACCCCGGGCCCCTCCCGCAGCCCCCCGGCGAGTTCCACGACCCTGGACTTGCGGGTGTGCAACAGGCCAAGGACACCCTTGACGACGCCCGTCGGCAGCGCGACTCCGCCGCTGAGCACGCCAAAGCAGCGGTGGACGCCGCCGCCGCCAAAGCCCCCGCAGAGCCCAGGTTCACCGACCGGATGCTCAACGACGCCGGCGACGTGGTGCAGGGCGTCGAAGTGGGTGAGGAGCACCTGCTGGGCGGGGTGCTCAAGGGGGCGGGCGGCATCGTGAAATTCGCCCGCGGTCTCAACTCGCTCGACCCCTACAACATCACCCACCCCGCCGCCTACCTCGCTGGGCTGTCCGGCACGGTCACCGGCCTCATGCATGCGGCTAGATACTCAACTATCTGATGCTGCTGCCAGTCCGGATCACTCCGGCTGGCTGGTGGCCACGCCCGGCCTGCACTCCCGTCGGGCGCCCGGCCACACCTGTCTGTCCGCTCTGGCCGCTATCCGCGGCGGCAGCATGTGCGCCGCCCTTACCGGCCGCGACCTCGTCGACGGTCTTCGGCTCGCGGTCAACCACTCCGGCGACAGCGACTCCACCGGTTCCATCGCCGGCAACATCCTCGGCGCTCTCTACGGCGTCCACGCCATCCCGACGCCCTGGCTTGAGCATCTCGAACTCCGCGACACCATCACCACGCTCGCTCACGACACCATCGTCGAGTTCGGACCGAACCTACCCACCCACACCACATGGTCGACTTGCTATGCCGGAAACTGATCGCACGACCCGGACGCCGATTGGTCCCGGTTGGGGGACTGTAAGATCAACGGTGTAACTCCTGAGACTGGAGAGGCACCTGTGACTGCTGTGACGATGGATGTGTCAGCTGAGCCGGGAGATGGATTGGACGAGCAGCTGGTACGGCAGCTGGCGGCGCGGGCCCGGGCCGAGGGCCTGAAGCTGACCGGGGAGGGCGGGCTGCTGGGTCGGTTGACCAAGGTGGTGGTCGAGTCTGCCCTGGAGGGCGAGATGGACGATTGTCTTGGGTACGGCAAGCATGATCCGGCCGGCCGTAATGGCGGGAATTCGCGGAATGGGACGCGGCCCAAGACGCTTTTGACCGAGGCGGGGCCGGTGGAGATTGAGGTGCCGCGGGATCGGGAGTCGTCTTTTGAGCCGGTGATCGTGGCGAAGCGCCAGCGGCGGTTGTCCGGGATTGATGATCTGGTGATCTCGCTGTCGGCGAAGGGGCTGACGCACGGTGAGATTTCCGCACACCTGGCGGAGATTTATGGGGCCCAGGTGTCGAAACAGACGATCTCAGCAATTACTGACCGCGTCATGGAGGGGATGGCGGCCTGGCAGAACCGGCCGCTGGATCCGGTGTATCCGGTGATTTTCATTGATTGTGTGAATGTGAAGATCCGGGACGGTAATGTGGCGAACCGGCCGATCTACGTCGCGCTGGCCGTGACCTGCGAGGGAACCCGGGACATCCTGGGGCTCTGGGCTGGTGAGCACGGCGACGGGGAGGGCGCCAAGTATTGGATGCGGGTGCTCTCGGAGATTAAGAACCGGGGCACTCGGGACTGCCTGATCGTCGTGTGCGATGGGTTGAAGGGCCTGCCCGAGGCGGTGACCACGGTGTGGCCCCAGACGATTGTGCAAACATGTATCGTGCATTTGCTGCGCAATTCGTTCAAGTATGCCTCGAAGAAGGACTGGGCGGCGATCGCGAAAGACCTCAAACCAGTGTACACCGCGCCGTCGGAGTCCGCCGCGCTGAATGCCTTCGCTGAATTCAGCGAGAAATGGGAGAAGAAGTATCCCGCGATCATCCGGCTCTGGACTAACGCGTGGGCCGAGTTCGTGCCCTTCCTTCAATTCGATCAGGAGATCCGCACGATTATCTGCACCACCAATGCCATTGAGAGCATCAACGCCCGAATCCGGCGCGCAGTCAACGCCCGCGGGCACTTCCCCACCGAGGCCGCCGCACTGAAATGCGTCTACCTCGCGATCATGAGCCTGGACCCCACCGGCAAGGGACAGCAACGCTGGTCCAACCGCTGGAAAGCCGCGCTCAACGCCTTCGAAATCACCTTCGACGGACGCCTGTCCGCCTGACAGAGAGAACACAATCAAGATCCAGTTACGCTGAGTAGGCCACGGGCGCGGTGCCGGGATTGCTCCTGGTCCGTTTCCCGTGGCCTCTCGCCGAACCCGCCGTGCGGCTCTCACCGCAACGGGCTCTCCACGATCTCTGTCGTCAAACGGGTGTTCGGACCCAGGGGTTGGGGATCGTGGTGCCGCGGTAGCGGTACCGAGTGACCGGCAACGCCGCGATCCGCCGCAGCTCAATCTCGCCTGCCGTGATCGGCAGCCACCGCCCGGTGGGGTCGGTGAACTGCCGGCGGACGTCGGTCCACCTCCAGTGATGCCGTCGCTTTAGCATCCGGATCACTCGCCACCAAGCGAAGCTATCCAGCATGCTGAAAGTGTTCTTAGCGATGGCATACCGGAAGTAGTTCGCCCAACCGTGCATGATCTGACCCAGCCGGGTCAGGACTCCTGCCAGGTCCTGTTGCGACGCCCTGTGCGTGATGGCACGGATCTTCGTCTTCAGCGACCGGATCGGGCGTTGGCCGATGAAGGTGTAGACGTACCACTTGTTCGTTCCTCGTTTGCGGCGCCGCTGGATGCGGAACCCGAGGAAGTCGAACCCCTCGCGGAGGTGGACGATCTGGGTCTTGGCCTCTGACAGGCGCAAACCCAGTGACGTGAGTACCCCCGCGACTTCTTCGCGCACGGCTTCGGTGTCCTGCCTGGTGCCGTGCACCATGACGACGAAATCGTCCGCATAGCGGACGATCCGCCACGTCGGCAGGCCCTTGGCCCTGCGGCCTGCGCGGCGGCTCTCGGTCGACATTGACCCGCCCGGTTTCCACGGCCCGTGTAAATGCTCATCGAGCACCGACAGGGCGATGTTGGCCAGCAGCGGGGACAAAATGCCTCCTTGCGGAGTGCCGGTGTGGGTGTTCTGCTGTTCTCCGAGCTCAGTCAGAATCCCGGATTTCAGGAACGCCTTCACCAACGTCAGGACACGTTTGTCCTTGACGCGCAGCCGCACCCGGTCCATCAGCGCCGGATGGGATATTTCGTCAAAGCACGCCGCGATGTCAGCATCCAGCACCCACTCATATCCACGGGTGCCATAGAACTGGATCTCGGCGATCGCGTCCTGGGCCCGCCGCTTGGGTCGGAACCCGTAGGAGACCGGTTCGAAGTCGGCCTCGAAAATGGGTTCCAACACCAGCTTCAGCGCAGCCTGAACGACCCGGTCCGTGACGGTGGGAATACCCAACCGACGGACCTTTCCCGAACCACCGGGTTTGGGGATCTTCCGTTCCCGCACCGGCAACGGCCGGAACGTGCCAGCCTTCAGGCTGGCCCGCAGGTCGTCCAGGAAACCCGGCACGCCGATCCGCTCCTCAACGTCAGCGGCGGTCAGGCCGTCGACGCCGGGGGTGCGGGCGCCCCGGTTGCCCGCGACCCGATCGAACGCCATCACCAGCGTCGCCGGGTCGCACACGAAGTTGAACAGGTCATCGAAACGACGGCCAGGATCGACCACCGCCCAACGGTGAAGTTTGGTCTGCATCTCCGATACCCGCCGAAACGACCCCATCGGGGCCTCCACGAGCGGAGCGCCACCATCCAGCGGCGCGTCTTCCGGCATTGCAGCCTCCGTCCCCTCTCGATATCGCTGCCGCCCTTCCCCATGTGCACAGGCTTTCCCTGACTCGGAGTGTCGGGTCGGGGGAGGCGGCGGACAGCAGTCCGCTACCTCCGCCCGCCCTACCGAACCGCTCGTGCAGTTTTCCCGCAAGCGGCTCTCAATGGGTGTAGCCCTTCTGGCGGTAGTATTCACGCATGCTAGGAATCAGTTGCAGAAGGTTGACCAGCCCGTATTCACCGTAGAGGCGGGTCTCCGGTAGCGTCCGCCATCCGGCGTTACGCCAGCGTTTGAACCGCCAGCCCCAGATCCGGCGCACGATCCACCTGTTGAGCCGATTGAACAACCGGCGCACGTTCGCGCGCCGATAGTACATGCCCCATCCCCTGATCACCGGGTTCAAGACATGTATTAGCTCCTCCAGGGGTACGGCGATGCGGCGTCGTGTGAGCGCCCGTACCTTGTCCTTGAACCGATCAATCGACCGTTGCCGAGGTATCGCATACAAGCCGATACCACCTGACTTGAAGCGCAACCCCCGACCCAGCCCAATTTTATAGCCCAAGAACTCGAACCCCTGGCTGACGTGCACAATTCTGGTCTTCTCTGGATGAATGCGTAACCCGAGCTGTCCTTCCAGCACCGCACGGGCGCTCGCCAGCGCCCGTTCCGCTTCCTCGCGAGTCCGGCATACGCACAGCCAATCGTCAGCGTAGCGCGTAAGTTGGAATCCCGCCCGCTGCATCTGCTCGTCAAAAACGTGCAGATAAATATTACTGAGCAACGGACTGATGACCCCGCCTTGTGGCGTGCCAGCGATTGTGCTCTCATAGACACCGTCTCGCAGTACTCCGGCCGTGAGTATCTGACGGATCAGACTCAGCACCTTGCTGTCGGCGACTCGTTCCGCTACCAGCGCGACGAGTCGATCATGCGAGATCGTCCCGAAGAAATCGGCGATATCGGCATCGACGATCCATCTCCCACCCTCCTGCATCTGGCCCCAGATCCGGCGCATAGCCATATGCGCCGACCGCTCCGGACGAAACCCGAAGCTGACCTCGGAGAACGTCGGTTCGAAAATCGGCTCCAGAACCTGGCGCAGCGCCTGCTGGCACACCCGATCCACCACCGCAGGAATACCTAGCGGACGCTTAGCCGTCGACCCCGGTTTGTCGATCTCCACCCGACGCACCGGCAAAGGCCGATAACTCCCCTCCGCCAGCCGTTGATGCAACACCGTGAGATAACGCCGATGTTCACACTCGAACCGGTCAATACTGATCCGATCCACACCACCGGCACCTCGGTTTTCCTTCACCCGCGCCCACGCCCGCGCTAGATTACGCGGGTCATAAACCCGTCCGATCAGCGAGTGCGCCTTCCGCACCTGCACACGTTCCTTTCCTACCTGGCTTACCAGAATGCCACTCCGAGTATCCTCGCCCAGCGTCGTCTCGGTCATTGCCTCAGCAACCATCAGCCCGACGCCGCCTACTCACTCGGCATCACATCAGGTTCACCATTCCCACCGTGACCCCTTCCCCAAGACGGTGCCTTTTGAGTCACCGGCCGCCGCCGCACAAAGCGTCGGTCCCAAGGTTTCTGTTGTTCCTTGGTTCATCAGTACCATGGATCACTCCGACTTCTCGCACGGCATCACCAGCGATTTCGCCTTGCGGCTTATACGCCCAGCTACCCAACTCCGTCGAGTGGGACCGTACGAGATCTCCCGGGGTAACGCAGAGAACTTTCCCACCGCGCCGCCCGCACACACCTTGTTGTGCCCAGGCGCCCCAAGTATTTCCTTCGCCCCCATAGTGCAGGCTCGGCATCACCTGGATCGGGCCGACCGGTTCGCCATTCTCGGCTACGGCTCGGTGTTTCGCCTCAAACCCTTCAGACCCCACCTCACGGCAGGCGCCCTGTCCTGCGCCACTGATCAGCCCCACACGGCAAACCACCATCACCACCATGCCGTGCCTCCCAACGACGCCCAGCGAGGCATTACCCCCGCCTTCGGCTACGGACCCCGCTTGGGGCCGGTCCGACTGGACTTTCACCAGCTAGCTCTCTGCGCCGCCCGGCGCACACTACGGCGGCTCCGCCCCACCCGGACCATTCAGCAGTCGATGTGCCTATCCCGCCAGAATCGGCCGGATGCCGACGCCGGCGGGAACCGCGACCAGGTGGTTCCCGTGTTCACTGTGATTCGCTCGATGAAGGAGGAGCCCGACTGTGTCCCAGCGACCTCGCCATGAGTACGCCGCAGACCTTCCCCATGACCTACCCGAATGGCTCTTGCGCACCACCCGAGAAGCTCTCGCCGCAACTGTAAACAACGAGACGCGCCGCGCCCGACCCAGATCCACCAGATTTCGAGTCGGTGTCAAGATTGAAGGACGTAACAACGCCGGTTCCTCACGTACTCCTCTCCATCACGCTCGCCGAACCCGCACCATCTGGCAGTACTGACACGTCCCGGCTTTGTCAGGGCTGCTCCCACCCTCCCCGGCACCACCCGGATCAGGCTGCCCTCAGCTCCGTGAACCTGCTGCGACAGACCCACGATGGCGGTCTCTCACCCCCACTCGAATCAACAGCGCCTCACGGCGCAAACCGTTAGATTGACAGACCCGGTTGGCTTGCCCACATGTTGCCCCCGGTAGCGGCGAGGCTGAGACATGATGTTGGGAGGAGCCGATGCGGGGAAGGGGAGGATGCGATGACGCACAGCGCCTTCGCGGGTATCGATCGGGCGATCGCCCACGTGGCGGCCGGCCGCCCGGTGATCGTGGTGGACGACGAGGAACGCGAGAACGAAGGCGATCTGATCTTCGCCGCCGCCCGGGCCACTCCCGAGATGCTGGCGTTCACGGTCCGGTACACCTCGGGCTACGTCTGCGTCGCGCTGACCGGTGAGGATTGTGACCGGTTGGATCTGCCACCGATGTTCCATACCAACCAGGACAAGCGGGGCACGGCCTACACCGTGACCGTAGACGCCCGCGAGGGCGTGACGACCGGGATCTCGGCGGCGGATCGGGCACACACCATCCGGTTGCTGGCCGACCCAGACTCCAAGTCAGTCGACTTCGCCCGACCGGGTCACGTCGTACCGCTGCGGGCCAAGGAGGGTGGGGTGCTGCGCCGCCCCGGGCACACCGAGGCCTCGGTTGACCTGGCCCGGCTGGCCGGGCTGCCGCCGGCGGGCGTGCTTTGCGAGATCGTCTCGGCCAAGGACGACGGCGAGATGGCCCGTCGCGACGAGTTGGAGGTCTTCGCCGCCGAGCACGACCTGGCGCTGATCACCATCGCGGATCTGATCGCCTACCGGCGGCGCTTCGAAAAGCAGGTGGAACGGGTCGCGGAAGCCCGGATCCCCACCCTGCACGGGGAGTTCAGGGCGATCGGCTTCGACTCGCTGCTCGACGGTGTCGAACACATCGCGCTGGTCGCCGGGGAGATCGGCGACGGGGCCGACGTGCTGGTCCGGGTGCACTCGGAATGTCTGACCGGCGACGTGCTGGGCTCGCTACGCTGCGACTGCGGGCCGCAGCTGGACGCCGCGCTGGCCGCCGTCGCCGCCGAGGGCCGCGGGGTGGTGCTCTACGTGCGGGGTCATGAGGGCCGCGGTATCGGGCTGATGCACAAGCTGCAGGCATACCAGCTACAGGACGCTGGGGCGGACACAGTGGACGCCAACCTTGCCCTGGGCATGCCCGCCGACTCCCGCGATTACGGCACCGGGGCGCAGATCCTGGTGGACCTGGGAGTGCGCTCGATGCGGTTGCTGACCAACAACCCAGCCAAGAGGGCCGGTCTGGAAGGCTATGGCCTGACCATCACCGGAAGAGTCCCGTTGCCCATCCGGCCCAACCCGGAAAATTTGCGTTACCTGCGCACCAAACGCGACCGGATGGGCCACGACCTCGACGGCCTGGACCCCACTGGAGCGTTGAGACCATGAGTGGCACCGGCCAGCCCACCCTGGAAGTACCGCGCTGCGAGGACCTGCGGCTGGGCATCGTCGCCACCCGCTGGCATGAACGCATCACCACCGCGTTGCTCGACGGGCCAGCGCAGCCGCTGCCGAGGCGGGGATCGCGGATCCGACGGTGGTGCGGGTGCCGGGTGCGGTCGAGCTTCCCGTGGTGTGCCAAGAACTGGCCCGCCGGCACGATGCCGTCCTGGCGCTCGGGGTGGTGATCCGCGGCGGCACCCCGCACTTCGAGTACGTCTGCGACGCGGTCACTGCAGGCCTCACCAGAGTCGCCTTGGACGAGAGCGTTGCTATCGGCAACGGCGTGCTCACCTGTGATACCGAGGAACAGGCCCTGGACCGCTGCGGGCTGCCGTCCTCCACGGAGGACAAGGGCTTCCAGGCCTGCGTCGCTGCGCTGCAGACGGCCTTGGTGCTGCGCGGGCTACGCCGGGTCCGGCGGGACGCGCCATGACCACCACAATCTTCGAGGCCCGGCCCCGCAAGGCCCGCCGGGTCGCGGTGGCCGCCGCTGTGTTGTTAGTCGCCGTCTTTACGGTCGTTGGAGCGCTGCTCCGGCGGACGTCTACCGGCGTCTACTTCCGGCTCTCCGACCAGGTAGCCATGGTGGTGCTGGGATTGCTGCTCGCCGGAGCGGTGCTGCTGTTCGCCCGGCCCCGGGTGCGTGCCGGCGCCGACGGCGTGGAGGTGCGCAACCTGATCGCAACCCGTATGGTGCCCTGGGAGCTGGTGCTTCGGGTGTCCTTTCCCGACGGCGCCCCGTGGGCTCGCATCGACCTTCCCGACGACGAGTACATAGCGGTGATGGCGATCCAGTCCGCGGACGGCCGAAAGGCAGTGCAGGACATCCGCGCGCTGCGTGCGGTGCACGCCGAACACACCGCGCCGCCCCAGGACGCGCCAGGGCCAGATCAGCAATCCACTCGGAGTGCATCGGTACCACCATCGGACTCACCGCGTGACGCTGGCTGAGCCTATGAGGCCCCCGATCTCTCTGCGGTGGGCGAGTTCTGCGCCCGGCGAGAATTCGGCGTGGCTCCTGCTCGTTGCCTCGCCGAGCATCCCGCCGTCGATCCAACGCCATTCCACGGTGGGTCAGGTGGTTGATGATGCCGAGCAGCGAGGTCAGCGCCCCGTCTGGGGTCCATCGCGATTGCTCGTCGCTGATGTCGCTGACCTTGCGCATGACGGCTCCACGGAGGAAGTTGAGCCAGCGTAGGAACAGCTCGCGCTCGTCTGTGGTCCCGCGGGGACAATTCTATCTCCTGTTCGACCGACATCTCAGCAACATAACGGTGGTCGTGCCGCACCCAGACGTGCTGGTATCCGGCGCGAGGACGCTCGCCGCTGCCCGATGGGTTGACACACTCAAGGAGACCCCGTGTCTAAGCAGCAGGACCACGTTTCTGTACTCGCCTTCGACATCTTTGGTACCACGGTCGACTGGCGCACCGGCGTCGCCAATCAGGTCGCCGAGATCGCCGCACAATGCGGCGCTGTGCTTGACGCAGGCGCCTTCGCCGACGAATGGCGCGACCACTACCTGCCCTCTATGAGCCGGGTACGAACCGGTGAACGGGAGTGGGCCTACCTCGATACTCTGCACCGCGAGTCCCTCGACCAGCTCCTCGAACAGCATGGGGTTGGCGACGCGTTCGACGAGCCAGCTCGTCGCCGGCTCGTACTCGCTTGGCACCGGCTCCCACCCTGGGACGACGCGATCGCCGGCCTCACCCGGCTGCGCGCCCGCTACGTCCTCGCGGCGCTGTCCAACGGCGGCTTTGCGCTACTCACCCACCTGATTAAGATGGCGGGGCTGCCGTTCGACTGCATCCTGTCCGCCGAACTTGCTCGGACCTACAAGCCCGACCCGCTCGTCTACCGCACCGCTGCGGGCTTGCTCGACCTCGCTCCGGCACAGATCATGATGGTTGCCGCCCATACCTGGGACCTCTACGGTGCCCGCGACGCTGGACTGCGCACCGCTTTTCTTGAGCGTCCTCGCGAGAAGGGCCCGCACCGCGCCTCCGACCGAGCGGCGGACGTCACCAGCGACCTCGCGGTCGCCGGGTTCACCGAACTTGCCGAGGCGCTCAGTTGCTAGCTCAACCACGTGAAACCGTGGCATTTGTCGATGTCTGAAGTCGACTGCACGGATGTCTGGAGTGCTCTGCACAGCTGAGCAACGACACGGATCAGTCGTCTTGGACTGTCCGGGTACCGACTTCGCCCTCCCGTGTGGCTAAGCGGTTGAAGAACGGGCTCGCGTCAACCGATCTGTTCGGCTAGGGCGACGATGATGCCCGCGGGGCCGCGGAGGTAGCAGAGCCGGAAGATGCTCTCGTACTGCGCCACCTCGCCGAGGAGTTCGGCGCCGTGGTGGCGTAGGCGGGTGATGGTGTCGTCGATGTCGTCGACGGCGAACATGACGCGATGCAGGCCCAGCGTGTTGGGTGGCGGGTTCTGCGGCTGGGCGTCGGCCGCTGCGGGGGTGTGGTACTTGGTCAGCTCCAGCTTGTTGTGGCCGTCCGGGGTCCGCATCATCGCGATGTCGCTCCGGACGCCGTCGAGTCCGACGGTGCGGTCCGCCCAAACGCCTTCGACCTGCCCCTTGCCTTCCAGCTCCATACCGAGTTCGGTGAAGAACGCGACAGCCACGTCCAGGTCGTCGACGACGACGGCGACGTTGTCCATCCGTTGAATGGTCATGTTTCCGATCATAAACCGGCAGTGAGCCTTGGTTTCCGGTCCGATGTTCCTCGACGGCCTTCAGAAAGGGTGTCTGTTAGCTTTCGCCGCCGTGCATGATCGTGAGGATCGGCGAGACTTGGCTTTGTGGTTCTGCCCGAGGTGGGGCGGTTAGCCGGGACAGGTGACGAGTGGGAGCCGTACCGGCTGCTCGACGCCGCGGACTCACGACGGCGAAGCGCTCCGATACTCCGAAGAGCCTGTATCAACGCAGCACCAACCCCGCCACTCCGACATCCTGGCCGCCCAACACCGCGAATGCCCCTGCATCCGCAGCGAGCGCCAACAACGGCTGGAGCCGTCCACAACCGAACGTTCGTGTGCCACTTCCAAGGGCCGGACGTTTCCGCAGGTGGGCGCTCCGGGCGCCCGGTGGCCTGCCAGACCCGTTCCAGCGTGGTCCTGCTGTGCGCTCGTAGGGTGATCGGCGCGAGGCTGACCTCGTCCAGCAGCGAGCGCAGCAGCCGGGACCACACCCCGGCGTGCACGGACCGGCCGGCAACTCGACCCGACCGGTGGTCAGCGCGTCGTGGGTATAGCGGTTCAGGGTGGCCAGCGGTTCGTCCACCGGCCGCGGCTCCAGTGGTTGCCCGTCCAGCAGGGATATCTCGACGTCTGCACGTTTTCCAGCCAACAGCCGTGGTCGACACAGCCCACCATGAGCGGCAGCTTCCACATCAGGGACCTGCCCCGATCCGGATCGGTGGCGCACACCGGGCACACCCGGCGCAGCCAGCCCTTCGGGATGGGCAGCCACGGCCCCGCCCAGGGCTTGAAGCGGTCCACATAGTGGGTGCCGGCCTCGCCGGGCGCGAGCAGCACCGAGTTGGCCCGCACGTACGTGTCGAACAGGCGCTGCTCATCCTCGTGCCGCACGGACAGCGTGTCGAACAGCCACGGTGCCCATCCGGACAGTGTCATCGGCTTGAGCCGGGCCCGGTCGACGCCGGTGCGCTCGGCCAGCGCCGCGAGCATCCCGGCCGGCGGGTCATAGTCGGGATCCCACAACGCCGCCCTCGCGTCCACCAGGTCCAGATTGTGGGTGAGCAGGTCTTTCACCGACAGGCCGTGCAGTGTGGCCAGACGGCCCAACCACGACTCCACCGGGCCAGGTGGTGGGTGCAGCGGCCACCGGCGGGCCGGGCTCATGCGAGTTCGCGCTCGAACAGTCGGCGCCGTTCCGTCGGTCCGGTGTAGTCGGCCATCAGCAGGGCGCGCTGGTTGATCGCTTCCTCGCCGGATTCGATCGCCGCGATCGCGGCGTCGGTGAGCAGGTGCGCCAGCTCGCCGATCGTGCCTTCGCTGCGGGCCAGCAGGTAGGCGGCCATCTCCTCGGTCGCGATCGGCGAGGGCTGGCGCAGCGGGAACGACGCGGCGAAGCTGGCCAGCAGCGAGCAGGCGTCGGCGTCGGGTTCCCAGCGGGGCAGGGTGAGCGGGGCGAACCGGTTCTCCAACTGGTCATCGGCGCGGATGGCCAGGTAGGCGTCCCGGATGCCGACACCGACCAGCGGGATGCGCAGCTCGTTGCCCAGATACCGCAGCAGGTTCAGAAACTCGCGGCGCGTGTCGGCCCGGCCGCCGAGGACGTTGTGCAGCTCGTCGATCACCAGCACGCGCACCCCGGCCGCCCGGAGTAGACGCAGCACGAGCTGTTCCAGCTCGGCAATCCGGTATCGCGTACGCATCGGCGCACCGAGCGCGGCCAGCAGCGCGGTGTAGAACCGGGTCACCGACGGCTCGGAAGGCGCCTGCGCGACCAGCACCGGAATCTCCTCCCGATCCTCATGCGAGACCGGTGGATGGCAGCGCCGGAACTTCTCGATGATCATCGACTTGCCGTTGTTGGTCGGCCCGATCAGCAGCAGGTTCGGCATCCGCTGCTTGGATGGACACGAGAACAGCGTCTCCAGGCGTTCCAGCGCGGCGGTGGCGCGGGTGTAGCCGATCCACCGGTCCGCCCCCGCACATACCGCAGCCGTTCCTCGTTCGGCAGCCGCGCGATCTGCTGCGCGGAGTCGTGCAGGTGCGACAGGTCCACCGGCCCGTCCTCGATGTCCAGGTCGATGCCCGTGCTAGTCACCATTGCTCGATCACCTCAAACGGCCTGGCAACGACGCCGACGCCTCCGCTGGTTTCCGGCACGGGGGGCGCCAGCGCCACAGCCGCTCGTGCCGGCTTGGCGACCGCGGACCGGCGTTGCCGGTCGCGGCGGCCCTGGCAAGTGGTGGCCGCCGCCGCATCGGTGATCTCGCGCATCTGCGCGACCATCGCAAACAGGGCGTTCTCGTCGACCTCGGCGCGGTCCTGCTCGCGCAGCCGCGCCACGGCGGCTTGCTGCTCCCACACGCTGATCGGTGGGCGCGACAGCGTCCGGTACGGCACCTCCAGGTAGGTGGTGCCGTCCGGGTCCAGCGCCCAGATCCGGGAGATATCCCTGGGGTCACGGCGCAGCACGAACTTCCCCAACTGCTCGCGGCGGCCGATCCACGGTTTGAGCGCGTCGCAGTAGTACTGCACGTGATCAATCACGAACCCGGTGCGGGACAGGGTCCGGCGGATCACCGGCAGGAAGTCCACCAGGAACACCGTCTCGCTGGCCACGGTCACCGGCGCGCCGTGCTCGGCGACCTGCTCGGCCCACACCCCGGCCGGGGTCCGGCCGAGCCCGTTGTGTACCTCGCCGTGGTAACAGGCCAGCGCCAGCGCCAACCACCGCGGCCAGCGCGTACACCTGACGTCGGGAAACCCCCAGCTCAGCGGCGGCCTCGTCGGCGGCCGCCAAGCCCACCGTGTCCTTCGCGGCCAACCCGCCGATCACCTCGGCCCGCCGCACCGCCGCGTCCCACATGGGGCCAGGAGCGGTCAGCACACCACGCTCAACCACCGACTCCTCGGCCAATCGACAACTCCCGCCGCGCACATGATCATGGTCGACGTGACCGTAGGGCAGGCGACTTCAGCACAACGCGATGGCCCGAACTCCTCTGCACGCCACGGCAAACGCCCAGTTCAGCCGTGCACGCGACTTCGGACATCGACAAACGGTGTTCCGTTGGGGGATTGGCTTTCGGAACAGTGATTAGAGGGGTTTGCGGGCGCGGATGATCGCGGACGCGGCGTGGGTATGAACGCGGTGGGTTTCGTTGATTTGCACCTCGATGAGGCCGGCGCCGGCGAGGTCGTGTTCGTACTGGAGCTGGGTGAGGGCGCCGGCGATGCAGCCGGTCCATTGCTGCATGTCGTTTCTGGTTTCGGTGTCGATCTCGGGGTCGGCGATGACGTCGGAGATCGCGAGCCGCCCGCCCGGGCGGAGGACTCGGGTGGCCTCGCGCAGCACGGTGGGTTTGTCGGCGGCCAGGTTGATCACACAGTTGGAGATGATGACGTCGACGCTGGAGTCGGGCAGTGGGATGTCCTCGAGGTAGCCCTGGAGGAACTCGACGTTGAGCACGCCGGCCTCGGCGGCGTTGCGTCGGGCGAGGTCGATCATCTCGGGGGTCATGTCCAACCCGACCGCTCGTCCGCCGGGCGCGACCCGGCGGGCGGAGATCAGCACGTCAGCCCCCGCACCGCAACCGAGGTCGAGCACAGTCTCGCCGGGGTGCAGGTCCGCGACGGCGGTCGGAACACCGCAACCCAGTGAGGCCGCCACCGCGGCTTCGGGAGCGCCTTGGGCGGTCACGGGGTCATAGAGTTCGGCACCGAAGACGACCTGGCCCCACTGATCGGTGGTACTCACTGGCGCCGCGCCGGCGCAGCAGGAGGCTTCGAGCACCCGGGCGTGGTCGTGCTCACCTGCCGCAGAGTGGGCCGCCGCGGCGGCGTAGCGGGCTCGCACGGTCTCCCGGATTTCGGCGGGCTCGGTCATGCTCGGTTCCTCATCAGTTACTCCCGTCTTATTTCGATGACTACCGATACAAACATTGCGCGCTGATTCGGGACCTGTCAAGGTAGAAGAGTGTCGAATCAGGAACAGGTGTTGACGGTGCTCACCGAAGCGGTGGGCTGCTGTTCACCGCTGGCTCGAGAGCCGTTGTCCGCTGATCAGGCCGTCGAGTTGGCGCGGTTGTTCAAGGCCATGGGTGACCCGGTGCGGCTGCGGCTGCTGTCGTTGATCGCCTCCCATGAGGGCGGCGAGGCGTGCGTGTGCGACGTGACCGGCGTGTTCGAGCTGACCGGGCCAACGATCAGCCACCACCTCAAGGTGCTGCGCGAGGCCGGGCTGATCTCCGGGCAACGGCGCGGCACCTGGGTGTACTACCGGGTGCATCCCGAGGCGCTGGGCCGTCTGTCCGCCGTGCTGGTGCCAGATGCAGCGACGGTGGGCGCGTGAGCAGCAACAACCTCGCCTCAACCGAGAGCGCGACGGCAGACTCCGCCGTCGTGGGCAAGCTGTCCACCCTGGACCGGTTCCTGCCGGTGTGGATCGTCGCGGCGATGGCGTCCGGGCTGGTCGGCGGCCGGCTGGTATCCGGGCTGGGCGCGGCGTTGAACGCGATCTCGATCGACGGTGTCTCGTTGCCGATCGCGCTGGGTCTGTTGGTGATGATGTATCCGGTGCTGGCCAAGGTCCGCTACGACCGCCTCGACACCGTCACCCGCGATCGCCGGCTGCTGATCCCCTCGCTGGTGTTGAACTGGATCATCGGTCCGGCGTTGATGTTCACCCTGGCCTGGCTGCTGCTGCCCGACCTCCCCGCCTACCGCACCGGGTTGATCATCGTTGGATTGGCTCGCTGTATCGCGATGGTCATCATCTGGAACGATCTGGCCTGTGGTGACCGGGAGGCCGCCGCGGTGCTGGTCGCGCTGAACTCGGTGTTTCAGGTCATCGCGTTCGCCGGGCTGGGCTGGTTCTACCTGCATGTGCTACCCGGTTGGCTCGGGTTGCCCCAAGCGGATCTGACTGTCTCGGCGTGGCAGATCGCCCGCTCGGTGCTGATCTTCCTCGGCATTCCGCTGGTGGCGGGTCACCTGACCCGCCGATTCGGGGAACGCGCCCAAGGCCGCCAGTGGTACGAGGCGACGTTCCTGCCGCGGATTGGACCGTTCGCCCTCTATGGGCTGCTTTTCACCATCATCATCCTGTTCGCCCTGCAAGGCCAGGCGATCACCAGCCACCCGCTGGACGTGGCCCGGATTGCGCTGCCGCTGCTGGCCTATTTCGCGCTGACGTGGGCCGGCTCCTATGCCCTGGGTCGCGCGGTCGGGCTGACCTACGAACGCACCACCACCCTGGCGTTCACCGCCGCGGGCAACAACTTCGAACTCGCCATCGCCGTGGCCATCGCCACCTTCGGCGTCACCTCCGGCCAAGCCCTGGCCGGTGTCGTCGGTCCACTCATCGAGGTCCCCGTGCTCGTCGGGTTGGTCTACGTGTCGCTGGCCGCTCGCCGCCGCTGGACCACCACCGCCGTCTCCAGGGCGGCCAGCTGTTCCCCGACCCTGAAACAGGGTGTTAGCCCAATCCCAAGGAGCTGTGGTGAACACCGTCCCTGAGGTGCTCTTCGTCTGCGTGCACAACGCGGGTCGCTCCCAGATGGCCGCCGGGCTGCTCGACCACCACTCCGCCGGGGCGGTGCATGTGCGCTCCGCCGGCTCCGCACCCGCCGAGGAGATCAACCCCGCCGTCGGGCAAGCCATGGCAGAACTCGGACTGGACCTCTCGCGGTGGTTGTAGCGTCGTGGCTCTCATACCGGCGTCACAATAAGGTTCTTCCCGCTGTACTCGGCGAGCGCGGTGATGTCGTCCGAGTCGGTAGTCAGGATCTCGTCGCCGTCCAAAGCGGCATCGACGATAGAACCGTCGATGACATCGCATCGACCTGCACGGCTCAGGAGCGTCCCGACGCGTCGAGCCCGTTCTCGTGTCAGGCCAACCTCGAGCACCCCACGCAAAACCAGTTCCAGACGGACTTGGCGGGGCCCGTTGCGCCATACCTGAGCCACCGCGCCGGTCGTGGTTCGGACATCAATTCCCGTCCGGCCGGCACGTTCCAGGAACGCGCGGACGGTGCGATCGCCACGCTCGTATGCGATCAGTGCCCCGGCGTCCAGTACCAGGCTCACGCTGCGCCTTCGGTGCCGATGATCACCTGGGAGGTCCGTCGAGAGTCAGCGATCAACCTGTCGATCTCGGCAGGATCGAGTTCGCCTTCTTCCGACGCGAAAACGTCGAGCGCCTCGCGCAGCCGTCGTTGGCGGACCCGAGCTTGTGCTGCTTCGGCGAGCCAGGTCGACACGCTCACGCCCTGCTCGCTCGCCGCGACACGCACCGAGGCGGCGAGTTCTGAGTCGAGCGAGATTGATAACTTCTCGGCGCCCATGCATCGGCCCTACCCCGTTACTACCGTGGTAGCAACCATTGTGGCTGATTGCTATCGATCCGGCCGGCTGCTCGGGTCTGACCCTGCGTACTAGTTCTCATGAGAGCTTGCTGGTGCCGACGGTGGGATTCGAACCCACACTGGCGGGTTCCTAAGACCCGGGCCTCTGCCATTGGGCTACGCCGGCTTGTAATGACGAGGGGACAGGATACGGCGTCAGACGCCGAGGTCTTTGCGCAGCTTGGCGACGTGACCGGTGGCGCGCACGTTGTACAGCGCCTTGTCGATGCGGCCCTCCGAGTCGATCACGAAAGTGGAGCGGATGACGCCGGTGACCGTCTTGCCGTACAGCTGCTTCGCGCCGTAGGCGCCGTAAGCGGTGAGCACCGAGCGGCCCGCATCAGACAGTAGCGGGAACGGGAGGCTGTGCGCGTCGCGGAACTTCGCCAGCTTCGCCGGCGGATCCGGGGAGATGCCGAGCACGGCGAACCCGGCGGTGTCCAGCTCGGTGAGGTTGTCTCGGAAGTCACAGGCCTGCTTGGTGCAGCCCGGAGTGCTGGCCGCCGGATAGAAGTAGACCACCACCGACCGGCCGCGGTAGTCCGACAGCGACACAGGCTTGCCGTCCGCGTCGGGCAGGGTGAACTCAGGCGAGGCGTCGCCGGGGGACAGCCGGAGGTTGTCGGTCACGAGGTCCGACGGTACCGCCCGGTGGATGGGGTGGCTTCGCCACCTGGGCCCGTCGTGGCTACGGTGTGCCCGACGATTATCCCCGCGAGGAGGACTCTATGGCCCGCGATGCCGACACCATCGAACGCGACATCGAGCAGGCCCGCGATGCGCTGGCCGCAACACTGCAGGAGATCGGTACCCGGGCTGATCCGACCCGCCTGGTCGAGGCCGGTAAAGAGCAGGTGGAAGCCACCCTGGGCAACCCGATGGTGCGCTACTCGCTGATGGGTCTCGGTGCGCTCATCCTGCTGGTGTTGTTGCGCAAGCTGTTCCGCTGAGTTCAACGGCCACCACGGCGAAGGACTCACCGTCCAACCGCACGGCATCCTGGGCTGTGGTGACCGCCTCCCCGGACGCAAGCAGAATCTCAGTGGGCTGGCCGCAGAGCGCAACGGTGGTTGGCTGCGGGCCCAGATTGACCGCTACTCGCAACCCACCGCGGTGGAGCACCAGCGTGCGGGCCTCGTCGTCCACGTCGACGGTCAAGGCGTCCAGCCGGGGATCGGACAGTTCCGGGTGGCGCTTACGCAGCGTGATCAGCTCTCGGTAGATGCCCAGCAAGGTCACATGCGGCTCGGTGTCGGGTTCGGACCAGTTAAGCCGGGAACGCACGAAGGTCTGCTCGTCGTTCGGGTCGGGGACGTCGGTCTGGTCCCACCCGTGTTCGCCGAACTCCGCGTAGCGGCCGCGGCGGATCGCCTCGCGCAGTTCCGCATCGGGCATGAACGAGAAGAACTGGAATGGGGTGGCCGCGCCCCACTCCTCGCCCATGAAGATCATCGGCGTGTAGGGGGAGCACAGCACCAGCGCCGCCCCGCAGGCCAGCAGGCCTGGGGACAGGGTTGCCGAGATCCGGTCGCCGGTGGCGCGGTTACCGACCTGGTCGTGATTCTGCAGATAGGTGACGAACTTCCAGCCGGGCAGCTGAGCAGTGTCCACCGGGCGGCCGTGGGCGCGTTGCCGGAAGCTCGACCACCGTCCATCGTGGAAAAACGCGCCACGAAGGGTGCGCGCCAAGTCGGGAAGGGCGCCGAAATCACCGTAGTAGCCCTGCCGTTCGCCGGTGAGTGTGGCGTGCAGGCAGTGGTGAACATCGTCGTCCCACTGGGCGGTCAGCCCGTAGCCCCCGCCGACCCGCGGTGTGACCAGCCGCGGGTTGTTGAGATCGGATTCCGCGATCAGTGACAGTGGTCGTCGCAGGTGTATCGCCAGGATATCCACCTCAGCCGCGAGCTCCTCCAGCACGTGGGTGGCCCGGGTGTCGCGCAGCGCGTGTACGGCGTCGAGCCGCAGCCCGTCGAGGTGGTAGTCGCGCAGCCACCCAACCGCATTGTCGATGACGTAGCGGCGCACCTCATCGGAGTGCGGGCCGTCCAGGTTGAGCGTCGGACCCCAGATGTTGCTGCCAGCGAAGTAGGGGCCGAAGCGGTCCAAGTAGGCGCCGGAGGGGCCGAGGTGGTTGTGCACGACGTCGAGCACCACGCCGAGCCCGCGGGCGTGGCAGGCGTCCACAAAACGCTTGAAACCGTCCGGACCGCCGTAGTTCTCGGTGACGGCGTACCAATCCACCCCGTCATAACCCCAGTTACGGTGACCGTCGACGGCGTTGACCGGCATCACCTCGACCAGATCGACGCCCAGCTCAGCGAGGTAGTCCAGGCGCTCGATCGCGGAGTCGAATGTCCCGTTCGGGGTGAACGTACCGATGTGCAGTTCGTAGAGCACGCTGCCCGCCAGCGCCCGGCCAGTCCAGCGCTGGTCGGTCCACTCGAAGGCGCTGTGGTCATAGACTCGCGACGCCGCATGCACCCCATTGGGCTGCCACCGGGATCGGGGATCGGGTAGCGGGATGTCCTCCTCGTCGAGCCGGAACGCGTAGTCGCTGCCTGGTCCGGCGCCGGGCACGGGGGCGCACCACCAGCCGCAGGTGCTCTCGGTCATCTCGTGCTCGGTGCCATTCACGACGACCTGTATCCGCTGGCGCAGCGGCGCCCACACCGTGAAGTCCATGAGTACCGATCTTGTCAGGGTTGCGCGGCATTGTCTGGCCATGACCACAGCGAGGGGGCACCATGGGCAGATGGCGACCGGGTTGGATGGGTTCGGCGCGGCGGGGGAGTTCGCCGTCGAGGATCTTGAGCGGATGCCCGACGACGGATACCGCTATGAGCTGACGCCATCGCTGCAGGCGCTGGACCTTGTAGCTGGCCGCTACGTCGAGGTGAGATGCCCGTCGGGGGAGCAGGCATGGCAAGCGAAGCGGCCCTCCCGGTCACCATCGCCCCTGCGACTCTCGTGGCAGGCCTGCGCCAGTCGTAGGTGCATGATCGCGGCATGTGTGTCAACGACGACACATTGTGTCGCTCCTGGCACATCAACCGTGATCAAGGGGCGCGGGCGAGGCTAGTCGGCCAGCAGCAGGGCGACGGGATAGCGGGCCAGCAGCTCGGACAGCCGAACATCACCGTGCACTGACAAGCCGGTGAACGCGTCGGTCCAGGAGCCGTCGGGCAGCTGCAGCGCGGTCTCGCCCCAACCGCCGCGAGCGGCCAACCCGACAGGTAACCGGGTAGCGACCGCGACAACCCCGTCGCGAGCGAACGCGACGGCGTGCGATGCGGCGGCACCGGCGGCGCGCAGCGGGGTGTAGCCGGTGAATCGTTCAGGATGATCACGGCGAGCTCGCAGAGCCCGGGACACCACGAGCAACTTGGCCGCCCCTGAGCCATCCACCTCGGGAAGCCAGCCGCGGTCAATCCGCCCCAGCAGGTCGGCGCGGGCGCTGAAGTCTACCGGCCGACGGTTGTCCGGATCCACCAACGAGAGGTCCCACAGCTCGTTGCCCTGGTAGGTGTCCGGCACACCGGGCATCGCCAGCTGGATAACCACCGCGGACAGCGAGTTCGACCGTCCCGGTGGAATGATCCGTGCCGCCACGCTGGCCACTGCTGAACGCAACGCCCACTGATCCACCGTGGCTTCGGCGACGGCGTGCATGGCCGTTTCGAACGGCTCGTCCGGGTCGGTCCAGCTGGTGCGGGTCCGCGCCTCGCGCATCGCCTTGTCCAGGTAGTCCCGCAACCGGTCCTCCGGCAGCGGCCACGCCCCGACAACGGTCTGCCAGAGCAGGTGCCCCAGCGCCGGATCAGGCACAATGGCCCCGGCCTCCTTCGCCAACCGGGTGAACCCCCGGACCGCGTCGGCCCACCAACCCGGCAGCTCGGAAAGCACCGCCAGCCGGGCTCGCACGTCGGCGGAACGTTTCGTGTCGTGGGTGGACAAGGTGGTCATCCCGTACGGGGCGTTGTCCTCCCGATCCGCCAAAGCGGCGTGGAAGGCGTCGAGGTCGAGTCCGAAGCGGCCAGGGTCGCCGCCTACCTCATTGAGCGCGACGAACCGGGTCCAGCGGTAGTAGGCGGTGTCCTCAACTCCCTTGGCCATCACCGCACCGGAAGTCTGCTCGAACCGAAGGGCCAGTTCGTCGCCCGGATCCCGCAGCCGCGCTGATAGTGCCTTCAGCGTCGCGGTCAGCTCGGGACGCTGTTGCTGGGCGGCTGCCAGCGCCTGATCCAGGTACTCGACGCCATGATCGGGCAGGTATGAGCGGTAGACCGGAAACCAGGCCAGTACCTCGGCCAGCGCGTCAGATACCTCGGTGACGTCGGGAGCCAGCGCAGCGAGGCGGCTCAGCTCCGAGCCGAGCATGCCGGTAGCCACATCATGTTTGCAGTCGTGCACCAACTGCGCCCAGTCGGTCTTGACACCGGTCAGCTCGGTATCCAGGGCGGTGAACGTCGCTTCGCCGGCCGGGTCGACCAGTACCCCGTCGACCTCGGCGAGCGCGTCGTAGCCGGTAGTGCCCGCAACCGGCCACGACGCAGGCAGCACCTCGCCTGGTTCGAGGATCTTCTCCACCACGATCCAGGTGTCGCGAGCGTCCTTCCGTAGCCGCTGCAGGTAGCCAGTGGGGTCGGTGAGCCCGTCCGGGTGGTCGACGCGCAGGCCGTCAACGTCACCCTCGGCGACCCAGCGCAGGACCTCGCGGTGGATAGCGGCGAACACTTCGGGGTCCTCCACCCGGACCGCGGCGAGGTCGCTCACTGCGAAGAACCGTCGGTAGCCCACGCCCGCCCGCCAGGAGACCAGGCGGTAGTGCTGCGCCTCATGGACCTGTTGCGGGCTGCCTACGGCCGTGCCCGGCGCGAGTGGGAATGCGTGCTCGAAGTAGCGGAGCTGGTCGCCGTCCACCCGCAAGTCGGCCAGCGCGTCAGGGGAGTCGGCCAGCACGGGCAGGCGCAGCGGCCAGCCGGTGATGTCGAACCATCGAGCGAAGCGCGACGACGGCCCGTTGTGGAGCAGGTCCCACCAGGCCGGATTGGACCGCGGATCAGCCACCCCAAGGTGGTTCGGCACGATGTCCACCACCAATGCCAACCCGTGCTCGCGAACGGCGGCGGCCAGCGCGCGCCGGCCAGGCTCCCCGCCGAGCACCTCGGACACTCGGCTGGGATCAGCCACGTCGTACCCGTGCTCCGATCCCGGCATCGCAGCCAACAGCGGCGATGTGTAGACCGCACCGACACCCAGCGCTGTCAGGTAGGGCACCACGCCGGCGGCGTCAAGCAAGGTCAGGCCGGAGCCGAGCTGCAACCGGTATGTCGACGTGAGCGTCACCATGGTGTTAAGTGTGGTGGCGTCACACGGCACGCACTAGTTGATCAGCTGTCGCGCGGCGGAGGAGTGCCGGTTCGCCGGGCCACCGCGGCATCCAAGGCTGCCCGCATCTGCGCGATCGGCCCGCGGCGGTCGGTCATCAGCTCGCACTGCGCAACGGCTTGGTGCAGCAGCACCGCGAGGCCGCTGACGGTCGAGCAACCCGCGGTGACCGCGGACGCGGCCAGCGGAGTGGGCCACGGCGTATAGACGACATCGAGCAACACCGGCCTGCCCGCCCACTGCTGAGGGCTCAGCGCGTCGGCAGCGCAGGGTGGCAGGGTCGAGATGACGACGTCAGCCTCGGGAATGGCGCCGTCGAGTAGGTCGCCGCAGATCGTCGGGCGGACGCCGAGCCGATCGGCCGCCGCGCGGAGCTCCGTGGTCCTCGCCGGATCCCGCACCACAACGGTCGGCCGCGTCTCCCCGAGCTCGCGCAGCGCAGCGAGCGCCGCTTGCGCGGTTCCGCCGGCCCCAAGGATCACCGCCGCGCTGACCCGATCGACTCGCGCTTCGCGCAGCGCGGCGAGGATGCCGGCCACGTCGGTGTTCTCGGCCCTACGAGGCTCACCGGGCTGCCCGAATACCAGGGTGTTCGCCGCACCGACCGCCTCCGCCAGCGCGGATACCTCGTCGGCCACGGTCAGCGCCACCCGCTTGAGGGGCATGGTCAGAGACAGTCCGGCCCACTCCGGACCGAGCCGGTCAACGAAGGCCGGCAGCGCCGCCTCGTCGCATTCCACCGCCTCGTAGCACCAGCCGGTCAGTCCCAGCGCTGTGTAGGCGGCGCGGTGCAGCGTCGGTGACAGTGAATGCCGGATCGGTGAACCCAGCACAGCCGCCCGCCGCTTCGTCAGGTCACTCGCCGCCCTGTGTACAGCCGATACTCGATCTTCCCTCGGCGTACATCCGTTGTTCACCACGGAGCCAGTATCAAGGAAATGGCTAAACAGTGCTCGCTTGCGGCCTTGCGCCAGGCGTTTCTGGTCTGTTATTGAGTAATCACAGGGTGAGTCCGTGTCTGCAGTCGGTAGCCGGGACCGGTCAAGGTCTCGACACCGGCAGGAGGGTAACCCATGGAACCGCCGAGCTGGGCGACGGACGACGTCGACATCGAGCATGCCAGCCCGGCCCGCGTGTACGACTACTACCTCGGCGGCTCGCACAACTTCGCCGTGGACCGGCAGATGGCCCGTCAGGCCATCGAACTGTGGCCGGAGCTGCCCTTGGTCATGCAGGCCAACCGGGCTTTTCTGCGCCGCTCGGTGCGCTACCTCGTCAAGCAGGGTATTACTCAGTTCCTGGACATCGGGTCGGGCATTCCCACCGAGGGCAACGTGCACGAAGTCGCCCAAGCCGCCGCACCCGAAGCTCGAAGTCGTCTACGTGGATGTCGACCCCGTCGCCGCCGCGCACAGCCGGACGATTCTGGCCGGGAATGAGCGCGCCGACGTCGTCCAGGCCGATCTGCGCGACGTGGCGGCGATCTTCGACGATCCGCAGGTCCGGCGGCTGCTCGACCCGACCAAGCCGCTCGGCTTACTCATGGTGGCGATGCTGCATTTCGTTCCCGACCAGGCCGATCCGGCGAACATCGTCGCTCAGTACCGCAAAATGATGCCGCCGGGAAGTTATCTCGTCCTGTCGCACGCCACTCATGAGGGCCGACCTGATCAGGCGGACTCGCACACCGAGCTCTACCGACGCGCGGGAGCGCCGTTGACCATGCGCTCGCGGTTGGAGGTCGAGACCCTGCTCGACGGGTTCGACCTGGTGCCTCCGGGAGTGGTGTTCCTGCCGCTGTGGCGTCCGGACTCGCCGGCCGACGTCGACGACCATCCCGAGAGGTTCACTGGCTTCGCCGCGGTAGGCCGGGCCGGATGACACCCGAGGATTATGACGCGTTCGCCCAGCGGTGGACCGAGGCAATCGTTGGCACGAGCTACGTGTCGATGGGGCGCCGTGTACTGGCCCGGCATCTGCTCGATCTCACCCATCAATTGGTCGATGGTTTCTTGGCTGTCGAGTTCGACCCGTCAATCGGGCGCGAAATTGGCGTCGCCATGGTCGCGGGGCACTTCACCGGCACCGAGACGCTCAGGGAGACCCTCGCGCTGATCGCTGAGTGGTTGCCCGATCTGCTGAGTTCAGCTCCGGCAGGAGTCGATGGCACGGGCCGGGTTGCTCAGCTCGTGGGCAGCTTGGCTGCTGGTTACGCCAGTGCGTTGCGCGAGCGCAGCCTCGATGAACAGGACGCGATCTATCGAGCGGGGCTACGGGCCCGCAGGCAGGCCGAACAGGCATTGGCGGCCAGCGAGGCGAAGTTCCGCGCGATGTTCACCGAGGCGGCGATCGGGATCGGGATCGGTGACCTGGAGGGCAACATCACCGACGCCAATCCCGCACTGCAGCGGATGTTCGGCTACACCCATGAGGAATTCACCCACCTCAATGTCAAGGCGATGGTTCACTCAGAAGACGTCGCCAGCGTGTGGGACACCTACGGGGAATTGATTCGCGGTGAGCGGGACAATTTCCGCGTGGAGAAACTCTTCCGGCGCGCCGATGGCGGTGAAATCTGGACTGACCTGACGGTGTCACTGGTCCGCGACGAGGTCGGCGCGCCCGCTTACCAGGTGGCTCTGCTGGAGGATGTGTCCGAACGGCGTTGTCTGCAGGCAAAGTTGGTGTACCAGGCTTATCACGACCCGCTGACAGAGTTGGCGAACCGTCAGATGGTCACCGAACGGCTGGAACAGATATTCGCCGGATCGGCGAGCGAGCGCCGGGTCGGGTTGTGTTTCCTGGATCTCGACGGGTTCAAGGTGGTCAACGACAGCCTGGGCCACAACGTCGGCGATCAGTTGCTGAAAACCGTCGCATCACGGCTGACCCGCTGCTGCGATCCCGCGCAGCTGGTAGCGCGGATGGGCGGCGATGAATTCGTGATCATCGTCGAGGATACCGCCGGTGAGGCGGACATGGCCGCACTGGCGGATAAGGTCCTGACCGCCCTGGCCGAGCCGGTTCACGTCGGCAGGCATCAGCTGACGGTGCGAACGAGCATCGGCGTCGTGGAGCGTCCGGTGGCCGACACGAATCCGGCCGACCTCATGCAGGCCGCTGACATCACCATGTACCAGGCGAAAACAAACGGTAGAGCTCGCTACGCGATGTTCGATCAGAACCGCAACGATAGCGCGGTCGCCCGTTTGACACTGTCCGCGACGATGGTGGCGGCGGTGGAGCGCGGTGAGTTCTTTCTTGAGTATCAGCCACTGATCCGGCTGGCGGATGGCGCGCTGCGGGGAGTCGAGGCGCTGGTGCGTTGGCGTCACCCGACATTCGGCGTGCTCGCGCCCGAACGGTTCATCGGCCTCGCCGAGGAGTCTGGCGCTATCGTGCAGCTCGGGCATTGGGTCCTGGCCCGGGCATGTGAGCAGGCAAAAGCCTGGCGCGCCAGCTTCGGTGATCTCACCCCGCTGGTCAGCGTCAACCTTGCACCCCGGCAGTTACACGAACCCACTCTGGTGGCCGATGTCGGGAAAATTCTGGACGACAACGGGCTCGACCCGTCCAACCTGCAACTCGAGCTCACCGAGCAGTCTGTGATGGGCGACGAAGCGGGCCCTCTCACGGTGTTGACGAAGCTGTACGACATGGGAGTGCGTATCGCCCTGGACGACTTCGGGGACGGCTATTGGAACCTTCCGGACCTACGCCGGCTGCCTTTGCGGGAGCTCAAGTTGGCGGGCTCATTCGCGGGAGGGCTGCAGTCTTCCCGCGAACTCGTGGAGCAACGGATCGTGCGGGCCCTGGTCGATCTGGCGCACGCGCTGGACCTGACCGTGACCGCGGAGGGCGTGCAGACCCTCGCCCAGTGCGAGCGCTTCCGGGCGGTGGGTTGCGACACCGGCCAAGGGGCGTGGTTCGGCTTACCCAGCAGTCCTGAGGAAATCTCTGCCTTGTTGCGGGCCGACCACCCGGTCTGTGACCGGGAAGCTTTGTGACGGGGGACTGGCGCAACCGAACCGGTGCACACGCGTCTGGTTCATAGCAGGCCGATCTGGCGCTGGGCTCAATGATTGCGTAGCGTTGTCGGTTGTGCGCGCTCCGTGTTCACCCGCAGTGTGTTTGAGGTCCAGTGTTCGAGGTCCAGGGTGTTCGTGGTGCAGTGTGCCCCGACGTGCCGAAGAAGGAGAGGGCTCATGAGTCGACGAGGTTTGCTGACCGGTCTGCTGGTCAGCGGGCTGTTCGCGGGGGGTTCGCTGGCCGCCATGCCGGCGAGCGCGGAACCGGCGCCTGTTCCGCTGTCACCGTCGTTGGCCGGGCAGCTATTCTCGGCGGCTTCCGGCCGGATGCCGGTGATGGTGCATGGCGCAACGCTCGCGGACGCAGAGCGGGCCGTCGCTGTCACGGGGATGCAACGCGTCACCACGTTCCGTAAAATCGGGGTGGTGGTCGCGCAGGCGACCAAGCCCCAGATCGAGGCGGCCCGCGCCCAACCTGGTGTGACTTACCTCGAGGGTGACGAACCCATCGCGGTGCACGCGGCCCCGCCCCAAGTGACCACTCGCTCCACCTCGTTGTTGGCGACCCGCGGCCTGGAGGCCCGGCAGACCTTGGTCGGCGCGAACGGTGCAGCCTTGGACGGCAGCGGCGTGACGATCGCGGTGATCGATTCCGGGATCGACCCCACGCATCCTGCGTTCGCCGACGGTAAAGTGGTGCGCGAGCTGAAGAGCACGTGTCTGGACGAGTCGAACACGGACCCCAGCTGCATCGTCGACGTGCCGCGCGGTATCGACACCGACACCCTGTCGCTCGGCGGCCACGGTACCCACGTGTCCAGCATCGCCGCGGGTCGCAGCGTCACCCTCAGCGACGGCAGCACGGTGTCCGGTGCCGCGCCCGGCGCCGACATCGTGTCGCTGTCCACCGGTGCGGCCGTCGTGATCGTCAGCGCGGATTCGTCGTTGAACTGGGTGTTGGAACACCACGCCAAACCGTGCGGAGATGCAGTGTCCGCCGCGCAGTGCCCGCCGATCAGAGTGGTCAACAACTCTTATGGCCCGGAGGGCGGTGGCACCTTCGATGCCAATTCGGCGACTGTCAAGCTTCAACGCCAACTCGTCAAGGAAGGCGTGGTGATGGTATGGGCCGCGGGCAACGACGGCGGCGATGGCTCGAAGAGTCTCACTAATCCGCCGGCCCAGGATCCGACCGGTGGAATCATCTCGGTGGCGTCCTACAACGACCAAGGCAACGGATCGCGCAGCGGGCCGGTGTCCACCTTCTCCTCGCGAGGGGTGAAGAACAACCCGTCGACCTGGCCGGACATCTCCGCACCGGGGCAGAACATCCTCGGTGCCTGCCGTGCCTACTTGCCGATCTGCTCCACCGGACTGAAGCCGCGCAACGGCCCCGGTATTCTCGACATCGGGAGTTACAACGTACTCAGCGGCACGTCGATGGCTGCACCGCAGATCGTCGGGATCGTGGCGTTGCTCTTCCAGGCCGACCCGACCGCAACGCCCGCCGCGGTCGAGCAAGTGTTGAAATCGACCGCATTGCGTTATTCCAATGGTGCCCCTTACCAGCAGGTCGGGGCATACCAGACGTCGTTTGACAAGGGCACCGGGCTGGTCGACGCGTTGGCTGCCGCGAAAGCACTGGGGGCCCACACTCACTAACAACTCGCCAGCAGGTCGGTGGCTGTCGTTTTTCAGCCCGACACACGCCGACCCGCTGGCGAACCAGCCATCACACAGGCACAATGGGTAACGGTGCACCAGGTGATCACGAGGACGTAGGGGAAGACGCTCCTCGTCGATCAGCGGAGGTACCACATGAGCACCAGTGGCACGATCTACGTCCACTCGTCGCCGTCTGCGGTATGTCCGCACGTCGAGTGGGCGGTGGCGGGCGCCCTGCAAATCAGGGCGGACCTACAGTGGACCGCGCAGGCTGCCGCCCCTGGCCAGCTGCGCGCCGAATGTGACTGGTCGGGCGAGCCGGGTACCGCCGCTGCGGTGGTGAACGCTCTGCGGGCTTGGCCGATGCTGCGCTTCGAGGTCACCGAGGAACCTAGCCCTGGGGTGGATGGGGAGCGGTTTTGCTTCGTGCCCGGGCTCGGTCTGTGGCGAGCCCGCACCAGCGCCAATGGGGACATCGTGGTCTGCGAGGACCAGCTACGTACCTTGGTGGGCACTGCTCGCGGCGCGGAGTCCTTTGTCCACCAGTTGGACCAGCTCCTCGGCGCCGCGTGGGACGACGCGCTAGAGCCGTTCCGCCGGGCCGCAGACGGTGCCCCGGTGACGTGGCTGCATCGCGTCGGCTGAGGTTCGGCATGAGGGTGGCCCATAAGATGGTGCCGTGGCGCAGCACGTCGCCCGACGCGGGTGGACCCTTCTGATGGTGGTGCTTGTGGTGTTTGCTGGCGCCATAGGTGCCGGGGTGCTGTTGCGAAACCTGGCGCCGGTCGCAGGAGTGGGCCGCCTCGACCCGATCGGGGCCGCATCAGGCGGCTCGATCGGCAGCACGACGCCGCCGCAACGGCCAGCGCCCGGGCCGGCCACCGTCGTGCTCTCCGAGGACGCCGCGGTGCATCCGGACGCGGACCGGATCCGGAAGCTGGTGCAGAAGTATTTCGACGCGATCAACGCAGGCGACTACCAACTGTGGCGCAGTGCGGTCATCCCGCAGTGGGCGCGGGATACCGGGGAAAGCGCGTGGCGCAGCCAGTACCGGTCCACCCTGGACGGCTCCATCGTGGTGTACCGGCTTGAGCCTCGAGTCGGCGGCGGGCTCGTCGCGCTGACATCGTTCACCAGCCTGCAGAATCCCGCCGATGCGCCACCCGAGCTGCCGGTGAGGTGCTTGCATTGGTGGGTGTCCTATCCGCTGATCGGTGATGGAGACCAACTACGGATGGGTCCGACCGCGCCGAGCGCGAACCTGCGGATGGCGTGCTGACTACAACGGGATGTTGCCGTGCGCCCCGCGGTCAGCGGGTCCCGCGGCCAGCGCTTCGGCCAGGCGCCGCCGGGTCTGCGACGGTTTGATCACCTCGTCCACCGCGCCGATCGCCACAGCGCGGTCGACGCCACCGGCGAGCTGCTCGTGGTGCGCAGCAAGTTTGGCGTGCAACGCTTCCCGCTCGTCCTCCGCCGCCGCTGCCAACGCCTTGCGGTGCAGGATTCCCACTGCGGCCTTTGCCCCCATCACGGCAACCTCGGCGTCGGGCCAGGCGAAGACCTGGGTCGCACCCAGCGACCGGGAGTTCATGGCGATGTAGGCACCGCCGAAGGCTTTGCGAGTCACCAGGGTGACCCGGGGGACGACCGCTTCGGCGAAAGCATGCAGCAGCTTGGCGCCGCGCCGGACCACGCCGTCCCATTCCTGGCCGACGCCAGGCAGGTACCCGGGAACGTCCACCAAGACGAGCATGGGCACTCCGAATGCGTCGCACATCCGTACGAAGCGTGATGCCTTATCGGCAGATGCCGAGTCCAGGCAACCCGCCAGCCGCAGCGGATTGTTCGCGATCACTCCGATGGTTCGCCCGGCGAACCTGCCCAACCCCACCACGATGTTGGGCGCCCATTTGGGTTGCAGTTCAGCGAACCCATCAGCCGGACCAGGTTGGCCGGGATCAGATTCGTCGAGCAGGGCGCGCAGCAACGGATGAACGTCGTAGGCGCGTTGATGCTCCGCGGGCAGGTATTCGGAGAGATCGACATCCTCGCCCAGCGAGTGCAGATCGAACATTCCGGGGCGGGCGAACAGGCCGGCGATATGACGCGCGCGCAGTAACGCATCGGGCTCCGACTCAGCGACCACATGCGCCACGCCGGATTTCTTGCCGTGCGCGCTCGGACCGCCCAGGGCCTCCATGTCGATCTGCTCGCCGGTGACGCTGCGGACCACGTCCGGACCGGTGACGAACACCCGCCCGCCTGGCGCCATGATCACCACATCGGTGAGCGCGGGGCCGTAAGCGGCCCCACCCGCGGCGGCCCCGAGCACCACGGAGATCTGTGGCACCCGTCCGGAGGCTCGAACAATGGCCGCGAACACCTGCCCGACGGCGTCTAACGCCTCCACACCCTCGGTCAGCCGGGCTCCTCCAGAGTGCCACAGCCCGATCACGGGCGACCGCTCTCTGATCGCGGTATCGATCGCCTCGACGATGTGCCGGCAGCCCGCCGAACCCATCGCGCCGCCCATCATGGTGGCGTCGGTGCAGTAAGCGATCACCTTGGCCCCATCGATCCGGCCGCGGGCGGCAAACGCCCCGCTGCTGTCGCGGGGCCGCAGCGACACCAGCGTGTCAGGGTCGAACAGACGCTCCAGGCGAAGTTCCGGGTCGCGCGGATCAGTCGCTTCGCCGGGGCCGGACCAATCATCAGTGCGGGCACGCTGAGCCAGCGCTGTCATCGGTGATCTCCTTGAGTGCGAGTGCCTTACCCGTGGCCGGTCAAGCCGAGGTGAAGGCGAGCGCGACGTTGTGCCCGCCGAATCCGAATGAATCATTGACTGCGGCGTGACAGACCACCTCGCGTGCGGTGCCAGTCACGACGTCGAGCTGCACACGCGGGTCGGGATCCTCCAGGTTCAGCGTCGGAGGCACGACACCGTCTCGCAGCGCCAACACGCAAGCCAGGCTTTCGACCGCACCGGCGGCGCCGAGCAGGTGCCCTAGTGCGCCCTTGGGTGCGGTGATGACAGCGTGGTCGCCGACTGCGGTCCGGATCGCTGCTGCCTCTGCCACATCACCGACTGGAGTGGCCGTGGCGTGCGCGTTGACGTGCCCGATGTCAGATTTAGCCAGGCCCGCGGTGCGCACCGCGGCCGAGATCGCCCGGCCCGCTCCGATGCCTTCCGGCTCGGGCGCGGTGATGTGGTAACCGTCGGAGCTGGTACCCACCCCAGCCAGCCGACCGTGCCGGACGGCTCCCCGGGCCGCGGCGAACTCCGCGCGCTCGAGCACCATCACCCCGGCGCCTTCGCCGAGCACGAACCCGTCCCGCGCGATGTCGAACGGGCGGGAGGCTCGTTCGGGCTCGTCGTTGCGGGTGCTCATGGCGCGCATCTGGGCGAACCCGGCCAGCGTGATCGGGATGATGCACGCCTCGGCCCCGCCGGCTACCACGACGTCGACCTCTCCGGCCCGCAGCATCCGCCACGCGATGGCCAGCGCCTCCGCACCGGAGGCGCACGCGGCGACCGGGGCGTGCACGCCGCCGCGAGCGCCCAGATCCAGCCCGACGTGCGCGGCCGGGCCGTTGGGCATCAGCATCGGAATGGTCAACGGCGAGACTTTGCGCATCCCCGCGTTCTCGAGCAGGTCGTCCTGACCGAGCAAGGTCAGCGCGCCGCCGATGCCGGTGCCGATCACCACAGCGAGCCGCTCCGGCTCGACCTCTGGTGCGCCGGCGTGGCGCCACGCTTCTCTCGCGGCGATGATCGCGACCTGTTCGCAACGATCCCAGCGGCGGGCCTGCACCCGCGGGAGGCAGTCGACCGGCTCCACCGCCAGCTTCGCGGCGATCCGCACCGGAAGATCGAAACGATCAACCCAGTCCTCGGTCAGGGCGACGACGCCACTCTTGCCGGCGCGCAGCGCGTCCCACGTCGAGGCGACGTCCCCGCCGAGCGGCGTGGTCGCCCCGAGCCCCGTGATGACAACCTCGGTCATGTGGTCTTCGCGACGTAGTCGACCGCATCGCCCACGGTCTTGAGGTTCGCCAGCACATCGTCGGGCACCTTGACGCCGAACCGGTCCTCGACCTGCACGGCGATCTCCACCATGGACAGCGAGTCGATGTCCAGCTCATCCACGAAGGACTTCTCCGGGGTGATCTCGCTGGTCTCGACGCCCGCCACCTCGTTCACGATCTCGGCGAGGCCACGGAGGATCTCCTCGTTCGTCACTGGTATGTGTCCCTTCTGTCGGTCATCGGTGATCAGGGCCGACGGCCCCACTCGGCGATGCATTCTGCCGCTGCTGAGCATGAGCTCGGTCAGCACCCGTCATGGCAAGACCACCGCCTGGCCCGCATAACACAGCCCAGCACCGAAGCCGACCAGCAGAGCGAGATCTCCCGAACGGACTCGACCTTCGGCGCGCATGTGGTCCAGCGCGAGTGGTATCGACGCTGAGGACGTATTGCCCGAGTGCACGATATCGTCGGCCACCACCATGTCTTCGCGGGCTCCGGCGGCCCGCAGGCGCTTGGCGATGGCCTCAACGATGCGCAGGTTGGCCTGGTGGGGCACCAGCACGTCGACGTCCGCCGGAGTAAGGCCGGCCAGCTCCAATGCCTGTAGCGCGACCGGTGCGATCTTCGTGATCGCCCACCGGTATACCTCCCGGCCCTCCTGGTGGATGAAGGATTTGCGGTCGGCCACCACGATGGTCTCCACCAGGTCCCCGGCGCTGCCCGCGGCAATCGGACCGATACCGGGCCGCTCGTCATGGTCAACCGGGCCGACCACCGCCGCGCCCGCGCCGTCGGCGAAGATGATGCAGGTCGAGCGGTCCAGAGGATCCACCCAGTCCGACAGTTTCTCAGCACCGATCACCAGCACATGCCGCGCGGAGCCGGCGCGGATCATATCCGATGCGGTTCCCAGCCCGTAGCAGAAACCGGCGCAGGCGGCGTTGATGTCGAAGGCGGGGGCGGCCCGCACCCCGATCCGGTCTGCGGTCTGTGCGGCGGCGTTGGGTATGTACGCGGGCATCGTGCAGGTTGCGACCAGGACCGCGTCGATATCGCTGGGGGCCAGCCCGGCATCGGCGAGCGCCTTGGCGCCCGCATCGACGGCCATGTCAACGACTGACTGATCTGTGCGGGCGAAGCGCCGTTCGACGATGCCTACTCGGGCTTGGATCCACTCGTCGGAGGTGTCGACCCCGCGGGCGGCGATGTCCGCATTGGTCACTATCTGCTCGGGTTGCCTGCTGCCCAAACCGAGGATCCGGGCGCCGGCGATCGGAGTGCGCTGCCGGAGGCGGGGTTTCACGCGAGTGTTCCTGATAGGTCGGCTCCTGTGCGGTCGGTTGCCGGGTGATCCGTTCGCGTGTGGATCGCGTGGATACAGAGCAGGTCGGCGACCTTGTCGAGATCGTCGGGAGTCTTCAGCGCCAGCGTGACGGTGCCCTTGGAGTCCCGCTTGACCAAGCTGGACAACGTGCCGGCAGGGGGAAGTTCGACCGTGGCGGTGACGGCCAACGCGCGAAGCGTTGCCATGCAGGAGTCCCAACGGACCGGTTTGGTCACCTGCGCGACCATCCGGCGCAGCATCTCCCTGCCCTCCTCCACCATTGCCCCGTCGGCGTTGGACAGCAGCGGGCGCATCGGATTCTTGGTGATGAGACAGCGGGCGTATCCGGCCAGCGCATGCTCGGCCGGCGCCATGAATTCGGTGTGGAACGCCCCCGCGACAGGCAGCGGCAGGACCCGTGCCCGGGCCGGCTTGTGCGCCGCCAGCATCGCCAGCGCGTCGAGGCGCCCCGCGGCGACGATCTGCCCGGCGCCGTTGTGGTTGGCCGCCGCCAACCCCAGCTGTGCCAGCACGGCCGTGACGTCCTCGCGATCGCCTCCGAGGACCGCGGACATCCCGGTCGGGGCCAGCGCGCAGGCCGCCGCCATCTCCTGGCCTCGGACGACCGCGAGCCCGACCGCTGCATCCGCGGTGAGCACTCCGGCGATGGCTGCGGCAGCGAGTTCGCCGACCGAGTGCCCGGCGACCGGCGCATGGGTCGGCAAGTCCACCCGGCGTAGCAACTCCTCAGCAGCCAGCAGTGACAGCGCCACCACCAGCGGCTGGGTCACCGCGGTGTCCTTGATCTCCTCGGCCTCCGCCGTGGTGCCCAACCAGCGCAGATCCAGCCCGGTGGCCTCCGACCACGCCGCGATCCGCTCTTCGGCACCCTGCAGCTCCAGCCAGGGCGCCAGCATGCCAGGGGATTGGGCACCTTGTCCGGGTGCGAGCAGCGCGATCATTGCGTCCACTGAACACCCTGCGCGGCCACGGCGGTGATGCTGTCGTTCACGAAGTCCACCGAGGCATTCTTGTCGACTATCTACAAACGCTTCCTCACCACAGGCCGCGGGAACGGGCCAGTCGACCGACCGCCATACCCACCCGCAGCACCAGCCCGTCCCGCGGGTCGCCCGGAACTCGCCCGGTGATGTCCGCAATCCGGCGCAACCGGTAGCGGACCGTGTTGGGGTGCACGAACAATCGCCGAGCGCACGCCTCCAGCACTCCGCCGGCGTCGAAGAAGGCGTCGAGCGTCTCGACCAGACCGCCGCTGGCGGCCGCCAGCGGACGCATCACCTGATCAACCAGCAGTCGTTCGGCCTCTGGATCGCCGGCCAGCGCGCGCTCAGGAAGCAGCTCGGAGGCTGCTACCGGCCGTGGCGCCGTGGGCCACGCCGCCACGGCGCGCAGCCCGGACAGGGCGTCGGCGGCGCTGCGGTGTGCCTCGGCCAACGAGGGGACCGTCGGCCCGACAACCACCGGACCTGCGCCGAACGCCTCGATCATCCATTGCGGGTTTTCTGGCGAGTCGGGGCGCCCACTGACGACCAACACCAGGCGGGAGCCCTGTACCCCGACGAGCATCCCGCGGCCGGTGCGGAGGGCGTTACCGCGGATGTCGGCGAGTAGTTCCGGTGGCTCCTCGGGTGGTGGGTTGCCGACCAGCACTGTCGCCGGAGCTGCGGGTTCCAAACCCAGCGCCGCCGCGCGGGAGAGCAACGACTCCTCGCCGTCCCCGCGCATAATGCCGTCCACTACGAGCGCTTCCAGCCGAGCGTCCCAGGCACCCCGGGCCTCGGCGGCGCCGGCGTAGGTGCTGGCTGCGGCGAAGGCGACCTCGCGGCTATAGCGCAACGAGGCCTCGGTGAGCACAACGCGTTCGGCGTCGTCGGCGGCGAGCTCGGGTAGCTGCTGCTCGAACACCAGGGCAGCGACCCGGACCAACTCGACGGTCTGGCGCAGGCTGACCCAGTGGGTCAGATCTCGCGGGGCGGTGCGAAACGCGTCGATGGTGAGCTTGATCGAGTGCTGTGGGTCCTTGAGCCACTCGACGAAGTTCGCCACGCTGGCCTGGGTGACGAGCAGAACCCCGGCCCTTTGGTCGGCCGAGAGCCGGCGGAACCAGGGATACCGGTGCTCCATCTCGGCCACGCTGGCGGTGGCGAGTCCCCCGGAGGCCCGTGCCAGCCTGCGCAGTGTGCTGGCCGGCAGCGGGTGGGGGCCCGCCTGGATGGTCATGGCGTCAGCATCGCACGGCAGCTGCGCCGACCTCGCGCGATAGTGTTCGTGACAAGTCGTGAAGATGTCGTAGAGATAGAGTCGAGGAGAGACGATGGTCAGCTCGCCACCGAAGCTGGTACCCCAGGTCGACGTGCGCCGCGCGGAGAACCGCAAGCACACCGAGCTCGAATGGCTGAGTTCCTGGCACAGTTTCTCCTTCGGTCGCCACTTCGACCCGACCAACATTCACTTCGGCCTGCTGTTGGTGAGCAACGATGATGTCGTGAAGCCGGGGATGGGCTTCGAGACCCACCCGCACCGGGATATGGAGATCGTCACTTGGGTGTTGGACGGTTCCCTGGTACACGAGGATTCCAAGGGCAACGTCGGGGTGATCTATCCCGGACTGGCCCAGCGCATGAGCGCCGGCACCGGGATTAAGCACTCCGAGAAGAACGACTCGTGGCGGTTGGATGACCAGCCGCACGAAAAGGACGTGCATTTCGTGCAGATGTGGGTGCCCGCCGAGACCCGCTCGGCTGCTCCCAGCTACCAGCAGCTGGATATCAACACCGAGTTGGGCCCGATTGACGCGGGATCGGGCGAGCTGGTGGTCGTGGCGTCCGGGATGGACGCCCACGGCGACAGCAGCGCGATCTTCCTCGGGCACCAGCATGCGGCGCTGCACGCGGCGCGGCTGCAACCCGGCGCGAGCGTCGACGTGCCGGGTGCGGCCTTCGTGCACCTCTACGTCGCGCGTGGTTCGGTGGATCTGGAGGGCACCGGCCCCCTAGACACCGGCGACGCAGCGCGCCTGACTGCCGCTGGTGGCCAGCGCGTCACCGCCGCCTCCAACGGCGCCGAGATCCTGGTCTGGGAGATGGCCGCGCGGCTCACCACTGCGTAGCCTGTACACCTGCGCCGGAGGAACCTCGCCGTCTGTGCCGGTTCGCCAAGGGCACGTCGGCTGAACTGATGCGGCGGTTAGGGTGAAGCCCCGGCCCCGCCTGTGACGCCACCACGAGGAGGCATGATGACCGCAAGCGCCAGGGCCGACCTTGAATCGTCGTGCGTTTACCTCCCCGATCGCAGGATCCCGGAAGCGGTAAGACTGGTCCGGTATACGCCGGGATTACTATCACGGCTCGACAGGAATTTCGCACGTTACGTTGAGAACAGGCTGCTGCCGGGCTGGTTGGTGCTGATCAGCCGGAGTGGACGGATCGCGCACCCATTGACCTACGGGCAGTGCGACATCGAGGCCCCGCTGCCAGTGCCGCTGGGCCAGAGCAGGTGACACGCGGCTATGCCCTCTCCGCACGAGCTCGATCTCAGCGCCGACGCGCTAAGCGACCCGTCAGTCTATCCGGGCAAGCCTTCCCCTCGCTCCGCGTTGTTAGTCGATGACAAGCTGCTGTGGCTGACAGCTCGCCCCGGACGGCGCCTGGGCCAATGGTGTGTGGCGGTCGGATCTTTTGATCTCCCAGGCTTCGAGTGCCTCGCTAATCACGAGGTGGCACTGAGCTTCGCCCTCCTCACACTCAACCAAGCAGCCGTCAATAAGCGGTACCCAGTCGTCGCGGTCGGCTCCAACGCATCACCCGCACAGATGATACGAAAGTTCTCCGACGAGGGCGTCTCCCGGGTCGTCCCCATGACTCACGCCGTCCTCGATGGCGTGTTAGTCGGCCACTCGGCTCACGTCAGCAAAGCGGGCTACATCGCGATGACCGCGCATGCAGCCTCCTCGTCGAAGGCCACTCGCGTGTGTGTGTTGTGGCTCGATGATGCGCAGCTGCGGGCGCTGGATCGCACGGAGCCGAACTATGACCTGGTTCTGCTGCGCGGCGATGACCACCCGCTTGTTCTCGAATCTGAGGAGCGGCTCAGCGACTTCGCGATCTACGTGAGTAAGTGGGGCGTCCTCAGTGGTCCAGATGGCCGCCTGTACCCCCCCAGCTCCCAGGACCAGCTGATTCGTCTGCTGCTGGACCGCTCCGCGGATCTTCGGACGCTGCTCGGCGAGGATCCGGGTCAATTCCATGAGAAGGCTGCTGGTGATGAGGATCGGCGCCTACAAGCGAGGGAACTATTCGCGAAGCAGGGTTGGACAGTGCCCACAGGATTGGTACCCCGTGAGACTCGACCAATCCCGTATGGAGGTTGCCTTGGGTTTTCCTCACCGGCCGGCCTGCGAATCGCGGACACGACCGACGACTTGGAGCGCAAGGGCGAACAGTGTCTTGTCGTCGCGCGTGCAACGGCGGATCAGTTGAGCCTTGGCCGTAACGCCGTGATCCGTCGCCTCAACGAACACGCCGAGGAGGGCTCACCCCAAGCTCCGGGCGCCCTCGCACGAGTATTGCACGATGACTCCGTTGCACACGGCGTTGTCCTTGTGGATCAGGTGCTGCGCGACGGCATCGGTGCCGAGATCGGCGAGATCGCCCAATTAATACCCGCGCTCCCTAGTCTGAGCAGGTCGTCGGACTCCCTCGTGGCCCGCTGCCACTACACAATGTGTCGGGTCCAAACCGCAGATCTCACATCGGTCGAGCAGCGTGTCTGCCTCGTTGACGAACTGACTCTCCGGCTGCTGGGCATCGAGAGCGGAGACGAGGTCGTCATCGAGGGCATTCCCACGTCAGATGGCCACCTCGCCGTGCCGAGCATCCGTGTAAAGGCGTACAGCGTCAGCGCCGCGATCGTGGACCGGCGTTGCCTCCTCGAAGGTGGCGCGCTGGACAGCCGCTTCCCTTCCGCTAGAGACGCCCTCGGCGTCTACCCTGATCTTCCCTGGGTTTTCCTCGACAGCGCTCTCCGCGCCCGTCTTGGCCTCGCCGGCCAAAAGCTGGGCGTCGTCCGAATTCGAGCCAGCCGTCGCTACCAGGTTATCAAAGAACTCCGCGAAATGCTCCTGCTCCTAACGATCGCCTTCCTTGGACTCATAACCTTGTTCGATAATCTCTTAGCTCGACTCGGAGTCCTGGTCGTATTGGTTATAGCAGTTCTCTCTGTGGTGACCACAAGACTTCGGAGTCGACTTTCGTAGGTGAGCAACTACTTCTGCCCATCCCGTCCACGTCAGTGACAGGGGTGGGTGAGTGCGTAACAGTTGCTCTGTTATGCACTCTGGAGTGAGCTAGTACTCCAGCCGTAGATCGTGATCTTGCGGCGTGTCGGTCCCGGACGTAGGGCGGCCACCGCATGATCATCTTAGGTTGTGTCGACGTCAGAAGATCAAGCGGTGGCCGTGGGCCGTAGCGTAGTGGTAGATCGATGGCCGGGGATGCTCGAGGAGTTGCTCGGTCGGGTGGCTGGCAGGTTTCCTCGGGTCGAACCACGGTGACGGATCCGGGGTTCATGCTGGGGTTGCTGGCCGATCTGCCGCGCAAGAACTGCTGGGACGATTTCTGAGCACGCCGGGGAGGTCGGCCCCGAGGGCATGCAGCACCTGTTGGCTCGCGCGGTGTGGGATACCGACGGGGTGCGCGATGACCTGCGCGATTACGTGATGGAGCACCTTGGTGATCCCGGCGCGGTGTTGGTGGTCGATCTATGCCGACACCGCGACTATGCCGAGACGCAGGCCGTCAGCACCTGGTGACGGGGGATGTTCGGTGGCTGCGGCTCGGCGTAGTCACAGGCTTTCGAGGAATGCGAGGACTTTGTCTGGTGGGCGGTAGCGGCCGGGGTGAGCGGCTGCGGGTGTGGTCAGGGCAAGGGCTTTCTCCTTGATAGTGATGTCGGCGTGTAAGTAGGCGTCGGTGGACCGGACGCCGGCGTGGCCCAGCCAGAGGGCGATCACTGAGGTGTCGACACCGGCTTGGAGCAGCGACATGGCGCAGCTGTGTCGAAGAACATGCGGATGTACTCGCTTGCCCAGCAGCGATGGACATCGTTTCGCGGCGGTCGCAACGTGGGTGCTGACCCGGAGTGCGACCGCGTCGCGGCTGAGCCGTCGTCCGGTGCGGGTCGGGAACAGCGGGTCGTGTGAGCGGCCGGCTCGCTCGCTGAGCCAGCGTTGCAGAAGCGCCTGGACCGGGTTGGTGAGGGGCACGGCGCGTTGCTTGCGTCCCTTGCCTTCGCAGGTGACGTTGGCACCGGCCCCGAGGGCGACGTCGCCGCAGTTCAGGCCGGTGAGTTCGGAGACCCGCAGGCCGGTCTGGACGGCCAGCAACATGAGGGCGCGGTCGCGTCGGCCTTCCCAGCGGGACTGGTCCGGGGCGGCGATCAGGGCGTCGACTTCGGGGGCGGTCAGGAACGTCACGATTCGCTTGTCGAACCGCTTCGGGGGGATAGCCAGGACGCGCTGGATGATTAGTGCGTGCTCGGGATGGCGCAGGGCGGCGTAGGAGAACAGCGAGCGGATCGCGGTGAGCCGGACGTTACGTGTCCTGATGGAGTTACCCCGGTCGTTCTGCAGGTGGTTGAGGAACGAGGAGATCATCGTTGCGTCCAGGTCGTCCCAGCTGAGTTGGGAGGGCGTCATGCCGGTTTGGCGGTGCACGAACCCGAGCAGTAGCCGCAGGGTGTCGCGGTAGGCGGCGATGGTGCGGGGGCTGGCCTGGCGCTGCGTGGCGAGCCGGTCGGTGAAGAAGGCCTGCAGCGTCGGCGCGATCAGCGTCATGATCGGGCCGCCGCCCACGCGGTGTCCTGGCGAGCGGCGGCCAGCGCGAGCAGCTCGGGAGCGGCCGAGAGGTACCAGTAAGTAGAGCTCGGCTCGCGGTGTCCGAGGTAGGTCGATAACGACGGGATCTTGGCCTGCACCTCCTCGCCCGCGCGGTACCAACCGAGCAGGGTTCGGACCGCGAAGGTGTGCCGCAGGTCGTGCAGCCGCGGAGGACGGGGCGCACCGGCTCCGACACCGGAGTCGTCGACGAGTTGCCGGTAGGTCTGGGAGACCACGGCATAGAGCAGCCGTTTCCGGGCGAGGGACAGGAAGAAGCTCGGCCCGTCAGGCCGCGGCGCGAGCTCATCACGCAGCCCGGCGTAAACCTGCAGCGCCGCCATGCTGCTGGCCGCCAAAGGCACCAGCCGTGACTTGCCGAACTTCGACTCGCGGATCAACAGCACATCCTGGGCCCAGTCGACGTCGCCACGGTCGAGCTTGATCGCCTCCCCGATCCGCATCCCGCTGGCCGCAAGCAGCCCGATCAGCGTGGCGTAGGTGGCCGCCCGCAGCGGCGAGACGATCGACTGGCGAGCCTGGTCGATCACCGTGTCGACCTCGGTCGGGGAGTAGATGAACGGTAGGCGCCACCGCGGTCGGTGCGGCATCAGCCCCAGCGGCGGCACCTCGGTGTCGGCATCGATGCCGGCCAGGTAGCGGGCGAAGCCACGGACGGCGGTCATCCGCCGTGGCCAGACGCTCGTCGCTGGGTCCGTCTGCGCCTGCTGGGCCCACGCCAGCGCCGACTCGATCGTCACGGTGCGCGCCCCGTGGGCATCGAGATAGGCGACGAAGCCCGGCAGCAGCCGCCCGGCCTCGGCCAGTTCGTATCCCAGCGAACGACGCAGCCGCAGGTAGTCGAGGAGAACCTGCTCCAACGCGCTCACCGAACCGCTCCCGGCCACGGCTGGGCGACCTCGCGCAACGCGTCGAGGTCGACCTTGGCGTAGAGGGCCGTGGTGGCCAGGTCCTGATGACGAAGCACCTGGCTGATCGCGACCAAACCGGCACCGTGGCGTAGCAACTCGCTGGCCAGGGCGTGACGGAGGCGGTGTGGCCCCACCACAGGCAGCCCGGCTCGCGTGCAGGCTCGCTCGACGACGTCACCCACCAGGTCCGCCCGGATCGGTCCGCGAGGGGCTCGGCAGGTGAGAAACAGGCGGCGAGCTCCCTCCGGGCAGCGGCCGCCGGACAAATAGGCCACCAGGGCCTCACCAACCTCCACCGGCAACGGGAGCCGATCGTGTCGGCGTCCCTTGCCGCGGACCACGAGTTCGCCCGCCCGCCAGTCCACATCACGCAGCTCCAGACGCGCGACCTCGATCGACCGCAAGCCCAGCCGCGCGACCAGCGTCATGATCGCGAAGTTGCGAATGCCAACCAGGCTGCTGCGGTCGCAACTGTCGAGCAGCCGCTGGACCTCCGCGGCCGTCATAGCGGGCGGCGGCAGCGTGGCCAAACGCCACCCACCAACTGGAGGCACGGCCGTCCCCAGCGGCAACGGTGTGATGCCCTGCACATACAGGAACCTCAGGATCGAGCGGAGCTCAGCCACCCGCCCCTTGGCCGACCCAGCCGAGACGCGACCGCACTCCCGCAGCAGAAACGCGTTAATGTCCACCCCGCTCAGCGCAGCGGGCTCGAACATCTCATCGACCGACGCCTGTTCCTGCAGGAAGCGGCGAGCGGTGTTCTCGTAGCGCCGCACCGTGGTCGCGGCCAGGCCACGCTCCCCGACCAGCCAGGACCGGTACCGCCCGAGCAGTGATCCCAAAGGTGTCAGCGACGGCTTCGCGACCGCAGCGACGTCGACCTCCCGCAGATAGCTCAATAGCGGCGCCATCGCGCGTATCCCCGGGACTCGCCGCTGACCGGCCTCCCGTCGGGCGGTGAGGAACGCGGCCATCAGCTCCTCGCTGACTTGCCTTGCCCCCAGCCCCTCAGCCGACAACCACTGGCCGACCTGGCCCAGGTCGTTCAGCATGTTCCGGATCGTCCCTGGCGTGTAGCCCCGCTGCACCAACCACGCCCGGTAACCCTCGACCTGCGGCCCCAGCAGACCTGCTTTCCTCCGCCTTCCCAACATCGCACTCGCCTCCCTCACGGGAGCCCGGCGCCCCCACGCAGGCGAGGCTGCTCTCAGCCCGCAACTATGCCGAGACACCCACGACACGAACGGCACAGAACCCCACCGCCGTCACGCGACCGAGACCCGAACATCGACATCCTCGGCATAGTCGCGGTGTCGGCATAGATCTGTCTATGCGGATATCCGCATAGGTCGATGAGACCGGCGATGTGAAGAAGGGCAGCAGCACGGTCGGAACCCAGCGCCAGTACACCGCTACCGCGGGTCGGATCGAGAACGCCCAGGTAGCGGTGTACTGACCTACGCCGGGCAAGCCGGGCACGCGATGATCGACCGCGAGCTTTACTTACCGCGCTGCTGGACCAACGACCCGGCCCGGTGCGCCGCCGCGGGAATACCCCAGGAGGTCGAGTTCGCCACCAAACCAGCGCTGGCCCAGGCGATGATCGGCCGCGCGCTCGACGCCGGAGTGCCGACGCGGTGGGTGGCCGCCGACGAGGTCTATGGCGCCGACCCGAACCTGCGCGCTGAGCTTCTGGGCCGCCGGGTGGGATATGTACTGGCCATCGGCTGTGACCGTCGCGTGCCCACCGCAGCCGGCCCGATGCGTCCCGACACCCTCGCGGCCAGCGTGCCCAAGGGTGCCTGGGCGCGACTCTCGGCCGGTCCGGGCGCCAAGGGACAGCGCTACTACGACTGGGCGTGGGTCACCCTGACCACCGAATCGGGACACCACTGGCTGCTCATCCGCCGCCACCCCAGCCACGGTGAACTCGCCTTTTAGCGCTGTTACTCACCCACCCTGGTCACCCTCGGCGAGCTGGTCCGCGTCGCCGGACGCCGATGGACCATCGAAGAAAGCTTCCAGGCCGCCAAAGGCCTCGCCGGACTCGACGAGCACCAACTCCGCCGCTGGCTGCCATGGCGACGCTGGACGCTGCTCGCGATGCTCGCCCACGCCCTGCTCGCGGTCATCGCCGCGACCGAACGCACCGAACACCCACCACAGCCAGGGCTGATCACCTTGACTTGCAGCGAGATCCGACACCTATTCACCAAGCTGATCACCGAACCCACCCGCCGGCTCACCGACACATTGGCCTGGTCACACTGGCGACGCCGCCACCAACACCAAGCCCGTGCCAGCCACTACCGCCGCCAACAAACTCAGCTCACATGATCACGATCTACGGCTGGAGTACTAGGCCACTCCTGGGTCGGAGGTTTGCGGGCCCGCCGCTTGCGGGTCGTCGATGCAGTACTTGCGGGCTGCTTGGGCGACGACGGACTGATCGACCTCGCCGCGCCGGGCCAGCGCAACCAGGGCGGCCACTGTGATCGACTCGGCATCGATGAGGAAGTGTCGCCGTGCCGCCGGGCGGGTGTCGGAGAAGCCGAAGCCGTCGGTGCCCAGTGTGGTCAGGTCGGTGGGTACCCACGGTCGGATCAAGTCGGGTACCGCGCGCATCCAGTCCGAGACCGCCACCAGCGGCCCCATGGCATCTTGTAAGGCGCGAGTCACGTGCGGCACCTGAGGCTCCGCCTCAGGATGCAGGAGGTTGTGCCGGTCGATCTCGACGGCCTCGCGGCGCAGTTCCGTCCACGACGTCGCTGACCACACGTCGGCCGCCACGCCCCAGTCTGAGGCCAGCATCTCCTGGGCCCGCAGCGCCCATGTCAGCGCGACTCCCGAAGCGGCGAGCTGGACTGCAGGCTGGTCGGGGCTCGGCGCCGGTGCGTACCGGTACAGGCCGCGCAGCAGGGCCTCGACGTCGAGGTCTGGGGGCTCGGCCGGCTGCCGGTAAGGCTCGTTGTAGATGGTGAGGTAGTAGAAGACGTTCGGATCGCGCGCAGCGTCGTCGTCGCCGTACATCCGACGCAGCCCGTCGCGGACGATATGCGCAATCTCGTAACCCCAGGCCGGGTCGTAAGCCACCACGGCGGGGTTGGACGCGGCGAGCAGCATGGAATGCCCGTCGTTGTGCTGCAACCCCTCACCGACCAGCGTAGTGCGTCCCGCGGTCGCGCCGAGCAGGAATCCGCGGGCCATCTGGTCGCCGGCGGCCCACAGGCCGTCTCCGGTGCGCTGGAAACCGAACATCGAGTAGAAGACGTAAACCGGGATCAGCGGCTCGTTGTGGGTGGCGTAGGAGGTCCCGGCCGCGGTGAACGACGCGGTGGAACCCGCCTCGTTGATACCTTCGTGCAGGATCTGGCCCTGCTCGCTCTCCCGGTAGGCCAGCATCAGCTCAGCGTCCACCGAGGTGTAGAGCTGCCCGTGCGGGTTGTAGATCTTTTGGGTGGGGAACATCGAGTCCATCCCGAAAGTCCGCGCTTCGTCCGGGATGATCGGCACGAATCGCGGTCCGATCTCGGGATCCTTGATCAGTTCGCGGAGCTGCCGAACGAACGCCATCGTGGTGGCGACCTCCTGCTTGCCCGACCCGCGGCGCAGCACCTCATAGACCTTGTCGCCGGGCAGCACCAGTGTCTTGGACTTGGTCCGCCGTTGGGGCAGGAACCCGCCGAGCGCCCGGCGCCGCTCGCACATGTACTGGATTTCGGGCGCGTCCGGGCCCGGGTGGTAGTACGGCGGCAGCGTGGGGTCTTCCTCGAGCTGCGCGTCGGAGATGGGGATGCGCTGGGCGTCGCGGACGTGCTTGAGGTCCTGCAGGGTGAGCTTCTTCATTTGATGGGTCGAGTTGCGCCCCTCGAAGTGCGAGCCCAGGCCGTAGCCCTTGATGGTCTTGGCCAGGATCACGGTGGGCTGGCCGTGGTGCTGGGTCGCGGCCTGGTAGGCGGCGTAGACCTTGCGGTAGTCGTGGCCACCACGCTTGAGATTCCAGATGTCGGCGTCGGACAGCTCCTTGACCAGTTCCTTGGTGCGAGGGTCGCGGCCGAAGAAGTGGTCCCGGACGTAGCCGCCGTCGTTGGCCTTGTAGGTCTGGTAATCACCATCGGGCGTGACGTTCATCAGGTTCACGAGCGCGCCCTGGCGGTCGGCGAACAGCAGGCCGTCCCACTCGCGGCCCCAGATCACCTTGATGACATTCCAGCCGGCGCCGCGGAAGAACGACTCCAATTCCTGGATAATCTTGCCGTTGCCCCGAACCGGGCCATCGAGGCGCTGCAAGTTGCAGTTCACCACGAAGGTGAGGTTGTCCAACCCCTCGACGGCCGCGACCTGAATCTGCCCGCGAGATTCGGGCTCGTCCATCTCGCCGTCGCCGAGAAACGCCCACACGTGCTGGTCGGAGGTGTTTTTGAGACCGCGGGCCTGCAGGTAGCGGTTGAACCTGGCCTGGAAGATCGCGTTGATCGGACCCAGCCCCATCGAGACGGTGGGGAACTCCCAGAAGTCCGGCATCAGCCGTGGGTGTGGGTAGGACGGCAGGCCGCCGCCCGGGCCGGCGTGGGAGTACTCCTGGCGGAAGCCATCGAGCCGGTCGGCGGACAGCCGGCCTTCCAAGAACGCTCGGGCATAGATGCCGGGAGACGCGTGGCCCTGGATGTAAACCTGGTCGCCGCCGCCGGGATGGTCTTTGCCGCGGAAGAAGTGGTTGAAGCCCACCTCGTAGAGCGCGGCCGAGGAGGCATACGTGGAGATGTGGCCGCCGACGCCGACCCCGGGTCGCTGCGCCCGGTGCACCATCATCGCCGCGTTCCACCGGATCCAGGCGCGGTAGCGCCGCTCGGTGTCCTCGTCACCCGGGAACCATGGCTCGTTCTCGGTGGGGATGGTGTTGACGTAGTCCGTGCTGGTCAACGAGGGCACGCCGACGCCGGTCTCGCGGGCCCGTTCGAGTAGCCGCAACATCAGATACCGGGCCCGCTGCTTGCCTCCGGACAGCACCGCGGAGTCGAAAGCTTCCAGCCACTCAGCGGTCTCTTCCGAGTCGATGTCTGGAAGGTGCGCCGCGACGCCGTCCCGGATGACGCGCACGCGGGCGGCCGTGCGATTGTTCTTCATGGCCAAGGGATCTCCTCGCCTCACGCTGTGGTCGTGGGTACCCGTGGTCGTCGGTACCTGATTGGTTGTACACCGCCCATCGTGCCCCATGCCGGCCCATGCTCGTCGGCCTGGCGATCGATGTCACTGCCGCTCACGGGTAATCCGTCCGGGCAATTCGACTGGGTAATCGGCCCCGGACATAGCCCGGATCGGCGTGTCCCGCCCCCGGCAGTTGCGCTGCAGGTGGACCGCAGTGTTCGCTTGGACGCCATCGAGTAATACATCGCCGGGCGCAGGTCGCCGGCTTGACGTTGTGGAGAGGTGAACACCGTGGTCGCCGCTGCGGCGGGAGACACCGGCAAACTCGGCGTTGCCGAGAGGCTCGGGATCGAACCAGACATGGTCGTGCAGGAACTCGGCTGGGATGAGGACGTCGACGACGACGTGCGCGCGGCGATCGAGGAGGTGATTGGTGGTGACCTGCTCGATGAGGACTCCGATGAAGTCGTCGATGTGGTGCTGCTGTGGTGGCGCAACGAGGATGGCGATTTGGTAGACACCCTCGTCGACGCCCGGACGCCGTTGGCGGACAACGGGGTGGTCTGGGTACTCACGCCCAAGACCGGCCGGGACGGTCATGTCGAGCCCTCGGACATTGCCGAGGCGGCCCCCACCGTCGGTCTCGCGCAGACGTCCAACGTCAGCGTGAGCGACGACTGGGCAGCCAGCAGGCTGGCGACGCCGAAGGCGGCCAAGGCCAAACGCTGAGCCGGTGAGCCGACGCCGAGAACCTCGCGCCATCTGGCGCGAGGTTGAGATGAGTCGAGTAGAGGAGGACTGAGCACGATGTCGCTTCAGGTCGGGGACCAAGCGCCGGACTTCACCCTGAAGGATCAGAACAATCAAGATCGGACGCTGTCTGAGTTCCGCGGTGACCGCAACGTGCTCCTGGTGTTCTACCCGCTGGCCTTCAGCGGTATCTGCACCGGAGAGCTCGACCAGCTCCGCGACGACGCAGCGGAGTTCGCCGACGTGCAGGTGCTGGCGGTGTCCGTAGACTCGGTCTATACGCTCAAGGCATGGTCGAATCAGCAGGGCTACGACTTCCCCCTGCTGGGTGACTTCTGGCCACACGGCAAGGTCGCGCAGGACTACGGTGTGTTTAACGACCAAGCTGGCATCGCTAACCGCGGTACCTTCCTGGTCGACACTGACGGCGTGATTCGCTTCGCCGAGATGAACGGGCCCGGCGAGGCTCGCGACCAGACCGTGTGGAAGCAGGCGATGGCTGCGTTGCCTTCTTGAACACTGCCATCCTGAATACCGTGCCGACCGGATTTTCCGGGCGGCGTCGGGCGCATAGCTCAGCGGGAGAGCTCTCGCCTTACAAGCGAGCGGTCGCAGGTTCAAATCCTGCTGCGCCCACCAGCCCAAACAGTCCGTGTCTTGATCGCGTCTCGCCAGACCGCGATGAGGTGGCGGACGTCGGCGCCAGTGAGTTACCGAGTCGCTGCCAGAGCCTGCCGTAGTGACACACTTCAGAATCGCCCAGGGCGATTTAGAGTTGTGCGTCTTGGGCCAATAACAGACAAGACAACGAGATCGTGTCGTTGGTGGTCGCCGTTGGTAGCAGGTTCGCATCCTGCTACGCCCGCCAGCCCAACCTGACGCTCCGATACCTGTGCTGGCTCGACAGCGGCGTTGGTTCGGTCCTCACGTCACCTGTGCCTGTGAGGGGAATTTCATTCGCACGATGGCTCAGGGCGCGCCACCGCGGTCATGCCTTCGCTGCGCAGCCACATCCTGTCTAGTTGTCGACGGCGGTACTGCTGCAGGCAGTTACCTGAGACTTCCGGCGAGTACACGTCGAACACGATGCCCCGCTGGCCATAGACCAGGACCGCGTGACAGTCGACCTCGCCCCAGTCGTTGTCGACAGAGATCCACACAGGACAGCCGCTGTCTAGGGCACTGCGGATATCGACGAGGGTGGGTTGACGGTGCTCAGTCCGCATCCTGGCGCCGAAGGTGTCCAACTCGCGCTCCGCGAGACACTCGCGGCGGTGCCGCGCCAGCCGATGCTGTGTCCAGTATTCGTCCCACGACGAGTCCCATTCCTGGTGGTAGAAGCGCCTCAGGTAATCGAAGCCTTCCTGCAGGAACCGCTCAGCCTCGTACGCGCGGATCATGTGCAGGGAGAGGTCTTGTTGGAGCAAGAAACGTCTGGTTTCGGTCCGCTGCGCCCCGCAGCCTGGCTCCCGACCAACCTGGCGATCAACCCACTGCGTATCCACGGTATCGGTGACTCCCAATACGTACAGGACGTTGGCCGCGACGCACGTCAGGCATGAATTATCATCCACCTGATGCAGGTTCAGCGGTTCTCGCTGGATGACGACGGTCACGGCACCGCTACCACCTGGGTCCAATCCGGGGTGCCGTCGTTGCCTACCTGGGTTTCGACGAGCTCTCCGGCTGTGTTGATGTGGGCGACGGCGAATTGCCCGTCGTTGCGGATGAAGAGGATGTCTTTCCCGACCGGGACGACATGGGTCCAGTCGAGGGTGGCGTCGTGTCCTACGTGGGTTTCGACGAGCTCTCCGGCTGTGTTGATGTGGGCGACGGCGAATTCTCCGTCGTTGCGGACGAAGAGGATGTCTTTCCCGACCGGGACGACATGGGTCCAGTCGAGGGTGGCGTCATGTCCTACGTGGGTTTCGACGAGCTCTCCGGCTGTGTTGATGTGGGCGACGGCGAATTCTCCGTCGTTGCGGATGAAGAGGATGTCTTTCCCGACCGGGACGACATGAGTCCAGTCAAGCGCAGCATCGTCGCCTACCTGGGTTTCGACCAGCTCGCCCGCACCGTCAATGTGGGCGACCGCGAACTCTCCGTCGTTGCGGATGAAGAGGATGTCTTTCCCGACCGGGACGACATGAGTCCAGTCAAGCGCAGCATCGTCGCCTACCTGGGTTTCGACCAGCTCGCCCGCACCGTCAATGTGGGCGACCGCGAACTCTCCGTCGTTGCGGATGAAGAGGATGTCTTTCCCGACCGGGACGACATGAGTCCAGTCAAGCGCAGCATCGTCGCCTACCTGGGTTTCGACCAGCTCGCCCGCACCGTCAATGTGGGCGACCGCGAACTCCCCGTCGTTGCGGACGAAGAGGATGTCTTTCCCGACCGGGACGACATGAGTCCAGTCAAGCGCAGCATCGTCGCCTACCTGGGTTTCGACCAGCTCGCCCGCACCGTCAATGTGGGCGACCGCGAACTCCCCGTCGTTGCGGACGAACAAGACGTTTGTCATGTCATCTCCACTTGATCACGATATAGGCCGCCGCAGCGTTACGGGACGGGTCGAGGGCGGATCCTACGTCTGCTGCTGCTGCATCTCGATCTGGCACCGCAGGCAGCCGATGACCAAGCGGCCGAGGTCGCGCGACTGGAGGGCCTCGGTGCGCGGCGGGTGTCGGTGGGGCAGCCAGAGGGCGTGACCTGGGTGGTAATGGCCGATCCGGAGGGCAACGAGTTCTGCGTGCTCAGGCCCGCGGGATCACTAGACGATCGGACATTTCCGGCTGACCAGTGCCAGGGGCTTGGCCGCCCCGGCCGATGACCTCTCATCACGCCGCGGCACCCTCAGCTCCACGTCAAGTACGCGTGAGGGCATGAATCGTTGGTGCTGCGTCCGGCCAGCGTGTGAGCAGCTCGGCGGTCCGACCGAGGCGAAAGCCGGACCACTCGAATGGCGGCGCCATGGTCGTGCCGGTCAGCGCCCACTCGCCGAGCGGGCTTGCGCCCTGCCACACCCCTGCGGGCACGATGATCTGCGGCCTCGCTCCCGCTGCGAGATCAGGTCCGAGGACCGGCTGCTCGATCTGGCCTCCCGGGTGGAGCAGCAGAACCTGCGGCGGCGATCCGGCGTACCAGTGGTAGGTCTCCATGCTGTCTAGCGTGTGCAGTGCCGAGAAGTCGGGGGCAATCAGCATGAAGTAGATCACTGAGCAGTGCTCATCGGCGTATGTCCGGCGGAAGAGACCGCCTTCCTTCGCCAGCGGTTCCAGCTTCAGCAATTGGGCAACTCGCTCGCCCTCGGGCCGTTTGCTCACGAGTGACCTATCTGACGAAGCGCAACGCCGGAGCCGCACTCGGTCTTCACTTGTCGAGAACGGAAAGCGTCCTTGTAAAACTACGTCGGTTGCGACAGTGCTGGGCTCGGCGACGCGGAAACCAGGACGCCGACGCGCTCGGAGTGGCGGCTGGTCTGCTGGTCGAGCCGTCCCATCGGGACGCTGCGTCGGGACGCTCGCACCGCGCCGGTCACTCCTGAGGTCGCCTGCGGAACCAAGTGCGCTGCCGCCCGGGTCTGGACTATCCACGCGATGGCGGGAATCGACTCCAGCATCAGGAACGCGGCCAACACAACGAGGTGCGGCATCCCCCGCGCAAGACCCAGCGCACCGAGGACGACACCCCCAGCGCCGCGCAGGACGTGGCCGGTCGCCCACACCAGGCCGGGGTTGGACCGGGTCATCCAGCGACCGGAGAGAAGATACAAGCCCATGCCGACCAGCCCGGACACGGCGAGCATCGTGGAGGTCTGCGCCTCCATCATGGTCATACCGCCCAGTAGCTGGGCGACGACCGGAACACCGAACAATGATAGCAACAATGTTCTCCACGGCACCGCTGTGCGCGATTGTCCGGTTACTATAAGATTCATTTCGTTTTGATCCGGTTGCTGGATTCGGCCGGTCACGCATCGACTGGCCTTCCACACCAGCACACCAAGGAGGGCCAACACCAGGCCGCCGACTCGGAACTGCACACCGAAAGACAGCTTTTGTGCCGCCATCGCACCGAGGAGCAGTCCTCCCACAATCTTGCCTAGATCCAGGTTGAGCTGCAGCCAGGTCAACTGCCGGGTCTGGAAGTCCGCAGGTAGGTCGCTGGCCAGGATTAACGCGGGAGCCGCGACGGCCACTGCCGCCGCGCCGATGCCCATCACGGCGATGGCAAGCACGATCGGCAGTGAGTCACCGTGGGACAGCGCCAGCACCAGCAGTCCGATGGCCATCCCTGTCATGCCCAGTACCTGCATCGATCGGTGCGCTCGGCGTCGCGTCGCGACCCGCCCGATCGCGGGCCCCAGCAGAGCAAACAGTCCGGCCATCGCCATCGCAACCCAGACATCGGTGGCTGTACCCCCCGCCGTGAGCACGTACGACGGCAAAAGCACCGGAAGAAAGCAGTTGAACGCCAGGCCGAGGGCGAGGTTGGACGTCATCCACCATTCGAACGGCCGGGCATCACTATCGAAGCTGCTAGCCTGCTCGACCATAGCCTCGGACATTACCTCAAAACCGCCTCGAAAGGACTGTGAGTGGTCACCTCGGCATTGTTGCCAACATTGCATCAGCCCACCGATGCCGAGGCTGTCCGATTCGGGCAGCGTTGTGTGACCTATTCGGAGCTGCGTGTGCTGACCGCAGCACTTGCGCATCGATTGTCCGATGTCCGACGGGTCGCCATCTGGGCTGAGTCGACGCTGGAGACCTGTGTGGCGGTGGTGGCCGCGCTGGCCGCAGGAGTCCCCGCGGTACCGGTCAATCCCAAGCTCGGCACTCGGGAGCTGCAGCACGTCATCAGCGACGCAGTTCCCGATCTCGTGCTCACCGCACCAGATGCCGCGCTGCCCGAGGCGCTGCGCGCCGTACCGCGCCTACGCGTCGACCTGCAAGCGGAGGGCGCAGCGATACCGCCCGAGCCGGATCCCGAATCACCCGCGCTGATCATCTACACCTCAGGCACCACGGGACCACCCAAGGGCGTAGTACTACCGCGCCGTGCGCTCGCCGCCGACATCGATGCGCTGGCTACAGCCTGGGTGTGGACCGCGCACGACGTCCTGGTCCACGCGCTGCCGCTGTTCCATGTGCACGGCCTGGTCCTCGGCGTGCTCGGACCGTTGCGGCTCGGGGGCTCGCTGCACCACCTGGGCTCCTTCTCGGTCGACGAGGTGGCCCGGGAACTGGGTGGCTCCGCGACGATGCTGTTCGGGGTGCCGACGATGTACCACCGGTTGGCCGCGGCTGCCGAGCAAAATCCCCACGTCGCGACGGCGCTGGGTGGGGCTCGGCTGCTCGTGTCGGGCTCGGCGGCGCTGCCGGTGTCGGACCATCAGCGGATCGCGGCGGCCACCGGTCAGCAGGTAGTGCAGCGGTACGGGATGACCGAGTCGCTGATCACGTGCGCGGTCCGGGCCGAAGGGCCGCGCAGGGCAGGCACCGTCGGCCCACCGTTGGATGGAGTGGCGCTTCGTTTGGTGGACGACCACGGCGAGATCGTCGAGGCATCAGACGACGACACGATCGGCGAGATTGAAGTCGCCGGTCCCACCCTGTTCCTGGGCTACCTCAACCGGCCCGATGCCACCGCTGAGGTGATACACGACGGCTGGTTTCGCACCGGCGACGTCGCCACCCGCAGCCGGGACGGCCACCTGCGACTGGTCGGGCGCCGCGCCACGGACCTGATCTCCAGTGGCGGATACAAGATCGGTGCGGGCGAGGTCGAAAACGCCCTGCTGGAGCACTCCGGGGTGCTCGAGGTGGCCGTCACCGGGGAACCGGATCCCGACCTCGGGGAGAGAGTGGTGGCCTGGGTGGTCGCCATCGGCGATCCGCCACCCGCCGCGGAGGAACTCGCAGCGCACGTGGCGGGGCTACTGTCGCCACACAAGCGACCGCGGGTGGTGCACTACCTGGCTGCGCTACCCCGCAACGAGATGGGCAAGGTTCGCAAGGCGGAACTCCGCCACGATGCCGATCGTCGGCTCCAGTAGGGTGACCGCTGCGGTGGACATCTGGGGGTCGAGGAGTGGGTGCAGCGCGGGCGGTCGGCTTGCTGCTCGGAGTCGCTGCCGACGCGGCGTTCGGCGATCCGCACCATCATCACCCGGTGGCCGCTTTCGGGCGGCTCGCCGCGAGGACGGAACGTGCCTGCTACGCCGAACACCGGCTGGCTGGGCTGGTGTACACCGGTGCCCTGGTCGGGTCTGCGGCGGCGCTGGGTGCTCTGGTGGAACGGGCCGGGCACGGGCGAGCCACTGTGCAGGTGGCAGGTACCGCGCTAGCTACCTGGATGGTGCTCGGTGGCGCCTCGCTGGCCGAGGAAGGCGCCGCGATGGCCCGAGCACTCGACGCCGGGGACCTCGACACCGCTCGGGCCCGGTTACCGCACCTGTGCGGTCGCGACCCAGCCAATCTCGACCTGGTGGGGATGGCCAGAGCCAGCGTGGAGTCGATCGCCGAGAACACCTCCGATGCGGTCGTCGCTCCGCTGGTGTGGGGCGCGGTGGCCGGAGTACCCGGGCTACTGGCCTACCGTGCGGTCAATACCCTCGATGCAATGGTCGGGTACCGCTCGCTGCGGTACCGGCGGTTCGGTTGGGCCGCGGCACGGTTGGATGACCTGGCCAACCTTCTGCCCTCGCGAGCCGCAGCGGTACTCACCACCCTGTGCGCGCCGTTGGTGGGCGGTTCTGCTGGCGGGGCCTGGCAAGTCTGGCGGCGCGACGCGGCGGCGCATCCCAGCCCCAACGCCGGGCAGGTCGAGGCGGCGTTCGCGGGTGCGCTGGAGATCCGGCTAGGTGGCCGGACGGTCTACCCGCACGGCACCGAACAGCGTCCGGTATTGGGCCACGGACGCACTCCCGATGCCGGCGACCTCACCCGAGGAATCGAACTATCGCGGGTTATCGGGCTGGCAGCTGCGGCGCTGTGCGCGACGTTGGCCGCGGCTCAGCGGCCGTATCGGTCGGCGAGCTCGGCCATTGGCGGATCGTGCGGATCATCTGGGTCCATGTCCGGTGACCAATCATTTTCACGTCGCGATTCGGTCGCTTCCCGCCAAGCGAAATAGCCGAGGCCCAGCGGGGCCATCGTGCCGAAAGCGAGCCACTCCAGCGCATAGGGGAACGACGGTCCGGCGTCCAACTGCGGCAGGGGCAGCGCGAACAGCACCCCAGGTGCACCATCCACCAACTGAAGGTAACCCGGTTCCAGCTGCACCCCGGTGGCGGCGCTCACCGTGCGGCTACTCGCCGCGTACACCTGCCGGTGCCCGTCCTGGTGTATGACCTCACCGTTCTGCGGGTCCAGCTCGTCGGCTCGGAGCCGGCCGGTCACGGTCACCTCGCCCCCCGGCGCCGGGGGGTAGTCAGGGATCCGTACGCCCTCCGCTGGGCGTAGGTAGCCGCGATCCACCAGGATGGTGGATCCGTCGGCCACCCGAAGCGGGTCCAGCACCTCGTAGGCTGGTTCGCCCTGCACGGTGCGCAGCCGGACCACCATCTCAGCGGCGGTTAGGTAGTGCCCGGTGGCTCGAACCTGCCGCCACTCGGTGTCCTGGGATGGCGCGGCGTGGGCCGGGAGAACGCTGCGTAGCGGCGTTGGCGGGATGCTGAAGGAGCGAGTGATCGCGGTGTTGGTGTCTGCGCGTTGCGCCGCGCGACGGAACTGCCACGGCGCGAGCAAGGTGAACGCTGCGAAGGCGAAGCAGATCACCGCCGCAGTCAGCGCCAGCCAGCCCGGGCGAAGCAGGAATCGCCACCGCATACCACCACGGTAGCGGGTGCTCATCCCAACGCAGCTCGCGCGGCCGCGGCCGCGCTGCTGCCGTAGCCACCGCCGAACAACACCGCGTGCACCAGCAGCGGGAACAATTGCTGCAGAGGACCCGCTGTCGCCAACCCGGCGCCAGCGGGGCGACGTCGGTGTAACCGCCGAGCAACCGGTCCAGGTCAGGGAAGCCGAACAGCGCGAGCATCGCCAGGTCCGTTTCGCGGTGCCCGCCGTGCGCGGCCGGGTCCAGCAGCCACCACCGCCCGTCGGCGCCCGCGTACACGTTGCCCGACCACAGGTCGCCATGCAGCCTCGCTGGCGGCTCAGCCGGTCCGGCGAGCTCGTCGATGTGCTCGCACGTCTGGTGCACGGCACGGGCACCCGCGGTGTCCACCGCGCCCTTGTCCACCGCCGTGCGCAGATAACGGAGCACCCGGTGCTCGGCGTACCACTGCGGCCACTCCTTCCCGGTCACGTTGGCCATCGGAGCGGTGCCGATCCACGCCTGTGGAGATCCTCCTGGCGGTGCGGCCCCGAAAGCCGGCGCGCCCGCGGCGTGCAGCGCGGCGAGCTGACGCCCGAGCCGCTCGGCGGCGGCACCGTCCGCTCGGCCGGCGGGTATCTGTTCGGTGATCAGCCAGTGTTCGTCGTGTCCGTGCACCCGCGGTAGCGGCGGGCCATTCGGCACCCGCAGCCAGCGCAAGCCCGCCGCCTCAGCGTTCGCCTGTCCGGGTTCCCCATGCTTGGCGACGATGGTGCGCCCGTCGCTCAGCTCGACTAACCAGATCACGCCAATGGGTCTTGCGGTCCGCACCGGCTGCCCGGTAATCGCGGATGCGGCCTCGGCGGCGGTGCTCACAACCGTTCGCGTACCCACGTCAGCAACCCCGGTACCGCCGCGCGCACCATGCCGAGTACGTCGTCGAAGCCGTGCTTTCCACCGTAGTAAGGGTCGGGCACATCGAGGTCCCGACCAGCGGACGGGTCGAACGACCGCAGCAGCACCACCCGCTCCGGTGCGGCGACCAGCCGGCGCAACGCTGCGAGATGCCCGGAGTCCAGCGCCACGAGCAAGTCGGCAGACAGATGCTGCGAGTCGAGCTGCGCGGCGACATGCTTGCACTCGTAGCCGGCCCGGCGCAGCGCCTCCGCAGTCCGTGGATCAGCGGGGTTGCCGACGTGCCAGCCCCCGGTTCCCGCACTGCTCACCTGCACTCGATGCACCAGGCCCTCCCGGCGCAACGCGTCAGCGAACACCATCTCAGCCATCGGCGACCGGCAAATGTTTCCAGTGCACACGAAGCACACACGATAACGCTTGGAGCTGCCCACGGCACCCAGTGTGGCCGATTACTCACATCTGAGGGGTGACCGTTCACCGGTGCACCGCGACGGCTCAGATCCGACAATCATGCATCGGGTTACTGGCGGGGGACTAGCGTACGTGTCTACATGGACCAGCTGCTGCGTCACCATGGCGACGTCGACGCTGCGCCGGGGCTGCTCGACTTCGCGGTGAATGTGCGCGGCAGCAGGCCTCCGGCGTGGTTGCGCGAGCGGTTGATGGCGGCGTTGGACGGGCTCGGTCGCTATCCCTGCGCGGCGCAGGATACCGCCGCCCGAGCGGCGGTAGCTGCGCGGCACGGCCGCGACCCTGCTGAAGTGCTTGTGCTTGGCGGCGTGGCGGAGGGTTTCTCCTTGCTGCCTGCGCTGGCACCCCGGTTAGCCGCAGTCGTGCATCCGTCGTTCACCGAACCCGAGGTGGCGCTGGGCAGGGCGGGCATCGCCGTGAGGCGAGTGTTCACCGACGCCGCACACCGGCTACCGCCCGAACGAATTCCCGCCGAGGCCGACCTCGTGGTGCTCGGCAACCCGACCAACCCGACCTCCGTGCTGCATCCGGCCGAGGTGGTGCGCGGGCTGGCCCGGCCCGGGCGGGTGCTCGTCGTGGATGAGGCCTTCGCCGATGCGGTGCCCGGGGAGCGGGAATCGTTGGCGGCTGACCGAGACATTTCCGGACTGCTGGTGTTCCGCAGTCTCACCAAGACCTGGGCCTTGCCGGGGCTGCGTGCCGGCTACGCGCTCGGCGCCCCCGATCTACTCGCCCGGTTGGCCGCGCCGCGGCCGGCATGGCCGGTTGGCACGCTGGTGCTGGAAGCGGTGCGGGCCTGCAGTACGGCGGTGGCGGTGGCCGAGGCCGCTGCCGCTGCCGCGCAGACCGTCCGGCACCGGGAATGGATGGCCCGCCGGCTGGCCGACCTGCCCGGCGTCAGGGTCCATCTACCCGCCGCGGCCCCCTTCCTGCTCCTGCGCGTGCCTGGAGGGGAGCGCGTCCGTACCGTGCTGGCCGGTGCCGGCATCGCCGTCCGGCGCGCCGACACGTTCCCCGGCCTGTCGCCCGACCACCTGCGCGTCGCCGTGCGCCCCCCCGAGATCGCGACCGCCCTCATCACCGCCCTGCAAGCTGCCCTGTCATGACCGCCGACGCCATTCGGACCCGAATCGCGGTTCGTGCGCGCCCCGGAGTCGCCATTCGGACCCGAATGGCGATGCGCAGGTGACTGCGATGGCGCGGGATGTGGTGGCTGCGCTGGAGGCTGCTTATCCGCCGGTGCTGGCTGAGAGCTGGGACGCGGTGGGACTGGTCTGCGGCGATCCTGGTGAGCCGGTGCAGCGGGTCTTGGTGGCGATCGACCCGGTCGCCGAGGTCGTTGCGGAGGCGCTGGAGCGCGACGCGCAACTGCTCGTCACCCACCATCCGCTGCTGCTGCGTGGCGTCCACGGGGTGCCCGCAGACGATCCGAAGGGCGCCCTGGTGCATCGGCTGGTGCGCGCGGGAGTCGCGCTGTTCTGCGCGCACACCAACGCCGACGCGGCGGACCCCGGAGTGTCCGACGCTCTAGCCCGCTCGTTGGGATTGCGGGTAACCGGCGTGCTCGATCCCCGTGAGGGATCCGCCCGCACCGGGCTCGGGCGGATCTGCGAGCTGTCGCAACCCGAATCGCTACGAGAGTTCACCGGCCGGGTGCGCGACGCGCTGCCTGAGACCACGTGGGGCGTTCGGGCCGGGGGTGACCCGGAACGGTCAGTGCGCACTGTGGCGGTCTGCGGCGGCGCCGGGGACTCGCTACTGGGGGCCGCCCGCGCAGCGGGGGTCGACGCTTTCGTCACCGCCGACTTGCGGCACCATCCGGCATCGGAGCACCTCGCCGCCGGAGGTCCGGCACTGGTGGACGTCGCGCACTGGGCCAGCGAGCATCCCTGGTGTGAACAGGCCGCAGCGGTGGTCTCCGCGGCCCTCGACGGTACGGTCGACGTTCACGTTTCGTATCGCCGCACCGATCCCTGGACGATCGGTGCGGCGCAACCACCTGGGAGGGGCTCGCGGTGAACGCCGATCCCGCCGCACAACGCCGGCTGCTTGATCTGGCCGCGGTGGATGCCGAGCTGACCCGCGCCGCGCACCGCCGCCGGTCGCTGCCCGAGCTGGCCGAGGTCGAGCAGGCCGACGAGGACCTGCGGTCCGGTCGGGACTCAGTGGTCGCGGCGGAGACGACGGTGTCGGACCTAGACCGCGACGTCCGCAAGCTGGAGGCCGAAATTGACCAGGTGCGGGCCCGGGAGGACCGGGACCGCGGTCTGCTCGACTCCGGGACGATCTCGTCGGGCAAGCAGCTCGAAGACCTGCAACACGAGTTGGCCACCCTACGGCGGCGCCAGACCGTGCTGGAGGACGAGCTGCTGGAGGTGATGGAGCGGCGCGAGGCCACCGTCGCCGATGTCGAGCGCGGCCGGGTGGTGTTGGCCGGCGTCGAGCAGCGTCGCCTCGACGCCGTTCGACGCCGTGACGAGGTGCTGGCGGATGTGGGATCCACCGAAGAACACGCTCAGCAAGAGCGCCGCATACTTATCGGTGAGCTGCCCGCGGATCTGGTGACGCTCTACGAGCGGATCCGGGCCCGCAACGGTACCGGCGCGGCCTTGGTGCGCGAGGGCCGTTGTGGCGCCTGCCGGTTGGAGCTGGATCGCACCGCGATCGGACACCTGCGTGACGCGGCCTCCGACGAGGTACTGCGCTGCGAAGAGTGCGGCGTTGTGCTCGTGCGTACCCGCGAATCAGGCTTATCGACCCCATCTGATCTCTCCACGGAGTCGGGTCGGTGACCCGCCGCGTCATCGTCGAGGCCGACGGCGGCTCGCGGGGCAACCCCGGTCCGGCCGGGTACGGCGCAGTGGTGCGCGACGCCGACACCGGGGAGCTACTCGCGGAGGCGTCGGGAGGACTGGGTACCGCCACCAATAACGTTGCCGAGTACTCCGGCCTCATCGCTGGGCTGCGTGCCGCGGTCAAGGAGGGTGCCCAGTTCGTCGAGGCTCGGCTGGACTCGAAGTTGGTGGTCGAGCAGATGAGCGGCCGGTGGCAGGTCAAGCAACCGCACCTGCGACCGCTGGTCAGCGAGGCGGCCGAGTTGGCCCGCCAACTCGTCGACGTGAAATACACCTGGGTACCGCGAGCCCGCAACGTGCACGCTGACCGGCTGGCCAACGAGGCGATGGACGCCCAGGCCGGCATCACCGCCCAGCGCGCAGCGGCTCAGCCGGCGCCACCGTCGCACTGGACCGGCGCCACCGGTTCCCCGACCCGGCTGCTGATGCTGCGGCACGGGCAGACCGAGCACTCCGCGCAGCGCCGCTACTCCGGTCGCGGCGACCTGCCGCTGACCGAGCTGGGGGAGCGCCAAGCCGCCGCTGCCGCCGCTCGGCTGGCCAACTCCGATGGTGTCGCTGCGGTAGTCAGCTCGCCGCTGCTGCGGGCAAGGCAGACCGCCCAACCCGTGGCCGACGCGCTGGGTGTGCCGGTGACCGTCCACGATGGACTGATCGAGACCGACTTCGGGGCCTGGGAAGGGTTGACCTTCGCTGAAGCCCGAGACCGCGATCCGGACCTGCATACCAGGTGGTTGACCGACACCTCGTTGGCTATGCCGGGCGGTGAGAGCATGGACGCGGTACACCGCAGGGTGCGCCGGGTGCGTGACCAGTTGATCGCCCAGCACGGCGCCGCGACGGTGATCGTGGTCAGCCACGTCACACCGATCAAGGCGCTGCTGCGGATGGCGTTGGACGCCGGGCCGTCGGTGCTACACCGGTTGCATCTGGATATCGCGTCGCTGTCCGCGGCGGAGTTCTATCCCGACGGTCCCGCCACCGTGAGTCTGGTCAACGACACTTCTTATCTCATCTGATGAACAGGTAAATCGAGACCGCCAAGCCGACGACGACCACAGCGGCTCGCAACGCCGGTTCGCGCACCCGACCGGCGAGCTTCGCGCCGAGAAAGCCACCAATGAGGTTGACAGGCGCGAGCAGTGCGACGACCAGCCAGTCCACCGGTGCGCCAATGGCGAACACCACCGCGCTGACCGCGGCAATGATCAGCGAAAGCACCCCCTTAACGGCATTGAGCCTGTGCAGGTCGTCATGAGCGGTGAGGGCAAGCACCGCGATCAAGATGACGCCTAGCGCCCCACCGAAGTAGCCGCCGTAGACGGCGGCGACGAATACCGCGGGCAGCAAGACTGCACGGCGGTCCGGGGCATCGGGTTCGGGCTCGCCGATCCAGCGGGCGAGCCACGGCTGAACCCCAAGCAGCACGCTGGCCAGCGCCACCAGAATGGGTACCACCGCATCGAACACTGCTGCGGGCAGCACCAGCAGCAGCAAGCTGCCCACTATCGAGCCGGCCACCGCCGCGCCGGTGGTCGACAGCACCCGATCGCGCTGCCCTTGAAGCTCCCGGCGGCTGCCCAGCGCTAGACCTGCACTGCCGGCGCACTGGATGACCGAGTTCGTGACATTCGCCGCAAGCGGAGGGAAGCCCACCGCCAGCAGCGCCGGGAACAGCAGCAGCGACCCACCACCGGCCAGCGCATTGACCACGCCCGACACGAGGCCCGCGACAGCGAGCAAGGCAAGCTGCGCGGACGACACGAGGCGCCACGCTAACCCGATGGGAGGCCATCGAAGCTGGTGGGGCCTATGCTGATGGGGCGGACGAGCTGGCCGGGCGGTCGCGTCGGGCTCGGCAACGGGCCCGTCGAGGAAAGTCCGGACTCCTCAGGGCAGGGTGGTTGCTAACGGCAACCCGGGGTGACCCGCGGGACAGTGCCACAGAAAACAGACCGCCCCGCCCCATGAGATCGACGGGGCCGGGGTAAGGGTGAAACGGTGGTGTAAGAGACCACCAGCGTCCCGGGTGACCGGGACGGCTCGGTAAACCCCACCCGGAGCAAGGCCAAGAGGCGCGCCGGATTCGGCGCGCTGCGCAGGCGATTGAGGGTGGCCCGCCCGATGCCTGCGGGTAGGCCGCTGGAGCCTGCCGGCAACGGCAGGCCGAGATGGATGACCGTCGGCCGGGATGCCGCAAGGCGCCCGGTGCACAGGATCCGGCTTACAGGCCAGCTCGTCCGCCCAACGCCTTGCCACCTGCGCCAACGGGAGGATCCGTCGGCTTCATCAGGAGGAACGCTCTCGCTACTTCTCCGGGTTTCTCACTGCTTCCCGACGTCTCACGGCCCAGCGACGGCCCGAGGGGTTGATCTTGCACGCTGGGTGTTGTGTGGCATCCCGTCAGCCTGGCGCAGCCCGACCACGCGCTGCCCCGGGGGCAACATCCCCTCCCGACCGTCAGCCGGGTGTGCCAGGCTTGCCCCCGGGGCAGCGCGTGGTAGCCCTCGGGGAGGCTGACGGGATGCCACACCCACATACCCCCGGCTTAGACCGAGCTGGGCACGGGTGGTGGCCATCCTGGAGGCCTGCCGGGGTGCGGGGCGGCGAGCGCCCGCAATGGCCTTGCTGAACTTGATGACATCTGGCTCGGTGCGGGGTGCCAACCTGCGATCCAGCGAGCCCGCAGCCGCGAACGCATGCTGCGGTGCGGGACTAAGCTCCGTGCTGCCCGGGGGCAGTCATGAGTAACGCCACCGCGAGATGCCGGTATAGCCGTCTGCGGCGGGGTCTCCATGGGTGACGGTGAGGCCCTTGCGGAGGGGGCGGGGTCGAGCCGCCGACCTTCCGATTTTCAGGAGTCTGGATAATAGTTCGCCGGATACCGTTAACGTCCGCGACCTGCATCGCCGCATCGAATTTGAATACTGATGAACGTAGGCGAACGTAGACGGATGAGACCAAAGATGAGACCACTACTAATGCGCCCGCGATTGGCGTGCCAGCCTGCCGCAGGACATAAGGGGGCGACAGCAGGTATCCCGTCGCGTCGGCGAGCTTGCCTTGGAGCGGGCCAGGGGCAGGGGTCCATGTGGAGCACCCGACGGCTGAACGACATGGACCCCTGCCCCTGGCCCGCTACGTCTCGGGAGCTGACGTGGCGGGATACCTGCACAACTAATGACTTACCCGACTCCGGGCTCATTCTTGGCGATCCCGGAGCGGAGGTCTGCCGGAGGCACCTGCGGTTGATCGTCGCTTGGAAATCTCACCGTCGTACCAGGTGATACCTGTTGCTCGCAATCAAAGGTGGGGCTAAAGAGGGTATTCCGTCGCGTCGATACCCGTGCTCCATCGCGACGCGTTGACGGTACGAGCCCGGTGGGACCCGTCAGAACGTTGACGGCACCGTCGGTTGAGTGGCCTCAGTGGTCAGCACCGAGGTGGTGACCCGTCTGGGTGCTAGTGCACGTTAGTTGCGGCGATCCCGTCCTCGGCATGGTTCGTCGGCCGGCGATGCATGCGTCTCGGCTCTTAGTGATCAGCTGGGTATAGTCACGCGCCGGATGATGAGTAGCTGAACGTGACAGGGTCGCCACGGAGTGAGAGCTTTGGGCGGGTGAGGAGTCGGGATGCGGCATGAGCCGGTGCTTGCGGGTCGGTCGCGTAGGCAGTTCCTGCGCGAGACGGTCTTGACGGGTCTGGCAACCGTGACGGGGTTGGTGGGTGTCCCGGCATCGGCGGGGGCAGCCTCGCCCGGTGCGAGGGTTGTCGTGCTCGGCGGCGGGGTGGCTGGCTTGTCTGCGGCGCTTGAACTCGCTGAGCGGGGTTTCCAGGTCACGGTCTATGAGCGCAAGGAGCTAGGCGGGAAGGCACGGAGTATCCCGGTACCGCAGACTGCGACAGGGGGCCGTCCAGCGCTGCCCGGCGAGCATGGATTCCGGTTTTTTCCCGGGTTTTACTGGAACCTTGGTGACACCATGCGTCGGATCCCGTTCGCGGGCAATCAACAAGGCGCCTGGAGCAACCTGGTCCACGTAAACGCATACAGAATTTCCCGCTCGGGAGGTCCCGATTTTACAGTTCCCTTACCGTTTCCACTTTCGCCTAATTCTGCGCCATACACGCCGGAAAGTTTAGTTGAAACTGTTTCGGCGGGGCTCATCGAAGCTTTCCGGCTGCCTGCCCAGGAGGCTGTGTACTTCGCACGTAGGCTCCTTGTGTACGTGACGAGCTGTGACAAACGTCGATTCGGCCAGTGGGAGCATGTCACCTGGAATGACTTCCTTCGCGCTGACAAAATGTCACAGGAATATCGCCGGCTATTTGCAGACGGTGCTACCCGGAACTTGGTGGCCACCAAGTCGCACGAGGCAAGCGCACATACCATCGGGTTGATCAGTGAGGCAATCATATGGAGTTTCCTGGGTCGAGGCAACGAACCTGGGGGCAGCGTGGACAGAGTACTCAATGGTCCCACCAGTGAGCGGTTAATCGATCCATGGGTGGCTCATTTGCGCGCCCTCGGGGTTGAATTCCGCGTAGGTCATAAGGTCGAGAGACTGCACGTGGCAAAGGATAGGATAGCCGCGGTAACAGTTCGCGATCACTCAGGACAGGCCCAAAGCATTACTGCGGATTGGTTCCTGTCAGCGATCCCGGTCGAACGTTTCGTGCAACTGCTCAGTCCCGAAGTACTCGCCGCAGACCCTAGCCTGGAAAGGGCATGCCAACTCCGTACCGACTGGATGAACGGATTGATGTTCTATCTACGGAGCCGGCTACCGGTGACGGGACACGTCAATTATATCGATTCACCGTGGGCGCTTATCTCAAGCAACGAGGCTCAGTTCTGGCAGCGTGATTTCCGCGACTATGGCGACGGCACCGTCCTGGACTGCTTGTCTACGGTCATCTCCGACTGGGTCACTGCGGGCACCTTCAATAATAAGCCGGCCAAAGACTGCACCCCGGATGAGATTGCCCGGGAGACGTGGGCGCAAATTAAGGCGCACCTCAACGATACCGGCGAGGAGACGCTGACCGACGACCTGCTCCATTCGTGGTTCCTCGACCCGGCCATCACCGGATCGGGCACCGCCCACGTGGCCAACGATGAGCCCCTGTTCATCCAGAACGTCGGCTCCTGGGCCAACCGGCCCGGACCCATCACAGCAATCCGGAATCTGTTCCTTGCCGGTGACTGGGTCCGCACCAACATCAACGTCACGTCAATGGAAGGAGCCAACGAAGGCGCTCGCCAGGCCGTCAACGCCCTCCTTGACGCAACTGGTTCGGTCGCTCCGCAGTGCAGCCTACGGGGCCTTTTCCGCCCACCTGAATTTGAGCACCTCAAGGCGCTTGATCGGGCCCGCTACTGTCAGCAACAGCCGAACCTCTTCGACACCGATGATCCCTTACTGCAGGAGGATTTTCGCCCAACAGACGAAAGGCGATTGGCCATGTCGTTCCCCGAATGGTGATAGCAGCGACTCGCGCTGACCTGCCGGCGGTCGCCCCTGCCGGAATAAGGGCTTGTCGGTGCCAGAGTGCGGGTGCTTCTTGCTCGTCTGACGCCGGCCTTGTTTACGGTGGCCCTGCGCGTACGCGGCTACTTTCGGGTCGTCCCCTCGTCCCGGCCGCTGATCTCGTGGCGGTGGCGATGTCCAGGCTGGCCAGTAGGCACCGCACGGCGGCGTGCCAGCGGCTGTGATATGGACAGTGCGACGTGGACGATCCCAGGGACGTCTGAGGGGCTGGGCTACCACCGTCCGGGTTCACAGGCGCCTCCCCGGATCCACGCCACCTGCGAGGGTTGGGGTACCCATCGACCACCGCGCCCGCCAGGGACGGCCCGCGCGAGCACGGCCGCCAGGCCGCGCGCAGCAAGCGGGACCGGCCCGGCGGGCACGCAAGTTGGATGACGGACTCAGCCAGGTTCGCGCCGCCGCAGGCGGTGCGCTTGATCTCATAGAGGCAAATTCGGCAACGCACAGTGCTGTCACACTGTGTAGTCACACGCGGCCTGGACCAGGCAAGCGCATCGTCGGAATTACTGCCGGTGTACCGCTTTACGTCAATAATGCCGCACAGCTGGCAGCGGACAAGTACGATGGCGATGTCAGTCGCTTCCTCGAAGCCGTGGAGCAGCGACTCAACTTCACTCGCACCGCGCAAGAAACCATCCTTGCCGAGACCTTTGAGCATCTGTCATCGGAAGTGCGCAGCGCCGCCGCACTGCTTGACCTGTCGGACGTATCGCTTGAGTCTGACGAGGCACTGGAGCTCATCGGCTCTACAGGGAATTCACCTCAATCGATTGCCTCAGCTGTTCGAGAGCTGACCCGATACGGCGTCGTGCAACTCTTCGGCGGCGGTTTACTCAAGCTCCACGACGCATACCGGCTCCTCGCTCGTGACGACCGGGAGACACTCCCTCTGTCAGTAGTCGATGCAGCACGTGAGAGGCTCGTTGTGATGTTGGAGCGCTCGCTTCCTACCCAGTGGACCGTCGCACGGTTCGGTCTCTGGCTGCGGCTCCTTCCTCAGACCGGCCGCATCGGCACACTGATCGACGTCGCCACAGAAGAGCATTTTCACCAGATCGGCGACCCACAGGAACTCAAGTCGACTCTCGAAGATGCCACCGAGGCGTCAACGTTGAGCGGTGAGGATCAATTTTGGGCGTTGGACGCACTGGTTTACTGGGAGCAGACCAAAGGTTCTTACTCGCGCATTGCGGACCTAGTCGAGCGGATGGCCCGCTTGGTAGACGCAGCTGATTTGGGCGCGAAGGAGCAAGTGGAACTGAGCATGAAGCAGATGTTCGTCGCAGCGCTGGCGGGTAACCGCGTGGGCATCGACAACGCCTACACCGTCGGCGCCCAGCAAGCCGACGACAACCCAAGCATCGAGCGGATTTTGCGATACAACCGGGCCGTGGCATTTTTCCATCTAGGCGCCTACGAAGAAGTGGCATCCATCGCATTCGACCTCGCCATGGACTACTTCGACCATCTCGGTCTTGACTTCCAGCACGTCTTCGGAACCAATCCTTCTGACATCTTGGCGGCGGTACCGGATACACCCAACCGAGACGACGACCTTCGTCACACCGCTGACTGCTTAGGGCTCTTGGCAATGAGCCATCGGAAGTTAGGCCAGTCTACCGCTATGGCGCGCATGCACGCCATGAAGTTCTATAACGCGGCCTCAGCGTGGCGATCGGGTGTTCACGCAGGCCAAGAAGTGATCGACGAACTGGTTGCTCTGGGTGAGCTGGCAGCAGCTCGAAACCTCGCCGAGTCTTTTCTGTTGCCAGTCGTAACGAGGTGCGAGCTGTTCGATCTACTGGTGAAGGTTCGGGCGCAGTACGCTGTCGTGCTGGCTTGGTGCGGCGAGGTCGATGCAGCACGTGACGAGATGCGCGCGCTGGAGGCGTACCAACTCCCATCAACCGATGCGCAGGAGCTAAGCAACCAACGGATGCTCATCGAACAGATCGCAGCGGGCTATGCAACACTGCATATCGCGACCGATAGTGATTGATCGTCGAGTCTGACGACGGTGAAACGAAGCGCAGGTACTGGCCGGATCGGTGCGAACGGGCGTGTGTTTCTCACCCCGCGACTGGCGAACTTTGCCCCCCTTTTCAACTCTAGCCGCCCGCGGTGACTCCCTGGTCCACGCGCGGGATCGGTACGGCCGACATCACGCCCGCCCGGGGCCGCATCGAGCACGCGGACGAGGTGGGGTGGCTGATCAGCTGGTTGTCCCGATCGAAACACACGTACAGCCTGTTGTGACCGCGGCCGATGACTTGGCCTTAGTGGTGTAACCGCGACGGCGGCCCCCGTGTTCCTTGCTCACCGCGACCTGTTCGACCTGGCACAGCAGCGGGATGGGGGTGTCGTCGACATCGCGTCACCGGTTGTATGCCCGGTTGTATGCGGGGGTCGCGGTGCTTGGGTGGGCGTAGTGCCCTCCATTTCTGGGTAGCTATGGTGGCCGGCTGGCCGCCGGGAGCCGAGCGTCGGGGGCCGCCCATCCTGGCAGCAGCCAAAACCGGACCGCCGCGGCGTAGTCTCACAGATGCTTGACAGGGCCTGATCGAGTTTCCCTCGCTGTCCGGTATCGATGGTGAGGGGGATGCTGGGAAGGGCTCTAGTGGCGACGAGTTGGTCGAACTGGCGGCCGGGTGCATCGGAGGTCGCTGATAGCGTGGGGACATGCGTGGTGCGGGTGATCAGCTCAGCATCGGTGAGCGTATTGCCTTCTACCGGCGTCGTCGCGGACTGTCGCAGGCTGTTCTGGCTAACTTGGTGGGGCGTACTGAGGACTGGCTGAGCAAGATCGAGCGCGGTGAGCGGGACATCCGCCGGCTTGACGTGCTCGCGGACTTGGCGCGGTCGCTTCGGGTCACGCTCGGTGACCTGCTCGGTGAGCCGGTCCTGTTGGAGGACGAGGAGGAGCTTGACGACGTTCCGGCGATTCGGGACGCGTTGATGGCTCCCCGGCGCCTGTCGCGAACGTTGTTTTCGTCGTCGATGCCGCTGGAGTACATCGATCCGGGTCCGGTGACGCAGCTGGCTGAGGGCGCGTGGTCGAGCTACCAGAAGGGTGATCTTGGTCGGGTCGTGACGGCGCTGCCTGGTCTGATCAAGACGACGCAACAGATGGAAGCCGCCTCGACCGATGATGCGGCGTATCGGCGGTCCTGTGCTGCGGTCTCGGCGCGTATTCACCATCTGGCCGCCACCACGCTGAGCAAGATCGGGGAGGCCGACCTTGCCTGGATCGCGGCGGAACGGGCGATGCAGGCGGCCGACGAGGCGGATGACCCTCTTGTCCTGGCCTCGGCCGCCCGGTCGGGCACCCACGCGCTATTGGCGGTCGGCCGGTTTGATGATGCGGTGGAGTTGGGCGAGGTCGCGGCCCGGTGGCTCTCGCCGAGGATGCGAGTGGGTGACCCGGCGGCGCTGAGTTTATACGGGATGCTCTATCTCCGTACGGCGGTGGCTGCTGCCCGGCATCAGGACCGATCGACGGCAAATGAGCTGTTGGCACAGGTCGGCCGTGCGGCCGATCAACTGGGTGTGGACGCGAACTACTGGCAGACCGGCTTCGGTCCGTCCAATGTGGAGCTGCACCGGGTTTCGGCCGCGCTTGACCTGGGCGACATCACGCAGGTGATCGACTCCGCTCCTCGGATCAATGTCGAGCATCTTCCGGTCGAGCGCCGGGTCACGCACCTGATCGATCTCGCCCGGGCGTTCAGCTTGGTTGCGAAAGATGATGAGGCGTTGCAGACGCTGCTGACGGCTGAGCGGACGTCGCCGGGGATCGTGCGGCACAGCGCGGTGGTCCGGGAAGTCGTGCGGTCGATGTACCGCCGGGCTCCGGCGACCGCGGGCAAGAAGTCCTCGCCGCTGTTGGCGCTGGCCGAACGCTGCCGAGCGGTGAAGTAGCCGCATGGGTGCACGGGTACTCGGTCTGGTTGGTTCCGGTGCGGGCGGAGTGCACGAGCTGGTTCCGCGTCTCATCCGGCCGGCCCAGGATGTGGGCTGGACCGTCGCGGTCACGCTCACCCCGACGGCCGCCCGGTGGCTGGGGGAGTCCGGGACGCTCGCGGAGATTGAGGAGGCGTCGGGGTTTCCGGTGCGCGTCGACCCGCGCTTGCCGACCGAGCGCAGCCCACATCCGCACGTGGACTGCTATCTGGTTGCCCCGGCCTCGGCGAACATGATCGCGAAGCTCGCCCTCGGCATTTACGACAACCAGGCATTGACGCAGGTCAACGAGGCGATTGGTGCCCGTGATCTACCGGTGGTGGTGTTTCCCCGGGTCAACGCCGCGCACGCCCGGCACCCGTCGTGGGACGGTCACCTTGATGCCCTGCGCCGGGCTGGCGTGCACCTTGTTTACGGTGATGATGTGTGGCCGCTGCACGAGCCGCGGAGCGCGCCGGGGCGCGAACTGCCCTGGTCGGCGGTGCTCGACGTGGTGAACGCGGTCGTTCCCGCCGTGCGCTAGCCCGTTACTGCGTGTACCCGGACAGTTTGTCCGGGTAGTTGCCCTTGCTCGGGTGTTTTCTGGTTGCACCGCGCCCGACCGGACGTGGTGAGACCGAGACATCGGAGTGCAGATGGGCATTCACGTGGTAATCCAGCCCCTCGCCGGGTACGGCGCCGAGGTCGTATCACCCTCGCCCGGCGTGCGCCAGCTCGTCGCAGGTGGCGAGGGGACCACCATTCTTGTTCAGGTACCCGCCCGCATCGGCGGCCTGTCGGACACAGCGCGATTCGCCCGGAGTCTGGCAGCAGCAGCGAGCGAGTTCGGTGAATGGTGCGAAACGCAGAGCCGCACCCGTTCGCATTCATCTCCACTGGCTGACCAGTGGCCCAGTATCAGTCTTTATTCCCCGCGCCCGGCCACGAAACCGGCGGCTCGACTGTCGAGTGACACACAGGACAAGAAAGGCTATTTGTCATGGGAGCACCGAAGTATGCACGGTTCGTCGGTGGACTTCGATGAGTGGTTTCCGCAGGGCTTGTACCTGGTCGGAGAGATTGCGGCATTGACGGAGTACCAGTCGCAGGAGGACAAGGCGCGGAACCGTCCGGTTCGGCGTCGGATTGACGAGGCCACGGGTCGTCCGCTGTTCCGCGGGACCTTCGCCGACCCCTCGGCCGAGAAAGACCGTGAGAAGTCGGTCACGGTGGAGTTCGCCTGTGCACATCAACCGGTCCCACCGGCGGCTGTGGCTGGGCTGCCGTTTCGGCCGGTAGTGCTGGAGGGCATGACCGTGCAGCCGCGCGCGGAGACCTCCGGTCAGGCTAAGTGGATCACATGGACCATCCGGGCCACCGGCATGACGGCGCCGGGCGGTGCCTCGGCCGATGTGACCGCAGCGGGCAAGTCGACGTCGGGCAGGTCTCCGGCTGACACGACGGGGAGGGCTGCGGCATGACCCAGCCTCACCTGCCAGAAAGGCGGCCAGATCGACTCGAGGCCAACGCGAGGGGCGTCAGGATCGCTGCGGTGGGTGCTGTCGCCGCTGGACTATCGCACCCATGTGCTGGTCGACAGTGACCAGCCCGTGGGCGTGGTCAAAGCGCGGTGCGGGGCGGTGTTGCCGGTGGTCTTCCCCGTGCGTGATCAGCCATCCGACCGGTCATGCCCGTCGTGTGAGGTGATCCTACGCGTGGACTCCGACGCCCCGCGCCGATTCGCGCGGACACCTGCACGGTGACGCACCACCAGCAGTTGGCAGCGAGGGAGGCGGGTGTGATGGCTGCGAGTAAGTCAGCGCCACAGCAGCAGCCCAGGACGTTGATGGAGATGCATGACGCGTTAGTGCGTATTCGGCCGCCTCGGGATGCGCCGTTGGAGCAGTGGCAGGCGTATTACCACCGGTCGGCGGTGCTGTATGCCGAGATCGCCGAGATCGATCGGGGACACCATCACGAGGCCCTGTACTGGGCCGAGCGGGAGTTAGGGAAGGCCATGCTGGTTACTGGCGCGATGAAGAAGGGGGCAACGTCCTGGAATCCGTGGACTGAATCCGCGCATTTCCCACAGTAGGAAAGGAGGTGTGCTGCCTGAGCCTGCAATAACAGACACCGCCGACAGAAGAAGGTCCAGCAGGAAATTCAACGCGCCGGGGGTGGTGCGGCGATGCCGCATGCCCTCATCAACCGCGAAACCGACGTACGCGCAGAAGCGGATTCCTCGGCTACCAACCTGGTCCGCTTCTGCGCTGTCCACACCAGATCCGGAGTGAACAGTGAAAAGGATAGAACACGGCGCCATGAGGGCGCCAGCCCGGGACACTTCCCGAATGGGGGGCCCGGTGTCTTATCGATGTGCTCGGCTCGTGACCGGCGTCGCGCTGGACCTGCCCCGTGGGGGTGGCCGGTGATGCGCCCGGACCAGTACTCCCGATGGGTCGACCCGGCTCCGCTGGAGGTGGAGCGGCCTCGGCTGCCGTGGTGGATGATGCTGCCCCGCAAGCTGCTGTTGGTCGCCTCGCCGATCATCTTGATCGTCGTCGTGGTGACGGTGATGGTGTTCGCCGCCCGCCGAGTGTGGCGCTACCCGCTGTTCGTGATCGGCACCGCGATCCTGGTCGGTCTGGCTGTCGGTTACTCATGGTGGGCGCCGGTCCAGCTGCTCGCCGCGCTCGGGGTCGGGTGCGGGTTGTGGGCCTGGCAGCACCCCGACTCCTTCACTCGGACCGTGGTGCGGCAGCTTCGCTCGGAGTGGCGCCGCATGGTGGTGTACACCTGGGCCTGGCGCCGGGTGATGCTGTTCACGGAGCTGACCAAGCGCACCGGGCACGGCCTGCACCGAGTGCACTACCCGACGATCCGCCGTGTCCGCGCTGATGGCTGGCGCGACCGGGTGTCGGTGAAGCTGCTGCACGGGCAGTGCGCCGGCACCTACGCCGCGCACGCCGAGGAGTTGGCGAACTCCTTCGGCGCCCGCTCTTGCCGAGTCCGGGTCGACAAGCCCCGGCAGATCTGGCTGGACCTGATCCACGCCGATCCGCTGGCCCAGCCGGTCCGGGTGCCCGCACTGGCCGGACCGGGTGCGGGCGTGGATCTGGCCCGGGTGCTCATCGGGCGCACCGAGACCGGCCGACCCTGGGTGCTGCGCATGGCAGACCGGCACGTGCTGGTCGCGGGGGTCAGTGACGCGGGCAAGTCCTCGGTGATGTGGGCGGTGCTGCGCGCGCTGGCCCCGTGGATCTGTTGCGGGCTGGTGCAGGTGTTCGGCATCGACCCCAAGGGCGGCATGGAACTGGGCCGCGCGCCCGGGCTGTTCCAGAAACTGGTGTGCAGCAACGGTACTGAGGCCGTCGACCTGCTCGAACACGTCGCGACCCTGACCCGCCAACGCGCCGAGACCTTGCGGCAACAGGGCGCCCGGAAGTGGACCCCGGCATCGGGCCAGCCGTTCGTGTTGTTGATCGTCGACGAGTTGGCCGACGTAATCGCCTACCAGCCGGACAACGCCCTGCGTAAACGGGCCAATGTGGCGTTGCAGTCCATCTTGTCGCAGGGCCGGGCACCCGGGGTGTGCGTGATCGGGCAACTCCAAGACCCCCGCAAGGCGATCATCGATTTCCGGCACCTGTTCCCGGTCAAGATCGCGATGCGGCTGGATGAACCCGAGCAGGTCGACATGGTCCTCGGCGACGGGGTCCGGCAGCGCGGTGCGACTGCTCATGAGATCAGTGAGGACACCCCGGGGGTGGCCTGGGCCAAACTTGACGGCCGCCGTGACCCCCAACGCGCCCGCGCCTTCCACACCATAGACGCGGACCTTGACGAGCTGTCCGCATATGTCACCGCCGGCCGCTCGACGCCCCCCGCCAGCTCACGAGAACGGACGCGGCATGACCACCACCGTGGATCTCCTCGATGCGCTCTGCGTCCACCTCGCTGAGTTTGAGCTGCCCGCGATCTCCTCGGTGCACGTGACCGCGTCGATACCCGCACCGCAAATGACTGTGCAACTCGCTTGCCATCAACCACCCCAGATCGCCCGGGCGCTGCTGGCCTGGGCCGACACCCTCACCGAGGTCACCGCCGAAGCGTGGCGGGTCCCCCGGGGTGACTCCGTGCACCTGTCAGTGACAGGGCGGCTGCCCGGCGGCGCCTTGATCCGGGTCTACGGCGCCACGGGGGCGGTCACCGGACGGGACCTCGGTGTCGATCTCGCACCCGACGCCACCACAACCATCCTGCTCGCGGCGCTACGGCACGCGACCACCCCCGGGGAGGCGACGGGCTGATGACCACCACCGAACCCACCACCCTCGACGCCGCGCAGATGACCCGGGCGCAGCGTGCCGCACTACCTCTGGCCGCTGATGTGGCCCAAACCCTGGCCGAACAACACGGCGTCTGCATCCGGCCGCTGGCCATGCGCCGGATCGACACCACCACCGGCCGCGTCGACATCGTGCCCGTCCCCTGCGGGTCCACCCGAGAGGACCAGTGCTCCCCGTGTGCGGACAAGGCCCGCCGGTTGCGGATGGTGCAGTGCCGCGAGGGCTGGCACCTGGATGCAGAACCGGTCACCGACCGGGCCGCACCGAGTGAGGAACACCAGGAGCTGATGGCCGCCCGGGCCGACCTGGTCGGTGCCTACGCCCAATGCCGCGCCGTGGGTGACGAGGACTCGTGTGAGCAGATCGCCGACTCCGTCACTGAACTCGACACCGAACTGCGCGCCGCCGGGGTACGCGGTCGGCTCACCCCGCTCGATCCACCACCCAAACCGGTCAAACGCTCCACCCGACGCCGCCAAGACGCCCCGGACCTGCCCCGGCGACCCGTCGAGCGCCGCACAGTGGGGCGGGTGTTCGCCGGACGCTACCGGCCCTCGACGTTCCTCACCCTCACCCTCGACAGCTACGGGCGAGTCGATGGTGACGGCGCGGCCGCGGACCCGGACCGCTACGACTACCGGCGGGCCGCCCGCGACGCGATCCACTTCCCGGCGCTACTGGATCGGTTCTGGCAAAACACCCGACGCTGTGTGGGGTGGGATGTGCAGTACTTCGGCACCGTAGAACCACAGAAACGCGGCGCCCCGCATTTCCACGCCGCGATCCGCGGCGCCATCCCCGTACCGAGCTGCGGGCCATCACCGCCGCGACATATCACCAAGTCTGGTGGCCCGCCCACGACCAACTCCTCTACGGCGGAGAGCGACTGCCGGTCTGGGATACCCGCGCGAAAGCCTTCACCGACCCCGACACTCGGGCGCCGTTGCCGACCTGGGACCAGGCCTGTGAGGAACTGACCGAACCCGCCCACGTCGTCCGGTTCGGCGCGCAGGTGCACGTCAAAGGCATCCTCGGCGGCACCGAGGAAGCAGGTCGTCACGTTGGCTACCTCACAAAATATTTGGCCAAGAGTATCGGTCAAGCCGCGGGACTCGGGGAGCACGCCACCGACGCCCACCGCGACCACGCCCACCGGCTCCACGCCGAACTCAGCATCACCCCGTGCTCGCCGCGGTGTGCGGTGTGGCTGCTCTATGGGTGCGCCACGAGGCGCTGTTGTTTCGGATGGAGGTGAGAGACCGTCCATTTCTTTGTCGTCGTAGCGGCGAAGTGAAGCTGGAGGCAGCCTGATCCGGGGGTCGCCGGGGAGGGTGGGAGCAGCCTCGACAAAGTCGCGTCGGTTCAGGACTGCCGGATGGGCCGGGCGTGGTGAGCGAGATGGGAAGGTATACGCGAGAAACCGGTGTTGTTACGCCTCTTAAACAGCCGCCAGCTCGAAACCCGGTGGATCTGGGCTGGATTTTGCGGCGCGCACCCACCCATGAAAGGGGGGGAAACTCCTGGTTGGGTCTCCGTAGCTCGGGCCAGGAGGCCATGGTGAAAGTCTACGGCGTAGTCATGGCGATGCCGCAGGGGTAGAGCCGGGTGCCTAACCCGTCGACCGGACAACAGTGAACGTGGGAACCATCCGTGACCGTTCCCCCTTTCTTTCCGCTCCCCGCCAGGGAGATCGGGGGGATAGGTGCGATGCCGACCGAAGGCGCGGGTGGGGCGGAGCCGTCGTAGTGTGCGCCGGGCGGCGCAGAGAGCTAGCTGGTGAAAGTCCAGTCGGACCGGCCCCAAGCGGGGTCCGTAGCCGAAGGCGGGGGTAATGCCTCGCTGGGCGTCGTTGGGAGGCACGGCATGGTGGTGATGGTGGTTTGCCGTGTGGGGCTGATCAGTGGCGCAGGACAGGGCGCCTGCCGTGAGGTGGGGTCTGAAGGGTTTGAGGCGAAACACCGAGCCGTAGCCGAGAATGGCGAACCGGTCGGCCCGATCCAGGTGATGCCGAGCCTGCACTATGGGGGCGAAGGAAATACTTGGGGCGCCTGGGCACAACAAGGTGTGTGCGGGCGGCGCGGTGGGAAAGTTCTCTGCGTTACCCCGGGAGATCTCGTACGGTCCCACTCGACGGAGTTGGGTAGCTGGGCGTATAAGCCGCAAGGCGAAATCGCTGGTGATGCCGTGCGAGAAGTCGGAGTGATCCATGGTACTGATGAACCAAGGAACAACAGAAACCTTGGGACCGACGCTTTGTGCGGCGGCGGCCGGTGACTCAAAAGGCACCGTCTTGGGGAAGGGGTCACGGTGGGAATGGTGAACCTGATGTGATGCCGAGTGAGTAGGCGGCGTCGGGCTGATGGTTGCTGAGGCAATGACCGAGACGACGCTGGGCGAGGATACTCGGAGTGGCATTCTGGTAAGCCAGGTAGGAAAGGAACGTGTGCAGGTGCGGAAGGCGCACTCGCTGATCGGACGGGTTTATGACCCGCGTAATCTAGCGCGGGCGTGGGCGCGGGTGAAGGAAAACCGAGGTGCCGGTGGTGTGGATCGGATCAGTATTGACCGGTTCGAGTGTGAACATCGGCGTTATCTCACGGTGTTGCATCAACGGCTGGCGGAGGGGAGTTATCGGCCTTTGCCGGTGCGTCGGGTGGAGATCGACAAACCGGGGTCGACGGCTAAGCGTCCGCTAGGTATTCCTGCGGTGGTGGATCGGGTGTGCCAGCAGGCGCTGCGCCAGGTTCTGGAGCCGATTTTCGAACCGACGTTCTCCGAGGTCAGCTTCGGGTTTCGTCCGGAGCGGTCGGCGCATATGGCTATGCGCCGGATCTGGGGCCAGATGCAGGAGGGTGGGAGATGGATCGTCGATGCCGATATCGCCGATTTCTTCGGGACGATCTCGCATGATCGACTCGTCGCGCTGGTAGCGGAACGAGTCGCCGACAGCAAGGTGCTGAGTCTGATCCGTCAGATACTCACGGCCGGAGTACTGCGAGACGGTGTCTATGAGAGCACAATCGCTGGCACGCCACAAGGCGGGGTCATCAGTCCGTTGCTCAGTAATATTTATCTGCACGTTTTTGACGAGCAGATGCAGCGGGCGGGATTCCAACTTACGCGCTACGCTGACGATTGGCTGTGCGTATGCCGGACTCGCGAGGAAGCGGAACGGGCGCTGGCGAGCGCCCGTGCGGTGCTGGAAGGACAGCTCGGGTTACGCATTCATCCAGAGAAGACCAGAATTGTGCACGTCAGCCAGGGGTTCGAGTTCTTGGGCTATAAAATTGGGCTGGGTCGGGGGTTGCGCTTCAAGTCAGGTGGTATCGGCTTGTATGCGATACCTCGGCAACGGTCGATTGATCGGTTCAAGGACAAGGTACGGGCGCTCACACGACGCCGCATCGCCGTACCCCTGGAGGAGCTAATACATGTCTTGAACCCGGTGATCAGGGGATGGGGCATGTACTATCGGCGCGCGAACGTGCGCCGGTTGTTCAATCGGCTCAACAGGTGGATCGTGCGCCGGATCTGGGGCTGGCGGTTCAAACGCTGGCGTAACGCCGGATGGCGGACGCTACCGGAGACCCGCCTCTACGGTGAATACGGGCTGGTCAACCTTCTGCAACTGATTCCTAGCATGCGTGAATACTACCGCCAGAAGGGCTACACCCATTGAGAGCCGCTTGCGGGAAAACTGCACGAGCGGTTCGGTAGGGCGGGCGGAGGTAGCGGACTGCTGTCCGCCGCCTCCCCCGACCCGACACTCCGAGCGCGGGAGAGCCGCGTACATGGGGAAGGACGGCAGCGTGTCAGTCAAGGAGGGAAAGCAATGTCCGAAGATGTACCGGTGAACACCGGTGCTGTGGAGTGGCCGAGCCCTGATTCGGCGTACTTTGCGGTACGGAGGATGCAGACCAAGTTGCACCGTTGGGCGGGAGACGATGTCTCCCGTCGGTTCGGTGACCTGTTCAACCTCGTCTATGACCCGGCGTTCTTGATGCATGCGTGGGAACGTGTGTCCACGAACAAAGGGTCTCAGACCGCGGGGATCGACAAGACCACTACGGCCATGATCGAGACCCGAGTGGGGGTCGGGGTGTTCCTGAGCCGGATCCGGGACTCGCTGAAGTCGGGCGAGTTCGCCCCGGTCGAAGTGCGGCAGGTGATGATCCCCAAGGGTGACACCGGGAAGTTCCGGAAACTGGGGATTCCCACCGTCGCCGATCGGGTGGTCCAGGCCAGCCTGAAGGCGGTGCTCGAACCTATCTTCGAGGCGGATTTCAAACCGTGCTCGTATGGGTTCCGCCCGAACCGCCGCGCTCACGACGCGATCGCCGAGATCCATCACTTCGGCACCCGAGGATACCAGTGGGTGCTGGAGGCCGACATCAAAGCCTGTTTCGATGAAATATCGCATACGGCGTTGATGGATCGCCTCCGGGTGAGGATCAAAGACAAGCGGGTGTGTGCACTGGTGAAGGCGTTTCTGAAATCCGGGATCTTCACCGAGCTCGGAAACCGGGAAGAATCACCGACCGGGACCCCACAAGGCGGAATCTTATCCCCGTTGCTCGCTAATATCGCCCTGTCGGCGCTGGACGATCACTTCGACCGGCAATGGCATCAACAGATGGGCACCCCAGGGCAACGGCGCACGCGCACACGTCACGGACAGGGCAACTGGAGATTCATCCGCTACGCGGACGACTTCGTCCTGATGGTATCGGGTGACCGACACCACGCCGAGACACTACGCGAACAGGTCGCCACCGCGCTCGCCCCGCTGGGGCTGCGACTGGCACCGGACAAGACCCGCACGGTCCACCTCGACGAGGGCTTCGACTTCCTCAGCTTCACCATCCGCCGCCTGCGGAAACGAGGAACGAACAAGCACTACGTCTACACCACACCGTCCAAAAAGGCCATCCAGAAGGTCAAGGACAAGATAAAGGCCAAGACGTACAGGTCAACCCGCCACTGGGACCTCAACAGGATGATCACCAGCCTCAACAGGTCCCTGGCAGGATGGGCGAACTACTTCCGTCACGGGGTGTCCAAGGCCGTGTTCAGCACAATCGACAGCCACGCGTGGCTACGACTCATGCGCTGGACACGAGCCAAGCACAAGGGCAGAAACCGGCTCGGAATGAAACAGCTCCGCCGTCGCTTCTGCGACCAGGGCTGGAGAATCGCCCATAACGGGGTCGCCTTCACCGGCGCATCCAGCGTCCCAGTGACCCGCTACCGCTACCGCGGTAGCACCATCCCGACCCCCTGGACCCCGACAGCCACCACCCACGGCTGACCAACGGGCAAGACACGTGGAGCGCCCGGTGCGTGGAGACACGCACGCCGGGTGCGGCGGGCGGGCCGGGGAAACGGACTGATCGCAAGACCAGCACCGCGCCCCGGTCCGACCCAACCGCTTGGCTACGCGGTGCCACCACGGGGCATCTTGATCGGGACGCGCAGTACCGGCGCTCGGTGGCCGCGGCCGAGACCCTGACCAGGCTGCTGGACGACGAGGACGCGGTGCAGGCGTGCGGGATGCTGCATCTGTCGGCCGCGTTGGCGGCCGGTGTGCAGGCCGATCACGCCACCGCGGCCACCCACCTTGATGAGGCCTCGGCGCTGGCGGCTCGGATGGATACCGAGGTTGGAAGCTGGGCGTATCTGTGGTTCGGGTCGACCAATGTCGGTATCTGGCGCACCAGCATCGCCCTCGATGTCGGCGAGCACGGCAGGGCCCTAGAGGCCGCCAAGGCGGTGCATCCCGAGCTGCTGCCCGGCACCAGCCGCCAGGCCGAGTTTTGGGCTGAGGTCGGCCGCGCCCTGGTCGCCGGGAAAAAACGCGGGACAAGGGGGTACGCGTGCTACTGCACGCTGAGCAGCTCGCCCCGCAGCGGATCCGCCGCGACCTGCTTGTCCGGGAGGCCGTCGCTGATCTGCTGCGTCAGGTCCGGCGTGATGCCGGTGGCCGGGAGCTGCGGGGTCTGGCCTGGCGGATGGGGGTTGTTCCGCTGGGGTGAACCTAGGCTGGTGTGCACCACCAGGTGCACACATTCCCGGTAGCGCCCGGGAGCGCCTAAAGCTGTGGGGGGAGGACACAATGGATGAGGTGAAGGCGTTGGGGCGGCGCGTTCGTGAGCTGCGTTGCTGGCGTGGCCTGACTCTGCGGGAGGCCGCGGGTCTGGCCGGGTTGTCCTTCTCTTTTTGGGGCCAGGTCGAGCCCGGCGACAAGCCGGTCACCAAGCGCAGAACCCTGGAGGCGTTGGCCGGTGCCCTGTGGGTGCACCCGGCCGAGCTGACCGGGCAGCCCTGGATTCCGCAAGATCTGGTCGGCGCCCAGGCGCAGGCCGCCCTGGATGCCATCGAGACCGCGCTGGAGTGCTACCAGCTCGGCGTGGACCCAGAGGTCCCGATACGACCCTGGCCGCAGATCGTTGATGACCTGGAGCGGCTGGTCACGACCATGACATGGGCCGGGGACTACGCGGCGCAGGGTGAGCTGGTACCGGCGTTGCTCGGCGAGCTGCACGGTGCTTATGCGCGCCTGCCGCACCAGCGCCCCGAGGTACTGGTGGGATTGATGAGGGTCTATAGCAGGGCCCTAGCGATCACTAACCTCGCGGGTTGCCGACCCTGGCGGCCCGCGCCGTGCAACAGTGCGCGGAAACCTTGGACGACCCAGTCTGGCTGGGCTACGCGGCCTGGTGGCATGGCCACGCCACCAGCCACCTCAACCGAGCCGCTCACTACCAGCGCTCGGTGGCCGCAGCGGAGAATCTGACCAGTAGGCTCGATTCCAGCGACGCGCTCCAAGCGTGCGGCTTGGTGCATCTGTCCGCCGCATGGGCTGCGGGAGCCCAGGCCGACCACGACACCGCGGCCACCCATCTTAATGAGGCCTCCGCGCTGGCCGCCCGGATGGATACCGAGGTCGGCATCTGGGCGAACCTGTGGTTCGGGCCCACCACTGTCGGTATCTGGAAAACCAGCATCGCCCTGGAGCGCTGCGAGCATGGCCCGGCCCTCCAGGCCGCCAAGACGGTGCACCCCGAACTGCTGCCCGCCACCGTCCACCAAGCCGGGTTCTGGGCCGACGTCGGCCGCGCCCTCGCTGCCGACAAGAAAACCCAGGACAAGGCCGTGCGCGTGCTGCTGCACGCCGAGCAGCTGGCCCCGCAGCGGATCCGCCACGACGTATTCGTCCGTGAGATGGTCGCGGACCTGTTGCGTCAGGTCCGGCGTGATGCCGGTGGCCGGGAGCTGCGTGGTCTGGCCTGGCGGATGGGGGTTGCGCCGGTGGGATGAACCTAGGCTGGTGTGCACTGCCGGACAGCGTCTGGGGAGCGGAGCAGTGGGGGAGGGACAGCGTGGACGAGGCGAAGGTGTTGGGCCGGCGGCTGCGTGAGCTGCGTTGCTGGCGTGGCCTGACGCTGCGGGAGGCCGCGGGCCTGGCCGGGTTGTCCTTCTCGTTTTGGGGCCAGGTCGAGCGCGGCGACAAGCCGGTCACCAAGCGCAGAACCCTGGAGGGGTTGGCCGGTGCCCTTCGGGTGCACCCGACCGAGCTGACCGGGCAGCCCTGGATTCCGCAGGACCTGGTCGGCGCCCAGGCGCAGGCCGCCCTGGATGCCATCGAGACCGCGCTGGAGTGCTACCAGCTCGGCGTGGACCCAGAGGTCCCGGTACGACCCTGGCCACAGATCCAGGCTGACCTTGATCGGCTCGTCATGATCACGCACGCGACGTCGGATCACGCGGCGATGGGTGAGTTGGCGTCGGTGCTCCTGGGCGAGCTGCACGGCGGGTATGTGCGGCTACCGCGGCAGCGCCGTGAGGTGCTGATGGTGCTGATGATGGCGTACACCTCGGCGCTGTGGTCGGCCCAGCGGCTCGGCGGTCGCGGGCTGCCAAGCCTGGCGGCCGGTGCTGTGCAGCAGTGCGCGGAGATCTTGGACGATCCGGTGTGGCTGGGGTATGCCGCCTGGCTGCGCGGGAATGCCACCGGGCGGCTCGACCGTGCTGCGCAGTACCGGCGTTCGGTGGCCGCCGCCGACACCTTGACCAGCAGGTTGGATTCCAGCGACGCGGTGCAAGCGTGCGGAATGCTGCACCTGTCCGCCGCGCTGGCCGCCGGGACGCAGGCCGACCACGCCACCGCCGCCACCCATCTTGACGAGGCGTCGACGCTGGCGGCCCGGATGGACACCGAAGTCGGCACCTGGGCGCACCTGTGGTTCGGGCCCACCAACGTCGGCATCTGGCGCACCTCGCTGGCCGTGGAGATCGGCGAGCACGGCCAGGCCATCGAGGCCGCCAAGACGGTGCACCCCGAGCTGCTGCCCGGCAACGTCCGCCAGGCCGAGTTCTGGGCTGAAGTCGGGCGCGCCCTGGTCGCGGAGAAGAAGACCCGGGACAAGGGCATCCGCGTGCTGCTGCACGCTGAGCAACTGGCCCCGCAGCGGATCCGCCACGACCTGCTTGTCCGCGAAGTCGTCGCGAGCCTGCTGCGTCAGGCCCGGCGTGATGCCGGGGGTCGTGAGCTGCGTGGTCTGGCCTGGCGGATGGGAGTCGCGCCGGTCGGGTGACACTGGACGAATACAGAGGGAGGGGACACGGATTGCACTATTGTCGAATTCGGCTAGCCAGCCTAGAGGTTATCGTTAAGCCCAAGTCTCATGGAGGTTTCGGTGTCGCAGAATGGTGGGATTCCTGATCCGTTGATGCCTTTTACCAGCCGGTTTCCGCTGTCGCCGAGTGTCCATTCACGGGTTCGGTTGTGCTGGGCTGTCGCAGATGAGTTGATGTTGGTGGGTGACCGGTGTCGGCGTGTCAGGCTCGATCGTGGGTGCTTGATCGTCGATCATCTGGGTTGTGTCCGCGCCCGAGCCGCCGTCGCCCTCTTATGAGGAGTTGGCTGGGTTGGTGGTGGGTTTGGCCTCGGAGCTGGAGCGGGCCCACGTGCGGATCGCTGAGCTGGAGGCCCGGCTGGGACGGGATTCGACCAATTCCTCCAGCCCGCCGTCGGCGGACTCGATCGCGGCCAAGGCCAAGCGGCGGGCGGATCGCTCGTCGCGGGAACGGTCGGCCGATCGCAAGCCCGGTGGGCAGCCGGGCCGCAAGGGCTCGGGGCTGGCGCCGACGGTGACGCCGGACCGAACCGAGGCACTGCCCGCGCCGGGCGACTGTTCGCAGTGTGGTGCGGATCTGGCCGATGGCGCAGATGCGGGGATGAGCTGGGCGCAGGTGTGGGACCTGCCGCCGATCGTGATGGAAAGGGTGCACTATCTGCTTCCGCGGCGGTGGTGCGGCTGCTGCGGGAAGACCACTACCGCGGCGCCACCGTGAGGGGCTCCCGGAAACGTCACCTACGGGCCGAACATCAACGTTGCGGCGATCCTGCTGGCCAGCGAGGGCAATGTGCCCATCGAACGTACCGCGCACCTGATGGCGGCGTTGCTCGATGCCCCGGTGTCGACCGGGTTCGTCGCCCGGGCCATGGAGCGCTTCGCCCAGCGGCTGGCCGCGGCCGGATTCGATGAGGCAATGAAAACCGCGCTGCGGGCCGAGGAGGTCCTCTGCGGTGACGAAACCCCGACCAACGTGATCCGTAGGGATACCGACGCCCATGGTCAACCGGTGCCCGGGTCCCCTCATGCGGTCACGGTGCGCACCCCCGATACGCGGCTGATCTACTACGCCCCCATCGGCTCCCGATCCAAGACCCGCCATCGCGGGACTGGGTGTCCTGGACGGTTACGCTGGCTATCTGGTTCGCGACGACTACGCCGGCTGGTATCAGTTCGACGCCCAGCTCGCCGGGGTCGGGCAATGCGCAGCCCATTTGATCCGCCACGCCAAAGGTGTCCTCGAGCTGCACCCCACCCAACAGAAATGGGCCGCAGACGTCATCACCGTGCTCCGCGAGGCCGCCGCCGCGGTCACCGAGGCCATCACCGACCAGCGCGACCAGCTTGACCCCCAGCTACTCGCTGACCTGCGCCAACGATACGACCACGCCGTCGGGTGGGGAATCACCACCAACCGACACCGCGACTGGGCCAAGGGCAACCACCCCGGATACAACCTCGCCACACGCCTCCACGACAAGGCTGAACAGGTCTGGACCTTCACCCAAAACTTCGCCGTGCCCTGGACAAACAACGCCAGCGAACAAGCCCTCAAAGGCCCCAAACGACATCAAGCCGTCTCCGGCTACTGGCACACGCTGACCACCCTCGCCGGATACTGCCGCGTCCGCTCCTACCTGGTCAGCGCCCGCGGTCACGGCGTACGGGCCATCGACGCCATCCACGCCGCCCTCACCGGCGACCCCTGGCTGCCGACAATCACAACAGCCTGACATCACAGCCCAACCCGTGAATGGACACGTCGCCGAGTGGGGGTCGGGTCACGCCTAGATCGGCGTTGCCGTCTGGGTCGTTGACTCGGCCGTTCGGGCTGCGGTACGCGGTACGGCCGGTGGAGTGCGGCAAGCACGGCAAGGTACCGACGAATAAGACCAGGGCTAAGCCGACGAAGATCGTCAACGATGGCAAAAGTGGAAGGTTATGAACCGGACACCGAGCATTATGTTGAGATGGACGAGGAGTGAGCGGCGACATCGTCCTCGTGGTTGCGCAGGCTCGGGACGCCACAGCTGATCTGGTCGTTGATGCTCTGCTGGCTCGCGGGGCCGATGTCGCGCGGGTTGATACGGCAGATTTCCCGGGTTCTCTGTCGTTGGCTGCCAGGCCGGAGCGTGTCGATTCGCCTGGGTGGCTGTGTAGTCGGGGGCGTCGCATCGATCTGGCGTCGGTGTCCAGTGTTTACCGGCGTCCACCTGCCCAGTTCGCGTTACCCGCGGGGATGTCGGCACCAGAGCAGCGGTTCGCGACGCTGGAGTGCACCTACGGGCTGGGCGGTGTGCTCTGCGCTCAACCATGGCAGTGGATCGACCACCCGGCTGCGGTGGCCGATGCCAGCTACAAGCCTCGGCAGCTGCGGATGGCCGCTCAGTGCGGCCTGACGGTTCCGCGGTCGTTGGTGACGAACGTCGGTGCTCAGGTGCGCGAATTCGCTGCGGAAGTCTCCGCGCTTGTCTATAAGTCTCTTTCCCCGGGGGTGGTCACCGAACAGGACGAGGTGCGCATCATCTACACCTCACGCTTGACCGTTGATGACGTGGATGACAGCGCGATCGGACTGTGCTGCCATTTATTTCAGGAATGGATACCCAAAGCATTCGACGTTCGCCTCACCGTGGTCGGTGACCGGTTCTTCGCGGTAGCGGTCCACGCTGATAGCCCCGAGGCCACAGTGGACTGGCGCTGTCGTTACGGCGATCTGCGTTATGAAGTGTGCCAGACACCTGATGCGGTGTGCCGAGGTGTAATGACTTACCTGCGCGCGTTCGGTCTTACCTTCGGGGCGTTCGACTTCTCGGTCACTCCCGACGATCGGTGGTGGTTTTTGGAATGCAACCCGGCCGGTCAGGGGGGTGGATTTCCGAGGAGACGGGCTTGCCGATCGCCGACGCGATCGCTGAGGAACTGGTGCGTGCAGAGTGAAAACCATGATAGCGCACCGCCGGGACTTCGCTGATGCCTTGGTCTCCACTGGCGTTGTGCACAGTCCCTGGCTGCGGCGAGCTTTCCAGGACACGCCGAGGGAGGTGTTCGTGCCTCGCTTTTACCGCCGGTTGGAGTCGGGACAGAAGGTGCTGGTGGACGGCGCCGATCCAGCGCAGCGTGAGCAATGGCTGCGTGGCGTCTACACCGATGAGGCGCTCACCGTGCAACTGACCCCGGCGCCCGACCTGGTCGACCGGGCAGGGGCGCCCACCAGTTCGAGTTCCATGCCCACCGTCATGGCCGGGATGCTCGAAACGCTCGATCTTCAACCCGGACACCGGGTCCTGGAGATCGGCACCGGAACCGGCTACAACGCCGCGCTGGTGTGTCAGCGCGTCGGAGCGGACAACGTCGCCAGCGTGGAACTCGACTCTGCCCTGGCCGACGCGGCACGCCGAGCGCTCAGCGAGCTCGGTATGCACCCTCGGGTGCATACCGGAGACGGCGCGGCCGGTGTCACCGCCGCGGCGCCGTTCGACCGGATCATCGCGACCGCCTCCGCTGACCACATTCCGCCCGCGTGGATCTCCCAACTAGCCCCCGGTGGGGTCATCGTCGTTGACCTGCGGGGCAGCCTCGATGGCTGCCTGCTGCGGCTCACCACGACCGATCCCGACGTGGTCGAAGGGTCGTTTGTGAATCTCCCCGGCGCGTTCATGCCCCTGCGCACCCGGCGGGACAGCACCCACCGGGACGGCGAGAACTGGGAAGTGGTGCTCGACCAGCGCAACCCGCAACGGGGATCCACCCCTGTCAACCCCGCCCTAGTGGCCGAGAACAGATCGCTGCGGTTCCTGACACAACTGCACCTGGCAGGCCGGCGTCTGCGCGGCTTCGTTCCCGACGACGAGGAGATCTCCGGGCACTGCACCGACGGAAGCTGGTTCACCGCGGGTCTTCACCCCGGCGACGATGGGCACTACCCGGTGGCCCAAGGCGGCCCGCAACGGCTCTGGGACACCGTCGAGTCCAGCTACTTCACGTGGCGACGGCTCGGCGAGCCCGGGGTCGAACACTTCGGCGTCACCGCCCTCGACGACACCGCGCTGCAATACGTGTGGTTCAACCACCCAGACTCCCAACATCGATGGCCACTCCCGCTGTGACACGGCCTCCGCCGGGCCGGGAAAGCGGGGCATGGAGAACAAAGACGCCGGCGCGGACGAGAGGAGGCCAGCATGGATGAGGCGAAGGCGTTGGGCCGGCGGGTCCGGGAACTGCGGTGCTGGCGTCGGCTGACGTTGCGGGAGGCCGCGGGCCTGGCTGGGCTGTCGTTCTCGTTCTGGGGTCAGGTGGAGCGCGGGGAGAAGCCGGTCACCAACCGCAGAACACTGGAGGCGATGGCGGATGCGCTGCGGGTGCACCCCGACCGAGCTAACGGGGCAGCCCTGGACCCCGGTGGACGCGGCTGGCGCCGAGGCGCAGGCCGGTCTGCTCGCGATCGACACGGCGCTGGAGCGTTACGGACTCGGGGTGGACCCAGAGGTGCCGGTGCGGGCGTGGCCGCAGATCCCGGCCGATCTTGATCGGCTGGTGCATCTGCACCACCACGTGGTGGATTACGCGGCGGCGGGTCAGCTGGCGCCGGTGTTGATCGGGGAGCTGCAGAGTGCCTATGTGCGTTTGCCCGAGCGGCGCCGGGAGGTGCTGCTCGGGTTGATCGATGCCCATCGGGTGAGCATGCGGACCGCGAAGGATCTTGGTGATCATGGACTGCCGGGGCTCGCTGCCCGGGCGGTGCAGCAGTGTGCCGAGGAACTGGAGGACCCGGTATGGCTGGGGTGTGCCGCGTTCGTACGGGGTGCCGCCAAGGGCGAGGTAGATCGGGCCGGGCAGTACCGCCGCTCGGTAGCGGCAGCGGAGAATCTGACCAGCGGGCTGGATTCCAGCGCGGCGTTGCAAACCTGCGGGATGCTGCACCTGATGGCGGCGACAGCCGCCGGGACACGCGGTGACCACGACACCTCGGCCACCCACCTGGCGGAAGCCTCGGCGCTAGCGGGTCGGATGGACACCGAGGTCGGCACCTGGGCGAACTTGTGGTTCGGGCCGACCACCGTCGGCTTCTACCGCACCAGCGTCGCTCTGGCGATTGGCCAGCATGGTCGGGCGTTGCAAGCCGCGAAAGCAGTGCACCCGGAACTGTTGCCCAAACGCCGCCAGACCGAGTTCTGGGCGAAGCTCGGCCGCGCCATGGTCGCTGAGAAAAAGACCCGGGACAAGGGCGTGCGGGTACTACTGCATGCCGAGCAGCTGGCCCCGCAGCGGATTCGGAACGACGTGTTCGTTCGCGAGACGGTCGCGGGCCTGCTGGGCCAGGCCCGGAGCGACGCCGGGGGTCGTGAGCTGCGCCGCCTGGCCTGGCGGATGGGGATCGCCCCCGGTGGGTGAACCCGGCCCTGGTGTGCACCGCTTTAGCCGGGGCAGTATCAGGGAAAGGAGGACGGTGTGCAGGAGACGATGCTCGGCGATCGGGTGCGGGAGGTGCGCGGGTGGCGTCAGCTCAGTGTGCGCCAAGCCGCAGGCCTGGCCGGGCTGTCCTCCTCAGTGTGGGGCCAGGTGGAACGCGGCGACAAGCCGATCGGCAACCGCAGGACCCTGGAGGCGATGGCGCACACGCTGCGGGTGCACCCGACCGATCTGACCGGGCAGCCCTGGGCCCCGCCAGACCTAGTCGGCTCTGAGGCGCACGCCGGACTGATCGGGATGGAAACCGCGCTGGAGCGCTATGACCTCGGTATAGACCCGGAGATCCCGGTGCGGGACTGGCCCGGGATCGCCAATGATCTGGACAACCTGGCCAAGCTGATGCACTGGAGCGCTGACTACGCCGAGCAAGGTGTCCTGACCCCAGCGTTACTCGGTGAGCTGCACGGCGCCTACGTGCGACTGCCCCAGCACCGCCGGGAAGTGCTCGTGGGGTTGATCACGGCGTTCAGCTCCGTGGTGTCGACGACCAAGCGTCTCGGTGTGCGGGGGGTGCCCTCGCTGGCGGCCCGCGATGTGCCGCGGTGCGCTGAGGAGCTGAATGATCCAGTGTGGCGAGGGTATGCGGCCTATTTGCGCGGTGACGCCACCGGGCACCTGGACCGAGCCGCCCAGTATCGCCGCTCGGTCGCGGCCGCGCAGGCACTGACCGGGCAGCTAGATGACCTCGACGCCGTGCAGGCGTGCGGGATGCTGCACCTGTCGGCCGCTCTGGCGGCCGCCGTGCAAGCCGACCCGGATACCGCCGCCACTCACCTTGATGAGGCCTCGGCGTTGGCGGCCCGGATGGACACCGAGGTCGGCACCTGGGCGCACCTGTGGTTCGGCGTCGTCAACGTCGGTATCTGGCGCACCAGCCTCGCCGTCGAGCTCGGTGACCACGCCCAGGCCCTCGAAACGGCCAAGGCGGTGCATCCTGAGCTGGTGCCCGGCACCAGCCGCCAAGCCGAGTTCTGGGCTGAGGTCGGCCGCGCCCTGGTCGCCAGAAAAAAGACCCGGGAGAAGGGCCTGCGGGTGTTGCTGCACGCTGAGCAGCTGGCCCCGCAGCGGATCCGTCACGACGTGTTCGTCCGCGAAGCGATCGCCGACCTGCTGCGCCAGGCCCGCCGCGAGGCCGGTGGCCGTGAACTTCAAGGCCTGGCCTGGCGCCTGGGAGTCAACCCGACCGGGTGAGACTCGACGGTGTGCACCACTGGTGCACAAAAACCCCTAATCAGACCCCACGATCCATCGCATGTCAGCACGACCACGCCCGGAGCCACCCAGAACACCCCTCCGGCAGCGGCGAGGCGCACCCACCCCGGACCAGGCCGTGGTCAACCCGGGTGTCCAACCCACGGTAAGCAACCCAGCACCGGCAGACCCAGACCAGCACCGACTGCGGCAGGTCACTGGGACCGCCGCCGGGCTCACCCGGCACACGGAACTGTCCCGCACGCCCCGACGTGCTGGCCAGCGAGTGCCCGCCCCGGTGTTGTCCCCTAAGACTCCGGCTGGCCGCCGGTCAGGCTGCTCCGACCCGCTTCCTGTCGGCCAGCCGGAACCCAGCCCCCAGGCCGGGGAATCCCCCGTCGGGCAGCTGCGGTGGGTGAGCTGCCTTGATGATGAGCGCCGGCACCTGGTGCACTCGGCCGGCGTCGCCGGCGGGGGCCACGAGAGCACCGGACCCTGGCCTCAGGGGCGCCCAGTGAGTTTCCCCGTGCCCGGTCCGCCGGTGATCAGCGCAGACGCTGCCGCCCGGGTGCTGTGTGACTACTTCCTGGCCAACGCCGAGCGTGGGGATAATGCCGCCAACGACGAGTTCGTCGCCGAGCTGGCGCTGCGAATGCGCACCGGGCAGGCACGCAGTGGTAGCGCGAGCGTCCCGAGGGCCACCGAGACCACTCCCGTCACGCACCGAGGCCTCCGGTGACCAACGGTACTAACGGTACTAACGACATCCCGTCGCAGCGCCCCCGTGAGCGCCGCAAGATGGTCCACGCGTCGTGTTCGGTGCACCAGGCCGCCAGGGGTTTCACCAACCTGGCGGTGTCCAAGCGCAATGGCGAGATCATGTTGGACCCGCACGTTGACGGCAGCTGCGTGCTCACACTGGCTGAGGACGCGGCCTGCGTCCTGCGCGACGCACTGACCGAATTGCTCGGATGACCCGGTATCCCCCGGGTCGAGCGGGCGCCAGAAGTGCCCGGTGACCCACACGGCGCGGCGCTGGGCGGTGTCACCGCTGGACTCCTGCGTACACCTGTTGCCCGAGGGCGACCACCTCCCCGGCGGGCTCACGGCGCGCTGCGGGCATCAGCTGCCCACGGCGGTCCACCAGCTCGACCAGCCACCACCCGGCTCGCCGTGCGAGGGCTGCCGGCTGATCTTTCTTGCGGACTTCGCGTTGCAATCAGCGGCGGACGGGCTGACTGATGCGCTCAATACCCCCCAGATCCCGGCCGGCCGCCGGTGTGAGCCCTATCCCCCGTACGGCTCCCGGCGGCCGGCCGGTCCCACCCTGTCCCCGACCGGTCGGGAGGTAGACGCGTGGCCGAGAAGTGGTACCTGCGCTCCCAAAACGACGGGGACGCTCATCACTGCGACCGGGTCAACGACGACGGCACGGTGACGGCGCGGTGCGGGCTGACGTTTCTGCCCGAGCGCCGGCTCTTTGGTGAGGGGCCCGCGGTGGTCCGCCCGCCGGTCGACCCGATCCAGGCCTGCCCGCAATGCCGGGCTACGGGAGAGAAGACCGAGGACCCCGATGGGGTCGCGGTGCGGGGATTGATCGAGGCGCTGAGTTCACCACGATCGCCGCGGCCATTGCGTAAGAGATTTCGGCTTTGGACCAAAAAGAATGGAGTGAACAATGTCTGAGGAATCCGTGCGACAGCCCGGAGCGATCAGCGCACCTTCTCAAGACGGTGGGCACCGTGAGCACGCCGAGCTTGTCCATGGTCTCGATGGCGTGCTTGACGTGCGCAACGGACTCGCCGCGGCACTCGACGACCTAGTCCGCCAAGCTGCCACGGCGCTACGTGCTGGCCCCGGCACCCACGTTGTTCACGGCACCGAGCCCTGCACCAAACCGGACTGCACAATCCAGCGCGAGCATGGGCACTACTGTCCGCGATGCGGGCTGGGAACCTACGACATCATTGCCGACCTCGACAGCTAGATGGGCGTGAACTGGGTGGTCTGCAACCCCCTCGCCGAGGGATGCGGCGAGGCATCCAACCTGCGAACCTGCCGCCAGTGCGACACCCAGGTGTGGGTTCCTGTCGCGATGACTCCCCTGGTCGAGGCGGGAAAGCTCCGCCCGATCTGCTGGTCGTGCCATCACACAACGGGCCGCTCGGTCACGCTGCATCCACTGGCGATCGACGCGCTCACCAAGCTCGGCCGTCTGGAAGAGGGCCGGCGATTGATGGGGGACATCAATAACGGCACCGACGATGAGTGGACGTCATGACCGGGGGACTCGTTGCTCGGCGCCGAGCGCGCGGAGGTGGGCTGGATGACGACGCAACACTGCACCTGCGAAACACCGATGAGCCACGGCCCGAATGCCCACAACACGGCCTCGACCAGGACACCATCGAGTGGCTGGACGCCTTGGGTCTTTGCTGGGTCAGGGACCGCACGGAAGCGGCTTTAGGGCACCTGGAGGGGGACAGCACCACTTCTTTACGGCACAGGGCGCGCGTGGAGATATCCGGCCACGACCGTGTGGCGCCGGATCAAATTCCCCCCGGAAGGCTCACACAAATGGAAACAGAAACGAATGCCAACGCTCCGATTGAACGCCTGCCCCCCAACCAAAGATCCCTGGCCGGCCGTCGGCTGGGCCTCCCGCAGCTCCCTTCCCGGGCGGCTGGCCGGACACCCGCACCTGCGGAATCCTTGAGAGGAAGGCATGAGGAGATGATCGTCATGGATCAAGACGACCGGCCGTCGATGACGGGTGCCGACCTTTACCACTGGGTCGCGATGCGCAGGGTCAGCGATGGTGGAGTGACGAAGCTAGGTGACCGGTGGCTCGACCGCGGCCGGCCGGTTCCGGATTTCGTCACCGATGCGCTCAATGAGCTGTTCGAGCGCGCACTGGTGGCGCTGGCCGACTCAGAGTCGGGGAACATGCCCCGGGCGGCGCTCACCGACACCGGAGCCACCCGCTTCGAATGGTTGTGCCAAATAGCCCTGGGGATGTCTGCTGCGCAGTTCATGGCCTTTTGTCGCCGGTTCGGGGTGGACGAGTCCCATCTACGAGATCCTCGGCCCGTCCGCCGGTTGAGCATTGCTCCTGTCAAGAGTCAACTCCCAGCGGCTCGTTCAACTGAGGCAAGTTACTGGTAGCCGCTACGACGACGAGTGGGGCCGGCGTTCGGTGGGTCAGCGAGTTGCGCATCCCACTGCTCGTCGAGATCAGTCTGGGTGCATAGGACCGACCGGCCCACGCCGGAGCCTCCGGCGCCCGGGCGCTGCCCGGCACGAGGTTGGCGTCCCGCCCGCGGCGTAGCGCATCAGAGCACACCGGCCGGAGAAGCTGACCAGGCCACGCCCGGCGCGTTCTCCCCTCTTAAGTGCGCCCGCGAGGAGACGACCAGCCACACGTGAGGTGTCGGGGGCGGCGTGGTTTAGACGGTGGTAGCCGCGAGCTGGTCGGTGAGTTCGCCGGCGGTGGCGGCTTGGTGCAGTTCGACCAGGGCGGCGGTGAGCTGGTCGGGGTCGATGCGGCCGTGGGGGTCGCGGGCTGGGGTGTAGAGGGCACCGCAGTGGTCGTCACCGATGGTGACCACGAGGGTGTCCAGTTCCCCGGCGAGCAGTGCGGTGCGGGCGGCGCGCAGGGCGGCGGTCCAGGCGGCCGCGTGACTGCTCGCGCGCCCGGCGCGGTGGGGGGTGGTGGTCTGGTCACCGATGTCGGTGATGGCCCAGTCGTAGGCCGATGCGGTGGTGGTCATGGGGGCAGCGTGGCCGGTGACCGGTGGGGTGGGAAGCGAGATGCTGGTGGGCTGTGGACACCCCGATGGTGTCCACAGCCCACGGTCGGGGGCCTTGACACCTTACCCGCAGAGGTGCTGCTGGGCGTCGAACCAGGCTTGGCCGATGCGCTGCCAGGACTGTCGGTCGCAGACTTGCCATATCAGCCGGTCCACGCGTATGCTTTTCCGGACTAACAAGCGATCTTGATTTTGCCGGTGGCGACTCGCCAGTGTCCTATTTCGCCAGCGAGGCCCACGCGAGTGCGTGGCTGGCGTCCGCGCCGATCGGCCGGTAGGGACGGAATCGCACTCGCACGCCGTTGATCCACACCGCGTCCAGATCGCCGCACCGGCTGACGCCAGGCGAGAGTTCGCCGGGATACACCGTCCCCGTGTCGGGATCCTCGGCGAAGCGGAGCAGCGCCCCCACCACCTCGTACGCGAACGGTCCACCGTGCCAGTCGAGGTCGATGTGCCCATCAATAGTTCGCCACCGGTCCCGACCGGTGGCGCCTTCGAGGATGCCCGTGTCGCGCAGCGCGAGCTCGGCCGCTCCTAGCGCCGCCCGGTGCTCATCCAGCGTGGGACGCCGCTCGGGATTTGTGCGTGCGATCTCCCAGACCACGGGCGGATGCGTGAAACCCCCGAGGACCTGAAGCTGCTTGAGAATCTCCCGACGGGCCTGTTGGTAGGTCAGATCGAAGACGCCCCGCCGGAGCGAGATCGTGTCCTTGAGGTGCTTGTTCTGAGTCATGCCGGCCGCCTAACCGCGAGGATCCCCCACGCTCTCCCCGCTGGTCACGGAACAACGGACTCAAATTAGGGACGTACGCGATTCACCGAACCTTGTCCTCAGCGCATCGATATCGGCGTGGGCGGACTCGACGCTCGGAGTGCGGCCTGCGTACCGGCCGCAGCTGAGCTTAGCCACCTACCTGACCCGGGACGTTGGCACTAGCGAGTTGGGTGGTGATCCCGACGTCCCTGGTCGGAGGTTCGCGGAGCGCTAAGGACGGGGATACCGAGGTCCGTGAGTGTGCCCGGGGGCGCGGTGGGTTGGCGGTCCAGGCTGGTTAGCTTGGTTTTCGCGGCTTCCAGGCTGGTTTGCAGGCCGTGGACTTCGCCGAGCCAGCCATTGAGGCGGGCTTCGTTGATCCTTTCGGCGAGGTTGCGGATGATCTCCGGGTCCTGCCGAGATACGTGTAGAAGCGGCAAACGGTGGATCATGGGGCCGTTGCTTTGCCTGTCCGGGTTGTTACGGGTTCCGAGATTGACGCCATCTCGGAACCACGCTCCCAGGTGTGACTTCCGAGATGACGCTCGTCAGAGCCTCGCAGGACGCCTGATTGGCTTCCGAGATTACGAGCAAGATCACCGAGCGGGACGCCGGATGGTTTCGTCACCGGCTTCGCCCACATCACGGGAGCCTCACGAGCTGATCGAATCCGAGACGACTGCGTTCCCGCAGGTCAGCACTGTTCAAGATCGACTGATTGCCGCAATTACAGGTATCTCGGCTGGAGCCGTTGCTGGCCAGGTGTCGCAAACTCGGTATTGAGCCGCCGGGGCGTCTGGAGCGGATCTTGGGTGGTGCCCGGTCCCGGTTCGATAAGGGGTTTTGTGCCGAGGTCGTCGACCGGTTGTCTGCTGAGTCGATCGACAGGCTGGAGGAACTCGTCACGGGTCGGGACGGGTTTTTGGTGGAGTTGAAGTCCGATCCGGGTCCGCTGGGGCTGGACACGTTGTTGGAAGAGATCGTCAAGCTGGGGCGGGCGAAGGCGATCAGGCTGCCGGCGGATTTGTTGTCGGGGTATTCGGAGAAGCTGGTAGCGGCATGGCGAGCCCGCGCGGCGGCCTGCTACCCGTCGGACTTGCTGGCCAATCCCCTACGCCGAGCAGACCGACGCCACCGCCGACGCGGAGATCCGCTCCTGGCGCCGCGGAACCAACACCCAGCTCTCAGGTAGATGATCTCCCCCATATCCGAACGGTCTCCAACCACCACCTACCGCGCCCTGGCCAACCCCGCCGCGGACGCCACCGCCCAAGCGCAGGGATGACATGAGCGGCTACCTCGACGCTGGAGCGGGCACCTATCGAGCCCCGAACGGGAGCGCGCTGTGCAGACGCCACTTAGCGCCCAAGATTCCGTGCCATCAAACGAGCAAGGACACGCCTCGCCTGCACATACGCACTTCGTGCCGAAACTCCGGCGGGTAACTCTGGGGCATGAGAGCGGGTCCTCCGAGTACTGGAATGAGTGATCATCCAGTAACCCCACTCCAAGCAACCCGAGGCACATCAGAACCTCCACAAGACCCGGGGGCGGTTGATCACCGCGACGACTCGGCGGTGCCCGGTCACTACCGTCAGTTCTCCTTCGTCTACAAGTACACACGAACGGGCGATGGGCATGGCGTATCTATCGGGCTTTGCTGGTCCTCCTTACTAGTACTGGTTTGGGGCCGACGGACGGGAGAGGACGTCCGAGATGCCGAGGCTGCGGGCGGGAAGGAAATTCGCTTTGGTAAAGCACAGGCGGGTAGATCATGCCCGCGACGGTTGGACCACGAACACCCAGCTCAATCCAGATCCATAGATGACAGAGGTGCCCGGCTGATTAATTGGGTGCGAATAGTGCACGATCATGACTAGAGATTCGGGGCGCGCCGTGAAAGATGTACATCAATTACTGGAAGAGAAACCTGGTCTCGTCGCCATCGGTGCACACAACGGGCTGACCGGCCGCCTGGGGGAGAACGCGGGATTTGATTTGATCTGGGGCAGCGGTTTCGAAATCTCGGCGTCTTTCGGTGTGCCGGATGCAAGCATCATCACGATGAGTGATCTGCTTCGACAGTGCGCGGTGATTAACGAGACCGTCAGCGTGCCTGTAATCGCGGACTGTGACAACGGGTTCGGAAATGCTATTAATGCCGCAGTGGCGGTTCGCAAGTTTGAGAATGCCGGTATTGCTGGGATCTGCATTGAAGACAACGCATTTCCCAAGCGGTGTAGTTTTTACGAAGGCGTCCGCCGCGAGTTGGTTCCAGTGGAGGAGCATGCCTTGAAGGTCAAGGCTTGTCGGGACGCCCAGGAAAGTGACTCGTTCTTCCTGATCGCACGTACCGAGGCGCTGGTGGCCGGTGAAGGCATCGAGTCAGCCCTGGATCGAGCGCGGGCGTATGCAGCCGCCGGTGCGCACGCGGTGCTGGTGCACTCCAAGGCGCGCGACCCGGCGGAACTAGTCGAGTTCTCCCGCCACTGGGACGGCGGTGTGCCGCTCGTGGCCGTGCCCACTATGTACGACGAGATCTCCGCGACTACCCTGCACCAGCTCGGATATCGCATCGTGATCTTCGCTAATCAGGGACTCCGTACAGCGATCAAGGCCATGGAACAGAATCTCGCCGTACTCCGTCGGACCGGTCGTGCATGCGAGCTACGTGACGCGATGGTGGACATCAGTCACGTGTCTGAGCTGGTCGGTCTAGATCGTCTGCGTAAGGACGAGGCACGTTATCTCGCTGACACGCAGGAACCGGTCCGCTGACGGGGCCGGGGGCTGCAAAGGCGCCGTCAATCGTGGCGGCGCGGTATAAACGACAGGGGACGACGGAGGTATGAACGTGATCCGCGACGATCTGATTCTTGAGGACACCACGCTGCGAGACGGTGAGCAGGCGCCAGGAGTCGCCTTCTCGAAGGAGACGAAGACCAAGATCCTCGATCGGCTACTGGCTGTCGGCGTGACCTCGATCGAGATAGGCATTCCCGCGATGGGCGGAGAGGAGCTTGAATTCATCAAGTCCGTCGCAGATCGGCAGGACGAGGCGCGGTTGGTGACCTGGCATCGAGGTGTCCGGGAAGATGTCGAATTGTCCTTAAGGCTCGGCTTCCGGGCAGTCCATATAGGATTGCCCGCCTCGGATTTGCATCTGTCCAGCAGTGTAAGGAAAGATCGCTCGTGGTTGCTGAGTACCGCTCGGGATTTGGTCAGCTTGTGCAAAGATCAGGGCGCTTTCGTGTCCATTAGCGCCGAGGACGTGGCGCGAACCGATCCGGAATTTCTGGTCGAGTACGCTCACGCCGTACGGGACGCGGGCGCCGACCGGCTCCGGCTGTCTGATACGGTCGGGATGCTCACGCCGGAAGGGTATGGTTCGCGCGTCGCCGCTATTGTCGAAGCGTGCGACATTGATTTGCAATGTCACACGCACAACGACTTTGGGCTTGCGGTGGCTAACACGCTCGCCGGCATAGGGGCGGGAGCGCGTTATTTCCACGTGACCATTAACGGGATTGGCGAACGTGCCGGGATGCCGGACATCGCGCATACAGTGGTGGCCCTCAAGCGATTGTATGGAATTGACCTGGGCATCACTCTCACTGGGTTGACTCAGCTGTCCAGAGATTTCGCAGAGATCGTCGGGAATCCGCTTCCGCCATGGCATCCGGTTGTGGGAGAAAACGTATTCGCGCACGAGTCTGGTATCCACGTGAATGCCATGCTGCGCGACACAAGCAGTTTCGAACCCTTTCCGCCAGAGGACGTTGGCGGGCATCGTCGGTACGTGTTGGGCAAGCACTCGGGGCGGGCGCTCCTGGAGTGGATGCTGAAGAAGCAGGGGCTGGAGTCCAATGACCGGGTGCTGGCTGAGTGCCTGGTTCGTACTCGTCAGCGAGCCATCGACCAGAGCGGACCATTGACCGGTGACCAACTGGCGCAGATCCACCGGGAGGTCACCGGACACGTGTCGAGCTACGCATCAGCACCGTCGTGAGCAGCCGCGAGCCGCGCGAGCACGGCTTGAGCGACCGAAGCTGCAGTGAGCGTGAGGACGGTTCCGGAGCCGCCGACCGCCTGCACAGCTTTGTCGAGTCGACGAGCCGGCTCTGCCCAGCCCGCATCGTGGAGCAAGTACGCCGCTGCCCGAAGCGAGCCGAGCACGGCGAATCCCTGGTGGGCAGATGGCCTGCCCGAGTAAACCGCGACGCCCTCCCCGTGCCACGTCTGCCCAACCGGCATGGGCCCGAGCAGGCCAGAGATGATCGCTTCCATCATATCGCCGTACAGTGCCGGGGCGACGAGCACATCGTAGGCTTGTGGACGCTGCACGAGCTCGGCGCACATGTTGTCCACGATGAGCGCCTCGAACGCCAGGTGAGACCATCTTGGCTGGGCGGCGACTCGCTGAGCCACCTGGTGCAGCACACCGTCGGTGGACTTGAGCGCGTTCCCTTTGTGGACAATCGTGATCTTGTGCCGGCCGGCTGCCAGCGCATCGCGGCACGCCGCGTGCAGGAAGCGCTCCGTACGGGCCGGGGAGCGGCAGCTCACCGCAACCGCCGCGTCGGCGGGCAGGATCACCGCGCTGGGCGCGGTTCCCAGTATGGCGGGCAGCCAGCGCGTCCAGTCCGACGCGGGCCCGAACGCCGGGCCGCGGGTGACGTCATCGTGGTGGTCGCGGACCAGGCGCAGGTCAAGCCGTACTCGCTCGCCCCGGGCCGCGTCTGCAGTGCCGTGCCTGGGTGTGACGCTGGTCCACAGGCCGAGGCGGCTCCGCAGTTGGCCCAGCAGCCGGTCGTCGGGAGGCGGGACGAGCAGCGCACGGCCAGCCGACCGCGCCGCGGCAACGCCGGCGTCGGACAGCCGCAGCCCGGCCGACTCCTGCCCCGGTTGGATCCGGCAGTCGGTCTGTGCTCCGCTGCCGCGGATCGCCGCGGCGATCACGCCGGCCTGAGCCCGGCCGAGGTCATCGCTCGGAACGATAATGGTCAGCTCTGCTGCCGGAGTGCTATCCCTTCCCACCTAACTCACCTCGCTCGGTAGCCGAAAACCGCTGTCCATGGTTGGCACTGCGCTTAAGGAGGCGTCAACGATGCATGCCGACTTCCCCGCCCGGACTGCGCACCTGGAGACCTCGGGCGGCACCGTTGCCTACTTGCCCGTGGACTCGGCCATCGCTGAGGCCGGCGGCGACAGCGCCCGGCTGCCTGTCACGGTCCGCATCCTGGTGGAGATGTACCTGCGGCGCGGCTGGCTGGGCCATACGGACAGACGCTCGGTATCGGCTGGGATCAGCGACCTGGTGGCGATGGCAACCTTCCCAGCTGCGCGGCCGTGCTCGGTCAAGTTCGCCCCCACTCGGGTCCTCTGCCAGGACCACAGCGGGCTGCCGGCCCTGCTGGACCTCGCCGCCATGCGGGCGTCCCTGGCCGGTCGAGGCATGCCCCCGCAGCAGATCGATCCGGTCGTCCCCATCGATCTGGTGGTCGACCACTCAGTTGAGGTGCAGGTGGCCGGATCACCGGGAGCGTTGCAGGCGAATCTGGAATTCGAGTACGCGCGAAACGCCGAAAGGTACCGCTTCCTCCGGTGGGCAGAGCAGGCCTTCGGCACACTGCGGATAGTACCTCCGGGGCGGGGAATCGTGCACCAGGTCCATCTCGAGCACTTGGCGCGGGTAGTAGCGGTAGTGCCGGGGCGGTTCGGAGAGCCATTGGCGTGTCCGGACACCGTGCTCGGCACCGACTCACACACCCCGATGATCAACTCGCTTGGCGTGTTGGGCTTTGGTGTAGGCGGCATCGAAGCAGAGGCGGCGATGCTTGGCCAGCCCGTAGCCCTGGAGGTACCTGAGGTCGTAGGCATCAAGGTGACCGGTGAGGTAACCCCGGGGGTTACCGCAACCGACCTAGTGCTGACCTTGACCGAAATCCTGCGTGCTGAGTGTGTGGTCGGTAGTCTCCTTGAGTTCATCGGTGACGAAGTTGATCAACTGCCGATTCACGACCGCGCCACGTTGGCCAACATGTGCCCCGAGTACGGCGCGACTTGCGCGCTGTTCCCTGTTGATCAGCATACGTTGCACTATTTGAAGACGACCGGCAGAGATGCCGACACCCTGGATCTCGTGGAACGGTACGCCAAGATCCAGGGCCTATTCCAGGACTCCAGCACACGACACTTCACTCGTGTCATTGACTTCGATCTCTCCAAGGTCGAGCCCTGCATGGCCGGGCCGGATCGGCCGGATCGTCGCATACCGCTGTCGCGGGTACCGGCGAGCTTCGATTCTGCCCGGCTGGCTCGCAAGCGGACCGCAACGACACCATCACCATCCGGTCTGGATGACGGTGCCATCGTGATCGCAGCCATCACCAGCTGTACTAATACCTCTAACCCGGCGTCCATGCTCGCGGCCGGACTGCTCGCCCGAAACGCAGTGCGACGCGGGCTGACGACCAAGCCGTGGGTGAAGGCGAGCCTGGCGCCAGGGTCGCGCGTCGTCACCCGCTACCTGGATTCGATCGGACTCCTGCTTTACCTGGAGAAGCTCGGCTTCCACTTGGTCGGTTATGGCTGCACGACGTGCATAGGGAATTCCGGTCCGCTGCTGGCCAACGCGGCGCGAGCGGTCAGCGAACGGGATCTGTCGGTGGTCGCCGTCCTGTCCGGTAACCGCAACTTTGAAGGTCGGATCCACCCATCTGTACGTGCCGCCTACCTCGCCTCACCTCCGCTCGTTGTGGCCTGGGCACTCGCGGGCACGATTCGGCGGGACCTCAGCTCCGAGCCGATCGGACACAGTACTGACGGCAAGCCCGTCATGCTGGCAGAGGTGTGGCCGCAGCCTGAGGAGGTGGAACGGCTCCTAGGGCACGCCTTGGACGCCGATCTCTTCGCCGATGAGTACGCCTCGATCTTCGAGGGGGACGCCCAGTGGAGGGCGTTAAGTTCGGCGCCGGGTCCGCTGTTCGAGTGGGACTCGAACTCGACCTACATCGTGCCCCCACCGTTTCTCGCCGACGAGCACCGCGCTCCGTTCAAGGATCTACATGGCGCTCGGATGCTGATGTACCTGGGGGATGCGGTGACCACCGACCACATCTCCCCGGCCGGCCCGATTCCGGCCGATTCCCCGGCCGGCCGGTACCTGCTGGACCACGGAGTACAGCCTGGAGCGCTGGGCAGCTACGGGGGACGGCGCGGCAATCATGAGGTCCTGCTGCGGGGTACGTTCACCAACCGCCGACTGCACAATCGGCTGGCTCTGGGCCGCGACGGCGGCTGGACTGCGCATCTGCCCGATGGCGAACTGATGACGGTGCACGCAGCGACCGAACGGTACCGGGCAGAGGGCGTGCCGCTGATCGTGGTGGCCGGCCGGGAGTACGGCATGGGCAGCTCGCGGGACTGGGCAGCCAAGGGGCCTCGCCTGCTTGGAGTCCGCGCGGTGCTCGCCGCGAGCTTCGAACGCATCCATCGCAGCAACCTCATCGGGATGGGGATCGTGCCGCTTCAGTTCCAGAGCCACCAGAGCGCGGAGTCCCTCGGTCTTGACGGCAGCGAAGAATTCGACATCGGGGGGTTGGCCTCGCTCCAGACTCGCGGTCAGGTGCGGATAAAGACCCGGAAACACTCCGGGGAGACAGTGGAATTCCCTGTGCTGGCACGGGTGGAATCTGACCGCGAGCTGGACTGCCTTCGCAGCGGAGGAATCCTACCGCTCGCTCTCGACCGGGTCCTCGAGCAGATTCGACGATCCGAAGGCGACGACAGATGAGCGCACCCACCGCCGTCCTGCTGGACCTGGACGGAACGCTGTATGAACACGGCGAGCTGGTGCCGGGCGCGCCGGCCATTCTCGCTGAGCTGCGCCAACGCGGCCTTACACTTCGTTTTGTCACCAACACCGACTCCCGACGTGCTGCCCACGTGCTGGAGGCGGCGCACCGGATGCGGCTCGACATTCGCGCGCCGGAACTATGGACACCTGCGCGTGCGCTGGCGGACTATCTCGCTGGCATACCGGACGCGCAGTGCTTCCTGCTCCTCTCACCCCAGCTGTGCACGGATTTCGCGCCCTATGCCGCCGAGGACGACGTCACGCACGTCGTTGTCGGCGGCTCGTGCACAAACATTACGCATCACCGACTCGACAGCGCTTTCCGGCACCTGCGCGTCGGCGCCCGGCTGGTGACGACCCATCGATCAGCCTGGTGCGTCCGGCGAGACGGCCCGTATCTGGATGCGGGCGCGTATGTGGCCCTGTTCGAGGCAGCCACTGGCGAGACGGCGAAGGTACTCGGCAAGCCTTCGCGAGACTTCTTCCGCGCCGTACTCCATGACATCGGCCGGGGTGGCAGGGAGGTACTGGTAGTAGGCGATGACCCCCTGACAGACATCGCCGGTGGGCATGCAGTCGGAGCGACAACGGTGCTGGTCCGAACAGGTAAGGGCCGGTACGCACCGGCGGCTGCTGCCCCGTCCCCGAACCACGTCGTGGACTCGATCCGGGATCTTCCGCAGCTTCTGGCCGGTTACTACGACAGCCTGGGATCCATCAGCGGAGCCTCTGGGTGGAGGTGAGAAATCATGACGCGGATCGCGATGGTCGAGAGCAATATGAGTGGTACGGGCTTCCAGGCCATTCGGATCGCTCGCCAGATGGGCCTGACGCTGGTTTTCATCACCCGCGATGTCAACCTCTACACGGCGGTTCCTGGAGCCGCCGAGCTCTTCCGGCGTCATATCGACGAATTGGTCACGTGCGAAACCAACGACGTGGAGACGCTCGTAGCGACCCTCTCCGCGATCCATCATCGCAGCCCATTGGGTGGCATGATGACTTTCGGCGAGTATCACATAGCGGTCACCTCCCTGGCCTGCCGGCGGCTCGGCCTTCCCGGACCAGATCCGGACGCTGTACGCACTGCCCGCAATAAGGACCGCATGCGCGCCACCTGCCAGGCCGCAGGTGTACCCGCTCCCCGGTACGCGACGGTGATCGATCCAGCGGAGGCAGTGCAGGCGGCCAGCCGGATCGGTTACCCGTGCGTCGTCAAGCCAGCCGATGAGAGCGGCAGCATCGACGTTGCCGTCTGTTTCGATGAGGACGACGTACGCTTGCGGGCAAGCCTGATCAAGGCATCGCCACTCAACTACCGAATCCAGCGACGTAGCCCGCTGATGTTGGTAGAGGAGTACCTGGTCGGCCCTGAGGTCAGTGTGGAGACCGTCACCCACGCTGGTCGCACCACGGTCGTCGGTGTTACCGACAAGCAGATAGCCGGTGCCCCGTTCTTCGTCGAGATGGGCCACGCGTTTCCGTCGGCCCTGTCGCAGCAGGTCGTCTCCGCTTGTGCGCGGACCGCGGTGGACGCACTCGCGGCCATTGGCTACGACCTGGGCATCGCGCACGTGGAGGTCAAGATGACCGCACAGGGCCCGCGGTTGATCGAGATAAATCCGCGTCCGGCCGGCGATCGCATCCCGGACCTGGTGGAGCTCAGCACAGGCGTGTCGCTGACCAGGGAAGCCATCCGCATGTGTCTTGGCCACGCTCCTCAGCTCGCGTGGCAGCACCTCGGGGCGGCGGCGATCCGCTTCCTCGCCTGCCAGCCGGGCACCGTCCGACGTCTACTCGGAGTCGACTTGGCGCACGGAGTGCCCGGTGTGGTTGATGTTGAACTGGAAGTAACGCCGGGAAGGGTGGTACGGAGGCTGGCCGATGCCCACGATCGGGTTGCGTATGTCATCGCGCGGGGGGCCACGACGTACGAGGCGTGCAACGCAGCGGAAACTGCCATCAGCCAAATCCTCGTCGACACTGCCGAGGCACCGGCCAACGAGCCCGCTGCTACGGGCGTCGTCTGAGGTGTCATGGCATCGCGTCACCCTGATTCCCGGTGATGGCAGCGGACCGGAGCTGGTCGCTGCCGCGCTGCCCGTTCTAGAGGCCGCGCTGCAGTTGGTCGGATCGGCCGTCGAGTGGGACGTACAACTCGCCGGGGAGACCTCAATGAACCGGTTGGGAATGCCGCTGCCGCGCCAAACCACCGAGTCCATCAGGAGCACGACAGTTGCGCTCAAGGGGCCGCTGACCACACCGGTCGGCACTGGATTTCGATCCGTCAACGTGGCGCTTCGGCGTGAGCTCGATCTGTACGCGTGTGTCCGACCGTGCCGTCTGATGCGAGGGATTGCGTCCCGGGGTCGGGCCATCGACCTCGTGATCGTGCGGGAGAATACCGAGGATCTTTACAGTGGGGTGGAATTCGCGCCTGAGCAGCCGGAGGCCGTACGTCTGCTCACACATCTACGGGACGCTGGCCATGCGGTAGAGCCGGAGGCGGGAGTCACCCTCAAGGTCATCTCCCGTGCAGGCTCGGCCCGGATTGTCCGCTTCGCCTGCGAGTACGCCCGGCGGACCGGCCGCCGGCGGGTGACCTGCGTGACCCGTGCTGACGTTCTGCCGATCACCGACGGGCTGTTCGCCGAAGTGTTTCGTGCCGTCGCGGCCACCGAGCCGGGCATTGAGCCAGCCGAGCGGCTGCTTGGCGAGGTCTGCGAGACACTGCTGACGGACCCGGATCAATTCGAGGTGCTGGTACTGCCGAACCTCTACGGGGACGTGCTCAGCGACCTGGTCGCCGGGCTGATCGGCGGGCTCGGCGTCGCGCCCAGTGCGAATTTAGGCGACCAGTTCGCGATCTTTGAGGCCACCCACGGTTCGGCACCACAGTTCCAAGGCAGCGGCAGGCTGAACCCGACAGCGCTGATCCTTGCTGGGGCCATGCTGCTGAGGCACATCGGAGAAGGGGTGGCCGCAAGCATGGTCGAGAACGCGGTGCAGGAGGTGATCGCCGCGGGAAGGGTGGTCACCTTCGATATGCGGACCGATTCGGAGGGCGGTGGTGCGGCAGGTACGACCGCGTTCGCCCAGGAAACGGTCCGGATCATCCGAGCAAGGAGCCGGAGCGATGGCTGAGCATGTCGGTGTTGCCCCATACCAGATCTGTCGGCACCAATCGATCCTCGAGCTGCCACCCGCGTCCTGGGACCAGATGACCGGAGGCAACTTCTACCTAAGCCACACCTGGCTGTCCATTGTAGAAACTGATTCCAGCTGCCCTCCCGTTTACCTGGTAGCCCGGACCGCCCAGGGCGAGCTGGCTGCTGGTTTGCCGCTGTACATGCTCCCCAGGCCGCCAACCAACCGATTGTCCGACCTCGCCGAGATATTCGCGCCACGATCCGGGGAGACCGCAGACTGGTATCCAGCAACGCTCGGTGGCGCCCGAATCGGGTACGCTAACAACCTTCTCGTCGACCCGGAGTTGCCGCCAGCCGAGCAGGCGTACCTGTGTCGGCTATTGCTCAGCGCCATGGCCACCGAAACACCGGATCGGTGTACCCGTACGAGCGCCCTGCTCTACCTCACCGAATGTGGTGCGCGGCAGATGGCCGCCGACTCCTCGTGGCTCCTCGCGTTCAGCTCGGCGGAAGCGGTGCTTGACATCCAGTGGTCGTCGCTGGAGGAGTACGCAGCCGCTCTGGGACCAAGCCAACGACGGACGGTCCGCGCCGACCTCCGCGCGTTCGAACGCTCCGGACTGACCACGACCACGGTTTTTCTCCGGGACGTGGTCAGTGAGACCGCGCCGCTGGCCGTCAACGTCCAACACAAGTACGGCCACGACTCGACCGTGGACAGACAGCTGCGGTTCTTCGGCACCTGCGCCGACTGCCTCGGCGACTCCGCGATCGTGCTCGGCTGCCGGGATGGATCACGACTGGTCGGCTACTCGTTCAACATCGTCTGGGGGAACACCCTTTACGTGCGATCCGCCGGCTTTGACTACACGGCCGCTCCCCGGCAGGGCGAACATTTCGTCATCATGTACTACCAGCCGATCCAGTATGCCATCGACGCCGGGCTGCGACGGATTCACTTCGGCACCCAATCCTTTGCGACCAAGGTCCGCCGGGGCTGCCGGCTAGCGCCGTTATGGTCGGCAATACGTAATGATCCGCCCGTCACCGAAGCCGTTCGGAACGCTGTCGCAGAGAACAGCCGCCGCCGGCTGCGCCAGTGGGACGCCGAACTAGGCCCCGCGCTCGGCTACCTGCCCTCTCAGAGGTGGATACATCCCGACTAGCCCTATCCCGAGGAGGCGTCAGATGAGCACGGCACCCGCGACCCAGCCGCCCGATGCGCGCACCGCGTGGCAGGTGGCCTGGGCGCTTGGTGGTGTCGAGCTAACCTGCTGGGGAATCTTCGTCTACGCCTTCGCGGTGTTTTTGTCCCCCATGGCGCGTGACCTCGGCTGGAGCCAGACGGTGCTCACCTCCGCCTACTCACTCTCCATCGCGGTCCGCGGAGTCGCCGCACTCGCGGTGGGCTGGTGGGTGGACCGCCACGGCGCCCGACGTCTCATGATCGCCGGCGCCTGCCTGGGCGTGACGACTCTGCTCGGTTGGTCCCGCATCGATTCATACCCGTTGCTCTGCCTCGTCTTCGTGACCCTCGGCGTAGTCATGGCTGCAGTGCTGTACGAACCGGCGTTCGCACTGGTGGTGCGGGTCTTCGGTGACCGTCGGAATAACGCTCTCCTAGTGGTCACCATTCTCGGTGGGCTCGCCAGCACGGTCTTTCTGCCGCTCGCCACCGCGCTGATTACCCGGCTGGGGTGGAGGCAGGCGCTGGTGGCGCTCAGCGCCGTACTTGTCATCGGAGCTGTGCTGCCACTGATAGCAGTCGTTCGAGAACCAGGCGCCACCGGCGAAGCAGCGAAGTCCCATCCCGACGGGCGGATACAAATGTCCGCAGCACTCCGGAGCGCCGCTCAGTCACGGCCTTTCATCTGGCTCACCGTGGCCTCGTTCCTCGCCTACCTCGCCCTGGTCGCCGTCAACGTGCACCTGGTCTCCTACCTACTGGAACGGGGCTACTCCACCGATACGGCGGCAACCGCTGCAGGCGCACTTGGCATACTGAGTGTTCTGGGACGGATCACGTTGACTCGAATCGCGCAGCAACTCCGGCTGGCCCGGGTGACCGCGGCCCTGGTCGCCTGCCAGGCACTGGCAATCTTCCCGCTCTTCGTCCACCACATTGCCGGGCTGATCGCGTTCGTGCTGCTCTTCGGGGCGGGCTTCGGCGTCCTTACCATCGCCCGGGCGATCCTATTGGCGGACTACGCCCCCGCCCAGATGTATGCGCGATACGCGGGTCTACAGGCGTTCGTCATGACCGTCGCCCAGGTGCTGGCACCTGTCGGCGGAAGCCTGCTACGCCAGTGGGCCGGATACCCTTTGGTCTTCATATGCTGCGCCGGGCTGTCTACCGCCGCGGCCACCGCCCTGATCCTTGCCGATCGTTCCGCCTAGCCAGTTCACATTACGGCGGGCTACCCAACGCGATCGTTCGGCGTGGTTGGAGGTGTTGTTAAGGACGGCGTCAGGAGGTACACGAGCTGGTGATGCACTAGCCACGGGTATGAGCTGGATACGGCCAGATGGGGACGTTAGAGGCGTGACCTGGGCGAAGTCCCCGTGTCCTGCACCAACACCACCCGGCCAGCGTCATCCAGCAGCCAGCCATAGACCTGCACCACCGGCACACCCTCGGGCACCGGCTGCGGACACCACACGAAACCCACATCGACGGTCTGCATCACGGTCGCCGACCGTAACCACCTCCGTTGCTGACACCAGCACGCCACGCCGATGAACGACACCGACAAGCGGGTGGCCGGCTTCGAGGCGCAGGTAAACGAGCTCGCCGGGGCGTCCGGGTGGGCCACCTGAGGATAAAAGCTGACCTGCTATGATTTCGTCATCGCCCCGCGCTGGGCCTCTATTTCTCTACTTTCATTCCGAAGAGGGCAAGAAGACTTTTCTTTCCTTCGGGAGGAGTGGAATGATCGGTGCGGGTGCGCTGTTGGCGGCAGTGGGCATGCATGCGTGGATTTTCACCATTCTGCTGTATACACTCGCCTCTTACGTCAGCTGGTGGCAGTGGCTCATTGGCCTCCCCGACTGGTGAGCTCGCGTATTCAACTGTCGCCAGTTCGTGTGTGGTCTCCGGGGGCGTAGCGAGCCCAGGTGACGCCGGCCTGGGTGGCGATTTTGGCTGTGGTGACGGGGTGGTAGCTGAGCGCGTCGGCGACAACGGGCGCTGGCATTTCCAGAACGTGCTGGCGAATGGCGGCGGTGCGGCCGGTGCTGGTCGGAACGCCGAGCTTGTTGATCAGTCCGGCGAGGCTTCGGGGATGCATCGGTTGCCCGGCACGACGGCCGGGGAACAACCAGCGGGAGTTCGGGTTGGTGGCGGTGTTCATGTTGTCCCGCTTGTTGATCCAGCTCAGTAGCAGCTGCGCGAACGGCGTCGGGACTGGCGAGGGCGGCTGTCCGAGGCGCAACAGGACCTGGTCGCCGTCGCGGAGAACGTCGTCGATGGTGAGCCGGACGATTCGGCTCAGCGGCTGGGCGTAGAGCAGGACGATCACCCCGGCGACCCGGGGCCGCAGTGGAAGGTCGTCGTTGTTGAGCAGCTGGCCGAGTAGGGCCATGCGCTTGCGGTGAGCCAGTGGGGCGTTGCGGACGATGACTGGTGCGGGCAGCCGCAGCGGCGGGGCGAGCTTGCTGGCCATGCTCCAGAGCAGGAACCCGCGCAGGCGAAGGCGATCGTGCTCGCGGTGGTCGGCGTACCAGGTGTCGATGTCGGCCTGGTCGCAGGTCCGCAGGCTGTGTTGCCGGTGGGCGAGCCAGCAGAGGAACGCGGTCGCCTGTTTGATCTGGTCGCCGGCGAAGTATCGACTGGCCGCGGTGATCGGCTTGGTCGCGGCGCGGGCCCGCAGTCGGGGTAGGACTTCCCAGGTGGCGAACCGCTGGATGAGCTGGCGATGGTCGCGGTCGGAGACCGTGTCGAGGTGGGCGATGAGCCAGCGCTCGAACGAGCAGATCTGCCTGTCGATGCGGGGCAGCACACCGCAGACCATGAGCAGATCGCGCAGGTGCGCAGCCGCCCGCCAGGGCTGCAGGGTGTGAAACGCCTGGTGGGTCAGCTCAATCTCTCCTCGACCGAGCTGGCGCAGCAGCGTTTCGGGAGACCCGGTCTGGCCTTTACGGGTGTAGAGCCAACCCAGGATCGACAGCGGGTGTCGCGCGTCCAGCAGCGACTTCGCCAACGGCGCGAGTTCCGGGCGGATTTCGCCGGACTCGTCGGCGAGAAGCTCACGCAGCCGGTCGCTGAGAGTGCAACGGGTGCACAACCTGCCGCCGTGCAGCTTGCTTTCCTCTCGGCAGCGACTGCACCGAAACGACATGCGTGAATCCCGCGCAGTCCGAGCAGATCGGGGCCCGGTCATGCTCACGCAGGCCGGGAAGTATCCGGTCGTGACCGCAGCCAGGACAACGCCCACGGATACGCAGCGCCCGGTCGTGGCAGGTGCGGCAGACGTGTCCGTCGGGCCAGCTACCGGACTTGAACTTGCGCCGCCCGCAGCGGCAGCACTCGGTGATGTGCCAGCGTTCGTAGTGCTCGTCGTGGGCGTCGGCGTGGCTCATTCGTCGGGCAGGATTCGGGCGGGCCGGGGCCGGAGCTTGGCCACGTTCGCCGGTGCTGGCCGGTCGTCGGTGGCGGTCTTGCGCACCCCGGCGTTCTCGGCGGTGGTAGCCACCAGCTCGGCTGGGGTGCAGCCGAGGATGTCGCAGAACGCGGACAGGACCTGCAGCGATAGCCGCTCGGGGGTGCCGGAGACCAGGCGGTGGACCTGGGAGGAGGACAGTTCGATGCCGCGTTCGCGCAGCAGTGGCACGAGCTCGGTGGCGGTGAACATCCCGCGGGTGGCCATCACTTCCCGCAGTCGCCAGGAGTAGCCGATCTTTCGTTTCATGCTCGCGTCTCCTGTCCCTGCAGTGCCTCGGTGACCGCGGCGTCGAGGTGGCGGCGCAGCGTGCGGGTGCGAAAGTCCGAGGACACGCAGGTGTAGATCGAGGTAGTGCTGGCGTGCTCGTGACCGACTTGTTCCTGGACGAACCGTGGGTCGTGGCCGTCCTCGATCAGGTGCGTGACGTAGGAGCGGCGCAGCGAATGAAAATCCAGCCCAGAGTCCAGACCGAGCGCCTCCCGGTATGCGGCGAACCGGGAGTTGAGCCGCTGGCAGCCCACCCGCATCCCCCGCTCGGACGGCCACGCGGCTGGGTTGGCGTCGGTACCGAACAACGGCCGGACCTCGGTGAACCACTCCTCGAGCACCTCGGGCGTCCAGGCCCACACCGTCAGCACGCTGCGCTGCTTGGGCGGTGATCCCTTCTTCGCCTTGCCGAACCGCACCCGACACAACCCGTACTCGCCGAACTCAGCCCCGTGGACGTTGCGCGCCGAAGTCGACGGCGTCGAGCATCCTGGTCTCGTTGCGCCGCAGCCCGAACGCGTAAGCGGTCTTGAACAGCGTCGCGTCGCGAAACGCCGGAAGCCAACCCTTCCGGCCGAACGCGCGGATGCGGGCCACCTGCTCGTCGCAGTGCGCGAAGAAGGCGTGCAGCTCCTTCTTGGAGAAGGCCCGCTTTTTCGGGTCGGCCTCGTTGTCTTGCACGTGGGCGGCGGTGTTCCACTCGTGCACGACCTGCACCGGATGGCTGCCGAAGCGTTTCTCACAGGTCGCGGACCATTCATAAGCCGGGTCGGTGGCAAAGTGGCAAAACGCGCGCACCGCCTCGGAGTACGACCGGATCGTCGAACGCTTCAAATCCCGCAACGACCGCAGGTCGCCGAGCCACTCATCGACCATCGCCGGCGACCACTGCCACGGGAACGCGTTGACGTAATTGGCGAACGCCCGCACCGTGCTCTCCCGACCCTCGACCGTCGAGCGGGCCAGGTTCCGCGCCAACTGCTGGTTGGCGAACCCCGCCAGCATCGCCGAGAAGACCTGGTCCTCCGGCCGCAGCAGCGACACCCCGTCCACCAGATGCAGGCTCGCCGCACCCGGCACCGCCCCGATCGGCCCATGTCCACCACCCTCCGTTACTCGCATCCAACGCGACAAAGCCGCATCGGATGCGTCAGCGGCGGAAACTCGCAGGCCAACCACCCTTCTGGGCTACACGACGCACGGAGAAACAGCCGAGACACGCGCTACTGTCCCCACCAGGCCGAGGAACAACCGCTGGTAGAAGCCAAATCCGACACCGAGCCAACGTCGCTCGCAAACTGTCACTAAATCGCATCCGATGCAATTGGCGGCGGAAGTAGCTTCCAGAGAAAAAACAACGATCTGCAGCGTCTGTGCAGGCCGGAGGGCTGGCTCTGTTGACTGGGGTGGGCGGGTCTAGCGTGCCGTCGTTCGCGTGGTGGCGGATGACGGGGCGGTGGCTGTGGGCACGCGGGATGTGTTCTCCGAGCAGGAGTTGGCTCGGTTGCGGGGTTTCCCGGAGATCACCCGCGCGGAGCTGATCAAGTACTTCACCCTGGCCAGCTCTGACGAGGGGTTCCTGGGCAAATTCACGGGTGCGCGCAATGTGCTGGGTGCGGGTGTGCAGCTGTGTTCGTTGCCGTGGCTGGGGTTCGTGCCGGATGAAGTCGGCGCGGCGCCGGAGGAGGCGGTGGCCCGCCTGGTGAATCGGCTGGGCATCCCGGCGGGTGAGCTGGCCGGGTATGGCGAGCGGGCACAGACTCGCACGGATCATCTGCAAGAGATCGTGCGCTACCTGGGGTGGCGCCCGGCCGGCATGCCGGAGTGGAAGGAGCTCGATGAGTTCCTGTTCGCCCGGGCGATGGAGCACGACTCGCCGAAGCTGCTGTTTATGTTGGCGTGCGAGTTCTTGCTCTCCGAGCGGGTGGTGCGCCCGGGTGTGGTGCACCTGCTTGAGCACGTCGCGACCGCGCGGGAGCGGGCACGTCGGGAGAGCTGGCTGCTGCTGGCGCCCCAGGTGAGCAAGCCAGCTCGCCGTGCGGAGCTGGATGCGCTGCTGGTGGTGGACGCCTCGCTGGGGCGCACGCGGTTGGCGTGGCTGGGGGCTGGCCCGATCACGTCGAGCCCGACGGCGACCAAGGCTGAGCTGGCGAAGCTGGCGTTTCTGCGCGGTCTGGACGCCCATGCGCTGGATGTGTCGATGTTGCCGGCTCAGCGCCGCCGGTTTTTGGCCGGTTTGGGTCGGCGGTTAACCGCCCAAGCGCTGTCCCGGCGCGAACCTGAACGCCGCGGTGTAATCGCCGCGCTCATCGCCTTCGTGGTGATGGCCAGCTCAGCACCGTCTGCGTTGGCGGCGCAACCATCACCCACCCCGAGCCCTGGCCCGAAGATCACCGAGTTCCCCATCCCGGGCGGCGCCGATCCCGGGCAAGCCCTGGGCAATCTCACCCTGGGCCCCGACGACAACATCTGGTTTGTTGCCCGAGACAAGCCGATCATCGGACGAATCCTGTCACACGCTCCCTACACCGTCACGGAGTTCCCGGTTCCCACCGATGACAGCTACGTCAGCGACATCATCACCGGCCCGTACGGCAACTTGTGGTTCACCGAGCAGGGCGACTTCCGCAACGAAGGAGCGATGCAGGCCGGGAAGATCGGCCGCATCCTGCCCCACGCGCCCTACACGATCACCGAGTTCAACACCGCCGATCCACAAAACCGGCCGCGCCCGTTTCAGATCGTCACCGGCCCGGACCGCAACCTGTACTTCACCGAGGACTGCACACTCGGGTTCCCGTCGATCGCGTCATGTCCTGCTCCGTCTAACGCCGGGTCTGTGGGGCGGATCACGCCCTTCGGCTCCGACGCGACGCCGCCACCAACACCAAGCCCGTGCCAGCCACTACCGCCGCCAACAAACTCAGCTCACATGATCACGATCTACGGCTGGAGTACTAACGGGGTTGGCACCCCAGCCCGACGAGGCATGTCGTGGTTTTGGTTGGTCTTGGGGCTCCGGTCGGGTGGTGTGACGGTGCCCTGCTGGACCCGTGTTGATACCGCTCGTTGGCGGTGGTTGGCTTCGTGAGCCGCCCGCCTGACCGGAGCCAGCCATGACGCTACCCCGCACCGTCGCTGATGTCCTGACCGATCATGTCGTGTTCGGGGTGGAGTGTATCGACCGGATGTACTGCAATGTTTATGTCCCGAAGTTGCAGTTCGCGGCGGGCTTGTTGGGCTATGTGCAGCGCCAGTTGGGGTTGCCGATCGCGTCCACCGCGCCGCTGGGAAAGATCACCGACGCGTTCAGTGCTGCGATGCGTCGGTTCGCCCGCGACCAGGGGGTGCCGTGGGTGGACTTCGTGAAGGGCCAGCGCAAAGACGACGTCATGCACCAGCATCTGGCTGGCTTCGACCGGGAGGAGGGGGTGTTGTTTATCGGGCGGGCCCAGGAGAAGACCGCGTTGTTTCGCACCGAGCGCCGCCGCGACGCCCACGGTGATTCCTACCCGTGGATCGTCAAGACCACCGGCGTGGTCAACCACTTCTACGTCTATGCCGTAGACGCTGAGTTCGGTCCGTTTTTCCTGAAGTTCTGCTCCTATTTCCCCTACAACGCCAAGCTGTGCCTCAACGGCCACGAGTGGGCCAAACGCCAAGCCACCAAGGCCGGGGTCGCCTTCACCGCATTGGACAACGGCTTCGCCACCGTCGATGATCCCGCCGCGCTGGCGGCGATCTGTGATCGGTTGGACCCGGGGCAGATCGACGGGCTGCTGCGCAAGTGGCTGGCGATCCTGCCGCACCCGTTCACCCCCGCCGACCGTGAAGCCGGGTACCGCTACGACATCTCGATCCTGCAAGCCGAGTTCTCCTTGACTCAGGTACTGGACCGGCCGGTGTCGGGGCGGGTGTTTTTCGAACACGTCATCCGCGACAACCTCGATGCCGGGCGCCCTGACCGGATCGGGCTGGTCTTCGACCGCCGACTCATGACCAAAGGACCGCGGCGCACCCCGGGCCGGTTCCGCACCCGGGTCATCACCGAAGGCGTCACCCCCAGCCTCTATATCGACTACAAGCACACCGCGATCAAGCAGTACCACAAGGAAGGACGAGCGCTACGGACCGAAACCACGATCAACGACACTCGCGACTTCGGGATCGGGAAACGGCTGACTAACCTGCCCGCGCTGCGGGAGGTCGGCTTCTCCGCCAACCGACGCCTGCTGGGCGTCCAACGACTCAGCCACAACCCGATCCACGCCGAGCAAGCCATCACCGCCGTGCACCACCCGATCATCACCAGCGACGGACACCGGATCGCCGGGCTGCGCCTGGGCGACCGCCGCGCCCACGCGCTGCTCCAAGCATTATTGGTGTTCGGGCTGCTGCCTCACGGATTCCTCAACCGTGACCTGCGCGGCCTACTCGCCGGCCTGCTCGGCAAACACCCCAACGAGATCAGCGCCGGCCAGGTCAGCTACGACCTGCGCCGGCTCCGCGCCCACGGCCTGATCACCCGCATCCCCAAAACCCACCGCTACCGCATCAGCGACACCGGACTGCACCACGCCATGCTGATCACCCACATCCACACTCGCGTTTTGCAACCCGGTCTGGCCCAGCTCACCGACCCCGACCCACCCGCGCACAGCACCCTGCGCACCGCCGCACGCAACTACCAACGCGCCCTCGACCAACTCACCCAGGAGGCCGGATTCGCCGCATGACACCAAACTTGACTCGATCAAACCGACTTCGTCGGCCCTAGCCTTCTAGCCTTCTAGAGGCACGAACCAGACGGCAAGCCACCCCGCAGCGTTTCCTCAACAGTCAATATCAAGAACTGGCCCGGCAATGGCAAGAACTGGAGATCGCGCGGCACGAAGAACACCGGGAAGCAAAAAATGGATCAACCGGTCAGGGTAGCGAGGATCTCCTCGGCGGTGGTGGTCCAGATAAACGGTGCGCACCGCTCGTTGTGGCCGTAGGCCACCCCAGGACGTGATAACGGGCTTTGTCACGTCCCCGGCGCGGCGGCACGGGAATGTCGGTACCACGACGTAGCGTGCGCTGGCGTGAGCACCGCCCTGTCTTGCGCCCCGGGGTCGCCTGGTGAGCTGGCGCCCGCCAGCCAGCGCGAGCAGCTGCTGGCCGCGGCCTGGCTGGCCGGCCACCGCAGCCGGGCCACTCGCGCCGCCTCCGTCCAGGACCTGGCCGGCTGGCTGGACTGGCTCGCGCAGCACGATCTGGGCGTGCGCACCCTGCACGTGCAGCTGTTCACCCGCGCCCAGCTGGATGCCAGCGCCGCCCCCGCCAGCTCTTCAAGTACCGCCAATCCCCCTGGTGATCATCTCAAACAGCTACCAACTCCGCCCTCGGTGTTAGGCCCGGGCACCGCCGTTGGGGCCAGTGGGCTCGCAGCGGTTAGCCTCGGGCTTTCACGGTAAATGATCATGTGGGCGACGCGCCGGGGCTAGATGCGCGAAAGTGCCTGCTCAGCCCGGTTGGATCGGAGTTCTCAAGGCTCGGTCCGGCCGGATAGAGAGGCACTTCGCAGGTGAAGGATAAACAACGTCGTCCGTGGTTGTCAGTGATCACCTTCGGTGAGTCGTTGGTGTCGCATGCAGGTGGGTCACTGCTGGTGGCGACGGCTCGCGCCGCCGGGCTGTGCGGGGAGTTGTCGACTCGGCTGAGGCCCTGGCGGGGGCCGTGGGCGATCCACGATCCGGGGAAGATCGTGCTGGATCTGGCCGTTGCGGTCGCGCTGGGCGGGGACTGCGCCGCCGATATCGGGGTGCTGCGGGCCCAGCCTGGGGTGTTCGGGTTGGTGGCCTCGGATCCGACAGTGTCACGCCTGGTCGCCACACTGGCCGGGGATGTCGATGCCGCGCTGGGCGCGATCGCTGGGGCCCGAGCCACGGCCCGGGAGCGGGTGTGGGGCTGGGCGGGCGCACCGATCGCCGACGGGCGCGTGGTGATCGATTTGGATGCCACCCTGGTCACCGCGCATTCGGAGAAGGAGGCCGCCGCGCCGACCTATAAACGCGGGTTCGGGTTCCATCCCTTGCTGGCTTATGCCGATCACGGTGATGGGGGCACCGGGGAGCCGGTGGCCGCGCTGCTGCGTCCGGGCAACGCAGGCTCCAACACCGCAGCCGATCACATCGAGGTCTTCGATGCCGCGCTGGCGCAGCTCCCGGCGCCGTGGTGCACGCCGAATGAGCAGGGTCGGCGCCCGGTGTTGGTGCGCACCGACGCCGCCGGTGCCACGCACACGTTCACCCATCACCTGGCGGCGATGGGTGTGGAGTTCTCGGTGGGCGCCTACCTGCACCAGTTCGACATCCACTGGGTCTTGGCCCAGCTCCCCGAGCAGGCCTGGACACCCGCCTACCAGGTAGCCAAGCCACGTGCCGGCCAGTGGGGTCCGATCATCGAACCCCGCGACGGTGCGTGGGTCGCCGAGGCCACCGGACTGGTCGACCTCGCAAGTTGGCCGGCGGGTACCCGGCTGATCCTGCGCCGGGAACGCCCGCACCCCGGTGCGCAATTGCGGATCACCGACGTCGACGGTCACCGGATCGTCGGCATGCTCACCAACACCCCCGGTGGGCAACTGCCCGATCTGGAACTGCGCCACCGCCGTCACGCCCGCGTCGAGGACCGCATCCGCAACGCCAAAGACACCGGACTACGCAACCTGCCCTTCCATGACCTGAATCAGAATCGGATCTGGCTGGCGATCACCGCCCTGGCCGCCGACTTGCTCGCCTGGGCCCAACGCCTCGCTTTGACCGGCGCGGCCGCCCGCTATGAACCCAAACGGTTGCGGCTGCGCATCCTCAGCGTCGCCGGCCGACTGGTCCGCACCGCACGACGCACTGTCCTGAAGATTCCCGACACCTGGCCCTGGGCCCGCGAGATCACCACCGCCCACGCCCGCCTGGCCGCCCTCACGCCCTGACCCGCAACACCTAACCCCCGACAGGACCCGGAGCGCCGGCCACCACCGCAGGACCGGGACTCACCCCTGCCCACCATCCGAAAAACCGCACACAAGATCAACCAGTGAAATCAAAGATCACCATACGATCGGGATGAAAGATCGAGGTTAGCGACCAGCAACCCCTGTCGGCTCCGGCGGCTCGCTGGGCTGTGCCTGCGAGTCAGTGGTAACCCTGCCCACCATCGTGCCGATACAGATATGCTTGGCACACCTCGGGATCCGGGAGCTCGGGTTGACGACGCCCGTCATGGAAGAACCGCTGGTCAAGGTGCGACCTCGGCCGAAGCCATTTTTTCTGCGAACTCGCTTTCTCCTGATGTTTACCCCGTTCGGCGCGTTCGCGGTTGCCGGCCTGGTCACATTGCTGATATCCGGCAACCTGCTATTACCGTTCCAGCGGCTGGTGACGCTGGAGGGTAAGGCCGGATCCAAGGCGGACCTCTTTAGCGACGAACAGGTTCGCGAGATTCTGCTGCGGCATCACCTGCAGGTGCACATCAGCCGAATGGGCTCACGGGCTGCGGTCGATACAGACCACACCTCCGATGACTTCGTCTTCACGTCGGGGCAGCCTTCTGCGCAGCTGCTCCTTGAGCGGCTGCGGACCGAGAAACGATATAACATAGTGTATCGGCCGTTCGTTAGCCCGATCGTGCTGGCCACCTACCGCGAATACGTGGAGACGCTGCAGCGCAACGGTGCGGCCACACCGCAGCGGAGCCACATTATCGGCCAGCCTTTATACTACGATCTCGACCTGGCAGCGTTCCTCGACCTCATCCGCCAGCATAAGACCTGGGGCCAGATGGGTATCCGGGCCTTTGGAATCGGCAATGGAAACCAGGTGCTCGCCCGAACCACAGACGTGTGCGGCACCAATGGCGGTCCTACCTACCTCGGAATGGTCTCGTATCTGATTCACGGTCGGGTACCGACGAGCGACCGGGAGGCCGAAGACTTCGCCACCGATATCAAACCCCTGTTAGGCGAGGGACTGCCGGAAGACGAGCCGATACAGTACTTCGTTCCAGAGGGAAAGGACACGCCTATCATCGTTATGTACGAGCACCAGTACCTAGCCTACCAGCTCCAAGCCATCAACCGAATGGGCAGGCCCGATTATGACAGAGTGCTGCTATATCCCTATCCGGGTTTCCAGACCCTCCCCGAGTTCATCGCGCTAACCAAGGACGGTGACCAGCTCGGCCAGCTTCTCAGCACTGACCCGCAACTGCGCAGGCGGGAGCTGGAGCTCGGCTTGCGGGTCCTCGACCCCACCGGTGCGAACTCCAGCGAACAAATGGCGAGGTTCCTGACCGAGCAACGAATGCCGGCGCCGTCGACTCCTGCCAACTACACAAGGGCTGAGCTGCCAGAGGTAAACCTGCTGGACAAGATGGGCTCGGTGACCTATGGGTGTCGTTGACGCAACGTGGTGGGGCGTCTGGTGGTCCTGGATGCTGTTGTGGACTGGCACTGTCGCCGCCATGGCGGCGGCCGCGAGCATGGTGATCACCCACTGGCGGCGGCACCGCAGAGCCACCGCTGCGCGCGGCCATGGCAGCGCTTTCTACCTCAACAACGACCGCATCATGGACCTCTACCACCAGCTGAGCAGAAATCATGGCGTCACCGGTCGACAAGATGTCGAAGTGACGATCAGCAAAGACCAAGAAGCGAAGATCAAGGCCAGGATCGCCCAGTCGGAGGCGGGGGGAAGCCGCGGTATGAGGCGAGAGGAACATCGACATTACACCGAAGAACCTCAGCCGATCACTGTCATCGGTGCCGTCATTGATGTGTTAGACGCTGCTGGCGACATCGTCAACATCGAATTAGGCGAACCCGAGGGCACTGCGAGACGCGACATGGGCAAGATCTCCACCGGCCAGAATGTTGATCGCCCCGGCGCTGTGCGGCTCAGCGATGTTACCTATCCCTCGCTGGTGTCGGTGTATGGCAAGTTTCGATTGGCTAGTCCAAACGACTCAGCGCATACCTTCCTGGCGCCGTATGGGAGCTCGACCGGCCACGCTGAAAATACATATGTGCAAGTCACATGCCCCGCGCAAGGGTTGCGCGACCCCAACGCGGTTCCCACCGGCCGCTTCCGGGCTCGCTGCCTCGGCCATGTGCAGGACTGGAATCCCCAGCAAAGCCGTCTTGTCCTCGATCCTATCGCGATCTTCCGCTGATGGACGCTCAGCCCGGCTACTACTGGGGCGCCAGATGGCACTGTCACAATCGAGTCAGGCGCCGCGCTGACTCGATTCTCGGGTGTGCACCTCCACGCGCGAGCGGTCAGGTCAGGGGATGGGTCCAATTACTGCCGGGGTGCTGGTGCCACACGTATTGCTGGTGGGGGGTGACGGTGAGCCCGAGTGCGGACGGTGGGGGTTGGCCGAGCCCGGTCCAGGTCTGGTGGGCGGTTTCGATGGTGGTCCAGGGGTTGTGGGTGCCGTCATAGGTGACGCGGGAGCCGTGGGGTTGGTCGGGGGTGGTGTGGGCCCAGGAGCCGTCGTGGGCGACCACGGTGGCTTTGGTGGTGCTGTTGAGGGTGTGGTGGCTGCTGCGGCCGGCGCCGAGGTGCAGCTGGCAGAAAAAGGCGAACGCCGGGTCGGCCAGGACCGCGGGATCGAGTGTGGTGTGGGTGTGGCGGGCGCCGTGGAGGTGCTCGGGGGCCAGCTCGGTGGGTCGGGGTATCCGGTCGGCGCTGTGCCGCAGGGTCATGAACAGGCCGGGGTAGTCCAGGAAGTGTCCGGCCGCGGTGCCGTCGTCGGCGACGGTGAGGCGCACCAACATGCCGCGGCTCCCGGCGAGGGCTTCAGTGAGGATCAGCCCGCCGGGGCGGGTGTGCGCGACCCAGGGGTAGGGGATCGTGGAGGTCCCGCAGGTGGCGATGATCCGGTCGTAGGGGGCGTGCTCGGCCCACCCCTGAGCGCCGTCGAGGCAGGCCAGGTGCGGGTGATAGCCCAGGCTGGCCAGCCGGGCGCGGGCGGCGCTGACCAGGCCGGGGTGGATGTCGAGGGAGAACACGTTGTCCTCGCCGAGCCGGTGGCAGAGCAGGGCAGTGTTGTAGCCGGTGCCGGTGCCGATCTCCAACACCCGATGACCGGGCCGGGCCGCCAGATCGGTGAGCATGCGGGCCATCAGGGTGGGTTTGGTCGAAGAGCTCGCCGAGATGGTCAGCGGGCGCAGGGTGTTGCCGGGATCGATCTGGCCCAGCTGGGTGGTCAACGCGGTATCGGAGTACACCGCCTGGAGCCACTGGGCTCGTTGCGTCGGGTCGCTGCCGTCGATCGCGGCCAGCTCCCCGGAGAGGTCCCGGCGAAAGAACCGTGGGAGGAACACGTGGCGGGGCACCGCGGCGAACACCTGCACCCACCCCGGATCGATCACCGGCCCCTCAGCACCGATCACGGCGGCCAGATCCGCGGCGTGGGCCGGCCACTCGGTGCCGGCCACGAGCGGCACCGTGGTCGTCATGAGGGGCCCTCACCCAGGAGCAGCTCGGCCAGCGCCGCCGCGATGGGGACCTCGGCGACATCGGACAGCCAGCCCCACTCCCCGTTGGCATTGGCCTCGAGGAAATAGTGCTCCCCGGTAGTGGTGCGGACCAGGTCGAACGCGGCGAACGCCAACTCAGCCGCTTTAAGGTAGGCGCGCAGCCCGGCCGCGACCTCCTCAGGCACCTCGGCGACCTCGTAGTCGAGGCTGCCGTAATCGGCCCGCCAGTCCACCCGCGCCGCCGGGGTGCCCGCCCGGATCGCCACCGGGAACAGGAGCTCACCCACCGCGGTGACCCGCAGGTCAACGTCCTTGTCCGAGATGTAGCGCTGGAACTGGTTGGCCGTCACCCCGACCGCCTCCGCGTCGAGCCACTGCTCGTCGAGCAGCGTGGCGTACACGACGCGCGGTGCTCCCGGTGTCCGCAGCGCGCCGGACGACATCGGCTTGTAGAGCACCGGGGCGTCGAGCGCGGCGACGAAGTCCCGGACCTGTTCGGGCGAGTTGGTGATCAGCGTCTCGGGGATCCGCAGACCGCACGCCGCCGCCAACCGTAGCTGCCCTGGCTTGGCTGAGGCGTCGGCGATTCGGCCCGGATGCGAGACCCACCGGCACGGCAGGCACGACAGCAGGCCCCCCACCCCGTGATGCGCCTCGGCCTCGGCGAACCGCCGGTCCGCGGTCGACAGGCCCGCGCTCATCCGGTACCGGCTGGGCCGGCGGTAATACACCGCCCGGACCTGTTCCAGATCCACCCGGCCCTCCGCACCGACCAGGGCACCTTGCCACACCCCGGTCGCGTCGATCCGCCCGGTCACTGTCCAACGCTGCGGGAAGTCCCCCGTGTCCAGTCGTGCCACCGCGCCGCCGCGGCGCGTCAACTCCTCGATGACCAGATCCGCGGTGGTGTCTTGCTCGTGGGTCAACACCAGCACCGTCGAGTTAATCGGGGGCCCGCCTTACTCCTCGTCCTCATACGGTTCATCGAGGGTGTCCGGCTCGTCGGTGCCGTCGATGATGTTGGACGTCTCCTTGGTCTCCACCCCGTGCGTCGGCGTCTTCTTGTGCTTGGCCTGCACCGGAGTCACCGCGAAAGCGGCAGCGAACGGCCGCGGCCCCACCGTCACCGGTCCCGCATCCGTCGACGGGTGATCACCCGCCCTCAACGTGAACCGTGCGAAGGCCACCGGGCCGGCGCCACTGACGGGACCTTCCTGCTGGCGCCGCACCCCGTTCCCCCTCACGGTCCGGTCCGATCTTGATGGAAACCAGCCTGCCCCGCAGCCCCGGCCGCCGACCACCCAGCTCCCCCGGACGGCCTACCGTCAGCGACCGAGATCCCGCGGTCGAGAACATCACCGCGCCGTCCATGCCGCGGCTGCCGATGCGGGCTCGTCGTCGAGTTGGTCCATGCCGATCGAGGCGCGCAGCTCCGCGGCGGACTCGCCGACATGCACCAGCAGCGCGGTCGCCGCGTCGAGCCGGTCGACGGCCGCGGCGGTGTCGTCGGCTGGTGGGGTGACCAGCCGGGCCAGTACGGCGAGGATGGCGTCGGCGGCGATGGTGGTATGCGCGGCCAGATTCCACATCTGGGCCATGCCGGAAGGATCGTCCTCGTCGAGGTCGGTGGCGCCCAGCATGGTCTCGCGCAGTGTGGTGACGGTCGCGGTCAGCCGCCGGGCGCGCCAGTGGGCCAAGGCGAGGCGCTCGAAAGTCGCTCGCACGGTCGCAGTGTCGTAGGTGTCCTGGTGGTCCTCGACGTCGCACTCGCCGCCGTCGAGGCCGACCCGGCCGGCAGCCAGTTCGGCGGAGATGGCGTGCCGTTCGGTCACGGCCACCAACAGCCGGGCCAGATGCAGCGTGGTCTGCGACGGCGGCGCGCCCGCGGTCACGGTGGCCGGCCAGCCGAGGTCGGCCAGCACGTCGAGCAGCTGCTCGACGGTCGGTGGCGGATCAGTTAACGGGGCGGGCGTCGCCATGGTGACCTATGGTCCTCCTCGTCGTACGTCCTCGTCCTCGGTGGTGGCCGGATCACGCGGTGGCCCCACCCCGCCGGCGCATCCGAGCCCCGGGCTCGATCGCCCGTGTTGGCCCCATCCCTGACGGTTACCAACCGGCTTCCGCAGCCCTCGGCCCAACTGCCGACAGCACCCCCGGCATCTGCTGGCGCCTCGCGCACCACTGGCAGATGCTCTGAGTCAGGAGACCGCCCGACCGTTACACGGTCGCTGCGGTACGGGTCAAGCACTGGTAAGCGCGCGTAATCAACTGTCGCGTATTCGCTGTTGTGGAGGTGACGGGAGGGGTAGTCACGCCTCGTGTTGTGTGTGGGTCGTCGACGGGCGGCGGGCCAAGAACAGGGTGTGTCCGCTTGTGCCTTCTGGTATGAAGTCCTCGGTTTGGATGATGAGTCCGGTGTGAGTGATCCATGACCGGTAGGTGGTGGTGTCGGCGTGGCTCCACCACATTGTGGCGGCGCTTCCGAGCCAGTTGTCCTGGGTTCCGGTCCAGGCTTGGTGACCGGTGGTGGCCAGGAACCATCCGCTGGGTTTGAGCGCCCGTATTGGCGAGGGATCGTGCGAGTGGGACGCCGCATCCGCAGCCGAGGTCGAGCACGGTGGAGTTGGTCTGGATGCGCCGCCGCAGCTCAGCGATCCAGGGCTGGTAGCGGCCTTCGGGGGCGTCGTCGCCGCGGTAGTGGTGAGACAGAGCGTCATAGCCGCGGCGGACGACGTCTTTCGGATCTGTGGTCGTCACGAACTCGCAGGTTAGGGCCCTTCTTTGATCCAGCCCAACGATTTCCGTGGTCGTCAGCGGGCGTGGTCGCCGGCTGCGTAGCGACTCCAGGTCCCGCCGGCTTCGGCGACCAGCCGGGCGGTGTGGTCGGGGTTGTAGCCGAGCATCTTGGCGACGACAGGCGCCGGTGCCTGCAGGACGAGTTGCCGGAGCGCTGCCGTCCGGCCGCGAAGACCGGGGATTCCGTGCTGGCGTAGGCGCCTCTCGATGGCTTCCGGGGTCATGGGCTGGCCGCCGCGGCGGCCGGGGAACAGCCACCGGGCGTCGGGGTTGGTGGCGGTGGTCAGGTTGAGCCGGTGGTCGATGTGGGTGCGGAGTAGGCCTGCGAACGGTGGGGGAATCGGTGTTGGCGGGTCGCCGAGCCGGATGCTGACCTTGTTGTCCTGGTGGAGGACATCATCAATGGTCAGGCGCAGGATTCTGGTCAGCGGCTGGGCATAGAGCAGCATCAACGTCGCGGCGACTCGGGTCAGCAGGGGGATGTCGTCCTTGGTGAGCAGTCGCCGGATCGTGGCCAGTCGCTGTTTTTGGCTGATGGGTGTCGGGTTGGTCGTGTTCTGGTGCGGGATCGCCACCGGCGTTAGGAGCTGGTTGCGCATCGACCAGCGCAGGAAGGCGTGGGTGAGGCGGCGGACGGTGTAGGCATCGGCGTACCAGGCATCGACGTCGGCCTGTCCGCAGGTGCCTGGGCGCTGACCCATCACCCGCGGCACCCGCAGCTGGTCAACGGCCAGTGGCTGCCACCCGGCTGGGTCGAGCACGCTCACACCCACCACCAGCCGGTGCCACTCACCAACCTTGGCCTGCCCCCGACCTCACCAACCTCACCCACCCGCTGCCCGATCCCCCCAACGCCGACGCCGACGACAACCGCCTCGAGGGGCTGGTCGGCCTGGCGCGACGACGTAGAACAAGAACGCAACCAGTACGAACAGCGCCTGCGCCTGTCCTGGGAGCACAACGACGACTACGACCCGCTGCTGGCCGAAATCACCGACGCCCACGACGCGATGATCGCCGCCCAGAAGCGGATACGGCTGCTGCTCACTTACGGCCGCGAGTTCGTCGAGCCACGACCCTACAAGCTCAACGACCTCGCCGCGCCGCGAGCATGTCCATCTCCGGCGTCCGCACCGCCTACGACGGCAAGGAGATCTTCGAAGTCTCCCGGCTCATCGGCACCAAGCTCCGCCGCCGAGACCAGGACTCGTGACCACCAGACTATCCGCCGGACGCGCTTCCGAGAACGCGATCTTCTCGGGACCTGCTGACTTGCGGTCCCCGACCGACCCATACCGCTAATCGTTGGGCCGGATAGTCCGACCCAACGAGGTAGTTGCCTGCCTTCAGGTGCTCGCTGTATTTGGGCACATGCTTTTTGGCGATGAAATGCCCCAGCACCGCACCCATCCCACTGCTGGCCGCGGCGCCCTCGGCAGCGGCGACGGGACTGTAAGATCAACGGTGTAACTCCTGAGACTGGAGAGGCACCTGTGACTGCTGTGACGATGGATGTGTCAGCTGAGCCGGGAGATGGATTGGACGAGCAGCTGGTACGGCAGCTGGCGGCGCGGGCCCGGGCCGAGGGCCTGAAGCTGACCGGGGAGGGCGGGCTGCTGGGCCGGTTGACCAAGGTGGTGGTCGAGTCTGCCCTGGAGGGCGAGATGGACGATTGTCTTGGGTACGGCAAGCATGATCCGGCCGGCCGTAATGGCGGGAATTCGCGGAATGGGACGCGGCCCAAGACGCTTTTGACCGAGGCGGGGCCGGTGGAGATTGAGGTGCCGCGGGATCGGGAGTCGTCTTTTGAGCCGGTGATCGTGGCGAAGCGCCAGCGGCGGTTGTCCGGGATTGATGATCTGGTGATCTCGCTGTCGGCGAAGGGGCTGACGCACGGTGAGATTTCCGCACACCTGGCGGAGATTTATGGGGCCCAGGTGTCGAAACAGACGATCTCAGCAATTACTGACCGCGTCATGGAGGGGATGGCGGCCTGGCAGAACCGGCCGCTGGATCCGGTGTATCCGGTGATTTTCATTGATTGTGTGAATGTGAAGATCCGGGACGGTAATGTGGCGAACCGGCCGATCTACGTCGCGCTGGCCGTGACCTGCGAGGGAACCCGGGACATCCTGGGGCTCTGGGCTGGTGAGCACGGCGACGGGGAGGGCGCCAAGTATTGGATGCGGGTGCTCTCGGAGATTAAGAACCGGGGCACTCGGGACTGCCTGATCGTCGTGTGCGATGGGTTGAAGGGCCTGCCCGAGGCGGTGACCACGGTGTGGCCCCAGACGATTGTGCAAACATGTATCGTGCATTTGCTGCGCAATTCGTTCAAGTATGCCTCGAAGAAGGACTGGGCGGCGATCGCGAAAGACCTCAAACCAGTGTACACCGCGCCGTCGGAGTCCGCCGCGCTGAATGCCTTCGCTGAATTCAGCGAGAAATGGGAGAAGAAGTATCCCGCGATCATCCGGCTCTGGACTAACGCCTGGGCCGAGTTCGTGCCCTTCCTTCAATTCGATCAGGAGATCCGCACGATTATCTGCACCACCAATGCCATTGAGAGCATCAACGCCCGAATCCGGCGCGCAGTCAACGCCCGCGGGCACTTCCCCACCGAGGCCGCCGCACTGAAATGCGTCTACCTCGCGATCATGAGCCTGGACCCCACCGGCAAGGGACAGCAACGCTGGTCCAACCGCTGGAAAGCCGCCCTCAACGCCTTCGAAATCACCTTCGACGGACGCCTGTCCGCCTGACAGAGAGAACACAATCAAGATCCAGTTACACCGTTAGATTGACAGACCCGCGGCGACCGCTCCGGCGGCCAGCGGACGCGGTTCGACCGCTCGGCGCGGCAGATCCGCCGTTGAGCGAGAACGAAGCCGACATATGGAACCTTCTTGTTTCTTCCGACATACTTACGGTGAGAAGTCACCGATCGACGGACTGTGAGGACCCCACCACGGTGGCCTCTCCTTGTAAGAGCGCGGTGCCTGCGGGTACAGGCACCGCGCGGTGTTGAATCCCTTCGGACTAGGATAGAAATCCAACATGACGATCGTACTATCGGGCACGCCCGGATATCCAGGTGAGGGCAACCGCGAGGTGTTCCCCCACCGGGTTGGTGTTTTCCAGTCAGGTGTTAAGCGCCGTTGGGCGGTGATCGTGCTGGTGGTGAGCACCCGCGGCCGATCATCAGGGCACTGCGCCGACCAGGCGCCGACCCACACGGTCAGCAGGCTGTGGGGCTCTCGGTGTATGGAAGGGCGACACCGTCGTCGACCGCAAACGGTAGGGGAGCGGATCAGCGAGACGCTGGGGAAAGGAAGGCGGTTCGGCTGGGTCGGGGTGGTGCTCACCGTGGTGTTCATTGGTCTTCGCTGGTGGGCTCGCCGTCGTGTTGTGCACGGGGTGTTGACGCCGTATCTGTGCTGATCACGCTGGTTATGTAGCTGCTTACCCTGCGCGGTGGCTCCTTTAGGGATAGAGCAGGTCCGAGGATCGAGGATCGACTGGGTCCCTGTCGGCCTTGGCGTGAACAACGCGAGGGTCGGCAGGGACGACAGCTATGGCTGGAGCGGGGACGTAAGCTGGAATGGCGGGGAAACGACATCCAGCGATGGGTCGGTGTTCGGCTTGGGTGCGTGCATTGTTCGTGTCGTTGAGTGCCGCTGTGACAGTGCTGGAAGGTATTGGGGTGCCGGCGGGTTGGTGGTGTTTAGGGTTTGCGGCCGACGCCGGCGTAGATGATCGATTCACTGGGGTGGGTGAAGGATATGTGGTGGGTGCTCGGGTCTGCCTCTTCGGGATGCCAGCAGGGAGTCCAGGTGACGCCGGGGTCGAGAAGGTCGAAGTTCCCGAATAGGTCGGCGATTTGTGTGTGGGAACGCCAAATCACCTGGCTACTTGAGGTGGCGTACATGGTTTTCAGTTGGGTGAGTTTGTCGGCGATGTCTGCGGGTATGCCTTCGTCGGTGGCGTGGGAGATGGCGAGGTAGGAGCCGCGGGGGAGCAGTTCGCGGTAGTGGGCGGCGATTTGGTCACCGATGTCGCGGCCTTGTTCGTCTTGTTGTCGTACGTGCAGTACGGCGATCATGAGCACGGCGACGGGCTTGCTGAAGTCGATGACGCCTGTATCGGTGATTTGCCGCCACAGTCGCTGGGGGGCGCGGAGATCTGCGTTGATGGCTACGTGTCGGTGGGGATCGCCTTGTTCTTCGAGCAGGATTTGTGAGTGGGCGACGGCGACGGGTTCATTGTCGACATAGACGACCCTGGTGCTGCCGGCGTCGACTTTGTCGGCGATGGAGTGTATGTGGTCCATGGTGGGTACGCCTGCGCCGAGGTCGATGAACTGGCGCACGCCGCGGCGCATGAGGTGGCGTACCACGCGGGTGAGAAACTGGCGGTTGGCCTGGGCGATCGGTCGTGCCAGTGGGAAGGTGGCGAGGACCCTGTCGCCGAATTCGCGGTCGATCGCCCAGTTGGTGTGTCCACCCAGGTAGTAGTCATACACTCGGGCGACGCTGGGTCTGTCGAGGTCGACTCCCTGGGGGGGAAAGGGATCCTGACGGGACTCATTCACAGCTGCCTGCATCCTTTCCTGCGTCCCTCGTGGCGCGGGTGGGCACCGGATGATCTAGTAAACACTGTGGCGGGACCCGGCGGTGTGCACGTCACGCACCTGTGAACTCGGCGCGGAGTTTCCACAAGAGCTTGTTGGTGGCCTCTCGACCCAGTGCGGTCAGGGCCAGCGCTTGCCAGGCGGTAGATGCCTTGCCTACCGCGGTGCAGGAGTACAGATAGTGGGCGCCTGCGACGTGTTCGATGTAGACGAGACTGTCTGCGGGATCGGCGAAGCGCAGCAGGGAGAAGTCGTTGTCCAGGTAGGTGACTGCAGCGTCAGCGGGTAGTAAGGAGATGTGGGTTCGGGCATCGGCGAGCTTGCGGGGATCGGTCGGGTTGTTCAGCGCTAGGAGGTAGTCGATTTGGTCACGTGCGGTGTCGCGGCCCAAGCCGTAGGCGGCCCTGCGTAACGCCTCCTCGGCTAGGATGCAGTGATAGCGCTGCAGCTGCGGCTGATGGAACAGTTTTCTGCGCCGCTCACGATTGCGCATGTAGGGGGCGACATCGACCTTCCCGGCGGTGTTGAACTGTCGGAGCATGAAGTGCAGGGACTGCAACGGTCCCGGTATCCGCATCTCGTGCCAGCTGAGGATTTCGGTCGCGATCTGCTCGGAGTCCACGTACTTGCGGGTGTAGTGCGGAACGAGCGCCCGTTGTCCCGACCACGGCTCTCCGACGGCGTTGAGGGCAACCAGCTGGCGCATCCTGTGTGCGGTGGCCGGCTCGACAGCGAGATACTCGATCATCTGCTCGACATCTTCTGGTTCGATCTTGACGTGGGCAGCCTCAATCTTTTGGATCTTGCTCTGAGTGCAGCCCAGGAGCGTAGCCAGCCCCGTCTGACTTAGCCCGCGGCCGTCCACGACGCGTTCCCGCCGAGCCGCCTTGATCAACACGGCGAGTTCGCGACGCGCTGGCATACCGGAGATGGTCACGATGGCTCCACTTTCACTCACGAGAACCTCAATCGCAACACTGTAGATCATGCGCAGCTGCGCACGGTCTGCTTTCCTCTGCGATGAAGATGGTGGGTGAACGCGTGTTGCAATGTGACTTACAGGCGCAGACAACAGCCTCCGCTGCACTCATCCGAGTGGTGCAGTACTACCTACGTGTCAGCGGGACATATCTACGTTAGCAGTCGTACTGTCCAGCGCGTGCTGCGATTAGAAAACTGCGCCACTGGTGGTCGTCGACGACGAGGACGGGGCAGGGGAATCGCTTCGAGTCGCGCACAGCGACAACTCCGGCGACGGCGAGGTTGACCTCGACGCAGTTGCCCCCGTCGGGACCGCACGCGGCAGCTCGTTTCCAGTCACTGGATGAGAAAACACCGGCCTTGCCGACCGCGCTGTCCCCGTTCACAGTCCCCCCTTAAGTCGCACCCCTGGACGAGTCGGACCCCTCGACGCTGTGATTAATCGTGTTCTAGGATTAATCACAGCGCAACCACAGGGGGTGGGCATGGCCGAAGTTGGACAAGGTTCACCCAAATGGACCAGTGTCGACCAGTGGTGTCGCTCAGTGCTGGTTGGTCAGCGCGGGGTCAAGCCGGAAGCCCACCTGAGGTCATACCGACCGCATGAGCATTACCACCGACTGGGCTGCGGCGTGCTCGGCGAGGACCTGCCGTGAACCCGATCAGCGACCTCCGCTTTCTGCGTGGCCAGCAGCGGGTGCAACTCGCCGCGGCATTGGCTGAGCGTTTCGATCCCGACCGGGTACCGATTCGGGACCTGGCCACCGAGGTCAATCGGCGGCCCAGCACGGTACGCCGACTGTTGGACGAGGCCGGTGTCCACGCCGAGGGCGCGGCCTGTGTGGGTGCCACCGAGTCCGACATTGTTGGCGCACTCTCAGCCCGCTACCGCCAGGGTGTACCGATCGAGAAGCTGTCTCAAGACACCGGCATCGATCGACGGGTGGTGCGGCGATTGCTGACCGAGGCCGGAGTGCCGCTGCGGAAACGACGCTCATTGCCTTCCGACCAGGCTGATTGGGTGGTCGAGCAATACCGCGCGGGTGTCACCCTACGCAGACTGGCCGAGCTGACCGGCTGCTCCTACAGCACCATCCGCAGAGCCCTACTGCTCGCCGAGGTCGCCTTGCGATCACCGGGCACCCGCTCAACGCGACGTAGGGAGACGCCGTGAGTCCGATGTCAGGAGTCGCAGCACCGCCGACGCTTGACCATGCCTGTCTCCACTCAGCGCCTGCGTCGTCTTCACCACTCCAGGGCGGTTCACCGTGACGCTGCAGCTGTCGACTCAGACCATGGCCTGGCTGACCGACCGGCCCCGTGCCCGTAAGTTGGTCGGCTCGGTGTGGGACACACTCACCGACCTAGAACGCGCAGGCCACCACCCCGGTGCCATGGCCGCGCTGCGGTTCGTCCTGGTGCACCACCAGCCCCCCACCCGCACAGGCCGATGCCCTCACTGCCGTTTCACCTGGCGTCGCCTCTGGTACCGCCGACCCTGGCCGTGCGTAGTCTGGAGGCAGATCCACTGCGAGCTACTCGGCCCATTCGCCCCGCAGGGTCGGTGACGGGCCATCTGGTCTCAGGCCATGCCGTGGGGGCGATCCAGACTGTCATGGGCAGGGAATCTTCGTTGGACCTGACGCAGTCTGACTCTCTGAGGTAAGCCGGGCGATCCGGTTCCGTTGCAGACCCACTCCTGAACACTCTCCCTCGTGGACAGAGATCAGTGTGGATTTGGAGGAGCGAGGTGCTTCCGTACACGATCGTGGCGGAACTGGTAGGTCGCGCCGGATCGTCGGAGCACTCCCCTGCGGTGGGCATCGTCGAGGAATCGCATTAGTCGCCATGGTTGGTCACCACGCAAAGCTAGCCAGAGCAGACTGACCACATATGATCCCCATGCCCTCGAGATCAGGACAATAAATCCGATGGCGAGCCCAAAGGTCACACCGTAGGCGGGTCCAAGGACTGCATGTGCAGAGATATCGGTCGGTTCGAACGCGAGGCCACCAACGGCGAGGCCGGCGAACGCGAACCACCGGCGACCCACCGGTCCATATGCCTGACCACCCAAGACTGCAGCCACGACAGCGCCTACCAGAGCACCCGCCATCATCGCCACGATGCCACGGATGACGCCGAACGAGGGTCCAGACGGGAACCCGATCACGAGACCGCCCAGGAGCCCGACTGGCAGCGTCACTGCGAGGCCGAAGAAGAGCGCGGCCGTGCGATCCTGTATCAGGACGATTCGAGGGCTGGGGCCCTGAGCCACGTCGGTTGTTTCGTTTAGCCATTCTCGTGCGGCGAGCGCGACCCCAAACACCGGCCCGGTCGCGAGCGCGGCCTGGTACGGCAGGCCCGTCCCGAGACCGACTAAGACACCGATCCCGAGACCGGGTACGAATCGACGAAGAAACGGTACCAGTTTTTCCCTGAATCGTATTTCAACGTGTAAAGGTTGTGGCTGCGTTCTCAACGCGTAGGAGCGACCGGTCGCTATACAAAATACGAGACCTGACACCAGGCCGCCCTCGAGTCGGTAGCTGAGGCCGGGAGTACCGGCCCCACCGATGACACCGGCGATCCCGAAGAGCAGCCCGGCGGCGAGCCCAACGGATATCCCGCGGGTCCGCCGCGGGATTGTGTCGACCAGCCGCCACCAGGCCAGATCGGTCGTGGCACCCAGATGATGGGCGAGGAATGACAGCCACTTACGGGCCTGGTCTGGTGAGTACCGTCCCTGGGTTGGTGTTCCGGGTTTGGGGGGAGCATTGTGGTAGACGGCGGGGATGAACACCTCAAGCAGGTGGTGTTCAATAGCAGCCTCGTCGCGGAATTCCAGCAATTCCGCGGGATCATATTTGGGGGCGGCATACGCGGTCCCGGCCAGACTGACCATCAGTGGGCTGGTCAACACCTGCGCCAGCGGCACGTCGGGTTGTGAGCGAAGTTCGTCCATGACGGGCCCCCAGCGGTCTTTGGCTGATGGTCGTTCCGGCGCCGTCAGAAAAGCCGCCGCGTCATCAAGGCCCATGGGTTGAATCTCCAGCACGGCCGCGTGTGTCAAGATGTTGCCGCTCTCGTGCACCGCGTTCTTATAAGCGTCACCCTTGCAGGTCACCAGCACGGGATGCGCACCAATAGCAAAATCGAGGGCCTTGATAGCCTCGGGCAGCAGCGGGGCGGGAATTTCGTCCAAGCCGTCCAGCACGACCATTACTCGTCTGTTGTCGACCATCGACTTCACCGCGTCGGGGCTGTAGACGTTGGCCAGCGCCGGGTAGTCCTCCAGGAGCCGGCGCGTCATCCAGACGTCCAGGTGCTCGTCGCTGGGATCCCATGAGGAAGCAGACAGCAACACGGGTACCGGCTCATGGGGCCGCCGGCTACCCAGCAAGCCGAGGGTGAACAGCAGCGCCAGCACGGTCTTGCCCGCACCGGCATCCCCTAGGACCATGATCTGCCGCGTCGGTAGCTTCCAGAACAACTGGATCACACGGTCCACCTCGGGCACCACACCTTTGTGCAACACTGCCGCCCTGGCGGCCTCCTGGGCTTGCACGTTGGCTGCCACGAAGCGTGGATCGGCGATCGACCATCCGATGCGAATCGGCTTTTGCAGGGCGCGCAGCCGCGCCTCCTGCTTCCATTGGCTATGCACCGCGGTGGCGAGGTCGGCAACCGCCCGTCCCTGCAACTGCTCGGTCGCCGGGTCCTGATCCGAGCTGACGCCCTTGCTCGCGGGCTGAATCCGCCACCACTTCACCAGACCGACCAGGAAACCCGCGATGGTCAGATCCGCGGCGATCACACCTGCCCAAGCGTTCGCCTGATCCACCCCGCGATCGACCAGCACGACGACCAGCAGCATCCCGCAGGCCAGCAACACGCCGCAGGCCAGCAACACCAATAGCCCACGACCCCGGATGTGCACACTGCGAAGTGTGCTCCTCGCTGTAAGTCACCCACGACAGGCGGTGAACATCTTGTCGATTTCGGTGACCGTCACCGTGATGAGCATGCGCCGTACCGCTTTGGTCTTCCGAACCCCCGAAGGTTTGTCCGGGCCGCCCGCCGATACTGGTCTCCGGATTTGGTCGCGGGGGCCTGTCAAGTTAACGGCGCCTCTCTGTGTCAAGTGGATCTTGGTGTCGGATTGGTAGGATCGGTGTCGGCGGGTTCGGGAAGTGACTTGTCCGAAGAGTCGGTGGTAGGGGTTGAGCCGGCCGCGCTGGACTTAGTAGTCGCCCCCGAGTGTCCTCCCGGGCCCGTCTCCATGTCGTGATGAGCGTCGCGCACCAGGCGGCGGTAGACGGTGTCGGACAGTCGCCGTTTCAGGCATCGCAGCGCTTCCCGGTGGCTCTTCCCAGCGGCGCGTTTGCTCTGGTAGTAGGCGCGGCCGAGAGTGTCATGGCCGATCTGGGTGATGGCCATGATGTGCAGGCAGTAGTTGAGTTGGCGATCCCCCGCGCGGGACAAGCGGTGGCGGGCTCCCGGTGAAGAACGCCACCGCAGCCCCGGCAACGACCCTGAGGAACCGGCAAAGCCGGTCGAGCCCCCGATTCCCATTCCTGTCCGCTAACCGGTCCGGATCGACGGGACGACTTGATCGCCGACTCGATTCGTCACCAAGCGGGGCGACAACTCGACCGCCAGCAGCTCGGCCACCGTGGCAGCGGGAGAGCTGCTTGCGGAGATCAACCCCACCACCCGCCGTCACGGGCTCAGTCGGGAAAGTGGTCATTTGTGAGAGACGCCCGGCCGCCCGGTGGAGGTCGCGGCGAGTACCGGGAGCGGGGACTCGCAACACCGATCGTAGTATCGGAAGTGGTTTCGGCGCTCTGCTGTTCCGCTACCGCCGCAGTATCGGAAGTCGCTCCCGGCTTTTGCTACTGATTCTGAGAAGTATCAGAACCCAGTCCCGGCGCGCTGGCCGACCCGACCCATGGCCGGTCTCGTCATCTCATGCGCCTTTGGCGATGGCCGGGGCGTGCTTGCGGCGGTGGGTGCCGGTGAGGTTGACGTGCTGGCCGGTCGGGGTGATGGTGAATCGCCACTGGTCTGATGTGGGGCTGTTCGCTTGCACCCACCAGGTGTAGGCGGCTGCCACTTCGTCCCAGAGATGGCGTGGACCTAGCTGATTCACTTCGTAGGTGTCGGCGCCGGGGGCGTAGTCAATGCTGGCCCAGGATCGGGATGACGGGTCGAGGAACCACACCGTGTATTCGCCGGAGTCATCTTGGGCACGGCAGAAACGGTATTCGCAATCCGGCACCTGCAGGCCGATGGCCAACGCTGCATGGTAGTCATCGGTGACGTTGCTGGGCTGGATGTCGGTGTGGCTGACCAGGGCTTTGTCCTCGTCGTAGACACAGTCACGGACCCACGTCAGGGGTAGGCGTTGGTCGCGCAGCCACATGAACGCCACGTTGTCGACCAGGCGGCCGGTCGCAGTGTTGCCCTCGCCCACGGTCAGTGCCAGCAACGCACCGTTGAGGTACGCGGTTCCCCATGGTGTGACCACCCGACCGCCCGGCCGGGTCTGTTCCACCCACGCAGCGGGCACCTGCCCGACCGCCGCCGTCGACAGGATCCGGTCGTAGGGCGCCCGCGGCGGGTAGCCGTGCGCGCCGTCGCCGGTGACCACCGTGACGTCCGCATAACCGGTGTCGGCTAGTGCGACGCGGGCCCGGGCGGCCAGCTCGGCATCGACCTCAATAGTGGTGACGTTCTCCGCACCCAGCCGGTGGGCCAGTAACGCGGCGTTGTAGCCGGTGCCGGTGCCGATCTCGCAGACCGTCATCCCGGGCTCAGCGGCCAGCGCGGCGAGCATGAGCGCGACGACGTTGGGCTGGCTCGCCGAGCTGGAGATGAGATCACCGATCAGTCCCGGCCCAACCGGGTCTCCATCGTCGACCTGAGTAATCAGAACCTGGGTGGGGGCGTACGTCAGCTCCAGCCACCGCAGCGGGTCATCGGCCCGGTGAAACGGCACGAGTTCCCGGCGCTGCTGGCGCCATATCAGGTCGGGGATGAATGCGTGCCGGGGAACGGCAAGAAATGCCTCCCGCCACGGTGGATCCATGACGCCACTACTGGTGAGGTCATCGACCATGCGGCGCGACAGAGGCGCCGGATCCGTCACTTCTCGTCATCCTCTGGTGCGCTGTGTTTGCCCTCGGGATCTTTCGGTGATATCCGCGTGTCCGCCGGCACCTGACCGTTGCCCTGTTGTTTCCGCTCGTCTTCTTCCTTGTCCTTGTCATCGTGCTTACCCACGGGCACCCCTCCCTCGTATCACGTGGCGGTCGCCACTTGGCGGCCGCCACGGTGGTCAGGACACGCAGCCGGTGGTGCACCCACGGTGAGGGGACCAGCGTCTAGGTGTCAAGAGGGCGCAACGCAACCGGCAGCACGACCGAACCGATCGCCGACCGATCGCGTCGAGTGTGCGACATCCCGTGAGTTCCGCTGAGTCCCGGTGAGGGTCTGGCCTTCTGGTCAGGTGGTTTGTCTTCATCGGGGTGTCTTACTGTCTGGTGACGTATCTTCGGGATTGTTGAAGCGTTCTCATCTTGTCCGACTGATCGCCGATCGGTTCGAAGGTGAGGAGACTCAGGTTGGCCCTGGCGGTGGTGCGGGACCTGCGCGAGCAACGGGCGCTGGCGGGTCCGGAGGAACTCGTCGAGTTCGAGACCGATGTGCTGGCCGGGTTCGGGTCGAGCCGAGATACTTGTAATTGCGGCAATCAGTCGATCTTGAACAGTGCTGAGCTGCAGGAATGCAGTCAGGCAAGGGGATTGATCTGCTCGTGAGTCGCCCCGGACCTGCGCGCGGCTGTTGAGGAAGGCGTTCGCCACCTGATTGGTGATCTTGTTAGTAATCTCGGAAGTCGATCAGGCGTCCTGTGATGCTCTGACGAGCGTCATCTCGGAAGTCGCACTGGGAGCGTGGTTCCGAGATGACGTCGATCTCGGAAGTCATAACAGCCCGGGACAGGCAGCGCGGCGGCCTTCATGATCCTCTGTTTGCCGCTTCTACATGTACCTCGGCTGGACCCGCAATACATCTGCCAACACCCGTCGCGCATACTCGTCTCGCTCACCGGGAGGGAGCTCAGCGAGTTCGGCGCGGTACTCCTCGCGGTAGCGCGATTGCCAGGCTCGGGGTAGCCGCTGCACTGCGGCCTCCACAACACCCTCAGCATCTACAGGCACCACAGAGAGATGGTCCAGGTAACGAGCCAGGCCTCGGGCGAGGTCGCAGTAACGGGCAACGGCGAGGGCGCGGTCCCGAGCAAGCTCAGGATAGTTGGTCAGGGTGCGCACAAGGGCGTGATAGCTGGTCAGGGCGCTGGCCAGGGCACTGGCCAGGCCTTGAGGTGTCGGTAAGAACGGCGTCATGAGCCGCAAACGCGACTGTTGCTGCTGGTCACGACACTGATCGTTTGCCGCACTGGGCGCTGTCTGGAGTGCCAAAGCGCTGCGGTGGCGGTGCGCTGACCAGGCGATATACTACCGATTGCGGCTCCTGGCAGCTTCCTTACCGACACCCCAAGCGTCGGGTCGATGGGTTGGGGTGTTCGTCGGGCTCGAACATGTCGAGCAGGTCGTCAGCTGTAGGCTTTGGCGATGTGGCCGAGTAGGTCGGCCAGCTCGGGCGCGGTCGACAGAAACGCGCTGTGCCCGGCGCGGAGGTGGTGGGTCACCCCGGTGCGAGCGGCCATGTATTCCTGGAACGCCACCGGCATCATCTGATCGCCCTCGGTCACGATGTAGCTGCTGCGCAGGTCCGGGCCGGGCGTGACCGTCAACGGATCGCGGAAGGCCTGGGCACTCTGCGGACCAAGCCGTGCGGCGGACCACTTGCGCTGCGCGGGGGTAAGGTCGCTGAACATCAACTGCTGGATCTCTGTTGTCGCAACGAGGATGTCCCCGCCAGGTAGTGGCACGCCCGGGCCTGCGGAGAGCAGCGACTCCCCCGGGTTCAGCCGGTACGCAGACAGATAGACGATCTCGACGACGTTCTCTGCATCCGCGGCAGCCTCCGTGGCAGGGATTCCACCGTAGGAGTGCGCGACCAGGACGACCGGTCGATTCAGACCGGCGAGAGCGTCGCGGATGACACCTGCGTCCGCGTACATGTCAGCCCGGTGTTCCGAACCCATTGCGGTGCTCGGCAGATCGAGGGCAGTGCTGTCCCAGCCTCGGTCGTGCAGCTGCTCTTGCAGCTGCACCCAGCACCACGCTCCGTGCCATGCGCCGGGGACGAGGAGAAAGACCGGAGGGCCTTCGGTTGAGGCGTTCATAGTGTGGGGCGTCCTTCATCGATAGCGGATCGACGGCAGTGGCCTTCCCGGACATTCGGTGGAGTATCCAACGATTTACGCGCTGACCGGGGAGAACACTGGGAGACAATCGGCCTACGCAGTGCTACGCAGCCGCAGGTCAGACCATAAAATGTTGCCCGCACCGCGAGATGTCCGGGGAGGCCTACTCGACCGCGGTGCCCACCATGGTGGCGGCCGCGATCCTGGCCATCGGCTCGCGCCCGGTGGCCGATACCGGCTTGGCGAGAACCATCGTCAATCCCCCTGGCCTCGTCCGCCGGCGATCCGCTGGTAACTGCGGCTGATCTCGGCCAGCTCTGCGGCGCTGATCACGTCCTCGATGCGGTCGAACCCGTCCGGGGCGCGCTGCTCGACGATGTCCAGGCACTCCTCGGGACCGCCCCGGCGGTTGGCGAGCACGACCTTGGTGGTGGCGGGACGGCGCTGGGCCTGGTAGCCGGCCAGCGCGTCGGCGGCGCTGGCCGAGCCGGCCAAGGCGTCGGCGAGCGCGCGGGCGTCGAGGATGGCCTGCGCGGCGCCGTTACCGCCGTAGGGGTATATCGGATGCGCGGCGTCCCCGAGCAAGGTGACTCTCCCGGCGCCCCAGTGCGGCAGCGGGTCGCGGTCCACCAGCGGGTACTGGAAGATCACCGGCGTCCGTCGGAACAGCTCGGGCAGGTCCAGCCAGTCGAAGCAAAAGCTCCCGAACCGCTCAAGCACATCGCCGAGCCGCCCGCGATGGTTCCAGTCCTGGCGGCCTGGGGATTGGCTGATGCCGACCCGGTGTAGAGCCACCCAGTTGATTAGCATCCGGCCCCGGTCGGCGTAGCGCCCCGAGATCGGGTAGACCACGACCTGCCGCCCGTGGTAACCGGTCTGCGCCATGGTGTGGCCGCCCAGGAACGGCTCGGCCTCGATGGCCCCCCGCCACATCGTGATCCCGGTGCACGGCTGCTCTCGTCGTGGACGCCACCGGCCGTGGCTCACGCACGCCGGTCTGGCTGCAGGAGTGGGGATACCAGCCTCCGGCCCAGGACCGGGTCGACATCGGGTTGGGTTACGCCACCAGGACATTTCGGCTGCGTCCCGGGGCCACCGGGCACGACAAGTTCATCGGTATTGGTGCCACGCTGGACAACCTGCGAATAGGCGCGCTGGGCGCGGTAGAAGGCGACCGGCACATCCTCACCCTGGGCGGCATCCTCGGTGACTACCCACCGACCGATCCGGCCGGCTTCGACGCCTTTGCCGCCAGCCTGCCCTTCCCCGACATCACCGAAGCGATCGAGGGGGCCGAGCCGCTGGACAACCCGGTCGGGTTTCGGTTCCCGGCCAGCGTGCGGCATCGCTACGAGCGGCTGCGCGAGTTCCCGGATGGCCTGCTGGTCATCGGTGACGCGGTCAGCTCGTTCAACCCCATCTATGGCCAGGGCATGACGGTGGCCGCCAATCAGGCCATGGCGCTGCGCCGAATTCTGATCCGCAACACCAACCCCTCACCGCGCCAGTATTTCCGGCTGATCGCCAAGACGGTCGATCCGCCATGGGACATCGCAGTGGGCGCAGATCTCGCCTTCCCCGATGTGCCGGGCACTCGGACGGTCAAGATCCGGCTGGTCAACGCCTATATACCCCGGTTACACGCGGCGGCCGTGCACGACGCGGCGCTAAGCGCGGCGTTCGCCCGGGTCTTGGGCCTGATCGACCGGCCCGAGAGTCTGCTGCGGCCGGACCGCGCGCTGCGGGTGTGGCGGGCCAACTGGCGCCACCCAGCCACGCCCGCGGCCGCCGCTGCACCGAACCCGCGCGTGAGGTCCCGATAAGGGGTGGGAACCGAATACGCCAGAAAGGGGCCGCGTCCGGGTGTAGCCCCTGGTCAAGGCCGGTTTGAGGGGGGCGCGGCGGGAGTGGCTAGGGTTGGTCGGTCCTGGTCGTGATCTGGCTGGAGTGTCGGGTTGGCGTCGATCGATCGGACCGCCTATCCTTTTCCGGACTAACAAGTGATCTTGATTTTGCGGCACTCATCGGGTCCCGCCGAGATCGGGCTGTAGCGAACTTCGTCCTCTCCCCACCAGGCACCGCCTTGCGCGACGTGCAGGACTACGCCGGGCAACTAGACCTGCCTGACGCTACGACCGAGGAGACCGTTCGAATCTGGCCCATGTCGGGGTCGACGTAGCACTCGCCGAAAATCGGGCGGATATATCTTCGCTGCTGGTCAGCGATCTATTGTCGATGATGAGCGTGTCGTCGAGGTATCTCGGCTCGGAAGGTCGAGTCGGTCACGTCCGGGTCAGGGCGCTGGCGAGACGGTCGACCTGGTCGGGGTCGGCGTGCTGGCACAGGAAGATCAGCTCGTCGCAGCCTGCGGCCTCGTACTCCGCAACCACGGTGCGAATCGCGGAATCCGAGGTTGCCGTGTCGGCGATCATCTGCTCGACCAATGCCGCTGAGGCGAAGTTAAAGAACTCGCGGGTCACCTGCTCCATCGTCTTCTCGGCCTCCGGCCCGAGGGCGTACTTGTGCGTCCCGCCGCGGTACGGATCGCCGGGCCGCCCCGCGCCAGCCCACCGCTCGAGCAGGAGGGGGGCAAATCGGCGGAACTCGTCGATGCCGGGGTTGGCCAGCCAACCCTGAGCGGTGCCGATGATGCGGCGCAAGGCGGGCGCCGAGGTGGCGGCGAAGAGCAAGGCGGGCCCGCCGGGCGTTGCCGGTCGGGGCCCGACGTCGCTTTCCGGTCCCCACGACCGTCGAAGTTCCGCCAACAGGGCGTCGAGCTGGCGGCCCCGGTCGGCGAAGTCCAGGCCAGATCGTTCGAAGTCGTCGGACCGAACGCCCGGAGCGAGGGCGAGACGCAGCCGCCCCGGTCCGGCCAGCTCGTCAACCGAAGCGATGGTCGAAGCGAACAGTGCGTGGTTCGCTCTCAACGGAGCAATGATCACCCCAGTGAGCCCGATCGACGCCGTCGCGCCGGCCACAGCAGCAAGCATTAGTTAGATGTGATCGACGTGTGCTGGGTTGACGTCGTGTTGGGTTACCGGAGAGCGGGACAAACTGGGGGTTGCGTCACTGCTTGGGACAACGCGGACGGAGAGATCAGCGGAGAAGCCTCGGGGCGAACTCCGCATCGCCGTCGGCGGTGTGATCGGGTGCGGAAGACCTCACGGGGAGTCGATGTCGGATCAGACGAAGTCCGTGAGCGGCTGCAGCCTTCATGACTGTGGCGGTGTCAGGGTGTATGTGTTGGTGCCGGGTCCGACGCTGAGGATCACGCCCGTCGTGGTGGTCACCGGTGGCGCAGTCTGCTGGCCGTCCTGGGTGGTGACCGTGGTGCCCGGGGGAAGCGTCAGCGCCAGTGTGATCGTCGCCGGGCCGTCGCTGCTGATGTTCAGAGTCAGCGGTGCGTTGCCGGTGAGTTTCGCCCGGGCGCCGTCGATCATGGCCTGTCCGATGTTGGTCAGGTTCAGTGCCAGCGTGTTCTCCGGTGTGGTGCTCGATGCCGGGCCCCAGCTCTGTTGGTACCGCTCGTAGGGCATGGCTTTGTGCGTCACCGGCAGGGTCTCCCAGGAGGTGGACACCCCGGAGGGCACGGGATCGGCCACCCCGAACGCCTCCGACCTGGCGTCGATCGTGCCGGTGTGCTGCGGGTCGCGGACGGCCAGGCGGGACAGCCAGTAGGCGTGGTCTGCCACCACACCGGCCCGGGCCGAGTCGGTCTGCGGGTCGACGCAGTAGGTGACGTGCGGCGGGTTCGGGTCGATGCGGTATCCGGCGAGGTAGTTGGCCAGTGGGGTGTAGTTGTCGATGGTGGCCAGGGTGAGGTGGTCGGCGGTGAGGAAGGTGTCGAACACGAACCGGAGCCCGAGGCTGGCTTCGGCTTTGCAGAACTCCGTCTGCAGGCTGACCGACGTGCCTTCGTCGAATGCACCGATCCAGGTCAGCACCGGATCGTTGCGCAGGGACGCCAGATCCGGGCCCGGTCCGGCCGCGCCCGATCCGGCCGCCGCGACAGCCGCCCCGGCGGCGAACAGATCCGGATAGCGGGCAAGCAGGCGGAAGGTGCCGCCGCCGCCCATCGAGAAGCCGGAAACCGTCGCGCGCCCCGGGTTGAGGTCGTAGTGACGGGCCACATCGGCCCACACCTCGAACACGTCGGCTTCGGTGATGTCGCGGTAGTCGCCGTCGGGTCCACGCCCGCCGGGGGAGATGACGAGCGCGTCACCGCGGTCACCGAGCTGTGCCTGGTAGTCCGAGCCGAGGAAGAGGTTGTAGTTGGTGGCCAGCGCGTGCAGCAGCAGGGTCGTCCCCCAGCCGCCGGAGGGCGGCGGGCTGGCGGGCACATAAAGTGCGTAGGGCTGGAGCTGCCCCCGGAAGATGCCTTCACAGGTCGCGGGGAAACGGCGGCACGCCTTGCTGTAGTCGACGCCTTGGCCGTAGCTGAAGTGGCTGGCCAGAATGCGATCGATCGGTCCGGTGGTGGGTACATCGGAGTCGTCGTGGACGCGGGCGGCGAGTCGGCCGAAGTCCACGTCGGCGGAGAACTCGCTGATGTCGCCGGTGGCCAGTGCTCGCGCCTGAGCCTGTTCTCGCCAGAACGAGGGCATCGTGGCGAACTCGACGGCGGCCGGCAGAAACCACAGACCGCCCAGGGTCGAGATCCTCGGTATCGGCTCGTGGAACCGGAATGCCAGGTTGAACAGGGCGGAGCCGCTGGCTGACCGGCCACCGGGCGTCGTGGCCGTCGCGGTCGCTTCCGGCACCAGATAGTGCCCGGCTGTGGTGTCCCACAGCCCGATGCCGGCGGCCAGTCGGACGGTCGAGTCGCCCGGATCCCACGCGGCGTGCGGCACCCGCACGTCGAACTGGCGACGCAGCTGGTCGACCTGCACGGTGGGCGCCGGGGTGATGACCGCCCCGGTGGCCGCGTCAACCAGTTGTGCGGTGCTGCCATGCACGGTCAGGAAGTAGGCGGCTGGTGAGCGCACCCCCGCCTGGTTCGGCCAGGCTCGGGGTGTCGCCGAGGTGCCGATCGCCAGCGTGAAACCCACGAGTTCCGGGTTCTGCATGGTGTTGAGGGTGAACCGGAAGGCGGTCTCGCTGGGCAGTGGCTTGGTGCGGAACTCGACGAGGTCGGCGGCGTTGTTCGCGTAGACGGGGTCGGTCGGGTAGGTGGCTGTTCCCGCCTTAGGTGAGTAGACGTAGTAGTCGTGCGCGCGCGGGTCAGTGAGATCGACTTTCGGGCGTTGCGGGTCAGTGGGATCGGGCAGACCAGCGCCGCCGTGGTCGTCGTAGAGGTAGTCCTGGTAGAGGTACTCGCCCTGGTCGTATGCGGCGGCACCGGAGATGAGGATCGGTGGCGCGACCCACACGCCGGTGTTCTGCAGTTGCGGCGCGTCGGCCGGTGGCGCGTAGAAAATGTCGGGGCCAGGCCGCTGCATCGTGGCGGACTCGATCAGCGCTGTCGACAGGTTGGTCATCGCAGAACTCCTTGCCAGTTGTCCGGTTCAGCGTCTTTCACGGCAAACACCATGCCGCCGAATCGTCCTGCGGAAATCATGACGTCTCCGGTTCGATCCGGCGTTTGGGATTTCACCCCCTCATCATTCCCACAACGGCCACAGTCCGCACTTGGGAAAACGCCGAATTTCGCGTACGCTCTTTGTGATGAACCCCAAAAACGGTACCAGTCCCGCGGCGATCCCACCGCCTGCGGCCAACGGGACCGCCGTATGCCGGCCCGTGCTCACACGCGCCGCCCTGGTGAACCGGATCCTTGATCGCATCGTCGCCGAAGTGCCGTTCTACCAGACGCTGCCTCGCGAACTGCTCGCCAACGACGCATCCAGCCTCGTTCGGCGCAATGCAGACATCGTCGTCCAAGCCCTGCACGACCGCCATGCTCCGACCAGGACAGAATTCGCCTTCGCCCGTGAATCCGCCCGGCAACGCGCCGAGGAGGGCGTTCCACTACCCGATCTGCTCGACGCTTACGCCAGTGGCGTGCGCGCCATCTGGGACAGTGAAGCCGAGCAGACCACGAACGCCGACGACCTCAGCGCTACCACCGCCATCCTCTTCGACACGTTGCGGCAAGCCTGCTCCGCAGTCGCCGACGGTTACCTCACCGGATACGAAGCGACCACCCAGACCAGCCGGGACCTGGAACACTCCATGATCTCCGCACTGCTGGACGGCCGCGGAGCCGACGTCGCCAACGGCCTCGGACGGGATCTGCCCCCGCACTACCTCGTCGCCAACCTGACCTTCGGCCGCCACCCCGACGAACTCGCGACCAACCTCGACACCACAGTCGCCGCCCGCCGCAAGATCCGGCGCATCCGCGACGCACTCGACCTACACGGCCGCGAAGGCACCCTCAGCTCAATCACCGCAGCCAGTGGGCTCGCCCTGATACCGCAACCCGGATGGACCGATTCCGAGCGCGACTGGGCACGAGCACGCGAACTCGTCCGACACCTCGAACGAGACGCCGGGACTGACGTCACCGCCGCGCTCGCCATCGCGCCTCCCCACGAAGTCCGGCAAGCCGTCACCGAAACGAGCGAAGTCCTCACCGTCGTGCAGGAGTTCCGGCGCCCTGCGGGGACCTACCGGCTCCAAGACGTGCTCATCGAGTACCAGCTCACCCGACCCAGCGCCGCGACCGACCACCTCACCGCGCTGCTTGCTCCCCTCGACGACCATCCAGCGCTGCTCGAAACACTCCAAACCTTCATGCGCAGCGAAGGCAACCGGCGCGCCACCGCCACCCACCTACACCTCCACCCGAACAGCGTCGACTACCGACTGCGCCGCGTGCACCAACTCACCGGCCTGGACCCGACCGAGCTCACGGGCACCCAATACATCGCCGCCTCCCTCGCCGCCCGCCGGGCCTCCTCATCAAAACGGTGAACGAATCAGGTCTCGTCGGGTGATGTGCAGACGACTTCAGTACAACGCGATGGCTGGAACTCCTCCGCACACCACGACAAACACCCCCAGTTCAGTCGTGCACACGACGAAGATCAAAAACTTGCGGCTTGACAAATGAAGCCCTGGGATGTCTCTTCCGTCTCAGGAGTTACACCGTTGATCTTACAGTCCCAGGCCCGCGCGGCCGCGATTGTGATCAGCCGGTTGTGGCGGCGAACGGGCCGCCGGTGCCGAAGGCGAGCCGCGCGAAGTTCTCGCCGATGCGGCGGTGTCCTGCGGGGTCGGGGTGGACCTCGTCGGGCAGCGGCAGTTCGGCGTAGTCCTTCTCGCCGTAGAGGTCGCGGCCGTCGAGGTAGTGCAGGTTCGGGTCCTTAGCTGCCCGCTGCTCGACAATCCGGGCGAGCGCGTCGCGGATGACGTTGAGCGTCAGGCGCCCGGCGGCGCGTTCGGCCGGGTCGCCCGTGGCCTTGAACCGCAAGGTCCCGCCGTCGAAGTCGGGCGCGAGCGGGCCGGGGGTGTCCTCCTGGATCGGGCACAGGACGGAGGACACCACCAGCAGCGGCGTGGTCGGATGCCCCTCGCGGATGGTGTCGAGGAAACCGTGGACCGCGGGCATGAAAGCGCGCAGGCGCATCACGTCGGCGTTGACGATATTGATGCCGATCTTGACGCTGACCAGGTCCGCAGGAGTGTCCCGCATCGCGCGGGCGGTGAACGGGTCAAGCAGCGCGCCGCCACCGAATCCCAGATTGATCAGCTCTACTGCGCCTTGGGCGGCGGCCAGGGCCGGCCAGATGGCGCTCGGGTGGCCGGCGTTCGAGCCGTGGCTGATGGAGCTGCCGTGGTGCAGCCACACCCTGCGCCCGCGCTCCGGTGCCGACTCAACCGGGGCGTCGGTGCGCAGGGCAATCAGCTCGGTGATCTCCGTATGGGGGAGCCAGATCTCGACGTTCTTGTCACGCGCGGGCAGACCGGTGAACCGGGCGGTGCCGGGGGGCCCTTCGCTCAGTTCAACGGACTGGGTGGCCATGTCGATCGTGCGGACCCTGCCGCCAGTCACCGTGGTCTGGGCAGTGAGACGGCCGTCGATCAGCAGGTCGTATACGCCGTCCGCCGGGGTCGACAGACCTCGGTAAGCTCTCTTGGTGGGCAGGGTGTCCAGTTCGATGGTGCTGGCCCGGGTGCGAAAGGCCAACCGCACGCCGGAGGGCTGGGCTTCGGCCATGGCGAGTTGGTCGTCGGGGATCTGCCGGCGAGCCCGAGCGGGCAGTCGGTGCGGCAGCAGGCCGCCGTGCGCGGTGCCTTCCAGGTCGAGAGCGCCGCGCAGGATGTCCGCGGTGACGGGTGTGGTGATCCAGTCGTGCTCGGTGTTCATTGCCTCAGCCCTTTGATCAAGATTTCCGGATTGCTCAGGTGCGCCGGTGCGCGGCGCGGCCGCCTGGCGGTCAGGGGTGTGATCTAGTGTAGTGTCTCGTTATTGATTTTTCACTTTCTGGAGCGCGACTCGTCCGCGGGCAACCTTGGCGAGGATTTGTTCGGCGGTGGCGGTCCAGACGAATGGTTTCGGGTTGTCGTTGTTAGCTTTCAGGTAGTCCTCGATGGCGGTGATGAGTTCGTTGACGCTGTGGAACACGCCGCGCCTGATGGCCTTGTCAGTGATTTCCCGGAACCATCGTTCCACGAGGTTGAGCCACGAGGAGGAGGTGGGAGTGAAGTGCAGGTGGAATCGGGGATGACCGTCGAGCCATTTCTTGACGTTGGGATGTTTATGGGTGGCGTAGTTGTCGCAGATCATGTGCACCTGCAGTCCTGTGGGCACCTCGCGGTCGATCGTCCGCAAAAATTTAAGGAATTCAGTGTTGCGGTGGCGGGGCAGGCAGCGGCCGATCACTGTGCCGGTGAGCACGTTCAGCGCGGCGAACAGGGTGGTGGTGCCGTGGCGCTTGTAGTCGTGGGTCATCGTGCCGGCCCGGCCCTTTGTCATCGGCAGCGACGGCTGGGTGCGGTCCAGCGCCTGGATCTGGCTCTTCTCGTCCATGCACAGCACCACGGCCTGCTCCGGCGGGTTGAGGTACAAGCCCACCACGTCGACGAGTTTGTCCTCGAACCGGTGGTCGCTGGATAGCTTGAAGGTCTTCACCAGATGAGGTTTGAGCCCTCGCGCCGACCAGATCCGCTGCACCGACGCCGGGCTCACCCCGACCTTGTCCGCCATCGACCGGCACGACCAATGTGTCTGGCCCTCCGGTTTCGAATGCAGCGTCAGCTCCACGATCTCGGCGACTTTCTCCTCACTGATCGAGGGTTTAGGGCCCCGCCCTTTAGCCACCACTCCGAACTCGGTCAGCCCTTCTTCCTCGAATTGATCACGCCACGCCAGCACCGTCGGACGCGATACCCCGACCATCTCACTGATCTCCGAATTCGATACACCATCAGCGGCCAGCAACAACACACGAGCCCGTTGCACCACACGGTACGCCGCACTCCGCGACCTGGCCAAGGATTCCACGACTTCTCGCTGCCCATCGGATATCGCCAACGGCGCCGCTGCTCGACTCATACCGCACAGCATAATGCACCGTAAACTTATTCGCAAGACACTACACTAGTTCGCAGCAGGGCGTCGGCGTGATCTGGGAAAAACTTACTGGTGCTGTCCGTCGACATCGACGAATCCGGGTATAGAGGGTTTTGGACCGGGATCCGGCGCCAGAGCCTGTTTTTGCTGGTCAGTAGCGTGTTGTCCGACTTAAATCATGGCGGCGCTTCGACCATATACGTAACCCGATAAGGTTGTGAACTGCGCAAACGGACGCTGCCGCCGGATCCGGGTCCAAAACCCTCTGCACCCCGGTGTAGAGGGCACCGCAGTGCTGGTCGCCGATGGTGACCGCGAGGGTGTCCAGTTCGCCGGCGAGCAGCGCGGTGCGCCCGGCACGCAGGGCAGCGGTCCAGGCGGCCGCGTGGGTGGTCGCGCGGCCGGCGCGGTGGGGGGTGGTGGTCTGCGTGCCGATGTCGGTGATCGCCCAGTCATAGGCCGATGCGGTGGTGGTCATGCAGGGCAGCGTCGTCGCTGGCCGGGAGGTTGGGAAGGGTGACGCCCGCGGGTTGTGGACACCCTCGACGGTGTCCACAACCCGCCGCTGGGAGCTTGACAGCTACCCGGTGAGGGTTTGTTGGGCGTCGAACCAGGCTTGGCCGATGCTTCGCCAGGCTTGGTGGTCGCAGATCTGCCATATCAGCCGATCCACCCGCACCCTTTTCCGGACTAACGCTGTTGATCACACTCCCCTATCGCAGTCCTTTACCTCTGACCCTCTACCTATGTAGACTTGCTACATGGAAGAGGTGAGGATCACTGCCACCGTAGGTAGAGTGTTGCGGACGTTCCTCGATGATGTCAGCGAACCCCGGTATGGGTTTGAGCTCATGCAACTGACCGGGTTGGCTAGTGGGACTCTCTACCCCATCCTCGCTCGGCTGGAGGCCGCCGGCTGGCTCACCAGCCACCTTGAAGACATCGACCCGGCTATGGAACGTCGACCAGCTCGAAGGTTCTACCGGATCAGCCGGGCTGCGGCTGCGCTGGCACGGGATGAGTTGACCGAGCTGAGCAGACAACTTCAGCCCCGGTCAGCTCGACAGCATGTCCAGCTTCGTCCTCAAGGTGGGCTAACGTGAAGGTCGGCTGGGCGATCATTGGCTTCCTCGTCGCTCTCATTACTACCGCTGTGAGTAATCTGGTGACAGAGGAACTACGGAGCCGGCTAGATCTGATGCCGTACGCCGTACTTCGCCTAGCGATCCGACGTCTTCCCGCGGAACTGCGAAAAAACGTAGGGGATGAATGGCTAGCAGAACTGCACCACATCTTGCACCGTACCGAGAGTCTTCCTCTCACACGAGTTGTTTCGGCTGTCCTGTACACGCTTGGGCTGCTGCATACCGCTAGACGTATCGGACGCGGGCTTAGGGGTATTCGAACCAGCGCTGTAACGATTCCGCGGAAACCTGTAAGCGACCTTGTCGCTCGCGTGCGAGTAACGCCCGTCCGGGCTGTATCGGTCCCGGCAGCCATCTCAACGCAGCGGCGAAAATGGTGGTTAATCACCGCATGCGTCGTGGCGGCCCTTGCCCTGATTGGCGGCTCCGCCGTCGGCGCCACGAAATATCTCAGCTCGCGGTATCCCACCGTTGCGGAGCAGGCGCTGCTTGCTGAAGTACCGCTGGTCCTGACTATTAAGAACAGCTGTGCCCGCAACATCGAGGCCGAACAAGACACCGCGAACGTACAAGCGTCGGTGATCTGCATCTCCGACGCAGACGCCAACCGCGTAGTGTTTACTAAGTTCACCTCTTTGGCCCAGGCAACGCGAGTCGATACGGACTACGTGAAACTACGGGATTGGTGGGCTGGTGTGGTGGGCCTCCCCGTTTAGGCTCGGATAGCAGGCTGAGGACTCCTAAAGCCGTTTCCGCGCTAACGACCTGTGCTTATTTCTGCTCCGATGCCAACTAGCGCCATGGCGCCCTCTTTCACGCATGAGGTTTCCAATAGAAGCCCCGGACAGGAGAGTAACTCCATGGCTAACCAGCAGTCAGGAATGTAGGAAAAAATACTCAGTAGTATTCGCCGCATTCCGGGACGGCGCCCACGTGCTCGTTGCCAGCCAAGCACAAAATCGGTCTTCGGTTAGAGAGAAGCGGGGGCGGGTTGCAGGGACGGATAGTTGGGGTGTGCCCACATCCTTCGGCAGAGCGAGTCACGGCTTGCCGATGGTGGGGATGCCGAGGTTGGTGAGCGCGTCCGGGGTCGTGGCGGGGCGGCGGTCTAGGCTGGTTAGCTTGGTTTTCACGGCTTCCAGGCTGGTTTGTAGGCCTTGGGCTTCGCCGAGCCAGCCGTTGAGGCGGGCTTCGTTGATCCTTTCGGCGAGGTTGCGGATGATCTCGACGAGTCGTGGCCGCTGGTGGGGGTCAACGCGCAGCATCGGGCAGCGGATGCAGGCGTGTTCGTGTTTGCAGGGGGTGCCGTAGGGGCGGCCGCAGGTGCCGAGCTCGACCTTGCGTAGCTGAAAGTGCTGTTCGAACTCGCGCCACTCCGCGGTGGTGGGTTCGCGATACTCGGCTGCGGGCCGGACGGCGCGTCGCTGGTCCAAGAAGCTGCGGTAGGTGCGGATGAGGTCGTCATTGAATACGGCGAGGTAGGCCTGCGTGGTGTTGAGGTTCTGGTGACCGAGTAACCGTGCCGCGATGTGCACTGGCAGGCCGCCGGTGACGGCCTCGGTCGCGAACATCCGGCGGAAGTCGTGTGGGGTGTAATGCAGGGCGTTGTTGGCGGCGTCGCGCAGGCCGGTGCGTTGCAGGGTTTGGGTGAGCAAATCCTTAACGGTGCGTTTGCCGATCACTTCGTGGCGGTGTCCAACCTTGCGTTGGAACAGGTGCGGCAACGGGGGCCCAGTGACGCGTTCGTGGGTGTCGTAGCGGGCGGCCAGGGGGATCGTGCCGCCGCTGTGGTGGCGGAGGCGGCTGACGATGCTGGCTAGGACGCTGGCCAGTTCGGGGCTGACCAGGAGTAGCCGTTCCTGGTTGCTCTTCGAGGGCACGATTTGCAGGAGTGGGACGACCTCGCTGGTGTCGGTGAGCGTGTAGGAGACCAGCGCGAACTGGGTGATCTCCAGGAGTTCTTCGATTCGCACTCCAGTGTGGCGCAGGGTCTCAATGATCGCCCAGGCCCAGAACGCCTCGTCTTCGGTTCGGGTCAGGTCCAGTCGGTCACCCGTGGCGAGGTCCTCGACGACCACGTTGGGCGGCGGCTTGCCGCACCCCTGGTAGGACCGGAATGTGGTGCGCCGAAAACGCCGGCCCTCGTGCTCGAAGACGTGACCATCGGCGGTCGCTGCCGCAGCATGCAGAAATGTGGCTTGGCCGGCTCGGTGTTGCGCTGCGGTGTCGGCGAGGACCGGCAGGTGGGGGAGCCGTTCCCGGATCCGTTGGTGCATCGCGGCGGTGGTCTGGCGGCGGTGTTTGCCCATCCCGGCTAGGTCGACGCGGCGCACCGGGCTGGGCACGGCCCATTGCGCCCAGGTGGCCGGATCCTCCAGCGCCCACTCGGCGATGTCGAGGTAGAAGGCGCGGATCTGCATCAGCATGTCGAGCTTGCTCTTGCGTTGCCGGCCAGCCTCGCCGTTTTTGCTCACGATCGTCATCCGCAGCTTCCATGCCTCGGCGACCTCATCGGGCAGGTGCAGGGTGTCGATGCCGGGATGGTGGTGTTCGATGTCGACCCAGAAGTTGCGGACCAGCACCGACACCAGCGACAAGAAGCTGCCGTGATCAAGCCCCGGGCGACGCTCGTCAAGGTAGCGGATCAGGACCCGGCGGATCGGTGCGCACCGGATCCCGTACCGGTCGACCAGTTCGGCGGTCGGGCGCTGCCCAACGCGTAGCGCCGCGCGCAGTGTCACGTGTTCGCTGACGTCGACGATCTCGCATAACAGCGTCCACGACAGGTGGATGCCCGAACGGTCGCGGCGGCCCTCCCGGATACTCCAGGCCCGGTAGGTGAAGATGTCCTCGGCGGTGAGCTGATCAACCTCGCGGCCGGTGCGCAGGACGATCTTGGCGAGCAGCCGCAAGCCCACCTTGAGTTGGCGATGGTGCAAGCCCAGGCGAGGGGCGGCCTTCCGGATCCGGACGAATACCTCAGGCCGGCGCAGCTGCTGGACATGGAGATAAAGGTTGTAGGGCTGGTAGTCGGCGAGGAAGGTGTAACTGGGCGCCACCACCCGGCCCAGCAGCAGCATCGACAGTCCCGCCCGCGTCTCCTCCCGCGCGCACCCCCGGGGATCATCGGCGGTCACCGTGTCGATCCAGTCGGCTCCCGCGTCGCAGCCAGCGGCTACCCATCGGTCCTGCCAACCGGTCCCGGGGTGGGCAAGCAGCCACGCCAGGACGGCGCGGGCGCCGTTGGTGCACTGCAGCTGGTCCTTGCGGCGCTGCGGCCAGACCGGCAGCAACGGCAACCGAGCCAGGATCTGCTCGATCGGGCAGTCATCGAGCGGGCCCGGACCCGGCGAGACGTCGAGAAGCTCCTGATGGTCGTTGAAGTGCTGCACGACCAGCCCGGCCGAGGCGGCCGCGTTCACCGGGGCGGTCATCGCGCCCACAGCCCGAACAGCACGTTCAGGTCGTGGGCGTCGTAGCCGACAGCGACTGGGGCCGGTGGGTCGTCGGCGTGTTCCTGCCGGTCCGCCAAGTGCTGTGCCACCCGCCGGATTACCTCGGCCTCCTCTTCGACGAGGTAGTGCTCGGCGGTGGTGGCCAGGTGTACGTGCCCGAGGATGGTCTGCACGTCTCGCATCGACAGGTTCGGATCCCGGGCCATGCGCAGCGCGCTGGTGTGCCGCAGGTCGTGCATCGTCCAGTTCGTTCCCAGCAACGTGTTGACCCGGCGGAACACCGCCCGCAGGGCCTCGTAGGTCAGTGGCTGGGGGACCAGGCCCGAGCCGTGGTCGCGGCGGCGCAGCGTCCACCAGACCGGGTCGTCGCTAGCGAGCTGCCCAATCTCACCGAGGTAGAGCCGAAGCCACACGAACGCCTCCGGGCTGGCCGGCAGCCACTGCTGGGCGCCCGAGCCCTTGCGACGCACCCGCACCAGCTGATCACCCCAGTCCAGATCGGCGCCCCGCAGGCCCAGCAGCTCCCCGGCCCGGGCCCCGTTGCTGATCGCCAACGCGAGCAGCGCCCGGTCCCGGTGGGTCCGCAGCGCGGCGAACAGCTCGTTCCACCGCTGGTCGGGCATCGCCCGCGGCTGCTGTTTGGGCAGCTTCGGGTTGTAGCGCAGCCGGCCCTCCGCCCGGAACGGCTCCAACGGATTGTGGTGCCCGTGCGCCCGCCGGCCGTGCTGACGCTCCACGCGCACCGGGTTGACCAGCGGCCCCTCGCCAAGCTCCACCCAGTAGCCATAAAAGCTGCGCAACACCGCGTTGCTGTGCCGCACCGTGCGGGCCGTGTACTGATCGTCGAGGTTCCGCTTGCGGGTCACCGGATTGACCGAGCCGACCGTCGCGGCCGACACGGTGCGTCGAGCTCGCCGAGGCTTGACCGCCTGCCCCAGCCATAGCACGAAGTCTCGCACCTCGGTCGCGCTTGCCTTGTCCCACTCCACCTCGACGACACGCAGAAACCGCCACCACCGCAGCAGGTCATAGGCGTAGCTGCGCACGCTGCCCGCCCGATGGCCCCGGGCGACGAAATCCCGCAAAAACCGCGCGATCGCCTCCACCGGGCGCCCACTCGGGTCCATGACCAGCCACGGCACGACACCCCCGGCCGCAACCACGCTGCCCCAACTCGGCAGACAGACCCCCGCAATATCCCGCTCAACCTCGTCGAACCCAGTCACGCAGCCTCCTATAAGCGACTGCGGAACTTCTACCGATCAAACCGCCCACACGTCCCCGACCCGACCGGCGTGTCCGGGCGTAGTCCGGTCAACAGTTCGCAGGTGAGGAGGGGTGCGGGTGTCGCGGTGGCCCTGGATCCACTGGGTGGCGACCTCGACGGCGCCGGTCAGTCGCAGCGCGATGCTGACGGGGTAGGTGCCGGGTTGGGGGGCCAGCCAGGTTTGCGAGATGCGCTCGGGGAGCCGGGTCGCCGCGAGGTATTGCGCGGCGTCCCACTGCTGGCGGATCCGCCCGGCCACGGTGGGTTCGGTGAGGTAGACGAGGGCGTCGCCGATGCGGGCGGTGACCTGCTGCTCGGGCTCGCCGAGGGCGTAGGGGTGCACCTCGGTGGGGACGGGCCCGGCGACGCGCATCACCACGGTCAGCACGGTGGCGGCCAGGACGGGGACCGGCGGCGGGGTCGTGAGCTGCTGGGTGGTCACGCTGGTGCTCCTTGTCGATCAGTGGCCGGGTTGTTTCCGGGTGGTCAGTGAGGTGGGAGGGGCGCCGGTACTGGGGGAGGGGGCCCGGTACCGGCGCCGGTCTGGTCAGGCGGCGGTGGCGGCGAGTTGCTCGCGGTTGTGCTCCAGGCCCTCCTCGCGCGTGGACTTGCCGGTCTTGGTGACCACGGCGGTGGCGAAGCGGAGGCTGACGGCGACGTCGGTGGCTTCGAGCTTGTCGCGGCGGACCGGGTAGTCGGAGCCGGCGGGGGTGTAGGAGTCGTCGAGCAGCTTGCCGGTGACCGTGACGGCCATCCCCTTGACCAGGGTGGCCAGGGTGTTGGTGGCGAGGTCGCGGTAGGTGACGACGGGTTGGAAGCGGGTCCGGGACAGCCAGCGGTTGCGGTCGCGGTCGAAGTAGCCGTTGTCGACCGCGAGGTCGAAGGCGAAGATCGTCGCGCCGGAGTTGGTCTGGCGGGGCTCGTAGATCTTGCTGACGTTGCCGGTGAAGGTGATCTCGTTCATGGTGGTTTCTCCCTGGGGCTCGGTGTCGGTGGAACGCGGCTCTGCTTCAGCGGGCCGGGGAGGGGTCCGTCAGGACGGCGGGGGTTCCGGGTCGTCCACCCGGGTGGGATCACGTCAGTGACCGCCGCAGGCGGCGTGTCTCACCCGGGTGGATGGGCCGGGTTCATCGCCGCTGGCCCCTGCCGCGGTCTGCTGACCTCCGGGCGATCCACTGGCTCCGAGCGACGCGGGAACGACACGGGGCGAGCACCGATGCCGCATGCCGCACTACGACAGGCCGGCGCCGGAGCTAGCTCAGTCAGCTGTGCGGTGGTGGTCGGAGCTCGGCGGGTGTGTCCGGCTACGGCGTAGCCCTCGACCGGCCCGCAGGGGAACATTGGACCGAGAAGTCACGCCAGCAGTGGCGGCGATGGTCGGGGCTTAAATTAGTCCTGGGCCAGGGCGGTGTCGTGCAGGGCGGGCTCGCGAGCTCGGCGTCAGCCGCGAGACGGTTTACCAGTGCCTGCGCGCCAGCACCCGCTGGCGCGCTGATCAAGCCGAAACAGGAAAAACCGTCGTGATTAACCGCTGAGACGATTTTCTCTGCGATCCGCACAACCTCAGGGCCTGAAACGCCTAGTCGTCCGACCGTCGGTCTCGTTTTTGTCCCCGGTAAATCCGTTTGACAGGCGCAAGTCCGGCTCTTTTGATGGTCCACGACTCGATCAGCTCCTCCGGCGACCACTCGCGGCGCATGGCGCCGCACGTAAACATTCACGTCCCTGGTCGCGGGCATGCTGGGTCCCGCCGTGTTTGGGAGCTCGGCGGGGTGAGTTGGCTGGGTGTGGTGGTCAGGTTGGCGCGGGGATCGGTGGTTGCCAGGGGTCGCCGGTCAGCGCGGCGCGGATGCTGGTGATGACGTCGGCTTTGTGTTTGCGGATGGTGTCGATGTAGCTGCGGATGTCCAGGCGGTCTTGGGTGATGTCTTCGCTGGTGAGCCGAGCGGAGATCTTCTGTTGGGTCTTGGCGGGCCGTAGGTCGCGTTCACTGAGGTTGTTGGTGGGCCAGATCCGGGTGTCGGTGCAGAAGGCAAGGACGTCGCTTTCGTGGTCGCGGCAGAACTCCAGCAGGGTCCGTCCGGGCCGCTGGGCGGTGGAGCTGCGCGGGCCGGGGATCGGCCGGACTTCGGCGAGGCCGACCCGGGTGGCGTGGCGGAACTCGCTGATCAGCGGGTCAGCGGTGGGCGCTGGGATCGCCGGCAGGTCGGTGTCGCGGGCGTCGTGCCAGGCGTGGATCACCCCCGCGCAGCGCGCGCTGGGCTTGCTCGGGCCACGCCGCGCGGGGGTGAGACTCCGCGGCGTCGGTGAAGTCTCGGAGTAGATGAGCGGTGCACGCCTGATGCCCGGCCAGCTGCTTCCAGGCCGGGTTGTAGTAGTTCTGGTAGCGGTCATGAACGGCCACCCCGGCGAAGCCGGGCAGTATCCCGAATTCCCGGAACGAGGCCAGGTCCCGCCCACCCAGGTGAAACGCGGTGTAGTCCTCGGTGGAGGCCGACAGGATGTAGCGCTTGCGCCCGGCCGGACCGACGCGCAGGGTCGTCTCGTCGAACCCGACCACCGACGCCGAGGTGATCAACGTTTTGATCAGCGTGACGATCGGGCGCACCGCGGCCGCGCACCGGGCGAGCATGCCGTGCACGAAGCCGCTCGACGGGCCGGCCCCGCCGATGAGATCGCCGATCAGCTCCACACAGCGCCCCACCGGGACGTGTTGGTAGACCAGCAGGTACACCACCAGCGAGCGCAGATTCATCCCATGACTGCTGGGGGCCGACGACACCCCGGCGGGCAGCGTGGCGACATGCTCGCGTCCGCACGAACAGCGGACCCGGTACACGTCGTGCTGGCGCACCGTGACGTGGATCTCGGGGAGATCATGGGTCTGGTGGGAGCGTTCGACGCCCACCTCGGTCGCCTCGGCCAGATCCGCCCCACACCCGCAGGCGCCGTGCGGGCGGTGCGCCACGTGCTCATCAGGGACCGCCACCCACGGCAGCGAACTGCCCGCAGCACCCGGCTGCTTGCCCCGCTTGCGCCCCGACCCCTTCACTGGCTTCGGTTGCGGCTTGCTCCTCCCCGGAAGATCATCAGACGATGGTGGCATCGAGGAGTTCCCGCTGTTGCGGCCCACGATCCGTTCCAACGCCGTGACCCGCTCGACCAGCCGCGCGTTCGCCGCGGTCAGCACCTCGATCGCCTTCGCCTGCGCAGCGATCACCACGTCCCGAGACGCGCACGACTCGCACTCCGGCGCAAGCGGCGGCGACTCGGTCACTCAGGCATGATCACCACAGCCCCGACCTAGATCAACACGACACGCCGACCGAGGACCACCTCACGCCGACCGTGACAGGCCTCGCTTACAGCTTCCGTCCCGCCCAGGAGTCGATCATCTGGCCGACCACGTGAATGTTTACCGCCGCACCCTAGGGCTCACCGTTCAGCGCCGATCCCCAAATGCTCAACCCTTGACGCGAGGGGGAGGCAGAGACAATCCGGGTGACCAAGGGTGAGCAGGTACTAGTCTCGCTGTGGTGTTGTGGGTGTTCGACCGGTGGCCTACGGTGGCGCGGTTGTCGGCGTGGGGAAGTGACCGGGCAGTGCGCGGAGGTGGGTTACGTTGACGGCAGGGAATATCGACGGCGATGTCGTGCCGTTTGGAGTTGATCCGACCAAGTCGAGTATTGCCCGGGCCTACGATGCGGCGCTGGGCGGCAAGGACAACTACGAGGTCGACCGGGAGGTTTTGCGGCAGTTGCGGGTGGTGGCGCCGGCGATCGGCGACTACGCGTGGGACTTTCGGCAGCTCTTGGTTCGCATCACCCGGTTTCTGGCCAGAGAGGCAGGCATCACCCAGTTTTTGGACTGCGGGGCGGGGTTGCCCACCGCGGAGAACACCCACCAGGTCGCCCAGCGCCGGTCGCCCGATGCTCGGGTGGTCTATGTCGACAATGACCCGGTGGTGCTGGCCCACGGGCGTGCGCTGCTGGTCGAAGATGAGACCACCGTGCTGGTGGATGCGGACATCTTCGAGCCCAGCCAGGTCCTCAACAACGAGGTCGTGCAGCGGCATCTCGACTTTTCTGAGCCGATCGCGCTGTACCACATGGCCACCTTTCACCACTACAACGGGCAGCGCAGCCCACAGTCGATCATGGCCGAATACATTGACGCGCTGCCGTCGGGCTCCTATGTGGCGATCAGCCATTACTGCGACCCCGAGACACCCCCAGAGCTCCACGAGCTGGCGCGGGGAATTCAGCGCACGTTCCTGGCCAGCCCGATGCACAGTGGCTGGTTTCGCACCCGCGCCGAGATCGAGGCCCTGCTGCCCGGCCTGGAGCTCGTCGAGCCCGGCCTGGTGCGCTGCGCCGACTGGTGGCCCGATGGCCCCCGACTTACGCCGCTGGAACCCGAGCGCCGATGCACCCTAGGCGGCGTAGGCCGCAAGCCCTAGCGCTCCACTCAGGACCTGGTCGTGGCGGTAACGGTCTGCGGCACCACCCGTTGGTAGCGAAGGCGCGGTAGCCGCCCGGTGATGATCATGATCGGTCTGTCCCATTCTCGGGTGAGCTCGGGCATCACGGTTGTTCCTCGGTGGTGGCGAGTTCGGCGATCGTGGTCCACCCGCCGCACCGGGTGCATGTCACGGGTCCGTCGCCGAGCTCGGCGACGAGGGGCTCCCACACGTGGTCGCAGCTCTCACAAACCAAGACAACGCCGGGTTCAGCGGGCGGGCAGCGGGAATCATCGGCCTGGCGTGGGCTGTTCATGGTGGTCTCCCGGTGTGGGCTAGAGGCTGGGGTCGTGGCAGTCGCGGCACTGACCCAGGAGCAGGTCGTCGCACTGGCGTTCTTGGCGAGTGCGCTGCAGGTGACAGGTGCGGCAGATCCGGGGACCAAGGCGAACGGGGGCCGGGTAGCGGGTAGCGGTGGTGCGCTGCAGCAAGTCCATGTCCGGGTGTCCTTCCGTGGGTCGTCTGGGTGCTGGGATGGGCTTGGGCTCACCAGTCGCCGGGGTCGCCAGGGTCGGTGGCGAGGTTTTCGGCGATGAGGGCTCGGAGGGCGTCGTGGTCGTCAAAGCAGCGGTGCCCGTCGTGCGGGCAGGGGGTGTCAATGGGCATCGGGGTCTCCTGGGCTGGGGTGTCGGTGGGACGCGGCCCTGCCTCAGCGCGCCGGATGGGGGTCCGAAGGACGGCAAGGGTTCCGGCTCGTTCACCCGGGTGGGATCACGTCAGTGACCGCCGCAGGCGGCGTGTCTCACCCGGGTGGAGGGGTCGGGTTCCTTGACGCGTGCCCCCACCTGGGGTGCGACCTTCGGGCGACCCACCAACGCTCCAGCCCGGCGCACGGGTGATCACACAGAGACACTCGGTGACGCGGTGGGTGGGTGACGATCACGGCGGCGCAGCCCGCGCCGAGCTACGGGATCTCTCTGCGGCGCGGGTGTCGACGCATCACCCGGGCCAGCCGGCCGAGGGCGAGCCATGGACGGACAGGCGGGTCTGGTCTGCCCGCCCGTCCCGTACCGGTAGCGCTCGTCGATGACGTTGCGCCAATCGCGCGTCCTGCGGCGCGCCGCCCAGGATGGGTGATCAGCCGTGACGGACCGGATCACGGCCCGGTCAGCTGCTGCCAGGCCGGGTGCAGCGTCCGTCCCTGGCTCCAGTGGTGGGCGTGGGCCAGCGCCGCGGTGGCCAGCTGCGGCCACCGGAGCTCACCAGGGCGGGCCCGGTCGCGGATGCGGTCGTAGCGCACGGTGTCGGTCCAGGTGCCGCCGACGATTGAGGGCACCGACACGCTCTTGGGGTTGCAGCGCACGACCGGCAGCCACTGCCCCCGGTAGCAGATGAGGTCACCGGGGGCGAGGTCGGCGCGGGTGTAGTTCGGGGTCAGCCCGTCCCGGATCTGGGCCTGGCGTACTGCGCTCCAGTGGGTCAACTGCTCGGTGAGATGGGTCTGCTGTTCGTCGAGCCGGGCCCATTGCTGCGGGGTCAACGCGCACTCCGCGATGTGCTCGGGTGACACACCGCGGGTCAGCAGCGCTTCCCGGTCGTGGTGTTGCTGGCGGCGGCGCGCGAGGCGACGCAGCTCGGCCTCCAGCTCGCGGATGCGGTTGGCCACCGTTTCGGGGTGGTAGCGGTGGACCATGTGCGCCCCGGCGGTCTGGGCGGCCTGCTCGGTCGCCCGGGCCTGTCTGGCCAGCTCAGCGGAGGCGTCGAGGTTGGTGAAGGCGCGTTCCCGGCGGCGCCGGTCGGCCCGATACGAGTGATGGTCAATGAGCATCGGCTGCCCTAGTGGGATGTGATCGAGCACCCGCCGCGCCGCGGCCTCGCGTTCGTCGGCTTGCGCGGTCAGGCGATCAGTGGCGCCGTGCAACCGGTCGGATCGGGCCGCGGCCCGGTCCTCGCGGTCGGCCTCAGCGTCGGCCATTGGCCGCGGTGTGGTGTCCAGGCCCACGGTCACGGTGAACCCGCGCTGGCGAAGCGCGGCCGCAGTGCGCGCGATCGGTCCGGTCTTCGCTGGGCGATCCTGGCTGGCCTGCAACCGGTAATCACTCATGCTGCGCCGGTAGAGCCAGCCATGGCTGCGCAGCAGCCGATAGAGATCATCGCTTCGGTGGGTGCCGGTCAGCACCGTGCCCTCGGTGTAGGTGTGGGTGATCAGGAGCTCACGGCCCTCCCTACCCGGCTGCGCGGGTGGGGAGGTGGTGGAGGTCGGAGTCATGACAAACGCTCCCTTCGGGGTCGAGTCGCCTCGCGGCCCGATTGCCGGGGCGGGGCGGGGCTCGGCCGCCCGGGCGAGCGCGAGGGATCACGCCAGCGCGCTGGTGGGGTGCTGAGTGGGGTCGGGCGATCCGCGTTGTGGGGATTCCGCAATGCGGGCACCACGGTCAAAACGGCGGCTGGAGATCCGCGAGAGTGCTCGGCAGTGACGTCATCCCCGGCGAGGTGAGATCCCGGGCGTAGTACCGCTCGATGAGCTGGTCCTCTAGACCTCGCTGATAGGCGACGTACTCCAGCTCCGACATCAAGGAGACGTCCGGATCCGCAAGGGTGGGGATCGTGGGCGTCATCGGGGCCTCCTGGGGCTGGGGTGTCGGTGGGACGCGGCCCTGCCTCAGCGCGCCGGGTGGGGGTCCGCCAGGACGGCAAGGGTTCCGGGGTCGTCCACCCGGGTGGGATCACGTCAGTGACCGCCGCAGGTGGCGTGTCTCACCCGGGTGGATGGGCCGGGTTCCTTGACGCTCGCCCCCGCCCGGTGTGCGTCCTTCGGGCGGCCCACCGACGCTCCAGCCCGGCGCACGGGTGACCACGAGCGCGCTCGACGGCAGCGGGAAGGTGACGATCACGGCGGGCGACCCGCGCCGACCACGCCTACTGGAGGCGCAGGGGAAATCCTCGCGGTTGAACCTGACGTCTGCTTCACGGTCCGGCCGGTCGGTCAGGCGGTCGGGGTCAGGAGTTGGCGAGGGTTGCGTCGACCTCGGGCGATCCCGTTGGTGATGTGGCCGCTGGCCTCACCGGGGTGAACCGGTTTGGGGCCGCTGTCCAGGCCCGCGGCCGCAGCCAGCAGCGCCTGGGTGGCGAGGGTCTCGTCTAGGACTCCGGCGCCGACTAGCTCGCCGAGCCGGGCCGCCGAACAGAACAGGGTGTGGGCCCGGGTACCTGGCGCGGCGCGCTCGACGGCGGTGGTCTCCCCGTCGAGCGCGGCGGCCACGTAGGCGTCGAGCCGGCGGCCAGGCGACGGCAGCCGGATCGGTACGCGCACCGGCGCGGGAGGCGGGGTCAGCGCCGTGAGCAGCCAGTGCGGCAACGCAACCGGGTCGACGTCGCGCACCACCCGGTACAGCCGCGGGCTGCCGTCGATCCGGCGGACCGAGCCGGCCGCGATGATCGCGCCGCCGGCGGCGCGGGTGTCGATGCACAAGCCCAGACCGCCGCTGGTCTGGCCGGTGGTGTTGCGCAGCTCCCGGTCGGTCGGGGCGAGGAAGTACCGATGCTCACCCGACGGGGTCAACACGGTGTAGGTGTCGATCGGGTCAGGCGCCCCGGCGCGCGCAGCGAGGATGCGCAGCACGTCGCGGCCGTGGGTCACGCCGAGCTGATCCCACGGCGGTGGTGGTTGCTGCCCGCGGGCACCATCGAGGTCGATCACCACGAGCCCAGCAGCCTGACACGCGATCCCGACGTTATAGGGCGCGCCGGCCCACCAACGGGTGATCTGCTGGAGGTCGCAGGTGGCGCGGTGGGGCCAGTCGGCCACCGCGGGGTACTTGCTGTAGGGGTACAGCGGGAACACCGGCCAGCCCCGCTGCACGGCGCGCAGCGCAGCGGCCAGCCTCGGTGGCGGGTTCCCGATGCGCGTGCGCGTCGAGCGGCTGGTGACGGGTACAGCGGTCATGGTGCTAGGTCCCTTCGGGATCGCGGTGAGGCACGCCGGCAGGCGAACCGAGTGGTGCGGGTGGGGCCAGACGGCGCCACCCGGTCACCGGCAAGACACCCGCCTGGCGCCTAGGTCAAGGGGGTGGGGGCCAGCCGAATCCGGCTGGCCCCCACCAGTGCTCGCCGATCAGGCCGCGATGCCCTGGTCGTCGACCTCACCGGCGGCCTCGGGTTCCTCGTCAGCCGCCTCGGGCTCCTGGTCCGCGGATTCGGCTTCCTCGCCGGGCCCCGGTTCGACAGGGTTCGGCTCGGCGGTGTCGGTGGGCTGCAGCACCAGCATCTCGACATCCGACAGTGGGTAGTTCCAACGTTGCAGCTGCCGGAAGTAGGCGATCTGGTGGCCGGTGGGTGTCCGCCAGGCGTGCCGATCGGTGCCTTTCTCCAGGGCACCGATGAGCATCGCCACCGTCAGCGTCGTCGCCCGCGCCGGGCTGGCCGTGGCCGCTGCGGCGGCGATGGCGTGGGTTCGCATCCGGGCGTAGCCCCGGGTGGACCGCGTCAGTCCCAGGAGCTCAAGCGCGACGGAGTGATCGGATTCCATCGCCTTGCGCAGGTCGTGGCTGCCCTGGGCCAGGGTCGCCGCGATCCACCGCGCCCCGTCAGGTGGGGCGGTCTTGCGGGCGAAGAACGTCGTCAGCCAGGCCCGGCGCACCGTGGTCGCCGAATCCCACGCTTTATTGTTCGCGATGATTTCGCGCCCGGGCGGCCTTTTGCTCGTCGGTCATCGGACCGGTGACCTTCCCAGTGCTGGTCACCCCGGGCGCGGTGTAGCGCTCGGCATGCCCATGGCCGGCGAAATCGGTGCACACCCACATCGCGGCGACCCGCTCGGGCATCGGCCGCCAGGAACCCCGGTTCTCCAGGAACGCGGCGTGCCCGGGGCACGCCGCGTGCTCCTCGACGGTCAGCTCGGTGCCCGGGGTGGTGTCCGGGGCGGCGCGCAACTCCGAGAGCCTGCGGATCTTGCCGCCGAACAGGGTGTCCGGGCGGTCGATGACCGTCACCCCCCGCTCGGACAGCGCGGCGGTCAGCTCCGCGCGCAACCGAGCCTCCTCCCGGGCGTCACGCAACTGCTGGGTGATGTGGTCGAACTGCTCGGGACGCTTGCTCGCCGCGGTCCTCAGCGCGAGCACCGCGGTCTGGTCGTCGGCGAACTCCGCGACCACCGCGGCTTGGGCTAGATCGAGCAGGCCCTCGGCAACGGCGTCCATCGCGACTCGTTGTGCGCGACCGCCGCGGTGGTCTTGACCCGCTTGGTGGGGATGTGGCGACGGCGGGCGATCTGCCCCGCGGTCAGGCCCAAGCCCAGCAACTGCTGGGTAGCGCGGGCCTCCTCGGCGTCGCTGATTGCGCTGCGGTGCTCGTTCTCGCCGAGCTGATCAAGGATCCGGTCTACGATCCGGTCCCGCTCGTCGGTCAGCACCGGGGTCTCAATGATGACCCGGACCCGGTCCAGACCGGCCTCGATGGCCGCGAGAACGCGTTTCTGGCCGGTCTGCACCATCAGCCGGTCGGTCTCGTCGCGGCGTACCGGGATGATCTGGCGGACGCCGCGGTCCTTGATGTCGGCGACGAATCCGCTTGTCCAGTTCCACGTCGGTGCGCACGTTGTCGCCGATGATCAGCTCGCGGGGATCGACCCAGACGACCTCGGCGTCCACGGCGGTCTGCGCGGTGCTCGGCACGGAAACGACCTCGGCCGACGGATCGGGCTCGTGATCGTCGCGGGCGGGTATCTCGGTGGTGATCACTATCGGTTCTCCTGAATTCATGGCGGCACGGAGTCGTAGCCGACTCCGGCACGCGAAACGGATGCCCACCCGTCGATGCGGGTGGAGTTGGTTGCTGCTGCCCGTGTGTGGGACGCACCCGCCCCAGCGCCGGCGTCCAACGACAGGGCGGGGGTGCCGGGCTCGCCCAGCCGGCGTGGACCAGCCAGGGATATCCCCTATTGACAGGGGGTTGTCCGGGGGCTGGTTCACCCGCGCTGGGCGCGGCGCCGGACCATCGACCCGGCGGGGAGGACGGCGCTAGAGTGCGCGATCCCACCACGACCGGCGAACCCACCCACCCCGTCGCCCCTGTGGTCGATACGGCGTAGAGCCGCGGAGTTCCACCGGCGCCGGAGAGGCGCGGGGCTGTGGCCTGGCCGCGAGTGGGGCCTACGGAAGGAGATACCAGCGGCGGGACATGACCCAATCGTGAGGTATGGCTCGGCCTCCCTCGCCGAGCGCCCCGGCGTCGCTGTCGCGCTCCGCCTCGGGTCGGGAACCCGTTCACGGAAAGTGCGACAGAGCCGGAAAATGACAGTGGCCCGGATGCCGGGCGCAGTGCACGACAGAAAAGCGGCTGGCGCTCAACGTTCAGTCGACCTGAAGACACGACCACTGCGGTGCGAGTTAGCCATCAGAGTCGAGCGCTTAGTTGAAGAAACTTCTCCCGTGTCCATGTTCATCATAGAGATCAAATCGTTCACTTGGCCGGAGACGCAATGCCAACAGGGGTCCACGTCGAGTTGGATGAACCACTTCTAGCCACTCAAGTCCACTATGATCCTTGAAACATGTGAGTGCCATCTTCAGGTATCTGAGCTGGAAGCCGACGAAGTACGGAGTAATGCGATCCTTGATGTCCCGTCCATGAAGGTGAACGGTGTACAGATCGACCCCACGCGCCTTTAGGTCAGCCAGAGTCGCGTGCGCCGCACGTCGCAACGGGCTTGGGAGCCCCAGCGCTTGCCGATCTCGGAACTGATCCAAGGGTCTTCTACCTCGGCCTCAGCAAGCTCGACTTGATCAACGCTCAAGATGCGACTGTCGATCAAGTCGATTAGTTCTTCACGCACGAACAGCGGCAACCACTCTTCCAGCCCTTCGAAGCAGGGGAGCATCGCATCTCGCGGAGCCCGCCCCGCCGCCGCGTCTACCGGAATGGCGCGCACTCGTTCGAGAGCGACCTCAACCGACTCACCTCGTGTCCAGAGCAACATCATGGGCACATCGTCATGACCATGCTCTCGCTCGAACAGAATCGAGACCCCTCGTTTCCCGTCCACATAGCGCTTGGCTCACGATGGAGTAGGGGTTGCGTCCCTGGCTAACAATAGATTTGGCCATGCGTGGCCCCCATCGGGTGTGCTGCCGGTTAAGGTCGACGGCGACGTCGACATCGCCCGGTTCCAGAGCACCTCGCGCATAGGAGCCAAAGACACGGACGCTCTCGACCAGCTCCAGTGGCCATCCCGCTCCCTCACTAACCCGCCTTAGCAGGCCCTCAAGAAGCTCCGTCGCACGATCACGCTTCATCCGAGCACCTCCATCAGGTAGAGACCGATCGACGCAGATTCCAGAGGCGCGAGGCTACGCAGCGGGGAGAGTCAGGCGTGTTCCTGGGCCGATGCCTGCCTCCGGGCTCCCGGCCTTCGGTAGATCCGTGGCTGCGGTACGTCGGATCGACCGAAGAGATCATTTCTGGATGGTCGCAAACAACCGATGGTGCGAGGACACGCGCTCAGCGCGGGCACCATCTATCGCCCGGCGTGGGCGTAGTGCTCGGCGAGGGCGTGAAACGCGGCTTTGGGTTCCCACGGAACGCCGGGATAGGCGCGGGTCGCCGCAGCGCGGGACGCGCCGTCCTCGATGATCTTGGTGATGCCGTAGGAGCCCACGTCGCTGTCGCGGTGGGGATCGGGCCGATGGGTCAGTGTGTAGGCGGCGAGGGTGAACCAGAACGCCATGTCGACCCCTTCCTGGTCGAAGATCGGAAGGAGATCGCGCAGGTAGCGGACCTGCTCGTATTCGTCGCGCACGGCGCCGGGGGTGATGGCGCCGTCGGGTTGCAGGACCAGCCAGCCGGCCGCGCCGAGATCGGCGGCGCCGCGGTAGGTGCAGCAGCCGACCTCGGTGACCGCGACGGGCTTGCCGGTCGCGACATGGCGGCGCAGGCCGTCGCGGTAGCCGGCGGTGTTGCGGCTGGAGCGGTAGGCGTCGAGGCCGATGATGTCGAACGGGCTCCAATCCACGGCCTCGATGGGGATCGAGGCGTAGGTGATCGGACCGGCGAAGACGCTGCGCGCGGCCGCGACGGTGGCCGCGAGGAAGCCGTTGACCGGGCCCGGGACGGCGGCGAGCGCATCGGCGCGTCGTTCGGGTGGCCCGGTCAGGGTCTTCATCCGCGCCGAGAAGCTCTCACCGGGCAGGTAACCGTGGGCGAACAGGCTCAGCTCGCACCCGGTGACCAGCACGACCCGGGCGCCGTCGCGACGCAGCCGCTCGGCGTGGCGGGCGCAGTCGAGAAAATAGGGCGCCATGGCGGTCTCGTCCAGCTCGCAGGGATGCGGGGACAACCACACCTCCAGCCCATTGCGGGCCGCGTGCCCGGCGGCGACCACGAGCCGACCGAGCTGCCCTCCGCTGATCCGCACGGCGGTGGCGTGCAGGTCCCGGGCGATGATCTGCATCTCCCGAGCCACGACCTCGGGGTCGAACACCGGCCGCGAGCTGACCCCGCCGGGCGCGGTGCCGACATCGAAGTGAATGCCACGCCCGCGCATCATCGCGCCGGTTCCGCTCGCCCCGCCGCCGCTCGGCCCGGACTCGAGACCCGCGACACCGTCGGCACCACAAACACCCCTCATTGAACTGTCATACTTCGAGCAGAATATCCCGTATCAACCATTCACGCCGAGCTGCGCCATTGACGCCATTGAGCGGACCAACGCCGGGACCGCCACTAGATCACCATCGTCACTGGCGCCGTGACCGGCGTGCTGCGTGGCGGCTAAGAGCCGCCGAGTCCAGGTGATGATGACCGTCCGGTCGCGCTGGACGTGGTGGTGAAGGACGCGGCCTTGAGGTATTCGATCAGCAGGGTCTCGGCGAGGGCTTTGATCTCGGGCACAGCCAGGACGTGGAGGCCGTCCGGGTCGGCGGTATCGATGACCTCCATGAGCAGGTCGGGGGCGCTGTCGGGGTCGTGCTGGACGAGGGTCAACTCGAAGGTCTGTTCCCCGGTGGGCAGGCGGGTGACCCGGGAGGTGTGCCGGGCTCCCTGCTCGCCGGTGACGCACTGCTGCAGATCGCACCACCGCGGGTGGCCAGTGCTGGGATTTTTGCGCATGGCTGGAACTCCTGTCTGGGTCAAGGTGTGGGGGGATCGCCGCGGACCCGGGCACGCGGGGCGCAGCGGCGGGTGAGAGAGGGTGGTGCCGGCCGGGCTGGTGTACGCGGCCGGCACCAGAGGGAGTCAGCGTTGGAAAGAGGCGGCCAGGGTCATCGCCGCCAGGCCGCGGCGTTCCATGTCGTAGGCGTCGTCGGCGTCGGCGAGGGTCTGCGCGGTGCTGGTGACCGCGTGCAGCACCCCACCGCAGCTGCGATCACCGCCATCGATGAAATGGTTGAGGATCGTGGTCTGCTGATCAGTGGTGAACCGCAGCTGCTTGCCGACGAACTCCAGGGTGGCCTCGACATCGCGCACCGGAATCCCCGCCTCAGCCTCCACCTGCGCGATCTTCGCGTCGACGAAGTCCCGAGTAAGGAACGCGCTCACAGCGTCGCGGGCCTGCTTGACGACCAGGTCCAGCGCGGCGCCTTGAGTGTCGGCGCTCCAGCGGATCACCCCATCGGCCAGACGGCCACCGAGGTGGACTTCGCGCATAGCGTCGCGGGTGAAGGTCATGCCGTTGTCGCAGACCTCGATGGTGATCTGCGGAGTGATCGAGAAGCTGCCGTGCCCGGTCTCACTGTTGCTGATCACGAACCCGGCGAAGACCAGCGGATTGTCCGCACCCCGCAGCCCCGAGAACGGGCTGCGGTAGTCCTCCAACAACCGCGGCGCGCAGGCGGCGACCTCCGGGGAGCGGACCTTGACATACATCCGCCGCTCGGTCAGATCGCAGCGCGAGATCTGGGTGTGCACCCCGGTGCGGCGGATGCCCTCGAGCACCGCCATCAACACATCGAGATTGTCGGTGATCTTGTACTTCTCCGACAGCAACGCCCGGGCAATGCCCGGCTGACCGTCCCCGCCGCGCAAGTTGCGAATGAGGTAGCGCTTGGTCGGCTCATCAGCCAGCCACGTGTTGACGTTGTGGTCCAGCAAGCCGACGTGTTCGTCGCGCATCCGACGCAGGTACTGCGAGGGGATGCCCAGCTTGTCGGCGATGCCACCATCGCAGGTCAACGTCGGACGGAACACCCCACGAGCCGGGGTCACCCCCTCCAGGGTGATGGTGGGCTCACCGATCCCCTCAATGTGCAGGTCACCGTCGGTCATGCGCAGATCCCGCGCGGGGACGACGACGTCGAGTTTGGCGTCGTGCTGCCGCTGCAACAGCGCCACCATGTCACTAAGGCTGGCGTTACGGCTGGTCAACACAGAGTCCAGGGAGCTCATCGCGGTGGTTCTCCTTCGAGTCGTGACGCACCCGAACCCGAACCCCGGACGTCTCTCGGGTTGGTGGGTGTCCCCACCGGTGGGTGGGGCGCGACTCGGTCGGACCACCGATCGGGGACCGGCCGGGGCACCGCGCTCGCCCGACCGGCGTGATCCGGCCAGCAGGAACTCCCAAACCCCCCAGGGCAACGGCAACGGTGCCCGGATCACCCGGGTCGGGTCGGGTTGGCGGGGCATCGGGCGCAGCCGCGGCGGTGGTCCAGAGTCACGCGACCACCACCCACCCGGGGACACCTCCCACCCAGGGTGGCGACCGAGGACCAAGAGCTCAGTGAGGGACGGGGTGAGCGGGCTGACGGCGACCCGAGTGCTCGGGTGGTGACCGAACGCTCCAGCACAGCGAGCGAGGCGAGTAGTTCAGTCTTGCTCATGTCGCGGTAGCTGACCGCGACCCCGCCATCGGCTATGCTTGCGCGCGTGACACAGCAACAGGTCGACGTCGACGCCGTGGGGCTGCCGCCGCTGGCGCTCCCCGATGCCAGCGATGATGAGCGTGCGCAGGCGATCGTGGCCAGGATGGTGGCCCGGCACGGCGCACCCACGATCGAGGACTACCGGCGGGTTTACCAGCAGTCCGCCGCGCCCTGGCCCGGCGACGAGGAAATCCGCCGTCGGCACCCGGTCGCGCCAGCGGCGTGATTGGGGGCAAGGTTCTCGACGCCTCTGCGCTCGCCGCATTGGTCCGTGGGCGACTGTCTGCGGTTGCCTGGTTCGCCACTGCGAAGGCCACAGGTCTGACGCTGTACCTGCCCTCGCTTGCGTTAAACGAGGTCCGCGCGGTCCGGCCGGACGCCGGCCCGCAGCTCGCCGAAGTGCTGGGTCATCCGTCCGTGGTGCTCGGCGAGCTCGACGCCACCGCAGCCAGCCAAGTCGACCAATTGCTCCTCGACGCGGATGTCTTCGACGGTTGCGCAGGACACGTTATCTACACCGCGCGGACTCGGGGGTGGCCCGCCTTGAGCGCCGACCCCGGCCGCCTTCGCCGGGTAGACCCTGCATTGCAGCTCGACCTGCTCTGACGCGACCAACTGCGCTATGGGTGATCCGCTCACCGATCGGCGGGCGACAGCCGCCCGTGGGGCCCAAGTCGAGCTTCCAGTGCCCGGTCATTGACGGTGAATCACTGTCTGAATAAACCGGGCGCTGTGCCGGGGCACTCGATCGACGTCGAACAGGCCGAACGGCACATCGAAACCCGCCAGCCATTCGTAGTTGTCAATCCCGGTCCACAGCGTCACTCCCTCGATGCGCATTCCGGTGTCCTGCGCGGTGGCGATGTGCTCAAGGGTCTGGCGCAGGTAGGCACACCGTGCGTGATCGTCAGCGCCGCCGTAACCGAGCTCGGCGACCACGATCCGCGCCTGGGGCAGCTCGTGGTACAGCCGGCTCAGCACTGCGGCGATCCCGTCGGGCGAGGGTACATAGCCCAGCGGTCCCGACGCCTGATCCGCGGGGTAGGGCAGTAATTGGCCCTGAGGGGTGACCAGCGCGGCGTAGTAGTAGGCGAATCCGTGAAGGTCGAAGGCGTCGACGTAGCGCGGGTGACGTGCCAGGGCCAGCCAGCAATCCCATACCAGCGCATCCACCTGCGCCATCGCCGCGGCGGTTTCGGTGCTGTCGTCAGCCGGGTGCAGGGGTAGCAGCGCCTGGTTACTGCAGGTGGGCTTGCCGGTCTGACGCAGCCGCAGCGCGGCCTCAAAATCGCAGGTGTGCACCGTCTTGAGCACAGTGATCATGTCAGCGAGATCGTGGCAGCCCGGTGGGAACGTGCCCGCCAGGTATGCCTTGTGCGCATAGGAGGTCGGCGTGTTGAACGGTATCCACCCGCCGGCGAGATCGCCGAAGGTGGTCGCGGCGAGGTCCACCCACCGCAGCCAGGTGTCCAGCGCGTCGTGGGCGGCGAACCCGCCTTGGTCGGCGAACCACACCGGGATCGCTGTGTGCAGCAGGCACACCCAGATCCGGAGGCCCGCGTCGCGGGCCGCGGTCAGCATCGAGCGGTAGTAGTCGATCGCGGCCTGATCGACGCGTCCCCGCTCTGGCTGCACCCGTGCCCAGTTGATCGACAGGCGGTGATCGGTGGTACCGAGCGCACGCAGCAACGCGAAATCGGCACGGAAGCGATGCGCGAAACCGTTGCCGTCGCCGGAGGGTGGAGCGTGGCCCGCCCGCTCCCAGCGATACCAGTCATCCGCCGGTGACGCGCCCTCGGTCTGCACCGCGGACGCGGCGGTGCCCCACCACCAGCGGCCGGCGAATCGCTGAACACCAGACACCAGATCGGACACCGCGTCAGCTCCCGTTCGCTGTTGCCTCGGCGTCTCAGCCATCACCGAACCAAGAGGAAGGTCAGGCCGGCCGACAGGGCGCCGACCGGCACCGCGGCCAGAACCTGGGCCACGGTGTGATCACGGAGTTGAACACGGGCCCAGCCGATGGCGGCCAAGAGTGGATAGGTCAGCAGCAGTATCGGACCGAGCGCGATGGTGAGGATCAGGCCCACTGCCGCCGCGACGCCGGTGTGGAAGGAGATCTTCCATACCTGGGTGATCGGGGTGCTCACGACCAGACCGGCCAGCATCGCCGCCTCGGTGGCGATGATTTCCCGCGGAGCGTGCAGTACTGCCAGCAGGACCAGTCCCAGCACGACGAGAGCGAACGCGGCGATGAGCGGCACTCGCCGGTGTTCCCGGACGGTGAGGTGACGATCGCTCCAGCGTCCACGCTGCACGCCGATGACGATGATCGCGGTGGGTCCGATGCTGGCGAAGAACGCCCCGACCAATCCCCACAGCAAACCCTGGGGGAAGCCTTCGGCGGCAAGGCCGACGGCCAGAAACAGGATCACCATCAGCACTGACGGGGCGAGCACCTCGGTGATCACCCGGGCGGTGGTGTGCCGCCAGGTTCGCTGCACGGCAGCCCGCTCAGTTGCGACCACGGCCGGCGTCCTGAGTGGGAACGATGTGCGGTCGCACAGTCGTGGCCAATGCGGCGAAGGCGGCGGACACGGCCTCGAGCCAGTGCGATTCCGTCGCCAGGTCGGCGCCTAGCTGGGCGGGCATCGCGAGGTCGACGCTGCCTGCGGCGAGTCGCCCTTCGCGGCGTCCCCGGATCGCGGAAGCGATCACCGTGGCCTCCGCGGCCGACGCTGCGGCCATCGACGATTTCTCAGCAGTGACGGAAGTGGTGGCGAGATCGGTGGCGACAGTGGGGTCGCGGTAGGCCCGTAGTGTAAGGATCATGTCTGGATTTCGATGATCCGCCGGTATCGCTTCTGACCGATCGTCAGGCTAGCCATCCCTTGGGGTGGAATGGCTTCGGGGGCGACGTCGGCCAGGGCCCGCCATAGCGGTCCCAGCTTCCGATACGAGCGGTAGTCCGCGATCCGCTCCGCCGCTTCGCTGAGGCGGGGACCCCATCCGCCGATTGTCGATCCGATGACCAGCAGCACGCAGGTCGTCGCAGGAAGGAGTGACGAGGTGACGATGGAGGGGCCGAGCTGGGTGAGCTGCGTGTGCGCTGCGACGGTGTTGTAGCCATAGACAGCGCAGTACAGGATACCGAGGGCGCTGCCCAGCGCAATCACCTGCAGGCCCAGGCGCAGGTACCGGCCGGGGGTGTGCGGGGCATAGCGCACGCACAGCTGGCACGCGTCGGCCATCCCCGCGGCGAGGTAGCTCACATAGATCAAGACATAGGCGATGGACTGCACGCTGCGGTGTTCGAGGAAATCAACGGGGGGCGACGCCAACGACCACACGAACAGCGCGACCATGCAGCTGAGCGCGACGACGAGCAAGGCAAGTCGTAGTCGGGACTTACGGCGGCCGCGGTGTCCGGCCGGTTCGGTGAAGTACACCAGCACGGTCAGCACGCTGCAGGTGCTGATCAGCGTCATGCTGTTGCCCGCGAGCACGTTGAGGTTGGGAAGGTGGGCGGTGTTGTTGATCGGTCCCGCGATCACCGGAGCGCGGAGCGCGAGAGCCAGGCCGAGCGCGAACAAGGTGGCGACGAACGCCACGGCGGGTCTGCTGACGGGCTGGCTGCGCAATCCGAGCGCTTTGTACGCCGCTCCGCTCAGGGTGAGCACGGCGGCGACGAGGAAGACGGCGCTGGTCATGACCAAGGTCGGGTGGGGCGCCGACCCCAGATCGCCTCGATCCGCTGCTGCGCCGCGGTGACCTCGGGGCTGGTCGGGGCCACCGCCCGGGCGGCCGGTACTGGCCGGATGGCCCGCTCCAGGATCAGGGTGGCGACCAGTTCGGCTTCTTGCTCCTCCACCGCGGTGTAGGCACCGCGTCCGAGGACGGTTTCCACCTGGCCTCGCACCGCGTCGGTGAGCAGCAGACTGCGGACCTGATCGGCGCCTGACAGGGCCGCGCCGGTGTGATTACAGACCATGTGCCCGATCTCGTGGAGGATGATGTGATCCTGGTGCAGCAGACTTGTCGCTTCCTCGTGGTAGATCAGATCCAGGCGGTCGGTGCCTATCCAGATGCCGCAGAGTTTTCCCGGCGCGGTGGCCGAGAAGGGAGCCAGCTCGATCGGCCGACCGCGGTCGGTTTCGAGCTGGTCCAGGAAGGCGTTGAGGTCAAACGGCACCGGGATGCCGCCGATGCGCTGATCCAGCGCTCGAACGATGGTCTCGCATCGGCGTCGTAAGTCGCGGTTCATGCGTACCACCTCTCCCAGGGCAGCCACGCCGGTCAGCCGCGTGCACAGTGGCTGATCTAGCAGTGCAGCACCGACATTACCCTCGGTGGCCATGGTCTCACGCTGGGTCGGCGGCTGCCGGCGGGTTTCCCGTCTCGGGGCGCTGCCCCGTGCCGCGCTGCCTCCGGCTGCGACCCTGAGGAAGATCATTAATCGTGTGCGCGAGCCACTCGCGCATTTCGGGTCAAGGTCAAAAGCACGCAGGGCGATGCTTTTGACCTGCTCGTTGTCTCGGATCGCGCCCAGTAGTTGCAGATCGGTGTAGGTCTGTTCGGTGTCGGTGTCGTCGCGGAGAAAGTAGCCGGGATCGACCTGGAAGAACTTCGCCATCGCTTGGACGTTGCGCATGGTGGGGTTGTCTCGCTGCCCGTTGCGCAGCAGCAGGAGGTAGTTCGCGGAGATCGTCAGGCCGTCTCCGTCGGCGGCGACGTGTTCGGTGAGCCAGCGCTCCACCTCTTGGTTCGACCATGGCCCTCGGTCCGGGGGATGGATCGTCTCGAAGAGCCGGTTGATCTTCTCGGCAAGCGTCCGGCGGGGACCCGGGCTAGGGCTCACTGACTTCTCCTGACTCCTGCAGTACGGCTGTTCGCCACTGTCATGGTACTCGAAAGCGCGTCAATCACACACTGGTGTTGACAGCTCGTCGTCATAGCTACACACTACGTGGCGTCGACACTGATATGTGACATCGACGCGATAGAACCAACTACTGGTGGTTGGCTTTATTGGCCGCGCGAAGCGTACCGGTAAGAAGGCGGGTAGGAGATGGAACGATCGTTGGTGAGCTGGCCACCGCGGACCGATGGGGCGCTGCAGGCGGAACCGTCCCATCGGTCGCTACGTCCGCCGCCTCTAGTCCAGTCTCCTGAGCAGCTCGACGCGGCGAACAAGGAACCGCGTGCGGTTCCTGACGGTTGCCAGCACCCGGCCCGCACGGTGCGTGCACCGGCTCCGGCGGCGGGCATCGGTGCCCACGAGGCCCGGCTGGCTCGGGCCGCTCGGGGGTCGTGGTCAGCGCTCTCGTCGGCGGACACCGCGGCGGCGGTGGAGGCAGGGATGCTCGTCGATGCCGCGGACAGGGCTGCGGCGAGCACCGTGGCGGATAACGAGCACCCGGCTGGGATCAACGATGAGGCCGCGGCGGAGCGGCCCGGCCGGGGGATGGGGATTGCGGCCGAGGTCGGCGAGGCTGTGGCCACGGTGCAACACCACGGGTTGTCGGCCACGGTGACCACGCCGGTGGACTGGGCCGGGTTCGGTCAGGTGATCCCGGTGCTGTCCGGGTCGCCGGGAGCCGGGGCGTCAGTTTTCACCGCGATCATCTCGGACGTCTTGCAGCTAGCAAGGCGGTGCGCGCTGGTGGTGGACACCGCAGACCCGGTTCGTTCCGGCTTGGCGCTGGCGGCCCGGTCGGAGGGTCCCAGCGTTGCGGGTCCGCACCCCTCGGCGCGCATCCGCTACGCCTGGCGGGCTCAGGCGCTGCTGGCCCGGGTGGAGACCTCGTTGCCGCTTGTCGCGCCGGGAATGGTGCCGTCCCCGGGGTTCTGGCGCCCGCCGGGGCGGGTGCTGCACGCGACTGTCGTGGATATCGCCCATGACGCGTGGCGAGTGAGCGCGCATCCGCTGATCGGGGCGGGGGAGTGGCTGCGCGGGGGGACTCCGGCGCCGCGGCCGGTGTTGGTGGTGCGCGCGACTCGCCCGTCACTGATGCATGCCGAGCAGGTCCTGGCCCGGCTGGAGTCCTGGGTCGGGATCGGGGCGGCGGTCCCGCTCGCGCAGCTGGTGGTGATGGGCGCGAAACGGTGGCCGCCGGGTGTGGCCGGTGTCGCGGGGCGCCGCCTGGCTGGCCTGCTCACGGGTGCGGGGTTTGTCCCGCACGACCCCGAGCTGGCGGTGGGTGGCATCACCGCCGAGGTCACTCCCACCTCGGCGCGGAATGCGGTCAGCCCGCTGTTGCGCAGCTGGGGGTTGCTGCCCGTCCCGGACGGTAAAGACAAGCGCTTGAGCATCCGGAAAGGAATCC
>CAVQVV010000005.1:0-231974 GCA_963717245.1 uncultured Actinomycetota bacterium | reverse complement strand
GAAGCACACCCATCTCCCGCAGGACTTCGGCGACGCGTTCGCTGCCGATATTCAGGGCGCGCATCGCGGGGAACAGCTCTGACCAGCGGACTACGTCGCTGGCGGCGTGCGCGGACAGCACGATGGTCAAGCCTCGTCGAACCCCGAGACGCACCCCGCGGCTCCAGCCGCGGGCCTCGCCTCGCTGGTAGGCCAGGTGGATCGCCCAGCGCAGCCATGGGTTGGTCAGATCGACACTGGTTGGCTCGTCGAAGCGGGTGAAGTCCCGGTGGGCCTCGAACAGTCTCAGCTGGACCCAGCGCACCGCTGGCCGGGCGGTCGGAGCTGGGGGTGGCTTGGGGGGCGCCCCGCGCCGGCGGCCGTATTTGTGGGCTTCCGGGTCGGCCTGGCGCAGTTTCATCCGGTCGAAGAACAGCTGATGCCCGACTCGTGGCCCGCCGGATTCCAGCACGCTGACCGCGCCTCGGGGCAACCCGCCGGCGGCCTTGGACTCGTAGGCGGCCTGCTGCCAACACGGTCAGCGGCGGTCGCCGCGCTTCAACGCCAGGACTCGTCCGCACCCGGCGCACTGTCCGTCTCCGCCGGGATACTCATGGCGCAGCACCGTGCACGATGAGCACCGGCGCGCTCCGAGCACTCCCCAGGCCAGGCAGTCCACGCAGCTCTTGACTCTGGGCAGGACCTTGTGTGGGGGCATGTCAGAGCGGTGGGAGCGAGCGCGCGTCCCGACGCTTGGGCGTCACCGCCGGCGTGCCCGCCGCCATGATACCGGAGGCTCCCGACGCCGCTGCGGGTTGATCGTTCTGGTCGTCGACCCGTCTGACCTTTTCCGGCTGCGGGATCAACAGTCCCTCGGGCCCGCAGCCGAGCACCGCGCAGATGACATCGAGGTCGGTGAGCTTGATGCTGGCCGGCTCGCCCGACCACAACCCCGACATCTTCCCGGCGGACACGGCCATGCCGTGCTCGGCGAGCATCCGTTGCAGCTCACTGGCCTTCCAGATACCCCGGTTCGCCGCGGCCAGACGCAGGTTCCACCTCATTTGATCAATCCCTTCAGCCGGGTGGCGCAGCGCTGCTGACCTGCGATCCCGGCGTCCTCGACATGAGTTCCCGGGACGTGGACGTAGGAAAGGGTGGTTGCGATCCACGCGTGTCCGAGCGTGGCCTGGATCGCCAGCAGATCCATCCCGTTCAGATACAGCTGGGAGGCGCAAAAGTGCCGCAGAACGTGTGGGGTGAGCACCTCCGACCAGGCCGGTAGGTAGCGTTGCGCGGCCGTGGCCAGTGCCGCACGCAACGTCTCATCGCCCACCCGGGTCGCGGTGCCGTCGGTGTTCTTGCGTTCCGAGGGCAGCAGCGGCACCCCGGGCCGGGTGTGATCGTCACCGAACTGCGCCCACACGTCCTCGATGAACCAGCGCAGCGGCGTCCCCGCGTTGTTGATCAGCGGCACCATCCGCTCGCGAGGGCCTGAGCCCCGCGCTCCCTTGCCGTGACGCACATGCAGTTTGCCGAAGCGCCCCAGCTCCCACTTGACGTCGCCCAGGTCGAGTTTGCAGACCTCGTTGACCCGCAGACCGACCTCGGCCATCAACCGGCAGGCGGTGTAGTTGCGCGCGGCTGGGGCGAACTTGCGGCAGCTGGCCAACTCCTGGCGCCACCCGGCGAACAACTGGCCGACCTGGGCGGCGGTGGGCGGGATCCGCAGCCTGGCGCTCTGGCGCCCCCGCGGACGGTTCATCTCATCAATCGGGCACTCGACAACATGCCCGGTCATCTGATGGATCTCGACCTTGTGCCGCAGCTCCAGATAGAAAAGAACGTCTTCACCGCCTGCGCCCGCGACAACCGGGTCCCCTTGGCGACCACGCGCAATGCCCGTCCGAAGTACACATCGGCATCCGACGGCGCCATCTCCCACAACGGCCGCCCGAACCAAGCCCGGACTTGTTCCAGATGCGCCACATCCGAGGCAATCGTCCCGTCCGACAACCCGGCGGCCGCCCGGGCCAGCACGAACCCGGCCAGCACGTCGGTCTCCAGCGCCTCCAGGTCCTCGGCCGTGGCAGGGGCGCGTGCCACCCAGCGGCTTTCCGCACTACCGCCAGGCTCAACCCAGCCCCCCGCCTTCACCGATCCGGCAAATCAACCAGCCAGGACGATAGAGCCTAGAAGAATCCTGAGCTAGATTCAGACACGCGCCGCCGCGCAGATGCGGGAAGAAGGGCCAGGTCCTGGGCCTACAGCGGCCAGGACACCCCACCTGAACTCAAGGGATATTTCTTAACCGGTGATCGAGGCCGAACAACCAACTCGCAAGACCCGCCGGGGCAAGGGCAAGTCCGATCCGATGGACGCGCACCTGGCGGTGCTGTACGGGCTACAGCTCACCGCCGAGAAGTTGCCCACCCCACGGGTGGACGGCGACCGCGAAGCCGACCCAACGCTGGGGTCCGTGTCACCAGCCCCAAACTGAACTGTTGTTCCTGGTCAGGGTACATCGGAGGTTAGTCCTGAGACTGGTCGTGCGGCGGAGAACGGCGTAAGCGCAACCTCCTGACGTGGATGAATGCTCTACTTTTGGGGCTGGTGACACGGACCCGCGTGTTGGGCGCAGACCTGCGCTATGACCTCGGTGGTTCCGATCCATTGGTCGGGACCCGGATGCCCGATCTGGACCTGAGCACCGCCGGAGGCACCACGACGGGGGTGAGTGCGCTGTTACGGACCGGCCGCGGGCTCGTGCTGGGTTTGGATGAGACCTACACCACAGATCCCCTGCCCGGGGGTGTGGGCCCGGGTCATCGCCCGGCCCGTCGAGGCCGCCGGCTCGGATGCAGTCCCAGCAATCGGAACGGACACCGGTGCCGCAGCTGATGTCGACCGGATCCCGGTCCGTCCCGACGGTGAGGTGTGCTCGGCCAGCGCCGGCCCAGCGGGCCGCACCCCTTTCCAGCGCTCGAACGGTGGTTCGCCGCCGCAACCGTACCCACCAACTGAGGATGTGAGGACGATGATTACCGAGGAAGGTCGCCTTAAGCCGCCGGAGCTGGTCTCTCTTTATGCTGCGACTCAACTGGTGTTCGGGATCCTCAAAGAGGAATTTCAGGTTCCCGATATTTACGAGCTGGTGTTATGCGATGTGGATGCCGCGGAGCCGTTCTTGAGGGATACGGTTGACATCGCTGCGGTCCCTCTCCGGAAGATCCAAGCTTTGCGTTGGATTGCTAAGCCCGGCGTTGAGACCACGAACGATATCGTGGTCTGTCTTGCCGCGGATCTCTTACGGTCCCTTGATCACTTGGTGACGTGCTGCACCGATCAAACCAACGCTGATTCGCTGACGAGGTTTAAACACCACGTTGCGCTCGCCGCCCGGCACGCCGGCGGTGATGGTGGCGTCGCCAGGCTACGATGAATCATCCCCTTTTTCTCCAGGCCTCTTTTGGTCGGTGCCGGACTCTTAACGACCGGGGATCGCTAGGCGCCGCGGGTCGGCGCAGTGCCTGATGGAGTGACGCTTTCCTCTCGTCGCCGAGCCAACTAAGACCTACGCGGTCACGCAGGTACCCATACTTCACGGTAATCGGATGTTGCCCGAGTCCATAGGGGGCGCGGTAGTCCTGGGCCAGCAGTGTCGCCGACCACGCCAGCTCCGTCGCTGGCGCCCGCGGATCCACCTGGCATCTCCCCGTCAAATCGCATCCCGGACAGATCCGGGGGTGAGTCCACCGGCCACGCCCGACGGCTCAGGGAAACGATGCGCGGCGCCACCGTCTCCTTGACCACACTGCGAACCACGGCCGGTGGCACCTTCTCGGACAACGAGGGCCGAAAGACCCTGGTGAGCTGCCGACACATGAAGTGTTGGCGGTAGTCCAAGCTGTCTGCGCTGTCGATATCAACGAGTAGGGCGGTGATGTTCACGCCTGCGTCGAGGCGAGCCTGACCGAGAGCGCCCTTGACCGCTCCCGCGACTGCGCGGGACTCGGCTTCGCTACTGCCGATCATGGTCGCCTCCAGGTCAGGGCAGGTCAGTCAGATGATCCACGATACTGGGAGAGCAGGCGGGCGCGGAAGTCATTAACCCTGGCTCTGGTCTCTTCGGCTCGTCGGGTCTCGCTGGTCTCGAACGTCTGGAATACCGCCTCGGCCCCGTACTCCTCGATCAGGCCCTCGGCGACCCGGGTCACCGCGTCTCGAACGAACGCCGACAGCGTCTGGCCCTGGTGTCGGGCGACCACTTCAAGCAGAGACCGCTCGTCAAGGGCACGCGGAAACAAATGGGAGAGGACTCGCTGGCCATGGGATCTCCCTCCGCCTGGTCGATGATGCCCGGCATGCGACACCTGAGACGCTGCTAGCTCCGACTGAGTCTAACCTTTGTATGACTTATACGTCAACACCGCTGTACTACGGGGTACGTCGGCGTCGGCTACCGCCGGGCAGGTGATCCCTGAGTTGGCTCCGGTCGGCGACCCTGGAGATCATCGATCGTGAACGGCTGCCGGCTGCCGTTCGGGTGATCCTGTCCCCCACTCGCGGGCCGAGTGACCTCACGCCCGATGCGCCGGCCCCCTCGCCCTGGCCTACTCCAGCCCAGCACGCGATGACTTGTCTCACTATGACGTATACGTATACACTCGTTACGGAGGTGGTGGAGATGGTCAACATCATGTTCCTGCTGGCAGCTCTGGTCTTTGCCCTCGGTGCGTTGATCGGAGCAACCCTGCAGACTCACGTCGCCGGCCGACGGCATCGGCGGGTAGCGCAACGGGTGCGAGAACTCTACGAGCTAGAACAAGCCCTGCGCGAGCAGGACAACACCCTGGTGGCGCGCGGTCACCCTCACGCGACCTACCAGGGACAGCGGCGGGGCCTCACACGTTCCGCGGACAGGTGACGGGATAGGGCGGCGTTGCCGAACACCCCAGGCTGACAGAACCAACCACAGCGACCAACCCGGCCCTGCACGTCGACGGCTACAGAGAAACCCCAGCCAACCCGGACACTGCCGCGCTTGAGCGACGTGCCCGTGACCACCACCAGCTGGCCTGAGTCATAACCCGCTGCAACCCAGGGCCATCCGCAGCTTCACCCGCAGTGAGCGCTGGCCCCAACCCGATCCCACGGCAGACAGGAAGGTCGCAATACCAATCCCCACTGCCACCGTCAACGACACCGCCGACGCCGACGCCGACGCCACGAGCAACATCGCTGACCTGCTGCCACGCGTCGGCGACGGAGATTCCGCAGCATGGGAAGAAATCCTTCGCCGGTACGGCACGCTCGTGTCCGCGACAGTGCGATCATTTCGGCTGCAACGCGCCGACACCCTCGATGCGGCGCAAACGACCTGGCTACGGCTAGCCGAAAACGCCCACCAGGTACGGCATCCAGAGCGGCTCGGCGCATGGCTGGCGACCACCGCACGCCGGGAATGCCTGCGCATCCTGCGCCAGACCACGCCCATCCCGAACCTCTTCGAAACGGCACTAGCGGCTGTCCCCGACCCCTCAACCGGGCCCGAGCAAAGCGCCATCGAAACCGATAACACCCACAGGTTATGGAAATACGTCAACGAGTTGTCACCCCGCCGGCGCGCCTTACTGCGGGCGCTGTTCACCGACAACGCCCGCCCCTACGCCGAGATCGCCAACGCCATCGGAATCCCACCCGGCGCAATCGGGCCCACTCGAACGCGAGCCCTCCAAAACTACGAGGCAGACTCGACACACCCAAGCCAGAAGACAACGTCTGGCAATAACCACGAACATTGATCGGTGCTACGACGACACTCACGGATCCGTAGTCGGGCACCAGGCGTTTCCACTGTGGACTCCACGCCCGACTCCTCACCCGGGCCGACGTCCGAACCGACCGCAGGAGGACCCGATGACCACCAGCACCACCACCCACAAGCTGTGCCCCGGCCGGTGAGACCGCTTGGTCCTTTACTGGATCGGCTTCACCCCGAGCACCGACTCGTGGGCCTGCCGCGCCTGCGGGCCCACATGGACCATCACCGTCGACGCACCCCAGCCGCGGTGAAGGGCTGCCGTATTCTGATCACCGGGTCGCGGTCGTGGACCGACCGGGCAGCCATCGTCCAAGCGATCAGTGACTACCTCCATTGCGTGGGCACCAGCATCGGCGGCGCCTGGCCATCCCCGGTCATCGTCCACGGCGGCGCGCGGGGAGCTGACCAGCTCGCCGACGCGGTAGCCCGGAACTGGGGATGGACCCCGGAACGCCACCCCGCCGACTGGAACCGCCACGGCCGGGCAGCCGGGTACCGACGCAACGCGACCATGGTCGCCCTGGGCGCGGATGTGTGCCTGGCCTTCATCGTCAACGGCTCCGCTGGGGCCAGCCACACACGAGCGAAGGCCCCCATCGGGTACCTGACGGACGCGTTTCCTCGCCGAAGCCCGCCAGACGTCCCCGACCTGGCGGGCTTCCCCCTGCTCACCCGAGACACACCGTCACCATGATGGGCGGGCGAGGTGATTCCCACGCGCGACTTGGGCGCGCTGCTGACCCGGTTCGGGATGATGGTCGGGCTGGACACTAGGCCCGAGGCTGACGAAGAGTTTCAGGCCGCGCAGCTGGCACACGCCCTGGTCGGCGTCGCCGAAGCGCACGCCACCCGCGCCGAACAAGCCTACCGTGACGCCGGAGCGCAACCGCCCGACCTCACACAGGCTTCCCTGATGACCTTCGGCGCGGTGAACTGCCAAAACGAGGCAGACGAGCTCGCGCTGATCCAATGGCGAGCAACCCGCCTCGCCGGGGTGCTGAGCGCGCTGGACTTTCCCGGGCCGATCCCCCGCAAGGGAGAAGTCGGTGCCGGAACGACTCTACGCTTCGTGCTGCTGCTCGTTCTCTTCACAGCGAGCGGGGCCTCGATAATGGGTCGACAGCGTGTCGTTGTGGATCCCGATTGGGATTAGGGTGGATTCGGATTCGGGTCCGCGCGGGTGAGGTGGTTTTGCAGGCGGGCGTGGCGGAACTGGTACGTCGCGCCCGCCTGCCACAATATGCCCCTGTGGTGGGCGTCGTCGAGGAATTGCGTTAGTCGCCATGGCAGGTCACCGCGCAGGGCCAGCCAGATCCGGCTGATCGTATAGGCTCCCCACGCTCTGGACAGCACGCCCACGCACCCGCAGGCAAGGCCGCCGGTTATCCCGTAGGCGATAATCCCAAGAGTCGTATGATAACCGGTATCGGGTGGTTCGAACACGAGGCCACCGACGACGGCGCCGGTGAGGGCGAACATGCGACTACCCACGCGCCCGTATATGCGGCGACCTAGGATCCCCCCTGCGACCGCGCCCACCAGCGCACCGATCAACATTCCCACGATGTGGTCATCGATGACGCCGAGGGCGTGTCCAGAAGTGAGCCCGAACCCGAGACCCCCCGCGAGGCCAGTTGACAGCGCCAGTATCAGGCCGAATGAGAGCGCCGCCGTGCGGTCGTGCTTTAGGGCGACTCTGGGACTGGAGGCCTGGGTCACATCGGCTGGTATGTCCAGCCATACCAGCGCTGCGAGCGCGAACCCCAACACCAGCCCGGCCGCGAGCGCCCCTCGGTAATTTAGACCAACCCCGAAACTGCCGACGACACCGAGTGCGAGGCCGGTTACGAATCGACAAAGGAACGGAATCGGTGTTACCTGGAATCGCGTTGCAACACGCGACGGTTCGGGTCGCTTCGTCAAGCCATAAGACAGGCCGGTCGCCAGACCGAACGCGAGACCAAACACCAGGATGGCCACGGTGCGGGAGGTGGGGTCAGCGACACCCGCCTGGCCTAAGATACCCACGAGCCCGAAGACCAGCCCGGCGGCGAGCCCGACGGTTATCCCGCGGGTCGCTCTGGGGATGGTGTCGACCAACTGCCACCATGCCAGATCCCTGGTGGCGAGCGTGTCGAGATGGCGGGCGAGGAACGTCAGCCATTGGCGGGCTTGTTCTGGCGGGTATCGACCCTGCGCTGGGGCCGATGGTGTTCCGGGTGCGGCGGGAGCGTTGTGGTAAGCAGCGGGGATGAACGCCTCGAATAGGTGGTGTTCGACTGCGGCCTGGTCGGGGAATCGGGTGGCATCGAGCAGTTCCGCAGGATCAGAAGTGGGGGCGGCATAGACGGCCCTGGCCAGGCTGACCATCAGGGGGTTGGTCAACACTTCCACCAGCGGCACGTGGGGCCGTAAGCGAAGGTGATCTACCACGGGCCGCCAGCGTTCTTTGGCCGATGGCTCCGCAGCCATCAGAAAAGTCGCCGCGTCGTCAAGGCTCACAGGCTCGTTCTCTACCACAGTTGCTCGCGGCAGGATCATACCGCTTCTGGCGACCGCAGCCTGATAATCGTCGCCGCGGCAGGTCACCAGCAAGGGGTGGGTGCTGGCAACAGCAGCGTCGAGGGCGTTGATGGCCTGCGGTAGCAGCGCTGCGGGAATCTCGTCCAAGCCGTCTATGACCATCATGACCCGTCGCTGGGTGACCATCCGCTCAGCCGCGTCAGGGCCGTAGACGTCGTGGTTGGCCAGTGCCGGGTACTCCTCAAGGATCCGGCGTGTCAGCCAGGTGTGCGGGTGCTCTGTCCGTGGATCCCACGAGGAAGCGTTCAGCAGCACCGGCACCGGCTCGCCCGGCAGCCGATCGTCCAACAGGCCAAGGGTAAACAGCACCGCCAGCGTGGTCTTGCCAGTGCCGGGATCCCCTAGGACCACCAACTGCCGGGTCCTTAGCTTTTGAAACGATTCGACCACGCGGTTCGTGTCGTAGCGCAGCCGCACCGCCTCGCCCGGCACCGTACCGACGTTCAGCACTGCTGCCATGCTGGCCGCGACGGGCCGGCTGGTCCTCGACCACCAGATGAGTATCGGCTCGGGACGTCGCAGGCCCCGCACCGACGCCTCCTGCGTCCACTGGCGATGTAGCGCGGCAGCGAGGTCGGTAACCGCCTGGTCGAGTCGCTTGTTGTCCTCGACAATCGACGTGCCCAGTGCTAGCTGCTCCGAACCGACTGGCGGAGTCGGCCACCACGACGTTACGAGCGCAACAACCGCCCCGGTGATCGCCACACCCACGCTGACCACAGGCGCCCAGGCGGTGCCCCCAGCCACACCCCCGGCGTGCAGCACAATGACCAGCAGCACCAACATGGCCAGCAACGCGAGCAACCCGGCCCCGCGCACCAGATCCACTAAACGAGATCCCCACCGGCGGTCGTGCACGGTACGTAGTTTGCTCAGTCACGGTAACGACTGTGCCGTCGAGGTCGCTTCGAAGAGGCCATCACCACATAGAAGCGCTACCCGGACAGATCCAAGGCGCCGGCTACAGCAGGAATCGCAGATAAATCCGGAGGTTTGACAACCGTGGGCCACGCCCTGACGGCCCGGACAACGCGTGGTGCGCATGACCTCGCGTTGGCGGATCAGGCCGGCTGATCACTGGAGTCCCGCACGACAAAGGCGAACGCCAGTCGGCTACTTCACTCCTATCGTCGCCGCCAACACCGCCAACACCGCCAACACCGCCAACACCGCCACCGCCACGACCACCACCGGCGGCAGCGGTTTTAGCCGGGCCCTCTGCGTCTCGGGGGATAAGAGTCACTTGCGCCAGGACGGGCTGTGTGCACACGAGATGTGGTCGGCCGCCGTCGACCAAGACGGAGATGGTGGTGCTCTGGCGGTGGCCGACGAGTTCCGGGCCGACCCTCAGAGCGCTTCCCTTGACGGTGATCGGGGAGCGAGTGAGGCGGCCGGACTGCACCGGACCTGCAGCACGTTGACGATTCCGGCGCGGAGGTCGAAAACCAGCGGTCGGCCTTCGTCGAAGGCGCTGCTGGGGATGTCCCGACGACCTCGAACGGTCAGCGTGACCTCCAGCAGGTAGGGGTCGGCTAGCGCTGCCCGTCGTGGCGGATCTCCAGGTCGGTGATACCCCTCGTACCAGGCGCGAGGAGTGGAGTAGCCGGTGGCGCCCAGTAGTACAGGCGCTGCCGAGGAACCCAGGTGACCAGAAACGTGGGGACACCGATCAGCACCGCCACACCGACGCCCATGGCCGCCCAGAATGTTCCAGACAGTACCAGTGCTCCGCACCGATCATCATCGTCGGGATCCAAACAGACACTAGGAACGCCAGTGCATGCCACCGCCCCCCGCACAGAACCGCCAGTGTCATGAGCAACGAACAGCTTATAGATCAACGCCAGCGGTCATACAGCGAACAACACGAGCGGCCGCGTCAACGACACCCCGCCAACTAGGTCAGATACCGGCGATCAGGCGGGTTCCGACGCAACGCCGAGATGGTCACCGCCGGCGCCGAGGTCTGCCTCGCGTTCCTCTAGGACGGCTCGGCCGGGGCCACCCACACCGCCACACTGGCCGAGGCCGCCGGCATCCCCACCCGCCGCTATCCACTCATCCTGACCGAGCAGCTCCTGCAGACGGTCCGAGCCCCGGTCCGGCAACTACGTGTGTACGCCAAACAGTTCAGCGGACTTCCATACAAGGGACAAGGGGCACGGGGTCAACCACGCCAGTCACAAGTGCCTCCGGCGGCCGGGGCGTTGCCCCGAACCTCGCACCACTTCGGAGATAGGCCGAAAGGTGCACCTGATCAATAGGTGCGGGGTGGTCATCTCCTCGCGACGCGGACAAGCCTGCCAGACGGCGGGCCACTCTGCGCAAGGGAAAACCCGCCCTTGCACTCCGGGCCCACCACCCGACAGCCCCCGGGGCGCGTTGCGAGGAGATGACCAACCAGCGGAAGAAGGTATGCCGTCCAACTCGGCCGAATACCGAATACGCGACAGTTGATTACGCGCGCTTACCAGTGTCCCCTCATGTTAGGACGGCTCGTCGCAAATGAAGAAGTCTCCATTTCTGGTTCTTGGGTACATCGCAAGCGCTTTGGGCGGTGCCGTGACCACCGTTTTTGTACCAGGTAATGTTGACCCGACCGACCCAATAGTCACCCTCATCTTTATTGGAACCCTGCACTGCGAATGTACTGCAGTTTCTGATGATTTTACCGTTTTGGTTCGTTCCTGTCGTGCACTGACCGTACGAATTGTGGTTGTAGTAGATAATTTGTTGTCCGTTTGTTCCGGCTGACGCTGTTCCCGCTCCGGCTCCCAGCAAACCGCACGCTGCGATGCCCAGTGCTGCCTAACCGCGCCAGACGCTTCCGGTGCCGGGCCGACGTCGTCGCCATCTTGTTCCCGGACTTCTCGTCGGTCACGAAGCTGCGAAGTACGCATGTGATCCCTCTCGTGTCGTTGGTGGTCGCTGCTCGGCGAGTTGCTCACTGGAGCAACCGAATCATGGGCAGGCAAGCCACCCGGTCACCAGCTTCCCGCATACGGCACGGCGTTGGCCAGCACCTTTGCTGTACGCTCGCCGCCCGCTGCTACCGAGGAGAGGAGCCTGAGTGGTGCGTGTTCGCCGCGGCCCGCAGCCGGATCCCTGGGCGGCGTCGGATCAGGCCGAGTTCCGGATGCTGCTGGGCGCACTCCAGCAGTGGGCGGGGTACTCCTCACTCGAACGGCTCGAGGAGGGCGCAGCCCGCCAGGGCACGCGGATGCCGCCCTCAACCGCCAACCGGGCGCTGAACAACGACAAGCTGCCAACCGCTGATTTCGTCCGGCGATTCGTGATGGCCTGCGACGCCGACGTCGCTCAGTGGACCGCCGCGCGCGACGCACTCCACGACCTGGCGTATTCACGCGACGCCGTGCCCACCGTCCCGGTGGACGGTTCCACCCAAGGTTCGCAGAATATTTCTGATTTGCCAAGTCTTTGCCCATATCCAGGACTGGCCGCGTTCCAGCCAGATCAGGCGCAGTGGTTTTTCGGTCGGGAGAAGGTCACCGCGGAACTGCTGGGTCTGCTTACCGAGCGAATGACTGGAACCGGACCGCTCGTCGTCGTCGGACCCTCTGGAACCGGAAAATCGTCCTTGCTGCGGGCTGGCCTGCTGGCTGCATTGGGCGAGGGGAGATTGCCCGGATCTCGGGACTTGACGAAGCTGGTGTTCACCCCAACCGCAGATCCTATCGGCGCGCTGAGCGCTCAGCTCGCCGCCGCTACCGGCTCCAACCGGCAGGAGATAGTCGCCACACTGTGGGAAGACCCGGGCCGGGTCGTGGAGGTCATCCGGAAAATAGTCGAAGCGGGCGAGTCACATCCAGTCCGCGCGGTCATGGTGGTCGACCAATTCGAGGAAGTATTCACACTCTGCCCGGATGAGCGCCGCCGGCAGGCATTCATCCGCGCTTTGTGCGCCGCGGCTACTGAGGACGGCGGGGCGCTGGTGGTGCTCGGATTGCGCGCTGATCACTATGGCCGCTGCGCGGCCTACCCGGAACTCATCGCGGCGCTGCGGGTAGGCCATGTGCTGCTGGGCGCGATGACCAACGCACAGCTACGCAGCGCGATCGAGAAGCCGGCACTCGCCGCGGGGCTCGAGCTGGAGCCCGGTCTGGCTGACGTCATGCTGCGCGACCTCGGCGAGGGCGACACAGCGATCGGCGAGTCTGGCTATCAGCCGGGTGCCCTGCCCCTGCTGTCGCACGCCCTGCTCGCGACCTGGCAGCAGGCGAGGGCCGGACCCTGACCCTGGCTGGTTACCGACTGGTCGGGGGCATCAGCGGTGCGATCACGAAAACAGCCGAGCGCGCCTACCGGCTATTGGAGCCGGCTCAACAGGAAACCGCCCGCCGCGTTCTGCTCCGCATGATCCAACTCGGCGACAGCGCGGACGACACCGTCGGCGCGTTGAGCGCACCGATCTGGTCTCCGATTCGACTGACTCGGCCGGGGTCGAGAAGGTGCTGAACGCACTGATCGAAGCTCGGCTGATCATTACCGATGAGGCGACCGTCGCGATCGTCCACGAAATCCTGCTTCGCGCGTGGCCGCGCTTGCGCCAGTGGATCAACGCCGATCGGGAGGGTCTCCTGCTGGAACAGCGGCTCGACGAGGCCGCCAAATCGTGGGATCGCGATGGGAGGCACGAGTCGGACCTCTACCGGGGACATCGGCTGGCTGCCCTGCGGGATCGTCTCAATGCCGCCGAATCGCGCCTTCCCGTCCTCACCAGTGATTTCCTCAGCGCCTCAGTAGACAGAGAGAGGGCCGACTGCCTCGGCGCTCTGCGGCGAGGCAGGCTGCGCAAACTGATCACGGCGCTTAGCGCGTTGGTGTTGATGGCAGCGACCGCGACCGTGTTCGCCGTTCAGTCACGAAACGACGCGGTCCGGTCGGCGAAGGCAGCCCTGTCCAGCGAGGCCAGCGGTACGGCCATTCGGCTTCGGGCCTCTGACGAGGCGCTCGCCGCCGAGCTCGCCGTGGCTGCCTTCCGCCTTTCGGCTACGCCCGAGGCCCGTGGTGCCGTGCTCAGCACGTTGGTGAACCTGAGTTTTCCGCGTCGATCAAACGCTGACAGCCAGGCTCCGGTCGGCACTGTCGCGTTCAGCTCGGACGGGGGCCTGCTCGTTGCGGCGGGCGAGGTGACGAGGATTTGGAAGCTCAATGATCAACCGAGTCTCGCTGATCCGCCGATCACCCTCCGAGTCCGCGCGCGGTCAGGTCTGCGGTGTTCAGCCACGATGACCAGTTGTTGGCCACCTCCAGCAACGACGATGTCGTCCGTCTGTGGGCGGTCTCCGATGTCCTTAGGGGTGCAGCAAACCCAAACTGGTCATTGGCAACACCGTGGGCGGCCCAATGGCGTTCAGCCGTGACAACAGATTGCTGGTCACCGTTGGCCCGACACGCGGAACGATCACGATATGGGATGTGACGGGAAGCGAACCGCACCTGGCGGCCCAACTCACCTCCGCGCACGAGCCTGAGGTACGAGCCGTGGCGATCAGTCCGGACGGACGGCACCTGGCCAGCGCGGGCAGCGACGGGACGGCGAAGCTGTGGGACATCACAAATCCGATTTCGCCGACGATCCGGCCGGTGGTGGTCGAGCAAAACACTGACGACGTCTATGACGTTGCCTTTAGCCCCGACGGTCGCACCCTGGCCACTGCGAACGGGGATACGACGGCGAGACTGTTCGACGTCAGCAATCCCCTGTTACCCCGAGCGGGAGCGATCCTCGACGGCCATCTGCGTCCGGTCAGCGGTGTCGGGTTCTCCATGGACGGCAAGACCCTGGTCACCACCGCCGAGGACACAACAGCCCGATTGTGGAACGTTTCAGATCTGGACCATCCTTGGCTACTAGCGACACCCCTTGAGGGTGACAACGAGACGGTCCAGTCGGCGGCGTTTCGGTCCGACCTCCACACCCTTGCCACAGCGCAAGGCCAAGAGGTGCGTCTCTGGGAGACCGACGTGGACCGTGCCATCACTGAGATCTGCTCGGACGTTCCCTCAGATATCAGCCCTGACCAGTGGCAACACTATTTTCCTGGACAAGAATACGAACCAACATGTCCGGTGCAAGCCAAGTCCAGGTTCCGTGAACCTACCTCGAAGACGCCGGCCGGCAGCACACCGCTGATCACATCGGACAGCGGAAAGTGCGTCGCGATCAAGGACGTGGGTTCCCGGCTCGGCGCCCCCGCTTACCAGCTCGGCTGCACCGGTGCACTCGGTGAGAACTGGACACTGCTGCCCGACGAGCTGGCGGTCGCACCCGAAAGCACCGAAGGTCACATCGTTCGGATCGTCAACGCCGATTCTCGCATGTGCCTGGAATCGGCCGACACCGAGCAGACGTTCAAGGGCGCGACCCTGGTCGTGCAGCGGCCGTGCCTCCCCGGCAACCGCGACCAGCTTTGGATCCTCAACGTGCTGAAACGCCGGGAGGACTCGGTTGACGTCGTATTCCTTGGACTCAAGCATCGCGACTGCCTAAATATCAACGGTGAGTCCAAGGAAAACGGCGCCTACGTTATTCGATGGGAGTGCCATACGCCCGACCATCAACCAAACGAAATCTTTCGGATACACGCAGATGCTTAACGAAAATAACTACTGATAGGTTCGCTGGTTCCAGTTCCATGCACGCCTGCGGCAGTCCGGCTCGCAGACTGTCCCGGATCGTCCTGCAGGTGACTTGAAAGGCCGCATGGACATCGCCGCTAGCTGGGCCGCCTACGTCGCGGCCCGGGCGCGCTGACGTTCGTCACTGTTTCGTACCCTTCCTATGCCAGGTGATCAGGCCCTCCCGTAGGACGGCAACCTACGCCGCAGCCGCCGTCCGCTCGCGGCCACGCCTTGGCGTCTGCTCGTTACTCCGCTGTGATGCTCACCGAGCCGATGTGCACGAGTGCTAGTGGCGGGGTGGCGCCGGCGGCGGCCTGGACCGAGGGCGGACCTCCGTCGCGGTGCCCGCCTACGACCAGGGTCACCCGAAACGAGGTGTCCGACCACACTGCCTGGGCTCGCTGCTCCTGCACCAGGTTGGTTATCACGTAGGAGAAGCTCGTGCCTGCCTGGTGCTCGATGACCTCGCCCGCGCTGTGGCTGTGGCTGTGGCCGAAGAAGGTCATGTGACCGACGTAGTAGGCCCTGTCCTCCCGAACGTGACCCCAGCCGCCAGGTACGGGATGAGGAGGTCTTGGGTGGGTCTAGCTTGATCGCGTTCTGGGTTGTCTGGGACGGATCGGGTGAGGGGTGCGTCGGATGCGTCGGGAGTGGGAGCCCGAAGAGCTGATCGCGTTGAGCTTGACCCCCCAGCACGGACACCTAGGGTGTGGGTCAGTGATCGTCCTGTGTGGACGTCTGGTCGGTGTAGAGGGCTTCGAACTCGACCGGCCGGAGCATTCCCAGGCTGGAATGTCGCCGTTCGGTGTTGTACCAGCATTCTATCCATTCGAAGATGGCGTTGGCAAGTTCGTCGCGGGTTTCCCAGATTCTGGTGTCGAGGACTTCGAGTTGTAGGGTTCCCCAGAATGATTCCATCATGGAGTTGTCGTAGCAGTCGCCGATTGTGCCCATCGAGGGGAGCAGTCCGGCGGCGCGGAGTCGTTGCCCGAACGCCCATGAAGTATATTGAGTTCCGTGGTCGGAGTGCAGGATCGTCGAATCGCTTGTGGGGCGCCGACGTAATGTGGCCATGCCGAGCGCATCGACGACGAGTTCGGTGCGCATGTGATCGGCGATCGACCATCCGACGATGAGTCGAGCATAGGCGTCCATGACGGCTGCGCAGTACAGTTTCCCTTCTTTCGTCGGATGTTCGGTGATGTCTGTCAGCCACAGTCGGTTCGGTGCCTCGACGGTGAAATGGCGTTGCACCAGGTCGTCCTCGGTCGCCGGTCCGGTCGGGCCGCGACGGTGTCGGCGCCGGTAGAGGCCTTGCAGGCCGGCCTGGCGCATCAGCCGGGCGACCCGCTTGTGGTTCACCGCCAACCCCAGGCCCAGCGTCAACTCGGCGTGCACGCGGGGCCAGCCGTATGTCCTGCGCGATTCGATGTGCACGTCCTGGATGTGTTTGAGCAGCAACAAGTTCGCCTCGTCCCGCGCGCTGGGTGGACGGCCCAGCCAGTCGTAGTAACCCGACCGCGACACACCCAGGACTCGACAGGCCACCGCGACATCGATATCAGCATCGGTGTCCTCGGCGAGTTCACGGACCAGCCGAAATGCTAGTTTGGGAGAACGTTTTCCCGAGCGAAGAACGCGGCCGCCCGCTTGAGGATCTCGTTTTCCATCTCCAGGCGGCGCTTGTCTCGGCGCAGCGCGGTGAGCTCTCGCTTGTCCGCGCTGGTCAACCGGGAATCGCTGCCACGCTCGTCAGCGTCGGCCTGCGCTACCCAATTCCGCAGACACGACTCACTGATAGACAATCGCTTGGCCACCACAGCGATCGGTCGCTCGCCCACACGGGCCAGCTCGACCGCTCGACGGCGGAACTCAGGAGGGTGAGGTGCAGGCACGGCAGCATCCTTCCCGGTGGCCGTAGCCACCTCAGGTCAGGTGTCCGTGCTAGAGGGTCAAGCTCATCGTAGCGGCGAAGTGAAGCTGGAGGCAGCCTGATCCGGGGGTCGCCGGGGAGGGTGGGAGCAGCCTCGACAAAGTCGCGTCGGTTCAGGACTGCCGGATGGGCCGGGCGTGGTGAGCGAGATGGGAAGGTATACGCGAGAAACCGGTGTTGTTACGCCTCTTAAACAGCCGCCAGCTCGAAACCCGGTGGATCTGGGCTGGATTTTGCGGCGCGCACCCACCCATGAAAGGGGGGGAAACTCCTGGTTGGGTCTCCGTAGCTCGGGCCAGGAGGCCATGGTGAAAGTCTACGGCGTAGTCATGGCGATGCCGCAGGGGTAGAGCCGGGTGCCTAACCCGTCGACCGGACAACAGTGAACGTGGGAACCATCCGTGACCGTTCCCCCTTTCTTTCCGCTCCCCGCCAGGGAGATCGGGGGGATAGGTGCGATGCCGACCGAAGGCGCGGGTGGGGCGGAGCCGTCGTAGTGTGCGCCGGGCGGCGCAGAGAGCTAGCTGGTGAAAGTCCAGTCGGACCGGCCCCAAGCGGGGTCCGTAGCCGAAGGCGGGGGTAATGCCTCGCTGGGCGTCGTTGGGAGGCACGGCATGGTGGTGATGGTGGTTTGCCGTGTGGGGCTGATCAGTGGCGCAGGACAGGGCGCCTGCCGTGAGGTGGGGTCTGAAGGGTTTGAGGCGAAACACCGAGCCGTAGCCGAGAATGGCGAACCGGTCGGCCCGATCCAGGTGATGCCGAGCCTGCACTATGGGGGCGAAGGAAATACTTGGGGCGCCTGGGCACAACAAGGTGTGTGCGGGCGGCGCGGTGGGAAAGTTCTCTGCGTTACCCCGGGAGATCTCGTACGGTCCCACTCGACGGAGTTGGGTAGCTGGGCGTATAAGCCGCAAGGCGAAATCGCTGGTGATGCCGTGCGAGAAGTCGGAGTGATCCATGGTACTGATGAACCAAGGAACAACAGAAACCTTGGGACCGACGCTTTGTGCGGCGGCGGCCGGTGACTCAAAAGGCACCGTCTTGGGGAAGGGGTCACGGTGGGAATGGTGAACCTGATGTGATGCCGAGTGAGTAGGCGGCGTCGGGCTGATGGTTGCTGAGGCAATGACCGAGACGACGCTGGGCGAGGATACTCGGAGTGGCATTCTGGTAAGCCAGGTAGGAAAGGAACGTGTGCAGGTGCGGAAGGCGCACTCGCTGATCGGACGGGTTTATGACCCGCGTAATCTAGCGCGGGCGTGGGCGCGGGTGAAGGAAAACCGAGGTGCCGGTGGTGTGGATCGGATCAGTATTGACCGGTTCGAGTGTGAACATCGGCGTTATCTCACGGTGTTGCATCAACGGCTGGCGGAGGGGAGTTATCGGCCTTTGCCGGTGCGTCGGGTGGAGATCGACAAACCGGGGTCGACGGCTAAGCGTCCGCTAGGTATTCCTGCGGTGGTGGATCGGGTGTGCCAGCAGGCGCTGCGCCAGGTTCTGGAGCCGATTTTCGAACCGACGTTCTCCGAGGTCAGCTTCGGGTTTCGTCCGGAGCGGTCGGCGCATATGGCTATGCGCCGGATCTGGGGCCAGATGCAGGAGGGTGGGAGATGGATCGTCGATGCCGATATCGCCGATTTCTTCGGGACGATCTCGCATGATCGACTCGTCGCGCTGGTAGCGGAACGAGTCGCCGACAGCAAGGTGCTGAGTCTGATCCGTCAGATACTCACGGCCGGAGTACTGCGAGACGGTGTCTATGAGAGCACAATCGCTGGCACGCCACAAGGCGGGGTCATCAGTCCGTTGCTCAGTAATATTTATCTGCACGTTTTTGACGAGCAGATGCAGCGGGCGGGATTCCAACTTACGCGCTACGCTGACGATTGGCTGTGCGTATGCCGGACTCGCGAGGAAGCGGAACGGGCGCTGGCGAGCGCCCGTGCGGTGCTGGAAGGACAGCTCGGGTTACGCATTCATCCAGAGAAGACCAGAATTGTGCACGTCAGCCAGGGGTTCGAGTTCTTGGGCTATAAAATTGGGCTGGGTCGGGGGTTGCGCTTCAAGTCAGGTGGTATCGGCTTGTATGCGATACCTCGGCAACGGTCGATTGATCGGTTCAAGGACAAGGTACGGGCGCTCACACGACGCCGCATCGCCGTACCCCTGGAGGAGCTAATACATGTCTTGAACCCGGTGATCAGGGGATGGGGCATGTACTATCGGCGCGCGAACGTGCGCCGGTTGTTCAATCGGCTCAACAGGTGGATCGTGCGCCGGATCTGGGGCTGGCGGTTCAAACGCTGGCGTAACGCCGGATGGCGGACGCTACCGGAGACCCGCCTCTACGGTGAATACGGGCTGGTCAACCTTCTGCAACTGATTCCTAGCATGCGTGAATACTACCGCCAGAAGGGCTACACCCATTGAGAGCCGCTTGCGGGAAAACTGCACGAGCGGTTCGGTAGGGCGGGCGGAGGTAGCGGACTGCTGTCCGCCGCCTCCCCCGACCCGACACTCCGAGCGCGGGAGAGCCGCGTACATGGGGAAGGACGGCAGCGTGTCAGTCAAGGAGGGAAAGCAATGTCCGAAGATGTACCGGTGAACACCGGTGCTGTGGAGTGGCCGAGCCCTGATTCGGCGTACTTTGCGGTACGGAGGATGCAGACCAAGTTGCACCGTTGGGCGGGAGACGATGTCTCCCGTCGGTTCGGTGACCTGTTCAACCTCGTCTATGACCCGGCGTTCTTGATGCATGCGTGGGAACGTGTGTCCACGAACAAAGGGTCTAGACCGCGGGGATCGACAAGACCACTACGGCCATGATCGAGACCCGAGTGGGGGTCGGGGTGTTCCTGAGCCGGATCCGGGACTCGCTGAAGTTGGGCGAGTTCGCCCCGGTCGAAGTGCGGCAGGTGATGATCCCCAAGGGTGACACCGGGAAGTTCCGGAAACTGGGGATTCCCACCGTCGCCGATCGGGTGGTCCAGGCCAGCCTGAAGGCGGTGCTCGAACCTATCTTCGAGGCGGATTTCAAACCGTGCTCGTATGGGTTCCGCCCGAACCGCCGCGCTCACGACGCGATCGCCGAGATCCATCACTTCGGCACCCGAGGATACCAGTGGGTGCTGGAGGCCGACATCAAAGCCTGTTTCGATGAAATATCGCATACGGCGTTGATGGATCGCCTCCGGGTGAGGATCAAAGACAAGCGGGTGTGTGCACTGGTGAAGGCGTTTCTGAAATCCGGGATCTTCACCGAGCTCGGAAACCGGGAAGAATCACCGACCGGGACCCCACAAGGCGGAATCTTATCCCCGTTGCTCGCTAATATCGCCCTGTCGGCGCTGGACGATCACTTCGACCGGCAATGGCATCAACAGATGGGCACCCCAGGGCAACGGCGCACGCGCACACGTCACGGACAGGGCAACTGGAGATTCATCCGCTACGCGGACGACTGTGTGCCAAGAACGCTGAAGGAGGTTCCGATGTAGACGGAATTCTTTGGATGCGGTGCTGCACTGGTGATGGAGGTAGGCCCTCCGAGACCGCCCACGCAGGGAAGGTTTCAAACCACCGCAAGCTGCGTCGGTGAATGAGCCGGGGTGGTGAGCGTTGCGGAAAAGGCGCACGTGATGCGTCAGGTGTGAGCCGAGAAGGCGAACGTGAGTGAACCACTGATGAAACGTCGAAAGCGTAGCGACGACAACCGAAACCGGGGTCCAGTTGTTGCCCTGGGATGAGTCTGGCGGGTTCCTGTGTTCCTGGCCAGGTGGTGTCCGGCGCAGAGGTGGCGCGAGCTCGGTATCAGGCTCCGGTGTGGAACGTGGGAACCGCTCGCTCCGATGGGGCTGGTCGTGGGTTGACATGGTCGGTGTGAGGGAGAACTCCAAGCAGCTGAATCTGTGAGGGGGAGAGTACCGATGCGGAGCAGCGGGGCGGACTGCCTCGTAGTGTGCGCCGGGCGGCGCAGAGAGCTAGCTGGTGAAAGTCCAGTCGGACCGGCCCCAAGCGGGGTCCGTAGCCGAAGGCGGGGGTAATGCCTCGCTGGGCGTCGTTGGGAGGCACGGCATGGTGGTGATGGTGGTTTGCCGTGTGGGGCTGATCAGTGGCGCAGGACAGGGCGCCTGCCGTGAGGTGGGGTCTGAAGGGTTTGAGGCGAAACACCGAGCCGTAGCCGAGAATGGCGAACCGGTCGGCCCGATCCAGGTGATGCCGAGCCTGCACTATGGGGGCGAAGGAAATACTTGGCGCGCCTGGGCACAACAAGGTGTGTGCGGGCGGCGCGGTGGGAAAGTTCTCTGCGTTACCCCGGGAGATCTCGTACGGGTCCACTCGACGGAGTTGGGTAGCTGGGCGTATAAGCCGCAAGGCGAAATCGCTGGTGATGCCGTGCGAGAAGTCGGAGTGATCCATGGTACTGATGAACCAAGGAACAACAGAAACCTTGGGACCGACGCTTTGTGCGGCGGCGGCCGGTGACTCAAAAGGCACCGTCTTGGGGAAGGGGTCACGGTGGGAATGGTGAACCTGATGTGATGCCGAGTGAGTAGGCGGCGTCGGGCTGATGGTTGCTGAGGCAATGACCGAGACGACGCTGGGCGAGGATACTCGGAGTGGCATTCTGGTAAGCCAGGTAGGAAAGGAACGTGTGCAGGTGCGGGAAGGCGCACTCGCTGATCGGACGGGTTTATGACCCGCGTAATCTAGCGCGGGCGTGGGCGCGGGTGAAGGGAAAACCGAGGTGCCGGTGGTGTGGATCGGATCAGTATTGACCGGTTCGAGTGTGAACATCGGCGTTATCTCACGGTGTTGCATCAACGGCTGGCGGAGGGGAGTTATCGGCCTTTGCCGGTGCGTCGGGTGGAGATCGACAAACCGGGGTCGACGGCTAAGCGTCCGCTAGGTATTCCTGCGGTGGTGGATCGGGTGTGCCAGCAGGCGCTGCGCCAGGTTCTGGAGCCGATTTTCGAACCGACGTTCTCCGAGGTCAGCTTCGGGTTTCGTCCGGAGCGGTCGGCGCATATGGCTATGCGCCGGATCTGGGGCCAGATGCAGGAGGGTGGGAGATGGATCGTCGATGCCGATATCGCCGATTTCTTCGGGACGATCTCGCATGATCGACTCGTCGCGCTGGTAGCGGAACGAGTCGCCGACAGCAAGGTGCTGAGTCTGATCCGCTAGATACTCACGGCCGGAGTACTGCGAGACGGTGTCTATGAGAGCACAATCGCTGGCACGCCACAAGGCGGGGTCATCAGTCCGTTGCTCAGTAATATTTATCTGCACGTTTTTGACGAGCAGATGCAGCGGCGGGATCGAACTTACGCGCTACGCTGACGATTGGCTGTGCGTATGCCGGACTCGCGAGGAAGCGGAACGGGCGCTGGCGAGCGCCCGTGCGGTGCTGGAAGGACAGCTCGGGTTACGCATTCATCCAGAGAAGACCAGAATTGTGCACGTCAGCCAGGGGTTCGAGTTCTTGGGCTATAAAATTGGGCTGGGTCGGGGGTTGCGCTTCAAGTCAGGTGGTATCGGCTTGTATGCGATACCTCGGCAACGGTCGATTGATCGGTTCAAGGACAAGGTACGGGCGTCAACACGACGCCGCATCGCCGTACCCCTGGAGGAGCTAATACATGTCTTGAACCCGGTGATCAGGGGATGGGGCATGTACTATCGGCGCGCGAACGTGCGCCGGTTGTTCAATCGGCTCAACAGGTGGATCGTGCGCCGGATCTGGGGCTGGCGGTTCAAACGCTGGCGAACGCCGGATGGCGGACGCTACCGGAGACCCGCCTCTACGGTGAATACGGGCTGGTCAACCTTCTGCAACTGATTCCTAGCATGCGTGAATACTACCGCCAGAAGGGCTACACCCATTGAGAGCCGCTTGCGGGAAAACTGCACGAGCGGTTCGGGTAGGGCGGGCGGAGGTAGCGGACTGCTGTCCGCCGCCTCCCCCGACCCGACAGTGACGAAGGCTCCTGTAATGGGAGTGGAGCGAAGGGGGCGGGTTGTCCTGGTTCGTTTGGTGGTCAACCGAGGTCCTCGGAAGGAGCCAGGTGAGCGAATCGAAGTCGCAGGTCAAACCGTTCGACATTTCCAAGAGCGATGGTCTGGGAGGCGTATCGCAGGGTCAAGGCCAATAAGGGCGCGGCCGGTGTGGACGGGCTGACGATCGAGCAGTACGAACAAGATGTGAAGAATAACCTGTTCAAACTGTGGAATCGGCTGTCGTCGGGGAGGTATTTCCCACCGCCGGTGAAAGCCGTGGCGATACCAAAGGCTTCGGGCAAAGGGGTCAGAATTCTGGGTGTGCCCATTGTGGACGACCGGATCGCCCAGACGACGGTAGCCATGTATTTGGAGCGTCAGGTGGAACCCACATCCTTTCCACCCCGACTCCTATGGTTACCGCCCGGGGCGGTCTGCTTTGGATGCAGTGGCGAGATGCCGGGAGCGTTGTTGGAAGAGCGACTGGGTCATCGATTTTGCATATTCGGGCGTTTTTCGAGCAGCGTTGACCATACGCTGATGCTCAAGGCGGTCGCGCGGCACACTGATCAGAAGTGGATCCTGCTGTATGTCGCAGCGGTGGCTTATCGCGCCGTTGCGGCAGCCAGATGGCACGCTAGTCGCCCGGGATCGGGGGACTCCACAGGGTTCAGCGATCTCGCCGGTTTTGGCGAACCTGTATCTGCATTATGCGTTCGATATGTGGCTGGCCCGCGAGTTTCCGGGCGTCACGTTCGAGCGTTACTGCGATGATGCGGTGATTCACTGCGCGAGCCAGGAGCAAGCCCTGCCAGGTGCGGGATGCCCTGGCTGCACGGTTGGCGACAGTCGGTCTGGAATTGCATCCGGACAAGACGCGCATAGTGTACTGCCAGGACGCCGACCGGCGTGGCGATCATGAGGTCACGTCGTTGACGTTTCTCGGGTACACGTTTCGCCCGAGGCTGGCCAAGAACCGGTGGGGAAAGCATTTCGTGAACTTCCTGCCGGCGGTCAGCAAGGACAGCGATCAAGGCGATGGGTCGGGAGATCCGTTCTTGGCACATCGCCCGGCGCAGTGACAAGTCCCTCAGCGACCTCGCACACATGTTCAACTGCATCGTGCAAGGCTGGATCAACTACTACGGACGCTTCTACAAGTCCATGTTGTATCCCCTCCTACGGCGCATCAACGAACATCTGGTGCGCTGGGCTATGCGGAAATACAAACGGTTACGCCGACGCGAAAAACGAGCGAGCGAGTTGATGGCGGGAAGCCTCCAGACGATCCCCACGACTGTTCGCTCACTGGTGCTTCGGCCTCAAACCCGGCGGCTGGACGATGGGAGCCGTGTAAGCCGAGAGGTTTACGCACGGTTCTGCGAGCGCCGGGGGGTGAGATTCCCCCCGCCGACTCTCCTCGTGATGATGGTGTCGGGGGAACGGCACCACGCCGAGGCGCTACGCGAACAGGTCGCCGCCGTGCTCGCCCCGCTGGGGCTGCGGCTGGCACCGGAGAAGACCCGCGTGGTCCACATCGATGAGGGCTTCGACTTCCTCGGCTACCACATCCGCCGCCTGCGGAAACGAGGAACCCACAAGCATTACGTCTACACCACGCCGTCCCGAAAAGCCATCCAGGCGGTCAAGGACAAGGTAAAGGCCAAGACGTACAGGTCAACCCGCCACTGGCACCTGACGAGGATGATCACCAGCCTCAACCGGCCGCTGGCGGGATGGGCGAACTACTTCCGTTACGGCGTGTCCAAGGCCGTGTTCGGCGCGATCGACAGCCTCGCCTGGCGACGGATCATGCGCTGGATACGAGCCAAGTACAAGGGCGGAAACAGGCTCGGAATGAAACAACTCCGCCGTCGCTTCTGAGACAAGGGCTGGAGATTCGCCCGTAACGGAGTCGCCTTCACCGGCGCATCCAGCGTCACAGTCACGCGCTACCGCTACCGCGGTAGCACCGCCCACGCCGTGGACCCCGACAGCCACCACCCACGGCTGACCAGCGGGCAAGGCACGTGGAGCGCCCGGTGCGGGGAGACACGCACGCCGGGTGCGGCGGGCGGCCCGGGGAAACGGGCCGGTCGCAACACCGGCACCGCGCCCTGGGCCGACCCAACAATCCAACCCCACGGCGCCCGACACTCCATCACACCCGGACACTGCAAAGGCAAAGCCCACAAACCCGAACACCTCGGCATCGCCGGACGCCGCTGAGGCGTTCCTGCACGAGGTGGAGACCGATAAAAACAAGGGATCGTATCTCGATCCGACCGCCGGGCGTATCACCTTCCGGCGCTTCGCCGAAACGTGGCTTGCCGCGCAGACGTTCGCCGAGTCCACGAGGGAGTCCGTCGCGGGCCGGTTAGTCCGGCACGTTTACCCGCACTTCGGTGACACCGAGCTGCGCGCGATTGGCCCAGCCATGATCCAGGCGTGGGGTCGGCGGCTGCAGCAACAAGGCCTGGCCGAGACCTACCGACGGACCCTCTTCGCGAACGTGTCGGGGGTGTTCACAGCTGCGATCGATGACGAGCGAATCCGGCGCAACCCGTGCGCTGGTAAGTCGGTTACCCGACCTCGCGGTGAGTACCCCAAGGCCGTTCCGTGGTCTGCCGAGCGAGTGCACGCCGTCCGGGCCGAGCTGGGGGAGCGGTACCGACTCACGGTGGACCTCGGAGCCGGGTGTGGCCTGCGCCAGGGCGAGGTGTTCGGGCTGAGCGTTGATCAGGTGAACTTCGCCGATCGCGCAGTCCAGGTCATTCGGCAAGTCAAGATCGTGCGCAGTCGTTTAGTGTTCGGGCCGCCCAAGCATGGCAAAACGCGGGAGGTTCCGCTGCCCGATAGCATTGGCCGTGCGATCCGCGCGCACATCGAGCAGTTCCCGCCATTGGCAGTGACGTTGCCGTGGCAGCACCCAGACGGCGAGCTGGTCACGGCGCGACTGCTGACGTGGACTCGTGAGGCGGCGGCGCTGAACCGCAACTACTTCAACCACTTCCTCTGGAAGCCTGCGCTGCGGCAGGCCGGGGTGCCGGAACCGAAGCGCGCGGAGGGATTTCATGCCCTTCGGCACTTCTATGCGTCGGTGCTGCTCGACGCCGGTGAGTCGATCAAGGCTTTGGCTGAATACCTAGGCCACGCCGACCCTGGCTTCACGCTGCGCACCTACACGCACCTCATGCCAGCGAGCTCAGAGCGCACCCGCCGAGCTGTAGATGGCGTGTTCCAGCTGGTCGACCCGGAGCATGCGGACTGCCCGGAACCCGAACCCGGAGGGCGAGGACGCCGAGCCTCCGACGGCCTGGTGACGGCCTGATCATGCGTTTCCAACCCAAAACCGCAGGTCAGGGCTCCTTAGTGATCAGACGTCGTAGTAGAGGGCGAACTCGAAGGGGTGGGGACGCAGTCGCAGCGGGTCGATCTCGTTGTCGCGCTTCAGGGCGATCCAGGTCTCGATGAGGTCTGGAGTGAACACACCACCCTCGAGCAGGTAGTCGTGGTCGGCCTCCAAGCGGTCGATCACCGCGCCCAAGCTGGGCGGCACCTGCGCAACGTCCTTGGCCTCCTCGGGCGGCAGCTCGTAGAGGTCCTTGTCGATCGGCGCGGCAGGCTCATAAGCGTTCTTGATCCCGTCGAGCCCTGCCATCATCATCGCGGAGAAGGCCAGGTAAGGGTTGCCGGACGCGTCCGGGCAACGGAACTCGATGCGCTTGGCTTTCGGGTTGTTGCCGGTGATGGGGATCCGGATGCAGGCCGATCGGTTGCGTTGCGAATACACCAGGTTCACCGGCGCTTCGTATCCGGCCACCAGACGGTGGTAGGAGTTGACCGTCGGGTTGGTGAACGCCAGCAGCGACGGCGCGTGGTGCAGGATGCCGCCGATGTAATGCCGCCCGATGTCGGACAGACCTCCATAACCGGACTCGTCGTGAAACAGCGGTTTACCGTCGGTCCACAGCGACTGGTGAGTGTGCATTCCGGAACCGTTGTCCCCGAACAGCGGCTTGGGCATGAATGTCACGGTCTTCCCGGCCGCCCAGGCGGTGTTCTTGATGATGTATTTGTAGAGCTGCAGGTCGTCGGCCGCGTGCAGCAGTGTGTTGTACTTGTAGTTGATCTCCGCCTGGCCCGCGGTACCCACCTCGTGGTGTGCCTTCTCCACGCTGAAGCCGCATCCGATGAGGTGCGTGACCATCGCGTTGCGCAGGTCGGCGAAATGGTCGGTCGGCGGCACCGGGAAGTAGCCGCTCTTGTAGTTGACCTTGTAGCCCTGGTTGTGCCCGCCTTCTTCGGCGCCGGTGTTCCACCAGCCGGCGACCGAGTCGATCTCGTGGAACGCGCTGTTGGGCGTGGTGTCGAAGCGCACTGAGTCAAAGCAGTAGAACTCGGCTTCAGGACCGAAGTAGGCGGTGTCGGCGATACCGGTGGAGGCCAGGAACTCCTCGGCCTTGCGGGCGACGTTACGGGGGTCCCGGCTATAGGCTTCCCGGGTGAATGGATCATGGACGAAAAAGTTGATGTTCAGCGTCTTCTGCACCCGGAAGGGATCGATGCGCGCGGTCGCGGGATCGGGCATGAGCAGCATGTCCGACTCGTGGATCGACTGGAATCCGCGCACCGAGGAGCCGTCGAAGGCCAGGCCCTCTTCGATGACGTCGGCGTCGAGGTACGCGGCCGGGACCGTGAAGTGCTGCATAACCCCCGGCAAGTCGCAGAAGCGGACGTCGATGAACTCGACATCCTCGTCGGCGATAAAGCGCAGGACCTCATCGGAGTTGGAGAACACCGTCGTTCACTCCTTCGTGCACTGTGCCGTGGGCCGGCCTGATCGGTCGGGTCGCTGCGGCGAACCTAAGAGGGCGGTGTTGCGTGAGCATTACCTGGATGTTTCGCCAAGGTTAAAGGGCAGGTGGCGGCCGACGCCAGCCCGTCGACGGCATACCCTAGTCGAGTGACCAGATGGAGCCAGACCTGGCTGGCCGGCGTCGCCGCGCGCCCCCCAGACGACTCGACCGCAGCTACGGGCGGGCAGGACTACCCGGGTCAGCGGCTCGGATTGGGCCAGCACGGACCGGGCTCCGCTGCCGGGTTCGGTCTCCGCATCCTGGCCATCGTGATCGACTGGCTGCCCTGTTCGGTCGCGGCACAGCTGCTCACCAGGAATCCGGCGTTCTCGGCCCTTGCGCTGTTCGCGGCTGTCACGGCGCTCTCGATCACGATCGCTGGTCGTACCGTCGGGCATGCCGTGGCGGGACTGCGAGTGGCGCTGTTGGACGGCCATCGGGCCGGCTTCGCTGCCGCCGTGATCCGCACGGTGCTGCTTTGCCTGCTGATCCCACCGGTGGTGTACGACGCCGACGGCCGCGGCCTGCACGACAAGGCCGCCGGAACCATCGTGCTGCGGACCCGGTGAGCAGTCAGCGTCGGCGCACGGCTCGCTGAACATTGCGCATCTTGGCGCCCGGCGGCATGGGCCCTTTGGGCATCGCGGCGCTGCGAGCGGCGAGGATAGCCAGCTTGCTCTCCAGCACGTCGATCTGTGCCTTATCGACGTTGCGCGGCAGCTTCGCGAGATGCCGGGGCAGTTTGGCCAGCGGGACCTGGCCTTCGCCGCTGCCCACCGTGACGTCATAGATCGGAACGTCCCCGATCAGTCGGGATACCCGCTTCTTCTCCTGAGCGAGTAACGGCTTAAGCCGATGCGGGGCGCCCTCAGCGACCAGCACGACCCCGGGTCGCCCGATGGCGCGGTGTACGGCATCCAGCTGCGTGGTGCCAGCCACCGCGGGCGTCACCTTCCACCCACCGCGCAGGTTCTCCAGCGCCCAGGCCGCGGCACCAGGCTGGCCCTCGGCCTTGATGAAGACATTGCGTTGCACCCGCCGCCCGAAGATCAATATTGCGCCCACGCCACCGAGGGTGACGCCTACCAGCAGGGATATCCACTGCTCGCCGAACAGAAAACCCGCCCCGAACACCACTGCAGTGATGATCAGGAACACCCCAATCATCAACGGCAGCAGGACTTTGTCCTCGCGGCGCTGAGTCTTGAAGGCCTCGAGGATCTGCGCCCGGCGTTGCTTGGACGCGGCGCGCGTCTCCTGCTTGGCGGCCTTCGCCGCCTCTTTGTCCTTAGTCCCAGCGGCGGACTTCGGGGGCGGTTTGGTGGGCATGGCTCATAGGATACGGGCAGATCACCGGTGCTTGGGTACTCGACCGCCGCGGTGCTCAATTGCCTGCCCGTAGAGCCTGCCGGCCCGGTAGGACGATCGGACCAGTGGTCCGGCCAGCACCCCGGCGAACCCCATCAGCTCCGCGGCGTGGGCATGCTCAACGAACTCCTGCGGCGGGATCCAGCGCACCACCGGGTGATGCCGCGTCGAGGGCCGGAGGTACTGGGTGAGGGTGAGTAGCTCGCATCCCGCGGCGTGCAGATCGGCCATCGCGGCGGTGACCTCCTCGGGTTCCTCGCCCAGGCCCAGGATCAGGTTGGACTTGGTGACCAGGCCCGCGTCGCGGGCCGCCTGCAACACGTCCAGGGACCGCTCGTACCGGAACGCCGGGCGGATCCGCTTGAAGATCCTTGGCACGGTCTCGAGGTTGTGCGCCAACACCTCGGGTGCGGCGTCGAAGACCGCGCGCAGCTGCTCAGGACGGCCGGCGAAGTCCGGGATGAGCAGCTCCACCCCGGTGCCCGGATTCAGCATGTGGATCTGCCGGACGGTCTCGGCGTAGAGCCAAGCGCCACCGTCGGGCAGATCGTCCCGAGCCACCCCGGTGACTGTCGAGTAGCGCAATCCCATCACCTGCACCGATTCGGCGACCCGTCGAGGCTCATCGCGGTCCAGCGGGGCGGGGCGGCCGGTGTCGATCTGGCAGAAGTCGCACCGCCGGGTGCACTGGTCACCGCCGATGAGGAAGGTGGCCTCCCGGTCCTCCCAGCACTCGTAGATATTGGGGCAGCCGGCCGCCTCGCAGACGGTGTGCAGACCCTCCCGGCGCACCAAACCCTTGAGCTCCCGAAACGCCGGCCCCATCGTGGCCCGGACCCGGATCCACGGCGGCTTGCGCTCGATCGGGGTTGCGCTGTTGCGGACTTCCAGCCGCAGCAGCTTGCGGCTGCCGGCATCGGATCCTGCGTCGGACATGGGGGGTGCGACGTTCACGAGCGCCACCCTACGCGGGGTCCGGCGGCACGCCGGTCAGCTCCGCGGTGCGGTCCCAGAGCAGCCGGGCGGTGCGCTCGTTGCGGGCGGCGGGGCTCGCGGTCACCCGGCCCGGAGCTCCGCGAGTCTCCCCGAGACGGGTCGGACCGAAGTACTCCCCGCTGCGGACGTCGGGCGCGGTGGCCGCATAGAGCTGCGGCAAGGTACCCGCGGCGACGCCCTGTGAGATCAGCTTGTTGCCCCACCGTGCGACCCGGGCGAACGGTCCCGGCAAGCGCATCCGGGTGGTGTTGGCCACCAGCTCGGTGTCAGTAAGGCCGGGATGCGCCGCGACCGCAATCAGGTCTCGCCCGGAATCCCGGACCCGCCGGTCCAGCTCGAAGGTGAACAGGAGGTTGGCCAGTTTCGACGCGCTGTACGCGGTGACCGAGTTGTATCGGCGCCGCTGGAAGTTCAGGTCATCGACGTCCAATCCACCACCGCGGTGCGCGAGGCTGGATACCGTGACGACCCGGGCTCCAGGTAGCAGGGCGGGTGCGAGCAGCCAGGTCAACGCGGCATGCCCAAGGTGGTTGGTGCCGATCTGTAACTCGAAGCCGTCTGCGGTGCACCGCAGCGGAGAGGCCATCACGCCGGCGTTGTTGACCAGCACGTCCAGCTGGTCCCCGGTGATCGTGCGCACCTCGTCGGCAGCTTTGTGGACCGAGCTGAGATCAGCCAGGTCGAGCAGGATCAGCGTGGCGTCCGCCGCACCCGAGCTGGCCCGCACCCTGTCCAACGCCGCTCGCCCTCGTACCGGGTCGCGGCACCCCATCAGCACCATCGCGCCGTGGCTGGCAAGCACTGCGGCAGTCTGCAGACCCAGGCCCGAGCTGGCTCCGGTGACGAGCACGGTGCGGCCAGCCTGATCGGCGACGTCGACCGCGCTCCATCCGCTCACTGATGCACTCTCCCTTGGTCACGCCGGTGGTGGGCATGCCTCTGCTACTCCAGTGCCGCAACCAACGCCGCCGGCAGGGTCGGATGGTTAAAGGAGTAGCGGTGCCTGCGCAGCAGGGCAGGCACCGCGCGCTGACCGGTCAGCACCATCTCATCGACCAGTTCAGCGCCGCGCAGCAGGCGCAACGCGAAGCCGGGCACCACCAGCAGCGTAGGGCGGTGCATTGCCTCGCCCACGGCCTTGGTGAACTCAGCGTTGGTCACCGGGTCCGGACCGCTGAGATTGACCGGGCCGGCGAGGTCGTCATGTTCGAGGGCGAAGCGGATCGCGCCCACCTCGTCGTCCAGCGAGATCCAGGGCATGTACTGCGCTCCACCGCCCAGCCGGCCACCCAGCCCGACCGCGAACAGGGGTTTGAGCTGACCCATCAAGCCACCGAACGGGGAAATCACCAGACCGGTGCGCAGCCGTACCACCCGAGACCCGGCCCGCTCGGCGGCTGCCGTGGCCGCTTCCCAGTCGCGGCAGACCTGCGCCAGGAATCCCGCGCCCACCGGGGCGGTCTCGTCGACCTCGCGGTCCCCGGTGTCGCCGTAGTAGCCCACTCCGGAGGCGTTGACCAGCACCGGAATCCGCTGCTCGGCGACCGCCGCCGCCAGGACCTCGGTCGGTCCGATCCGGCTGTCCCTGATGACCTGTTTGAACTCCCCAGACCAGCGCCGATCGGCCATCGCTGAGCCGCACAGATTCACCACGGCGTCGGCGCCATCCAGCGCGCCAGCCTCCATCGTCGCCGCTGTGGGGTCCCACGCCCGCTCGTCCGGCCCGCGTGGCGCCCCGCGCACCAACCGAACCACGTCATGCCCACCCTGCCGCAGCAACGACACCAAAGCGGTACCAATCAGACCCGATGACCCCGCGATCACCACGCGCATAGCCAGATCTTCTCACCCGACCGCGATCAGGCTCCGAATGGCGCGGGGCGGGCGGGTTTAGAGCTCGAATGTGGCGTCGGTGAGGCGTTGTTTGACGGTGTTGAGGAACCGGGCGGCGTCGGCTCCGTCGACGAGCCGGTGATCGTAGGACAGCGCCAGGTAGATGATCGAGCGAACGGCGATCGTGTCGCCGTCCTCGCCGGACAGCGTGACCGGCCGTTTGACCACAGTGCCGGTACCGAGGATCCCGACCTGCGGTTGCAGGATGATCGGGGTGTCGAACAACGCCCCCCTCGAGCCGGTGTTGCTGATCGTGAACGTGCCGCCGCTCATCTCATCTGGGGTGATCTTGTTCGTCCTGGTCCGCTCGGCGAGGTCGGCAATCCGACGGGCCAGTCCGGCGATGTTCAGGTCGCCCGCGTCGTGGATCACCGGCACCAGCAGCCCACGCTCGGTGTCCACGGCGATGCCGAGGTGCTCCGCACCGTGGTAAGTGACCTCGCCTTTGTCGGTGTCGATCGAGGCGTTGACCTTCGGGTGCTGCTTGAGCGCTTCGACAGTGGCTTGGGCGAAGAACGGCAGGAACGACAACTTGACGCCCTCGGTGGCCTCGAAGTCCCGCTTGACTCGATCACGTAGCCGCGCCAAACGGGTGATGTCGGCCTCTACCACCGTGGTGAGCTGCGCGGAGATCTGAAGCGACTCGACCATCCGGGTGGCGATGACGCTGCGCATCCGGGACATTTTCTCGGTTCTGCTGCGCGGCCCAGAAGCTGCCGCCGATACCTCAGCCGAGCGCGAAGCCGCGGTAGCCGGCGGTTGCTGCGGTTCGCGCGGCTCCGGTTGCGGTTGGGCAGCCGGCTCAAGCTGGGTAGCCGGCTCGGGCGTTTCAACCGCGGCGAGCACGTCCTGTTTGCGGATTCGGCCGCCGACTCCGGTGCCCTGGATGGTCGAGAGATCAATGCCGTGCTCGGTGGCGAGCTTGCGCACCAGGGGAGTGACGTACGGGGCGCCGCCCGTTCCGTCGTCGTACGCACTCGACCCGGACACCGGGTTACGGTCGGCGGGCCGCTCGGGCTCGACTGACGCTGCTTTATCACCGTTGCGCTGACCAACCGTGGCAAGGGTGGCGCCGACGGCCACGGTCTCGTCTTGGGCAACGACGATCTCCAGGACGGTGCCTGCGACGGGTGACGGGATCTCGGTGTCGACCTTGTCGGTGGACACCTCGACAAGCGGCTCGTCCACCTCGACGGTGTCACCGATCTGCTTGAGCCATCGAGTCACCGTTCCTACGGTGACGCTCTCGCCTAGGGCGGGCATGGTCACGGGGGCCGCGGAGCCCGCGGCCGACGGTCCGGGCGTGGTGGCCGGCCGCTGCGGTGCTTGCACCGACTGGGCCTGGCTGACCGTGCTCTGATCGGACCGGGGCGCAGCGGCATCACCGATCACGGCGAGCTCCGCGCCGACCTCGACGGTCTGATCCTCGGGCACAATGATCCGTTGCAGCACGCCGGCTGCAGGCGAGGGAATCTCCGTATCGACCTTGTCGGTGGATACCTCGACCAAAGGTTCGTCGACCTCGACGGGATCACCTTCCTGTTTGAGCCAGCGCGTCACCGTTCCCTCTGTGACACTCTCGCCGAGCGCAGGCATCGCCACGGAGTACGCCATCTGTTGCCTCGACTCCTCGTCTTCCTCAGGTCATTTCTGGGAGGTATCAGCCATGCGCGTGCAGCGGCTTGCCAGCCAGGGCTAGGTGCGCCTCACCGAGCGCCTCGTTCTGCGTCGGGTGGGCATGCACCAGCGCAGCGACGTCCTCTGGATAGGCCTCCCAGTTGACGATCAGCTGGGCCTCGCCGACCAGTTCACCGACTCGATCGCCGACCATGTGTACCCCCACCACCGGGCCGTCCTTAGCCCGTACCAGCTTGATCGCGCCCCTGGTCTGCAGGATCTGGCTGCGGCCATTGCCGGCCAAGTCGTAGGTGATCGTCTCGATCTCGCCGTGCCGGTCCTTAGCTTGCGCTTCGGTGAGCCCCACCGAAGCCACCTGCGGCTCACAGTAGGTCACCCGCGGGATGCCGACCTCGTCAATCGGGGCCGGCGTGCGGCCGGCGATGTCCTCGGCGAGGAAGATGCCCTGGGCGAACCCGCGATGCGCGAGTTGTAGTCCGGGCACGATGTCACCCAGCGCATACACCCCCGGCAAGTTCGTTCGCAGCCGGTCATCGGTCAGCACGAAACCGCGCTCCATTGTCACGCCGGCTTCTGCGTACCCGGCCTCGGCGGTGTTGGGTCCCCGCCCGACGGCGACCAGCAGCAGATCGGCTTCGAGCTGCTCCCCGGACTCCAGGCTCACCGTGACCCCCGAGTCGGACTGGGTCGCCCCGGTGAACCGGACCCCGGTCTTGAACGTGATGCCGCGCCGGCGGAAGGCTCGCTCCAGTTGCTTGGAGCAGAAGTCGTCCTCCGCCGGGACGAGCCGGGGCAGCGCCTCGACAACTGTCACCTCGGCGCCGAAGGAGCGCCACACGCTGGCGAACTCGACGCCGATGACGCCGCCGCCCAAGACCACCACCCGATCCGGTCGGTAGTCCAGGTTCAGCGCCTGATCACTGGTGATGAACCGGCCGCCGATCTCGAGGTCGGGCAGCGACCTGGCGTAGGAACCGGTGGCGAGGGCGATGTGGCGCCCGGTATAGCGCCGTCCGTCAACGTCGACGGCGTTCGGCGCGACGAACGTGCCGGTGCCCTCAACGCAGTTGATCCCTCGGGAGGTCACCAAGCCCTGCAGACCCTTGAACATTTTGGCGACGACGCCATCCTTGTACTTGTTGACGCCGCCCATGTCGACGCCTTCGAGCGTGGCCTTCACCCCGAACTGATGGCTGTCCCGAGCAGCGTCGGCTACCTCGGCAGCCTGCAACAGCGCTTTGGTCGGGATGCAGCCACGGTGCAGGCAGGTGCCGCCCAGTTTGTCCTTCTCCACGAGGATCACGGACAGACCCAGCTGGGCAGCGCGCAGCGCGCAGGCATAACCGCCCGAACCGCCGCCGAGGATCACCAGATCTGCGGACGTTAGCGAAGTGCCTGTCACTGAGACGCTCCTCAAACAGACGTCGGTGGTGTGGAAGGGCGGCACGGCCATTTTGGCACCACGCCCGGCCCGGGGTCAGCCTCGTTCGGCGATGTCGGCGAGCACCGCGGCCAGGGTGCGCACCGGTACCCCGGTACCGCCCTTGCCGGTGTATCCCCACGGCGAGCCGGTGTTGTAGGCCGGGCCCGCGATGTCCAGATGGGCCCACGGGATGTCGTCGGAGACGAACTCGGACAGGAATACCCCAGCGGTGAGCATGCCGCCCCAACGGTGGCTCGCGACGTTGGCGATATCAGCGAGTTTGGAGTCCAGATCGGACCGCAGGTGTTCGGGCAACGGCATGGCCCAGCCGTTCTCGCCGACCTGCTGGGAGATCGCGGTGACCCGGTCGCGGAACTCCGGGGTGCCCATGATCCCCGGTGTGCGGTTGCCCAGCGCGACGATCTGGGCGCCGGTCAGAGTGGCGACGTCGATGAGATAGTCCGGGGCGTCCTGCGCCGCGCGGACCAGTGCATCGGCGAGAATGAGCCGTCCCTCGGCGTCGGTGTTGAGTACCTCAACGGTGGCGCCGCCGTACATTGTGAGGACGTCGCCGGGCCGGTAAGCAGTGGCCGAGGGCATGTTTTCGGCCATCGGCACGGTGGCGATCACCTCCACCGGGAGCTCCAGGCGGGCGGCAAGCACTGCGGTGACGACCACAGCGGCCGCGCCCGCCATGTCCATGGTCATTTCTTCCATCTTCGCCGCTGGCTTGATCGAGATGCCGCCGGTGTCGAAGGTGATCCCCTTCCCGATCAGCGCGACCTTCGCTCTGGGCGTCGGCGGGGCGTAATGCAGGCGGACCAGCCGCGGTGGTCGCGATGAGCCGCCGCCGACGCCGAGCAGACCACCGTATCCTTCACGCCGGAGTGCCTTGTCATCAAGCACCTCGGTGCGCAGCCCCGCCGCTTGCGCCATCGTGACGGCGCGATCGGCGAACGAGGCTGGATAGAGATCGTTGGGCGGGGTGTTCACCAGATCCCGCGCGGCCGTGACTGCTTCGGCGATGGCGATGGCCCGGGCGAGTTCCGCTTCGGCAGGCGCGTCGCTAGCCGGTACCGACAGGTCCATCCGGCCCAGCGGTCCGTCGCCGTGACAGGACCGGTAGGCGGTGAACGCGTAGCTGCCCAGTGCGGTGCCCTCCACGGCAGCGGCCAGGTCGATCCGGGACAACGTGGTGACGGCCCGAGCGGTCCCGGCCAGCGCCCGGGAGGCTGCCCCGGCGGCTCGGCGCACCTGCTCGCTGGTGGGCTGACCGTCGACCTCACCAAGACCAGTGGCGACCAGTAGCGGGGCACTGATGGCTCCGCGAGTGGGCACCTTGATCACCTCGTCGGCCTTGCCGCGAGCACCCAGCATGGCCAGCAGGTCGGTGAGCGTCCCGTTGAACGCCGCGTCGATCTCCGCGCTCTCCGGGAGCAAGCGGAGACCGCCGTCCCCGGACGTGGTCCCCACCACGAGGGCGTCGACGGACGCGGTGGTCACCGAGGCATCGGTGAGGCGCAGCGTCGGGGTGGTCACGGTGATCTCCTCGCTGATCGGACCAGCTGATTGGACTGCTTCGGGCGTTGATGGACGGTGACCGGTGCACCGTCCATCAACGCTGGAGGTAGCGTTTCATAGCCGTGACTACCCACCTGCACCGCGGACCTCTGCACGCCTCGCACATCGACGTCGGCGCCACCCTGGGGGCGTTCGGCGGATGGCACATGCCGATCAGCTACGCCGACGGAGGAATTGTCGCCGAGCACACTGCGGTACGAGAAGCCGTCGGTGTGTTCGACGTCACACACTTGGGTAAGATCAGGGTGGTCGGTCCGGGCGCCGCGGAGTTCGTCGACTCCTGCTTCACCGCCGACCTCGCCAAGATCGTCCCGGGGCAGGCCCAGTACACCCTGTGCTGTACCGAGGACGGCGGTGTGGTGGACGATCTGATCGTCTACCTGGGTCCCGACGATGTGTTCTGCGTGCCGAATGCCGAGAACACCGGGGAGGTCGGTCGCCGGCTGGCCGCTGCTGCGCCTCCGGCGGTGCGGGTGATCGATCAGCAAGAAGAGTATGCGGTGCTCGCTGTGCAGGGGCCCCGCTCGGCTGAGTTACTCGACGCCCTGGGGTTGGCCTTCGCCGACATGGACTACATGGCCTTCGCTGACGTGCAGCACGACGGTGCTCCCTTGCGCGTGGGCCGCACCGGCTACACCGGCGAGCGTGGCTACGAGCTGTTGCCCTCCTGGGAGCATGCACCGGCTTTGTGGGAGGCGTTGCTCGCCGCGGCCGGCCGGCTCGGTGGTCGCGCGTGCGGGCTCGGCGCCCGCGACACCCTGCGCACCGAGATGGGTTATCCCCTGTACGGCCAGGACCTCGGTCGGGACATCACCCCGCTGCAGGGCGGCGTCTCCTGGGCGATCGGCTGGCATAAGCCCAGCTTCTGGGGACGGGACGCACTGCTCGCCGAGCGAGGCCGCGGCCCGTCCCGCCGGCTGCGCGGACTGCGCGCCACAGGCCGCGGCGTGCCGCGGCCGCAGATGGCAGTGCGCTCCACCACGGGTGCGCGGCTGGGGGAGACCACCTCAGGCACTTTCTCCCCAACCCTGAGTACCGGCATCGCGCTGGCGCTGCTCGATCCTGACGTGCGACCCGGGGATTGCGTCGAGGTGGACGTCCGAGGCAGAGCGCTACCCTGCGAGGTGGTCAAGCCGCCCTTCGTTGCCTCGCACGTCCGCTAATGCGACGGCTTGGGTAGGACCACTTGCAGTAAGGTAGTGGGACGTCCTACCATTTCTGCACGCGACGGGATACCGTGCTGGTCATGAGCGCCGCGCCACTGTTCACCCGGGTGCCGCACCCGTCCCCGACGACGCCGCAACAGCGGGCGGAGATGCTCGCCGCGCCGGGCTTCGGCCGGTACTTCACCGACCATATGGTCGAGATCAGTTGGAGCGCCGGACATGGTTGGCACCACCCGCAGATCGGCCCCTATCGGCAGCTCGTGATGGATCCGGCCTGCATGGTGCTGCACTACGGGCAGTCGGTCTTCGAGGGCCTCAAGGCTTACCGGCAGCCAGACGGCACCGTGTCCTGTTTTCGCCCACTGGCCAACGCTGCCAGGCTCCGCTCGTCAGCCCGCCGGATGGCGATGCCCGAGTTGCCTGACGAGCTGTTCCTCGGCTCACTACGTGAACTGGTGCGCGCCGACATCGGCTGGGTGCCTGCCGCGGGCGGCGAGGAATCCCTGTACCTGCGGCCCATGCTGTTCGCCACCGAGGTAAGCCTCGGGGTGCGCCCCGCGACGTCCTACCAATACCTGCTGATCGCTTCCCCGGCCGGTCCCTACTTCCGCGGTGGCCTCAAACCCGTGAGCGTGTGGTTGTGCAGTGAATACGTCCGGGCCTCGCCTGGCGGTACCGGTGCCGCCAAGTTCGCCGGGAACTACGCTGCCTCGCTGCTGGCCCAGCAGCAAGCCGCTGACAGGGGCTGCGACCAGGTGGTCTGGCTGGACGCGGTGGAGCGGCGCTGGGTAGAGGAAATGGGCGGGATGAACCTCTACTTCGTCTTCGGCGAGGGCAGCCAAGCCCGGCTGGTGACCCCTGAGCTCACCGGTGCGTTGCTGCCGGGGATCACCCGTGATTCCCTGCTCACCTTGGCCCGGGACCACGGGCTGGGCGTCGAGGAGCGACGGATCTCCACTGAGGAGTGGGAGAAGGGCGTGAAGACCGGAGACATCTCCGAGGTCTTCGCCTGCGGTACCGCCGCGGTGATCACGCCGGTCGGGCGGGTCGCCTACTCCGGCGGTGAGTTCCCCATCGGCAGCGGCACACCCGGCCCCGTCACCACCCAGTTGCGCGCGGCCCTCACTGCCATTCAACGTGGCGCCGCCCCCGACCGCCACAACTGGATGGTCCCCGTCACCTGACCACCACGTCCGATGCGGTCACTGCAGCGTGCAGATGGCGAGGATGACGGTGGTGGTCAGTTCCGCGGCGGCGCCTAGGACATCGCCGGTGACGCCGCCGAAACGGCGGTGGGTGTGTGCTGACGTGGCGAGCACCACCACAGCGGCGACAGCGACGGCTAGCGTGCCTTCCCACGGTCGTCCGGGGACGGCTACCAGACCGGCGGTCAGCAGGATTGCCGTCCAAGCCACGGAGACGGCGCGCGGCTGACTGTCGGCCACCAGCGCACCCAATCCTGCGGGCCGGGCGGGTGGCACCCCGATCCGGGCGCACCAGCTGAAGGCGGCGCGCCCGGCGACCAGAGCCAGCACCACGGGGATCGGCCGGCCGGTCTCGGCGAGGGTACTCAGCGCGGTCGCCTGCATGGTCAGCACCAGCACCAGAGCGACCACTCCGAACGGCCCGGTCGACCCGTCCCGCATCACCTGCAGTGCCCGCTGCGGCCCGCCGTAGCAGCCCAGCCCGTCAGCGGTGTCGGCCAGCCCGTCCAGATGCATTCCCCGAGTCAGCCCGGCCAGCGCCGCCACCACGGTGATCCCGGCCAGCAGCGACGGAGTGCCCACCGCATGCAGCGCGGTCAGCAGGCCAGCGGCCAGCACGCCCAATGCGGCGCCCACCACAGGAGCCCAGTACAGCGCCTGGCGGGCGGCTGTCCGATTCACCTCGATGGGCGCACCGACCGGCAGCACGGTCAACCAGGACACCGCTAGCCGCAGTCCACCGCTCACCCTGTGGGCAACGGCGCACCTGCAGGGCCGGAGACGCCGGCGTCGGCGAACGTGGCCATCTCGGCGAGCACCCGCACCGCCATCTGCACCAGTGGCAACGCGACCACCGCCCCTGAGCCCTCACCCAGTCGCATTCCGAGATCCAGGATGGGTACCAATTCCAGATGCTCCAGCGCCAAGGTGTGCGCGGGTTCGGCCGACCGGTGCCCGGCCACCCACCACTGCCGCGCTCCCGGCGCGAGCTCCTCAGCGAGCATCGCTGCTGCCCCAACGACCACGCCATCGAGAATCACCGGGGTGCGCCGGACCGCGGCCTGGGCCAGGAAACCGGCCATTGCCGCGACATCGGCACCGCCGGCGGTGCGCACCAGCGCGACCGGATCGTTGATGAACGGGCGAGCCCGGCGCAATGCGTCGCGGATCGCCGCGGCCTTGCGCATCCAGCCGGCATCGTCGATTCCGGTGCCGCGGCCCACGACCGCCACTGGTTCGGTCCCGGTGAGCGCCGCGACAAGTACCGCAGCGGGGGTGGTGTTGCCGATTCCCATGTCACCCGCGATCAGCAGGTCGGCACCGCGGTCGACCTCCTCGTCGGCGATCGCCACGCCGGCGGCCAACGCCTGAGTCACTTCGGCGTCGGTGAGCGCATCCTGGAGGTGGATCGCGCCGCTGCCCCGGCGAACCTTGTGCCTGGTGACCAGCGGCGGTGCGCTGACAGTGTCCGGGTCGCAATCCACCGCCACATCAACCACCCGCACCGACGCCCCGGCCACCGCGGCGAGCACGTTCACCGCCGCTCCGCCGCTGAGAAAGTTGCCCACCATCTGCTGGGTGACCTCGCTGGGATAGGCCGAGACGCCATGCGCGGCGATGCCGTGGTCCCCGGCGAAGACCACGACCTGCGGGCGGACGAACGGGTGCGGGGGGCACGTTCCTTGGCAGGCCGTCGCCCAGACGCCCAACTCCTCAAGGCGGCCCAACGAGCCGGGCGGTTTGGTCAGCTGCTCATGGCGCGCCACCGCTTCGCGGTGGGCTTGCTGTTCGGGTGGCGTGATCCTGGGGAACTCCACGCGGCTCTCCTGGGGTGCTCGGGGTCGATCTCAACGCAGCTTGAGCGGCAACCCTGCCACGACAAGCAGCACCTCGTCGCACACCGCGGCGAGATCGGCGTTCAGCGCACCCAGCTCGTCGCGGAACAGCCGCCCAGCGCGGGTCCGCGGCACAACACCAAGTCCCACTTCGGCGCTGACCAGTACCAACCGGATCGGGCACGCCGCCACCGCCGACACCAGCTCGGCGCATCGCGCGCGGCTGGCCTGCACCGCCGGCACACTGCCTTCCCAGGCACCCGAGTCATCCAGCTCTCCGGTCAGCCAGGTGGCGATGTCATCGACGAGCGCCGGGACCGGGCCTGCGGCGCGCAGGGCGCCAGGGAGGTCGGCTGGCTCAATGGTGTGCCAGCCCGCTGGCCTGCGGGCCACATGTGCCGCAATCCGAGCCTCCCACTCAGCGTCATCGGGCCGGCGCCGAGCGGTCGCCAGATAGTCCACTTCTGGTTCCCTCAGCAACCCCTCGGCGTGCGCGGACTTGCCCGAATGTGCACCACCGAGCACGAGGGTCCGCATCCGCGTGACGCTACCGTCGGGCGCACGCGAACCGAGATAGCCCGAACCGAGACAGCCCGAACAGGGATAGCCCGAACCGAGATAGCACAGGGGAGTACGTAATGGCGCTGCGCTGGCGATACCACGATGCGGATGGCGGCCAGGCACCCGGACCGGACGTCATCTTCGACGACCAGGTCGATGCTGAGGAGTGGCTCGGCCATGAATGGCAGGGTCTACTCGACGGCGGCGTGGCGGAGGTCACCCTGGTGGACGGCGAGTCCGTGGTTTACGGCCCGATGAGCCTGCAACCGTAGTCAGCGCAGCGGGAGACAGTTACGGGACCGGATCGCCGTATCCGACGCGGGGCTTGGGCACCCGCAGCCGGCGCAGCTGGGTCGCCCGAGTCATTGCGTAGAACCCTAGGCTCGGTCCGGACTCCGACGCATCGGGGAATCGTTCCTTGACCCGGCGCTTGACGAGCCGCCCCAGCAGCACTCCTTCGACGATGATCGCGAAGAGCATCGCCATCGACACCAGCGACACATACTGCTGCACGATCGGCGCCGGCACCAGGATCACCACGATCACCAGCAGGGCCAGCGGCATGAACGCGCCGGCGAGGTGGCGCCGAGAATCCACCAGGTCCCGCACGTAGGCCTTCACCGGGCCGCGATCGCGGGGCAGCAGGTACTTCTCGTCACCGGCCAGCATCCGTTCCCGGCGCTCCGCCGCGGCGCCGCGGCGAACTTCCTTGGAGCCGCGCATCCGACGTAACGCTTCTCGCTGCGTACGCGGCGGAGGCGGCGCCGGACCGCGCTTTCGACCCTCGGCCTCCCGGCGGCTTGGAGTGGGCCTCCCTTTGCCGATGTTGCGGGCTCGCTGGCTCTGGTCCTCCGGGTCGAGCTCTCCCTGCACCGCCGGATCCGGCGCCGGATCGCTGGGTCCGGAGCCGGTATTGCCGCGCAGGAACCTCACACACCCAGCTTAGGGCAATGGCCGAGCTCGCCCTCCGACTGCGGGGACCGACGGTGAACCTGGGAATGTGTCACCATGGAGACTGCGGGAATCACCCGTCGGTTGCGGGCGTTCGCGTAGTGTGGAGGAACCGTCTGTGCCGAGCGCCGATCCCCAAGGAGAGTCATGACCGTCGAGAACATCGTCGGCACCGAGGTGCCCACCCATGGTGTTGAGCTCACCACCGCCGCCGCAGCTAAGGCGAAGACACTGCTCGACCAGGAGGGCCGCACCGACATGTACCTGCGCATCGCTGTGCAGCCGGGTGGTTGCGCCGGACTGCGCTACCAGCTCTTCTTCGATGAGCGCGCGCTGGATGGCGATGCCAAGCGGGACTACAACGGCCTCGGCGTCGTCGTCGACCGGATGAGCGTGCCGTACCTGCAAGGTGCCGTGATCGATTTCGTGGACACGATCGAGAAGCAGGGCTTCACCATCGACAATCCCAACGCTGGTGGTTCGTGCGCCTGCGGGGATTCCTTCAACTAACCCCGTTAGACGTGCATGGGCACCAGGGTTCCGACACGGCCGGAACGATCCGCTGCTCGATGACGATGCCGTGCCAGAGCGTGCAGACGAGCATCCGGTGCATGTGCCGCTAGCTTGACGAACTCTGCGGTGCCCGAGTCGTCGACGATCCCAGCGACCGGCCGTGCGCCGGGAACTACACAGCGGACCAGTATGGCGTTGGGTCGTCATGCCGCGTGCCCCGGACGAGATCTGGCGGCCGCGCTGGTTTAGGCTCCAGCAGGTGGGATGCCTGACCGCATCGGGCGACGAGGAGGAACGAGGCGTGATCGGTGTGGTCCGCCCCCGAGCGGTTCGGCTGCTGAGGGTTGCCGGGCTTGTCGGGATGGTTGCCTTCCTGTCTAGCGGATGCTCGGTATATCAAGCGTTCTCGTTCGGCTGGCCGGAGGGAATCACGCCGCAGGCCGAGCACATGCGCGACCTCTGGATCTGGGCAACGGTAGCCGCCCTCGCGGTCGGGTTAGTCGTGGCTATGCTGATTATGTGGACGGTTGTCTTTCATCGTAAGAAGTCCGATGAGATGCCCCGGCAGACCCAGTACAACCTGCCCTTGGAGATCATTTATACCGTCATCCCATTTATCATCGTGGCAGTACTTTTCTACTTCACCGTAACAACGCAGGATTTCGTCACCGCAAAAGTCGCGAACCCTGACTTGCGGGTAAAAGTGGTCGGCTTCCAATGGAACTGGGAGTTCCAGTACCTCCAGGACAAGCCGGGCAATGGTGGTAACTACCAGGTCCGACGGACGGACGACGGCGAACCGATGTCGACCGTCGGCTCCTCGAGCACCATCCCACTGCTGGTGGTGCCGACCAATCGGGTCGTAGAGTATCGGATCGAGTCCACGGACGTGCTGCACTCGTTCTATATCCCAGATTTCCTCTTCAAGCGCGACGTTTTCCCGCGGCCGGAGAAAAACGATACTGACAACGTCTTCCAGACCACTGTGCAGCGTCAAGGCGCGTTTGTCGGTCGCTGCGCCGAGCTGTGTGGCACCTACCACTCGATGATGAACTTCGAGCTTCGCGCACTGCCGCCAGACCTGTTCGATCGGTATCTAGCCCTGCGGGCGCAGACCAACCAGCAGACTCACCGGTCTTACACCGCCGGTGAGGCGCTTGCGACCCTCAACTGTGGTCAGCTGTGCGCCCCCGAGGCAGTAACCACGTCACCGTTCAGCACCGACCGTGGCGAACGCGAGGTGCACCAGGCCCGGGAGGGCCACTAGCGTTGGAGTATTGAGCGGTCCGCCGGCAGGTTCGAGAGCGAGGCAGCAGTATGAAGATCGAAGCGCGGATCTTCGAGATCATCACAGCGTTCTTCTTCGTGTCCGCAGTGGTCTATGGCTTTTTCTCGCACGGTGAGGTGGTCGGGTCGGTGGCGATAACGCTGACCGGCGGTCTGACCCTCATCGTCGGGACCTACTTCCGGTTCGTCTCCCGGCGAGTCCAGATGCGCCCCGAGGACAACATCGAAGCTGAGGTTTCTGACGGCGCCGGTGAGCTAGGCTTCTTCTCTCCTGGTAGTTACTGGCCAATCGGTATGGCCGGGTCGGCCAGCGTCATCGGGCTCGCGCTGGCTTTCGATCAGTGGTGGCTCGTAGCGGTCGGCATCTTCCTGATCCTCGGCACGGTCGCCGGTCTGGTCTTCGAATACCACGTCAGCCCCAGGGCAGAGTGAGCCGCTCGTCTCGCAGCGGACGTTCTGTCTCCGTGCGTCTGGCGTAGCGCTCCAAGTATCTGTCGGGATCTAGCGCTCAACGGCCTTGTCGTCTACCTCATTCCGACCGAGGGTGACGCTCGGTACGAGTTGGCGGCCACTGGGAGTTGGTCGGCGACGTGCTGCTGCACTGGGTGAGCGCCAAGCAGCGTTGCGGCGAGATCGGCTATGTCTTCCGTTCCACTCGCCCCACGAAGACCGGGCCGGCAGGTTTCATCACCGCGGTCGGTGTCATGAACTCGGACGCTACCGACATTCCAGGCCGGCGCGGAAACGTCGGTGGTGCCGAGTTCATGGCGATGAGCTCAACGGAAGTGCCGACAACTATTCGTTGGGCTGGTGGGGACGACCGGCCAACTTCCGACGTGCGCCGTTGGTGCTGCCGTTAGTACTGGCACCGTTGCCCGTCGTCGCTTTGTGCCGAGCCTCCTCCAGCGCCCTGGTCTGTTCTAAAGGATCCGGTCGGAACGTGGATCCGGGCACTGGAGCACCAGCCGATCCGAGTTGGTTCATCCGCTTGGGCACCCGCGCACCTTGGTATTCCAGTGGGATGGGATGGCCGTGCGCGTCGACTCCGCCGAGGGGCTGGTGAAGTTCGATGAACTCACCGTGCGGAAGCCGCTTGAGTATGCCGGTCTCAATCCCGTGTTCCAGGATCTCCCGATCGGCGTATTGCAGGCCGAGGCAGATCCGGTAGGTGACGTAATAAGCAATCGGGGGCAGCAACAGGAGACCGATCCGGCCCGCCCAGGTGGTGGCGTTCAACGAGATATCGAACGTGTAGGCGATAACGTCGTTGCCGCCGGAGAGGAGCAGTACGAACATGAACGAGGCAGCCATCATGCCCAATCCGGTTCGCACTGGTACGTCGCGTGGGCGCTGCAGCAGGTTGTGCGAGGCATTGTCCTTGGTGAGCTTGCGCTCGATGGCGGGGTATCCAAACGCAAGAGCAAACATGATCATGGGGATCACCATCGTCGGCCAGAACGACGCGGGGATCATGTAGTTACCCAGGTAGATTTCCCAGGAAGGCCACAGCCGGGTGGAGCCATCGAGCCAACCGACATACCAGTCTGGCTGCGATGCCGCCGAGACCTGAGCAGGGTTATACGGACCGAAGTTCCATATCGGGTTGATCTGGAACAGCCCAGCCATGAGGCAGATCACGCCGATGTTCGTCAGTGCGAAGCCGCCGGCCTTCGTCGCGAAGGTCGGCATGATGCGAATGCCGACCACATTGCGCTCGGTGCGTCCAGGCCCGGGGAACTGCGTGTGCTTCTGGTACCAGACCAGGCCAAGGTGGACCGCGATGAGCGCGAGCAGGATGCCCGGGATAAGCAGGACATGGACGATGAAGAACCGGGGAATGATCAGGGTACCGGGGAACTCGCCGCCGAAGATCGCCCACTGCATCCAGGTGCCGATCACTGGTGGCGACATGATGATCGCCGAGATGATCCGCAGCCCGGTGCCCGAGAGCAGGTCGTCGGGCAGTGAATAGCCGGTGAGGCCCTTGAGTCCGGCCAGGATGGCGATGAGGACGCCGATCGTCCAGTTGGTCTCCCGCGGTTTCCGGAAGGCTCCGGTGAAGAAGGTGCGGAACATATGCGCCACGATGGCGGCGACGAACAGCAGCGCCGCCCAGTGGTGCACCTGCCGGATGAACAGCCCGCCGCGGACGTCGAAGGACAGCTGCAAGGTCGATTCGAACGCCCGCGACATCTCGATCCCGCGGAGGTTCGGGTAGACACCGTTGTATGTGACGTCCTCCATCGAGGGGTCGAAGAACAGCGTCAGGTACGTCCCGGAGAGAAGCAGCACGATGAAGGTGTTGAGGGCGATCTCACCGAGCATGAACGACCAGTGCGTCGGGAAAACCTTGTTGATCTGCCGGCGCATGCCAGCGGCCAGATGAAACCGCTGGTCCAGCTCGTCGGCAGTCTTCGCCGCCCGGCCGGCTGAGGTGGTTGGCGTCGTCATCGGGTCATGACCTCCGCTCCCAGAACGCTGGTCCGATGGGCTCGATGAAGTCGCCCTTAGCATAGAAGTAGCCCTCATCGTTCACGCTGATATGCAGCTGAGGCAAGGCCCTGGTAGCCGGACCGAAGATCGGCTTCGCGTACTCCAGCATGTTGAACTGTGACTGGTGACATGGGCACAGCAACCGAGCGTCCTGGGCTTCGTACAGCGAGGCCGGGCAGCCAAGGTGGGTGCAGATCTTCGAGTAGGCATAGAAGTCGCCATAGTGGAAGTCGACCTGACCCTTGCGCTGAATCACCTTGACTGCCTGCTCAGGAGACAGCCGGATGAGCATCACCGGGCTATCGGATGCGCGCAGCGCCTCGTGTGCCTGCTTCTCCGTCCAGGAGCGCTTGTACGGGAAGACCGTCGCGATGCTGCCCGCGGCAAGGTCCTCCGGTCGCGCCAGGGCGAGCTGCTCGGAGTCATAGCGGAGAAACACCGGCTCACCGTTGTAGGAGGCCCAGGGCGTGACCCACAGCGCGGCGCGATCCCCACCCTTCCAAGGGTTGCGCACCAGGCCGCCGAGAGCGAAGACCCCCAAGCCGGCACCGAGGACGGCACCGCCGAGCCCGGCCGCTCGTTTGATCGCGGATCGCCGTCCGATGTGGCTGCTGGCGGCGGTATCGGCAAGGATCGCCGCCGTCGTGACCCGGTCCACCTCTGCGGAACCACCGATGTGGCGGTCCTGCACCGCCGTCTCGTGCGGCAGGAGGTCCTTGGCGTAGGCGATCGTCCCGGCGCCGATCGCGAACACGGTCAACCCGAGCAGTACCCCGATGGCCGGCGTATAGAGCTGGTAGAACAGATGCCCGTGGCCCGGGCTGCCCGGCGGGGCGTACTCGAAGGGCCAGAAAAGGTAGGCCGCCAGAAAACCGATCCCGGCCAGTGCCGCGATGATGAACCACCGCGCGACCTTGCGCTCGGTGCGCTTCTCGGCGCGGGTACCCGATACCGGGAACGGGTCCTCGCGGTGCGCGATGGTCACCCCGTCCAGCGCCAAGCCCATTCGGACCAGCTCGTCGCGACTCAACCTCGACAGGTCGGCATCACTCGGAGACTGCCCCTGCCCAGGCGACCCTCCGGTAGGGTTCCCGCGGCCACTCATGCCTTCGATCCGATCCAGAGCGTGACCCCGACCAGCGCCGAGATACCTACGATCCACGAGACCAGACCCTCCGGGACCGGCCCGAAGCCGCCAAGAGAGTAGCCCCCGGGATTGTTTCGGTCCCCCGTGACCGAGTGCACGTAGGCGATGACATCCCGCTTCTCCTGCGGAGTCAGCTGGCGGTCGGAGAACCGCGGCATGCTCTGCGGTCCGCTGATCATCGCGCTGTAGATCTGCTTGGGGTCCACGTTCTTGATCGCGGGAGCGTACTTGCCGGAGGACAACGCGATGCCGCGTCCGGTGAAGTTGTGGCAGGAGGCGCAGTTGAGCCGGAAAAGGTCTCCACCACGAGCCGGGTCGCCGCCGGCGAGGCTGCCCGTGGGCACCACCGGGCCTCCGCCGTTGGCCTGCACGAAGGCGCCGAGCGCGTCGATCTGCTGGGGGGTGAACCGGACCGGTTTCTCGGCAATCTGCGCTTCCTGACGAGTCGCCGGCATCCGTCCGGTGGAGACTTGGAAGTACACCGCAGCCTCGCCAACGCCGATCAGGCTCGGCCCGCGATTGCTGACGCCCTGCAGGTTCGCGCCGTGGCAGGTGATGCAGGCATTGTTGTAGAGCTGCTCGCCCTGGCGCACCAGCGCGGGATCCCCCTGAGCGCGCGCCGTCTGCGGTTGGGGGGCGAACACTGCATACAAGGCGCCGGCCGACAGCAACGCCACGCTGAGTGCGAGCATGCCCGACAACCGGCGGCGCAGGCGGCTGTGTCCTCCCCGGCGCGGCGACTTGGGTGGGTGTGACCCAGTGGACCCCGAGGGGGTGTCAGGTGTGTCGCTGGTCATCAGTCTCGGCTACCCCTGCTGTCTCGTTCCGGTTCAGTGCTCGGGCCGGATCGGGCCTCCCTCAGCGGCCCTGGTGGCGGTACTAGGGCACGATATAGATGACGGCGAACAGGCCGATCCAGACCACGTCGACGAAGTGCCAGTAATACGACACAACGATCGCGGACGTGGCCTGGGCCGGGGTGAATTTGCTCAGCTTTGTCCGGACGATCAGGAAGATGAACGCGATCAGGCCCCCGGTCACGTGCAGGGCGTGAAACCCGGTCAGGAGGTAGAAGACCGTCCCGAAGGCCCCTGACGGGATGGTGATGCCTTCACCGATCATCGTGCGGTACTCGTTCGCGGCGCCCAAGACGAAGAACAGGCCCATCGCGAACGTGATGGCGTACCAGAGCCGTAATCCGAAGACATCGCCCTGCTCCGCCTTGAACACGCCCCACTGACAGGTGAACGACGAGGCGACCAGCACGATCGTGATCACCAACGCGTAGGGCACATCGAGATGGATCGGCTCGCCGGTCGACGCCAGGATCGGCGGCCACGGGCCGTCGTGCTGGGCCTTCACCGTGAAGAACATGGCGAACAGACCAGCGAAGAACATCAGCTCGCTAGACAGCCATACGATCGTGCCGACGCTGACCATGTTTGGCCGGTTCAGCGAGTGCACCCGTTGACTAATGGAGGGCGCCGCCAGGCTGGACGAGGGGGTCACGTCAAGCAGTATGACGAAGGGTGGTGACCTCCGATGGACCGGGGCCGATTGGGTGCCGCCAAAAGTGGTGGCACAACACCGCGGTAGCGGGATCGGCGGTCGCGGCGGCCGATAGTAGCACGGGGGAGTGACGCCACCCGCGTCACGTCGGCGGCGTGATTGGCCGTATACGATCGGTGCACCGCCGACACCAAGGACCTCGACCATCACATGAATGCCCCGAGCGATGCCATCACCGTGCTGGTCTTCAGCCATCGGCCCGAGGTGCGCGAAGCCATCATCAACGCTGTCGGGCGGCGACCTGCGGCGGACGTCGGCCGGGTGCAGTATGTCGAGGCCGGCACGATCGCCGAGGTGCTGGCCCAGGTCGACGCGGGTGCCGTGGACGTGGCGATCCTCGACGGTGAGGCGCAGCCCACCGGAGGAATGGGGCTTTCCCGTCAGCTCAAGAACGAGATTGCACAGTGTCCGCCGGTGATCATCGCCGTGCAACGACGAGACGACCGGTGGTTAGCGGTCTGGTCGCAAGCCGACGCGGTGCTCGTTCATCCGCTGGATCCGTTGATCGCCGCCGAGGCCGTCGCCGAGGTGCTGCGTTCGCGCCGACCGCAGGCAACGAACGGCTGAGGCCGCGCGGCATGGTGACGTCGACGCGTTCCCGAAGCTGGCCGGCCTTGCTCAGCCAGTTGATCGCAGGCACGGATTTGGATACCCAGGACGCCACCTGGGCGATGGACGAGGTGATGTCCGGTGCGGCTACGCAGGCGCAGGTGGCCGCGTTCGTGGTGGCGCTGAGAGTCAAGGGCGAGACTCCAGCGGAGATCGCCGGTCTGGCCGACGGCATGCTTTCGCGGGCCCGACGGGTGCATGTGCCGCAGCGGGCAGTCGATGTGGTCGGCACCGGAGGCGACAACGCGCAGACCGTCAACATCTCCACGATGGCCGCGCTGGTCACTGCCGCTGCCGGCGCGCCGGTGGTGAAGCACGGCAATCGTGCGGCGTCCTCACAATGCGGTGCTGCGGACGTACTCGAGGCACTTGGAGTGGCGATCGATCTCGGTCCGGAACAGGTAGCCCAGTGCGTGGCCGAGGCCGGGATCGGATTCTGCTTCGCACCCCTGTACCACCCGGCGATGCGGCACGCGGCCGCGGTGCGCCGGGAGATCGGTGTCCCCACGGCATTCAACTTCCTCGGTCCACTGATCAATCCGGCACTGCCGCACTCGGGGCTTGTGGGCTGCGCGGATTTACGGATGGCACCGGTGATGGCACAGGTGCTCGCGGACCGTGGAGTAAGCGCCCTGGTGGTCCGTGGCGACGATGGACTCGATGAGATCACCACCACGACCACCACCTCGGTGTGGGTAGTGCAGAGCGGTGCAGTGCGTCGTGACCAGTTGGATCCCACCGCGCTGGGCGTGCCGGTAGGCCACCGAGACGAGCTTCGCGGTGGCAATGCCAATGCCAATGCCGATGCGGTGCGGCGCCTTCTCGCGGGCGATCCCGGTCCCGTGCGAGAGGCCGTGCTACTCAACGCGGCTGCGGCGCTCGTCGCGTACAGCGGTTCGACCGGTGATCTGGTCGCAGATCTCCGAGGAATGGCGCAGCGTGCCGCTGAAGCTGTCGACTCAGGCGCTGCTGCCGCGCTGCTAGCGCGCTGGACGAGGCTGACGATCGAACTGTCCCCGACTGTGCGCTGAGCTCGTAGGCGCTGAGCTAAAGGCAGCTACGCAGAGTAGTAACAAGCTCTGCAGGGTGACTAAACGTCGCCTCATGGGTGAAGATCCGAGTCCATCCGCCCGGGGAGCCGTTGGGTCATATGCGGGGGAAAGTCCCGCTTCCAGTCACGCCTGGAGTTTTGGCGTCCGAGAAGAGGAGACAGTCGCGGGTGGTGCTCCATCGTCAGAAGCGCGTCCTTCGGAGCGTGGCGGCTGCCGTGGCCTTTGCTGCCGTGCTGAGCATGCCACCAGCAGTGGCGGTCGCCGATCCAGGCCCTGCCCCCGCGCCCGATCCTACGGGGGCGGTCAGTCAGGCTCGAGCGTTGAGCCGCCAAGCCGAGGTGATCACCGAGCAGTGGAAGCTGGCCACCGACCGGCTGGACGCGCGTCGGGCCGACGCGGACCGCGCACATAGCGACGCAGCAGCCGCGACGGCCATCGCCGACCAGGCTCGGGCGGCTCAGAGTGCGTTCCGGGCCCAAGTGGATCGGCTGACCAGCGCCAGCTTCGAGGGCGTCCGGATCAGCAGCCTGACCGCGATGCTGATCAGCGATTCGCCGCAACAGTTCATGGACCAGATGTCTGCACTGGACGTGCTGGCGGTGAGCAACCAGGCGGCGATGGACACACTCGCGGCCGCCGTGTCCCGCACGGAGCAGGCCAAGCTTGCTGCCACCGACGCCGAGACGCGAGCGGCTGTCGCCGAACTCGACGCCGCTCGGATAGCTGGAGACGTGGCCCAGGCCCGGCTTGAGATGGGTCGTCAGATCAATCTCGTGCAGGAGCGCCTCGGCAAGCTCACCGCTGATGAATTCTCGCACTACGCTTCCGAAGGGTTCACCGACTACCCGATCGACATGGTCGGTGACACCATCGGGATCAGAGCCCTCCGAGCCGCACTGACCCGGCAGGGCGCACCGTATATCTGGGGTGCCGAGGGTCCGACCACTTTTGATTGCTCAGGTCTGGTGATGTGGGCCTACCGGCAGGCCGGCGTCAGCCTACCGAGGGTCGCCTACGATCAATCGAGAGTAGGCACCCCGGTGGTCTCCGGTCTCCTACCAGGAGATCTCATTGCGCTCTACTCGCCAGTAAGCCATATCGGCATCTATGTGGGTAACGGGCTGTACATCAACGCGCCGCAGAGCGGCGATGTCGTCAAGGTCTCACGAGTTCCCTGGCGTGACGTCGCGGCGATCCGTCGAATTGGTTGATCCTCTTTCCGGCCCCGGAACACCGTCTGAGATTGTCGGTGTCACGGTTTACCGTCCGTGGTGACTAGGTCACGACAGAGACGGAGCCAGATATGATCGTGGATTGCGACCGGTGCCAGGTGCGCGGCGACGCTTGCCGGGAGTGCGTCATCACCGTGCTGCTCGGAGCGGTGCCCGGAGGCGTTGACTTGGATGGGACCGAGCGCCGGGCGCTGGACACCCTGGCCGATGCTGGCATGGTCCCACGCCTGCAACTGGTGGATCGCCACACCGACGCTGAGCGGTCCGCGACAGACGGTAAGCGGTGCAGTCGGCGCGTGAGCTGATCGGTGTAGCCGAAGACTGCTTCGGTCGCGGTGACGCCCACCGTGTCCAGCGACCACTCTGCCCCACCGCTGGCGAGTTGGTGGTGACAGCGGTGGTGACCTTTCGTAATCTTCCCGAGACCTTGCGCTAGATGCTCCCGGGTCGGGGGGCGGCAACCGGTACCCGGAAGAGGAGACAGCCGCGACGTGTCGCTGCATCATCTGAAGCGAGGTGTTGGCAGGGGTGGTGTCTCGGCGACCATGATCGTCGCGACCATGGTCGCTCTGGTCGCTTTGATGCCCAGTCCGGCCTCGGCCGATCCTGCGACACCCGGAGATTCCGCGCAGCAGCTTGCTGAACTGAACCGGCAGGCGGAGGCGCTCACGGAAAAATGGCAATACGCGCGCGACCAGCTGAGTGCCCGCCGTGCCGATCTGGACCGCGCCAGGGCTGATGCCAATGCCGCAGCCGCCGCAGCCGAGAGTGCCAGGGCGGTCCAGGGCCAGTACCGCGGTCAGGTAGACAGGCTGACCAACGCCGCATTCCAAGGTGCGCGGCTCAACCAGTTGTCTGCCTTGCTGGTCAGTGACTCGCCCCAGGACTTCCTGGACCAGATGTCGGCGCTGGACATGCTCGCGGTGGACAACAAGCAGGCCCTGGACCGACTCACCGGAGCCGTCGCGCAGGCTCAGCATGCACAGCAGTCGACGAACGAGGCATCGTCGCGGGCGAGCCAAGCCGAACACGACGCGGCGCGGCTGGAAGGCGACCTGACCCGTTCCCGCACCGAGATGGATCGTCAAATCCAGGTGGTCACGAAGCGCCTCTCGGAGCTGACCCGCCAAGAGCGCGCCGCCTACTTTTTCGGTGGTGACGTCCACTTCCCGATCAACCTCATCGGCAGCGGTATCGCAATCCAAGCGGCGCGTATCGCGCTGACCAAGCAGGGCTCCGCGTATGTCTGGGGCGCCGATGGCCCCATCACATTCGACTGCTCGGGCCTGGTGAAATGGGCGTTTGCGCAAGCCGGGATGTCGGGGCTGCCACACTCCGCTGAGGAGCAGGCACGGATGGGCCGCAGCGTGGGCAGGTCCCAATTGCTACCCGGCGACCTCATCGCGCTGTACTCGCCGATCAGTCACATCGGCATCTACGTCGGTGACGGTTTATATGTGAATGCTCCACAAAGCGGCGACGTGGTCAAGGTCGTCCCGGTGCCGTGGAGACAAGTCACCGCCATGAGCCGGATCGGCTGAACGCACCACTGACGACCGCCAGTGACATTGCCGTTACTCTGGGACGTTACTCTGGGACGGGTGCCACGGACTCTGCTGGTGAGCAACGACTTTCCACCCCGGGCCGGTGGCATCCAGGCTTATCTGCACCACTTGGCTCTGGCTCTACCCGCTGGAGAGATTGCGGTCTACGCACCAGACTGGCCGGAAGCCGCGGCCTTCGACGCACGATTACCGTTTCCGGTCGTCCGGCATCCCGGCAGGCTCATGCTCCCCACACCGTCAGTACTTCGGCGGGCTCGCGAGCTACTGCGGGAACTGCGCTGCGACACCGCGTGGTTCGGCGCGGCAGCTCCACTGGCCGTGCTCGGTCCCGCGTTGCGTCGTACCGGCGTACCACGGGTGGTGGCCAGTAGCCATGGACACGAAGTGGGCTGGTCGATGGTGCCACCCGGCCGAATCGCGCTTCGCCGGATCGGCGCCGATGCCGACGTCGTCACCGCCGTGAGCCGGTACACCCGCCGCCGGGTCGCCTCTGCGTTCGGCCCCCGGGCCGCCTTAGAGCTACTCCCGCCGGGCGTGGACTGCGCAACGTTCCGCCCGGACCCCGCCGCGCGCGCGGAGATCCGGCGACGCCACCAGCTGGGGGATGCCCCGGTCGTGCTGTGCGTGTCCCGGTTGGTGGCTCGCAAGGGGCAAGACATGCTGGTCCGGGCATTGCCCGCAATACGGCGCCAGGTCCCAGGGGCCACCCTGCTGCTGGTCGGAGATGGGCCCGGGCGAGCAGCGTTGCACCGGCTGGCGGAGTCGGGTGGTGTCGCTGGCGCGGTGGTGTGTACAGGAGGAGTGTCGTGGTCGGAGTTGCCCGCGTATTACGCCGCTGGCGACGTTTTCGCGATGCCCTGCCGTACCCGTGGTCACGGGCTAGACGTCGAGGGGTTCGGTCTGGTGTTCCTCGAGGCGTCGGCCACCGGCTTGCCGGTGGTGGTCGGTGACGCCGGCGGGGCGCGGGAGACGGTCCGCGACGGCGACACCGGTGACCTGGTGAACGGCCGAGACGTGGCAGCGGTAGCCCGAGCCGTCGCCTCGCTGCTCGCCGATCCCGAGCGCGCTGCAGCGATGGGCCGGCGCGGACGAAGCTGGATGTTGCAGAACTGGAACTGGTCTTGCCGCGCAAAGCGACTCAGCGAGCTCCTGGTCGGCGACTCATGAGTAAAGAGACTCGATCTCGGCGGCGAACTCCTCGGCTACCACTGCACGCTTCACCTTGAGACTCGGAGTGAGCTGGCCGCCCCCTTCGGTGAAGTCGACAGGCAGGATCCGGAACTTGCGGATCGTCTCGGCCCGAGAGACGGTCTTATTGGCGTCATCCACCGCGCGCTGTACCTCAGCGCGCAAGCTTTCATCACCGATCAGCTGCGCGGCAGAGCTGTCCGTTCGCTTGCCGTGTTCGGCACTCCATGCTGGGAGGGCCTCGGCGTCGAGGGTGATAAGAGCGGCGATAAAGGGCTTCTTGTCGCCCACCACCATGCATTGGCTGATCAGTCGGTGGGCCCGGATGCGGTCCTCCAGCGCTGCCGGCGAGACGTTCTTGCCTGCCGCGGTGATAATGATCTCCTTCTTGCGGCCGGTGATCCGAAGGAAGCCGTCCTCGTCCAGCTCGCCAAGGTCGCCGGTGTGGAACCAGCCGTCGACGAGGGTTTCCTCGGTCACCTGCTCGTTGTGCCAGTACCGGCGCAGCACACCGGGACTCTTGACCAGCACTTCGCCGTCATCGTCGATCCTGATCGTGACACCGGGCAACGGACGACCCACAGTGCCGATCTTGACGTGTTTCTCGGTGTTCACCGTCGCGGGAGCGCTGGTCTCAGTCAGTCCGTAGCCCTCCAACACCTGCACCCCGATACCGTGGAAGAAATACCCGAGCCGCTCGCCCAGCGGGGCGCCACCGGAGACCGCTGCGAGACACCGACCGCCGAGTACCGCCCGGAGCTTGGCGTAGACGAGCTGGTCGAACAACGCATGTTTGGTGCGCAGGGCCAGGCCCGGCCCGCTGCCTTCCTGGGCCCGGCTCCATTGGACGGCTGTGGCAGCGGCGAGGTCGAAGATGCGGCCCTTGCCCTCGGTCTGCGCTTTCTGCCTGGCCATGTTGTAGACCTTCTCGAACACTCGAGGCACGGCCAGCACAAAGGTCGGTCGGAAATCAGCCAACTCGGCGACCACGTTCTTCGCATCCGGGGTGTGCCCGAGGGTGATTCGCGCGTACACACAACAGCACTGGATGATCCGCGCGAACACGTGCGCCAGGGGAATGAACAGGAGCAGTGAGTTGCCCTGTTGCATGAGGCCGGTGAACTCCGCCACCGCGGACCGGGTCACCGAGAGCAGGTTACGGTGAGTGAGCTCGCAGCCCTTCGGCGATCCCGTAGTCCCCGAGGTGTAGATCAGCGTCGCTAGATCCTCGGCGCCCACCGCGGTAGCCCGGTCACGCACGGCGTCGTCACTGATCTCGGCGCCCAGCGCAGTGAGTTCCTCGATCGCGGCGGCCACGCTGTCACTCGTCGCCGGGTCGATCTGCCAGACCAGAGCCGGCTCGCCGCACCGATCAATCAACCCCTGGACCATCGAGCGATGAGTGCGGCTCTCGACCACGACTGCTTTGGCGCCCGAATCAGACAGGATCCACTCCACCTGCTCGGCCGAGGATGTCTCATAGATCGGCACCGTCGCTGCGCCGGCGGCCCAGATCGCGTAGTCCAAAAGGGTCCACTCGTAGCGGGTCTTGGACATCAGCGCCACCCGATCCCCGCGCTCGATGCCCGCCGCGATCAGACCCTTGGCGACAGCGGTCACTTGGCGTGCGAACTCCCGCGCTGTGACGTCTATCCAGCCGCCATCGATCCGGCGGCGGAAACTGGCAGTACCGGCGAAACGCTCGGCATTGGCCCACACCACATCGGTGAGGTTCTCCTGCTCGTCCACCGTAGTGGTGGCGGGAACCGTGAACTCCCGCACGGGTACCTCCGCAGTTCAGCTATCTCCGATACTACCTGGCAACGTATCGCGCCCAAGCCAGCGACGGGTAACGTGCCTGTTCGTGCGGGTCCACGTGGTGTCCGACGTGCACGGTAACGCGGAGGCGCTGGCCAGGGCCGGCACCGGCGCTGATGCGCTGGTGGTGCTCGGGGACCTGATCGACTTCGTGAACTACCACGACCACTCCGCCGGGATTCTCGGTGCGGTATTCGGACCCGCTGCGGTCCACAGATTCGCGCACCTACGCTCCGGCGGAGCACCGGGCGAGGCGTACGCGTTCGTGCGGCAGCTGTGGACTCACGTATTAGACCCCCGCGGCGTTGTCCGCGAGGCTGTCGTCGAGCAGTACGAGCGACTCTTCGCGGTGTTGCCGAGCCCGACCTATGCCACTCCCGGCAATGTGGATTTGCCCGAGCTGTGGCCGCAGTTTGCGCGCGCCGGCATACATCTCCTCGACGGTCAGACCGCCGAAATCGGCGGCCTTCGCTGGGGATTCGTCGGCGGAGGCCTGTTGCCGGACGGGGTTGCTCCCAGGCTCGACCCGGTCTTCCACTCTTATCTGCGTACTCCAGAGCAGTACGCGGGGGCGGTTTCCGCGCTGGGACGGGTGGACATGCTGGGCAGCCACATTCCACCCGCGGTCCCCGAACTGCTCTATGACATCAAAGCGCGGCGGCCAGAGATCGGCTCGGAGCACCTGCTCGCCCTGATCCGCCAGGACCGGCCGCATGCCGCCCTGTTCGGGCATGTGCATCAGCCGCTGGCCCGGCGGGTCCGGGTCGGACGAACCGAATGCATCAATGTCGGGCACTTCCAGCGGACCGGAACCCCCCATGTGCTCAGGTGGTGACCACTACTTCGGGCGGCGACGTCGCGGGTAACCTGCGCGGCATGGCCGACCAGTCAACCCAGTCCATCGTCATCAACGCCGATCCTCAGGCGATCATGGACGTGATCGCTGATTTTTCCGCCTACCCGCAATGGGCGGTGGCGGTGAAGAAGGCCGAGGTGCTGGTCCCCGGCGTCGATGATCGCGCAGAGCGCGTCCGGTTCTCACTCGACGCCGGTCTGATCAAGGACGAGTACGTGCTTGATTACGTCTGGTCTTTGGACGGGCTGACGGTGGCCTGGGAACTGGTCGAGGGTCAGCTACAGACAGCGCAGCATGGCTGCTATGTGCTGGCACCCATGGGCGCGGCGACCAACGTGACCTACAGCCTCACGGTCGACCTCGCGATTCCGATGATCGGGATGATCAAACGTAAGGCCGAGAAGGTGATCATGGACACCGCGCTGAGAGAGCTCAAGCGCCACGTCGAACGATGAGCCGACAGCGTCACAGTCGCGCGCCGTCGTCGGGTCCTTCCGGTGGTGGGCCTGGCCGTAGCCCGACCACCAGCCAGCCGATCCCGCCGGTAAGAGCGAACAGGCCCAGCGGTGTTGCCACCCGATCACCCAGACCGAGCAGATTCGGCCCGATGAGCAACAACATCCCCACGGTGAGCGCCAGCACGCCGCCTACCGTTCGTGGCCGCGGTACTGGCAGCGGTGCAGGCTCGGGCGGCTCGAAATGCTCGTCAATCCCATCGCTTGCCGAGCGGCCGGGTTCTTCCAGCTCGGCCCGCAGGCTCGCAACGATGCGGGCGAACGCGGTATCGGTGTCATCGGAACTACCCGGACCCGAGGTACCTCCGGGGTCCGCGGAGCTGCCCTGCCATGCTGAGCCGTCGGGTTGCTGTTTCTCGGGATCGGGCACGGACAACTGAAAACACCACTCTCAGTGCTCGGGTGGGCTCGCTGCGGGGCTGACGCTACCGGGTGCGGCGCGCCACCGCCTGCCGCATCCGAACCTGCGCCATCCCGAGCTGCGTACGCCAGGGTGGAGCAGCGTCGTTGTGCCGCCGATACGTGCTCCGTAGGCTAGTCGATACTGCGGCCCGCGAGGGCAAGGGAGGATCGGTAGGCGGTGTTTTACTGGCTGCTCAAACACATGCTGCTCGGCCCGTTGATGCGGTTAGCGTGCCGCCCGCAGGTTCGGGGCGCCGAGCGCATCCCCCGGCGCGGAGGCGCCATTCTGGCCAGTAACCACCTCGCCGTCGCCGACTCCTTCTTCCTCCCCTTGATGATCCGTCGCCGGCTGACGTTCCTGGCCAAACGTGAGTATTTCACCACACCTGGGCTTCGGGGATGGCTCAAGCGGCAGTTCTTCAGCGCCGCCGGCCAGGTCCCCATCGACCGCTCCAGCGCGTCGGCCGCGCAGGCCGCGCTGGACACCGGAGTGCGGTTGCTGACTCAGGGCAAATTGCTCGGCATCTACCCGGAGGGGACTCGGTCTCCGGACGGCCGGTTGTACAAGGGCAAGACCGGTGTCGCCCGGATGGCGCTGGAGGCCGGCGTCCCGGTGATCCCGGTCGTGATGGTGGGCACCGACAAAGTCAGCCCCCTGGGCACCAAAATGTGGCGCCCCCATCCGGTAGAAATACGATTCGGCGCGCCGCTGGACTTCTCTCGCTACGCCGGCCTGGCCGGTGATCGGTTCGTCGAGCGATCCATGGTCGACGAGATCATGTACTCCCTGATGGAACTCTCCGGTCAGGAATACGTCGACAGGTACGCGACGTCGGTCAAAGAGAGCGAGTCGTCACCGCCGCGGCAGACCCTGAAGGCATCCTGATCAGTCCGGTTCTCCTGCGTTGCGTAGGCTGGTCGATCGTGCGGTTCTTTTACGACTGCGAGTTCATCGAGGATGGCGTCACGATCGAGTTGATCTCGATCGGGGTGGTGGACGAGCAGGGTCGGGAGTACTACGCGGTATCCACCGAGTTCAACCCCGACCGGGCCGGCGACTGGGTCCGATCCCATGTTCTTCCCAAACTGCCGTCGCCGGCTGATCAGGCCTGGCGCGACCGAGCTGCCATCCGGGACTCGTTGCTGGAGTTTCTCACCGCGTCCGGCGAGCGGGTCGAACTGTGGGCCTGGTTCGCCGCCTACGACCACGTCGCCCTCGCCCAGTTGTGGGGACCGATGCCGGCGTTGCCTCGGGCGCTACCTCGATTCACTCGGGACCTGCGGCAGCGCTGGGAGGACGCGGGCAAGCCGGCCTTGCCCCCGCCGCCCAGGGACGCCCACGATGCGGTGACCGACGCCCGACACAACCTCACCCGATGGCGAGTGATCGAGCAGCACCGCCTAGCGCAGCAAAGCCGGGCCCGCTGACCTGGGGCTTTGCGTGCGGCTACGGGTCGTGCCAGGCTCTCGCCCGTCAATCCGGTACTACAGTGGGAAAGGCGAATCGAGATGCGCATCGGCGTGCTCACGGGGGGCGGTGACTGCCCAGGACTCAATGCGGTGATCCGGGCGGTGGTCCGCAAGGGCATCGAGGTCTACGGCCACGAGATCATCGGGTTCCGGGATGGCTGGCGGGGCCCGATGGAAGGGTTAGTCCAACCGCTCAGCCTGGCCGACGTGGAGCACATCCTCCCGCTCGGTGGCACCATCCTGCGCACCTCACGGACCAACCCGTACCGCAACGGCGGCGCGGAGCAAGTGAAGCGGACCCTCGCCGAGCACGGCGTCGACGCGCTGATCGCGATCGGTGGCGAAGACACCCTCGGCGTGGCCAGCCGGCTCAGCGACGACGGGATCGTCGTAGTGGGCGTACCCAAGACGATCGACAACGACCTGGGCGCCACCGACTACACGTTCGGTTTCGACACTGCGGTGCACATCGCGACCGAGGCGATCGACCGGCTGCGGACCACCGCTGAGTCGCACCACCGCGCGGCGGTCGTCGAGGTAATGGGCCGCAGTGCAGGATGGATCGCCTTGCACTCCGGGATGGCCGGCGGTGCGAATGTCATTCTGATGCCGGAACGGCCATTCTGTGTGGACCGCGTGTGTGAGTGGGTCATCCGGTGCCTGAAGCGAGAAGATGCCGCGATCGTCGTGGTCGCTGAGGGGGCAACGCCTGAGGGTGGCGCCGAACTACTGACCACCGCGGACGTCGACGCCTTCGGTCACAAGCGCCTCGGCGGCGTCGGCATCTGGCTAGCCGATGAGATCGCCCACCGCACCGGTGCCGAGTCCCGCGCTGTAGTGCTGGGGCACACTCAGCGCGGCGGCACGCCCACTGCCTACGACCGGGTGCTGGCGACCCGGTTCGGAGTCCATGCAGTCGATGCCGTGCACGAGGGCGATGGTGGCGTGATGGTCGCGCTGCGCGGCACTGACATCATCCGGGTGAAGCTTGCTGAGGCCACCGCGGCAGTCAAGACGGTACCGCCGGAGCGTCACGCGGAGGCGGAGGTCTTCTTCGGCTGACCGGCTCCAGACGGTGGCCGCTGGAGCGGCCCCGAGCGGTACCGCATACGCTCAAGCACCGTGAACTGGACCGTGGATGTTCCGGTCGACGCGCTGCCGGAGTTACCGCCGCTACCCGCCGATCTCCGTACCAAGCTTGACGCTGCGCTGGCCCGCCCCGCTGCACAGCAACCAAGCTGGCCCGACCCGGACGCGGTGCGCAGCATCCGCACCGTGCTGGAGAGCGTTCCGCCGATCACCGTGCCCACTGAGGTGGATCGGCTGCGCGAACAGCTCGGGGCCGTTGCCCGTGGAGAGGCATTCCTGCTGCAAGGCGGGGACTGCGCAGAGACCTTCGTCAACAACACCGAACCGCATCTACGGGCCACCATCCGGACGCTGCTACAGATGGCGGTAGTGCTCACCTACGGGTCGAGCATGCCGGTGGTGAAGGTAGGGCGGGTGGCCGGACAATATGCGAAGCCGCGGTCCGCGGCGCTCGACTCGTTAGGTCTGACGTCATACCGCGGCGATATGATCAACTCCCTGCGGCCCAGCCCTGAGGCGCGGGTGCATGACCCGTCACGGATGATTCGGGCCTACGCCAACGCCGCCGCGGCGATGAACCTGGTGCGTTCGCTGACCATGGCCGGCATGGCGGACCTCCATAAGGTGCATGACTGGAACAAGGACTTTGTGCGGCGATCCCCAGCGGGGGCCCGCTATGAGGCGCTGGCCGGGGAAATCGACCGGGGCCTGCGCTTCATGTCGGCCTGCGGAGTGGATGACTCATCGCTGCTCTCCACCGAGATCTACGCCAGCCACGAGGCGCTGGTCCTCGACTATGAGCGGGCTATGCTCCGGCTGGACAGCATCAGCGAGACGCCCAAGCTCTACGACCTGTCGGCGCATTTCCTGTGGGTGGGGGAGCGGACCCGAGCGCTGGACGGGGCGCACATCGCCTTCGCCGAACTGCTGGCCAACCCGATCGGGCTCAAGCTGGGTCCGAGTACCAGCCCGGACCAGGCCGTGGAGTACGTCGAGCGGCTTGACCCGCACGGTGTGCCAGGTCGGCTCACGCTGATTTCCCGGATGGGCGCGCAGCGGGTCCGCGACGTCCTGCCGGGGATCGTGCAGAAGGTCACCGCCGCTGGGCACCAGGTCATCTGGCAGTGCGACCCCATGCATGGCAACACCATCGAATCCTCCACCGGGTACAAGACCAGGCACTTCGACTGGGTGGTCGACGAGGTCCAGGGCTTCTTCGAAGTGCACCACGCGCTGGGCACTCACCCCGGGGGAATCCACGTGGAACTCGCCGGGGAGGACGTCACCGAGTGCCTTGGTGGCGCTCAGGACATCTCCGACGCGGACCTGTCCGGGCGTTACGAAACCGCGTGCGATCCGCGGCTGAACACCCAGCAAGCGCTGGAGTTGGCGTTCCTCGTCGCCGAGATGCTGCGCTCGTGAGTGCACCCGCGTCATGACGCGGGTGCACTCACGAGCGGTTACAACGTCGTCAGCACCATGGTGGCGCCGGGGCGAACGGGCTGGCCGGCCTCTGGGGACTGGGAGAGCACCTGGTCGGTGAAGCCGCCGACAAATCCGAACCCGCCGAGAGACTGGCTGACCGTGCTGTTCAGCCCCGCGTCAGCGAGCGCCTGGCGAGCCTGCGCGATCGAGAGCCCGACCACACTGGGAACGACCGACGCGGTGCTCACCAGCAGGATGACGTGGGTGCCGCGGGCAGCGTCGGTGCCGGCCCTGGGGTCGGTGCCGATCGCGCGCCCACCAACTATCTCGCCATCGAACTGGCGCTGCACCTGAGCGATCAGGCCAGCGCGGGCTAGCGCGGCGAGCGCCGCGGTCTGACCCATCCCGCGCACGTCCGGCACCGTGGTCGGCGCTGGACCCTTGCTCAGCACCACAGTCACCGGCGCACCGACAGTGAGTACGGTGCCGGACGTCGGCTGCAATCCGATCACGGCGCCTACCGGGACGGTGTCGTCGAACTTCGCGGCGTCCGGGTCCAGCCGCGGGCTCAGGTCAGCCTGCCGGATCGCCCGCTGCGCCTCCTCGGTGGAGTCACCTACCGCCAAGTCGGGCACCACCGGATGGCCCAGCGAGATCACCACAGTGATGTCCGAGCCGCGCATGGCGCGTTGGCCAGGCGCAGGATCGCTGCGGATGACCGTGTTGCCCGGGACGGTGTCGTTGTGGTCCTCAGTAAGATCGGCCTTAAGGTCCGCGGTGGCCAGGGTAGCGGCCACCGCCCCGCGTTGCAGACCCGTCAGCTCGGGCACCACTGTCCACCGGCCGCTGCCGAGCCACCAGGCACCCACCCCGACCGCGCTCGCGAGCATCAACACGATCACCACCCAGGCGATGAATGCGCGCCGGTTGCGGGCACGCTCGCGTTGGTAAGAATCGCCGGCGGGTGGGAGACGAGCTGCGACCACCTCAGTCCTGGCGAGAGTGCGGGTGAGCCGCGGTCCGTACTCGGGCGGGGCAACCGTCATGGCGCCGGCTAACGCCGCGGCGCCCCCGGAAATGGGAACAGGCAGGGGTACCGGCACCGGTACCCGATCGATCCCGAGCTCGGTTCGCACCGACTGCATCGCGCGCAGGAACGCCGCGGCGTCTGGCGGGCGGGCGGCCGGATCCCTGCGGGTAGCCCGCACGATGAGGTCATCCAGCGGCGCTGGCACTGCAGCACCGGCCGCGCTCGGTGCCGGTATGTCGTCGTTGACGTGGTGGTAGGCCACCGACAGTGCGGTCTCGCCGGTGTAGGGAGGTGCTCCGGTGAGCATCTCGAACAACATCACTCCGGTGGCATAGACGTCGCTGCGGGCATCCGCAGCCCCGGTCGCGACCTGTTCAGGGGAAAGGTAGGCCACCGTCCCGAGAATGACGTCTCCGGTGCTGGTGCTGGCCTCGGCAGCTGCACGGACCAATCCGAAGTCGGCAACCTTCACCACGCCGCCTGGGCCGATGAGGACGTTCTCCGGCTTGATATCGCGATGTACCAGCCCTTCCCAGTGCGCCGCGGCCAGCGCCGAGAGCACCATGTCGGCCACCGAGAGGGCGAGCGGCACCGGCAGCGTGCCGCGCTGGCGCAGCAAGTCCCGTAAGGTTCCGCCATCCACGAGTTCCATCACCAGGAACACGTATTCACCAGCGGCGGAGGAGTCGACACCTTGATCATGGACCGCGACAATGCCGGGGTGGTGCAGCCCGGCGGCGGCGCGCGCTTCGCGCTCGAAGCGCTGCAGGAAGACAGGGTCAGCGGCGAATCGCGGCGCCATCACCTTGATCGCGACCGGACGCTGCAGACGGGTGTCCGTGCCACGGTAGACGGTGGACATGCCCCCGCGGGCCAGCACCGGACCAACCCGGTAGCGCCCCTCCAACAAGGCGCCGACCAGGTTCCCGTCGTGGTCGGGCCCCTGTCGCTCCACAGTGAGAGGATCGTACGGACTCGGTCCTCCCCGAACGGCGGAAGGGCGCCGGCTGGCCGGTATGGCATGGTGACCACTGTGCGCGACATGCCGATCGCCCTGGATGTGCTCGACCACGAGGTGGTGGTGCTGCCACTGCCGGACGTTGCGCAACGGCTGGGACTGCCGGTGACCCGGGTCCATCAGATGCTGCGCGACGGGCACCTGCTGGGAGTACGCCGTCACGGCGTGGCGGTGGTGCCCGCGGAGTTCCTCAGCGGCGCTGCGGTCGTCAAGGGGCTTCCCGGGACGATCACTTTGTTGCGTGATGCGGGCTATTGCGCCGAGGACATCCTGCGCTGGCTGTTCACCGCGGAGGATTCGCTGCCCGGGACCCCGATCGGTGCGCTGCGGACCGACCGAGGTCGCGAGGTGAAGCGGCGAGCCCAGGCGATGGGCTTTTGATCGGAGTTTCTGTGGCCGTCCTCTCGCGCCATGATCCGGCGCGGTATCCTCGCCGTTCCGCTGTGACCTAGTGGGGATTGTGGTTGGTCAGTCGAAGGAGGAAACGCGATGCTGGGGAAACTGGGGAAGCTCGTTGTGCTTGCGGGGGCCGTCGAGGCCGCCCGCCGGTACGCCAAGACCAACCCTGACGCGGTCGGCAAGATCGCAGACCAGGCCGGTCGTCTCGTCGACGGGTGCACCAAGGGCAAGTTCAGCAGCCAGATCGACGGCGCGGTGCGCAAGGTCCAGGACACTACTGGCCGAGGCTAGTCCACGCAGGCATCCGATCAGGGTCCGCAGTCAGGCCCGTCGAACGTCCACTGTGGTGAACGGTTCGACGGGCCTGACTGTTGGACGTGCCGAGTGCTGCAGGGGGGCAAGGTTGGGCCATGGCTGTGAACTCGATGATGGTCCCGCTCGGCACGTCGGCGCCGCCATTCACCTTGCCGTCTCTGGCTGGCGAGGTTGTGACCTCCGATGCCCTCGCCCCTGGTCGCCCACTGCTGGTGATGTTCCTGTCCAATCATTGCCCTTATGTCCGGCACCTTGAGCGGGAACTCGGCTCGCTGGTTGCCGAGTACGCCGCGGACGTGGCTGCGGTGGCGATCTGTAGCAACGACACCAGGAATTACCCCGACGACGGTGTGGACGGGCTGATCGAGCAGGCTCGCCGCGCCGGGTTCACCTTTGCGTACCTGCTCGACGACACCCAGCAGGTGGCACTGGCCTACCGCGCCGCGTGCACCCCGGACTTCTTCCTCTATGACGCCCAGCGCCGGCTTGTCTACCGGGGCGAGTTCGACGAGTCCCGCCCTCACAACGATGCGCCGGTGACCGGCAAGGCACTACGGGCAGCGCTGGATCTGGTAATGACCGGAGCGCCGGTACCAGAACCGCAGGTGCCGAGCATGGGGTGCGGCATCAAGTGGAAGCCCGGCAACGAGCCGTCCTGACCATCGGGGCGGGCGCTACAGCTGGCCCACCGCAGTCACCCACACCACGGCGGTCCCAGACTCGTCGGACGCGGCCAGGTCGACCTCGGCATTGATGGCCCAGTCGTGATGCCCGGCCGGATCGTCGAGGATCTGTCGCACGACCCACCGGTCGGCCTGCTGGTCGATGATCAGCCAGTCCGGGCCGCGCGCGTCAGCGCCGGTGCCGATCTCGGCATGCTCCTCGAAATACGGTTCCAAAGCCTCTCGCCAAGATTCGGCGTCCCACCCAGCCTGCGCATCGAGTTCCGCCAATTCCTCCCACCGCCGGCGGGCAGCCAGCTCCACCCGGCGGAACAGCGCATTGCGCACCAGCACCCGGAAGGCCCGTGTGTTGGCCGTCACCGGTGGCGGCCGGTGATCCACCGGCGCTGCGACCCCGTCCTGCGCCTGCGGGTCACGAAGTTTCTCCCACTCGTCAAGCAGGCTGGAATCGACCTGCCGCACCAGCTCGCCGAGCCACTCCTCCAAATCCCGGAGCCCCTCGGTTTTAGCGTCCGCCGGCACCGTGCGGCGCAGCGCCTGGTAGGCATGCGCCAGGTAGCGCAGCACCAGCCCCTCGGAGCGGGCCAGGCCGTAGAATCCGACGTACTCGGTGAAGGTCATCGCCCGCTCGGTGAGATCCCGGGCGACTGACTTGGGGGACAGCCGGTGGTCGGCCACCCACGGGTGGCCTGACCGGTAAATCTCGAACGACGCGCCGAGCAGCTCGGCCAGCGGCATCGGGTAAGTGACATCCTCCAGCAGCCGCATCCGCTCCTCGTACTCGATGCCCTCGGCTTTCATCGCCGCCACGGCCTCACCCTTGGCCTTGGACAGTTGCGCGCTCAACACCTGCCGCGGATCGTCGAGGGTCGCCTCGAGCACCGACAGCACGTCCAGTGGGTAGTCAACCGACTCCGGGTCCAGCAGTTCGATCGCGGCCAGCGCGAACGGCGACAGCGCCTGGTTGAGCGCGAAGTCGAGCTGCAGGTCCCCGGTGAGCCGCACGGTGCGGCCCTCGGCGTCCGGAATCGCCAACCGCTCGACGACACCGGCAGCGAGCAACGCACGGTAAATCGCGATGGCCTGGCGGATGTGCCGACGCTGCGCGGGCCGGTCTTCGTGGTTGTCGGTGAGCAGGTGGCGCATCACCGCGAAAGCGTCGCCGGTCCGGTTGGCGACATTGAGCACCATCGCGTGGCTCACCGCAAAACTGGAGGTCAGCGACTCCGGTTCGGCCGAGACCAGCCGGTCGAAGGTGCGATCGCTCCAGGATACCGATCCCTCGGCAGGCTTCTTGTGGACGACCCTACGGCGCTTGCGGGCATCATCTCCGGCCCTGGCCAACGCCTTGGTGTTCTCCACCACATGCTCGGGTGCCTGGACGACGACATCGCCTGCGGTGTCGTAGCCGGCCCGGCCGGCGCGCCCAGTGATCTGGTGGAACTCCCGTGCAGTGAGGTGGCGGGTGCGGGTGCCGTCGTACTTGCCCAGTGCGGTGAGCAGCACCGTGCGGATCGGCACGTTGATCCCGACGCCGAGAGTGTCCGTACCACAAATGATCTTCAAGAGGCCGGCCTGGGCGAGCCGCTCGACGAGCCGGCGATAGCGCGGCAGCATCCCGGCGTGATGCACCCCGATCCCATGACGCACCAGCCGGGACAGGGTTCTGCCGAAACCAGCCGTGAAGCGGAACCCACCGATCAGCTCGGCGATGGCGTCCTTTTCAGCCCGACTGCAGACGTTGATACTGGTCAGCGCCTGCGCCTGCTCGGCGGCCGACGCCTGGGTGAAGTGCACCACGTAGACCGGCACCGCCTTGATGGCCAGCAGTTCCTCCAACGTCTCGTGCAGTGGTGTCGTCACGTACCGGAAGTGCAGCGGAACCGGTCGCTGCGCGGAGTGGACCACCGCGGTAGGGCGGCCGGTGCGCCGGGTCAAGTCCGGCTGAAAGCGGCTGACATCGCCCAGTGTCGCGGACATCAGCAGGAACTGGGCCTGCGGGAGCTCGAGCAACGGCACCTGCCACGCCCAGCCGCGGTCCGGGTCAGCGTAGTAGTGGAACTCATCCATCACGACCAGGCCCACATCGGTATCCGGTCCGCTGCGCAGCGCCATGTTGGCCAGCACTTCAGCGGTGCAGCAGATGATGGGGGCCTCGGCGTTGACGCTGGAGTCACCGGTCAGCATCCCGACCTGATCAGCACCGAAAACATCGCAGGCCGCAAAGAACTTCTCCGACACCAGTGCCTTGATCGGCGCGGTGTAGACGCTGCGCATGCCCTGCGCCAGTGCGGTCGCGTGCGCACCGGTCGCGACCAGACTCTTACCGGATCCGGTCGGTGTGGCTAAGATCACGTTCGAGCCCGAGACGATCTCTATCAGCGCTTCTTCCTGCGCCGGGTACAGGACCAGGCCCTGGTCTGAGACCCAGGCCACAAAGGTGTCGAAGAGCTCGTCGGGCCCGGTAGCGCCGGGTAGCGTCGCGGTGAGCGTCATGGTGACTACGATCGTGCCCCCGACCCGTCATCCGAGGCGAAGCGGGGCCGACCAGGACGAACCGGGAGCAGCTCAATTGGCGTGCCGACCCGGCTCCGGCGCGATAATCTGGTCCCCGGTCGGGGATGCCGCGTGCCGTGCGCAAGCACGGCGCAAAGGGGGGTGACCGCATATCGACGTGGGTCAGCTGATCGCCGGTCACTACCGGGTGCTCGATCGAATCGGTGTTGGCGGCATGGGCATCGTCTGGCAGGCCATGGACGAGCGGCTCCAACGGCGCGTGGCGGTGAAACAGCTGCTGGTACAGCCGAACCTGAGCCCTCGGGCGACCGACGAAGCCCGGGCCCGGGCGTTGCGCGAGGCACGCATCGCCGCGCGCCTGCATCACCCGAACGCCATCGTCATCTATGACGTGGCCGAGCATGAGGGTGAGCCCTGCTTGGTGATGGAGTACCTGCCCTCGCGCAGCCTCGCGGCAGTCCTGGCTGAGCGCGGCTGCCTCCCGGTGCCGGAAGTCGCCTCGATCGGTAGGCAGATCGCCTCGGCGCTGGCCGCCGCGCACGCCGCCCAGATCGTGCACCGCGACGTCAAGCCCGGGAACATCTTGATCACCGACGACGGCACCGCCAAGATCACCGACTTCGGCGTCTCGCGCGCCGCGGGAGATGTCACGGTCACTCAGACCGGCATGATGGCCGGTACCCCGGCCTACCTGGCACCGGAGGTGGCTCGCGGGCAAGTGCCGACGCCGGCGTCGGATGTTTTCTCCCTCGGCGCCACGCTGTACGCCTCAGTGGAGGGGTGCGGTCCGTTCGGCGACACCGACAACCCGCTAGCGCTGCTGCACGCGGTGGCCGGCGGCCACGTGCGGCCCCCTTGGCAGGCGGGCGCGCTATCAGCGGTGCTGATGAGGCTGCTGGCGACAGACCCGGCGCAGCGTCCCGACATGTACCGCGCGAGCCAGGAACTCGCCGCAGTACGGACGACCCGCCCAGGTTCCACGTCAGGCGCCACGCGGCGGCCGACCCGCGTGACCAGAACCGAGCGCGTGGACCCGACGCTGACCGTGGCATCCACCCCGCTGGTCGGTTCCGCACCGCAGGCGGCATCGTTGCTATCCGGTTGGTCTGCCGACAGCTCCCTTACCGCCCGCGGGCACCGGCGGCTCAAGGCGGGCTTGCTCACCGCAGCGGTCCTCGCGGTGCTCGTGTTCACCGGAGTCGAGGCGCTGCTGTCCGGAGGCTCATCCGGCCAACAGGGCGCCCACCCCGTCGGACACGCGGCTGCGCCCGCGGCAACACCAAGCCCCGTCCTACCACCGCCGCCGCAGGTACAGCGGGTGGACCACGCCCAGCCGATCGGATGGAGCGACGCCGGCCAGCTTGTGATCGACTACTACAACGGGATGAACGACGTGTCGACGGCCTGGCAGCTGCTGTCGCCCACCGCGCGCGCTGCCTTCGCCGACGAGTCGGACTTTCGCTCCTACTGGAGCCAGTACTCCTCGGTCAGCGCCCGCGACGCCTCCGGAGTCACGGATAATTCCGACGGTTCGGTGCAAGTGCCCGTCGAGGTCACCTACGACAAGGGCGGCAACGCCCAAGTGGTGAAGCGTGCGTTGCGCGTCACCCGGCTCAATGGCCAGCTCCTCATCGATTCGGATCCGCGGTGATGTCGTCGGTGACGACCGGACGGGTGACGACCGGACGGGTGACGACCGGACGGGTGACGACCGGGTGCCGGCAGACATAGGTCATGGCTGGCGGCAAGTGCCGCCAGAGCGTCCGGGTGGGCAGCACCTCGCCGAACGTCCGCTCCAGCTCGCTGCGAAACCGGCGCGCAGCCGCTGTCCAGTAGCCCACGCTGTAAGCGGCGGCGGTGAACACCCCGTCGGGCTGTAGCGCAGCGGCAAAGATCGTCAAGAACTCGCGTTGTTGCTGCGGACCGAACAGGCTCCACGGCAGCACTGAGACGATCACATCGGCGCGATCCACCCCGTGGTCGGCGAGGATGGCCGGAAGCGTGGCTGCATCCGCGGTGACTACCCGCACCCCGAGTTCGCGGGACCGTAACCGGTCGGCAAGCCCGGGGTCCTTCTCGACCGCGATCACTACCGCGTCGCGGTGCGCCTCTCGGGCGATCGCCGCGGTGACGGCCCCGCCGCCCGCGCCGACCTCCACCACGATTGTGGGGCGCCCAGCCTGGCCGGCTCCAGCCACCACCGCGGCCAGCCGCTGGGCCAGCTCGGGACCGGAGGGCAGCAAGGTGCCAACGTCGCGGGGAGACCGCATCGCCGCCGCGAGGAAGGTGCCCCAGCCGTCACCGAGCACGCGCTGGACGGGGTCGTGCGGATGCGAGGCAGAATGCGAGGCCATAGGGCACAGTGCACACCACCCAGTACGCCGCCGCACTATCAAAGCACCAAATGTTTCGGCTGCGAGTCCGAGGCCTACGGGGAACGAGATCATGGGAGGGCATCTGATGGCTCTGCTGCGCGGGGACCGCTACCTCGACGCGCTGGCTGCGCAGTCCGCTTTGTTCGCTGATGCACTGGTCGGCGCCGACCTGCAACAGCGGGTGCCCAGCTGCCCGGACTGGACGCTGTACCAGCTCGCCGAGCATCTCGGGCAGGCCCACCGGTGGGCCACCGCGGCCGTCACTCGGCCCGCGGCCACGCCACCCGACCACAGCGAGCTGGACGCGACCGCGGCGCCCGAAGACGCCGACGGGCTCGGCACTTGGTTGCGCAACGGTGCTGGCGCCCTCGTGAACGCGATCCGGACGGCTGACCCGGGGACGTCCGTGTGGAGCTGGGCCGGTGACCACAGTGTCGGTTTCTGGGGCCGCCGGATGGCGCATGAGACCACGGTGCACCGTGCCGACGCCGAGCTCGCGCTGGGTCGCGAGTTCACCCTGGAGGCTGATCTCGCCGCCGATGCGATCTCGGAGTGGCTGGGTTTCCTCAGCTTGCCGAACGCCGTGGAATACCGCCCGGAGCTCGCCGAGCTTCGCGGGAAGGGCCAGATTCTGCACCTGCATTCCACCGACCCAGGGCTTGGCGAGGCGGGGGAGTGGATCGTGCGACGGACACCGTCGGGGCCGGTGTGGGAACACGGCCACACCAAAGGCGATGTCGCGGTGCGGGGTCCGGTGGTCTCCCTGCTGCTGGTCCTGATGCGCCGCGTCCCGGTTGGCGACGCGCCCATCGACGTGCTCGGCGACGCCAGCGTTATGGAGCACTGGCTAGCGCACACCTCTTTCTGAACCCCCGCGTTCCGCGACCCTCAGCGCGCCACGGCACGAGCAGATTCACAGTCGTCGTAGCACCGTCACGACGCGGCCGAGCACGGTCGCTTCATCGCCGGGGATCGGCTCGTAGGCGGCGTTGTGCGGGAGCAGCCAGATGTGCCCGTCGCGGCGCTTGAACGTCTTCACGGTCGCCTCACCGTCGATCATGGCAGCGACGATGTCCCCGTTTTCGGCACTGGGCTGCTGGCGCACGACCACCCAGTCCCCGTCCGTGATCGCCGCTTCCACCATGGAGTCGCCCACGACGCGCAGGAGGAACAGCGATCCTTCGCCGACGAGTTCTTTCGGCAGCGGGAAGACGTCTTCGACAACCTGCTCGGCGAGCACTGGACCACCAGCGGCGATCCGGCCCACCACGGGAACGAAAACGGGAGTGGGATGAGCAGGCTCGCCGCTGGCGGCTTCCGAGGTCGGCGACGGACTGTCAGGAGGCCGGACACCGACCGCGCGAGGCCGGTTGGGGTCACGGCGCAGGTAACCCTTGCGTTCCAGGGCGCGCAGCTGGTGCGCTACCGATGAGGTCGACGTCAGACCGACTGCCTCGCCGATCTCCCGGACACTCGGCGGGTAGCCGAACCGTTCCACCCACTCACGGATCACCTCGAGGACCCGTCGCTGGCGCGGTGTGAGGCTGTCGATGCCAGCGCCGTCGTCGAGGTCGGGGAAAACATGCACCTGCCCGGCTGGGCTCGGTGCACTTGCCTCATGGAGCTGCGTTCCGGAACCGGTCACCGCCGGCTCGTCGCTCTGCTGTCGTCCCAACGTTCCTCCTCTGGCTTCGAAATCAGGGTCGGCACCCTGGAATCCACCTTGACCAACACGGTCCGCTCCCGACACCGTCGAGCCGGTCGGACCTGACGCTGACGCTAACGGTCGCCGGACCAAAGATCAAACATCTGTTCGAACAACACGCCGCACGGTCACCGATTCTGTCGGGGCACCGTGATAGACACCGCACAGCACTTCGGTCGAACTCACGTTCGACGGCCTGCGTTCGATAGTACCGGCGATGATGGAGTCTCGATGACGGCACCAGCACGGTTGACAGCACGGTTCACTGGGTCGCCGACGGCACCTGGTGAGAAGGTCACGCCGAGGGATGCCAGGCCGGCCCGCCTAGCCGCGCTCACTCGACCGCTCCCGGCACCTCCACTACCTCCGGCGCCCGTACCGCCGCTTGCGCCGTCGGCCCGGAGGCCGATAGTGAACGTCGTGGCGGCTGCCACCGTGGCGGTGGCCTTCGCTGGCTGCCTCAGCTGGATCGGGCACGGCGTGAGCCCGGGGATTTCGGCGCGGACCGAGGTGCTGCGAGTGGGCGCGGGCGAGACCATGTGGGACGTGGCGCGCCGGGTCGCACCACACTCTGACCAACGTGTGATGGTGCAACGCATTCGGCAGCTGAATGGAATCGTAGGCTCCGCCATCGAGCCAGGTCAGCAACTACAGGTACCCGACGGGGAGTAACCGACGGCGCGGCCGCACGCGCCGTGGCGGCTGGACACATTGAGCTGGCACCACATATAGTAGTTACGTAGCTGTAGTTCCCCTACAGATGGGGTCTGAATGCCATGCCGTTGGGAAGGGAGTGGGGTGCATGCACTGTCCGTTCTGCCGGCACCCCGACTCGCGGGTCATCGACTCGCGAGAGATAGACGATGGGCAGGCGATCCGCCGGCGCCGGGCGTGCCCGGAGTGCGCTCGCCGGTTCACGACAGTGGAGGAGCTGGTCCTGACCGTACTGAAGCGCTCGAGTGTCACCGAGCCGTTCAGCCGTGACAAGGTCGTCCGCGGAGTGCGCAGAGCCTGCCAGGGACGACCGGTCAATGAGGACGCGCTGCAGCAACTGGCGCACCGGGTCGAAGAGACGATCCGGGCATTGGGTAGCGCCGAGGTGCCCAGCCAAGAGGTCGGGTTGGCCATCCTCGGGCCGCTGCGGGACCTCGACAAGGTGGCCTACCTCCGTTTCGCGAGTGTCTACCGATCGTTCTCGTCGATCGAGGACTTCGAAGAGGAGATCCGCAACCTGCGTGACCTCCCTCGCCACGACCGCACCACGAAGAATTCGATCGCTCCGGGCGGGGCTACCCGAACCGGGAGTGTGTCCACGGCGACTGAAGGGGATGAGGGATGACCGAGACCGTCGGGACTCCGGCTGGCAACGGGGCGGGAACCGCTGGAGCTTCGCCGACCGCGCAGCCCAAGCGCGCGTTGCGAATGGAGCGGGTCTACACCACCGAGGCGCGCCACCCCTACGACGAGGTGACATGGCAGCGCCGGGACGTCGTGATGACCAACTGGCGCGACGGCACGGTCAACTTCGAACAGCGCGGCGTGGAGTTCCCTGATTCCTGGTCGGTTAATGCCGTCAACATCGTGACCAGCAAATACTTCCGCGGCGCAGTGGGTAGCGAGCAGCGCGAGTCGAGTTTGCGCCAACTGATCGACCGGGTCGTGACGACCTATACCGCCGCCGGCGTGCAGCACGGATATTTTGGCACCGCCACCGACAAGGAGATCTTCTCCCAGGAGCTCACCTGGATGCTGCTGCATCAGGTGTTCAGCTTCAATTCCCCGGTCTGGTTCAACGTCGGGACCGCTTCGCCTCAACAAGTCTCTGCGTGTTTTATACTCTCGGTCGACGACGAGATGGAATCAATTCTCAACTGGTATCGGGAAGAGGGCCTTATCTTTAAGGGCGGTTCTGGTGCCGGCCTGAATCTTTCCCGTATCCGTTCGTCGAAGGAACTGTTGTCCTCTGGAGGTACAGCATCCGGCCCGGTGAGCTTCATGCGCGGGGCGGACGCCTCGGCGGGTACCATCAAATCAGGAGGTGCGACTCGTCGCGCTGCCAAAATGGTGGTGCTCGACGTCGATCACCCGGATATAGCCGAGTTCGTCCAGACCAAGGCGTCTGAGGAGCGCAAGATTCGGGTGCTCCGTGATGCCGGGTTCGACATGGATCTCGGTGGCAAGGACATCACCTCGGTCCAATACCAGAACGCCAACAACTCAGTCCGAGTGTCGGATGAGTTCATGCGCGCCGTGGAAGCCGGTGGCGAGTTCGGGTTGCGCGCCCGAACAACCGGTGAAGTCATCGAGACGGTGCGGGCCAAGGAGCTTTTCCGGCATATCACCACGGCTGCATGGGAATGCGCCGACCCGGGCCTCCAATACGATGACACTATCAATGATTGGCACACCTGCCCGGAGTCCGGGCGCATCACCGCCTCTAATCCGTGCAGCGAATACCTGCACCTGGACAACTCCAGTTGCAACCTGGCATCGATCAATCTGATGAAATTCCTCCGAGAGGATCTCACCTTCGACGCCGAGCTGTTCGCGAAGACGGTAGCGCTCGTCATCACCGCGATGGATATCTCGATCTGCTTTGCCGATTTCCCGACTGAGTCGATCGCAGAGACCACTAGAGCATTCCGGCAGCTCGGCATTGGCTATGCCAACCTCGGGGCGTTGTTGATGGCTACCGGCCATGCTTATGACTCGGACGGCGGGCGGGCACTCGCCGCATCGATCACCTCGCTGATGACCGCCGCTGCGTACAAACGCTCCGCGGAACTTGCCGACGTCGTGGGACCGTACGACGGCTATGCGCGTAACGCCGAAGCGCATCAGCGGATCATGCGCAAGCACGCCGCCGCCAACGACCTGATCCGTACTTACGATCACAATGACCGTGCAGTACAGAAGGCCGCCACCAGGGCGTGGCAAGACGGTATCCGAATCGGCGGGAACAACGGTTGGCGTAACGCCCAGGCGAGTGTCGTGGCACCGACTGGAACGATAGGTTTCATGATGGACTGTGATACGACGGGAATTGAACCGGATTTTTCTCTGGTGAAATTCAAGAAGCTGGTCGGCGGCGGTTCCATGCAGATCGTCAACCAGACTGTACCCAAGGCACTCGCGGCGCTGGGTTACCTGCAGGAGCAGAGCGAGGCGATCATCGAATTCATCTCCGAGCATGGCCACGTGATCGATGCCCCTGGACTGCGTTCTGAGCATTATGCTGTCTTTGATTGCGCGATGGGCGAGCGTGCCATCCCCCCGATGGGGCATGTGCGGATGATGGCGGCGACGCAGCCGTTTATCTCGGGCGCCATCAGCAAGACTGTCAATATGCCTGAGACAGCCACGGTCGCCGATGTCGAAGAAATCTATCTCCAATCATGGAAACTGGGAATCAAGGCACTGGCGATTTACCGGGACAACTGCAAGGTGGGCCAGCCGCTGTCCACCGGAAAAAATGGGAGCACTGGAGTAGAAAAAATTCCCGTCGAAGCCAGGCCGGTGCGCAAGCGACTGCCCAAGAGGCGGCCCAGCGAGACCATGTCTTTCACCGTAGGTGGCGCTGAGGGCTACCTGACGGCAGGCTCGTATCCGGACGGCGGCCTCGGCGAGATTTTTGTAAAGATGTCCAAACAGGGTTCCACCCTGGCCGGTGTGATGGAGGCCTTCTCGATCGCAATCTCGATAGCGTTACAGTACGGTGTACCGCTGGAGACGTACGTTTCCAAATTTATGAACATGCGTTTCGAGCCGGCTGGGATGACCGACGACCCGGACGTCCGGATGGCGTCCAGCGTGGTGGATTACCTGTTCCGTCGACTCGCACTGGATCAGCTACCTAAGGACAAGCGGGAGCAACTGGGTGTTTTGACCGCCGAAGAGCGTACTGCGCAGGTCGTCGCGGAGTTCGGCAACGATGCGGGCACCGATGCCGACGTGGAGTCCCTCCGCACCTCAGTGGACTCCAGCAATCCAGTACCGGCGGCGGCACCAGCGCGTCCAGCTCCGGTATATGTGGGCAGTTCCACCGAGTTGCTGGAATTGCAGATGGGGAAGGCTGCTGACGCGCCACTATGCATGACCTGCGGTACGAAGATGCGTCCTGCCGGATCCTGCTACGTCTGCGAGGGCTGTGGCTCGACTAGCGGCTGCAGCTGATACTGAGCGGTTCGGTTCCCATTCGGCTCCCACCATAGCGGAATAACGCCCGCTACCCGCGGCTATTTTGGGGTTCAATCAATCCAGTAACGGCGGGCCGGCACAGCACCAGGAGTGACCGGGCAGTGTTCGTCCAGTTGCCCTCCACACTGCTCGATCACCCGAATGGACCCTGCATTGTCGTTATCACAGACCACGAGCACCCGGGCGATGATCAGTCCCTGCCGCAAGATTTCGGTCGCGAACCCGCGGCGGCGAAACGGGGGCAGCACGCCATAGCCGATGTGCCCACCATGAGCGAGCAGCCGTGGGTGGCGCGCACCGCCTGCTCGTCGTCGGTCTGCAGCGGCCGCAGCCGAATTTTTCGTCCGTCTGCCGCCACAGTCGTCAAGAAGATCATCCTTCCGTCCCAGGAATTACCATAGTTGCGGGCCGCGCCCGCGGACGACCGATTTCCGGTACCTCGAAGGTAACCTTGCCGCCGACGAGCAATCCCGGTTGGCCGCCACCGACTGGTGTCCTCCACCGGCACTCGCAGCACAGGCCGCACACAGCTAGCCCCTAGGTGGCGCACAGTCGGTTGGGCGATGGTGGCAGCATGACTGTGGTGGATGCGGAGCTACGCCGGGCCGATGGCGCACCGGTGCGAGTGCTCGTCGTCGAGGACGAGGTGTCGCTGGCCGAGCTGCTGACGATGGCGCTACGCTACGAAGGCTGGGACGTGCGCAGCGCAAGTGACGGGCTCTCTGCAGTGCGCACGGCGCGCGAGTTCGGGCCGGACCTGGTGGTTCTTGACATCATGTTGCCCGACATCGACGGGCTGGAGGTGCTGCGCCGGTTACGCGCAGGTGCACCGACGCTGCCGGTGCTCTTCCTCACGGCCAAGGATGCCGTCGAAGATCGGATCGCGGGGCTCACCGTCGGCGGTGACGACTACGTGACCAAGCCTTTCAGCCTGGAGGAGGTGATGGCTCGGCTGCGGGCGTTGCTGCGCCGCTCGGGGATGGCCGTGGCCCGAACGCCAGCAGTGGTGGTCGGCGACCTGGTCCTCGACGAGGACAGCCGCGAGGTTTGCCGCGACGGCGACATCGTCGAGCTCACCGCGACGGAGTTCGAGCTGCTGCGTTACCTCATGCGCAACCCGCGCCGGGTGCTGTCCAAGGCCCAGATCCTTGATCAGGTGTGGCATTACGATTTCGGCGGCAACTCCAACGTCGTCGAGCTCTACATCTCCTACCTGCGCAAAAAGGTCGATGCCGGCCGGTCACCGATGATCCACACCATGCGAGGTGCCGGCTACGTGCTCAAGCCTGCGGCGGACTGAGCGCGATGCACTCGCTGCGGGCCCGCCTGGTGGTCGCCCTGCTGGCGCTACTCGCGCTGGTAGGCGTCGTCGTCGGGGTGGTCACCGCGGTCGAGCTGCATGCCTTTCTCCTCCACCGGCTCGATGTCCAGCTCGCCGGCTCCCGGGACCGCTTCGCTGGCGCGCTCGCCGGACCACTGGCCGGCTCCCGCCCAGCCTCTAACGACAGGCGCGGCGGGTTCCTCGGCGCGCCCGGCCAGTCGGTCGACACGCTCGGTGCGCGGATTGTCGACGGCCGGGTGACTCAGGGGGGTGTTCTAGACCGCAGCGGCGCGCCCGAGCAACTGTCCGGTTCCGAAGCGGCAGCGCTGGTCGCGTTGCCCGTCGACGGCGCGCCTCGCAGTCTGCGTCTCGGCTCCGAAGACTATCGAGTGGTTTCGGTGCGAGCGGCAGACGGCGACGTGCTCGTCACCGGCCTACCGCTGGCCGGACTCGATGAAACCGTCACCCGGCTGATCACCGTCGAGGTGATCGTCATCGGATCCGCGCTGATGTTTGCCGGGATAGCGGGCGCGGCCATCGTGCGGCTGACGCTGCGCCCACTGACCCGGGTGGCGGGGACTGCCGGCCGGGTGGCTGAACTGCCGTTGGACCGGGGCGAGGTGGCGCTGGCCGAGCGGGTTCCCGAGGCCGACACCGACCCGCGGACTGAGGTCGGCCAGGTCGGCCTCGCGCTCAACCAATTGCTCGGTCACGTCGGTGCGGCCTTGGAGGCCCGCCAAGCCAGCGAGACGCGGCTGCGGCGCTTCGTCGCAGACGCCAGTCACGAGCTTCGGACTCCGCTCGCGGCCATCCGCGGCTACGCCGAGCTCACTCGGCGCAGCGCTGAGCCGGTCCCCCCCGAGATCGCGCGAATGCTCGCGAGGGTGGAATCACAGACCGAGCGGATGACCACCCTGGTCGAGGACCTGATGCTGCTCGCCCGTCTCGACGCCGGTCGACCGTTGAGCCGTGAGCCGGTGGACCTGTCGCGGCTCGTCATCGACGCCATGAGCGACGCGCACGCCGTGAGTCCTGACCACCGCTGGCAGCTCACCGCCCCAGACGAAGAGGTGACGGTCACCGGCGACGCGGCCGGTCTGGCGCAGGTGGTGGCCAACCTGTTGGCCAACACGCGTACCCATACCCCGGTGGGTACCACCGTCGCCGTTGCCCTGACCACAGTCGACGGAGAAGTGAGCTTGTCTGTTGTGGATGATGGGCCGGGCGTGCCGCCGGACCTACTGCCGCACGTGTTCGAGCGATTCGCCCGCGGCGATTCCTCGCGATCCCGAGCCAACGGCAGCACTGGGCTCGGACTGTCCATCGTCGAGGCCGTGGTCGCTGCGCACGGCGGCTCGGTGGACGTCAGCAGCGTTCCGGGGCGCACCGCGTTCACCGTCCGGTTACCCGTTCACAGTTGAGTCACTGCGTGGGCAGAAACTGCCCGCGTCGACGCCGACGAGGCGGTCGCGGGTTGCCTGGAGTGACAACCTGAGGTTGTCACGGAAGCAGGGACAACCTCAGGTTGTCATCATGAAGAAGATGCCAGTTCAGCTCACCGAGCTGACTACCCACGTCTAGACCGCCCGGCCCGACAGCGGACCGCTGGATCGTCTCGAGGAGGCCTGCTCGACCGCCGCCGCACTCGATGAGCTCGCCGATCACCTGATCGGTCATATTGTCGACTGCGCGCGCAGGACGGGTACCTCATGGACCCAGATCGGCGAGCGGATCGGCGTTGGCAAGCAGGCCGCGCGCAAACGCTTCCTGCCCGGCGACATCGAGCTCGACCCGTCCACGCTGACCGAGAAGGTCTTCGGCCACTACACCCCCCGCGCCCGCCATGCCATCGTGCTGGCCCAGAACAACGCCCGTACTCTGCCAGGAGCGCCCGAGCCTCGCCGTGAGCGCGATCCAGGCCGCCGGCATTGACCCGGACGACCTCGAAGGCGCGATCATCCGGCGACTGTTGCCCGCCAGCGACGAGGTGCCCGACAAGCCCCGTTTACCGGCAAAACCAAAAAGGCGCTGGAGCGTACCGTGCGCGAGGCCCTGCGGCTCGGGCACAACCATGTCGGCACCGAACACCTGCTGCTAGGACTCCAAGCCGAGCAGACCGGCCTCGCCGCACAAGTACTCACCGAGCAGGGACTGAGTCCGGAAGGGGTGGGAACCGAATACGCCAGAAAGGGGCCGCGGCCGGATGTATCCCCTGGTCAAGGCCAGTCTGAGGGGCTACGCGCCTGGGCATGGTTCGATACCGTCTGTTTGGCGGTGAGCCGGGGACGGGTGGAAGGATCTCGACATGCGCGAGCTTGAGGAGCTCCGGGCCGAGCGGGCGGTACGGGCGGTGCTCCCGGCTCCCGTCGCCGAGAGGATCGTCGCCGACAACCTGTTCGGCAGGCTTGCCTGGGCCTGTCGGTAAGACTGGTACCAGGAAGTACAAGCCGCGGGAGTTCCGACTGGTCAGGTTGAACCGCCCCGGAGTCCTGCGCCAGTGAGTGACACAAGAGTTCATCGGTGTGTCATTTGAAATTGGGAGGTGGGTTCTGGGAGCAGGTGGCGGTCTGCGGCCGCGGGTGTGTGCGACATCCCGTGAGCCGCTGAGCCCTGGGAGTTCTGCTGACCGGGGCTCAAGCCGCCTCGCGTACTGACCGCGACAGGATCAAGATTCCGGGCAGGATCATCAGCAGGCCGACCGCGAGCAACGTGCTCGCCGGGCTGAGCACCAGCCCGATAAGGCCACCCACGGCGAATCCCGCCGGAACGGCCGTCATGTTGACGGCACGGTAGGCCGCGACCGCAATTGCCCGGTCGGTTCTGGCGATCGCGCGGGCGCGGAACGCCTGGATCCGGACAAGCACCACGCCCGAGCAGAACTCGTCGACCGCGAATCCGACCAGGACGAGGACCAGCCCCGTCATGCCGCCGACGTACACGCCGACGCCGACGACGGCGTACGAGGCAACCGCACCGCAGCCGGAGAGCGACGTCCCGAGGCCGCTGCGCAGCCGGGTCGGCAATCGCTCGGCGAGATAGGCGCCGAGCACGGCGAACAGCACCGCGCAGGTCCGGATCACACCGTAGGATGTTGAGGTGATCGGCGTGTGCTTGACCAGCGCGACGAGCAAGAGGGCTTCGATGATGCACTGGCCGAAGTTGTAGGACACCGCCCACACCGTGATGATTCGAAGTGGCGACGTGTGGAGGTTGAGCTGCAGCCCGCGGCGCAGGGTGGCTCGTGAGGTGATCACCGCCTCGTCGCTGCCGGGTGGCTCGACCTGCGCGCGGATCTGCGGAACGCGCAGCAACAGTGCGCAGGCGCACACGGCCAAAGCCGCGGCCACACCGAACGTCGGGGAGACACCGAGCGCGCCGAGGCCCAGGCCGGTGAGGAAAGGGGCCATCGCATCGGCCGACGACTCGGCGATGCCCAGCCTGGAGTAGACGCTTGGCAGCATCTCGTCCGCGAAGACGGCCGGCACGAGTACCTGCGTCGACACGGCCGTCAGTACGGACGCGCACGCCAGGGCGACGTTCGCGACGCCGAAGACGCCCAGTCCCACACTCGGAGCCACCGCGAGCGCGAACGCCGACAGGATGAAGGCGACGACGCGCAACAGCTCCGAGCCGAGCATGACCGTCCGCTGGTCGTACCGCTCGACAACCCGTGCTGCGGCGCGTGCCAGTAGCACCTGCGGCGCGAAGCGACAGATGCCCAGCCCAGCGATGACGAGCGAATTGGCGCCGAGCGTCGACACGGCCACGAACGGCACGGAGAATTCCACGGCGGCGATCGCGAAATAGGACAGGAAGTTGGCGATGGGCAGTGCGGTTGCTAGCGTCCCACTGCGCTGCGTCGCTCTAGCCACGGTGATCGGGGCCTCAGGCTTCGACGAGCAGGCCGGCGCGCAAGCAGTCGAGGACGAGTTGGGAGCCGCGGTCGACCAGCACACACTCGCGCTCGCACAGATCGAGGAACAGTTGTCTATCCACAGGACTGGACGAGGTCTCGTTGTTTAACAGGTATCTCGTGTCGACGCCGGAGCCGAACATCGCCATGACGACCGACTCTGGCCGCCGCACCGCGACCGGTCCGGATGCAGGTGTGGCGAACAGACACTCCTCGGCGAGCAAATAGTCCACCGCCGGGTGGCGAACGTACTCCAGGGCGTCGGCAGCGGCGTCGATGATTGGCTGGCCCGGGCCGTTGAAGGAGGTGTTGATCAGGATCGGCAGTTGACCGTGCTCGGCGACGCGAGTGAGCAGTTCATGGATGGCGCCGTTGTCGTGCACGGAGACGGTCTGCACGCGGGCGGTGCCGTCGGCGTGCACCGCCTCGGCGAGGACATCACGGAACTCGTCGCGCACCACGAAGTTGAAGTTCATGAACGGCGACTGATCCGGCCCGAGGAAGTACGTGCGCAGATCCTCGTCGCGCACCATAGGTGCGACTGGTCGCCAGCCCTGGCGTTGCTTGAGCCGGTTCAGCTTCGCGCGGGCGTCGGTACAGCTAACCGGGTGGCACAGCAGCGATCTGTTGCCAAGGGCCCGCGGACCGAACTCGGCGCGGCCAGCGTAACGGGCCACGATCGCGCCCTGGGCGAGGACCTCAGCCGCACGGGCGACGCTCGCGCGCGCGTTCCCTGGCTGCGTGAGCGTCGAGTAGCCGTACCCCGCCGCCTGATCGGGCGTGATCGCCTCGGCGGCACGGCCGAGGAAGTCGCAACGCAGGCGTCGGGACGTGACAGCGCCCGGCTGGGTCCGCGCCCAGCCGAGGAAGGCAGCGCCGACGGAGATCCCGGCGTCGTGGGGGCACGACGGGACATAGATCTCGCGGACACCGGACAGGGCGGCAACCGCGCTGTTGGCAGTCAGGTTGAGGAAGACCCCTCCGGCGCAGCAGAGATCCGGGTGGCCCGCCAGCTCGACCGCGCGCTGGGCGTGGTACGTGAGGAGCCGGGTGAACGCGTCCTGCACGGCAGCGGCGACGTCGGCGCTGTCGACTGGATCCGTGCCGGACTCGAACAGCTGCCATCCATTCTGCAGCCGGGGTGGCGAGTCTGCGGTGACGATGTCGCCGGCCATGAGCTTGGCCGGACCGTTCGACGGGATCCCCGCTAGCGCCATCAGCTGACCGTGGGCGTGCTCCTTGCGGAAGAGGTAGCGGGCCACGTTGTCGTAGAGGCTCGCCTCGCTCTGCACGAAGACGTCCGGCTGGTTATGCGGCTGGCTGAATGCGCGTTCGAGCAACTCGAAGCGACCGTCGCGGAACGCGTAGGTAGATCGCATCTCGGTGAAGAGGTCAGCGCCTGGTGAGTCGGCGCAATAGTCTGCGAAGAACTGTTCGAACGGCAGATAGAAGTCCGACCCGTCCCGGGAGGTCGTCCCGGCGCTGTCCGATACCAGCACCGTCGCCGCCGACAGGCCCGACGGATAGATGGCCGATGCGGCGTGCGCGAGGTGGTGGGACACGACCTGGTGGCGAGAGTCGAACGGGTCGAATGCCGCGAAGGCCGGGGAGAATAGCGGCCGTTGGAGGCCGACAGCGGAGGGACCGGCCGCCTGGAAGGAGCTGACGATGACGTCGACATCGTCGATCGTCGTCCCGGCCAGGCTCAAGGCCTCCGGAATTGGCAGCCGGTTGGAGAGGAACTCCTGCCCATCGTATTTGCGGCGAGTGACGCGTTCCTGCTGGATGGCGGACACCAGCTGTCCGTCGCGGACGACCGAGCACGAGGCCTCGTGTCCACAGTGAATCCCAAGAACGGCAGTCACCTGCGGTAGTTTTCCAGCGGCGCGCCCTCGGGCATGAAGCCGAAGGTCAGGATCGTGACGCGCTCACCCTCGCGGATCGGCGTGCGACTGTGGGCCTGCGTACCTGCCAGGAAAATCACTACTTCACCAGGTGACAACTGCAGCCGCTGTTCGGTGCCGTCGGCGAAGTGCATATAGAGCGCCGACGGTTCTGTAAGGTCGGGCGGGATGTCGTGCGCGAGCATCATCAACACGTTGAGCGAGAAGATGTCGGTGTCGATGTGCGGGATGATGCCCTGACCGGCGTCGCGGTAGAACAGGTAGCTCGCGATCCCGGTCGCTGCTGCCTTCGGGACCACTCCGGCCACGAGTTCTGCCAGCACATCGCTCGTCGCAAGTTCGTCCGCCACCGCGCCGCCGCAGCCGAGGTAGTGCTCGTCAAATGGCACGGCCGTCTGCCCGACGTGTGCAGCCTCCGCGACGAGCGAGCCGAGTAGATCATCCGTGAGGAACGACGGCCGACCCCGGTACTGGACGCCGCGGGGATCGGCGACGTCGTAAGGGCACAGGATTTCAAGTGCCTCGGACACCGCCCACCGACCATGCTCGGAACGTGGGTCTTTGTCCGGGACCAGCCGACCTGCCGCCAAGCCGAAAATCAGCTTCAGGTTCGCCTGCTCGGCCGGTCTGAGGGTTCGGTGCAGGTCGGCGAGCCGTCGCCCCATGGTCGGTGCATCTGTCATGACACGCTCCCGACCGTGCGGTAGCCGAAGGACACCAGCCGGATCGCCTCGCCGTCGACGGTCCGGGTGCGCTGGTGGGTGACGCTGTCGGCGAAGAAAACGAGTGACTCACCCGGCTCGAGGTGAACGTGGATAACGTCGCGCTCGGGCGGGTACAGGATCAGCTCGGAATGCCGGCGATCCGGGCGGTGCTCAATCATCGTGAGCACGTTGAGTGAGAACTCGTCCTTGTCGACGTGGGGATCGATGCCGAGTCCTGGTTCATCGTAGTAGAGGTAGTTCGCCTTGTACGTGGGTAGGACGGGTCCGACTCGGGACGATAAGAAGTCGTTGATCGACTGCGATAGGGCGAGCTCTCGCGCGATTGGGGCGCCGGAGGCCACGTAGTGGTCATGGAAGCGTTCGGCCCGCGGTCGGTAGACGAGAGATTCACAGTTGAGAACGGTTACATCCTCATCCGATAAGAACGACCCGCGGCCGCAGAAGACCACGCCGGTGTCAAACTCGGGCCGCTTGTCGCCGTGCAGCTTGGGCAACGAACGCTGAGCGGTCGTTAGCGCGGCGTTCCGCAGCGGCTCAGAGATTGTCTGAGCATGGCCGCTGAGAAGACCCCCAGCGGCCATGCTCAAAAGGAACTTGAGGTTCTCCCGTTCTGCGGGGGTGAGTTCCGAGGACAGCCGGGACAGCCGGTCCACCAAAGTCGAAGCCTCCACCGCAGACTCCTCTGGTCAGGGGAAGTTACTCGGTGAAACCGAGGGTCTCGGGGAGGTCGAGCAGCTGAGCCCGGATCGTAGGGGTGGCGGCCGCGGAAATCGGCTTCGAGTATATGTACTCCGCCTCGACGTTGATGTCCTGCAGCTCCTTCAGGTGCAAGCTCGCCGACGTCACGATGCTGCTGAGTACCGCGCGCTCGTCCTCGGTCAGCGCCGCGGAAAGGCCAGCCAGCTTCTCGGTCAACGTCGGGAGCGCCGCCTCGAGCGCCGCGGCGTCGAGTTCGGCGTCAAGTTGGGCGTCGGGCGAGGTGGCCAGGTCGGGAACGGAAGTCATGAGCGTGCCTCCGGTGCCTTCGGTGAGTTAACCCCGAGCAAGGTGCTCGATGGCCCAAACGTACTTTCGCGTGATGTCAGTGGCAATCGAATTTTGACCAGCTGGCTGCAAGTGCAAGTTGACCACCTTCAGCTTCATAGTTCGTCGGTCGCGCCAACCCGACCAACCGGCACTTCAACAGCACACGAGGTGGGGGTACCAGAAATCGCACTGCGCGATCTCGTCGGGACGATACGATCCGCCGGTGACCGCTGCAACATTGTGGCCCATCGCGGCGCCCGCCGCGACAGCGCGCCTTCGGTTGGAGCCGCTGCGTGTCGAGCACGCGCCGGAGGCCGTCTCCGTGTTCGACGACGTGCGGCTACATACCTGGACCGGTGGGTCGCCGTGCTCACTTAAGCAGCTCGCGGCCCAGTACCGCCGGCAGTCGGCCGGGCAGTCGGCGGACGGCACGCGCGGGTGGCTGAACTGGATGCTGCGCCGGGTGTCGGATGGGCAGCTTGTCGGCACCGTGCAGGCTACGCTCTACCGCCCGGCCAGCGACCGGCTCGAGGCCGAGCTAGCGTGGGTGGTCGGTTCCGATTACCAGGGCAACGGCTACGGGCGCGAGGGAGCACTCGCCATGTCATGCTGGCTGCGCGCACACGGAGTGGACAGGCAGGTCGCGCATATCCATCCGAGACACAATGCATCCATCGGCATCGCGCGAGCGCTCGGTCTCACCGCGACAGACACGGTGTCCGACGGGGAGGTCCGCTGGAGCAACTCCGGCTGGTGAATCGGTGCGGCATTCACCCTCGACGGACGGATGGATCGTTCGGGCACCGGCGCAGAAATGCTGGTGTTCGCGCCGCACCTGCTCGATGGGGGGCACCCGCTCCGGCGGTAGCTCATCACCGACTCCGCCGCGGCCCTGCTCGGGGCGGATCGGCGCGTGGGCATGACGAACTCCTCCGCAGTTTCGAGAGGCGAAACAGGCCCTCGCCTTCCCGACGAAGGCCCCCGGAACTCACGGATTATCTCTTACTCGGGGCGACCGGCCATTCATTTGCAGCGTTTCAATGCACACACATCACCGGGCCGCTGCGCCTCACCTCCGAGCTCGGTGGCCTAACGGGCTGCGCGGCACCGCCTGCTTGGTGTTCAGCGACCCGGAAACGCAACCTGACGGCCGCGCTGCACTTCAACGGCAACACCGGCTTCGCCGACCGGATCACACGCGACCAGGTAGTCGTGTCCGCGCTCTACGACGACCTGGACCAATCCGCCGAATAGTCATCCGTGTTGTGCAACGGCGCGGGAACGGCGAGAGGGTCCGCGCTCCTGGTGATTCTGCGCTTGCGGGCGGGAATCAGAAATGAGCGCCGCGGTCAGCTGGAGCGCCCCCCACTTGAGTGTCCACTTCCGTTCGTTGTTGGTGGACTGGACATGGGGAAGACGCGGCATGGCCGGCGAGGGCGCGGCTGGGGATTTGGGTATGCGTCGAAGCGGTTGTGGACCATCGGTTCTGCTTTGTCCTTGTTGTGGCCGGGGAGGGTTCGACACGTTCGGGCGTGCAGTACCCAGCGGTGTAATCCAACGGGGCTGGGACCGGCGGGCGGCGATGCGGGCGGTCCCGCTCGCTGTGGACCATTCTGGGCACGGCGAGACGAGAACGCGAATAGGCCATTGCGCGGATATCAGTTCAGTGAGCAGCGGGGTACGGGCAACCTCGCCGGTGAGCACGATGGCGTTCACCTTACTGCCATTATCGCGCGCGCGATTCATGACATGAGTAACAGCGGATAATCCTGCGTTGATTGGTTCGCGTGCCAGCGATTCGAACTCCGCGCGCACGATCCTCACCGGGATATTTTTTGTGTGCAAGCGGACATCAACGACCGTGGATGTGTGTCGAACAAGGTCTTCGCGCGCTAGCCGACTGGCCACGACGACGTCCTGCACGATGCCCCGGTTGGCAGGGTCGAGCAGGTCTGAGGCGGGGAGGTGGCCACGGACCTGCTCGAGTACATGCCTAGCTAGCGCTCGATCGAGGGCGGCGGATCCCAGGTCGTCAGTTCTTGAGGTTGCTTCGATGCTCCCCACGTGGTCCTCGGCGCCGGCCACCAGCGCCGCCTCCGTGCTTTGGCCGCTGATGTCGGCAACGATGACCGTCTCGGAAAAGCTCATCATTCCACCGGCAACCGTGGCGGTAACGGCCGCTATTGGGCTGCTTACCAGCGACGTCGGCACCCTCTCGGCTTCAGTACACGTCAGCGCGGAGCGCAAAACCGACATCTCGTACGGTCCCCAGCCGCTGGGGTGAGCGATGGCGAGATGTGCCAGATCAGAACCGGTCGCGCAATGCCGCAGGATGCCCCCGATGGTCATGGCCACCAAATCCGCCCCCAGGCGGGCGCTGCCGTCGCTACCGACCACCGGTACCGGGTCGCCGACGCGGCCGATGAAGTCACGAAACACCACGCCGACCCCCGACGCGGCGAACCGCTCAGCCTGAGCTCCCACCAGTGCGCCGGAACCGGGGGCGATCAACAGGACCGCCGGCACGGACATCCGATCGGACGATGAGACGACGGAGTCCGTGCCGGCCACGACGGCGCTGACGGAGTCCTCACCCACGACTATCCCTACACAGCGATTCATGCCCCACTCCGATCGTCCGTTGCCCCTAGCGCCACTGCGGGAAGAGTTCTCTCACCCGGCATGAAACCTAGCCACCGAAACAGAACGCCAGATTTGTTTTAGCTGTGCATTCCCTGTGAACGATCGATGGTCCCCAACTCGCTTGCGCTCTGATCGCAGCCACAGCAGGCGCACAGCGAGACCACAGGAAGCGGCCCTAGCGTCAGCTCGGAAGTCGCCCGGAAAGAAGGGCGACCACGAGGAGGGATCACGAAATGCCTGATGCAATCAGTATCGAAAGGCTTGTTGACTTCGAGCTTCGAGGCGCCGAAGAGCGCGCCGAGCAACGGGCGGAGCACAGCGATGATCTTCGCTGGTACGAGGACCGTGGTGGGGACCGTGACCGGCCGGGCAAGCATGAGGACCGTAGTGGGGACCGGAATCAGCCGGGCGAGCACCGTGACGGTGACGACCAGAACCAGCACCACGGCGGCGTCAACTGGAGTGATGAACACCACGCCGACGGCGAACAAAACCAGCACCACGACGACGTCAACCACGGTGATGAACACCACGCCGACGGCGAACAAAACCAGCACCACGACGACGTCAACCACGGTGATGAACACCACGCCGACGGCGAACAAAACCAGCACCACGACGACGTCAACCACGGTGATGAACACCACGCCGACGGCGAACAAAACCAGCACCACGACGACGTCAACCACGGTGATGAACACCGTGACGGTGACGACCAAAACCAACACGGCGGCCCCGGCGAGTCGCAGGAGCGAGCCGGTAACAATGGCGCCCATCCTGGCCAAATCCATGGCAACGGCTCTGGGCAGAGCAGCGGTCTCACCAACGCCACTGTGGACCGCAGCAATGTTCACTCCTCCGCCGTCGGGCACGAGACCCATGGCGGTAGCGAGCAGAACCCCTACTCCGCGGACGTGCGGAATGACGCGGTATCCACCGGAACCGCCGGCATCGGGAAGCAGGCGGGTGAGCATCATTCGATGTCTGTACAGCCGGCCACGTCGGCACCGTATTCCGCGGCGACGTTCTCTTCGGGCGCTTCGGGCCTTTCGCCCAGCGGATCGGCCGGACTATCGCCGTCGTTCTCACCCCCGCTGAACCAGCCGGTGAATGCCGTCACGACGTCGGCGAACGTCCCGGCCGCCACCACCGGCAGCGCGGTGACCAACCAGCCGGTCACGACCACCCCGGTGACTCCGGCGGCGGTCTCCCACATGACATCTGAGCCGCTGAGTACAACCGTGGAGAAATCATCGACAGTCAGCACCGGTTTTGCTCCGCAAGCCGATCTGGGCAACAGCTCGTCCCACGCGGTCAGCGCGACCCCTCCGAGCTCCGCTGTCGCGCAACCAGCACCGCACGGCACGGGATCAGGTAGCGCGGTGACCACCTCCCGAAACGGAGTAATCGGCGCAAACCACACCGGCGCGCCTGCGCTCGGGTCCGCGCTGGAGTCCACGACCGGAGCTACCAATGGAACCTCTCCGTTGACCGCGTCCGGCGCTCATGCCCCGAGCGCAGACATGGGGCATTCGACGACCGCAGGCTCCGACCCGCATACCGCCGGCAACATCAGCGCACTGCTCGGAAATGACGTCGATAACACCACCGGCCCGTCGGGTGCCGCTGGCGCCGCGTCGAACACCCAGACCCCCGGTAACCAAACCGGACACGTCACTGCGCACTCAATCGGCGCATCCACCTCGGGTGGCCCAAGCGCAGCTTCAGGCTCGACGAGCTACGCCTCCGCTGACGCCGTGCCCAGTACGGGTTCTGCGCCGGCTGCTCACCCGGCGGTGCCGAGTGCGAGTGCTGCGCCAGCTGCTCACCAAGCGGTGCCGAGTGCGGCTGCTGCGCCAGCCGCGCACCCGCCCGTGCCGAGTGCGGGAACCGCGCCTAGCCCCAACGCGGGTTCCACCACCACCTCGCCCGGAGGGTCCACAACGAGTGCGCCCGCTGCATCCGCCGCCAGCACGTCGGCTACCAGCCCACACATCCCGACCGCTCCGGCATCCAGCGCCGGGCCCGACCTTAATCCGCACCCGGCAATCCCGACTGTCAGCACAGCGTCGGCAACGGATAGCAGTCACGCCGGCTTGTCGCCGACGTCGGATGGGCTGTCCAGCGGGCTCACCCCGAGCCCAACCGACACGCACATCACGACGGACCATGTGACGGCCGATCACACCACACCCATCCATCACTGATCATCACCGGCCCGCGCCGCACGTGCCGGCGCGGGCCGGTGAGGTCACTCACGCTCCGCATCGCAGAGGAGGACGGGATGTCCGTCATAACCGATTTCACTGTCCGTAACGACATCGACAACGGATCCACCACGGCCATCACCGAGCTGCTCGACCGGCTGCGCCTGCTCACTGACGCCGCAAACCGACCAGACCTCGGCACCCACCTCGCGCAGGCGCGCACCAGAGTCACCGATCCGCGGTTGCGCATCGTGGTGATCGGGCAGAGCGGCCAGGGAATGAGCTCGCTGGTCGATGCCATCACCGGCGTGTCAGTGACTGCTACCGGCGAGAATGATCCCGTCGTCGTCAGTTACTCCGACGCCGAGTTCGTGCGGCTGGTTCCCGCAGCCACCGCCGGTATCGAGTCCGAGGCAAGTGCCAGTCCGGTGCCCCGGGTCGAGGTCGGCGCACCGAACGATCTGCTGGCCGAGGGTGTCGTGCTCATCGACACCCCGGGAGCCTCTGGCCTGGACACGGCCCGGGCGGGCGCGGTGCTTTCCCTGCTGCCCGCGGCCGGCGCGGTCCTGTTCGTCTCGGACGCGAGCCAGGAATACACCGAGCCGGAGATCGCGTTCTTGCGCCAGATTTGGCAGCTCTGCCCGACCGTCATCGGTGTGATCACCAAGATCGACTTATACCCCCGGTGGGCCGACATCCAACGGGCCAATCGCACCCATCTGACCAACGCGGGGCTGGACATTCCACTGCTGCCGGTGTCGGCGGCGATGGACGGGATCGCCCGACGTAGCGGTGATGCGGAGCTTGCAGTCGAATCGGGGGTGCCGCAACTGGTCGACCTGATACGCCACCGGGTGATCGGCGAGGCCGACGTCGTGCTGCGCAACGCGGTGGTCAATGATGTCCGATTTGTCTCTGACCATCTGGCGATGGCCCTGAACGCCGAGCTGGATGCCCTCAACGATCCGAGCTGCGGAGCCGAGCTCGTCGCGCGGCTGCACGATGCCTGGCAGGCCGCCGACCGGCTGCGGCAGCGCACGGCCAACTGGCAGGTCGTGCTCGGCGACGGCGCGACGGAGCTGACTGTCGAGGTGGAGCACGACCTTCGGCACCGGCTACGCAGCGTGGTCCGCGAGGCCGAAGCGGACGTCATGGCTTCCGACCCGGCCAAGCGATGGGAGGAGTTCGGCAGCTGGCTCGACGGTCGCATCGCCGAATCCGTCCAAGATAACTTCGTCCTCGCTCACACCCGCGGTCGTGATCTTGCCGAGAAGGTGGCTACCCGCTTCGCTGCGGAAGGCCGGTCAGCTGTGCCGGAGCTCTACCTCGACCACACCGGCTCGATCCTCGACCCCGTGCAGTCCCTGGAGCCGCTGGACAGCCGCAAGACGGGCATAGCGCAACGGGCGATCAGCAGCGTGCGGGGTTCCTACGGTGGCGTCCTGATGGTGGGGCTGATGACCGGTCTCGCGGGGTTGGCTCTGGTGAACCCGTGGTCCATCGGCGCCGGTGTGTTGCTTGGCGCGAATACGTTCTGGGAGGACCGCAAGTCACAGACCTCCCGGCGTCAAGCCGAGGCCAAGGCCGCGGTCGGCCGCCTGATGGACGACGTGATCTTCCAGGTCGGCAAGGAGTCGAAGTACCGGCTCCGGGAGGCGCAGCGGATCCTGCGTGATCACTTCACCACGGTGGCCACCGAGATGCTGCGCTCGGCCGACGACGCATGGCGAGCTGCCCAGGAGGCCAATCAGGTCCACACCGAGCACCGCGCCGGCCGGATCGCCGAGGTCCACAACGCTTTGAGTGACCTACGTCAGCTACGCGTCCGCGCTGCTGCCCTGGTTCCCGCCCGCACAACGGAGGCGACCCGATGAGCGCCCAGCCATACAGCACCGTCGACCTGGCCCGGATGCTCATCCGCGACACCCGTAGTGACCTCCAAGCCGGTTCGCAACTCAGTGCTGGAGTCGATGCCGAGCTCGCGGCGTGCGAGCGCAGACTGGACGAGCCGTTGCGGGTCGCACTTGCCGGGACACTCAAGTCCGGAAAATCGACCCTGCTCAACGCCCTGGTCGGCGAAGAGATCGCGCCCACTGACGCCACCGAATGCACCCGCGTCGTCACCTGGTTCTGCGGGTCAGCTGGGCCACACATCGAGCTCACCCATGATGGCGGGCGGCGCATCTCGCTGCCGGTGCTTCGCGCCGACGGCCGGCTGCGCCTCGACCTCGGGGCGGTGACCGCGGATCGGGTGGAACGCCTCGAGGTCGGCTGGCCCTCGTCGCTACTCGATCAGTACACACTGGTCGATACCCCCGGGACGGCGTCGAACTCCCACGACGTCTCCGCGCGCACCCTTGCGTTCCTCACCCCGGACGAGGGGAGCTGCGAAGCTGACGCCATCGTCTACCTGATGCGTTCCCTGCACAGCACCGACGTGGCACTGCTGCGCAGGCTCCACGAGCACGCCGGCACCGGACGCGGCCCGCTCGGCATCGTCGGGGTCCTGTCTCGCGCCGACGAAACCGACGGAGGACACACCACGTCACTCGATGCGGCCAGAGCCGCCAGCGCGCAGCTGCGCACCGCCCCCGAGCTCAACGGCCTGCATCGAGATTTCCTCGCAGTGTCCGGGCTACTCGCGCTACGCGGCCAAACGCTGCGGCAACAAGAATTCAGCATCCTCGAACAGCTCGCCGCGCTGCCCGACGACGTCCGCGAAGCGATTCTCGTTTCCCCCGGACGGTTCGTCACGACCGACCTTCCGGCACCCGCGGCCGGCCGGGAACAGCTGTTGACAGCCTTCGGCATGGTCGGCATCCGAATCGCCATATCGTTGATCCGCGGCGGCGCCCGCGACGCACCAGCGCTAGCGGCTGAGCTGATCCGCCACAGCGGGCTCGACGACCTCCACCGCACCCTGCGCGGCCGCTTCGGTAGCCGCAATCGCCAGCTCAAGGCACACTCAGCGCTGCGCACGCTACGCGGCATCCTGCTGCGGTACCGCAGTCCGAACACAGCACGGGTGTTCAGAGCAGTCGACCGGCTCCTCGCCGACATGCACCCCTTCACCGAACTACGAGTATTAGCCGGCCTAGTCGCACTGCCCGTACCAGAAAGGACCCGCAACGCGCTGGATCAAGTACTCGGCGGCCGCGGCACCTCAGCGACGACCCGACTCGGCCTGCCACCAGACACCACTGCCACGCACACCCGCGCCACCGCATTCCGCGCCATCCAGTATTGGCGTGACCAGCTCAGCGAACCGCTCCTGGACCAATCCACCATGCACAGCTATCGAGCGGCAATCCGCAGCTGCGAAGCGATCATGGCAGGCGCCGCGTAGATCCACCACCTCGGGCCGCTTTGAGCAGAGATGCGCCAGGACGGGTAGGCATGCCACGTGAACGCTGAACCGCCGCTGCTGCTCGCGCTGGATCTGACCGGCACCTTCGCGTTCGGGCTCAACGGCGCGCTGACCGCCGTGCGGGCCGCCCGGCTCGACATCGTCGGCGTCGTCACCCTCGCGATGATCACCGCATTGGGCGGCGGCATCATCCGCGACGTCCTGATCGGCTCGCTACCGCCTGCCACATTCAGCGACTGGCGCTACCTGGCGGTCGCGGCGGCGGTGGCCTGGTCGCGTTCGCACTGGGCCAGCGGCTGGACCGGCTGGCCGGGCCGATCACGGTGCTTGACGCCGTCGGGTTGAGCCTGTTCGCGGTGAGCGGGGCGAGCAAGGCGCTAAGCTTCGGGCTTGGCGTCGGGCAGGCCGTCATCCTCGGGCGCGATCACGGCAGTGGGCGGCGGCACGTTGCGCGACGTGCTCATCCGGGAGATCCCCACGGTGCTGCGCAGCGAGCTGTACGCCATCCCCGCCCTGATCGGCGCCGCGGTCACGGCCGCCACCAGCCGCACCGGTGTCTACGGGATCCCCGCCGCGATCGCCGCCGCCGCCGTGTGCTTCGCCGTCCGGCTGGTGGGCGTCCACTTCGGTCTCAACGCGCCGGGCCCACCAGGCGCGCGCAGTGACCCCGATGCTGCGGACCGGCCGTAAGTCAGCGGGCGAGCCAGGCCAGGGCGGCGACGACCAGGGCCTGGGTGCCGGTGTCGAGCGTTGGTTGCAGGACCGGGGCGAAGTTGGCGGAGTGGTTCACGGGGATTTCCTGCGCCACCCGGCCGGCGGCCTCGGCCCTGCGGTAGGTCTCTCGGTCGATGCCGCCGATGCCCCAGTAGGTGTAAGGGATGCCGAGGGCGGTCGGGATGTCGCTGAAGTCCTCGCTGGCGGTCTGCTGGCCCATCGGACCGGCTCGGTCGCCGAAGAACTCGCTGAACGCGGCGGCCACCCGGTCGGTGGCCACGGGATCGTTGTCGGTCAGCGGGAAACGGTCGAACAACTCGAACTCCGGGTCTTTGGGCAGCCCGATGCCTGGCACTCTGCGGTGACGATGCGGCGCACCGCGTCCAGAATCGCGGTTCTGGTCTGCTCGCTGTAGGTGCGGATGTTGAGCTGCAGCACGGCGTCGTCGGGGATGACGTTGCTCTTCGTGCCCGCCTGGATGCTGCCGACTGTCGACACCGCGGTCTGCGCTCGGCGGGATCTCGCGGGAGACTATGGTCTGCAGCCGGATCACGATCATCGCGGCGAGTACCACCGGGTCGACGGCCGCCTGCGGCATCGAGCCGTGGGCGCCGCGCCCGTGTACGGTGATCCGCATGCTGTCGGCAGCGGAGAGCACCGGGCCTGCGTGGGTACCGACGTGACCGGCCGGTGCCGGCAGCACGTGCTGGGCCAGCGCCACGTCCGGGGTCGGGATCAGTCCGGCGAGGCCGTCGTCGAGCATGCCTCGGGCGCCGTCGCCGGTCTCCTCGGCCGGCTGGAACACCGCCACTACCGTGCCGCTCCACCGGGTGGTCGCCTCGGCGAGCAGCTGGGCTGCGCCGAGCAGGCAGGTGACGTGCACGTCGTGTCCGCAGGCGTGCGCCACCGGCACCTGGTTCGCCGCTCGCATCGGCGGTCGCGACGGTGCTGGCATACGGCAGGCCGGTCGCCTCGCGCACCGGCAGGGCGTCCATGTCCGCCCGCAGCAGCACCGTCGGGCCGTCCCCGTTACCCAGCACTCCGACCACACCAGTGCCACCGACACCTTGGTGCACCTGATAGCCGGCCCGGCCCAGGCGCTCAGCGACCTTCGCGGCGGTCCGCCGCTCCTGGTGCGACAGCTCCGGGTGCCGATGCAGGTCCCGGTAGAAATCCTCCTGCCACCCCCGCACAGCATTCAGGCCAGCCAGCACAGATGACACTGAGGACGCGACGGCCATGGTCTCCTCCTCGCAGCACCGGATGCAAGTGCTTTCCCCTGAGCGTTTCCTCTTAAAGGTGCTGCCTACCCCGGCCCTGAGCGGAGGCATCGGGCGCCTCCTGAGCGAGCCGACCTTTCCAAGCGCCACCTTGACCGGTTGCGTGACGGCGCGCTGAGTCCACTGTCATGGCGGCATACAGTGCGGCAACGGCAGGCAGGACGAAGCCGCGCAGCGGTGAGAGACCGTAGAGCCGCAGCACCGGTGTCTGGGTAGCGGCCATCGCGGCCCACGCGCCGAACCCGGCCGCCGCGGGCACCGGCGAGCGTTTGGCCAGCCCGGCGAGCGCGGCGATCGGCGGGATGATGTAGAGCAGGCCGAGGCCGCCCAGCGTGCCGGCGAGGAGCGTAGGTGAGCGACGCAGCTGCGTGTAGGCGGTGCGGGTCACCATGGTCCACAGGTCGGCGAGGTGGGGGTAGGGCCGAACACTGCGGACCTCGGGCGGGTCGCCGGTGAAGCCCAGCCAGATCCGCGCGCCGGAGCGCTTGAGCAGCCGGCCCAGGGCCACGTCGTCGATGAGCTCCCCACGGATCCGGACGAGCCCGCCTGCCCGCGCCAGCGCCGTGCGCCGGACCAAGACGCAGCCTCCCGCGGCCGCAGCGGTCCTGGTGCTCGGCCGTGCGACCCGGGGGAACGGGTAAAGCTGGGCGAAGAAGTAAATGAAAGCCGGCACAAGGGTGCGCTCCCAGCCGGTCTGCGCGCGCAGCAGTGCCATCAGCGACACCATGTCTCGATCCTCAGCCAACGCCATGGCGACCAGCCGCCGCACCGAGGACGGGTGGTGGACAATGTCGGCGTCGGTGAGCAGCAGGAACTCGACCCCAGTTGCGCCGGCTGACTCCACGCCGCACTGGACGGCGTTGAGCTTGCCGGTCCACCCCGGCGGCGACGGGGCAGCCCTCAGCACGGTTACCGAAGCTGCTCCGATTCTGGGAATAGGAGTTCGGTCGGCAAGGGTGTGCGCGAGCTCCCCGGTGCCGTCGCTGCTGCCGTCGTCGACCAGCCATACCGCAAGCTCACCCGGGTAATCCTGTGCGAGCAGTGAGGGCAGCGTCTCGGGAAGGACCGCCGCCTCGTCTCGCGCCGGGATGATGACGCCGACGCTCGGCCAGCGGCCGGGCTCCGGCGGGTCAGCGGGCAGGCGAGGCGAGGCGAGCCAGAAGCCGCCGTGCCCAGCGAGGAGATAAGCCCACGCCACGGCAGATGCGGTGGCGAGCCGACCAAGCAGCGGCATCCGCTGAGCATGCCACTCACGCCAGCGAAACGCCTAGCCGGCCGCCGAGACAAGTGTGACGCAGATCACGAAATTAGTCGTGCGTGCGTACTGGTGACGATCTCTGGGAATGCCGTTGCCGCGTCTGCAAGTACGGGCGTGTCCAAATCTCGAAGGGGATGCTGTGGCCGCACAGAAAGTTGCCGATTTCCTGCTGAGCCGGCTGCGTGAGTGGGAGGTGGACACGGTCTTCGCATATCCCGGCGACGGGATCAACGGCCTGCTGGCGGCGTGGGGTCGGGCGGAGAACCGACCGCAGTTCGTGCAGGCACGACATGAGGAGATGGCGGCGTTCGAAGCGGTGGGGTACGCGAAGTTCACCGGCGGGCTCGGGGTTTGCGCGGCGACGTCAGGTCCTGGGGCGATCCACCTGCTCAACGGGCTCTACGACGCCAAACTCGACCACGTGCCGGTGCTGGCGATCATCGGGCAGACCAATCGCAGCGCGATGGGCGGCTCATACCAGCAAGAGGTCGACCTGATCAGCCTGTTCAAGGACGTCGCGAGCGATTACGTGCAAATGGTCACCGTCCCTGAGCAGCTGCCCAACGTGCTGGACCGGGCGATCCGGATCGCGTTGGCACGACGAGCACCGACCGCGGTCATCGTGCCGGCCGATGTGCAGGAGTCGACGTACTCCCCGCCGACCCACGAGTTCAAGATGGTGCCCTCGAGCGTGGGGATCCGCTGGGCCGAGCTTGCGCCCGACCAGCTTGCGCTGCGGCAGGCGGCGGAAATCCTCAACGCCGGCAGTAAAGTGGCGATCTTGGCGGGGTCCGGGGCCAGGGGAGCCGCTGCCGAGCTCACGCAGGTCGCGGACCTGCTCGGTGCCGGGGTGGCCAAAGCGCTGCTCGGCAAAGACGTGCTCTCCGACGAACTGCCATATGTCACCGGGTCGATCGGGCTACTCGGGACGCGCCCGAGCTACGAGCTGATGCGCGCGGCCGACACGTTGCTGACCGTCGGGTCGAGCTTTCCCTATACCCAGTTCATGCCCGAGTTCGATCAGGCCCGGGCAGTGCAGATCGACAGTGATCCGGTCATGATCGGCATGCGTTATCCCTACGAGGTGAACCTGGTTGGCGACGCGGCGACCACCCTTCGCGCCCTGCTCCCGCTGCTGACCCGCAAGGACGACCGATCTTGGCGCGAGAGCATCGAGTCCGATGTGACCCGCTGGTGGGAAACCATGGAGATGGAGGCAGGCGTCGCGGCGGACCCGATCAACCCGATGCGCTTGTTCTCCGAGTTGAGCCCACGGCTGCCGGACAATGCGATCGTCACCGCCGACTCCGGATCATCGGCCAACTGGTATGCCCGGCAACTGAAGTTCCGCGGGACGATGCGCGGGTCGCTGTCGGGCAACCTAGCCACCATGGGCCCAGGGGTGCCCTACGGGATCGGTGCGAAATTCGGCTGCCCGGACCGACCCGTGATCGTGTTCGCCGGGGACGGCGCGATGCAGATGAACGGCCTCGCCGAGCTGATCACCATCAAGCGGTACTGGGAACAGTGGTCCGACCCTCGGTTGGTCATCGCCGTGCTGCACAACGACGACCTCAACCAGGTCACCTGGGAGATGCGCGCGATGGCCGGCGCGCCCAAGTTCGTCGAATCCCAAAGCTTGCCCGACGTTGACTACGCCGGGTTCGCGGCAAGTCTGGGTCTCCAGGCCATCGCAGTCGACAAGCCCGAGGACATCGGTCCCGCCTGGGACCGCGCGCTGCGTGCCGACCGGCCAACCCTGCTGGACGTGCGCTGCGATCCGAATGTGCCACCCGTGCCGCCGCACGCCACGTTCGAACAGGCCACCGACGCTGCCAAGGCGCTGCTGGCCGGCGACGAGGACCGCTGGGGTGTGATCAAGGAGGGCGTCAAGACGAAACTCCAAGAGTTCCTGCCGCATCGGGAGCACTGAGCGTCGAGGAGCTGACATCACCGTGCTGTTCACCCGCCGCGACCCCGCATCAACCGCTTCCCATGGCGCGATGGTCTCCACTGAACACCTCCTCGATCGAATGCTGTGGGACGTGGAGCATGGCCGGTTCGAACGCGCGTTATCCGGACTGACCGCCGCCGCGGCCATGGTGACCGGGGCGGAGATCTACCTTGAGCATTACAAGGCCAGCTTCGGCAACAAATGGATGTGGAGCCCGGTCCTGCTGACCCCACCGCTGGTGGCGGCCGGGGTCGGTGGGGTGTTCTCCCGGCGGTGCGCCAAGACCGCATTGCCGATCACCGCGGCGCTCTACGTCGCGAACGGCTTACTCGGGGAGTACTTCCACGCTCGCGGAGTGGCGCGCAAGCCAGGCGGCTGGCGGCTGGACTCCTACAACCTGCCGATGGGCCCCCCATCTCCGCGCCGGGTCTGATGGCGATGGTCGGCGGCATGGGCCTGCTCGCGGCCGTACTGCGCCGGGAGAAGTAGCTGATGCCCGACCTGTCAGCCCGATCATCTGCCCAACCGCCGTCCGGATGGTAGCCGCCGCATCCGTCGTGGCTGCCCCGGCAACGGCGGGGTACGACGCCACAGATGATCGGCCGCTACCCCGATTACGACGTGTTCGACGCGGTCGACACCTGGGATGCGGCCACCAAGAAGGTGGTGCTGGCCCGGCTCGACCCACCCGGTCCGCTGCGCTTCTTCACCCCGGAGGAGGAGCCGGGGTCGCGGGCGTTCTGCGACACCGTGCTGGCCCAGGACCGGGAACCCCGCGTTCCCGTCGCTGAGATGGTGGACGGCAAGCTCGCTGACGGCAATCTCGACGGCTACCAGTACGCCGACATGCCCGATGACCGGGACACCTGGCGGGTGGTGCTCCGCGGGCTCGATCACACCGCACGGATGGGATACGGCAGACCAGCTTTACCGACTGCACGGCTGCGCGGCGCGACGCGATCGTGGCCGAGTTCGCGAAGGGACGCCTGCTCGGCGGCCCCTGGGATGAGCTCAACGTCACCCGGGCGTGGTCAGTGGTGATGCGGATGATGCTCAGCGCGTTCTACTCCCACCCGTGGGCGTGGAACGAGATCGGCTTTGGCGGACCGGCGTACCCGCGCGGGTTCATGCGTCTGGGCGGCCCCGGCCCGGACGGTGCCGCGGTGCGGGAGCCGCTTGAGAAACCCGGCGCCACCGATGAGGACCCGGTGCGCACCGTCGATAACCTGCGCAGCAGCTGCATGGGCACCCGTTCTGGAGAGGCCATGCCTTTCAAGGGCGCGATCGGACCGCCGGGACAACGACTCCCGGTTTCTGCTGGATGTGCACTCCCGGGATTTACCCGGCGAAGCCACCATGGCCCGGTACCGCGACGACGACGAGGTCGATCTGGTCATCGTGGGGGCGGGCGCTGGTGGATCGGTGCTGGCTCAGCGGCTGGCTCGGCACGGCTGGCGAGTGGTGATCATTGAGGCCGGCCCGTTCTGGCACCCCGACGAGGATTGGGTGTCCGACGAGGCCGGTAGCCACCCGCTGTACTGGACCCAGAAGCGGATCATCGGTGGAGCCGACCCGATCGAGCTCGGAAAGAACAACTCCGGACGCGGAGTGGGCGGCTCGATGGTCCACTACGCCGGCTACACCCCACGATTCCATCCCAGCGACCTGTCCACCTTCACTGACGACGGCGTGGGCGCGGACTGGCCGATCAACTACGAAGATCTGCGCCCGCACTACGAGCAGGTGGAGGCCGAGCTGCCGGTGGCGGGCCAGGACTGGCCGTGGGGATACCCGCACCGTTACCCGTTCTCCCCGCATCCGGTCTCCGGTGCCGCCGATAAGCTCCGCGAAGGCGCGCTGCGGTGCGGCATCGAGATGCGGGTCGGGCCCGTAGGCATCGTCAACGGCACCTTCGGCAACCGCCCGCACTGCATCTACCGCGGCTACTGCCTGCAGGGTTGCAAGGTCAACGCCAAGGCGAGCCCCTACGTCACGCATCTTCCCGACGCGCTGGCGCACGGTGTGGAAGTTCGCGCCAACTGCATGGCCCTGCAAGTGGAGATCGAGGAGGATTCCGGGCGTGCACGCGGCGTCGTGTACGCCACCGAGTCCGACGGCGCGCATCGCCTGCAGCGCGCCCAGTACGTCGCCATCGCCGGTTACTCGATCGAAACTCCGCGGCTGCTGCTGTCCTCGGTCAGCCGACGATTCCCGCACGGCTTGTGCAACAACACCGACCAGGTCGGCCGCTACGTCATGGTGCAGGGCGCCACGCAGACCGCTGGACGGTGGCCCCACGAATTACGGATGTACAAGGCGCCACCGCCGGAAATCTCCAGTGAGCAGTTTTACGAGACCGATCCGGATCGTGGTTTCGCCCGTGGCTTCTCCGTCCAGACGGTATCCCCGCTGCCTATCGGCTGGTCCGAGCATGTGCTGGCGGACGGGCACTGGGGGCGGGCGCTGCGCGAGTACATGCGCGACTACAACCATTGGGCCACCATCGGGGTGCTCAACGAGCTGCTGCCGCACCCGGATAACCGGATCACCCTGGCCGACGAGACCGATCCGTACGGCCAGCCCGTCGCCCGGATGGACTACACCCTGAGCGACAACGACAAGGCCAACATGGCTTACTCGACCAAGGTGATTACTGACATCCTGCATGCCGCTGACGCCCAGGACGTGCTCACCATTCAGCGCTTCGCGCATCTCATCGGCGGCGCCCGGATGGGTAGGTCTCCCGAACACTGCGTTGTCGACGCCAATCAGCGCGCCTGGACGGTTCCGAATCTGTTCCTCGCCGACGGATCGGTGTGTCCCACCCAGGGAGCGGCGAATCCGGCCTTGACGATCATGGCATTGGCTTCCCGGCTGGCGCAGGGAATGGCCAGCGGCACCGCCATGGACGACGACCCCGCGGCCCGGGCCGGCCGCACCCGATCACGTGCAGGGAGCCGACGATGAAGCTGTCCCGTCCCGCGCTAGCAACCGTACTGACCGCCGCGGCGATCGCCGCGGCCGGATGCGCCGCTGGCAGTACCTCCACTGCTCAGACCGCGTCCAGCACGCCGTCGATACCGGCCAACGCACCAGCCCTGGAACAGGCCTACGTCAGCGTGGTGGCCAAGGTTTTGCCCTCGGTCGTGCAGATCACCAGCGACCGCGCTCTCGGATCAGGCATCGTCTTCGATGCCAAGGGCGACATCGTCACCAATGCGCATGTGGTGGGTCAGGCGACCAAGTTCCAGGTGCGCCTGGCCGACAACTCGCAATCCGTCCCGGCCACGCTGGTCGGCGCGTACCGTCCCGACGACCTCGCCGTTATCAAGCTCGACCAGCCGCCATCCACCGTGCACCCGGCGCACTTCGGCGATTCATCGAAGCTGCAGGCCGGTGACATCGTGCTGGCCATGGGCAACCCGCTGGGGCTGACCGGCAGTGTCACCGACGGGATCATCTCGTTCACCGGCCGCACCCTCACCGAACCCGCCGAGGGATCCTCGCAGCCCTCGACTCTGCCCGACGTCATTCAGACCAGTGCTGCGATCAACCCGGGCAACAGTGGCGGTGCGCTGGTCGACCTGACCGGCGACGTCATCGGGGTACCCACGCTGGCCGCGCTGGAGCCGCAGCAGGGCGGTCTCGGCGGCGCCGCACCGGGCCTCGGCTTTGCCATTCCCAGCAATATCGTCACCGACATCGCTGGCCAGCTCATCGCCCACGACGGCCACGTGGTCAACTCTCATCGCGCCGAGTTGGGTGTCCGGGTGGTCACCGTCGTGGACCCGACCGGCCAACCCACTGGCATGGGGGTCGTCAGCGTGGTGCCTGGCGGGCCAGCTGCCGCGGCTGGGATACAACCTGGCGAGGTGATCACCGCGGTGAACAACACCCCAGTGCGCGGGGCCTCCGACCTAGCCCAAGCGTTGGCCACACTCGATCCGGGTCAGAAGGTCGGGATCACCGTGACCACCACGCAGGGGGGCACCCGCACCGAGACGGTGACCCTCGGCCAGCTACCAGGCAGCTGAACTGACTAGCCTTCGGCGGAGCCATCCTGCTCGGCGAGAAATGCCTCGAACTCCGCGGCGATTTCGTCACCCGTGGGCAGCACTTCGGCATCGAGAGCCGCCAGGGGGCGCCGGTCGGGACTTCCCGTGACGGCGTCGAACTGGTCTTCCAAGCCGGCCACGACCGACATGCTCTCCGGGGAACGGGCGATCTGCTCGTTGACCTCGGCGAGAACCCGCTGCGCTGCGGGCTGCAGAGCTTCCACGGGTAGATCCAGGCCGCTGCTGCGGGCCAGATGCTCCAGCAGGCCACGAGCGGATTCGGGGTACTCCATGCGCGCCAGGTAGTGCGGCACGTGCACGACAAAACCCATCGCATCGTGCCCGGCCTCGCCCAACCGCAGCTCCACCAATGCCCCGGCGTGACCGGGCATCTGCATGGTGTTGAACCACCGGTGATAGCCGGAGATCAAGTCGCGACGGGTGGCGTGCGCAGTAACCGCTGCTGGGCGGGTGTGCGGAACCGCCATCGGCACCGCGCCCAGCCCTACCGTCAGGCCCACTCCGAAGCGCTCGACCAGCTCGCGAACCGCATCAGAGAACCGTTCCCACATCAGATCCGGCTCCGGGCCGGTCAGGAGTAAGAATGTGGTGCCCGCGCAGTCCTGCACCTCGTGCAGCACCAATTCGGGCCGCTGGTAACTCGACCAATGGTCTTGATCGAAGGTCATGGCCGGTCGGCGAGAGCGGTAGTCGAACAGCTGGTCGACGTCGAATGTAGCGACTACGCGGTGCTCTAGATTTTCCAGTAGATGGGCCACCGCCAATTGCCCGGCCTGGCCGGCGTCGACAAATCCGGTGAGGGCGTGCACAAGCACTGTGCCCGCGCTGGTCGAAGGCTCGGCTTCAATGTGGTACAGCTCGGCGTTCACAGTGGATGTAACGCGCCACGTTGGCAAATCCATACCGGCCATCAGCTGGACAGGACAGAAAAGATCAGCTAGGGACTATCATGAGCTGTCAGCACACGGCGGACATGAAGTGGTGCTCGGCCACCCACACGTCATCGACCAGCGTCCTCAGCGGCGACCGCAGCCGCAACGGTGGACTCGCGTACAGCCATGTGGTCTTGGCCGGGGAACTGCGCCGCGGAGCAGAAATGCCCCGAACCGCATGGGTTGCAGCTTCGGTGACGCTCAGCAGTTCCGGAACTCAGGGCTCTGGTTGAGCAGCTGGCCGCGGGCAGAGACAAACGCCCGATAGCGGGCGCTGTCGGTCGCCGAGTGCCGGAATGCCGCGACGCGGTGGCAGTTCTGAAAAGTCAGCTTTACCCCGAAGTGCCGTTCCAAGCCGCCGCGGATGGCATCGGAGGCCAGCGCCCGCAGCAGCTGCCCGCGCTCGACCTCGCTGGGCGGAGGAACCTCGTGATCGGCGAACTCGGCACCATCGCCGGCGAGCTCGAGGTCGGCCACCACACCGCTGATGACCTCCCAGGCGTAGGGCAGCGACAGCCGTACACACTCGACGAAGTCGGCGTCGGTGACCTCGCCCTGCTGGGCACGCTCGAGTAATGCGGTGGGAACGTCGAGGGACATGGCTTCCTCCGTTGTCACATGCGGTATGCGATCACAGCCTGGTAACCGGGCAAGACGACCCTAAGGATAACGGTTATCAGTGTCGCTTAGATGTGAGCTATACAACGATCTACCCACGAGGGACCCAACTCCGACCGTGTCGCGAAGATCGACTTCGCGTTGGGGCATTGCTGAGAGCAGGCTCGGGGCCATGCCGCTCTTACCGCAACACCTCGTCGCCTTCCTCGCCGCCGTACTGCGCAGTCCGGCCACCGTGGGCGCGGTGGCACCGAGCTCCCCGCAACTCGCTGCCCGGCTGGCCGCCGTAGTGCCGCGCGTCGGGGAGCCGGTCGTCGTCGAACTCGGGCCGGGCACCGGTTCGGTCACGACCGTTATCGAAGATCGGCTCGCTGGTCGGGGGCGGCATGTGGCGGTCGAGATCGACCCGGGCCTGGCCAACTACCTGCGCGCCCAGCACGCGGGCGTCGAGGTGCTGATCGGGGACGCCGCCGAACTGAAGCGCCTCTTCGCCGAGCATCAGATAACTGCGGTCGATGCCGTGATCAGCGGGCTGCCATGGTCACTGATCGATACCGACGCGCAACGAGCGATCGTCGACGCGACGGCGCGCTCGCTGCGAACTGGGGGTTGCTTCACCACCTTCGCCTACGTCCACGCGCTATCGATGACTCGGGCTCGCCAGTTCCGAACATTGCTCGGCGAGATATTCGTCGAGGTGCTCACCACCCGCACAGTGTGGTGGAATCTGCCTCCCGCGGTGACCTACGTCTGCCGAACGCCGCGTGAGGTTCGGTCAGGAGCCAATGGGCGCCAGGCGCGGCAGGATAACGACTTCCCCTGACATTGCGGTAGTCCGCGACGGATCCGATTGGGTAGTTGTCCACACCCATCCCTCCAGTCCACAGCCGGCAACGATGTGGCTGTCCTCCGGGGCGCCGCCGGAGGACGTTCGACGGCATGAGCGCACCTACCGCCGGCCGTATCCGGCTATCCGACCCCTCCGAGCTGATCGCCGCCGTCCCGCATCTACTGGGCTTCCATCCGCGCGACTCCGTGGTCTTGTTGGCGCTGCATCGGAAGAACCTTGGGCTCACTCTGCGGGCTGATCTCGTGGACAACGACCAGGCCGCGGTGTTAGCCGAGCAGCTACTGGTACCGATTGCCCGGCAGCGGCCCACCGGCGTCGCGCTGATCGTGATCGGGGGTGCCGGTGCTCCGGATGGCGACCTTCCACACCGGGCTCTGGTGGACGCCCTCGACGACGTGCTGACGGGCGCCGGGCTCCCCGTGGTGCACGCGGCGTGGACAGCCGAGACAGCGAGCGGCGCGCCGTGGCGCTGCTACGACGATCCACTCTGCGCCGGCACGGTGGCTGATCCCATGACTAGCCCTCTCGCGGCCGCCACTGTCGCAGCCGGTGCGGTGACCTTCGGCAGCCGCGAAGAAATTGCGGAGCTGGTGGCAGCCGATGATCCGGCGGCGCTGCAGCGCAGGGCGGCGCTCCTGGATGCGGCGGACGCTGAGCATCCGATGGGCGCCCGGCTGGTAGCCCAGCGCCTCGCCCGGCTCAAGGAGCTGCACCGAGCGGCAGCCGTGGGAGATCTCGCGTTAAGTGACAGCACCATCGCCGAGGTCGCCTCCGCGTTGTGCGACCACCGGGTCCGGGACGCCTGCCTGCCCTGGTGCACAGGACCCGGCGCGGCCGCCGCAGAGCAGCTCTGGCTGGCGCTGGTCCGCGCCACCCCCGCACCGGAACGGGCTGAACCCGCGGCTCTGCTGGCGCTCGTCGCGTACCTCCGGGGGGACGGCACGCTGGTGGGCATCGCGTTGGACACCGCGCTGCACGCCTGCCCGCAGCACTCCCTGTCCGGATTGCTGCGGGCGGCGCTGGACGGTGGATTGCCACCGGAGCTGCTGCGCACGGTCGCCGCGGACGCCGCTGCCGCCCTTGGGCGACCCGGGCGCAGAGCCGCCAAGCGACGGTCGCGGCGTAACCGGTGAACTGATCTGGTCAGGGCGCCGCTGCGCCGCGACCGCGCGCGAATTCCCACGCGTCGGCGATGATCACGGCGAGGTCAGCCCGCTCCGGTTTCCAGTCCAACTCGCGGTGCGCTCGCTCGCTGGAGGCGATGAGCACCGCAGGGTCCCCCGGCCGCCGGGGGGCGGACTCTGCCGGGATCGTGCAACCGGTGACCCGCCGACAAGTGTCTATTACTTGCCGCACCGAGAAGCCGGTGCCATTGCCCAGGTTGTAGATCCGGTGCTCGCCGGGGACAGCCTGCTTGAGTGCCTGCTCATGGGCGTCGGCGAGGTCCACTACGTGGATGTAGTCGCGGATGCAGGTGCCATCCGGAGTGGGCCAATCCTCCCCGAACACCATCATCTTGTTTCGGCGACCGAGGGCGACCTGCAGGACCAACGGGATGAGGTGGGTCTCGACGGTGTGCCGTTCACCGTACCGGCCGTAGGCGCCCGCGACGTTGAAATACCGCAAGCTCACGGCGGCGATGCCGTGTGCAATGGCGTAGGACCCGATCGCGTGGTCGATCGCAAGCTTCGTCGCCCCGTAGGGATTGGTTGGCCGGGTGGCGGCCTCCTCGGTGATCGGCACCGCCGCGGGTTCGCCGTAGGTAGCCGCGGTGGAGGAAAAGACCAGCCGAGGAGTGCCGTGCTCGCGCATCGCTTCGAGGAGCCGAACCGAAGTCACCACATTGCCCAGCCAATACCGTTGCGGCTGCGCCATCGATTCCTCGACCAGCGAGCGGGCTGCGAAATGCAGGACGCCATCAAAACCCTCGGCGAGCACCGTGCCGGCATCCTCGACGCTGCCCTCGAGGAACCGGCAGCCAGCCGGCACAGCATCCCGATGTCCGGTGGACAGATCATCCAGGACCACCACGTCATGGCCGCCATCAACCAGTCGCGCGGCGCAGACGCTGCCGATATAACCGGCGCCACCGGTGACCAGCAACCGCATCCGGTGCGACGTTGTCACCGACAGTACGGTCACCGCCGACGGCCCATGACTGCGTGCGCGAGCGCGCCGCCCACCTCGACCGTGGTCCCTCGGCCGGATAGCACCACCGGATGGCTCGCCCGCACTTGGGCGCCCACCTCCACCAGATTGCCGGGCACTGCATCGACCTTGTGCAGGTCCGCCATCAGGGCCGGGTCCAGCTGCACGTGCTCGGAGATGCGTCGCACCTCAACCGTGCCGCCGCCACGGCGGGCCACTTCGTCCAGCCGGACCAGATCGGGATCGATCGGGCCAGCAGCCTCCCCAACCCCAAGTTCGTCCAGCCCCGGAATCGGGTTGCCGTACGGAGACGTGGTCGGGTTGCCGAGCAGCGCCACCAGCTTGCGCTCCACAGCTTCGCTCATCACGTGCTCCCAGCGGCAAGCCTCGGTGTGCACCTGCTCCCATTCCAGCCCGATCACGTCGACCAGAAGGCGCTCGGCCAGCCGGTGCTTGCGCATCACCGAAATGGCCCGGCTGCGGCCCTCCGCGGTGAGCTCGAGATGCCGGTCGTCGGCAACAGTCAGCAAGCCGTCTCGCTCCATCCGGGCCACTGTCTGGCTGACGGTAGGTCCGCTTTGTCCGAGGCGCTGGGCGATCCGCGCTCGCAGCGGGACCACACCTTCCTCCTCGAGCTCGAAGATGGTGCGCAGGTACATCTCAGTGGTGTCGATGAGATCGTTCACACCAGTCTCCCTCGGTTGTAGCTATGGTAGTGGCCGGCCGGGGACACTGCGGAATACCTGCTGGCAGTGACCGGCAGGATAGGCGCCATGTACTCGGTGATCACACCCGGTGAGCTAGCCGCCCTGCTCACCGGTTCTCAGCCGCCCACCGTGGCCGACGTGCGGTGGTCGCTCACCGGCCCGGCCGGCCGCGCCGATTACCAGGCCGGTCATCTGCCCGGCGCAGTGTTCTTCGACGTCGACACCGACCTTGCTGGTCCGCCGGGCCCGGGCGGACGGCATCCACTCCCGGACCCGGCAGCGTTGCAGGCCGCGTTATGCAGAGCCGGCGTCCGCGCAACGACGCCGGTGATCGCCTACGACGCGGCGGACGGGTCGGTGGCAGCCCGGCTGTGGTGGCTGCTTCGCTGGGTGGGACACCCGGCGGTGGCAGTGCTCGATGGAGGCATCGCGGCGTGGCGAGCGGTCGGGCTGCCAGTGACCATCGACGTTCCCGCACCGCGGGCCGGCACGATCACGGTGCGACCCGGGGCAATGCCAGTGCTCGATGCGGCACAAGCCGCGGCGCTGGCCCTCAACAGTGTGCTGCTCGACGCCCGAGCCGCGGCCCGCTACCGAGGCGAGACCGAGCCGGTGGACCCGCGGGCCGGCCACATACCCGGGGCAGTCAACGTGCCGGTGCGCGAGTTGACCGATGCGCAGGGACGCTGGTTATCACCGATCAAGCTGCGCAAACTCGCGCAACGGTACGGAGTCCTCGCCGAAACCGAGGTCGGCGCCTATTGCGGTTCCGGTATCAACGCGTGTGCCCTGATACTCGGACTCGAGCTCGCTGGGGTCGCCACGCCAGAGCATCCGGCGGCGCTCTACGCCGGGTCCTGGTCACAGTGGTGCACCGATCCCGACCGCCCGGTGGCCACCGGTGCGGACCCCGGGTAGCGCTCCGATCCCCACCGCGGCCGGTAACGTGCTGGGGCATGAGCCCTCCCCACGCGGTGGTCGTCTGGGACGAGGCCCTCCTCGGCTACGACCTCGGTAGCTGGCATCCCCTCAATCCCATCCGGCTGGATCTCACCATCCGGCTGGCGCGTTCGCTGGGTGTGCTGGACGGGATGCAGCCGCTGGCACCGGTACCGGCCACTGACGACGAGCTGCGCACGGTGCACTCCGACGATTACGTTGCCGCAGTCAAGCAGGCGTCGCGGGGATACGTAGGCCACGGTGTGGGCACCTCGGACAACCCTGTCTTCCCCCGCATGCACGAGGCGTCGGCGCTGGTCGCCGGTGGATCATTGCTCGCCGCCGAGAAGATCCTCAGCGGCCACGCGTCACGGGCGGTGAACATCGCCGGCGGGTTGCACCACGCAATGCGCGACCATGCCTCGGGCTTCTGTATCTACAACGACTGCGCGCTCGCGATTCGCCGGCTGCTCGATGGAGGAGTGTCCCGGGTGGCCTACGTCGACATCGACGTGCACCACGGCGACGGCGTGCAGGAGATCTTCGCCGCCGACCCGCGGGTACTCACCATCTCACTGCACCAGCACCCGGCGACGCTGTTTCCGGGCACCGGCAACTCCGTCGACATCGGAGACCGCGGCGCCGAGGGCTCCGCGGTCAACGTGCCGCTTCCGCCAGGCACGGACGATGCGGGATGGTTGCGGGCGTTCCACGCGGTCGTGCCCGCGCTGCTGCGCGCGTTCCAGCCTGAGGTGTTGGTGACCCAACACGGCGCGGACACGCACGTCGAAGACCCACTCGCCAACCTCGCGCTGTCGGTGGACGGCCAGCGGGCCGCGCATCGTGCGCTGTGCGAGCTGGCGGAGACCACGGCCGGCGGGCGCTGGCTTGCCCTGGGCGGGGGCGGATACGCACTATTCCGGGTGGTTCCGCGATCGTGGACCCATCTGCTGGCAACCGTGCTCGACCGCGAGGTAGCTCCGAACACCGCGGTGCCGGCCGAGTGGGCGGCCTACGCGGCCACCGTGGCGCGCGGGGAGCTTTTGCCGATTTCGATGGCCGACGGCACCGAACCGCGTTGGACGCCCTGGGACGGAACCGCCGACAGCGCGGTGGATCGGGCGATCCGGGAAACCCGGCGCGCGGTCTACCCGCTGCATGCCTTGAACGCCGACGACCCGTCGCTGTGATGGCGAGAGGAAAGTCGGAAGGCCGGACCCCGACGAGTCCGGCCTTCCGTGGCGCGCGACAGCCCAGAAGCTGACGTCGCGTGGTCTGCATCGCACATGCTCTCCGTCACATGCTGAGCTGACAGTGGCCCGTCCGGCGCAGCGGCGTCAATGCCGCCATTCGGGGCCGCCATTCGAGTGCGCGGATCAGCTGGCGTAAGCCCGCAGCCGCTCCGCACGATCACCGTGACGCAGCTTGGCCATGACCTCACGCTCGATCTGACGTACCCGCTCGCGGGAGAGTCCGAAGCGCTTGCCGATCTGGTCCAGCGTGCGCGGCTGGCCGTCGTCGAGGCCATAGCGCAGCCGGATGACCTTCTGTTCCCGATCTTCGAGGGTGCCCAGCACCCGGCGAAGATCATCTTGTAGCAGTCCCGAAATCACGACGGACTCCGCGTCGGTGGCCTCGGCATCTTCGATGAAGTCACCGAGTGGCACCTCTTCCTCAGCACCGACTGGCATGTCCAGGCTTACCGGATCGCGGGAGTAGTCCAGCAGGTCGGCTACCTTCTCCACTGGGATGCCCGATTCCTCGGCCAGTTCCTGGTGGGTCGCCTCCCGACCCCGCTGCTGGTGCAGGTCGCGCTTGATCCGGGCGAGCTTGTTGACCTGTTCCACGAGGTGTACCGGCAGCCGGATGGTGCGTCCCTGGTCTGCCATGCCACGGGTGATGGCCTGCCGGATCCACCACGTGGCATAGGTGGAGAACTTGAAGCCTTTGGTGTAGTCGAACTTCTCCACCGCGCGGATCAGACCGAGGTTGCCCTCCTGGATCAGGTCCAGCAGCGGCATGCCCCTGCCGGTGTAGCGCTTAGCCAGCGACACCACCAGCCGCAGGTTGGCCTCCAGCAAGTGGTCCTTGGCTTTCTGGCCGTCGACCACCAGCCGCGTGAGATCTGCCCGTCGGCGGGGCGACAGCCGCGTCGCGGTATCCAGGACATGCCGGGCGAACACGCCAGCCTCGATGCGCTTGGCGAGATCGACCTCCTGCTGCGCGGTGAGCAGCGCCGTGCGGCCGATACCGTTGAGGTAAACCCGTACCAGGTCGGCCGCTGGGCTCTGGGCGTCAAGGTCAGCCGCCTCAAGAGCAGGTTCCGGTTCGAGGTAAATCTGCGCGGCGGTCATCAGGTTCCTTCCTGCGACGGATCCTCGTGCCGACTCCGCTGTGTCCGGCGAATCGGCGCGCGACGTTGCACAATTCTGGCCATCGGGTACCCGCGGCGATGTCTTTTACAACGTCGGGGGCCCGGATTCCGTTCCCGGACCCTCGTCCGGCATGACGAACGAGGGTCCGGCGAAGTGCCCGGTCCGCCGGACCCTTAGAGACTTCTCAGGTTGGTAGCCGTCTACGGCAATGACGGCCCGGGTTGGTAGCTCTTGAAGGGCGTCACACGTCGATGAGCAGGGTGAACGGGCCATCGGCCACGCTGCGCACGGCCATCGTCGCGCCGAAGCGGCCGGTGGCCACGGTCGCTCCGCGGGCCCGGAGCCGGGCGACGACCTCCTCGACCAACGGTTCGGCGTGCTCGGGGCGGGCGGCTGCGGCGAAGGACGGCCGCCTGCCCTTGCGCGTCGTTGCATAGAGCGTGAACTGACTGACTACCAGCACCCCGGCGCCGGTGTCAGCGACGGAGCATTCGTCGCGCAGGATCCGCAGCTCGTAGAGCTTGCGCGCCATCGTCTCAGCCTGCGCAGGACCGTCGTCGTGGGTCACCGCGATCAGCACCAGCAGCCCCGGCCGGTCCAGCTCACCGACCGACTGATCGTCCACCAGTACCGCTGCCTCCGTAACTCGGCTCACCACCGCTCGCACGGGGATGGATCCTGCCAGGCGATTGGTCGCCTATGGTGGCCGGAGGCACCTGAGGTAGCCGAGATGTTGGTGCCGAGGTGTCGGTGCCGAGGTGGAGGGACTTGTCCGTGAATCCGTCAAACGCAGCAACCCCATCAAACCCATTGGACCCGCCGAGCGACGATCCGCTGGGTGGCATCCGCAAAGACGCCGCTGATCTCGCCTCGTCGATCCGGTCGCTGTTCGGTATCGACTCTTCGGCGGCCGAGTTGGATCCCGCAGGACTGGGGGCGGCCCTGGGCAAGCTGGCGATGTCGGTTGCGGGAAATCCGCCGGCGCTGTCTCGGTCGGCGATGGACTACGGCATGCGCAGTGTTCAAGCGACGATCACCGCGACGCTGCGCAGCATAGGGTTGAACCAGCAAGGCCCTGTCGAGCCTGCCAAGGATCCGCGGTTCTCCGATCCAGCATGGACCAGCAACCCGCTATTTTACCTTGTGCGCCAGCAACACGCCCTCCTGGAGGGATTCCTGCACGACCTAGTGAGCGGAGCAGACCTCGATGAGGTCACCCGACGCAAGGCCGAGTTCGCGCTGCGGCAGGCGCTCGACGCCGCTGCGCCGACCAACTGGTTGCCGACCAACCCGACAGCGTTGAAGAAGGCGTTCGACACTGGAGGCCTCAGCCTGGTGCGCGCAGCGAGCAACGTGCTCAACGACCTGGCGACGAATAAGGGGATGCCCAGCCAGGTCACCCCAGGGCAGTTCCGTCCGGGCTATGAGCTGGCCGCGACGCCGGGCAGCGTAGTATTTCGTAATCGGCTGATCGAGCTGATTCAATACGAACCGCAGACCGAGACCGTTCACGCGGTTCCCCTTCTGTTCAGCCCGCCGTGGATCAACAAGTACTACATCATGGATCTCGCGCCCGGGAAGAGCCTGGTGGAATGGGCAGTGCAGCACGGACACACCTGCTTCATGATCAGCTATCGGAACCCGGACGAGACGCTGGCCGAGCTCACGATGAGTGACTACCTACAGGAAGGCCTGCTAGCCGCGCTGGAGGTCGTCGAGGAGATCACCGGAACCCAGCAGACGAACCTGATCGGGCTGTGCCTCGGCGGCACCATGGCGGCGGGGCTGCTCGCGTGGCTCGCCGCCCGCGGCGAGGACCGGGTCCGCTCGCTGACTGCGCTGAACACCCTGCTTGACTACACCGTGCCTGGCCAGCTCGGTGTGTTCACCGACGAAGCCGCGGTGGAGCGGTTAGAGGGTGTCATGGCCCGCAAGGGTTACCTGCCCGCAGACAGCATGGCCACCACGTTCAACCTGCTGCGGGGCCGGGACCTGGTGTGGAACTACGTCGTCAACAATTGGCTGCTGGGGGAGCAGCCGGCGCCGTTCGACATTCTGAGCTGGAACTCCGACTCCACCAGGATGCCTGCCGCCATGCACATCGAGTACCTCCGGTCCTTATATGTCGAGAACCGGCTGGCGAAAGGTGAGCTCGAATTGGCGGGCGAGCGGCTTGATCTCACCCGAGTCAGCCAGGACAGCTACTTCGTGTCCGCCGAGCGGGATCACATCGCGTTATGGAAGGCGGTCTATACGGGTGCCCGTCTGATTGGTGGGACGGTGCGCTTCATGCTGTCCAACTCCGGACACATCGCTGGTGTGGTCAACCCGCCGAACCCGAAGTCCAAACACTGGGTTGGGTCGGCGGAGACGTTGCCGGCGGACCCGGAGGCCTGGCGCCAGCAGGCTACCGAGGTCGCCAAGTCGTGGTGGGAGGACTGGACTCCGTGGATCGCCGGGCAGGCCGGCCCGCAGCAGGCCCCGCCTCCACTGGGCAGCACCATGCACCCGCCGCTGGAACCCGCCCCCGGCAGTTACGTGCGCGAGAAATGACGGCCAGCGAGGATCGCGGGATGATGCGAGTCATGGCGAGTGCACATGACGCCGGCCCAGTGCCGGGCCCCTGGCAGGCCCAGTTAGGGGCATTGGGAGCGTTCATCCGGGCGCAGCGTCAGCTGGCCGATCTGTCGCTGCGCGAGATGGCAGGACTCGACTCGGATTTCCAATGCCTACCTCAGCCAGGTCGAGCGGGGGCTGCACCAGCCATCGCTGACGGTGTTGCGGGCTATCGCGGACGCGCTCGGACTGACCACTGAGGAGCTGCTGGCGAAGGCGGGGTGGATGCACGCCGTGGCCGACGAGGCCACCGCTGATCAGCGCGCCAGCACGGAGGCCACCATCCGTTGCGATCCCCGCCTCACCCAGGCGCAGCGCGACGCTCTGCTCGGCGTGTACCGCAGCTTCATCGAGGGTACGACCCGGTAGGGACGCCGGAATGCCCGCCGTGCTTGACATACTTATCAAATGTGCTTAGTTTGGTGATCGTACCCCAGGAGCTGTCCCCATGAGCTGAGGAAGGGTGACGATGACCACGTCGCAGGAGACCATGACCGATGCCGCACGTCGCGGCCAGGAAGCCATCACCAGCGCGCTCCAGATCTGGACAGAGAGTGTTCAGCGGTTCGTGCCGGTGTCGGATACCCGGTTGCGCGGAGCCGTCGAGGCCGTTGACAGCATGTTCGACTTCGCCGAGCAGCTGCTCGTGACTCAGCGGGAGTTCACCAAGAGCCTGCTGGCCGCCAGCACGTCGGCCGCCATCAAGGCTGCGTCTGCTACCCACGATGCTGCCAGGGAAGTGAAGGATTCCGCCAAGGACGGCGCCAACGGCCAGCGGTATCAGTAAGGCGACGTCCCGCAGCGCCCGATGGCGAGGCGCCCAGGCTCGTCCCAGGATGCGGATGCGGCCGCGAAGAAGAGCTGAACCCTTGCGCCGGGCCGGCCCAGGGTAGCCCACTCACCCGACCCTGGAGGCCGACAAGGGCACTCCAGGGTGGGCGAATGTGAAGCAGCAGCCATTCGGGGGACTCGCCCCCCGATACCTCCAGTGCCCTCGCCAGGTGCCGCCACCGGCTCCTACGATGACCTGACACCGGTGATCAGCCGACCGAGTGGTCCACCGATCGGTGCGAATGCACTGCAGGAGGGTCAATGTCGTCTATGGGGCTGCTGAGCGGGTCCGCCGACCGGGCGCAACGGCTCTCTCAACTCCTCAAGGACGCGGGCGCCGACCCCATGATCATCACCGATCCCGCTGCACTGCCGGGTGACCCGGGCGGCGACGGGCTAGATTTCTACATCCAGCTGCCGGTCACCATCCACCCCGATGGCGACACCGCCGTCGCGCGAGTCGGCTCGTTCCTGTCCGCGGGTCTGCTGGCCCGGTTCAGCGCGGTCGACCGAGTGCTCCCGGTACTGGCGCCCGGCGCGACGGTGGACTGGTGTCGGGCAATACTCCGACTGAGGCGTCGTTGCCCGACGACCAGCAGTCCCGGCTGGCGTTGCTCCATCTACTGGCGCACGCGGCTCGGGCGGAGTTGGCGACCAAAAACGTGGAAGTCAAGGTGGTCAGCAGTCGGCGCAGCGATGAGGAGATCGTGCACTACGCGCTGGGCGGCGACGATGAGACGCATGCTCAGCGCAACCCGCAGGAGCGGGGCGGCGCGGCCACCGCCTACCAGGACTGGCGCACCGAGGTGATGGGCTCGGTCGGCATCGACATCTGACCGCCGCGGCTGGTCCGACGAGTAGTAGGCTCGGCGATGTCCTCATCCTCGGCGAGGAGGTCCCTTGGTGAGCTTGATGTTGAGCCAGGACGCACCGGCTGATTCCTTGCTGGAGCGGGACCCGCTGGCGTTGTTGCTGGCCATGCTTCTCGATCAACAGGTGCCGATGGAGCGCGCCTTCGCGGCGCCCTACGAACTGAAACAGCGGTTGGGGCACGACCTCGACGCCCATGAGCTGGCCGACTACGAGCCCGACGCGTTGGCCGATCTGTTCGCGCGCCCGCCCGCACTTCATCGATACCCGAAGGCGATGGCTGGACGGGTCCAGGACCTCTGTCGGGCCGTGGTCGAGCACTACGACGGTGATGTGACCGGACTGTGGCGGGATGTCTCGAGACGCATTGGAGCTGTTCGACCGGCTGGTCGCGTTACCTGGTTACGGCACGTACAAAGCGCAGATCTTCGTGGCGCTTCTCGGCAAACAGCGTAATGTGCAGCCCAGCGGCTGGCGGGAAGTGGCTGGCCAGTTCGGCGATGAGGGTGTCTATCGATCGGTGGCCGACGTGACCGACGCCGAATCATTGGCCAGGGTCCGGGAGTACAAGCAAGAGGTCAAGGCGGCCGCGCGAGCGAAGAAGTAGAAGGGTCGGGAGCATCAAATCTGGACGTGAGAACGAGCGGGATCAATCCGAGCACGGCCGCCGACGAGGCGAGGCCGCGGTTCTGATCACGGCGGCGGAACCGTCCTACGCCGAACAGTTCGCCCTCCGTCGGCGCAAATACGCGATCCTGATGTCAGCCCGCATCCCGTGCTTGATCCTTGCCGGTATCTTCTACCAGACCTGGTGGATCGCGTTGGCGTTTGTGGTGCTTTCGGTGCCACTGCCCTGGATGGCGGTGCTCATCGCCAATGACCGTGCCCCCCGCAAGACCGAGCAGGTCAACAGGCTGGGCCACGGTCTGGAGGAGCGCGACCCTCGCGGCCGCGAGCTGGAGAGCGGCGAGCATCCGGTGGTGGACGGCTGAAGCCCTCCTCGGGAGTGGCGTTGAGTGCTATAACACTGTTTGCCACTCACGAGTGGCATCATGGAGCGGTGAGCACGCTGACCCAGACGCTGCCGGATGTCGATACCCGCCCGGAGGGGACCGACGCCACCGGCGACGATACCCCGAAGATGTTCCACTATGTGCGCAAGAACAAGATCACCGAAAGTGCGGTGATGGGCACACAGGTGGTGGCGCTGTGCGGTGAGGTGTTTCCGGTGACTCGCGCCGCTAAGCCGGGTTCCCCGGTGTGCCCGGAGTGCAAGGAGATTTACGAGTCGCTCCCCGCGGGCGGCGGCGCCGGCTGACCGACCGCGTCGCGCTGCGATGAGGCGCACCGCGCGCGATCGTAGCTGCATGAGTAGGCAGCGGCGGTGACCGCGGGGCTGGCGCTCATGCCGACTGGGCGAGTGATCCGCTGCCTCGATGCGCTGGTCGCTGCCCTGGTAGCGGTCTTTGTCGGTCTCGGCGTGGTCGTCGGGGTTGACCTGACGCGGTTGGCCGGGTTCAGCACCAGCCTCCTGGACGCCGCACGGGCCCTGGATCAGATCGGGCACACGCTCGGCGTGCTCGCCCAACTGCCTCTGGTGGGGCAGCGCATCGGGCCGGTGGCAGCGAGCGTGCAGCAGACGGCGGCAAGCACCAGGGGCAATGCGGTGGCAGCGGCGGCGAGCGTCCACGCGCTCGCGGTGGTCATCGGGGTGGCGATCGCCGCAGTACCGATGACCCCGTTGCTCGTCGGATACCTGCCCCTGCGGCTCGCCAGGTTCAGGGAGATGCGCAGCCTGCGCCGGGTGCTAGCCGTGCGACCGGTCGATCCACAGTTCGTCGCGCACCTGGCGCACGGCGCTGTGTCCCGGCTTCCCTATGCCCGGTTGCGGCAGACCAGCGCAGATCCCTGGGGTGACCTGGCGGCCGGGCGACATCACGAGCTGGCCACTGCGGAGCTGCGCCGGTTGGGGATCACGCCGCCCCCGGACTGGCCCATAGCGCAACCGCAGGTCGCCGGCCGAAGCGAGCGGTAGGCCCGGGGGATGCGGGTAGCCGACAGGTACGCGAGACTCATAGTGCAGCTGCGCTGGCTGGTCCTGCTCGTCGGGGGCGTGATCACCTGGGCGGCGCTGTCCATGCTGCCCAGCGTGGCGGCGACTGGCGGTGGGCTCTCCGGTGTCATCAACGCCGGTGAGCCGTCGATCCAGGCGCAGCTCGACGCGATACGGCGGTTCGGGCTGCCGCTACTCAGCGGCGCCGCAGTAGTGCAGCGTGACCCGAGCGGTGTGAGTCCGCAGGCGGTCCGCCGTGCCGTCCTGCGGGCGGTTGATGTCGACCAACGCACGCTCACCACCGGCCGCCAGCCTGGCCAGCAACTGTTCGCGGCGCTGCCGCTGATCAATTCTCCGCAACTGGTGACCGGCGCGCGCGAGGCGAACACCACCGTTGTGACCTACCTGTTCGCCGACCCGACGCTCGGGCTCACCGAGCAGGACCGGGTGGACCGCACCTACGCCGCGGGGATCGATCAACCGGGTGATGCGTTGGTCGGAGTCGCCGGGCGGATCCCGACCCAGAATGCGGAGCGCAAGATTCTCGAAGCCAGGCTGCCGGTGGTCGAGGTCGCCACTTTGGGGGCGATCGCGCTCATCGTGGGGCTGACCTTCCGCTCGGTGGTCGCGCCGGTGGTCACTCTGGTCACCGCCGGCATCGGCTACCTGCTGGCGGACCGGGTCATCGGCTGGCTCGCCGGGGTCGCCGGGTTAGTGGTCCCGGTGGAGATCGAGCCGATCGTGATCGCCTTGATGTTGGGGATCACCACGGACTACAGCATCTTCTTTCTGTCCGGCCTGCGGCGACGGTTGCGGGCCGGACAGATCAACCCAGCCGCCACCAGCCAGGCCGTCGGCGAGTACCTCGCCATCGTCGCGACTGCCGGGCTGACCGTGGCGGCCGGGGTGGCCGCGCTGGTCGTCGCCAAGTCCGCGCTGTTCCATGCCTTCGGGCCCGGCCTTGCGGTCACCGTGCTCGTCGGGCTGGCGGTGGCCGTAGTCTTGGTGCCGGCGATGCTGGGTGTGCTGGGCCGGTGGGCGTTCTGGCCCTACGGTCTCACTCCGCAGGCGCCGTCCGGCGTGGGACGCGCGGCCCTCTCCGAGGCCGTCGACGCTGACGACCCGGCGGCTACGGCGCCGAGTCGCGTGGTCCGGTTGCTGCGCCACCGCTAGGCCGCGGCAGTGGTCGCGGCCGCGGTCATCGCGGTGCTGGTGGTGGCCGGTAGGCCGGTAACCGAGTTGCGTAGCGCGGTCTCGCCAGTGGCTGCGCTGCCGGCAGGCAACCAGGTCCGCGAGGCCGCAGCGGCGGCCTCCGCCGGGTTCGCCCCGGGCATCCTGGCGCCGACCGGGCTGGTCGTGTCCGCCCATGGCATCACCGACCGCCGCGGGGCACTGGCGACGCTGGCCGGCGAGCTGCGCCGTCAGCCCGGGGTGGACATCGTGCTGGGCCCCAACAACCAACTGCCAGTACAGACCCTGCTGGATCAGCGATTGCCGCAACAGTTGGGAGTCTTTCTGGCCCCGGACGGTGGTGCTGCCCGCATGCTCGTGGTGTTCGACAGCGACCCGCTGGGCGCCGCCGCGGTGGGACACCTAGGCCAGCTACGTGCTGCGATGCCCGGTTTGCTTGCCACCGCTGGGTTGGCCGGTGCGCAGGTGTCCTACCTGGGTGACACCGCGGTCGGATTGTCGCTGGTCAACCAGGCCAAAGCCGATCTGGTCCGGGTGGCGGTCGCAGTCGGGTTGGTCAACCTCGTGCTGCTCATGTTGTTCCTCCGCGCACTCGTCGCTCCGCTGTACCTGTTGGCCAGTAGCGTGCTCGCGGTCGGCGCAGCGCTCGGGTTGACCGTGGCGTTGTTCCAGGGCTTACTCGGCCAGGATGGTCTGATCTTCTACATCCCCTTTGCGGCTGGCGTGCTGCTCGTCTCCCTCGGCAGCGACTACACGATATTCAGCGTTGGCTACGTCTGGGATGAGGCCCGGCGAAGACCGCTGCCGCAAGCGCTCGCGGTGGCGGTACCCCGCTCGACCCGGGCGATCACCGCCGCGGGGATGACGCTCGCGGCGAGCTTCGCGCTGGCCGCGCTGATCCCGCTGGCGCCGTTTTATGAGCTCGCGTTCGCGATGGCGGCGGGCGTACTGATCGACGCCTTCATCGTTCGGTCAGTGCTCGTACCTGCACTGATTTCCCTGGTGGGTCGGGCCAGCGGGTGGCCGGGAAAACGGTTGGCCAAGCCGCCGCTGGCCTTGGGCGGCGAACGCAATCTGCCACCGCGCGGCTAATCCGTCCACACCTGGCGCGGACCGTCATCGGCGAGGGGCCGGGTGGCCTCCCAGACCCGACGCCACGGGGCCACGTCGTTGTCCTGCCCGGGCTGGCCGGAAGCGGTACTCGGAAGAGCGCTGCGCGCTCCGGTGGGCAGCGCCAGCGTGTCGTCGGCGGCCGCTCGGAGAGCGCGATACCAGCCGAGGTCGTCCTCGGCCCACAGCGTGGCCACTGCGCGCACCAGTCTGATGCGAAATTCGGGAACGGTCTCATCCACTCCGATGTGCAGCGGACGCCCGATCCGGACGGTGACCCGTGGCCTGCCGCGCTGGGGCCAGCGCTGGCCACGCGGCATCGCGGCGAACGTGCCGCGCAGCGCGATCGGCACTGCGGGAATCCCCTTCATCGCGCACAGCTGTGCGGCACCCAACTTAAACGCAGTGAGCCAGCCGTCCACCGTACGGCTGCCCTCCGGGTAGAGCAGCAGGCTCCAGCCGTCGTCAACCAGCTCGGCGGCCAGGCTGCGGCCTCGCCGGGCGCGCCGCTCAACCGGGAAGGCGTTGAACAACAGGGTGGTGGCCGCGGCGACGGTTCGGGAGTCGAAGAAATAGTCAGCGGCCGCGCCGACCGCGAGCTTTGTGGTGATCCGCAGAGGTAGCGAGCCAAGGATCAACGGGGTGTCCAGGTGGCTGGAGTGGTTGGCGATGAATACTGCGGGTCCGCGAACGCTGTCGAGATACTCTCGGCCGTGCACTACCGGCCGGGTCTGGCTCCAGGTGACCGGCTTGAGCAGCCCCTGCTGCAGGGCACTCCGAACCGTCACAGCCGCAGCCGTACGAGCCCATGCAGTCGGGAACTCGTCCCCGTTGTCCGGTAGCTCGCCATGCTGAGCAGAGCGCGGCACTCTGGCCCGGCCCCGCCAGTCCCGACCGTGGCGCAGCAGCCGCAACTCGGCGCGCAGGCCACTCATCGCACGTCCGCCAGCACCATCGGCGGGGCGTGCAGGTAGCTGATCTCCGGGTTGGGCCCCACGGTGTCCCGAGCGAGTTCCAACGCGTCGGCCAAACTGGATGCGGCCCGGAAACCCAGCCGGGCGGTGGTCGACCGGTCGGCCCCGACGAAGATCACGTCATCCAGATGTTGCATTGCGTGCGCGCCCCAATACCACATATAGAACGGGTGCACGCCGTGATAGGCATAACTCGTTCGATACAAATGGGTATACCACGGATCGGTGGCGAACTGCTTCTCGTACTTGGTTTCCAACATCACCGGGTCTGTCGTCTCGGCGAGCAGTTCGTAGAAATCGATGTAGCTGGGATGGTGCACTGGGTGAAACTCGTGCGGCATCGGATGGTAGAAGATTGCCACTCCGCCTTGGCGCACGATCGGCTTCCCGCGGTAGAGGTTGAAGAAATAGCCGAGTCCCAGGGACATCACCAGGATCGGGTTCATGATCGAGTTGACGTTGTACGGGCAGATGTAGGGCAAGCCGAAAATCGCCACGTCAGCCTGCCCTTGTACCTCGGTGAGCTGCTGACGGTGCACCGCGGCCAGGGTGTGCGGGTGCACCTGGCTCGGTGCTCCGGCGTGCACCCCGGTGACTCCGTAGGGCGCCTCGGTGGCCTGCCAGATCCGCCGCCGCAGCTTGCCGGTGGCCAGGTCGTTGCTTCGCTTGACCGCCAGATAACTGGCTTGGTCGGTGAGGTTCCACTCCCACTCGCGACGCGTGAGGAACCGCAGCGCCGTGGGAAACGGTTCGTTGTTCAGTGTTGTCTCGATGGTGAATACCGGGACCTGCCCGCCGATGACGTCGGCCATCCGGTCGTAGGACTGGTGCATCGCCGAATGGGGGGGATCGTTGAACGAGCGCGAATGCCGCAAGGTGTGCACATTGTGGTGGTGGCGCAGGCTGGCATAGCTTGCCAATCCCACCGCTACCGACTTCGAGCCGCCGTTCATCGCGGTGAGCGTGATATTGACGTAGACGATCAAATCGCTTTCGGCGGCCCGGCGGTTGATCTCCACGTCCTCGCCGTGCGCGGTGGTGCCCAGATGCGCGAGATCGTCCGGGTCCTCGGCGTCGTGGTTGCGCAGGTGATCCGGATGGAAGGCGCGGAACACCCGCTCACCCACGGTGCGCTTGAGTTCCGCCGGGGTCATCCGCCGGTGCAGCGAGTTCGCGGCGATGAGCTCGACGTCGTCCACCCCGGCGGTGGCGGCCAGCTCCAGAACCTGCTCGATCACCCGCTGCCGAACGTCGGGCGTGCGCATCTGTGGCAGCGGCAAGGACAGATCGTCGAACACGATCGTCAGGCGCATCCCGCGGGTGAGCAGTTGCGGGAGCGGGTCGCTGCCGTGTGGATGCAGCAGGGCGTGGCGGATCGCGCTGTCGAGGTCGACGATGGCGGGCAGCGACGCCGGCGGATAGATCACCCGGCTGCCCAGTGGCAGGCGCTCCAGCCGGAACCCCTCGCCTTCGTGCATCAGCAGCGGGGGAGTCCGCTCGTCGACCTCGAGCACGAAACCTGGTCTGCCCACACTCTCACCTGCTCCTGTCCGCAGCGCTGCGCTTGGCGACTGAACTCTTAACGCCGACTGCCTCTCAACCTCGGACGGGGGCGAAGACGACCTTGACGGTGCCCAGCCGGCCAGCCGCAGCAGCGTGATCAAGCGCGTCGCGCCATTGTTCCAGCGGATACTTCGTGTCAACGTAACCGTCCAGCGCCGCTGATGCTGCCAGGGCGATGGCCGCCGGGAAATCGCCCTGACTCGGCTCTTCACCTACTGCCGAGGCGTATGCCCCCACGAGGTGCAGCTCCCGATACCACAGCGGGGTGAGATCCACCCCACCTGTGGGCATGCCCGATGCGACCACCGTGCCCCCCGCTCGCAGGCAACGCAGCGCGGTGTTCAGCCCAGTCGAACCTCCGGTGCACTCGAAGGCCAGGTCCATTCCACCGAGCAAGTAATGCTCGCCGAGCTCGGGCTCGACCAGCAGCGCGCCGGTGCTGCGGCGCAGTGTGCGGGCGGTGCTGTCAGTGCTGACGACCTGGGTGGCGCCCAACTCACGGGCCCGATCAGCTTGATGCCGGTGCTTGGCGATCACATGGATCTCGCCGGCCGCGGTGAGCTTGCGTAGCGCGAGCACGGTGAGCAGTCCCACGGTGCCTGCGCCGACCACCAGCACCGACGCGCCCGGACTGACCGGTACCCGGCGCACCGCGTGGACCGCACAGGCCAACGGCTCCACCAGGACGGCGATCTCGTCGGACAGGGGGTCCGGCACCGGGTGCAGCTGGCTGGCATGCGCGATCATCCGGCGGCTCCAACCGCCCCCAGTGCCGGCGCAGAAGCCGGTCTGCAGCCCTGCCGCCAGCCGTCCGCCGGTGATGTGGTCACAGCGGCTGGTATGCCCGGCGAGGCAAGCCCGGCAGGACGCCACACCGCGCACCGCGCACCGCAGCACCGGATCGATCACCACCCGGCTGCCCCGGGGTAGCCCGGGCAGCTCGTCGAGGGTGCGCCCGAGCACCTCATGGCCGGGGACGAACGGCATCGAGGTCAGGGGTCCGAGGTAGGGCGACGACCGGCCAGTGAGCAGGCCGAGATCGGAGCCGCAGATGCCGGACAGCAGGGGCTCGATGCGGATCCACGACTCGTCGGCCGGGACCGGGTCGCACTGCTCGATCAGCCGTAGCGGCGCCACATTGCTGGCCAGCGCCCCCGCCAGCCGCCCGCCCGCGCGGGTGCTACTGACTGCGCGGGCGGTGAAATAGCGCCCGGCGGAGCGGTGATACTGCAGCGCGAGGCTCACTGCGCCGCTCCTTGCGGGTTGTGATCCGGCCGGGCATCGATTCCGACGCCGGCTCTGACGTCTGCGCGGGTGACGTCGAGCAGCACCTCGAGCAGGCCACCGGTGTGTTGTCCCCACCGGTGCACCGTCCAGTGGCGCCGCCGGGCGTACCGGAACAGCTGGGAGTCCGGGTTGACCACCTGTGGATGCCCGACGGCCTCCAGCAACGGGCGGTCGGAATAGCTGTCGGCGTAGGCGTAGGACCGGTCCAGGTGCAAGCCGTTCACCTGGGCATAGTGGCGCAGCCACGCGGCCCGCGCCTCGTCGACCAGCGGTGGGGTTTCGAGAAATCCGGTGAGCACGCCCTCTTTCTGGTGCATCCGGCTGGCCACCACCTCGTCGAAGAGCACTGACAGCGGCTCCACATGCAGGTCGACGGCGCCGGTGATCAGGATGGTTCGGTGTCCGGCCGCCCGATGGCGGCGGATCTGGCGGGTGGCCTCGGGCATCACCCGGTGCAGCAGCGCGTCACCGAGCACGTCTGTGACCAGCGCACGCAACTCGTCGGCCCGCGCGCCGGCGTACCGGCGCAGGAAGGCTCGCAGCAGCTCCCCACGGTCATGGTGCTCCACGTAGAGATACCGCGGGGCTTTGCGGGCGAGATCGGCCAGCTCGCGTAGCCAGCCGGAGCGGGGCATCGTCACCAACCGGGCCCACAGGTAGGACTCGACGACGTTGGAGTTCACGATTGTGCCCTCCAGGTCGAAGACCGCTGCCACATCGGTGCGCTCGGGCAGAATCGGCTTGGCGGACGAGCCCTGATGGCCGGCGGTGGAACGTCCTCGCCGCTGGCCGGCCCGGCGGACCGTGGCCGTGATCGACGGGCAGTGCACGTCCTGCAGATATGCCCGCCAGTCGATGACGGTGGGGTCGAAGCCGTGCTCACGCGCCCGCTTCACCGGCAATGCGGCATGCAGCTCCCGCAGCCGGCTGTCGTCGTAGATCACCTCGGCGCGCGCGTAGACGCCATAGAGGTCGGCGTATTCGCGTAGCTGCACTAGCTCCTGCTGCTGACGGCCCAGGCTGGTGAGCCAATCCTGGGAACGCTTCGACGGTGGCAGCGCCAGCAGTACTCGTTCCGCTAACGCCGCGGCACGTTCCCCGGCGCTCAGCGTCAGCTCCACCTGCTGGCTGCCGGGAAACCGCCAGGTGGGCGGTGCGATATGGCCACGATCACCGTCGGGCATGGGGTGGTCGTCGAAGTACTCCCGGCACAGCACGTACATGTTCTGGAACGTCAGCGGGTTACTGGCTCCCGAGCTGACGTGCAGATATGTCGGTGCTGTGACCGGAGGTCGGGCGGCGGTCGCGAGGATCGCGTTGACCACCAGATCGACCGGGATGACGTCGAGCACGGAGTCGGGGTGCCCAGGGAATTCGCGCAGCGCCCCCCTGCCGAAGGAGATGATCAGCGGGTCGGCCATCTTGAAACCGTCGATCCACCCCGGGTACGGGTGCCGCAGCGCACTCTCCACGATAGCGGGACGGACCACCGACAGTGGTCGGCCTGCGTGCGCCCACCGCTGTTCGGCGACCCGCTCACCGAGGGCCTTGGTCAGCGTGTAGACGTCCGGCCAGCCCAGGCTCCGCGCCCGGGTGCGGCCGTAGTCCACCAGCCGGCGGGTGACCCACTCGATGCGCAGCCGTTCGGCGTCGGCGGCGGTGGACTGCGGGCCGGCTTTGGCGTGCTGGTCACCTGCGTGCTCCAGCGCTCGGCGGAGCACCTCCGGGCGCCGGGAGTACCGCTCCACATCGAACCGGGCGGCCAGCGCCATCTCCAACTCGAGCTGCCAGTCCACCCCGTGGTCCAGCGCTGCCTCAGCGACGACACCTTTGCGGGTGCCCGCGACGTAGGCGGTGGAGATGTGCACCACGTGCGGCGAACCCTCAAGTGCGTCATAGAGGGTCGCCACGCCCTCGACGTTGGTCCGGAAGGCTTCGTCGACCGGGGCGTCGAAGGACACTGTGGAGGCACCGTGGATCACCACGTCCAGATCGGCGGGCAGGGCGACCGAGCCGAGGCCGCCCTCGATGACCGTGACGCGCTCGCGCACGAGCCGCGCCAATTCCTCCGGGCCGAGTCGCTCGCTCAACGGGCGGAAGACGTTCTTGCGGAGCAACGCGCGGAGCCGGTCGGCCGCGGCACGCTCGCCACGAGGCCGGATCAGCACCGAGATGTGGGTGTCCGGGTAGCTGGACAGCAGCCGCTCCAAGGTCGCCTGACCCAGAAACCCCGTCGCGCCGGTGAGCAGCACATGAGAACCGGCGAGCTCCTCAGCGCTCATGGCGCTACCGCGCTGGCTGGGTGGTCGCGGTGGTAAGCCAACAGGGCGGCCTCACACACCCGGCGCACCGGCCAACCGAGTGCGTGGGCGACGCGTTGCGCGTCAGCGAGCTCTGGCTTGGCAGTCCGCTGCCCTCCAGGTCCGGCGGCGACCTTGACGCTGATCTCGTGCTCGGCCCCGGGCGGACCCACCGGCACCGGCACGGTGATCCGCGGCAGCGTGGTGCGCTGCCAGGATGCCCACCGTACGCCCAGCGTGGTGCTGTGCCGGAACACCGCATCCACCACCGCCGGGCGGATCTGCTCAGCACACAGCGCGGTGAGCACCTGCCCGGGCCTGCCGTATCGACCGACGGTGGCGGTGGTCCAGCAGTCCCACGCTCCGGCCGCCCGCACAGCGAGCAGCACGCCCGGCCACAGTTCGGGGTCAAGGTCGTCGACGGTGGTCTCCACCACGGTGACCGGCTCCGCAGGGCCAGGCGCCGATGCCGGCTCGGTGCGGCTGCCGATCACCAGCCGGGTGATGTTGGGTCGTTCCGGGGTGTCCTGGTATCCAGCGCCGCTGCCCACCGCGTCGACCGTCATCGGTGGCAGTGGACCGGCGGTGGCCAGGATGGCGACCAGGGCCGCTCCGGTGGGCGTAGTGCGCTCGCCTGCGAGGTTGCCGCCGGTCAGCGACAGCCCGCGGTCGGCCACGATCTGCAAGACGGCGGGTGCGGGGACCGGTATCACGCCGTGCGCGGTGCGCGCCGTCCCGCTGCCGGCCGCCAGCGCCGAGCACGTCACCAGCGCACCGTCGGCGAGCAACCCGAGCTGCTCGGCCGCGACGGCGGTGCCCACCACGTCGGCCAGCGCGTCGGCGGCCCCGACCTCATGGAAATGCACCAGTTCGGCGGGGATGCCGTGCACCGCGGCCTCCGCGGCAGCGAGTAGCCGGAACGTCTCAGCAGCCAGCTGGGCGGCTGCCGCGCCCAGCCGCGCCTGCTCGATAGCGGTCAGCACCTCGGACAGCCCCCGGGTGGGTTGGTCGGCGGCCGGTGTGACGACCACAGCTCGCGCGCAGCGCAGCCCGCAGCGCCGGGTCTGCTGGATCTCGACGTGTAGGCCGGGGACCCCCAACGAGGCCACCGCGGTGCGCACCGCGGCCAGGTCAGCACCGGCATCGAGTAACGCGCCGAGCAGCATGTCACCGGCCACGCCCGCTGTGCAGTCCAGATACGCCGCTCTCAGTTCAGTCACCGTGCACCCTCGCGACGATCTTGACCGCGTGCGCCGCCGCGCCGAAGCCGTTGTCGATGTTGACCACTGACAACCCCGGCGCGCAGCAGGCGAGCATGGTCGCCGCGGCGACGTGTCCGCCGGCGCTCACTCCGTAGCCCACACTGGTCGGTACCCCCACCACGGGTGCTCGGATCAGCCCGGTTACCACCCCGGGCAGGGTGCCCTCCATCCCGGCGATGGCGATCACGCAGTCGGCCTCAGCCAGCTCGTCGAGGTGTGCGAGCAGCCGGTGCAGTCCGGCGATCCCGACATCGGCGATCAACCGGTGGCCGGCGCCGAGCGCCTGCAGGGTCGCGATCGCCTCGCGGGCGACCGGCAGGTCCGAGGTGCCTCCGGTGAGCACGGCGACGAACCCGCGGGCCGGCGGCAGTGCGCCGACGATCACGGTCCGCCCGATTGGGTCAGCCACGACCGGTTGCGCCGGGAAGGCGCTCGCGGCGCGGCGAAGCACGCCGTCGGGGCACCGGGTGGCCAGCGCCGGGAACCCGGGTTCGCTGCTGCGCTGAGCGGCCAGCAGGCGCAGCGTCTGCTCCTCGGTCTTGCCCTCGGCGAAGACGACTTCGGGTACCGCGGTGCGGCGCCTGCGGTCCAGATCCAGCCGCGCGATACCGCTCAGGTCCCCGAACTGATTACTGACCCCGGCTTCGCGTGGGTCCGGCTCTGGACGCGGCTGGGCATCCCGCTGTGCGCGCGGCGCTGGGTTGACCACCTGCCGACTATCTCACGCCCTCCGGTGCAGCCCTGGACATGCGAGGATCGTCGACCATGGACAGCGCGGATTCCATCAGCACCACCGTGGCAGCGGCGGCGCTGCTTGACCGGCTGGGACGGCTGGGCAGCCTGGTGGTGGCCTTCTCGGGCGGGGTCGATTCGGCCGTGGTCCTGGCTGCGGCCGTCCGGACGCTTGGCGCCGAGGCCGTGCTGGCTGCCATCGCGGACTCGCCCAGCCTGGCCCGCGCCGAGCTCGCAGCCGCCCGGCGCGTCGCCGGAGAGATCGGCGTGGAGCTGGTGGAGCTGGCGACCGACGAGTACCTCGACCCGAGCTACCGGGCCAATACCGGCGACCGCTGCTACTTCTGCAAACGGACCGTTCTCGCTGCGGTGTGCACTCTCGCGCAGCGGCGAGGGTTTGCCCACGTCGCTACCGGCACCCACCTCGATGATCGTCGCGCATCGCATCGCCCGGGCTTGCGGGCGGCGGCGGAGCTCGGGGTCTGCGAGCCGCTCGCCGAGGTGGGCGTGACCAAGGACACCGTGCGCTTGCTGGCGACGCACTGGACCTTGACCGTGGACGACAAACCGAGCACGCCGTGCCTGGCTTCCCGGATCGCGGTCGGGGTACCGGTGACGATCGAGACGCTGGCGCTGGTCGAGCGGGCCGAGCTGGCCGGGCGCGGATACCTTGCCGAACAGCAAGTCCCGGTCCGCGATCTGCGGGTCCGGCTGCTGGGCCGCGGCGCGTTCCGGGTGGAGCTCGACTCGAATGCACTGGACGGCGTTTCCTTCCCGGCGCGGGAGGGACTGCTTGCTCGGGTCGCCGAAGTGGGTCTCGGCGGCAGCGGCGACCTGGCGCCCTATCGCTCCGGATCACTCAGCCGCTCCCGATCACTCAGCGGCTGAGCGACGGACGGGCCGGTGGCGCGGCCGGGAGGCGCTCCATCGTGCGCCGCCGACCACGCGGGGTCTGGTGAGCCGGCCAGAGCTCCTCGATCGCACTGTTGAACTCCGCGCCGAGCAGGATCGCCATCGCGATGAAGAACGAGAACAACAGGTACGCGATGGGAGTGGCGAGCGCTCCGTAGGTGTACCCGGTGCCAGACACCCACGCGATGTAGAGCCGCAGCCCGGTGCTGGTGACCAGGAAGACCGCCATCGCCAGCAGGGCGCCGGGTAGGCCGCGGTGCCAGGGCAGCTTGTTGGGAAGCGCGACCTTGTAGAGCGTGGCCAGCCCAACCATCAGTAAAACGCCGAGCCCTGGGTAGTAGAAGATGTCGACCAGAAGGGCGACCGTGGGTCGCATTGCCGCCGGGAACAGATCGGGGACAAGATCCGGACCCAGCGCAGTCAGCGGTAGCACGAACACGGACGCGATCAGCGCTATCGCGTACAACAGCAAGGCGAAGACGCGCTGCCACGCAGGGTGGCGGACGGTGTGCTGACGGTAAGCCGCAGTGATCGAATCCACCAGTGACGCCAGCGCGGAAGAACCCGCCCACAGCGAGATGACGAACCCGACCGAAACGATTGAACTGTGCCCCTTGGTGAGGATGTCGGACACCGTCGGACGGATGATCTCGTTGACCACATCCGCGCTGAACACCGAGGTGGCCCACCGCACGATCTCCCGTTGCGCCGCCTCAACCGTGGCCGGGCCGAACCAGCTGGCGACGAACCCAAGGCTGCCCAGCATCCCCAGCAGCAGGGGTGGCAGCGACAACGTCATCCAGAATGCTGCCTGGGCGGACATCGAGATGAAGCTGTCCTGCCAGGCCTTGGCAGCAGTCCGGGAAATCAGCCGCAGGAAGCCGCGCCGCGTCTGCTTGTCTATGGCGGACTCGGTGGACTCGGTGGACTCGAGGGGAGCTTCCATGTCACCTCCCAGGATGGTCCATCCGTCGGAGTGCGCACAGCACGACCCGCCGAGGCAGGTAGCGTGCGGCTACCCCAGCCCGTGAGGAGTGCCCCGCCCGCCGTGCCCCGTCCCGCCGACACCCCCGTCGCCCCTGAATCGTCGCAACGGCCGCTGCGCGCCTGGCAGCGCCGAGCGCTGGCCCGGTACCTGGCCACCGCGCCACAGGACTTCCTCGCGGTCGCCACGCCGGGCGCCGGCAAGACGACCTTCGCCTTGCGGGTGGCAGCCGAGCTGCTGGCCGACCGGACCGTGGACGCGGTGACCGTCGTCACCCCCACCGAGCACCTCAAGCATCAGTGGGCGGCAGCGGCTGCCGAGGTGGGTTTGGCCCTGGACCCCGATTTCCGCAACTCGCTAGGCGCCACCTCTCGCGACTATCACGGTGTCGCGGTCACCTATGCCCAGGTCGCCGCGCACCCGACCCTGCATCGGGTGCGCACCGAGGGACGCCGGACGCTGGTGGTGCTCGACGAGATTCACCACGGCGGGGACGCCAAGAGCTGGGGGGAGGGGGTGCGGGAGGCGTTCACCCCGGCGGTCCGCCGGCTGGCCCTGACGGGGACCCCCTTCCGCAGCGACGACACTCCGATCCCGTTCATCACCTATGAACCCGATAGCGCCGGCGCCCTGCGCTCCGCCGCGGACCACTTCTACGGGTACTCCGAGGCGCTGGCCGACGGGGTGGTGCGGCCGGTGATGTTCCTCGCCTACTCCGGCGAGGCCCGCTGGCGGACCAGCGCGGGGGAGGAGTACTCAGCGCGACTGGGGGAGCCACTCACCGCCGAGCACACCGCCCGGGCCTGGCGCACTGCATTGGATCCCGCTGGAGAGTGGATGCCGGCCGTGCTCAGCGCCGCGGACACCCGGCTGACCCAGCTCCGCGCCGGCGCGCTGCCCGACGCGGCCGGGCTGGTGATAGCCACCGACCACATCACCGCCCGGGCCTACGCAGGGATCCTGGGCACGATCACCGGTCGGGAGCCGGTGCTGGTGCTGTCCGACGACCCAGCCGCCACCGGCCGGATCGCCGCGTTCACCGACTCCGACGAGCGTTGGCTGGTCGCCGTCCGCATGGTGTCCGAAGGCGTTGATGTGCCTCGACTCGCCGTCGGCGTGTACGCGACATCGGCGGCCACGCCACTGTACTTCGCCCAGGCCGTGGGCCGGTTCGTCAGATGCCGGCGACCGGGCGAGACCGCGACGGTGTTCCTGCCCAGCGTGCCGGTGCTGTTGGGGTTGGCCAGCGAACTGGAGAAACAGCGCGATCACGTGCTCGGTGCGCCGCACCGCGCTGACGAGGGCTGGGACGATGCCGCGCTGGCGCAGGCCAACGCGCAGCACGACGAACCCGGCGAACAGGAGCGGGCGTTCACCGCGTTGGGCGCCGACGCTGAGCTGGATCAGGTGATCTACGACGGAGCGTCCTTCGGCACGGCCGCCTTCGCCACCACGGAGGACGAGCAGGACTACCTCGGCCTTCCTGGGCTGTTGGATCCCGACCAGATGCGGGCACTGCTGCGGCAACGTCAGCAGCAGCAGCTGACCCGTGCGTCGGAACGCTCGTTGCGGAGCCCGGCTGAGCCGCTGGCGCCGGCTCGGCCGCCGACGGTACGTGCACGCCTTACTGAGCTACGCCGCGAACTCAACACCCTGGTTGCGATGGCACACCACAGAACCGCTCGCCCGCACGGCGCAATCCACCAAGAGGTGCGCACCGCGTGCGGTGGCCCTCCCACCGCGATGGCCACCGCCGCGGATCTCAAGAAACGCATCACCTACCTGCGTTCCCGGTAATGGACTCGAGTGTCGTGAACTCCCATGGTGGATGAGGAGGGTTCGGGACGGAGCTGGCGTGCTAGACCTCGCTGGCCTGGATGTCCGCCGCGATCTCCTTCAACTTCGAGGAGTGCTCGCGGGCGTGGTGATTGCAGAACAGCAGTTCTCCACCGGAGGGCAGCACTGCGCGGATGCGTGCGGCGGCGCCGCACCGGTCGCAGCGGTCGGAGGCAGTCAACTCAGGGCGGGTGAGCGTGCTGGTCATGGCTTCTCCCTCCGTCGTGGCCTGATCTGTGCGACCAGGCCCGGTCAAACCGGCTGCGGTGCTTACGGGAGCCACCCGTCAAACCTGACATCGGTTTCCAAGGTCCCACTGTTGCAGACGAACGCGACGCACGTTGTGTTCCCGAACGTGACCCTGTTCGTTTGGAGCGGTGTGTCTGGAGCTAGTACCGCACCCCGGGCGCTCTCGCGCAAGAGTGAGTCAGGATCAGGTTTCGCACGCTAGCCTGATCACAAGCCTGATCGGGTGCGCAACGCGGCAGGAGGACAGAGATGGTCGATGCACGGGCGGCGGCAGCGGATCTGGCGGCTAACGGCGTCGTCGGGATGACCATCGCGTGGGCGGACAACAATGGGATACCGCGCTCGAGGACAGTGCCGATCGCGTCGCTGCCCGAGGTGGCCCAACGCGGCGTCGGGGTGAGCCCGCTGTTCGCGGTGTTCGACACCCACGACGGGATCACCTTCGCTCATCAGGGTCTGGCCACCCCATCCGGTGACGTCCGATTGGTGCCGGAGCTGGGTGGGCTGACTCGGCTCGCCGGCCAGCCTGCGTTGGCGTGGGCGCCGGGACGCCAGATCGCCGTTGACGGCTCGCCGTGGCCATACGACCAGCGCGGAGTGCTCGAAGCGCAAGTCGAGGTAGCCGCCGCGGAGGGATGGGAGATCAAAGCCGGTTACGAGTTGGAGTTCGTCCTCACTCAGGCCGATGACCTCGACGATTCTGGCGAGCCACGGCTCGCTTACCAGGCCCCGGCCTACAGCCCGCACGCCCTGCTGGCAGTGGACGAGTTCGTGGCCGATCTGCTGGCCGACCTGGCGGACAACGGCGTACCGGTCAACCAGTTGCACGCCGAGTACGGGCCCGGTCAGGTGGAACTCAGCATCGTCGCATCCGACCCGATCACTGCCGCCGATCGGCAGTTGCTCGCTCGCCAGACCATCCACGCCGCGGCGAGGTCGCATGGCCTGCGGGCCTGCTTCGCGCCGCTGTTCACGGCCGCGGACGTGGGCAATGGCTGGCACCTGCACACCTCTGTGTGGCGCGGCGAACGCAATCTGCTGGCCAGTACCAGCGCTGCGCCTGACCGCCCCGGCCCCGATGGCGCAGGCTGGTTGGGCGGATTGCTCCGCGACCTCCCGGCACTGGCTGCGATCACTGCGCCGAGCGTGCCGTCGCTAGCTCGGCTGCGGCCCGGTTACTTCGCCGGCGCCTACCAGTTCTGGGGGGCGGAGAACCGGGAGGCGCCGCTGCGCTACGTCCTGGGCTCAGAGTTGCTCGGCGCCGGTCATGCCAACGTCGAGCTCAAGGTCTCCGATGCGTCGGCCAACCCGTACCTCGCGCTGGCCGCGGTGATCGCGGCCGGGGTGGCGGGACTGCGCGATGGCGCCGACCCCGGCGAGCCGATCCAGGCCGATCCGGGTGGGTGGAGTGACCAGGACCGCGCGGCCCGCGGACTGACCCGGCTGCCGACCACACCTGCCGAGCAAGAGGAGGCGCTGAGCGGTTCCAAGCGGCTCACCGCGATGCTCGGAGAGCAGCTGCTCGGGGCGTTCATCGCGGTGCGCCGGTCCGACGCCGCCTGGGCCGCTGACCGCCCGCTGGACGATGTGGTGGCCGCGCACCGCTGGCGGTATTGAGCCACCTCACACCCCAGCGTCGCCCGACCATGCCTGCAGCAGCGCCTCGGGGAGTCCCCACCAGCCCAGCGGGGTGAGCCGCTCCTGCTCGTCGAGCGCGCCGAGGACCCGCCACTGCTCCACGATGGGGGTGAACCACCCAGCGAGCACCCGAACGTCGTCATCGCTGCTCACATGCTCTGCGCCGGCAAGAAACCGAGCGAGGTTCGGGGCGCAGGCGAGCGTTCCAGGTCCGTCGCGGGCCAGCCCTGCCACCGCTGCCAGCCAGTCTTCGAGATCGAGGGCGATCCCGGGGATCTGATCGGTAGGCGTGCCAGCTGATGGGTCGTACATCGGGCTCACCACGGCCGCAGCCAACCGTAGCCACAGCCGCGGTTCGTCGGAGTCAAGGTTGTCTGGATCCATTCCACTTCCGGCGCGAAGAAGTTCGGCCGGCCGCGTCCCACTCCGCAACGCGGTACGCAGGTTGCGGCACGCAGCGTGAAGTTCCGGGTCCGGGCGAGGACGTTCGCCTACCTCGGCGAGGACGTCCCAGAGCTCGTCCGCGGCGGCCCGCTCGGCGGCGTACAACTCGGCGAGGAAGTCGTCCTCCTCGTCGTCGTCCTCGTCGAGCAACTCGTTCATGGGCACCCGACCGTCGGGCAACGGCGAGGTCATCCAGCGTTCCTGCAGCTCCAGGTACTCCCGGGTGGCTGCCGGATCAGCGGCGAGTAACCGTTCGGGATCGATGTCGCCAGCTCTGAGGCGCTCCTCAAGATGCGTGACGAGCAGGTCGTGCATCTCGTGCGCGAGTGGGGTGCGCTCTGCCTCCACATTCCACACATACAGTCCCATGATCACTGTCGGTTCGGTCCCAGTCGCCTCTAACCAGCCGTCCACTTCGCCGATCGTGGCGGCGCGGTCGGCGATCCGTCGCAGGACGGACTCGGCGGATTCCCAGAAGCCGCCCGAGAAGGGATTGCGTACCGCGACCAGCTCACGACGCACTATCGGCAGTGCTACTAGGGCCTCCCCAGAAGGCACGCTGAGCATCAGGCGGGCGACGTCGCGCCGGGTGAGCTCAGCGGGGGGGCGATGGGCGTGAGCCAGCAGCCGCGCTGCGTCAGTTGCCACGGCCCGATGCTAGGACCCAGGCGAGGGTAGCGTTGTCCGGGTGCCGAGCATGGTGGAGCGGGCTCACACGATCGCGGAGGACGTGCTGTTTCCTGCGGCCCTTGAGGTCGACGCTCGAGGAGTCGTTCCGCGAAGTCATTTCGATCTGCTTGCCGCACAAGGTTTCTATGGCCTGGCGGCCGAGCCCGAGCGCAGTGGCATCGAGGTTGACTTCCCGTCCTTCGTCAACATCCTCGAGACACTGTCGGGCGGGTGCCTCACCACCACTTTCACCTGGATTCAGCACCACAGCGTGGTGCGCGGCCTCACCGGCACGGCTAATGCGGATGTGCGGGAAAAATACCTCGACGCGGTGACGCGGGGGAGCTGCGCGGGGGAGTGGCCTTCGCCGGCGCGATCCCGCAACCGCCGCGGCTGTGGGCGACGGCCACCGACGGCGGTTGGCTGCTCAACGGCGAGGCTCCGTTCGTCACCGGGTGGGGCATCATCGACGTGCTGCAGATCTCCGCACGCAACACGGCGCTGCGGGCAGGGCAGTCCACCGGCACCATCGTCACCGGGCTGGTCGATGCGCAGGCCGGCGGCGGTATTACCGTCGAAGAACTGCATATGGTCGCGGCCCAAGGCAGTAACACAGTGCGGCTCCGGTTTGCAGACTATGTGCTGCCGGCTGAGAAGGTCACCGCCGATATCTCGTACGGAGACTTCCTCGCCAAGCAAGTGAAGAGCTTGCGGCCCAGCGGCTGCCTCGCGATGGGCGTCGCCGGTCGGTGCATCCGGATGATCGGCGAGGCCGGGCGCCTCCAGGTCGCAGAGTTGCTGCACGTTGAGCACGGCGTGATCCGTGACCGGCTCGATGCTGGGCTCGATGACCCGGAAACGTTGCCGGCGGCCCGCGCCGCTGCGTCTGAGCTCGCCTACCGCGCGGCCGGAGCGCTCGTGGTGGCGGTGGGCAGCTCGGGAATCCTCGCCCGCCAGCATGCGCAGCGGCTGGTCCGGGAGGCGACGTTCACTCTCGTCGCCGCCGGTCGACCGGAGATCAAGGACAACCTGCTGACTGCCTTCGGCCGCGGCCATGGGTAAGCTCACGCGACGAAGGCGTCCCATAGCAGGCTGTGATCGTTTACTAGAGGGCAAACACCGAAGTAAGGGGTAGCTGGGATGAAACGTGCGCCTGCGCTGTCCCTCGGGCCGGTGCTCGCAGCGGTGGCGGCCTTAGCGCTGGGATGTACGGCCGCAACGGGAAACACCGCCCAGCATGGGCCTGTCGGCGCGGTCCCCGCTGGGTTGGAGCAGTTCTACGGGCAGAACCTGGCCTGGGGTGGGTGCTCGGCGTTCGCCACCACGCCCAGCGACCAGAAGGCCTACGCCGACCCCGGCCTGCAGTGCGCGTATCTGACCGTGCCGCTGGACTACGCCGACCCGAAAGGCCGCACCATCAAGGTGGGCCTGCTCCGTCGACCCGCCTCAGACTCCGCCCACCGCGTCGGCTCCTTGCTGATCAACCCTGGTGGTCCGGGTGGCTCTGGCATGAGCACCGCAGCCAACCTCGCTGACCAGATCGCGACTAACGACATCGGACGCCGTTTTGACTTCGTGGGCTTCGACCCCCGTGGTGTTGGCTCCAGCAAACCTCAGGTCGTCTGCCGGACCCCGGCGGAACGGGACGCCGAACGACTGATGAACCTTAACGTCGATACCTCACCGGCCGGGGTCGCGCGGACGGAGAACCAGGAAAAAGCCGATGATACCGGCTGCGTCAACCGGACCGGGCAAGAAACACTCGCCGCCAGCGGCACCCCAGCGGCAGTCAGCGACACCGGAAAGCAAGTACTGGAAAACATCGGTACCCGCGATGTGGTCCGTGACATGGACGTCATGCGGTCGGCACTCGGTGATGAGAAACTGACCTACCTCGGTTATTCCTATGGCACTCGGATCGGCGCCACCTACGCTGAAGCCTTCCCGCACAATGTCCGCGCAATGATCCTCGATGGCGCGGTCGACCCAGCACAGGATCAGATCTCCGAGCTCATCGACCAGGGCCGAGGGTTCCAGAAAGCCTTCGATGCCTTTGCGGCGTGGTGCGCGGGGCGTCCGGATTGCGCTTTGGGGCCGGACAAGAACCAGGCGACGAGTAAGTTCCAGGCCCTGGTCCGCCCACTGATCAACCAACCTGTCAGCATGCCCGACGGGCGCAAGTTGTCTTACAGTGACGCCACGATCGGCACTGTTCAAGCGCTGTACTTGTCCGACCTCTGGCCGACGCTGAACCGCGGTCTCGTCGAACTCACCCAGGGCCAGGGGAACCTCCTCATGCGCCTTGCCGACCTCTACTACGGGCGCTCGCCGGACGGTACGTACTCCACCGAAATGGATGTCTTCCAGGCCGTTCTCTGCGTCGACAACCCACCCATCAAAGACCCGAACGTGGCCCGCGATGTCGACGCCCAATACCGCAAGGTTGCCCCATTCCTCGACACGGGCTATCCACCGTCGCCAGCCCTTGACAACTGCGCGTTCTGGCCCGTGCCGCCCACCGGGGGACCGCACGATCCGCATACCCCCGGGCTGCCCACAGTCATGGTGATCTCCACAACCCAGGATCCGGCTACGCCCTACCAGGCCGGCGTGAACCTGGCCCGGGACCTCAATGCGCGCCTGCTGACCTACGAAGGCACCCAGCACACCGCCTTCCTCCAGAACAACGCCTGCGTCGATACAGCGGGGATCAACTACCTCACGAACCTTCAGCTTCCGGCCGAAGGGGCCCGGTGCAAGCCCACAAGTTGACGGGTCCCTGAGGTAACGCTTGCCGGGCGCCCACCCGGCCCAGAGCAGGTGCTTGGCCTCAACAATTACTTGTAAGCCGCAACCAGCAGGTCGGGCCCCATACCGATGGCGCCGCCAACTATCGGGAAGCGAGCCCGGCCACAGCAGAATGTACCTCTTGCTGGGATGCGCCGGCGGCCACCAACCGGCGGTAGCGGTTGAGCAGCCGGGGCGCGTGAAAGGCGAGAACAGCGACGAGAGCGCCGTCAGCGAAGTAGCCGGCGACAGTGCCCTTGATCACACCGGGGTCGTGCAGCACCTCGACGGACGTCGCCAGATCGCAGCGCCCGATGAGTTGCAGCGTCAGCCCGTACTGGTCGGACCAGAAGTACGGCACGGCGTCCGCCGGGCGGGTGATCTCCGCACCCGTGATTCGCTGCGCGACGACCGCAGCCTGCTCGACTGCCGAGGTCCAGTGTTCGATGCGCGGCCGGTCCCCATAGAGGGGATGGCGCCAGGCGGCGATGTCGCCGACCCCGTAGACGTTACCGGTGCCTTCAACCAGACCGGTGGCGTCGCACAGCAACCCGCCTTGAGTCGGTACCCCGAGCCCGGCGAGCCACCCACCGTCAACAACGGTGCCCACTCCGACCACACCGCAGTCGGCCCGCACGATGTTCCCGTCGGCCAACTGGGCGGCGATGCCACCGTCGCTGTCGACGAAATCCATCAACCGCACGCCGCAGCGCACAGTGACCCCGTTGTCGATCTGCAACTGCGCGCACAGTTGGCCCATCTGCTCGCCGAGAACTCGGGCGAACGGCACCGGCAGCGCCTCCAGCATGGTCACCTCCAAGCCGGCCATCCGGGCGGTAGCGGCGACTTCGGCACCGATGAAGCCGGCCCCGACCACGAGCAGTGAGCGGGCCCGAGCGATCGAGCCCCGCAGCGCCCGGCAGTCCTCCAGCGTGCGCAATACGTGCAGCTCTGGATGGTCAGGCTGACCGGGTAGTCGGCGTGGCCGTACCCCGGTTGCGGCGACGAGTGCGTCGTAGGGGAGCCGGGTCCCGTCATCGAGCTCAACAGCGGAGCAGTCGACGCCGACTGCGGAGCGACCCAGGTGTAACGAGACGTCAAGATCGCTCAATTCACCGCGGTGCAGGACCGCCCGTTCCTCCGACCACTGTCCGGCGAGGATCTGCTTGGACAATGGAGGACGGTCGTAGGGTTCATGCGGTTCGTCCCCGATGAGACTGATCCGGCCGCGAAAACCCGCTGCTCGCAGGAACTCAACCGTACGCAGGCCACCCAGCCCCGCCCCAACGACCACGTGCTCCATGTGCCCCTCCGGTATCAGGGGCTCATGGTGTCATGGATCGTCAGCTCACCAGCAGCTCGCGCTGACCGGTCCAGAGCTCCCGGCGTTCCTCCTCGGTCAAGCCTCCCCACACCCCGTACGGCTCCCGCGCGGAAAGCGCGTGGCGGCGGCACTGCTCTAGAACAGGGCAGCGCTGGCAAATCGCCTTGGCCCGATCGGCACGGCGAGATCGTGCTGAACCCCGTTCGCCGTCTGGATGGAAAAAGACGCTGCTGTTCAGCCCCTGGCAGGAGCCCGCGAGCTGCCAGTCCCATTCATTAGCGACCGGCTTGGGAAGTCGTCGGGTGTCCGTCATCTCCAACACCGTCCTCGCTGGTCGATCGGCCGTGTTGCTGCACGATTGATACCCCCGGCACGGTGACGGCAAACCTGAGCGCACTTCTCTACGCCCCGAGTTTCCGGCCGATCAGCACGGTGAGTCGACCCCTGATACACGGTGTGCCGAACATCGGGCATAATGGGCTAGCGAGCTGACACCGATGCCGGTGCGGCCGAGGTCGACTGTGAGCGCCTTCGCGGCGCAGGAGCTTCTCCGCGGGACTGCGGGGTGGCCACGCATCAGCGGCCACCATCTCCAAGGAGAGGATCACCCCCGCGTGCCTGTGAACCAACCCGCCTCCGGGCAGCCATGCAATTTCCGCGAGCTCGGAGTGCGAGCGGAACTGCTTACCGTGCTGACCCGGCAAGGCCTCACCACCGCATTTCCGATCCAGGCGGCAACGTTGCCGGACGCACTCGCCGGGCGGGATGTGCTCGGCCGTGGCCGGACCGGGAGTGGCAAGACGTTAGCCTTCGCAATCCCGACGATCACTGCGCTGGCCCGCTCTGGGCTGCGTCGCACCGCTGGCCGCCCGCGCGCTCTGGTGCTGGTGCCCACCCGGGAACTGGCCAACCAGGTTGCCGACACCTTCGCCCCACTGGCCGCTGCGCTCGGGCAGCGGATCACGACCGTCTACGGCGGTGTCGGGCAAGGCCGGCAGGTGTCCGCACTGCGCGGTGGGATCGACGTCCTCATCGCCTGCCCGGGCCGTTTGGAGGACCTCATCGGCCAGGGTCACGTGCAGCTCGACGAGATCGAGGTCACCGTGCTGGACGAGGCCGACCACATGGCTGACCTGGGTTTCCTGCCCGGGGTACGCAGATTGCTGGACCGCACCCCGGCCGGCACCCAGCGACTGCTGTTCTCGGCGACCCTGGACAACGCCGTCGACGTACTGGTGCGCCGCTACCTCACCAACCCGGTGGTGCATTCGGTGGATGCCGCGGTAGCACTGGTATCCAAGATGGAGCACCATGTGTTCACTGTGGAACACGCTGACAAGCCGTCGGTGATCCGCGAACTCGCCTCCGGGCAGCGGCGAAGCCTGCTGTTCACCCGCACCAAACACGCCGCGAAGAAGCTCGCCAAGCAGTTGACCATCGCCGGACTTCCCGCCGTGGAGCTGCACGGCAACCTCTCGCAGGCCGCCCGGGCTCGCAATCTCGCAGCGTTCAGCGAGGGTAGCGCCCGGGTGCTGGTGGCCACCGACATCGCTGCGCGTGGCATCCACGTCGACGAGATCGGCCTGGTGGTCCATGTGGATCCACCGGCGGAGTGCAAGGCGTACCTGCACCGCTCCGGACGTACCGCCAGAGCCGGCGCCGAAGGCGCCGTCGTCACCCTGTCCACTCCGGAGCAGGCCAGGGAGGTCCGGACGCTGACCCGGCAGGCCGGCATCAAGCCGACGATGGTGCACGTGCGTCCCGGTGCCGAGCAGATCACCGCACTGACCGGTCCGCCGGTGGCGTTGGTGGTCCCCTGCACCCCCGCGCCCCCGCGGTCTGTCGCGCCAGCGCAACCGCGGCGCCGCCAAGGCGTCGGCGTTGTCGAGGCATCCCGGCGCGGACCCCGACGGCCCACCCGTCGTCGGTCCACCCATCGCGCTGCCTGATTAAGGCGATAATGGTCGCAACGTCGACGCGGATCCCACCGAACCAGTCGGGGCGCCCCACTCGTCGACGATGGGGCCGGCTGCTGCTGCTGGCCATGCTGGTGGGCGTCATGGTCTTCGGATCCGTGGTGGGCGCCTCGGTGGCAGGCTCGTTGCGCGCGCCTGGCACGGACAACGTGGCGGCCCGGTTGGCTGAGTGGGGCCGGGACCACGGCTTCGACGGGCTGATCACCTGGCTGGAGAAACAGCAGTACCAGCGCAATCAGCCTCGAACCGGCGGTGTGCCGGTGGGCGGGATACCGCGGTTCGGTTCGGTCTCGGTGGCACCATCAGATCCGTACGCCAGGACCGGACCGCGGCGGCTGCCCGCGCCGCCGCCGCTGCATCCGCCGTCGGGCATCGCGCCCCTACCTGGCGAAGGTCAGTGGGAGACCGTGCAGACGGTGCACGGCCAGCCCGCGGTCCGGGTCACCCACGTGCGCCCGGACCGTGAGCACACTTCTTTCCTGGCCGGTGTGCTGTGGCTTGATCCCACCCTGGTCCGAGGACAGCTACACCCGGGTTTCCAGGACCCCGGCGGAAGCTGGCATGTCGGCACGTCGCTGACTCCAGCCGAGCAGCACACCGTGGTCGCCGCGTTCAACGGGGGGTTCCGCCTCAACGGTGCCAGCCATGGCGGCTACTACAGTCAGGGCCGCACCGTACGGCCGCTGGTGGACGGCGCCGCGAGCCTGGTGCTCCGCACTGATGGCACCGCCACCGTCGGCGCCTGGGACCGTGAGGTCCAGATGGGCCCGGACGTGGCCAGTGTCCGGCAGAACCTGGTCCCACTGGTCGACGATGGACAGGTCAACCCGAGCTGCCAGAGCGGGGGGACCGCCCAATGGGGGAGCACCGTGGGCCAGGTCGCCTTCATTCACCGCTCGGCTTTCGGGGTCACCGCCAGTGGTGGTGAAGTCTATGTCGGCGGACCTGCCCTTTCGGTGTGCAGCCTGGGACAGATCCTGCAGGCTAGCGGTGTGGTGCGCGGTATGGAGTTGGACATCAACCCCAACTGGGTCAGTGGTGCGTACTTCCATCCCGCACTCCAGGGGCCGCCTGAAGCCTTCCGGCTCTTCCCTGGCGAGAAGGTCGCCGCCGAGCACTACCTCAGCCCGTCCAGCCGCGACTGGTACGCCTTCTCCGCCCGTCCCTGACCGCATCCGCACCCAGCGAGCAAGTGGACCGATCATCGCCGGTTGCGGCTAGTGCAACTGATGCAGGTTCGGACCGCTGGAAGCGCCGCCAGTCGCTCGTGAGCAATCGCCTGCCCACACCGCTCGCAGAGGCCGTAGGTTCCCTCTAGGAGTCGTTCGCCCGCCCGGTCGATAGCTACCAGATCCTCTTGGGCCTGGGCACGCAGAGCACCGATTTGCGCTCGTTCGAATGCGACAGTCGCCCCTTCGGGATCGTGCTCGTCGTCATTGGTCGTGAAGACGCAGGACTCGACGATGGCGTCGAACTGGCGGGTCAGCGACGCGATGCGGTGCAAAGTGCTGGACCGCTCCGCGTTCAGGCGGTGGTCCACCAACTTATTCTCAGCCGACGATGCCGAGCCGGCGAGTGGATTATTCATCAGTGAGGTCAACGAACCCCACCGGGGCAGGCATTCCCCAGGCTCACGTAACCGACGGATTCGACCGGAGGTGCAACTGCTGATGCGGCGGCCCAACGACCTGGAGGGCAGCTTCGACAAGGTGATGGTCGGGCGACAGCTGGCACACTGTGAGGTCAGATCGAGCCAGCGGCTCACCTCCGGTGAGGTGCAGCTGCAGCACCTCACGGACCGCCTGCGCCACCTCGGCCACGCTCAGACATCCGTCGCACTGCCGCACGACGGCGTATCCGAGCGCGTCGTGGTCAAGCCATGGGTAATGCTGCCTCAGTGCGACGGTGCGCGCGGCCATCGCGGCTGGGGCGAACAGCTCGGTTAGCGACGATGCGACGCCCTCAATCCACGGCCGGGTGCGAGCAAAAGTGACGTATGAATCGACTGCGAAACGCACACCCGGCACCACGGTGGCGCTCGTCGATGACTTCCGCACGGCTCAATCCGACCGCTTCCGCCAACATCAACCAGCGCGCGCAGCCGCCGTCACCGTCCGTGCAATGAAAGCCCGAGGCTAGCTGCTCAGGTTTCCGCCATGGCTCGTCGCAATCGGGCAATGAGCGTCTCCTGGGGGGCTTCCCGCTCGCAGCGGGCCGACTGCAGCTGACCCTCGGCGGACCGGCACCAGTTCCACCAGTGCTCTAGCTCGGCTTCGGCCAGCGTGTCGGCCGCTATCACCGCCGGCCAGGCCCAGGCTGCGGCCTGCGCGCTGACCTTGGCGCCGCCGGCGATCGGATCTACCGCGAGCGCCGGTATGCCGTTTTTCAGCGCCAGCACCAACCCGTGCATGCGGGTGGTGACCACCACGTCCAGCCGCCTGATCATCGACTCCAGTTGGTCGGGAGTTCCAGCGAACCGCCAGTCGTGACCATCCAGCCGGGTATCGAAAACCACCCGCGCACAGTCCTGACGACCCAACCAGGATGTCAGCGTGGCATGGACATCGTCGTGGCGCTGCCGGTCCCCATACTCGTGTTGGGCATGCGCGAGTACCACGCCGACGACTGGTACCTCAGCGCAGCGTCGCCCCGCCGCGAGGTCACGCTGCACGGTGGCGCCGGCCCCGTCTCGCGAGAGGACCTGGTGAAATCCGGTGACGGCAGGATCGTCGGGCACCACGATCGACACACCCACAGCCAGCCTCCGGCAGTGCGCGAAGCGCTCATGTAACTGCCGGACTTGCCGACCATGCGCGGGTCCGCAGACAAAGAGCAGGTGTGTATAGGCACCAGGGTCGGCACGTTCGAGGGGCATGCCATCCAGCCGCAGCCCCGGACTCCAGGCGATATCGACAGCAATACCACCTTCGGCCAGCGAGTCCCGCACCGCCTCCATGCTCAGCACGTCGCCCGCGGTGGCTTCACCGTCGAAAAATGACGCCCAACCGGTCACCAGGACTCGCATCGGTTACCAGATTAACTGGCGCGGGGCCCACTCATCGGTGCGGTGGTGTCACCAGCGCGGAGTGCGAGTCACCCAGGCCACCTCGGGGTTACCGAATGTCAGCGAGCCGTCCTGGTGGACCCGGCACCAGCTGGTGTGGGCCGCATCGTGTCGCACTTGCACCTCGGTTCCCGGCACGGTGACCCACACGCGGGCCGGGATAGCAACCGCCCGCACCAACGTCTGCATCATGGACTCCTCATCGACCATCACTGCCCCAGGTACATACCCTGCTTATCGCATGAGGCGACTCGATGGTTACAACGCTCACATCAATCCAGGTATCACTGTGTGTAGTCCTGCATACACGCAAAGTTGCTGTTGCGATGTCTCGTCGGATCACCTACGTTCGTGCTTGCATGACCACGGAGAGTGAGGGGTCAACTCGGTCATCAGGGGGATGGAGAGTGCAGCGCATCGATCCGTTGTCGATGTGATATCGCGGCAGAGTTCGCTAAGACGCTGGACTGCGGCGACGATGGGGGCATCGTCGAGGCGGCCTCGGGCGCGCACGTGACGTCAGATAACAATCTGACAGAGAGCACGTCGTCTGCCAATTCTTAGGCGCCTGCGGGTAACCTCCTTAGGCCGTTTTGGACTCTTTTTGTTTGCCTGACTACTTCATCGGTCCAAAAGGGGAGAGTGAGCATTATGATGATCTCGGAAGTTTTCGCAATGGGTGGTGGCCGTGGACGACGCGATGACAGCTGCCGCGACGGCGACTGCGACCGGGGCTGCGACGCCCTGAACGACCCCCGCTTGAGGCGCCGTGGGCTCGCAGAGATCATCGGAAGTACCTCTGATGGTGGAAGTGGCCTCTTGGGGATCTTTTCGTAGCCCGTCACCGCGCGGGTGATGTGGCGGTGGCCTCAGCTCCGCAGGGGTAAGGCCACCGCCTCATCGAGGTGCGGCACGGCCGGACCTTCCGGTCACCGTGGCGGCACCGCTGACCACTGAACCCTGCAACGGCAACAAACTTGGCTTACCCTTGGTTATGCGCTCATCTCCCCATGGCCCTCAACAGTGACCGTCGCGCCACCTGCCACCGACTTAGCCTTCGGGGCCTCCGCACCGCCGCCCGGAACTTTGCGCCGACTGCACGGCGCCGCGGTGGTCCGCATCGGATTCGGCGTGATATGGGCCATCGACGCATCGTTTAAGTGGTTACCCGGTTTTGTCCACGGACAGACCCTTGATAATGAACTCGGCAGCGCAAAGAAGATCCAAACTCCCGTCGTCCACCAGTGGATCGAGCTGTGGCACAGCGTAGCCACCGCACATCCAGCCGTCTTCGCTACGGGTATCGGCGTCGTCGAAACCCTCATCGCCGTCGGTCTGATCTTCGGCGCATTTTCCAACGTGGTCTTCATCGGCAGCGCTATCGTCTCCTTCGCGATCTGGTCCGCCGCCGAAGGTTTTCACCTACCCTGGAGCCGCTCCGGCATCACCGACCTCGGTCCGTCGGTCGGATACATTTTCGCCTCGCTGGCCCTGTTCTTCGCCTGCGCGGGCACCACCTGGAGCCTCGACACCAAGATTCGCCCTGCACTCGGACGTCTCGGCTGGCTCAGCAGTCCCGTCCCGAACGCGACACTCGAGGGCAAGCCCCAGTGAGGCCGGCCGGAGCGTCACCGGCCACGCCATACCGGTGGTCGGTGCTCCAGGGCGGCGGCCCGGCCTTCCGCAGCATCCTGGGTGGCATTGGCCACCAGCCGCATCGTCTCACCGAAGCGGATCGCGTCCACAGCGGACATATCGGGGGCGCGACGGGCCACCTCCTTGGTGGCCCGGGCGGCCAGCGGAGCGGCGGCGAGCAGCCGGTCGGCCAACTCCCGGGCGGCGGAAAGCAGCGATGAGTGCGGCACGATCCAGCCGGCGAGACCGATCTCCTTGGCCCGCTCGGCGTTGATCTGCTCGCCGGTGAGCAGCAGTTCCATGGCATATTGCCAGCCGATCCGCTGTGGCAACCGGATCGCGCCGACGATGGTGGGCATGCCGATCCGCACCTCCGGGTAGCCGAAGATCGCCTGCTCGCTGGCAATGACGAAGTCACACCAGGTGAGCAGGGTCAGCCCGTAGCCCAGGCAGTAGCCGTTCACCGCAGCGATTACCGGCTTGTAGATCTCCCAGCCGCTCTCGAAGGAGTTGACGGTCGGCTTCTCCCAGAACGTGCCGGGAAACTCGCCAGCGGGGTTGCCCGGGGAGTGGATGTCCGCCCCGGCACAGAACGCCCGGCCCGCGCCGGTGACGATCGCCACCCAGGCGTCCTCGTCATCGCGGAACGCAGCGAACGCGGCGTTGAGCTCTGCGCGCATCTGCTGGTCGATGACGTTGAGCTTGTCCGGCCGGTGATAGATGATCGTCGCGACGTGCTCGTTCAGCTCATAATGCACGGTGTCAGCCACGGCGCCCAGACTAGCTAGGACCGGCCCAGCGGTCTTACATTCAGCATGCATGGACGCGCTTTCGCGAGGTGACGAGTTCGACCTGTATCTGTCGTCCGGACGGATGCATGCCGCCCGCATTGGTGGGCGTGGACCCCTGGTTGTCTGCGTGCCTGGGCTCTCCGGAAATCTCCGCAGTTTCGATTTCATCGGAGGCTGGCTCGCGGAAAAGGGTTTCCACGTTGTCGTGATCGACCCGCGTGGCCGAGGCAGAAGCGAGTCGACGCCTCGACGCACCTACGGTTGGCCCGCTCACGCGACCGACATCGCTGAGGTGGCGGACCGGCTGGGCGCGGGCTCGATTCACCTGGTGGGCTGGTCCATGGGGGCGTACGTGGCCATGCAACTGGCGAGCATGAAGCCTCAGCTACTGAACAAGGTGGTACTGATCGATGCGTGTGGGGCGGCCGGAGAGCCGGCGAACGCACTGATCCGGACCGTGATCGAGCGGCTAGGCGTGATCTACCGCTCATGTCACGAGTACCTTCAGCTGATCAAGCAGCTGGGTACCATCATCCCCTGGGACCCCCTGTGGGAGCGCTACTTCGAGTATGAGCTCGAGCCGGTGACAGGCGGTGTACGTGCACGCACCAGCAGGGAGGCCGTCACCGAGGATTTCGAGTACGGCACCTCCCACGACCCGCGCCGACTGTGGCCGGCCCTTTCGATGCCCGTGCTACTCGTGCGCGCCGCCCATCCGCTTGTGCCCGGCGGCCCTTTCATCGTCGGAACGGACGACCGCGACGCCTTTGCGCGGGCACTGCGGCAGGCGAAAGTAGTAGAGGTTGATGCCAATCACTACGGGGTGGTCACCCATCCCAGGACAGCCCAGGCGATCCACGAATTCCTGAAAAGCGAGCCCGGAGGTCTATAGAGTATGGAGCCCCGAATAGTCGATCTGTCCGGACGGCGTGCACTAGTCACCGGTGCCGCCTCAGGGATCGGGCTCGCCATTGCCGGCTGTCTCGCCCGATCGGGGGCTGCTGTGCTGATGGTGGACCTGCCCGGGGACCGGCTGGAGGAGGTCGCGGCCGCCCTGCCCGGGGCTTCGGCTCTTCCAGTGGACCTCTCAGTTCGCAGCAACGTCCACCGCCTCGCTTCCGAAGCGTCTGAGGTGGACGTCCTCGTGAACAATGCGGGTCTTCAGCACGTGAGCCCGATAGAGTCCTTCGCCGAGGCGCAGTGGGACTTGGTTCTGGCCATCATGCTGACGGCACCGTTCATTCTGACGAAGCTTCTCATCGGAGGAATGTACGAGCGCGGATGGGGTCGGATAATCAACATCGCCTCAGTGCACGGATTGGTTGCCTCCGCTCACAAGTCAGCTTACGTATCCGCCAAACATGGGCTGGTCGGGCTCACCAAGACCGTCGCGCTGGAAGCCAGCGCCCACGGAGACGCCAACATCAGCGTCAACGCACTCTGCCCGTCCTACGTGCGGACGCCGCTGGTCGAAAAGCAGGTCGCCGACCAGGCCGCACTGCATGGCATCCCGGAGACCGAGGTGGTGGAGAAAGTACTGCTCGATCGCAACGCCGTAAAGCGGCTGATCGAGCCTGCGGAGGTAGCCGCAACGGTCGCGTTCCTCTGCCGGGACGATATGTGGTCGATGACCGGTCGGGCTCTCACCATGGACGCGGGTTGGCTCTCGCACTGAAGAGGTGAGGCCTTAAACGTCGACACCGCCGCACAACAGGCCGCACAACAGGCCGCACAACAGGAGGAACGACATGCGCACGCTGATCGTCTCGGAATTCGTGACGCTCGACGGAGTGATGGAGGCCCGGGCGGAGAGCCGACCCACCCTCCGGTCGGTGTCCTCGGAGCATCCGTGACGTTGACCGTCTCGCCCGCGCGGACCAAGGCCACGATCTTCTGTACGTTGAGAAAGCGCGGGCATTCCGACGGTCGGGTGTCTATGTTCTCGATCGGGAGCCTCTGTCGCGCTTTACATGTTAACTACATGAGCGAGCACCCTTCGTTTCTTCAGGCCTTACGATCAGTTCCAGCGTCGCGCCACCATCTAGGCACCAGCAGGGAGACAGCCCCGTCCGAGGCATCCGCAGCGGCTTCTGCGACCGTCGGGCCACCTCCTGGAGGCAGCCGGCGCAGCTCCGCCGGCTGCCCTCCCACACGGTCACCTCGGGTGCTCGTGTCCGCAGCATCTTTGTCCCGTTTGCCCTGCTCACCACAGAGCATTTCCCGTCAGCCCACATCGACCGCGCGAGTCTGGCTTACGTCTGCGCGGGTAAAAACTCGCCGCCTGCTACTTCTTCAGGCCGAAGCAGCCAACGACATCACATACGATCAGCGGGATCCGCCGTTAGCGCCATTAGCGTTACCGCCGTCGCCGCCGAAGCCGCTACCAGCGTCGTTGGTCTGGTCACCGAACAGGTCGATGTTCAAGAGGTTGATACCGACGCCGCCCCTGCCGGTACCGCCGTTACCGCCGTCGCCGCCGTTGCCCCCGCCGCCGTTGCCGCCGTACCAGCTACCGCCACCATGGCCACCGTCGCCATGGCCACCATCACCATGGCCACCGCCGCCGTGACCGCCGCCACCGTAGCCCCCGCCTTCACAGCCACACCCGTGGAACAGGGACAGGACGGTACGGGCCGGAAGTAGCTCCACGTGCTGGCCGTCAATCTCGGCAAAGCTCAGTGTGTCAGACATAGATCCCCCTTATGGGCCCGTGGTCCGGGCACAGAACACCTCATCGACGGCAGTGTCGATTCGGCCTCTCCACCATGGCCGGATGAAGATGTCATGGCAATACGCATTCGCCCCTAGCTTTGGGACGCCCACTACTTAAGCTAATCTCGGAGTTACGTAGTCGGACGCGAATGACCTCGAAGATTCGGGCGCAGGGTTACGTAAACTTCGGAAATTGAATACCTAGCGTCGCGTGAGGTCCTCGTTATCGCCTGATGGGATCGGCCCAGCTCGAGGATGTCCTGCGGTGGGCGCGGCAGTCCATTACCGACGACGGTGTGCCCGTAGAATCTCTGCAACTTGCCACCGACTTAACGCTCTTGGCTTCCGTACGGCAGCACTCGTACCCATGACGCCGAACAAGCAGGCCGCCATTCGCTCCGCACGTTCGCCGGCGCGGACACGCCGCCAGCCGAGCCCTGGAGCGTCGGCGAGGCACCTACACCGAGTACGACGACCTGCCGCTGGGCACGGTGGACGCCCCGGTGATGTCCAGCCGCTCGCCGAGCGGCTGGACATCACCACCGTGGTCACGAGCGACCGCCGCGACTTCAGCATTGTGCGCCCGGCCTGCCCACGGTGCCGACGCTAACCCTGCTGTCCTGATCCTGTCGGAGCGGCGCCAGCGAAACGTTCCTGGGTCTCGACCACAGAGCCAAGGATGTCAACAGCATGGTGCTCGGTGGCGGCGCCTGTTCGGCTGCATGAGACCCGGACCGGTCGCTGTACCGATCGCGTGTACAGAACGACACGCACTGTTGCCTTTCTCCTTTGTTGATGAGGGGCGAACCGCTAACGTAGCTAATCGGATGCACAGTCGATCGAGTGGTTACCATACTCTCCATTAATGGCGCTGCTCGAACGCGAGAATGTTCTCACAGCCTTGGGTGATCATCTAACGTTGGCTGCGCGTGGGCAGGGCCGGCTCATTCTGCTGCGCGGTGAAGCCGGTGTTGGGAAAACGGCCGTGTTGAGCAGTTTCGCCAGCGAATGTCGCCGGACCGGCGGGCCGATCCGTTCTCGGGTCGCTTGATCAACGAGTACGAACCAGCCGCATAAAAGGCCAGGTCAACCCTCGTAGCCGAGTTCTGGCGCCCCACAGGTGCCCGAGGCGTCGCAGCTCACCGTGTACGCGGCGGAATCCCCGGCGGGGATTCTCGGAGCCGAGCCTGGTGATGAGTTCGCGCAGGTCGTCGGTCAGGGGTGGGCGTCCTGGAGACGGGTCTGAGTTCACTTCTCCCTGACGAAAACGCTGGTGCCAGGTCAGCAAGGTGCGAGGAGGGACTATCCGGTGACACCACAGGACGCGGAATCGGATGAATTTCTTGAACGTGTCCAAATCGTGGATATCCCCGACCAGGGTTGCCAGCAAACATGCAGGTCACAGCGGTGAGCGAGTATTCGGCACCCACAAGCTCATGAACTCCGCCGGGTAACCACGGTGCTCGACTCGTGTCAGTTCACGGTCGGCTCATCTGGGGGATTCTCGCCGTCCAGACCGACGACATTTTTCAGAGAGAAGCGCCGGACTCCTGTTGAACGGCTGCCAGCGTGGACCAGTGCCTCCCAGCAGCCATCACCATCGCGCTGGACGCGCATGTACTTGCCGTCGGCAAGTAGCAGGTAGTCCCCGCCTGGTTGCTTCCCAGGGTGGGGCCCGCTGGCATTGATGCCGCTCTCGGAGAGCTGCTGGGCTAGCTTACTGAGGACCACACTCGCATCATCCATGGACACGAGCGTAAGCCTACCTCCGACGGAAACCTGTGGGGGCTCGGTAACTCGACGCAGTGCGTTGACCTGCGTCTCTCGTGTGGTTCCCAGTCATGGATGATCGTCGGACGCTGATCGCCACCGACCTGCCCACCGACCGCGTCGAGCACCGTGGTCATCAGCGCGACCTTGACGTCGTCGTAGTCCTCGTACTGCCACGGGCTGAACTCGACACAGAGGTAGCGTGATTCTAGCTCACCGTCGTCCTGAATCTTCAGCAGTTCCTGCCGGGTGATCCTCATCAGGCTGCTCTTCCCCGAGCCCCAATCCTCGAGCAGGCCTGAGGGGTTCCAGAAGTCGGTCTGCGTCTCTGACCTGGGTGATCAGTGCGCTCGGCTGTGAGGGCATGATCCAGCGCTGTGTCGCTTCGCCTGCTGTATTTGATCTTCCTGCGGCTACTGAACCTGCTGGTACTGCTTGGTCGCTCGTCGGCGTCCAAGGACGTCGAACTGCTGGTGCTGCGACATGAAGTCGCCGTGCTGCGCAGAGCCAACCCGAGGCCTCGCCTGGACTGGGCGGATCGAGCGGTGTTCGCCGCGCTGGTCCGCAGGCTGCCGCGGATGCTGCGGGGGCATCGGTTGGTCACGCCGGGCACGATCCTGCGGTGGTATCGTCGCCTGGTCGCCAAGAAGTGGACGTATCCCGACCGTCTCGGGCGTCCACCCCTCGATGACACAGTGGCCGTGCTGATCGAGCGCATGGCCCGGGAGAATGTCCGCTGGGGATACCAGCGAATCCAGGGCGAGTTGCTCAAACTCGGTCACCGTGCCGGAGCCTCCACGATCCGCCGCATCTTGCAGCGGGCGCGCATCCCTCCAGCGCCGGTCCGGGACACCGACACGACCTGGCGGCAGTTCCTGCGCGCCCAGGCCTCGACCATGCTGGCCTGCGATTTCTTCCATGTGGACTGCGCGGTCACGCTCCAACGAATCTACGTGTTCTTCGTACTGGAAGTGCCTACCAGGTCTGTGCACCTGCTGGGGATGACTACGAACCCCGATGGCCGATGGACGACCCAGCAGATCCGCAACCTCGCCGTGGCCGATCCACCCGCGTCGTTCGAGCAGCGCCAGCTCTGCGGCGGAGGTCAGCGACCGGGCTCCAATGATGGCCAGCTCGTCCTTGTCTTGGCAGCCCACGAGGTGGTCGAGCTGGTCGGAGTTCTGCAGTTCCACCCGCTTCGCGGAGTCCGGCACCTCTTTGGCGGTAACGACCAGGGGTGGGACGTGAAATCACCGCCAAGAACACACCCATGCCACACGTCACAAACCAGCACTGGGATGATCAGCTGGCGCACCCGGCCGTTTCCCGGAGAATGTTGGGTCCCCGGGATGGGACCGGGCCGGCGGCCGTCTGTCACATCGCGGCCATGAGATGACGTAGCGGATCTCTGGGCGTCAGCAGCTACCATCCGATTCGCTGGCGGCGGCATGCGGCACAGGGTTCCGAGCGGGTCCTCGTCATCCTGCTGCCGGGCAGCCCACTAACGCGGGCCCGTGGGCTGGACGGCGCCGGTTGGCCGCGCTGAGCTGGGTGGCGAGCCCGCCCGGCGTCTCCACCCGGATCATGCTCGACGAGGGCAGGCGAGGGTCGGTCTCGCTGCTGTGATCGCGGTACAGGTCCCACACCGCGAGGCGCTTGTCCTACTGGTCTTGGCTTGCGCTGGCGCGGCGTTGCTACCCGAAAGTGCTGGGTAGCCGGCCGCCGTGGGGTTGTGATCGGCCGCACTAGACCGGTCCTGTCGCGCTGGATCGCGGTGGTGCACCCGCACCGCCGCGCGGTCCTCCGCTACTGCGGCATTCTCGACGTTCTCGCGGCGCCGAGGAGCCGCAGCGCACCGTGATCCGATCAACTGGGTGGGGCGGTGGGTGCTGTGCTCGCCGGGTGCCGCGGTCTGGTTGCCGTGATCCGGCTGGCAGTGATTGTGTTGCCGTTGGCGGTACCGCTTACGTGCACGGTGCTGCCAACCGGGAACTGCTGCGCGGTGCCGGGCGTCCGCCTGGTGCCGAACTGCGTCTGAGGCGTGATGGTCACGGTGTACTGGGTGCCATCTCTGGCGTTGACGGTCCAGGTTGAACCGTTCTCGGCGGCGATCTGGCCGATGAGCCTATGGGCATGGCCGGCCTTGGCCGGCGCGGTCGCCGAGGGTGGCGCTGTCGTCGTCGGGGCGACACTCGGGTTGCTCGAACCGCCAGAGCAAGCCGCCACGCCCATCGCGACAAAGGCGCCGACTACCCCGATCGCCACCTTTGTCGCTATCCGTCGATGATCCCAGCATGTGCCGCTGTTCATCAGTCACTCCTTCTTGATCGGATGCAGCACGCGAAGCCGTGCCGAGGTTGTGCTCTCCGTTATGGACCGGCTAGGTGAGAGCAAGCTGCACACAACCTCACAGTTGGCTGGGAGAAGACCACGGACAGTGATGGTCGCGGTGAACGCCGGGATCCGCAGAAACAGGAATTGTCAAACCCCCGGCCTACACGAGATCACCGAAATCATTGCCCGAAGGAGCCGATCGTGCCCCAATGAACCACACCCACGCCGACACGCACCAACAAACGGGGGCACCGACAACCAAGCCCACCAACGACCACACCGAACAGCCACGCAAGTCTGGTGCGGCATCAGCCGACAGAAAACACCAGCGCCAAACGTGCCGGTGCCCACCCCCGACGGGTCGCCGGTACGGCCACCCGGAACCATATGCTCGCAGCCCTGGCAAAGGGGGTTGGCGGTCAGACCACGGTTCGCCAGTTCGGATCGATGGCCACACCCCAAGAGGTCCCGCACGGCACGCTCGTCGGCTGGGGATGCCGCTGCACCTGCTGCAGTGCAGCCGGGCCGGCCCCCGCCAAATCGCTTGAAGACATCCGGCGGGTATTAACCGATGCGGCCCGCAAGCCGCCGGACAGGCCTACGGGGTCCTAGCGCGGAGCACCCGAGACCCGCCGGTTTCCTTGAAGCCCGCCGGTTCCTGTGCGGTTCCGGGTCAGCGCCAGGCGCGGGCCCCGTTCATCGGCCGCTGACGCGTATCGGCCGGCCATCTGCCGGGACCGTCACTCGGCGGCCGCGGCAGATGGCACTTCTTGGCCGCGAGCTTGTCGTCTCCAGAGGTCCACAGTGGACAAATTATGGTGATCTTCATCCACGAACCTATCCACGAACTGCTGCACACCATCACCGGAAACGCCCATTTTGGTGACTGTGGTGCCCGGTGAAACGCCTGGATACCTGCCATGAGTAGGGGAGCGTCCCAACTACGGATCAGAAGGTTGGGGGTGCGATTCCCTTCGGGGGTGCTGGTTAGAAGGGGAATCTGTCGGCACACTCCGTTTAGGCCTCGGTTTCAGTTCTCAAGCAGTAACCCGGTGCGCCTGCCGCACCGTTAGCGTCCTCGCGTTTGCGGCGGCCCAGAGAAGCTGCCTACGCCAACTTACGCTAGTACCGCGCTCGTCGAAGTGGCCAGCGCGGACCGGGGCAGGTCACAAAATGACCAGCACAGGGTGGAGCTCCACCTAAGCTCTCATCGGGACCAGGACCGGACCGGCTTGCGGGTGGGTGCGGGCACAGCTTGTTCCGCGGTGCTGGGTGCACCCATTCGACGGCCGCGGCCCGTCCGTTGCGCCTATTGTGCTCATTAAAACGCGATACCGATGCTGGGGCGATCGGGTGGCTTCGGACATGGGGGAGGGGAGGGCGGCGTGGCAGACGCGACCTCGGGATATGACGCGTTCATCTCCTACAGTCACACACTGGACGGTGCCCTGGCACGCGCGCTGCAGACCGGGTTGGAGCAGTTTGCTAAACCGTGGTACCGACCGCGGGCCCTGCGGGTCTTCCGGGACACCACGAGCCTGTCCGCCAACCCAGGTCTGTGGTCCTCCATTGAGAAGGCGTTAGCGCACTCGGCATGGCTGGTGCTGATGGCCTCACCGGAGGCGGCACGGTCTCGGTGGGTGGATCGCGAGGTCGCGTGGTGGCTGGCGAACAAGTCACCGCAACGGGTGCTCGTGGTGCTCACCGAGGGCGAGTTCGCCTGGGATGAGACCGGACAGGGTGACGGGCGAGCGCGGCCCTGCCACCAGCGCTGCGCGGCGCCTTCGCCGAGAAACCGCGCTGGGTGGACCTGCGCTGGTTACACGACGTGGACCAGGTGGACCAGGCCAACCCACGGTTGCGGGAGGCCGTGGCTGACGTCGGTGCGGCCGTACGCGAAATCCCCAAGGACATGCTGGTCGGTGAGCATATCCACCAGAACCGGCGCACTATGCGGCTGGCTCGTGGTGGCGTCACTGCCCTGATAGTGCTGCTGATCGCCGCGGTAGTGGCCGCGGTCGTCGCATTCCGGCAAAGCGCCATCGCGCAGCGTGAACGCGACACCGCCATCTTCAACCAGATCACCGTCCAAGCTGACCGGCTGCGCAGCACTGACGTATCCCTCGCGGCTCAACTCGACGTCACCGCGTACCGCATGCAACGGACTCCGGACCTTTACACGGCTCTGCTCACAGCTGCGAACGCCGCCTTGTCTACCCCACTGACTGGCCACACCAACCAGGTCAAGTCGGTGGCGTTCAGCCCTGAGGGGCACACCCTCGCCAGCGGCAGCCGCGACCAGACTGTGCGGCTGTGGAACGTGACTGACCCGGCCCACCCCACCCCGCTGGGTCGACCCTTAAACCGATCACTCGGATTACGTCAACGCGGTGGCGTTCAGCCCCGATGGGCACACCCTGGCCAGCGGCAGCGGCGACCAGTCCGTGCGACTGTGGAACGTGACCGACCCGGCCCACCCCATGCCGCTGAGCCAACCCCTGACCGGCCATACCACCGGGGTAAGCGCGGTGGCGTTCAGCCCTGACGGGCACACCCTGGCCAGCGGCAGCGACGACCAGACCGTGCGACTGTGGAACGTGACCGACCCAGCCCACCCCACCCCCCTGGGCCAACCCCTGACCGGCCACACCAACGAGGTCTCGTCGGTGGCGTTCAGCCCTGACGGGCACACCTTGGCCAGTGGCAGCTTTGACCACACGGTCTGGTTGTGGGAGATGAACGCTGACCAAGCAATCCAGCGAATCTGCGCCAGCACGACGAACACCCTCACCCCCGCGAAGTGGGAGCAATACGTTTCGAAAGACCTGCCCTACCGTTCGCCCTGCCCATGATCTGCCACGACCAGCCCAACAGCTCGTCATGCTCGGGCCGTTCAGGGACGTTTTTCAGCACCGCCAGCCACCTTGCACGCCGAAGCGACGGCCGTTTCCACGGTTCGAGCAGCCCGTCACGGACGCAGTGTTGCGACCACGTGACCATCCAGAGTGGACGATCCGCGTCCTGCGCACCGCGGCGACGCCGCCAGTGGAGATTCGCAGCCTGACGAGTGGCAAACGGCCAGCCGTCGACACGCGAGCCCTTGCAAGCAGACGTTTCGGAATCCGACCCCGCGCGGATTGAAGTCAGCGCAGCGCCGCGTCGAGGAACACTGCAGCGTCGGGGTGCAGCTCGCCACGGCTCACGTAGGTGTCTTTGAGGAACTTCGCCTGGCCCATCAGGTCGGCTTTGGCCCGGTCGGTCATACTCATCTCATCGTCGAGGATGGTCGCGTAGGTGCGCCGCCACGTGTGTGGTGTCATCCACCCCAGGCCCACCTGCTCACGCACCGCTCGCACGCTGCGCCGCACGTTCGACGGCCACCGATAGGTGGGTTGCCCGTCTCGGCCGGCAGCGGCGAAGATTGGCCATTCTGGGTTCTCGTCGCCGTGACGTCGTGCTCGCAGTCGGGTGGTGACCAGTTCCGGCAGGGGCACGATGCGCAGCGCGGTGGCGGTCTTGCCGCCGTGTACGGCGAGCCCCTTGCCCTTGACCGGGTAGACGTTCTGCCGCACTACGACCACCGGCACCAGGCGCATGTCGTCCTGGGTGACCACCGGGATGCCGTCAAGGTTCAGGTCCATCCACCGCACCGCGCACAACTCTCCTACACGCAGGCCCGATCCGATCGCGAAGCGGATCAGGTCTGGGAGATCCGCACCGAGTGCGACCTTGTCTGAGTCGACGGAAGCGAGGAGCCGGCGTCGCTCCTCGGAGGTCAGACCGCGAGGTGGGGCCTTGCGGTGCCCCTTGGGGGACTCGATGCGTTCCAGCTCGCGGACCGGGTTGGCGGCGACCGCCTGGTGGAGCACGGCCTGCTGCATGACGCCGGTGACGATCGCTCGGATGGTGCGACGGGTGTTCGCCGCGTATCGGACCTGCTCGGTGGTGGAGCCGTCCTCGTGCTCGACGGTGCGCCGAGCCTTCTCCAGTCGCGTGGAGAAGGCATCGATCTGAGCGACGTCACACTCGTACAGGCGCAGGTCACCGAGCTGGGGGAGGACCAGACCTTCGAGCCAGTGCCGATAGGTGTCGGCGGTGGAGTCCTCGCGCCGCTCGGCAACTTTCGTCATCCACACGGCCGCGGCGTCACGGAACCGGGAGTGGGATCGGAGCAGTTCGGTGCGCTCGCCACGGCGCTGGCGCAGCTCGTCTTGCAGGACTCGCTGTGCCGCGGTCCGCGACGGTCCCCAACGTTCAACGCGGCGGGTCACCCCATCGAGGTCACGGATCCGGCATCGGGCCACCCACTGAGAGCCTTCGGAAGTGACCTTTACTGACCCGTGATGCCCGAGCGCGAGCGGTGGACGGGCCATGAGATCCCCTCCCGGACAGGGTTTCCGCCAGGTTTTCGACAGGTTCGATCTTCCGGAAGGGTAGCAGAGGTCACGGACAATGCCATGACCTGCTGTGATGGTGCGCCGCCAGGGACTCGAACCCCGAACCCGCTGATTAAGAGTCAGCTGCTCTGCCAGTTGAGCTAGCGGCGCTGGTGTCGGGCCATCCTCAGCGCGACGGGCAGGACGCTAGCATGTCGGCGCCCGCCGGTTCGAATCAGCCTACCCAAGCAACCGGGCGAGGCCGTCGCGCGTCGGTACAAGTATCCAGACGGCGAGCACGCCGAAGTCTGTCGGTCCAGGGCGGCAGACCGAACTCCCTGCAGTTGATCACGGAAATGGACGGTGCCCGTGGGGGTGAGCAGGTCAGGTCCGGTGGCCGGAGGTCGGACCACAGTGTCGGCGCTGGTCAAGCGGAGCGCAGTGATCACTGTGTTGCTCATCGTCGGCATGCTTGGCGCGCTGGTGGCAGGATGCAATTCGGGTCAGACCAGCGTGCCGACTCCTGCCGCGCGCAAGATCGCCGCGCCGCTGCCTCCTCCGGTCGCGGTGATCACCAGCGATCCGGCGGATCAGGCGGCCAACATCTCACCGTTGACGACCATTACGGTGACCGTCGGGAAGGGCAAGCTCAGCGAGGTCGCCGTGGCCAGTCCGCAGGGTGCCCCGGTCGCCGGCCAGCTCCAGCCCGACGGCACAAGCTGGAAGACCACCGAACCGCTTGGCTACGGGAAGACCTACACGATCAACGCCACTGCGGTCGGTGACGACAACCGTCAAGTGCGCAGCACATCGACGTTCACCACGATCGCGCCGCGGGCCCTCGCCTTCCCGTCGATCAACCCACTCAACGGGGAGACGGTCGGCGTCGGCCAGCCGATCTCAATATATTTCGATAAGCCGATCACGGACAGACAAGCAGCCGAGAATACGATCACCGTCACCACGGACCCACCAGTCGAGGGCGCCTTCTATTGGTTCTCCAGCAAAGAGGTGCACTGGCGCCCGGAGCAGTTCTGGGAGACGGGCACCCATGTCACCGTGGACATCCGCGACTACGGCAAGGACTTCGGCAACGGCGTCTACGGTGAGGAGGACCGGACGTCGCACTTCACGATCGGTGACGCCTTCATCGCCCGGGCCGACGGTATGACCCACCAGATGACCGTCGAGATCAACGGCCGCCTCGTGCGGACAATGCCGATCTCTATGGGCAAGCCGGACACCCCCAGCGCCAAGGGCGTGCACGTGGTCACCGAGCGCAACGCCGTCAAGGTCATGGACTCGACCACCTTCGGCCTCGCACTCGATGCCCCCGGCGGGTATATCGCCAAGGTGAAGTGGGCCACCCGCATCTCCAATAGCGGCGAGTTCGTGCACTCCGCGCCCTGGTCAGTCGCCCAGCAGGGTAGCAGCAACGTCAGCCACGGCTGCATCAATCTCTCGCCGGACAACGCCAAGTGGTTCTTCGACAATGCGAAGAAGGGCGACGTCGTCATCAACACCAACACCGGTGGCCCCGACCTCAAACCCTACGATGGCTTCGGGGATTGGCAGGTCCCGTGGGGGCAGTGGGTGTCAGGCAACAAATAGCCTGATCACCGTCCGGCGGCATGCTTGGTGATCAGACGCTTAGTCCGAGCGATTTCCTCGAAAATCGCCAGATGTGCGCCGTCGAACACTTGCAGCTGCGCCCGATAGATGCCGGCGGCGAGAGTTTTGGCATTCGGATTGACCGGCGTCTCTAAATCCTTGGCTCCGCCGATAACCAACGTAGGCGTGTTGATCCGTCCGATGGATTTGCGACCGTCCCAGCCGGCAATGGCCGTGCAACACTCGGCGTAACCATCGTCGGGAGTATCACCGATCATTTTGATCGCCTTTTCGACGACCTCCGGGTGCGCCGACGCCCAGTCCGGGGTGAACCAGCCGGCGACCACGTCGGCCGCTATCCCCGCGGTGCCCACCCAACGCACTGTTGCGCCCCGCTCCACCCACGGCCCGTGGTCGTCGAAATGGGCGCTGGTGCTGCACAACACGAGAGAGGACAGCCGTTTCGGCACATTCGCGGCGAGGCAGATGCCGACCATGCCGCCCAGCGAGAGGCCGCAGAAAGCCGCTTGCTCGATGCTAAGCCGATCAAGCAGCGCCACTACATCGACGGCCAGGTCCACGATCGTGAAGTTCCCACCCGTGGCCGCCGATCGACCATGTCCGCGATGGTCATACCGCAGCACCTGAAATTTCTCGGCCAGTGCCTCGACCAGCGGATCCCAGATCTCCAGCGTGGTACCCAGCGGTCCGGACAGCACCAGCACCGGCGAGTCAGCCGCCCCGGCGAGCTCGTAGTGGACGTCGACGGTTCTCATGTGAGGAACTCTAATGCCAACCCGCTCCGGCATCCGGAGAACGTAAGACGAGTGAACGTGGGGTGAGTGACGGGACTCGAACCCGCGACATCCTGGACCACAACCAGGTGCTCTACCAAGCTGAGCTACACCCACCATGAACGCTGCCGACCATGGTAGCGGGGGTGGTGTCCGGGGTCAGCGCTTGGGCACCTCATCGGTGACGGCCTGGGCCGCCGCCCGCGCTTGTTCAGAGCTCGGACCCGGTGCCGGCACGAACACGGTGCGCCGATAGTAGGCCAGCTCACCGATGGACTCGGTGATGTCGGCCAGGGCCCGGTGCGCCAGGCCTTTGGCCGGCTGCGCGTAGTAGACCCTCGGGTACCAGCGTCGGCACAACTCCTTGATGGATGACACGTCGACCATCCGGTAGTGCAGGTATCCGTCGAGTTCGGCCATGTCACGGGCCAGGAATACCCGGTCGGTGGCTATCGAGTTGCCGGCCAGCGGCGCCGAGCGGGCCTCGGGTACCCACGCGCGGACATAGGCCAGCACCAGCCGCTCCGCCTCGGCGAGGCTCACCGTGGACCGCCGCACCGCCTCGGTCAAGCCGGACTTCGCGTGCATCTCACGCACCACTTCAGGCATCGAATCCAGCGCGGCGTCGTCGGCATGGATCACCACGTCGACGCCCTCGCCGAGCACCCGGAGCTCCCCGTCGGTGACCAGTGCGGCGATCTCGATCAGCGCGTCCTTGCCGACGTCCAGCCCGGTCATCTCACAGTCGATCCACACCAGACGGTCGTTCACGCCGTCGAGCCTAGTGGGTGCGCGTGCCACTCACCTCATGCTGCACAAACGGCTCGAGCAGTCCCGGCACCGCGTGCTGGGCGACGGCCAACCCGTCAGCGGTCGCGACATCGATAACGGAATACCCACCGTTGCCGGCTGCGGTGGTCGCGGTCACTGTGACCAGCCCGGCCCGACGCTGGAAAAACGACTGCGACACCGTCCAGCCGATTACCCCGGAACGCTGCAGCGCGACGGTGCCACGCACCCCGGCACCGTGCCGGGTGACGAGGTAGTGGCTGGTGACCGCATGTCCCAAATTGTGGTAGGCGTCCAGGGCGAGCAGTACCGTCACCGGAAGCAGGGCCAGCACCGCCCACGCCAGCCAGACTGGCACCGGGGCAAGCCACAGTGCCGCGGACCCCGCCAGCACCGGCACCGTTGCGCGAACCAGCCGACGCCGCAGGGCCACCAGGGGATGCCTGCGCAACGTGGTGCCGGTGGGGGAGGGCTCCTCCGTGAGCACCACCCCCGACACCCGGTGCGCCTCGGCCCGGGGCGCTGGCGGCAGTAAGGCGCTTCGGCCGTGAGCGCGGCGGCCCCCCAGCCCGGTCGCCACAGCGATGGTCCGGGCGCCATGCCCAACCCGCAACAGCGGCGACTCGACCACCTCGACCCCGCGCAGCCGACGCTCCTCCAGCGACACCGACCGGGTGGTGAACAGCCCCCGGCGAACCCGCAGGGTGCCCCCCAGCTCGCGGACCAGGGTGAAACCCCACCAGGACTCGATGAAAATCAACACTGAGCCGGCCAATGCGATCACCAGCGCCAGCACGGCGAATGCGGCGACGCCCACCCACAGCGGCGCCATGCTCAGCCTCTCGCGGATACCGCCGACGTCCACGGCGTCGGCCCCGACATCATTGATCAGTTGCCCGAACGCGCCGGCGACGGCGGCCACCGCTACCAGACTGGACACCGTGAGCGGTGCGAAGCGCAGCCAGGACCAGCTCAGCGTGGCCAACTCGGTCCCAGTCGGCGCGACCGTGGCACCTGAGGGGTGTGGACAGCCGGCGTCGGGGGGATTCAACAGGCGCTGCCGCACTCGGTCGGCTTCGGCGGCGGAAATCGCGTCGAGAGTCAGTTCCCGCGATTCGCGCCCCTCGGTGCGCTCCCCGGTCCCGATCTTGAGTACTGAGAGCCGGAACAGCCGGTGCACCGGCCCAGCAGTGACGTCGACGCTGCGAATGCGGTCCCGCGGAACCGACCGGGTGCTGCGAAACAGCAAACCCGCACGCAGCTCGACGCGCTCGCTGGTGATCCGGTACCGGGTGGTGACCCAGCGCAGCATCCCGGCGAATAGCACAACGAGCACACCGGCCAGGACGCTGTAGATCCGATCGCCGACGTCCTGCCTGATTCCGATCACCACCACCACGACGATCACCGGCATCAAGCCGCCGAGCTGGCGCAGCGGCGTCACGGCGAGCATCCAGGGGTTGAGGCGCTGCCAATCGGGCTCGCCTGCCGTGGCCTGGGTCAGGTGGCCGATCATGTGGCATCCCCGGCGGTGGCCTGGGTGGTTTCGGTGAGTTGCGCGACGAGGTCGTCGGCCACCGCGCGGTCCAACCCGGTCAACCGCAGCGCCCCAGCCGCCGATGCTGTGGTGACTGTGACGGTGGACAGTCCGAAGAGCTGCTGCAGCGGCCCGCGTTCGGTGTCCACGGTCTGGATCCGCGACATCGGGGCAATCCGCCACTCCTGGCGGATCCAGCCCGCCGAGGTGTAGACGGCGTCCTGGGTGGTCTCCCACCGGTGTACGTGGAACCGCCACCGCGGCATCACCAGCAGGTAACCCAGGCCGATGACGGCCGCTGCGGCGGTGCCAGGGATCAACCACGGCCGCGCATCGGTCCACGCGAGCAGGGCGATCACCAGGGGGATCAGGATAGCGGCCACTTCGAGCGCGGCCTGGGTGCTCCACCAGGTGATCGCGCGCCGACTTACCCGGTGACGCGGCGGCCGCAACTGCACTGGCTCGCTCATCTGACGTTCATACTTGGGCCTCGCCGCGATCAACGGCCGCCAGGAAACGTGCTGGAACCTGCGGGACCCGACGAGGCTGCCCAGCGGTCAGCAGTAACGCGGCATAGGTGCTCCGGGCGGCCTCCTCCAGGTTGACAGCCCGTTTGTGCGCGAGCTCCACCGAATCGGCCAGCACCGAACAGCCGTGATGGCTGAGTATCAAGGCATTGATCCCACCGGCGACGGCTTCGGCGGCAGCGACGGCGAGCTCCACGCTGCCGGGTTGATCGAACGCAACGGTGGCGATCTCTCGTAGGTAGTACGCATGGTCACTCGTGATCAGCGCGATGTCGTAGCCGAGCGCGGAGAGCAGCACACTGGTCTGCGGGTGCAGATGGATGATCGCGTTGATGTCGGGGCGTCGCGCGTAGGTCTCGGTGTGCAGCCGCCACTCGCTGGAGGGCTGCTGATGCCCGCCCCGCCACCCACCGTCTGGGATATTGATCAGCGAGAACTCGACGGGAGCCAACCGATCCAGCCAGCTGCCCGCCGCAGTGATCCAGCACTGGCCGGCTCCCGGCGCGCGGGCCGACAGGTTGCCGCCCGATCCGATCACCAGCCCGATGCGGACGGCCTCGGCGCCGGCATGGGCTAGCTGTTCGTGCAGGTCGCCACCGGGGTAGCTCACCACACGAGCCTAGAAGCCCTCGTCAGCATGGCCGGGTGGTGGGTTCACCGCCGTCGCCATAAGCCTGCTGTAACGTAGAGTAACTGGATGTCCACAGTTACACCTCTATCGGATAATTACTTGTGGATTGTTTGGTGCATTACCGGCAATGCATACACGCAGGGCCAGTACAGAAGACCGGGACAGCTCATTCTCACTGCCACTGGACTGCGTTACGCTGGAGTGGGTCGGGACCCAGACAGCTAACAATCGTCGTCACAGCCTCCTGACTGCCCGGGAATCGCATTGCGAGAAGGGCGAGCGAGGCTGGCTGGAAGCGGCGAGGAAGGTTCGACAATGCAGCTCAGCAAGGGTGCCCGGGCAATGGGACGGGTCGGGGTCTTCGCGGCCTCCGCCTCTTCAATGTTGGTCTTCGCCGGCCCTGCCTCGGCGGCAGGAGAGACCGCCACCGCGTACGAGTACGGCCACAAGCAATTCACTGTCCAATTGACCGGCGATGACGTCCACGGTCGCGGCGACCGCGAAGGGGAAGGCGTCGCTCGCCTTGACCTCGACCCGGCGAATGAGCGGGTCTGCTACGTCATCACGTGGCGCGGGCTCGACGGCGACGTGACCGACTTCCACATCCACTCAGCCCCACGCCACAGCGACGGTCCAGTTGTTATTAATCTCTTCGATGACCGGCACTTCGACGGGGAAGGGAACACCGTGGCGAACTGTGTCCACGGCGACCGCTCGACGATCCGCGACATCATCGACGAGCCGTCGGACTATTACCTGATGCTCCACACGACCGAGCACCCTGCGGGAGCGATCCGCGGCCAGCTGGATTAAGGACCTGTTCTCGCTCCTGAGGCCGAGCTCGACGGTGACTCGGCCTCAGGAGCTGACCTAATTCCGAGGCAGCCGAGCGAGCATGCCCTCGCAGCTGCGCACCACGACCCGGGCCCGGTCAGTGGCGGCACGATCGGACAGCGGGCTCTGAGCGCGCCGCTGCCAACGGGCCAGCGCAGCGGTGACGGCCTCGCGCAGCGCAGCGGGGTCCGCGTCGGGTTCCAAACCGAGACGGTTAGGTGTCGCGGCGCCGTACGCGCCGAGCAGCCGTTCTGCATCCGACCGGGCGTCGGGCGGCAGCGCCACGTCGGGAGCGCGCAACTCAGCGAGCAGCCGGAGCTCCCGGAACTCGTGCGCACCAGCCATGATCCGCTCGACCTCACCGGCCAGCTCGGCAGCCTCGGGACGAGGTTTCTCCCGCAGGGTGCGCTCGACAAGCAGCAGCGCCGACCGGGCCTTGAGCACGTCGCGGCGCTCGGTGAACTGGGTGGCCAGCACGGTGCGCAGCTCGTCGAGGCCGCTGCGTCGCACCAGCTCCTCGGCCAGCGCACCCGGGTCGCGGTGCCCTTGACGAATCAGCGTGGTCGCCAGCCGGAGACCGAATAAACCGAACCGCTCCACTAACGCGCTGCGCGTCTGCGCCGGCAGAGTCGGGTGCGCCTCCGCCGCGACGAACCGGTCCGCTGAGAGCAGCAGAGCGTCCAACTCGGAGCGCGACGCCTGGGCCAGCTCATCGAGTGCGCTGAACTCCGCCTGCCGCAGCGTCCGAGCAGTCTGCGCGAGCAGACCGGCCACCGCGACCACGGTCTGACACAGCCGGCGGATCTTAGGCTCGGTACGGTAACGCCGGGCGACCTGCCGCGCCGACACCATCGCATCCAGGCGGCCGGCACCGATCTCGTCGGCCCGGGACAGCACTGCGATCGTGTTGACGACCGCGGCCGGGGCGGCGACCTGGTCGTAGAACGACTCGAAGAAAGCGCACGTCGGTGGCGTGCAGGTGCCGCATGAGATAAATGACTGCATCCGCGTCCGATGGCCGGTCATCCGGCGCGAGCAGCGCGATGGATCGGGCCGAGATTTGCGTCGACAGTGACGCGATACCAGGAGTGTCGATCAGCGTTGTGGTGCGCAGACCGCGGGAGGGCCAGTCGACGAGTAGCCGCTCCACCTCCTCAGGTGTGCTACCCCGGAGATCGAACTCCAACCGGCCGTCGGTTCGGGTCACGGGAAGCTGGCGGGGCGCACCGGAGCGGGGCATCAGGGTGACTCGCGGGCTCGTGGCATCCCGATACCAGGTGACAATCCGGGTGCACTCACCGGCGTCGGTGGGGGCGATCTGCTCCCCGACGAGGGCGTTGAGCAACGTCGACTTGCCGGCTTTGACCTTCCCTGCGACGGCCACCCGAAGCGGTTCGTCGAGCCGGTCGATCTGGTCACGCAGTTGGGTGGCCGCGGCCGGGCTGTCCCGGTAGGCCTCGGCGGTCCGCCGCAACACCGCTCGGACGGCAGTGCTGAGACTCGGGGCCGGCCTTGTCTGCGAGCTCACGATCCGTTTCCTGCGACATTCTCTGCGACGATATTCGCTGGGGCACTGAGCAGGGCGCGGGCATCCTGGCGCAGCGTGTCGATCTGCGCCAGATCGGCCGTGAGCTGCCTGATCCGCTGCTGCCGTTGGGAGCCCTCGGTGTGAGCGGCCTTCTCCGCGGCTTGGATGGACTCAGACAGCGAGCGGTGCAGTTCCGTGGCCACCTCGGTGAAGTGGTCCCGCAGCAGCCGTTGGACCTGGCGCAACCGGTCCCGGCATTCCTTGCCCACGTGGAAGATGACGTCGTCGACCTGCCGCCGGAGCAGCATCTGAGCCTCGGCCTGCTGCCGCTTCAGACGGCCCGCCTTGTCATCGCGCAGGGTCTTGGTCCCGAGCACCAACCCCGCGGCGATCGAGACCGGGTTGATCAGAGCGAACCCGGCCAGGGTGCTCAACATACCGAACATCAGCATGCCGCCGTAGGAACCCCGCATCCCGGTGAGCAGCTTGCCGACGAGCTTGGTGTTGTCGACGTGCGGCGCGTCGAGCTCAGGGATCGCGTCCAGTGTGGTGGGCGCCTCGCCCATCCGCAGCTCGGGGAGCAGCTCGCCACCATCTTCGGCGAAGTGCTCGGCCACCTGATGGGCGATCGCTTGGGCCCGCTGGTTCGCCCACACGAAGTTGTCGGAGGTCGCCGCAGCGAGTTGCTGGCCGAGCCACTCGGTGAACTGCTCCCAGATCGCGTTGGGATCGGCCTGCTCCAGCGTCGCCTCGCCGTTGCGTATCACCTGCCGCAACCGGTCCCGCAGATCGAACTCGATGTCCGCGTTCAGGTCGGCCATCCCGTCGCTGAGCGTGTGCTGCCAGCGTGACGTCCGGCGATGCAGGTTCTCGGCCCGGACCTTCGCGGCCTCGAGCTCGGCCATCAGCGCCGTGCTGCCCTCAGGGTTGCGCTGCGCCTGTAACTCTGCCCGCAGTGCTACCGCGAGATGGTCGGTGACGGTGAAGATGTCGTGCGCCACGCTGCGGCGGCTCAGCCGGTCAGCCTGCGACACGGCGTCCAGCAGATACCCCACCAGTGCCGGAAACCCGGACTCATCCTCCAGCTGGCTGTCCTCGGAGCGCATCGCATGCAGGCGCAACGTCGAGGACACCGGCAGCAGGTCCGCCGCCACTTTCGCGCCAGCCAGGTGCACGCGGTCCAGTTCAGCTATGCGCCTCCACTGCGGGTAAAGGTCGATCTTGGTCAGCACGCAGGCGACGTTGGGGCACAGCTTCATCGCCTGCCGCAGAAAGTCGATCTCCGGTTCCGAATACTCCTGCGAGGCGTCAGAGACCAGCAGCACGGCATCGGCGGTGGGCAGCGCAGCCAACGTGCTCGTGGTGTGCACCGAGCTAAGCCCACCGACCCCAGTGGTATCGACCAGAGCTAACCCGTCGGCCAGGATCTGACGCGGGATACCGACCTCGGCGCGCAGCAAGCCCACCCGGTTAGCCGGATCGCCTGCCTCGGAGACGTGGCTCGCGAGCTCGTCGAGGGGTACTTGCACCCGAGTGGTCTCCGCGTCGGCCGCACTGTCCGTCCCGCCCACCAGCGTCGCAACGGGGGTCTTCGAGTAGGAAACCTCAGTGGGCAGTGCGGTGGCGATGTCATCATCCACCGGGCAGACCGGAGCGTCGACGAGTGCGTTGACGAGCAGGCTCTTTCCCTGTTTGAACTCGCCGACCACCAGCACCCGGACGGTGGGATCGAGCAGTCGCCGACGGGTGTGCGCCAGCCGCTGTGCCAGATCAGGCCGATCGCCGGCCTCAGTCAAGCCGATGGACCGGTCGACGACGTCTAAGCCTGCCGGCCCTGCTGCGCTCACTGCATCTGCCTCTCGTGCTGGCGGTTGTGCAACCAGCTCCGCCACCCGGGAGATGAGGTGGCGGAGCTGGTTTTGGTGCGTGGAAGCACCGTTCTAGTGGTTGTGGGAGAACAGGTCGAGGTCGTTGTCGTGGATGGGCAGGGCGACTGCGGGGCTGACGTTGGCGTTGATCAGGCCGTGCTGGTCGGTGTTGGTGATGGCGGTGTCCTGGTTGTAGGACTGGTGGTTGTCGACTTCGTGGTTGAAGGAGTCTTGGTTGGAGGTGAGGTGGTTGTAGGAGTCGGTGGTGGTGGTGTGGTGGGACTCGTCGTTGTTGGAGTCGATGGTGCTGGTGTGGGTGGAGTCGTTGTTGTGTGAGTCGTTGAACGAGTCGCGCACGGTGGTGTCGTGGGAGTCGGTTGTCGAGGCGTTGAGGGCGCTGTTGTTGGTGGCGACGTTGCTGTTGGTGGCGTTGGTGGCGTTGCCGGTGTTGTCGGTGCCGGCGACGGCGCCGTGGTCGGCGATGTTGTTGCCGTTGAAGGAGTCGCGGACTGAGTGGTCATCGGAGTGGTCGTCGCGGGAGGTGGTGTTGCCGACGCTGTTGGCGTCGCCGACGACGTTGTTGTTGCCGGCGGCGACGTCGCCGGTGATGTCGCGGCCGGCGGCGACGGAGTGATCGCCGGCGGTGACGGAGTGGTCATCGAAGCGCTGGGTCAGGGTGCCCTTGTTCCAGATGGTCTCATTCACCGACTTGTCGATCACGGTGTCGTGGCTGTCGGTGTAGGAATAGTTGTTGCTGATGTATTCCAGCTGGTGCACCGCGGTGGCGTGGGTGTCGGGTTGGTAGCCCTCCGACCGGTAGCCCTCGGACCGGTAGCCCTCCGAGCGGTAGCCCTCGTTGGTGGAGCTGGTGTTGCCGAGGTTGTATTCGCGGTTGCCGACCTGGGAGACCGGGTGGTATTCGGCCACGTAGGACATCGCGTCGGAGACATCCTCGCCGCACACCTCGCTGAGCCCGGCGTTGGCCAGGGCATGGTCGGGGTTGGCGATGAACGCGGCCTTGGCGTCACCGTCGCGTAGCAGGTTAAGGATGAAGTCCAGCAGACTCTGCGTGGTGTTCATAACTGTCGAGCTCCCTCGGTACGGGGTGCGGGGCGGGCTGCCCGGCGGTGTGAGACCAAAACTAGGGCCCGCCCCACGGCCCGACATCGGGGATCGCACCGGGTTGTGAGGAACCCGCATTAGGGGATTGACAAGGGTCGTGAAGTTGGGGGATTGGGAGTGCCGGAGTTTCGTTAACGGGCCGTCTCAGGATGGCGATACGCAGGCCAGACGCTGGGCAGATCTGGTTCAGCTCCGCTCTTGGCCGTCACGGTCGCCACCACTGAGAAAGAGGCACGGGGATGAGCTACTGGCTCGGGATTGATGTCGGCACGACCTTCACGGCTGCGGCGGTCTGCCGTGCCGAGTCGGGGCGGCGGGGGTTGCCCGAGGTGGTGGGGTTGGGGACCCGTTCCAGTGTGGTGAGTTCGGTGGTGTATCTGGGGGCCGACGGGCAGGTGGTGGTGGGCGACGCCGCGCAGCGGCGGGCCCTGACCGATCCCGAGCGGGTGGTCCGGGAGTTCAAACGGCGCATCGGTGATGACGTGCCGATGGTGATCGGGGGCCTGCCCTATTCCGCGCCGGAGATCACCGCGAAGGTCCTGCGCTGGGTGATCGAACAGGTCGCGCACCGCGAGGGGGGCCCAGCCACCGCCATCGTGGTCACCCACCCCGCCGGCTGGGGCAGCTACAAGATCACAACCATGGCGGCCGCGGTCCGCGCCGCCGGCCTACCCCAGATCACCTGGTGCACCGAACCCGAAGCCGCCGCCGCCAGCTACGCCCGCACCGAGCGAATCGACCCCGGCGCCACCATCGCCGTCTATGACCTCGGCGGGGGAACCTTCGACACCGCCGTGGTCCGCAAAACCGGCGCCCAAACCTTCACCACCCTGGGCGCCCCCCAAGGACTCGACCAACTCGGCGGCGCCGACTTCGACGACCTGGTCTTCAGTCACGTCCTGACCGCCGTCCCGGCCCTGGCCCAACTCAACCCCCACGACCCCGCTACCCTGGCCGCGACCGCAGCGCTGCGCCGGGAATGCACCGAGGCCAAAGAAGCCCTCTCCGCCGACACCGACGTCACCATCCCCGTCCTGGCCCCCGGCATCCACACCCAGGTCCGGCTGATCCGCGCCGAATTCGAAGACCTGATCCGCCCCCACATCACCGACACCATCCACGCCCTACGCCACGCCCTACGCCACGCCGACGTCGACCCCACCGACCTCGACGCGATCCTGCTCGTCGGCGGCTCCTCCCGAATCCCCCTGATCGCCCAACTCCTGTCCACCGAACTCGGCCGCCCCATCGCCACCGACACCGACCCCCAAACCGCCATCGCCCTCGGCGCCGCCCTCAGCGCCCTACCCCCGGCTGTGACCGACCCGGGCGATGTCGCCCCGTGCCCGAACCGCGACCTGCCGGTATCGGTCGCCATGCAGGCTCCGCCACGGCCGGCCCTGACCGCGATCCCGCTGGACGTCGAACCCGCCGAACTCCACTGGCACGGCGCCCGGACGCGGCTGGTAAAACGGGTCGCCGTCGCCGGAGCCTTCTCCCTGCTCGCCGCCGCGGGTGTGGTGTCAGTTCCGTTCCTGACCTCCCAGAGCGGTCCCCTCCCGCAGGCGGCCGCTGGGACCCCAACGCCCAGCGTCCCGCCGGCGCCCGACGCCCTGGGGGGGCGCACGGTAGGGGCTCCTAGTGGGGGCGGCCCAGCAGCGAATGCCGCAACGAGCAGCGACAGCAGCCCAAGTGGCGTGGCCGTCCGTACGGCACGTCCTACCGCACCGAACAAGCCGGTCGGCGGCGTCGCCAAGCCGGATCCCGCTGCAGTTGCGCCCAGTGCACCGCCGCCGACCTGGGTCACCACCTACACCTGGACCAGCCCCTGGTCCAGCCCCCCTCCTACCACCGCGTCGTCCCCGCCCCCGCCTCCGCCCCCACCAGATCCACCGACAACGACAACGAAGGAGTCCCCGCTGCCCACCCCCGCCCCGACCCCGACCACTGTCCCGACCGCCACCGCCAGCCGGCGTCATGAGCCGCCGAGGTGAGCCAGGCAACGGCTCGGCACCGGCCGACGCACGACGGCGCAGAGGTTTCGCTCGCTGGCTTGGTGGCGGCGCAGACGCTGCACAACGCGGTCTGCGCCGACCCGTCGGCGCCATTGACGATGGGTATCGTCGGACCAGGAGGGTGTGGGAAAAGTGCGCTACTGGCGGCGTTGCGCCAGGCCTACCTGGCAGCGGGGATCAGCGTCGTCGGACCGGGCGCGGTAGCCGTTGGGCTCACACCGTCCTCAGACGTGGCTGTACTGGTCGATGACGCCCATCAGCTGGACGGCTCCGACCTCGCCCGGCTGCGCGGCCTGGCGCTGACCGACGACGTGCGACTCATCGTCGCCTACCGGCCCTGGCCGAGAAAGCCTGAACTCGATGACCTCGAGGACGCGGTGGGCGTGCGCCAACCGCTGCTGCTTTTGGATCGGCTGGACCGCCGCGGAGTCCAGATGCGCTGCTCGGCGCGGCTCGGCGGGGCCTTGCCCACACTGGCGATCGACCTGCTCTGCGAGCAGACCGGCGGGGTGCCGATACTGATCGACTGGGTCGTGGACTCGCTACCGGCCGGCGCCAGGCTCGACGGCGAGCGTCCAGAGCTGCCGCCGGAGGTCGTGGACCGCGTTCGTCACGGCCTGGACCGGCTGGCTCCCCAGCTCCGGGCATTGCTGCTGGCAGTGGGACTCGGCGCGGCCCCTGATGCCGAGATCCTCGCTGAGGTACTCATGGTGGACCCGGCCGTGGTCACCGACCTGCTCTCGATAGCGCACGCGGGGGGCCTCCTCATGGGCGAGGGCCACGTGATCCCCTTGGTGCGACGCGCAATGGTGGTCGGTGCTGCGCCGGGGACCAGGCGGGTTATCCAGCGGCTGGTGCTTGCTGCCCACCTCGAACATGGCCGGCCGGTGATCGACTTGGCCCACCAGCTCGTCGCAGCGGGGGCTCGGGGCAATGATCTGGCAGCCGTCTTCGAAACGGCCGGTGACGTCGCCCTGTCCGAACCCATCGGGCCCGACGGCGCGGCGCAGGCTGCGCAGCTGTACGCCCACGCCGTGACCGCCGGCGCGAACCCGGCCTCGTTGGCGCCCCGGCGAGCTGAGGCATCGGCACTCACCGGTGAGCTCGACGAGGCGCTGCGCCTCGCCGACCAGGCTTTGTCCGACCCTTCGTGTCCCGATCTCGCCAAGGCTGGCAACGTCGCGGCTGCGGTCCTGGCTCAGCGCGGCCTGCTGGCTCGCAGCGCCGAGGTCTATCGGTGGGTCGGCCCCGCGAGGATGGGGTCAGCGGCACCGCTGGCGGCGCTGGCGCTGCTGGGTATCGGCTCGCTGGCCGAGGCTCGGGACGTGCTGGCGGCCTCTGATGGTGATCGACCGCCCACGCTGGTGGCAGGGGCAGAGTCGCTGATGGCCGCGGGCGTGCTGGAGTCGGTGCTCGGTTCACCGATGGCAGCCCCGATGGCGGCCCTCTCCACGCTGACCCGGGCCGCCGCGCTGCTCGAACCGGGCGGCCGCGCTGTGCTGCTGCCGGATACTCCCGCTGCGCTGGCGGCGATCGTGGCGTTGCATTGCGGCGAGCTCGATGTCGCCGTCTCGGTCCTGGATCGGGCGCTGGCCTGCGGCGCCGGCGGATTGTTTGCGCGAGCCCGGTGCCAGCTGTTGCTGGCCTGGACTGCGATGGTCCGTGGTGACATTAGTTTGGCCCGGCGCTGGCTTGCCCGCACCGTCGCTGACGCAGGCGCCCTCGAACCACGGGAGGAGCTGTTCGCCGCTGCCCTGGCGGTGGGGCTGGCCCGGCGAGAGAGCGACATTCCCACCTTGCAGACTGCGTGGGCGGCGGCTCGGGAGGCGATCCTGCGGCATCCGGTCGACCTGTTCGCCCTCTTGCCACTGGGTGAGCTGGCCGTAGCCGCGGCCAGGCTAAGAGACTTCGACCGGGTGGCGCCGCACGTGGAGCAGGCCCGGATCCTGCTGGAGCGGCTGGGCAACCCGCCGCTGTGGGCCGCACCTCTGCACTGGTATGCCATGCACGCCGCAATGCTGCGAGGGCAACCCAGCGCGGCCGAGCCGCACTCGGTGGCCTTGGCGCAGGCGGCGAAGAGCAACCACTACGCCGCCGTACTCGCCGCGGCCGGACGCGCCTGGATGCAGGTGCTGGCTGGGCAGTTCGATCCGTCGGAGGTGGAGTCCGCAGCGCGGGGACTGCAGTCGATCGGGCAGGCGAACGATGGCTCACGGTTGGCCGGTCAGGCCGCGATCCGCACCACCGACCGCAAGGTGATGGTCGCGCTGCTCGGGTGCGCTCGAGCGCTGCAGGCCACCGGCCCCGGCGCGGCCAGCCCGGCGCTAGCGGGTGGGCCCGACGATCCGCCTGAACCCGTAGCTGCCCCCAGCCTAGCGGCCGCGCCAGCCTCCCCGTCGATGTTAAGCGACCGGGAACGCGAGGTCGCCGAACTCATCCTCACCGGACTGACCTACCGCCAGATCGGGGAACGGCTGTTCATCTCCGCCAAGACGGTCGAGCACCATGTGGCTCGGATGCGTAACCGATTGGACGTCAGCAGCCGGGACGAGTTGTTCGCCCAGCTCAAAAACCTGGTCACCGGCTAGGCATATCACGGAGCGGGCGTGTAGAGGGTGGTGCGTTGGGCTAGCGGGCGGGCGAGTGGGTCGACGATCGCGCGGAATCCGGCCTCATCCAAGCCTTGGCCGTGGCTGGCGCCCGCTGCCCGGCTGATGTTCTCGTCCATCAGCGTGCCGCCCAGGTCGTCGACCCCCGCTTGGAGCAGCTGACGGGCACCGGATGCGCCGAGTTTGACCCAGGACGCCTGCACGTGATCGATCAACCCGTGAAACGCAATCCGGGCTACCGCGTGCACCAGCAGCACCTCCCGCCAGGTCGGTCCCCGCCTCGCCGCCCGCTTGAGATACATCGGAGTGGCCATATGCACGAAGGGAAGCCCGACGAACTCGGTGAATCCGCCGGTCTGCTCCTGCAGGTCCCGAGCTCGCAGCAGGTGCCGGGCCCAGTGCACGGGTTGCTCGATGGCGCCGAACATCATCGTGACGTTGGACCGCAAACCCACCGAGTGCGCAACCCGGTGCGCCTCCAGCCACTGCGCTGTCGTGATCTTGTCGGGGCACAGGATCGCGCGGACCTCGTCGTCGAGGATCTCCGCGGCGGTGCCGGGCAGTGAGCGCAGACCCGCGTCACGAAGCCGGGTCAAGTAGTCAGCGAGCGGCTCGCTGAGCCGTCGGGCTCCTTCGGTGACCTCCAGCGCGGTGAAGCCGTGGATGTGGATTCCCGGCGCCGCCTCGTGGATCGTCCGGCATACGGTGACGTAGTAGTCACCGTCGAAGCTGGGATGAATCCCGCCCTGCAGGCAGACTTCGGTGGCTCCGCGGCGCTGCGCTTCCAGTACTCGAGCGACGATCTCAGGTAACTCCAGCAGATACGGAGCGCCGCGCAGGTTCAGCGACAGCTTGCCCTTGGAGAACCCGCAGAACCGGCATCGGAAGGTGCACACATTAGTGTAGTTGATGTTGCGATTGGCCACGTAGGTGACGGTGTCGCCCACAGCCGCCGCGCGCAGCTCGTCGGCCAGCCCCGCGACCGCACCGACCTCGGGACCGCGGGCGCGGAACAACATCACCAGCTCGTCGAGGCCGGGGCGCTCGCCGGCGCGGACTCCGTCGAGCACGTCGCGCACCGCGCCAGTCGCCCGCACCGGCGCCGGCAGCAGGACTGGCGGTGCGCTGTCGGCGCCGGAGTACCAGGCAGTGGAGCGCCGCCCGGCCAGCGCCACCTCGGCGCCGTCGCCGACGTCGGTCGCCCGGGAGGCACGTTCTGAGAACACCGCACCCGGATCGTCGCGGCCGAGCCCCTCGGCGTCGGAGCGGTCCAGCACGCCGAACCGGACCGCCTCGTGCAGCCAGCGGTGAGGGTGCAGGGCGTACTCGGGATAAACGGTCAGGCGTGGGACCAGCGTGTGACCCGCCGCCTCAGTGGCGCTGCGCAGCTCGTCCAGCGCGGGCCAGGGCCGTTCGGGATTGACGTGATCCGCGGTGCAGGGCGAGACGCCACCCCAGTCATCGATGCCGGCCGCAAGGACGCTCGCTGGATCGTCGGTGAGATTGGGCGGCGCTTGCACATGCACCTGCGGCGGCAGCAGCAGCCGAGCCAGCGCGATGGCCCGTAGATGCTCCTGCGGTGGGCACGGTGCGACGTCGCGCATCGCAGTACCCGCCTTGGGCAGGAAATTCTGCACGATCACTTCCTGCACGTGTCCGTACCGGCGGTGCGCGTGGGCAATCGCTTCCAGCGCCACCGCACGGTCGGCCTCGGTCTCGCCGATACCCACCAGGATTCCGGTCGTGAACGGGATCGCCAGCTCACCTGCGGCATGCAGAGTGGCCAACCGTCTGTCCGGGGCCTTGTCCGGGGCGCCACGGTGCGCCGCCAGGTCCGGACGCAATGTTTCAAGCATCATGCCCTGGCTGGCGGTCACCTCGCGCAGCGCTGCCAGCTCGTCGCGGTGCAAGGCGCCGGCGTTGGCGTGCGGGAGCAGCCCGGTCTGGTCGAGCACTGCGCGGCACGCGGCGACCAGGTAGTCCACCGTGGAGTCGTACCCGCGATCATTCAACCAGGTCCGGGCCGAGGGGTAGCGCTGCTCGGGACACTCGCCGAGGGTGAACAGCGCCTCATGGCAGCCAAACTCCGCGCCCCGGCATGCGATCGCCAGCATCTCGTCGAGCTCCAGGTAGGGTGCGGGCAGCTCGTGGGGAGCGTGCGCGAAGGCGCAATAGCCGCAGTGATCCCGGCACAGCATCGTCAATGGCAGGAAGACCTTGGGGGAGTAGGTCACCCGGGTACCGTGCACCCCGTCACGCACCGCGCGAGCCTGCCGCGTCAACTCTGCAGTCCGCAACCCGGCAAGGCTGCCCCCGTCGCTCGTCATATCTCCCACCCTGGCAGCGAGTGCGGGCGTCAGCGTGTTGCGAGGCGTACCCGGTCACGGCCGGCAGCTTTGGCGGCCAGCAGGGCGCCGTCGGCGGCAAGGATCAGGTGGTCGATCTCATCGCCATCGTTGGGGCGGACCGCTGCGCCGATCGACACCGATATCCCATCGACGGTGACCGGGTGATCGTGCGGACTGTCGACCAGGACTCGCAGCTGGCTGATTCGCTCCCTGATTCGGTCCGCGACGTGCTCTACTTCGGCGGTTCCCACCCCGGACAGCAGGATCACGAACTCTTCGCCACCGAACCGCCCGACCAGGTCGTAGGGCCTGGTTTGGGAGCGGAGCTCGTCGGCGACGGCGCGCAGCACCTGATCACCGACGAGATGCCCCATCCGGTCGTTGAACAACTTGAAGTGATCCAAGTCCAGCATCAGAATCCCGAGCGGGTCGGCGAGCCTGCGGGCCCGTTCAAGCTCGCGACCCGCGGCCTCCCGCCAGAAGCCTGCAGTGAGCAGGCCCGTCTTGCTGTCTGTGCGGGCGGCCTGCTGGAAATGCGGTAGCAGCAATGCGCGATGCAGCACGAACACGGTGATCATCAGGACGGCGATCAGCCACGGGTCGAAGGTCAGCATCACGGCGAGTGCGACTCCCAGGCCGAGGGAGGCCGCCACCACCACCTGGTCACTGGGATTACCCAAGGCCTGGCGGCCCGGCTGCAGCGGGTCGGACATCGTCACCGCAGCGACCACCAACACGTAATTGACCAACCAGTACGCCACCCCAGCGCCGGTCAGGACCAGGAGTCCCAGCCCGCCGTGGGGAATGAGCGGGTATCCGGTGGGCTGAAACAGCCGCAGGACTGCAACGGCGGCAGTGGGCGCTAGCACCATCGTCGCGGCGGAGAACAGCTTGCGGTACAGCCGGCTCGCGTGTCCTCGGTACCAAGAATGCAGGCTGACCACCATGGTCAGGGAGAAGACCAGCGGTAGCGGAACTGACAGCGCTGCCGCGAAGATCCACAAAGACGTGAGATTCGTGAGGACGCCATTGACCGTCGTCCGCTCACGCAGGCTCTCGATCCGGCGAACCGCCTCCCCGTGGACGACCGCCCCCGCGACCAGCAGCCCGAAGCGCAACAGGTCGGCCGAGCGGACCGGCATCGCCGCGATCATCCCGACGGCCACCGCAAGCGCCACAATGTCCACGGTGAGGACGTAGGCGATGACGACTTTCCGCTCGTGCCACAGCTTCCACTGACGCGGGTGAAGAGCCATCAGGCCACGTCTCAGTTCGACGCGTTCAGTCCTGTGGCTCATACTCACTAGATTCCCCCGGTAGTGACGCTGAGCAATCTCCCCCAGCGTAATCGGCAGGCGACTCTTTGTCATCCTCCGAGCGGAGTGCCACATACAGTGGGTTTCCCGTCACTCTGTGCTATATGGTACCGCCAAATGGGGTGGTGTCGTTGGCCCGTGATAGGCCGTGATTTCCGCGGATCCAACCCCGCTGGTATGAAGTGTCACGCAGTGTTGCCTGCGCTTCGCGAGGGGGTGGTGGTCGTGAGACGGGGACAAGCGCTGCGAGTGCTCGCCCTGCTTCTGGTGGTGTATGCACTGCCTGCCACCTTGCTGTCCAGCTCCACCAGCGCGTCAGTGGCTTCCTCGACTGCCTCAGCTGCGTCTGCAACGGGCACCGTGCCCGTCTCCCAGGTTCCCTCCAACACCCTGGCGCCGAGCGTGGTTCCGTCCGACCCGGCACCGAGCCTGTTACCCAGCCTCGCGCCCAGCCCGCCGCCGGTCTCACCGTTCATCGGCCTTCCCACCGACCTCCAAGCGCCGGTGCTCTGTGTCAAGATCGACAATGCTTCGGTGGCCCGCCCACAAAGCGGGCTCGAGCTGGCGGATGTGGTCTATGTCGAACCGGTCGAGGGCGGCCTGAGCCGGCTGCTCGCCGTCTATCAGTCTCGAATCCCGCCAGTCGTGGGGCCGGTGCGCAGCTCGCGAGCCTCCGACGTGGAGCTGCTGTCCAATTTCGGCCGGCCAGCGCTGGCGTTCTCCGGGGCAGCTGCTGAAGTCGGCGCGCTGGTGGCGCGCGCGCCGGTGCTTGATGTTTCGGCGATAGCGCGGTCGGGGGACTACCACCGGGACCGGCACAGGGCGATGCCGCACAACCTTTACGGCGACGCCAACCTGCTACGGCAAGGCGGCGCACCACCGCGGGATATCGGGTTCCGTTTCGGCCCCCCTCCGCCCGGCGGCCGTCCGGTATCGAGCACTGCGGTCAGGTACTCGGCGACCGCCATCGGCGTGCAGTGGGTGCCCGCGGAGGCCAGATGGGTGATCTCCATGGACGGTGCTCCGCTGACCTCCGCATCCGGACCGCGGCCGGGTGCGGCAACCGTGGTGCTGCAGCGGGTGTCAGTGAGCGCTACCGCGGTTCACGACGCGGCCGGAGCGGCGTCGCCGTTCGCAGCGACGGTGGGCTCCGGTGACGCGGTCGTTCTCCGCGACGGGCTGGCGTTCACCGGGAACTGGTCGCGCCCAACCCCGGATGCAATCACCACGTTCACCCTGCCGGACGGATCACCGCTGACATTCGCATCCGGTCCAGTATGGGTAGTACTGGTCCCGAGCTAGCCGATTGGCGGCGAATGCCCTGACCCGAGTCTCGGCCGCCACCAAAACACTGCAATCCTTCACTCCTGACGCACCGCGCAGGACACTGCAACGAGTCCGAGGAGGGCATGGCATGGGAAATACCGCCACGGTCAGCGAGTACACCATCACGGGTATGGTCTGCGAACACTGTGTTTCGTCGGTGACGCACGAGGTCGGTGCGATCGACGCCGTCACAGGCGTCGAGGTCGACCTGGCCACCGGCCGGCTCACCATTACCAGCTACGGGCCGTTGGACGGCGCCGCCCTGCGCGCTGCGATCGACGAGGCCGGCTACGAGATCTCAGAGTGAGGTTTCGGCCCAGACATGTTTCGCACCCAAAGGTCGCGGGCTCAACAGATGCGAGTCCCGGTGCCATTGCTGGCACTGCTCACCGGCCTGGTTACGTTGTTCGGTTTCGGTATCAATTTCGGTGAGGCGGTCGTCGGTCGCGCCGCGCCGGCGTCGCACGACCGCGGTCGACCCGGCATTGGCACCGATGACGATCACGGCAAGGGGCCCGGTGGCCTGGCCATCGCCAGCCAGGGTTACCTGCTGCGGCCCAGAACTACGCGATTCACCGCCGGAGAATTCGAAAATTTCCGCTTCACCGTTTTCTTGAGCGACGGCCAGGCGGTGACCGACTTCGCCCGGCACGGTGACCGGCGGATGGATTTCTTCGTCATACGCCGGGATATGACCGGCTACCAGCACCTTTACCCCATCATGGACCCTGATGGCATCTGGACTGTGCCGCTGGAATTCGACGAGCCGGGCAGCTACCGGGCATATGCCGAGTTCCTGCCGGGGAAGGCCACGACACCGATAACGCTCGGCGTGGATCTCGAGGCGCCCGGCTTGGTCGAAGACGGACCCATATCGAAGGTCTCGACCATCGCCGAGGTCGATGGCTATACGGTGATCTGGACAGGTGAGCTGGTTGCTGGCTCAGTATCGCGATTAGGGATGCATGTCATGCGCGACGACCTGCCCGTCACGGACCTCGATTCCCTGTCCGGGGACGGTGGGCATGTGGTCATCCTGCGCGAGGGCGACCTGGCGCACCTGAACGTGCATCCTGTCCCCGGTCCCCGTCAGGACACCGCAATTGACTTCGACGTCGACGTGCCGACCCCCGGTTACTACCGGATGTTCCTGGAATTTCAGCATCACGGCCAACTACGGACCGTCCAGTTCACCGCGCTAGCCAGGTAACCGCGCGGCCAATCAGTGTCCGGCCTGCTGCAGGGCTTGGCGCAGGGTGTCGGCGGCGGCGTCGAGTTCGATGGGATCTGGATCGGGGTTGGCATTGGCGAAGTCGAAGTCGTCGATGCCCCAGGCGGGGAACACGTGCACATGCAGGTGCGGCACTTCGAACCCGGCGATGATGAGGCCGGCCCGAGGCGCGTCGAACGCGGCCTTTTGCGCCGCGCCGATGTGCTTTGCCACCACAACGAGATGGGTGAGCAGGTCGTCATCCGCGTCGGTCCACTCGTCGATCTCACTCCGGGGGACGACCAGCGTGTGCCCGGGCCGCAACGGAGCGATGGTGAGAAACGCAACACAGCGTTCGTCGCGCCAGACGAAGCGCCCTGGGATCCCACCTTCGATGATGCGACTGAACAGCGTCGGCACGATTTTCCTCCGATGCGTCACGGGATAGGACCAATCACAGCACCGTGTGCCGGTCCAGCCAAGAGCGCAGCTCCGCGCCACCATCGGCGGCCGGATCGGTGATGGTGATCCGTGGACCAATGAAGGTCCGGGATCGGCTCGCTCTCCCGCCGACCACTAGTACCGGGCCGGGGTGGCGTCGAGCCAGCTGCGCGAAGTCCCCGTCACCGGTGGCTAACAGCAGCGGACGGTCATCTGCGCGGTAGGCGCGGGCCAGCAGCAGGTCTGCGCCCTGCCAACCGCTGGCAGGCAGAACCTGCGCCTGCGGGAGCCAGTCGACTGCTTCCAGCGCGGTCAGCGCGCCGGCTATGATCACGTCAGCGGATGATGCTGCCTCCAGCGCTGCGACGAGCAGACGCAGCCTCGGCACGTCGAGGTTGTCCGCGTCGATCAGTATCTGCACGCCTGTGATCATGCACCTGCCGGGTGGGGCAGCTTCGCACGCCACACTCGATCAGTTATGCGAAGCTCGTCGGGTGCGACTGAGCGGACTGGACACGGCTTTCCTCTGCCTGGATCGTGATGTGTCACCGATGCACCTCGGCGCGTTGGCGATCTTTCGACCGGTTCATCTTGATGATCCCGGGCGGTTGGCCGCTGTGCTGGCAGACCGAGCCCAGTGTGTGCCACAGCTACGCCAGCGGGTCCAACCAGCCGAGTTTCCGTTAGTCGCAGCGACCTGGGCCGATGACCCTGGATTCTGTCCCAAAGACCACATCGAGTTGCATCACCTCGACCGTCCAGGCGCTCCCGACTGTCGAGACCGGGCAGCCGAACTGGCCGCCGAGTTGATGATCCGGCCAATGCGGCGACACCGTCCGCTATGGGAGTTCCACGTGATTTCGGGCCTCGACGGCGGCCGTTTCGGGCTGCTGTTCAAGATGCACCACGCGTTCGGCGACGGGCTCAACGCCTTGGAGATCGGACTCCGGGTGGTGGACGAGGTCAAGCTGCGAGGCGATGGTGTTAGAAGAAATAGCGGGTCTGCCGACGATCGCTCGCCACTGCCGACGCTACGGACCGTGCAGTCGCGGCTGTGGCAGATGCCAGGGGACCTGCGTGCCGCGATCGGCACCGTGGCAGTACAGATGAGCCAAGCCACCAGGATCGCCACCTCGGTGCTGCGGTGCGTCCGGTTGCCCTCCCCGGCCTCCCCGCTGGTGACCATGTCTTCCGGCCGGCGGACCTTAGCGATGGCCCGGCTTGACCTGCGCCAAGTGCGTAGAATCCGGGCGCACTACGGCGGCACGGTGAACGATGTTCTGCTAGGGGTGGTGACAGGGGGTTTGCGGGAATGGCTCGTCGCCCGCGGCGGTCCCGTCGAGGGATTGATTCTTCGAGCGTTCATCCCGGTGAGCCAGCGAGCCAGACCGAGCAACCGTGATGGCGGAAACCGGCTGTCCGGCTATCTTTGTGAGCTGCCGGTCGGCGAGCCCGATCCCGGCAAGCGGCTGCTCACCATCCGGCGGTCGATGGAGCAGAGCAAGGCCACCGGGGCGGACAGCGGCCCCGGCGCGATACCGGTATTGGCCGATCGGTTGCCCCCTGCGGTGCATCGGGTGGCGGCCCCGGTTGCCGGCCAAGGCGCCTCCTTGCTGTTCGACCTCATGGTGACCAGCATCCCGGTGCCGAGTATCCCGTTCACCCTGGATGGCGCTGAGCTGGAGGAGGTCTTCCCGATGGCGCCGCTCGCGGCTGGTCAAGCGCTCGTCATTGGGCTTTCCTGGTATCAGGACACTGCGTACGTCGCCCTGCACGCCGATCGGGAGGCCTTGCCCGACGTGCAGCGACTCGCCGAGGCCATGCAGACCACCGTGATCGCACTACACGATCTAGTGAGTAGCCCGACGTAGACACCTCCGGTTGATGCCGGTGACTGTCTGCATCCGGCTACGCTAGCCGGGTGGCGACTTTCGATGCTTCAGCGGTGGATTGCCGGGTGTCGGTCTTTCGTGAGGGGCCGCTGACCTCCATGGGCCACGACGTCACCTTCCAGGTGACCAACCTGTCTGCGGATGTGGGGGACGATGGGATCACCGTCGACCTCGACGCGAGCTCACTGCGCGTCATCACCGAAGCGGTGAAGGAGTCGGATCGCAAGGACATCGAGAGCAACACCGATAAGATGCTTGAGGTCAGGAAGCATCCGAAGATCCAGTTTCGCTCGGTGTCGGTGGTTCGCAATGGGGACCGGGCGCGCATCGAGGGAGATCTCACGCTGCACGGCGTCACGAAACCGATCTCTGTCGAGGCACGCGATGACGGCAAACACTGGAACGCGACGGTCACGCTGGATCAGCGTGAGTACGGCGTCAAGCCGTTTTCCGCCATGCTCGGCGCATTGAAGGTCAAACCCCACGTGGAAGTGACCATCAGCGTTCCGCACGTCTGACAGCGGCGCGGTTCTTTGCGGCGACTGGGCGAGCTCGCCGACCAGTCGCGAGAATGAGTGACCGGGCATGCTTGCAGCTGCGGACGATCCGGGACCAGTGGAGGCGATCCCAACGCCGGACGCCGATTGCTTGGTTGGCCGCGCCGCGCGGGATTCTCGGAAGTGGTCCCACCGGCTTCGGTGTGGTGTTTCGCGACCCCAGACAACCGCGTGAGCGCGATCACTGCGTCACCGACTGCGGTGGAGTACGCGGATCGAGTGCCCCCAGCACTAGCCTTTTGCGAAGCCACCACGGGGACGCGGCGAACAGGGCGCCCATCGCGGCGGCGCTACCAGCGACGTCCTCGCGGCCGGTGAGGTAGGCCCAGCGGTGTCGCTGCGGCAGCGTGAAGAACACGTCGAAGAACTCCGGAACCAGGCGCGGCGGGAAGCGCAACAGCGATTCCAGGCTGCGACGCCGCAGGGTGTGCACCGCCAGCGCGGCCGGACTCCACACCGTCTGCCAGGCAGCGACACCGGCAGCCGCGGAACCACCACGCTGCAGCGCATCCCGCACTGCGGTGGCCACGCGAGGGGCCAGCTGCAGCGACGTGGCCACGCTGTAGCCGGTAGCCGGGTGCACCAGCGGGCTCGCCGCCCCGAACGGGACCACAGGCCCGCGCCAGTCCCCGGCCGCTGGTAGTGGTCGATCCACCGGGAAGCGCACCCGCTCCTCGTCGCCCGGTAGCACCGCGATGCCGTGATGGGCCAACCTGGCATGCAGCCGGCGACGCAGCACGCCTAGGCCGAACCCTGGACGGCGGGCCAACGACGTCTCCTCCAGCAGTACCCGATCCGACGTCACCGGCACCGCATAAAGGAACGTGGGCCATCCCGTCTCGCCGTGATGTGGTCGCCAGTCCATGAACAAGGCAGTGCCTGGCGTCACCAGATCCCGGGCAGCGTCGGCGTCGACCAGCACACCCACCGCGGTCTGCTCTGCAGCAGTCCGGTGGGGGGAAGTGCCGAGCACCGAGCGCGGCGCACCGGTTGCGTCGAGCAGAATGGCAGCCCGCCGTTGGCCGCCATCGACGTCCACGGTGACCCCATTGGGCTCCGGGCGGGCATCGCGCACCCGACCCTTCAGCACTGTGACCGGAGCGGCCGCGAACCCGCCGCGGAGCACTACGTTGTCCAGCACCACATAGTCCCAGCCCAGCCGGTGCTCCATCGTGCCGATGGCCGCACCGGAGCCGCTGCCCGCCACTGCTGCCTCTGCATCGGCGGGCAGCTCTGCCCGCCAGGAGCCATAGGTGGCCCGCCACGGCCGGTCCGGCGCAGGGTCCACCAGCTCCGTGTCCAGCCCCAGCCGCGCGCAGGCCGCCGCCACCGCCCATCCTGCCGGGCCACCGCCGGCGACCAGCACATCGATCACCAATGCAGCCTACGGCGGCCCGTTGAAAAGCTCGTGAGTGCGTAACAGTGTTCGAACACTGTTACGCACTCACGACGGCGGGCACGCGCTAGCGTGCCGGGATGAGCCGGATCCGGGAGCTTGCCGGTGGTGGCCGTGCGGTGGAAGTCGAGCCCGAGCGACTGGCCGGATTCCTGGAACGGTTCGCCGCTGGGCACGGCGGCGCAGTGACCACTACGGTCACCCCGCAGCGGGTGGAGGTCGCGGCTGGTGACGGCGCGACGGCATCGATCCTGGTGCCCTTCGGACTCCTAGCGGCTCCCGCCGGGCAACGGACCGGGCTCGCCGCCGAGGATCTGGTCGACCATCTCATGGTGCCACGCACGGTCGGGCTGCTGCTGGTACGCCTCGGTGGCTACAGCGTCGGCATAGCCCGCGGCGGCGTGGTACTCACCTCCAGCACCGGCAGCCGGCTGGTGCACGGACGTTCCGCGGCAGGTGGGCAATCCCAGCAGCGGTTCGCCCGGCGCCGGGAGGGTCAAGCGCGAGTGGCGTTGCGGGCCGCGGCCGACACCGCGGCGCGGGTATTGCTGCCTCGTGCCGCAGAGCTGGCTGCCGTCGTCCTCGGTGGGGATACCGCGGCTCTGCGCACCCTGGCGGCCGACCCACGCTTGGCCCCCTTGTGGCAGCGCGCCGGGCCTCGGGTGCTCGACATCGCAGAGCCGCGCCGTGCAGTGCTCGACGAGGCTGCCCGAAGGGTTCGTTGCGTGGAGGTCCAGCTCGACCCGCCGCCGCTGAGAGCGCCCGGGGCAGGGTCGGCCCCAGATCCATCTACCGTAGCGGGCCCGTAGCGAGTAGACCGCCGTCGATTCGCACCGTCTCGCCGGTGACCCAGCAGGCGGCGTCGGACGCGAGGAACGTGACTAAGGCCGCGACATCGGCTGGCGTACCCAACCGAGCCAGCGGGTAGGCCTTCGCGACCTGCTCCTCGCCGTGGGCATACAACGCGGTGGAAAACTTCGTCTTGACCACCGCGGGAGCCACCGCGTTCACCCGGATCGACGGTCCGAGTTCCCAAGCCAGCTCCTCAGTGAGCCGGATCATCGCCGCCTTCGACATGCCATAGGCGGCGATCGACTTGGTGGAGCGCAGCCCGGCAACCGACGCGACATTGATCACCACACCGCCGTGCTGTCCCATCCACGCGCGGTGTGCCTGCTGCACAAAACCCAACGCGGCCACCACATTGACATCGAAGGTCTTGCGCACCGCACTGAGATCGACCTGCATCAGCGGCCCATACGCTGGGTTGGTCCCGGCGTTGTTGACCAGCACATCCAGCGATCCGAAGCGCTCCACTGTCCGGTCCACCGCCTCGGCACGCGCGGCGCCATCACCTGCGTTGCCGGGCACGGCGAGGACGCGGTCGGCGCCGCCCTCAACGGTGTGGGCAAGCTCATCGGCTGCCGCCGCCAGTTCATCGGGTTTGCGCGCGGTGATCGTCACCGCGGCGCCACGGACCAGCAGCGCGGCGGCGGTGGCGTACCCGATGCCGCGGCTGGCACCCGACACCAGAGCCACTCGGCCGGTGAAGTCCTCAGCGCCCATGCCGTCCGTGGTCATGGCGGCACCGTAATCCGGGTGCAGACGTCGGTAGTATGGGGCCGTGGTCGCGACAAGCTGATCCGCTGCCGGCCCTGCGCGCCACGGCGCGTGGGGAACCTGTCCCTGCCAGCGACCACCTTTGGAGTCCCCGTATCGTGATCACCGCCACTGACCTTGAGCTGCGCGCCGGTTCCCGGATCCTGCTGTCCGGAGCCACCCTGCGGGTGCAGCCCGGCGACCGGATCGGCCTGGTCGGCCGCAACGGCGCCGGCAAGACCACCACGCTGCGGGCGCTGGCCGACCAGTGCCCGCCCTATGGGGGTCACATTCGCCGCACCGGGGAGCTCGGCTACCTTCCGCAGGACCCTCGCGAGGGTGACCTCTCGGTCTCAGCCAGAGACCGGGTGTTGTCCGCTCGCGGGCTCGACCAGCTGCTGCACGAGATGGAGAAGTCGCAGTCAGAGATGGCGGAGCTGGTTGACGGCGACGAGCAAGGTCGGGCGGTGCGCCGATACAGCCACCTCGAGGACCGGTTCTCTGCGCTGGGGGGATACGCCGCCGAAAGCGAGGCAGCGCGGATCTGCGCCAGCCTGGGTTTGCCCGACCGCGTGCTGGCCCAGCCGCTGCACACGCTGTCCGGCGGCCAGCGCCGCAGGGTCGAGCTGGCCCGGATCCTGTTCGGCGCCTCGGACGGTTCCGGCGGACGCTCGAACACCACGCTGCTGCTCGACGAACCGACCAACCACCTCGACGCCGATTCGGTCACCTGGTTGCGCGATTTCCTGGTGGCGCATGACGGCGGTCTTGTCGTCATCAGCCACGACACTGATCTGCTCGCCGCTGTGGTCAACAAGGTGTGGTTGCTCGACGCGATCCGCGGCGAAGCTGATGTTTACAACCTGGGTTGGAAGCGCTACCTCGATGCCCGGGCCGCGGATGAGAAACGACGGCGCCGGGAGCGCGCCAACGCGGAGAAGAAGGCTGGCGTGCTGATGGCGCAGGCCGACCGGATGCGCGCCAAGGCCACCAAGGCCGTCGCCGCCCAGAACATGCAACGGCGGGCGACCAGGCTGCTGGCGGGCGCCGAGACCGAACAGCGGGCGGAGCGGGTGGCACGGATCCGCTTCCCGCAGCCCGCTCCCTGCGGGCGGACTCCACTGACCGCGAGCGGGTTGGCCAAGTCTTATGGCTCGCTGGAGGTCTTCAGCGGGGTGGACCTCGCGGTCGACCGGGGCAGTCGGGTGGTGATCCTCGGTTTCAACGGCGCAGGAAAAACAACCCTGCTGCGGCTACTCGGTGGGATGGAGGCACCCGACGCCGGCCAGGTCGACGCCGGGCACGGCCTGCGGGTGGGATATTTCGCCCAGGAGCACGACACCCTGGATCTCAACGCGACCGTGTTGGACAACATCCGGCACGCCGCTCCGGACGCCCCCGATCAGCAACTGCGCAGCCTGCTCGGTGCCTTCCTGTTCCGGGGAGAGCAGCTGGACCAGCTGGCCGGCACGCTGTCCGGGGGTGAGAAAACCCGGCTCGCGCTGGCAGCCATGGTGTCCTCCGCAGCCAATGTGCTCCTGCTCGACGAGCCGACCAACAACCTCGACCCGGTGTCCAGGGAGCGCGTGCTCGATGCACTGCACCACTACGCGGGGGCAGTGGTGTTAGTCACCCACGATCCCGGGGCGGTGCAAGCGCTCGCTCCCGAGCGGGTGATTCTGCTGCCGGATGGCACCGAGGACCATTGGAGCGCGGATTACCTCGACTTGGTACAGCTCGCCTGATCAGCACCCGTGCCCTCACGCACAGTACTCGGGCGACAACCGCTTGATCGCCCCGTCAGCTCTGCCCATTGCGCATCTGGGCCCACTGCGGCTACCGCTCACAGATCCACCCGGAGATCGTCTAGCGGAGATCGCTAACGTGGTCGATCATTGCCGAAAGGGCCGTGACCGGCCCATCTAGCGTTGGAAGGAAGGCGTTTCGAGGTGGCCGACCTGAAAAAGGGCAGCCGGATCACCGGCGTGGCCCGGGACAAGCTCGCATCAGAACTGAAGAAGAAGTACGAGAAGGGCGCCAGTATCCGAGCGCTGGCGGAGTCAACCGGGCGCTCGTACGGCTTCGTCCATCGGGTGCTCTCGGAGTCCGGTGTGACGCTGCGTGGTCGCGGTGGCGCCACCCGCACCAAGAAGAAGTAGACCGGCGCGCGTCGTCCTTGCCCCACGTGCTATCGGCGCAGGGCGTGGAAAGCTCGGTCAACCAGCGTGGGCAGCTGCTCGGCACCGTCGAAACTGCACCCAGGCACTGAGCGCGACGGTCAGTGCAGCTAGCGCGGCCGCCGCTTGGACTGGCGCCGGCGGGCGAACAGGCGCATCGAGCTCTGCGTGCACCTGTGCAGCCCTGCACGTGGTCGTGCACCATCCGGAGCCGAATCGCGGTCTGGCGACGGCGACGACTGCCGGTCGGCTCCGAATGGCGGTGTGAGACGGACGGAGCCGGAACAACGGGGTGCTTACAACGTTGCAGCGAAGGCGACACCCAGTTCGCCCGGCAGCGGAGGACGTCATGGACAACTCGTGGAGCCTGGTGAACAGCTCGATGCGCCAGAGCAGCACCCCCCGGTCCCTCACGCCAGGGACGGTGCCTCGGATCATCGCATTCGCCAAGCCGCACCGACGGTTGTTGCTCGTCTTCCTCGCGCTGAGCACGGTCTCCGCGGTGCTGACGGTAGCCACTCCGCTGCTGGCCGGACGGGTCGTCAACGCCATCGTCGGGCATGCGGGTGTGTCGCTGGTTGTCGGATTGGCCGTGCTCATCGCGCTTCTCACAGTGATCGACTCGGGCATCGGGCTGGCGTCGCGCTGGCAATCGTCCCGCATCGGCGAAGGCCTGATCCACGACCTGCGCGAGCAGGTGTTCGACCACGTGCAGCGGATGTCGCTCTCGTTCTTCACCAGAACCCGGACCGGGGCGCTGGTCAGCCGGCTGAACAACGACGTCATCGGCGCCCAGCAGGCGTTCACCTCCACGCTGTCCGGTGTGGTCACCAACGTCATCGGGCTGATCCTCACCGCTGGCGTCATGTTCACCCTGTCCTGGCAGGTCACGCTGCTGGCGCTGATCCTGTTGCCGGTGTTCGTACTGCCGGCCGAGCGTTTGGGCGCGGGAACTGCAGACACTGACCAGAGAGTCCTACGGCCTCAACGCCTCGATGACGCACCACGATGACCGAGCGGTTCAACGTGCCGGGCGCCACTGCTCGTCTCGCTGTTCGGCCGTCCCGACGAGGAGTCGGCCGGTTCTCCGAACGCGCCGGCCGGGTTCGCGACATCGGCGTCAGCACGGCGATGTACGGCCGCGCCTTCATCGCCGCGCTGACTCTGGTCGCCGCGTTGGCGCAGGCCCTGATCTACGGGTTGGGAGGTGCACTGGCCTTGTCGGGTGAGCTGGACACCGGATCGGTGGTGGCCCTGGCGCTGCTGCTGACCCGTCTCTACGGCCCGCTCACCGCACTGGCGAACGTGCGCGTCGACGTGATGAGCGCGCTGGTCTCCTTCGAGCGGGTCTTCGAGGTGCTGGATCTGCAGCCGATGATCAAGGAGAAAGCGGAAGCCGTCAGCCTGGTTCCGGGGGTCACGGTCGGTCGAGTTCACCGATGTGCGCTTCGCCTACCCGAGCGCGGACCAGGTTTCGCTGGCCTCGCTGGAGAGCATCTCGGTCCTGGACCACGCCGGGGCCGCGCCGAGGTACTTCATGGGGTGAGCTTCCGCGCCGAGCCAGGCCAGTTGGTGGCGCTGGTCGGGCCCTCGGGCGCCGGCAAAACCACCATCTCCCAACTCGTGCCCCGGATCTACGACGCCGATTCCGGGTCGATCCGGCTCGATGGCGTGGATGTGAGAGACTGCCACGCTGCAGTCGCTTCGGGACTCCATCGGGGTGGTCGACCCAGGACGCGCACCTGTTCCACGACTCCATCACGGGCGAACCTGTTGCTACGCCAGGCCCGATGCCACCGAGGAGGAGCTGCTCGACGCCCTGCGGTCACGCGCAGATCCTGGACCGCTGGTGTCCTCCCTGCCCGACGGGCTGGACACCGTGGTCGGCGATCGCGGGCATCGCCTCTCCGGCGGTGAGAAACAGCGGCTGGCCATCGCACGGCTGCTGCTGAAGGCGCCGGACATCGTCATCCTGGACGAGGCCACGGCGCATCTGGACTCCGAGTCCGAGGCCGCGGTGCAGGAGGCACTGGCCGCGGCCCTGCACGGACGGACGTCGCTGGTCATCGCGCACCGGCTGTCGACCGTCCGCAGCGCGGATCAGATCCTGGTCATCGAGGACGGCGTGATCGTCGAACGCGGCACGCACGAGGAGTTGCTGACCGCCGGCGGCCGCTACGCGCAGCTGCACCACACCCAGTTCGCCGTCGTGTAACGCCGGAGCTACTTACATCACAATGCGGGCGTCAGGGCAACTAGGTAGCGTGGCGTGGGCTTGTCGATGCCCAGGGGCTGCGCAGGTTGGAGTACACAGGAGGTAGGGTCGTGGCAGAAGAAGCAGCGTTGCCGTGGGCGTCGCCGGCGGTCGCACCGCCGACGGTGCTGCGCAGCCGTGCAGAGGCCGAGGTCTACGTCGCTTCGGTGTGCTTTAAGCACGGGCCGCCGAAACTGCTCGGCGCTGAGCTCGAGTGGGTGGTGCAGCACTCCGGGAACCCCCATCGCCCGTTGCATCGACGCCACCTCGCCGACGCACTCGGCGCCCACGTACCGCAGTCCCTCGTCCCCGACAGCCCTCAGATTTCTCTTCCCCACGGCTCCAGCCTCACGGTCGAACCCGGTGGTCAGCTTGAGATCTCGAGCCCACCCTGTGCATCGCTGACCGAGCTCATCGCCACCGTGGACGGCGATACCGGCGCCCTGACCGATCTACTCGATCCCGCAGGTCTGGTCCTCACCGGTTTGGGCTCCGACCCGCATCGCCCGTCCCGCCGGTTGGTTGACATCCCCCGCTACGCCGCCATGGAGACCGCCTTCGACCGGGTCGGTCCGATGGGCCGGGCGATGATGTGTTCCACCGCCGCTGTGCAGGTGTGCCTGGACGCGGGCACCGCTGATGAGGTGGCCCTGCGCTGGGCCGCTTTACACGATCTCGGCCCGGTGCTGCTGGCCGCGTTCGCTAATTCGCCGTGGTTGGGTGGCCGACGCACGGGGTGGATGTCGTCGCGGATGCAGGCCTGGTTCGCACTGGACCCAGCCCGCACCCAGCCCAGCCGGGTGCCGTGGGCCCTGGCCGCGGACTGGGACCCAGCGGCGGAGTGGGCTCGCCGGGCGCTGGACACCCCGGTGCTGTGCCAGCGCCGCCCCTGGGGCACCTGGGACGTGCCGAGAGGGGTCACCTTCGCCGATTGGCTGTCCGGGGCACTACCCGGGCGCCCCAGCGCCGCTGACCTGGACTACCACCTGACCACGTTGTTTCCGCCGGTTCGGCCGCAGGGCCACCTCGAGGTCCGCTACCTCGATACCCAGCCCGTGGGGCAGTGGCTGGTACCGGTGGCGGTGCTGGCCGCGCTGCTCTCCACTCCCGCCGTCACCGCAGCCGCCCGGGATGGCTGCGCCGGTGGTCGGTCGATGGCTACCGGCGGCCCGACGTGGCCTGCCCGATGACCCCCTGGGAACAGCCGCGTTCGCGGTAATCCAGCTGGCCTGCCAAGCCCTGCCCGGCCTGACGCCCACCAGCCGAGGTGCAGCTGCTCGTGGAGGAGATCACCGAGCACCGGGTCCGGCGCGGTCGCTGTCCAGCAGACGATCTCGCCGGTGCCATGGCCGGATCCCGTAATGCTGGCCCAGTCAGATATTGCTATCTATGTTCCGATCTCCCGCCTGCTCGACGACCGGTCGGACGCCGCTAGGTCGGCCTTCTTCCGGTGCGACTCAACGGAGGTCATCCGCGGTGATATTCTCTCCGCTGCACCAATACCGAGCCTACGCGACCATCTTGCCGCCGAGCTCACCCGTACCCGCGCGCGCAGCGCGGCGCTCACCGATTGCGTCGACGAGGCCGAGCTGGTGGGCCAGCATTCGCGGCTGATGAGCCCGCTGGTGTGGGATCTGGCGCATATCGGCAATCAGGAGGAACTCTGGCTGGTGCGCGATGTCGGCGGGCGGGAGCCGGTGCGCGCCGATATCGATCAGCTCTACGACGCGTTCCAGCACCCCCGGGCGGATCGGCCGGCGCTGCCGCTGCTGGATCCCGGCGAGGCCCGCGACTATGCCGGCACCGTGCGCGCGAAGGTGTGGGATGTGCTGGCGGACAGCGATCTGCGCGGCGATAGGCCGACCTCGGATGGTTTCGTCTTCGGCATGATCGCCCAGCACGAGCAGCAGCACGACGAGACGATGCTGGCCACCCATCAGCTGCGCACCGGCCCCGCGGTGCTCTCGGCCGCGCCCGCGCCGGCCGCGGCGCTCCCCGTGTCGGGCGAGATCATCGTTCCCGCAGGCGAATTCACGATGGGCACCTCGACCGATCCGTGGGCGCTGGACAACGAGCGGCCCGCGCATCCGGTGCGCTGCCCGGTTCGCGATTGATGCCGCGCCGGTGACCAATCGCGCAGTATCTGGAGTTCATCGCGGACGGCGGTTACCGGCGTCCGGAACTGTGGTCCGAGCGCGGCTGGGCGCATCGGGTCGAGGCGGATCTGAGCGCGCCGCAGTTCTGGGAGCGTGATGGCGGAAATAATTGGTGGCGAAGGTTTTCGGCACCATGACGCCGTTGCGCCCGCGGCAGCCGGTGGTGCATGTGTGCTGGTTCGAGGCGCAGGCGTACGCCACCTGGGCGGGTAAACGGCTGCCCACCGAGGCGGAATGGGAGAAGGCCGCCCGCTTCGATCCGGCCACCGGCCGCTCGCGCCGCTATCCGTGGGGTGACGCCGACCCGGCGAGGCCACCGCCAATCTCGGTCAGCGCCATCTGCGAACCGGCCGAGGTGGGCGCGTATCCGGCGGGTGCGTCACCGGCCGGGCGTGCATCAGCTGATCGGCGACGTGTGGGAGTGGACGTCCTCGGGTTTCGAGCTGTATCCGGGTTTCGAGGCGTTCCCGTACCGGGAGTACTCCGAGGTGTTCTTCGGCGGAGACTACCGGGTGCTGCGCGGCGGGTCGTTCGGCACCGACGAGGTCGGCCTGCCGCGGCACGTTCCGCAACTGGGACCACCCGATCCGCCGGCAGATCTTCTCCGGTTTCCGGCTGCGCCCGCGATCTGCGATCGGGACGACGCTGATGTGCCGACATCTGGGCTATCTCGGCCCGCCGCGCGCCGGTCGGCGAGTGCTCCTTACGCGCGGCACGCATTCGCTGTGCGGCAGGCTGGGCGCCGCGCGATATGCGTGGCGGCGGCACCATCAACGCCGACGGTTTCGGTGTCGCCTGGTGCGCCCGACGGCGAGGTCAGCCGATCCGGCACCGCCGGCGGTCGATCTGGACCGACGCGGCGTTGGGGAGGTGCTGCCGCAGCTGCGCTCGGCCGCGGTGCTGGCCGCGGTGCGCTCGGCCACGTCAGATGCGCGTCGGCGGAACCGCCTGCGCGCCGTTCACCGACGGGCCGCTGGGCGTTCAGCCACAACGGGTGGATCGCACGGGTGGCCGGACAGCGTGGCGGCACTGGCCCGCCGCTGCCGGTGACCGACCGACTCACCCTGGAAGCGCCCGCCGATTCCGCGCTGCTGTGGGCGCTGGATCCGGCACGCGGCTGGTCGGCCGCTGATTCGCCGGGCTGCGCGCTGGGCCGGGTCACCGCGCGGTGCTGCGCCTGGCGCCCGAATCGCGCCTGAACCTGCTGCTCGGCGACGGCGCGACGCTCTCGGCGACAACCATTGACCACGCGCTTGTCGGTGCTGGTCACCGACGAGTGCGGTGGTGGTCTGCTCCGAACCGTACGACGACGTCCTCCGCTGGCGGCCGGTCCCGGACCGGCCATCTGGTGACCGCGGCCCGGCCACCTTCGATGTCCTACCGATCCCTACGATCGCTGAAAGAGGAGCCATGACCGCACCGACGCTGGAAATCCACCTCACCGACGCCGATCCCGCCGACGCGCTGTACGCCGACGCGCGGCGCGGGCTGTCCGCCGACCCGAAATCGCTGCCGCCCAAGTGGTTCTACGATGCCCGCGGCAGCGAGCTGTTCGAGGAGATCACCGGGCTGCCCGAGTACTACCCGACCCGCACCGAGCGGGCGCTGCTCGAACGAGTCGTCGGTGAGATCGCGGCGCGGACGGCCGCGGAGGTGCTGGTCGAGCTCGGCTCCGGATCGTCGGCCAAGACCCGGCTGCTGCTCTCCGCGCTGACTGCGACCGGTCCGCTCAAAACCTATGTGCCGCAGGACGTCTCGGAGTCGGCGTTGCGCGGCGCGGGCCGCGGTGGCGCGGAGTTCCCGGCCTGGCCGTGCACGGCGTGGTCAGCGATTTCACCGAGCACCTGGAATTGCTGCCGGCCTCGGGTGGCCGCCGCATGGTCGCCTTCCTCGGCGGCACCATCGGCAACCTGCTGCCCGCCGAGCGGGCCGAATTCCTCACCGGCTAGCGCCGCGCTGGAGCCGGGGGAGCAGCTGCTGATCGGCGCCGGGCTGGTCATCGATCCCGCCGTGCTGGTCCCCGCCTACGACGACGCCGCGGGCGTGACGGCGGAATTCAACCGCAATGTGCTGCACGTACTCAATTCCGCGCTGCGCGCCGACTTCGACGTCGACGCCTTCGATCACGTCGCCCGTGTGGGACGCCAGCACGAATGGATCGAGATGCGGCTGCGGGCCTGCCGCGCGATGACCGTGCGATTGCCCGCGGTGGACATGACCGTGCACTTCGCCAAGGACGAGGAGATGCGCACCGAGGTCTCGAGGAAAGTTCCGACGCGAAGCGCTCGGGGCCGAGCTGCTCGACGCCGGCTTCGGCGACCAGACGTGGTGGATCGATCCAGACGACCGATTCACCCTAGTCCTGGCTGCCGCCGAGTAATTCACGGCTGCACCGCCAGGCAGGTCCTGCGCAACTTGTAATGATTATCAAAGTCGTTTACGCTCGGATTTGTGCCACCTGGGTGAGTGACATCGACCTGCCAGGTGAGGAGCCGAAACGTGAGCGAAGCTGCAGTGATGTGTCGAGTCCTCGCGCCGATCGGGGCAGCCGTGTTCACGGTTGTCGGGCTACTGGCGGCGGGTGCGCCACCGGAACACCCGCCGGTAGCGGTCCGGCAGATAGCGTCGACGGGGCACCCGAAGATCTCGGTCGTGGCCGCAGAGAACTTCTGGGGCAGCATCGCCGCGCAGGTCGGCGGCAGCACGTCACGGTGGAGAGCATCATCACCAATCCCGACGCCGATCCGCACGACTACGAGCCGACCCCGGCCGACGCCCGAGCCATGGCGAGGGCACAGTTCGTGATCGCCAACGGGGTCGGCTACGACCCGTGGGTCGCCAAGTTGCTCGACGCGAACCCGGTGCCGGCGCGGTCAGTACTGACCGTCGGCGATCTCGTGGGAGTGAAGGACGGCGACAACCCGCACCGCTGGTACGCCCCGGATGACGTGCACCGGGTGATCGAGCAGATCGCCGCCGACTATCAGCGGATCGACCCGGCGGATGCCGGCTACTTCGATCAGCAGAAGCAGGCTTACGAGACCCACGGGTTGGCCCGCTACAACCAGCTGATCGCCGACATCAAGGCACGTACGGTGGAACCCCGGTCGGCGCTTCGGAATCGATCCTGAGCCCGTTGGCCGAGGCCCTCGGGCTGAAGATCGCAGACCCCGGAACCTTCCTGGACGCGATCAGCGAGGGCACCGATCCGACTGCGGCCGACAAGCTCACGATGACCAACAGATCAAGACCCGGCAGATCAAGGTTTTCGTGTTCAACAGCCAGAACGCGACGCCGGACGTGGCGGCTCTGGTGAGCGCGGCGAGGCCGCGGGCATTCCGGTGGCGACGGTCACCGAAACACTCGTTCCGGCGTCCGCCAGCTTCCAGGATTGGCAGGCGGACCAGCTCCAGGGCATCGAGCAGGCACTTTCGCAGGCAACCGCCCGATGAATAACCGCTCACTCAACTCCGTGGTCAGCCGCCTGCCGCGCAACACCCCCCGCAGCGGCCGACCGACGGCCGACGGCGAACGACTTACCGGACCTGTGATCAGCCTGCACAACGCCGCGGCCGACCGGGCGGCCGGCGGCTGTGGAGTGGCCTGGACCTGACCGTCGCCGCCGGGGAGTTCGTCGCCGTGCTGGGTCCTAATGGGGTCGGGAAGTCCACGCTGGTCCAGGCCATACTGGGGGTGCTCCCGCTCAGCGAGGGCGACGTGCGGGTGCTGGACCGGCCCGCGGACGGGCCAATGGGCGGATCGGTTACCTGCCCCAGCGCCGCAGCTTCGACCGCGGGCCTGCGCGTGCGCGGCCGCGATATCGTGCGGCTCGGCCTGGACGGGCACGCTGGGGCCTTCCGCTGCCCGCTGGTGGCCGGCGCGGCCGGCGCGGCGAGCAGCGGCCGCGCGGGTGCAGGAGGTCATCGATCTCGTCGGCGCCAGGCCTACGCCGACCGGCCGATCGGCGAGCTTTCCGGCGGCGAGCAGCAACGCCTGTTGATCGCCCAAGCCCTTGGCCCCTGCCCCGGACCTGCTGCTGCTCGACGAGCCACTCGACAGCCTCGACCTGCCGAACCAGGCCGCGGTCGCCGCACTTATCGCCCAGATCTGCCGGGCGCGAAGGGGTGGCGGTGGTGATGGTCGCGCACGACGTCAACCCGATCCTGTCGCATCTCGACACCGTGGTGTACCTGGCTCCCGGCGGTTCAAGGATCGGCCCACCTCGCGAGGTGATCACCGGCGCGGCGCTGACGGAGCTGTTCGGCACCCCGATCGAGGTGCTCACCGCGTCCGACGGCCGGTTGGTCGTGATCGGCCAGCCAGAACAGTGCGCGGTGCACCCCGATCAGCACGCCGGGCGGCAGCCGATGACCCTCGCCGCAGACCCAAGCTGGAACCCGATCATCGATCTGCAACAGATGTGGTCTTTCCCGTTCATGGTCAACGCCTTCCGCGCGGGCACGATCGTCGCGGTGCTGGCCGGGGTCATGGGCTGGTTCATGGTGCTGCGCCGGCAGACGTTCGCCGGTCACACCCTGTCACTCGTCGGTTTTCCCGGAGCAGCCGGCGCGGTGCTGGTCGGCGTCGCTGCCAGTTACGGCTATCTTGCGTTCTGCGTGGCCGGCGCCTTGGTCATCGCAGCGTTGCCTCGTGCCCGGCCTGGCGGCTACTCCGAGGAGTCGGCCGTCATCGGCACTGTGCAGTCTTTTGCGCTGGCGTGCGGATTTCTGTTCGTCGCGCTCTACAAGGGATTCCTCAACGGCGTCAACGCGCTGCTGTTCGGCAACTTCCTGGGCATCACCACCGGGCAGGTCTCGTCCTGCGCATCGTCGCCGCAGCGTCCCTCACGATTCTGGGAGTGATCGGCCGCCCGCTGCTGTTCGCCTCGATTGATCCCGACGTGGCGACGGCGCGGAATGTCCCGGTGGGCGCCCTGTCCGTGGTCTTTCTGGTGTTACTCGGGGCCGCGACCGCCGAAGCCAGCCAGATCACCGGGACCCTGCTGGTCTTTGCCCTGCTGGTGATGCCCGCGGCGACCGCGCAGGCGCTGACTGCGCGACCCGTCCGCGCACTAGCGCTGACCGTCGTGATCGGGGTGATCGTCACCTGGCTCGGTCTGAGCGTGGCTTACTACACGCCGTTCCCGGTTGGGTTCTTTATCACCACCTTTGCCTTCGCCGGCTACGTGGCCGCTCAGGCGGTCCACCACGCGCAGATCCGCTGGCCGGCCGCCAGCAATGCAGCGAAGCTGGGCACGGCACGGATCGCGCCATGACCTGGCCGCCGTTTCTGCTCTACGCAGCTGCTGGCCGGCACCGCGATCGCCGTCGCTGCCGGGCTGGTCGGCTACTTCGTCGTCCTGCGGGCCCAGGTTTTCACTGGTGATGCGCTCAGCCATGTTGCGTTCACCGGCGCGCTGGCAGCGCTGGCGCTGGGTGTCGACGAGCGGCTTGGACTATTCGCCGCGACCATCGGTGTGGGTATCGCGCTTGGCGCCCTCGGCGGCCGCGGCCGTGCCGACGACGTCGTGATCGGCAGCGTGTTCGCCTGGATCCTCGGCCTCGGCGTGTTGTTCCTGACGATCTACACCACAGCCAGCAGCGCGAGTAACGGCAATGCCGGCGTCAACGTCCTCTTCGGCTCGATCTTCGGGTTGAACCTCTCCGAGGCGGTCACCGCCACGATCGTCGCGGCCGTCATCGCCGTCGGCGTGGTCGCTATCGCCCGACCGCTGCTGTTCGCCAGCATCGACAACGCCGTTGCCGCCGCCCGCGGGATTCCGGTTCGCATTCTCGGCTATGGATTCCTCGCCCTGGTCGGCGCGGCCGCCGCCGAGGCGACCCAAGCCGTCGGTGCGCTACTGCTGCTCGGGCTGCTCGCCGCACCCGCAGGAACGGCGCACCTCCTCACCACCCGGCCGTATTCGGCGCTGTTGCTCTCCGCCGGTCTTGCGGTGGGGGAGATGTGGACCGGTCTCGCGCTCAGCTACACCGTGCCGGCGCTTCCGCCGAGCTTCGCGATCCTCGCCGTCGCCACCGGCGGCTACGCCCTCGCACTGGTGAGTACTCGCCGCCGCAGCGTTTACCCATCGACGCGGACGGCTACGCAACATCATGGCCAGTACTGACCCCGCTGATCTGGACCCCGAAGTGGATTCCGTCGAGATGTTCCCGCCGCATGTGTTGCGGGAATACGCCCTGTTGGCTGACGGGGAACGCGGCGCACTGGTGGGCCCCTGCGGCGACGTCGTGTGGATGTGCGCCCCGCACTGGGACTCCGATGGAGTGTTCTCCAGCCTGATCGGGGGTCGTGGCGCCTACGCGATCACTCCGACCGGTCGGTTCGTCTGGGGTGGCTACTACGAAGAGGGCAGCTTGATCTGGCGTTCCCGGTGGATCACCGAGACCGGGATCATCGAATGCCGGGAAGCGCTGGCCTTCCCCGGTGACCCGCACCGGGTGGTCCTGCTCCGTCGCATTATCGCCGTGCAGGGCAGCGCGCACGTCCAGATCATGCTGGAACCGGCCGCCGACTTCGGCCGCCGGCACGCTGCGCGACCTGCACCGCGACGACGACGGAAGGTGGGAGGGCCGGGTCGGCGAGTTGCGCCTGCGGTGGACCGGTGGCGAGGCCGCCGACGTGCACGGCGAGGGTCAACGCGCGCGGTCGCTACGGGCCACTCAGACGCTGCCCGAAGGTGCTCACCATGACCTGGTTCTGGAACTCTGCGGCACCGTGTTGGACTCTGCGCCGCCCGATGCCGGTCGGCTCTGGGACAGCACCGAAGCAGCCTGGCGGGAAGCGACGCCGGACCTGCGAGCGAGTCTGGCGCCTCCGCGACGCCCGACACTCCTATGCCGTCCTGCGCGGGCTGACAAGCTCGGGCGGAGGCATGGTCGCCGCGGCCACCATGAGCCTGCCGGAACGCGCCGAAGAGGGCCGCAACTACGACTACCGCTACGTCTGGATCCGCGATCAGTGCTACGTCGGGCAAGCCGTCGCCGCCGACGGCCCGCATCCGCTGCTTGACGATGCGGTCCGGTTCGTGTCCGAACGCCTCCTCGCCGACGGGCCCAATCTGAAGCCGGCGTACACCACCAGCGGTGGCCCGGTGCCCGACCAGCGCTCCCTGGACCTACCTGGTTACCCAGGAGGGCACGACATTGTCGGTAATCATGTCAACGCCCAGTTCCAGCTCGACGCGCTGGGCGAGGCGCTGCTGCTCTTCGCCGCCGCCGCCCGCCACGACCATCTCGGAACCGATCACTACAAGGCCGTCACCGCCGCCGTCGCCGCCATCGAAACGCGGTGGCGCGAGCCGGACGCCGGAATCTGGGAGCTGGACAGTCACCGATGGGCGCACTCCCGGCTGATCTGCGCCGCTGGGCTACGGGCGATCGCAACTGCGGGCGCGGCCCCCGCGGACGCCGCTGCGTGGAGCGGGCTGGCCGACACCCTCCTCGCCGATGCCGCCTCCGACTGCGTCCATCCCTCGGGACGCTGGCAGCGCGCACCCGACGATCCCCGCGTCGACGCCGCGTTGCTGTTGCCGGCGATCCGCGGCGCGCTGCCTGCCGGAGACCCGCGCAGCTGTGGCCACGGTGCACGCGGTGCGCGACGAGTTGGGCGAGCAGGGTTACGTCTACCGGTTCCGCCAAGACTCCCGCCCTCTTGGGGAGGCCGAAGGCGCCTTCACGCTGTGTGGGTTCGTGATGGCACTGGCCGAGCACCAACAGGGCGATCAGCTCGCTGCCCGGACCTGGTTTGAACGCAACCGAGCGGCCTGTGGGCCGCCGGGGTTGTTCTCCGAGGAGTACGACGTCACCCAACGCCAGCTGCGCGGCAACCTGCCCCAAGCCTTCGTGCACGCCCTGATGCTGGAAGCCGCCGTCCGGCTCACCTGACGGAGGTTGTCTCGACAGGGAGGGCAAACTATGTCCGATCAGCAGGACGATCAACAGGGTGGCGGCAGCACCAGGACGGTGCTGATCGCGCTCGCCGCCAACGGCCTGGTAGCGGTTGCGAAAGGCGTCGGCGGGGTGCTCGCCGGGTCTTCGGCGTTGCTGTCGGAGGCGGCACACTCGGTCGCGGACACGATGAACGAGTTGTTCCTGTTCGTGGCGCTGCGCCGCGCCGATCGGCCCGCCGACGAGGCGCACCCCTTCGGCTACGGCAAGGCCCGGTTCTTCTGGTCCCTGCTCGCTGCGTTCGGGATCTTTCGTGGCCGGCGGGATGTTCTCTTTGTTCGAGGGCTACCGCACGCTGACCGAACCTGGTGAAGGGGAGAGTTCCTTCATCATCCCGTATGTGGTGCTTGCGCTGGCGTTCGTCGCCGAGGGCGTCTCGTTCCTGCGGGCGGTGCGCCAGCTGCGCGAAGAGGCCCGCGCGGCGCGCCGGGGGATGTTCGACTACATCGCCGGCAGCGACGATCCGACGGTGAAGACGGTGGCCACGGAGGATTCTGCGGCACTGGCCGGCCTGGTGATCGCCTTCGTCGGGATCCTGCTGGCCCAGCTCACCGGCGAGCAACTCTGGCAGGCGATTGCTTCCTTTGTCATCGGTGCGCTGCTGGTGATGGTTGCCATCGGCCTTGGTCGGGACAATGCGGGGCTGCTCATCGGCGAAGCGGCCGACCCGCAGCTACGCCGGCAACTAACTGAGGCCCTGCTCAGTCACGCCGAGGTCGACGAGGTTGTCGACCTATTAACCATGCGCATCGGTACCCGCCGGCTGCTCGTCGCAGTCCGGCTCGACTTCGCCTCGACAGTCTCCTCCGACGAAATCGAGCAGGCGAGCACCCGCATCGACGACGAACTACGCGCCCGGTTTCCGGCCATTGACCAGCTGTTCCTGGACGCCACTGCCCGGACTGACCGGCGGGCCCTGGAGCGCAGGAAGGCCCGCGAAGGACGCTGACGCGGGTCACCGCCTCCGCAGCCGCGATATCGCGCTCGCCAATCCTGTAATGCCGGCTCCGGCCAGCACGCTCGAGACCAGCCGGGCGTGGTGAGAGAACCACAGCTGCGGGCTGTGGTCGTGGGCCTGGGAGTCGAACATCCCGTGCGCCCCGTGGTCGTGCCCGTTCGCGCCGTCGACAGGATCCCACAGGTTGTGCGGCCGGTCCGGACCGACCTTTTCCGCGGTCTGCTGTGACTGATAGCCGGTTTTGGCCAGATAGCGGTCCAGCAGCGCCGGAGCGATCTTCTGCGCGACCAGGGTTCCCACGGTGCTCGCGCCCACCCAGTACTGCTTGCGCCGCGGGTGGTCGGCCGCGAACATGATGCCACGCGCGGCCACCTCGGGCTGGTAGATCGGTGGCACCGGCTGCGGGTGGTTTGGCAGCCGGGAGAGCACCCAGGAGAACTGCGGGGTGTTGACCGCCGGCATCTGAACCACCGTGATCGCGATGTTGCTGCCGTCATGCATCAGCTCGGTACGCAGCGATTCAGTGAATCCGTTGATGGCGTGCTTGGCACCGCAGTAAGCGGACTGCAACGGGATGCTGCGTTCCCCCAATGCGGAGCCCACCTGAACGATCGTGCCGCGGTTTCGGGTCCGCATCCGGGCGAGCGCGACCATGGTGCCGTAGACGAAGCCGAGGTAGCTGACCTCGGTAACCCGGCGGAACTCTTCGGGCTTGATCTCGTGGAAGGGGGCGAACACCGACGTGAACGCTACGTTGATCCACACGTCGATCGGTCCGAAAGTGTCCTCGACCTGCTTGGCTGCGGCTTCAACCTGGTCGTAGTCCGCAACATCGGTCGGGATGGCGAGTGCGGTGCCGCCGGCGTTCTCCACATCCTTGGCCGCGCCATCGAGTCCTGCTTGACCGCGCGCCAACAGGGCCACCTGCGCTCCTCGGGCCCCGAACTGCGCAGCGGTGGCTCGGGCGATCCCCGCGCTCGCACCCGTGATCACAACAACCTGACAATGAGTCATCCCTACCTCAGCTTCCCGTCGGCCAAATGCTTCACCTACAAGATGCCCACTGGTAGCCGGTCGCACGCGTGAGTCTCTTCACGTCATTGCGGGTCGAGCTTGGCCGGCTCGGGGGTTAGCGTCGGGCGCATGGAATCACGTCTGTCCCTCACCGAGCTCACCGCGGACCTGTACCGCCGGATGGCCGCGGTCAGCTCCGCGGTGCACAGCTGTGGGTTGGACCATCAGCTGCTCGAATTGATCAAGATGCGAGCCTCGCAGATCAACGGCTGCGCGTACTGCATCGACATGCACAGCAAGGACGCCCGCGCGAGGGGTGAGACCGAGCAGCGGCTGTACGCGCTCAACGCTTGGCGGGAGACCCCGTTCTACACCGAGCGGGAGCGGGCCGCGCTAGCGCTGACCGAGGCGATCACGTTGATCACCGAGGGCCACGTATCAGATGATGTGTACGAGCAGGCTCGCCGCGTGTTCGACGAGAAAGAAGTCGGTCAGATCATCTGGGCCGCCGCCGTCATCAACACCTGGAACCGGTTGGCCATCGCAGCCCGCTCAGTGCCGGGCGGCTATCAGCCCGGCCAAGGACGCTGACCGCGGGCTCACCACTGCTGTTTCGGGGGTAGTCACGACTCTTGACAATCCAAAATCTATGAGTGATAGTTTTCCTATCACTCATAGGAAGGCGTTTCGATGACCGCGACTACGCCGGATCGGCGGCAGGTGCGCCGGGAGGCGAAGCGGGCCAGCATCCTGGTCGAGGCCTGGATGCTGGCGCACCGTGACGGGCTCGCCGCGGTCTCGTTGCGGGACCTCGGCGAAGCGGTTGGTCTTCGGCAGCCGTCCTTGTACGTGTACTTCGCGTCGAAGCTCGATCTGTACGACGCGATGTTCGCCGACGGATACCGGCAGCTGCTCGACTATGTGGCGCAGCGACCGGTACAAAGGTGATCCGCGTCAGGCACTGGCGGCGTTTCTCGGCGACCTCGTGCAGTTCTCCAGCGACGACATCGTCCGCCACCAGCTGCTGTTTCAGCGCACGATTCCTGGGTTCGAGCCGTCGCGCGACGTCTTACGCCCTGGCGCTGGAGTTCTACGAGCTCGGCCGTGCGCTGATGACCGCCGCCGGCGTCCACGATCAGGGCGACGTCGATGTGTTCACCGCCCTGGTGTCGGGGCTTTCGCACCAGCAGATCGCCAACGACCCCGGCGGCACGCGGTGGGTCCGCCACGCCAGCCGGGTCGTCGAGATGTTCCTTGCCGACGTCGACCGGCGCCTGCAGACCACACACACCAAGGGTGGATCACGATGACCATGAGCACTGCGGTAGATGTCACGACGATCCCGCGGATCACGCACGCCGAGGCGATGCAGATCGCCGCGGTGGAGAACCGTAAGTTCGCCGCCGCTTTGCGCAACCTGGAGCCCGGCGACTGGGCCAAGCCGACCGATTGCGCCCGCTGGGACGTGCAGCGCGCTCGCCGCCCACGTCGTCGGCTCGGCTGCCGCCCAGGCCTCACCACGCGAGTTCTTCCGCCAGGTCCGGGCTGGACGGCCCGTCGTTGCCGAGATCGGCGCTCAGAACTGGTGGGACGGCATGAACGAGATCCACGTCCGCGAACGCGAGGCCCTCTCGGTCGACGAGCTGATCGCCGAATGGGACAGGTCGTCGCAGACGGGCACTGAGGGCGCGCACGCAAGCTGCCCAGGCCGATCGCCAAGCTGCCACTGCTCAAACTGCCCGCACCGGTCGGTCGCCAGTCGGTCGTCGTACCTGTTCGACATCGGCTTCACCCGCGACGCCTGGATGCATCGCATCGACCTGACCCACGCTGCCGGCACACCCTTCGACGCCGACACTGCCCACGACGGGCGCATTGTCGCCGACCTCGTCGCCGAATGGGCCGGCACTCACGGCGAACCGTTCACACTCGCATTGTCCGGACCCGCCGGGGGTCTTTTCGCCTCCGGGACGGGCGGCGAGCAGGTGGAGCTGGACGCGATCGAGTTCTGCCGCATCCTCGCCGAGCGGGTAACCGGCGAGGGCGTCCTCGCCACCCCCTCCCGCTCTGAGAGCCCCACAACTCCCCTCGCATTGACCGGCAGATCAACCAAGAGGTACGACGACATGGCCACAGTGATCATGCAACGATGGGACGGATTGACGCCCAAGCAGTACGACGGGCTGCGCGAAGTTGTCGGCTGGGATCGCGACATTCCCGCCGGAATGATCTTCCATGTCGCCTCATTCGGTGATGGCATCCTGCGCATGACCGACGTATGGGACTCGGAAGAGCAATTCATGGCGTTCGTCCAGTCGCGCATCCTGCCTGGACTCCAGCAGCTCGGCATCCCCGGCCAGCCCGACAAGATCGTCAATCCCGTCCACGAGCTAACCGGAAGTCGCTGTGACTCGGTGTGAGTTCGCGATCATGGTTCGCTAGGCGCGGCGGGCCATGCCGCGCAGGACATACTGCAGGATGCCGCCGTTGCGGTAGTACTCGGCCTCACCAGGAGTGTCGATACGCAGTACGGCGTCGAAATCAACGGGATCGGCCCCGTTGCGGGTGGCTTTGATGTGCACCGTCGCCGGGATGGCGCCGTCATTGAGCGCGGCGACGCCGGAGATGTCGAAGGTTTCGGTGCCGTCGAGACCCAGCGACGAGGCCGATTCGCCCACCGGGAACTGCAAGGGGAGCACGCCCATTCCGATCAGGTTAGATCGGTGGATGCGTTCGAAGGATTCTGCGATCACGGCTCGGACCCCGAGTAGCAGGGTGCCTTTGGCGGCCCAGTCCCGAGACGAGCCCGAACCGTATTCCTTGCCCCCAAGGATCAGTAGCGGGATCCCGTCGGCGGCGTAGTGTTGAGCCGCGTCGTAAATGGAGACCGGTAGGCCACCGTCGCCTTTCGTGGTGAAATCGCGGGTGTAGCCGCCGCTGACATCCGTCAGCAGCAGGTTGCGCAGCCGGGTATTGGCGAACGTGCCCCGGATCATCACCTCGTGATTGCCCCGGCGAGATCCATAGGAGTTGAAATCCTTGCGCGCGACACCGCATTCGGCGAGGTATCGACCGGCGGGGGAGTCTGCCTTGATCGTCCCGGCGGGAGAGATGTGGTCGGTGGTCACCGAGTCCCCGAGCAACACCAATACTCGTGCACCCGAAATATCCTGTACCGGCGGCGGTTGCGCGGTCATTCCCTCGAAATATGGGGGCTTGCGAACGTAGGTTGAGTCCGGATCCCAGGTGAACGTCTCGCCGTCTGGGGTCGGCAGTGCCTGCCAGCGAGCGTCGCCGGCGAAGACGTCGGCGTAGTCCTTGGTGAACATCTCCTGGCTAATCGTGAACTCGATCACCCTCTGGATCTCCTGCGCTGAGGGCCAGATATCAGTCAGATAGACCGGGTTATCGTCGCGGTCGTGTCCCAGCGGTTCGTTGGCGAAGTCGACATCCATCGTTCCGGCCAGCGCATAGGCGATCACCAACGGTGGCGACGCGAGATAGTTCATCGTCACATCAGGATTGATCCTGCCCTCGAAGTTACGGTTGCCGGACAGCACGCTGACCACCGCGAGGTCGGCGTCATGGACGGCTTGCGAGACCTCTTCGAGCAACGGGCCCGAGTTGCCGATACAGGTGGTGCAGCCGTAGCCGACCAGGTGGTAGCCGAGCTTCTCCAAGTACGGCCACAGCCCGGCCTTCTCGTAGTAGTCCGTGACCACCTGGGAGCCCGGCGCCATCGACGTCTTTACCCATGGTTTGACGGTCAGGCCCCGTTCGACGGCGTTACGGGCCAGCAGCGCTGCGCCGATCATCACCGAGGGGTTGGACGTGTTGGTGCACGAGGTGATCGACGCGATCACCACGGCGCCGTGATCGATCTCGTAACCAGCACCCTCGGCGGGCCGCACCAGCGTCGGGGAGCTGGGACGGCCCTGCGCAGGAGCCGCCGCCGAGATCGTCGGACATGGCGCACCGGGGCCGTTGCCGCTGCTCACCGCAGGAGCGTCGCTGGCCGGGAAGGAGTGCACGCCGGCCTGGTCCACCGTGGACTCCACGGCGCCGGCGTAACCGGCCAGTGCCTGCCGGAATGCCGACTTCGCCCCGGACAGCGAGATCCGGTCCTGCGGCCGCTTGGGTCCGGCGATGGACGGGACCACGGTGGACAGGTCCAGTTCCAGGTACTCGGAGTAGGTGGCTTCCCGACGTGAGTCGTGCCAGAGACCCTGTTCCTTGGCGTATGCCTCGACCAGGGCGAGCTGCTCGGGGGGGCGACCGGTGAGCGCCAGATAGCGCAGCGTCTCCTCGTCGATCGGAAAGATCGCGCAGGTGGAGCCGAACTCGGGGCTCATGTTGCCGATGGTGGCGCGGTTGGCCAGTGGCACCGCCGCCACGCCCTCGCCGTAGAACTCGACGAACTTGCCGACCACGCCGTGCCGGCGAAGCATCTCGGTCAGGGTGAGTACGACGTCGGTGGCGGTCGCGCCCGGCGGAATGGACCCGGTGAGCTTGCAGCCGACCACCCAGGGAATGAGCATCGAGACCGGCTGACCGAGCATGGCGGCCTCAGCCTCGATGCCGCCGACACCCCAGCCCAGCACGCCGAGGCCGTTGACCATCGTGGTGTGGCTGTCGGTGCCCACCACGGTGTCCGGGTAGGCCTGACCGTTGCGGGTCATCACGACGCGGGCCAGGTGCTCGATATTGACCTGGTGCACGATCCCAGTTCCCGGCGGGACCACCTTGAACTCGTCGAAGGCCCCCTGCCCCCACCGCAGGAACTGGTAGCGCTCCCAGTTTCGCTGATATTCCAGGTCGACGTTGCGCTCGAAGGCGTCCGGCCGGCCGAAGACGTCGGCGATCACGGAGTGATCGATCACCAGCTCGGCCGGAGCCAGCGGGTTGACCACCAGTGGGTCACCACCCAGATCCGTGACCGCCTCGCGCATGGTGGCCAGGTCGACCAGGCAGGGCACGCCGGTGAAATCCTGCATGATCACCCGAGCCGGGGTGAATTGGATTTCTGTGGACACTTGTGCCTGTGCGTCCCAGCTTGCGAGCGCCTCGATGTGCTCGGCCGTGACGTGCGCACCGGCAACGCCTGATTCCCAGCGCAGCAGGTTCTCCAGCAGCACCTTCAAGCTGTACGGCAGGGTGCGCCACTGGGTGCCGAGGCGCTGGTCCAGCTCGGCCAACCGGAACACCTCGTAGCGGACGGATCCGACGGACAACGTGCCGCGGGTGCCGAAGCTGTCGGCGCTGGTTGCTGCGTGGGTCACTGACACCTCCTCAGGGGAGAGCTAAGGCCGGTGCCCTCCACCGTGACTCTACGTCTGGGCATCCGCCGGGGAGATCAGTGGGCACCGGCTTAACGATCAGGTGAAGCGCGCGAATCATCCTGGTAACACGCAATACCCTGGTGTGCCGTGCACAACGCGAACACGCCGAGGTGGCCACCATGCGAGTGCCCTTGACCGTCGCCGACTTCCTGACCCGCGGCGAGACGGCGTTCGCTCAGTCAGTCGCAGTCGTCGACGAATCCGACCAGCCGGGCCCACCGGTCCCGACGTCGACCTACCGGGAGCTGGGCAGACGGGTCCGCGCCTGGCAGGCCGGTCTGGACGCGCTCGGCGTGGGGCCAGGCGAGCGGGTGGCCGTAGTCAGCCACAACGCAGCCCGACTGTTCGAGCTGCTGCATGCGATCCCGGCCAGCGGCCGCATCTGCGTACCGGTGAATTTTCGGCTGCGCGCCGAAGAGGTGGACTACATCGTGTCGCACAGCGGCTCGTCGGTGCTGCTGGTCGACCCGGAACTCGACGACGCACTCACAGCGGTGGCCGCGCCGCACCGTTTCGTGCTCGGCGCTGAGACCGAGCAACAGCTGATGCGCTTCGACACCGAGCCGCGGCCCTGGGCCGAGGCTGACGAGGACGCCACAGCGACGATCAACTACACCTCGGGCACCACTGCGCGACCCAAGGGCGTGCAACTGACCCACCGCAACATCTGGATCAACGCGGTCACCCTGGCCATGCACACCCGCGCCTGGCGAACGCGACGTCTACCTGCACACGCTGCCGATGTTTCACTGCAACGGCTGGGGGATGCCCTTTGGGCTCGCCGGGTTGGGAGCCCAGCAGATCGTGTTACGCAGGGTGGACGGTACGGAAATCCTGCGGCGGGTCGACCAGCACGGCGTGACGCTGATGTGCGGCGCCCCTACGGTGTGGAACGCGGTGCTGGATGCCGCCGCGAGTTGGAGTGGCGAGATCCCCGGGCGCGGGCGGGTTCGGCTGGTCTGCGCCGGGGCACCACCGCCGAGCAGGGTGATTCAACGGGTCGGCGAGGAACTCGGCTGGGAGTTCACGCAGATCTATGGTCTCACCGAGACCGCGCCCCTGCTGACGTTCAACCGAAGCACGGCGCCCGATGACGAACTGCCTGCCGCGGATCGCGCTCGCCGGCTGTCCCGGGCCGGCGCCCCGGCGCTGGGCGTGCAGCTGCGTACCTCCGAGTCCGGAGAGGTGCTGGCCCGCTCCAATGTCGTGATGTCCGGCTACTGGAACAGTCCGCAAGCCAGCAGCGAAGTGCTCGTCGACGGCTGGTTCCACACCGGCGACGGCGGCGTGGTGGACGACCAGGGATACCTCGTCCATCACTGATCGGCGCAAGGACGTGATCATCACCGGCGGCGAGAACGTCTCGTCCATCGAGGTGGAGGACTGCCTGTTCAGTCACCCCGCGGTGGCCGAGGTCGCGGTGATCGGCGCGCCGTCGGACCGGTGGGGTGAGACGGTCACTGCGCTGGTCGTCGTCGCTGCGGGGCAACAGGTCACCGAGGGTGAGCTCATCGCCTACTGCAAGGAGCGGCTGGCGCGCTACAAGGCGCCGACGTCGGTGGAGTTTCGCGAGGCCATTCCGCGCACCGCCACCGGGAAGATCCAGAAGTACAAGCTGCGGCAGCAGTATTGGGAGGGCCGCGAGCGCCAGGTGAACTGACTCTGCTGCTCGCCCCAGTCGATTGCCTCCCCGCTCCATCACAGAACGTTACTATGCTCTCGTCTGTAACACCTGTGGTTGATGTGGCGAATGTTACTGACGAGGTAGTTGATGTTTGAGAGGGTTACGTGACACAGTGCAGCCGCATGCTCGCTAAATGGGAATGCCGGCGGCTACTGAGGAGCGCCGGGGGAGGAGTGAGGTGTGAGCGTCCGGACTCGACGTCACCTCGCCGGCCGCGGGTTTGTCGCAACGATGCTCGCGGTACTGGCACTGGTGGGGCACCCTGGGATTGGGCAAGCGCTGCCACCACCGCCGCCCAATCCCAGCGACGACGACCTCAAGTCCAGCCAGAATCACGTGACCGCGACGGCGACCCGGGTCGGCCAATTGGCCAACCAGGTCGCTCAGGCCGACGCCGACCTGCTGGCCCTGCAGTCCCAGGTGGAGCTCAGGCACGAACAGGCCAACAAGGCGCTGATCAACAAGGAGGCCGCGGATGGCGCCGCGGCTGCCGCGAGTCGCGCAGCGAACAGCGCCCGCGCGGAAGCCGATGCGGCCGCGGCGCAGATCGCTCTAGCCCGTCAGGATCTCGACCAGTTCGCGGCCGCGAGTTTCCGGCAGGGCAATACAGTCGGATCGATCTCGGCGTTCCTCGGCTCGACTAGCCCGAAGGACCTACTCGCCAGGGCCGAGCTGCTGGATGCAGTGGGAGGTGCTCAGTTGCATGCGGTGGATCACATGCGGCGAGCCCGCGTCGATGCAGCGAACAAGGATTCTGAGACTCGCGCGGCCCTGGCCGCAGCTCAGGTCGCCAAGCAGGCTGCCGCCGACGCCAAAACCGGGTTCGACACCGCTTATCGGGTGGCCGTCGACACCGAAACAGCGCAATCCGCGAAGTCCACTGCTCTGCAGGACCATAAGGCGGACCTTGAGCGGCAACTCTACGATGCGCAGAACGCCGTCGTCGGGCTGCGCGGGCAGCGGCAGCGCTACGACGATTGGCGCGCAGAGCGCGACCGGGAAGCGGCCGCGGCGGCGGCTGCCGCTGCGGCCGCGGCGGCAGCCGCGGAGAGAAGCGCCGCCCAGCGAAGTACCGCGTCTAGTGGCGGGATGGCTTCCGGGGGCGTCCAGTCAGTGATCAATAGGGCGATGGCGCAGCTTGGTGTCCGCTACTCGTGGGGCGGCGGAAACGCCGAAGGACCCACAATCGGTGTTCGGGACGGTGGCGTCGCGGACACCTACGGCGACTACCGCAAGGTGGGCTTCGACTGCTCCGGCCTGATGATCTACGCATTTTCCAGCGCGCTCGGCGGGGCGTTACCCCACTACACCGGCTTCCAATACAACTCAGGGCGCAAGGTGCCGCTGGCCCAGAAGCGCCCGGGGGACATGCTGTTCTGGGCCACGGACGGCGACATCCACCACGTAGCGCTCTACATTGGCGGCGAACAGATGATCGAGGCGCCATACTCGGGTGCTGCCGTGCGCGTCACCCCGGTGCGCTACGCCGAGATCATGCCCTACGCCGTCCGGGTGCTTTGAGTAACTCTGAGTAGCTTCACAGCCGTCACACCGGCCCGGCGGTTGGGTCTGGCTGAACCACCCCGTGCGAGGAGGAGCCGTGAGCGACGCCGCCGGCGGGGCCCGCCCGCCCGATTCCGATCCGTCAAGTGACCCCGGCCGGCTGGCCACGCCGGCTCGGGACGCGCAACTGATCGAACGGACGATCTTCGAGATCCAGCGGGTGATCGTGGGGCAAGACCGTCTGGTCGAGCGGATGTTCGTCGGTCTGCTGGCCCGCGGACACCTGTTGCTCGAGGGTGTCCCGGGAGTGGCGAAAACTCTCGCGGTGGAGACCATCGCGCGGGTGGTGGGTGGTTCATTCTCGCGCATCCAGTTCACCCCCGATCTGGTTCCCGCCGACATCCTCGGTACCCGGATCTACCGGCAGGGGCGGGAACAGTTCGATGTTGAGCTGGGGCCGGTGATGGCGAACTTCGTGCTCGCGGATGAGATCAACCGGGCGCCGGCCAAGGTGCAATCAGCGTTGCTTGAGGTGATGGCCGAGCGGCACGTCTCCATCGGTGGCACCACCTATCCGATGCCCACGCCGTTCCTCGTGCTGGCCACCCAGAATCCGATCGAGAACGAGGGTGTCTACCCGCTTCCTGAAGCGCAACGCGACCGTTTCCTGTTCAAGATCCAGGTCGAATACCCCACGGTCGAGGAGGAGCGGGAGATCATCTACCGGATGGGGGTGCACCCTCCCGAGGCGAACCGGGTGCTGGACCCCACCGAGCTGATCAGGTTGCAGGAGGTCGCTGCCCGAGTGTTCGTCCACCATGCGCTGGTCGATTACGTGGTGCGATTGGTAGTCGCTACTCGGACACCCGCTGAGCATGGTCTGTCCGACGTCGCTGGATGGGTGGCCTACGGCGCCTCGCCGCGAGCCAGTCTGGGCATCGTCGCGGCAGCCCGCGCGCTGGCGCTGATCCGTGGGCGAGACTACGTCCTACCGCAGGATGTGGTGGACGTGGCCGCCGACGTGCTACGCCACCGCCTGGTGCTTTCCTATGACGCCCTAGCCGACGGCGTGCCGGTGGAACACATCGTCACCCGGGTACTGCAGACCGTGCCACTGCCCCAGGTTTCCGCCCGCCCACACAACACCGGCCCGGTTGCGGCGGATCCGGCCACTCCAGCCGGGGTGGCGAGCCAGAGCTGACTGACGCAGATGACTGAGCGCAGCGATTGGGGGCAGCGGCACCATTGGGCGCCACCAGCCTTGCGCGAGGGGCGCATGGAGGCCGGGCTACGCGCGTTGGAGCTCACGGTGCGGCGCCGACTCGACGGGCTGCTGCAGGGCAATCATCTCGGTCTGGTGCCGGGCCCGGGTACTGAGCCGGGCGAGGCCAGGCGGTACCAGCCAGGCGACGACGTCCGGCGGATGGACTGGGCAGTCACCGCTCGCACCACCGAACCGCACATCCGCAATACCGTCGCGGATCGGGAGTTGGAAACCTGGTTGGCCGTCGATCTGTCTGCCAGTCTCGACTTCGGTACCGCGGAGTGTGACAAACGCGAGCTTGCGGTGGCCGCCTGCGCCGCTGTGACGCATCTGACTCGGGGCGGGGGCAACCGGGTCGGCGCCGTCGTGAGTACCGGGGCGGATGTGCTGCGGATACCAGCCCGCGGCGGTCAGCCGCACGCCCGCGGCATGATTCGCCGGATCGCGGAACTGCCGCGTGCCGCCGAGGGAACCCGCGGCGACCTGGCCGCAATACTGGAACAGCTGCGCCGTCCACCGCGTCGCCGCGGCCTGGTCGCGGTGATCTCGGACTTCCTCGGTCCACGATCTGGGGAGGTTTTCGAGTGGGAGCGACCGCTTCGCGGGCTGACCGGCCGGCACGACCTGATCGCGATCGAAGTGCTGGACCCGCGTGACCTCGAACTGCCCGACATGGGCACGGTGGTGCTCGCGGATCCGGAGACCGGGCGGCAGAAGGAGGTCGTGACCACCCCGCTGCTGCGCCGGGAATTCGCCGCCGCCACCGCCGCACATCGCGACGAGGTGGCCGCCACGTTGCGGCGATGCGGTGCTAGCCAGCTGACGCTGCGCACCGACTCTGACTGGGTGTCCGACATAGTCCGCTTCGCGGTCACCCGCAAACGGCACTGGTCGGGCGGTGTCGCATGAGCCTGACCGGGTTCACCGCTCCGCTGTGGTTCCTGCTGCTGCTGGTGGTCGCTGCGCTGGCGGTCGGCTATGTGTGGATGCAGCGGCGACGGCGCAAGCAGGTGTTGCGGTTCGCCAATCTCGCCATGCTGGAACGGGTCGCACCCAAGAGTCAGGGCTGGTACCGGCACCTGCCAGTCGCGCTGCTGCTCGTTGCCCTGGTGCTGTTCACCGTTGCGCTGGCCGGTCCGACCGCGGAGCAGAAGGTGCCCCGCAACCGGGCAACGGTCATGTTGATAATCGACGTATCACTGTCCATGCGGGCCACTGATATCGAACCGACCCGGATCGCGGCGGCACAACAGGAGGCGAAAAGGTTCGCCCACGACCTCACCCCTGGAGTGAACCTGGGGTTGGTGTCCTTCGCCGGTTCAGCCACCGTCCTGGTGTCGCCGACCACCGAGCGAGCTTCGGTGATGCGGGCCATCGACAATCTCAAGCTGGCCGAAGCCACCGGGACCGGGGAGGCGATCTTCGCGGCGCTGTCCTCGATCGCGGCATTCGGCGCCGTGGTCTCGGATGTGCAAGGACCGCCACCGGCCCGCATCGTGCTGCTCACCGACGGCAAACAGACGGTGCCGACACCCGACGGCGACGATCCACGCGGTGGGTTCACCGCGGCCCGCGCCGCAGCCGCAGCCAAGATTCCGATCTCGGCGATCTCCTTCGGCACTGCCTACGGCCAGGTGGAAATCAACGGCGAGCGCGAGCCAGTGCCTGCTGATGACGACTCGATCCGGCGAATCGCGGACTTGTCCGGTGGGCAGTTCTATGACGCGAGCAGCGCCGGGCAGCTCAGCGACGTCGTCAACACGCTCGGTGAGCAGATCGGCTACGAGACCAAGCGAACCGACGCGAGTAAGCCGTGGCTGATCGCAGGAACCCTCGCCGCTATACTCGCTGCCGCCGGCGCGTTAGCCATCGGGCAGCGCTTGCCCTGAGTATGGGAGGGTCGTGCACTCACGACCTCGACCGCAGGGAGCGCAGGTGCCCCGTTCCATCCTTGTCACCGGAGGTAACCGTGGTATCGGGTTGGCCATCGCGCACGCATTCGCCAAGCAGGGTGACCGGGTTGCGGTGACCCACCGCGGCTCCGGCGTACCCGACGACGTACTCGGAGTGCGCTGCGATGTCACCGACGGCGCGGCGGTGGAGGCGGCATTCGCCGTGGCGGAGCAAGCGCACGGGCCGATCGAGGTGCTCGTCTCCAATGCCGGGATCACCGACGACACCCTGCTGCTCCGGATGACCGAAGAGCAGTTTTCCCGGGTCCTCGACACCAACCTCACCGGCGCCTACCGGGTGGCCAAGCGCGCCGCCAAGAGCATGCTGCGGGCCCGGTGGGGCCGGATGGTGTTCATCTCCTCGGTGGTGGCGCTGTCCGGCGCGCCCGGCCAGGTGAACTATGCGGCCAGCAAGGCGGGGCTGATCGGCGTCGCCCGATCCATCGCCCGGGAGCTGGGATCCCGGTCGATCACCGCCAACGTCGTCGCGCCGGGCTATGTCGACACCGAGATGACCGCGGAGGTCAGCCAAGCGCGCCGGGAGGAGATTCTGCGTTCGATCCCGCTGCGCCGCCAAGCTAGCCCGGAGGAGGTCGCCGCCGTCGTCACCTTCCTCGCGTCAGACGCGGCCGGGTACATCACCGGGGCGGTTCTGCCAGTCGACGGCGGCCTCGGCATGGGCCATTGACCAGGGGAGAGGACACAACAGGTGGCGGGTCTGCTCGACGGCAAGCGACTGCTGATCACTGGGGTGATCACCGACGCCTCGATCGCGTTTCACGTGGCGCGGGTGGCACAGGAGCAGGGCGCCCAGGTGGTGCTCACCGGATACGGCCGGATGCGTTTGGTGGAAAGGATCGCGCAGCGGCTGCCCCGGCCAGCGCCAGTACTGGAGCTCGACGTGACCGATCAGGGTCAGCTGGACTCACTGGCGCAGCGACTGGGTGACCACGTCGACAGGCTGGACGGCGTGCTGCACTCCATCGGCTTCGCCCCGGCGTCCTGCCTGGGAGGGGAGTTCCTCAACGCGCCGTGGGAGGACGTGGCCACCGCCCTGCACGTCTCGGCTTACTCTTTCAAGTCGCTGGCGATGGCGTCCCTGCCGCTGCTGGGCACGGGTGCCTCGATCGTCGGGATGGACTTCGACAACCGGCAGGCCTGGCCCGCCTATGACTGGATGGGAGTCGCGAAGTCGGCGCTGGAGTCGGTGTGCCGGTACCTGGCCCGTGACCTCGGCCCGCACGGTATCCGGGTCAACCTGGTGGCGGCCGGCCCGGTGCGCACCCTGGCAGCCAAGTCCATCCCCGGCTTCGCTGCGTTCGAGAACGCCTGGAACGGTCGCGCTCCGCTGGGCTGGAACATCGACGATCCCACTCCCGTGGCCCGCACCGTCTGCGCGCTGCTGTCCGATTGGCTCCCCGCCACCACCGGCTCGATGGTGCACGCCGACGGCGGCTTCCACGCCATCGGCGTGTAGGTATGCCTTCAAGTACCGCCAACTCCGGCCGCAGAGGTCTTCAACAGCTGCCAACCCCGGGCGGTTCCCGGCAATGATCGACGCGGTGCTGTTGCTGTCCTTCGGGGGCCCCGAGGGACCCGACGAGGTAGGGCCGTTCCTGGAGAACGTCACTCGCGGCCGGGGTGTACCGCCGCAGCGCCTGGACGAGGTTGCGCAGCATTACCTGCACTTCGGGGGAGTGTCACCGATCAACCAGTGCAACCGCACTCTGATCAGCGCGATCGAGCATGCGCTCGCCAGCACCGGGCTGGACCTGCCGGTGTACTTCGGCAACCGCAACTGGTATCCGATCGTGGAGGACACCGTCGCCGCGATGGTCGCCGACGGGGTCCAGCGCGCGGTGGTGTTCGCCACCTCGGCGTGGGGTGGGTACTCCGGTTGCCGGCAGTACCACGAGGACATCGCCCGAGCCCGGCACGCCGTTGGGCCCGGGGCTCCCGAGCTGATCAAGCTGCGACAGTTCTTCGATCATCCGTTGTTCATCGCGGCGTGCGCCGACGTGCTGCGTGCGGCCCGTAACCAGGTTGGTGCTGACGCTCGGGTGGTGTTCACGGCGCACTCGGTGCCATGCGCCGCAGACGCCGCGGCCGGGCTTGCCGCGGAGGGCGGTCACCGCTACTCCCGGCAGGTCACCGAGGCCGCCCGACTGGTCGCCGCGGCGGTCGGGGTGGACTCTTACGACGTGGTGTGGCAGTCGCGTTCCGGGCCGCCTCACGTGCCCTGGTTGGAGCCGGACGTGATCGACCATCTCGACGCGCTGCACGCCCACGGGGTGCCCGGCGTTGTGGTGGCACCCATCGGTTTCGTCTCTGACCACCTTGAGGTGGTGTGGGACGTTGATCACGAGGCCCGGCGGCGGGCTGCCACACTCGGGATGGATTTCGTGCGAGCCGCCACCCCGGGCACCGACCCCCGTTTTGCCGACATGGTGGTGGAGCTCATCAACGAGCAGGTCCGCGGCACACCCGCCCCCCGGTGCTCACAGGTCCCAGCGGCCGGTCAGGGCGTCAACGGGGCTCCCTGCGCGCCGGACTGTTGCGGATCGGCGTAGCAGGCCGGACCGGCGCTTGCCGCTCGTCTGCAGTACGGGCGAAGACCCGCTGCATGGAGTACCTATGCGCGGTTGCGGGCGAGGGCAATGAGTCGGTCCAGGATGCGGCTGCCGTCGACACCGAGCCCATTGTGTTCATATTCGTTGGTCAGCCAGGGCCGCATAGTGGGAATGAGGCGTGCGGTCTCCTCGGAGAACGCGCGGTCGACGTAGGCGTCCTGGGCATAGATCGCCGCCGCGCACGGCACTTCGCAGTTCCGCAGCCGCTCGGCGTCGAAGAGTCGCGGCCACTCGCGTTGGGCGAGCAGCTCTGCTGCCTCTCGTAACGGCGCCAGCTCGCTGTAGTCGGTGAACATCCACGGAAAGACGTGTTCGCCGGTAAATAACGTGATGTCCTCATCGAACGCATTCGGGCGTACCCGGTGCGCGGACCAGCGCGTCGAGTGCCCATCAGCGTAGGAGGCTTCGTGGATCACCGCGTAGAGCGGGTTGCGGCCCGAGAACGGCATGGCGGCGGCCACGTCGTGCAGGAACGCCGGTGAGAACGGATCACGCTCCAGCAGGTAGTGCAGCCCTTCGGCGCCGTCGCTCTTGCCCAGCATGGCGCCGATCTGGCGGAAACGGCGGGAGGTGAGCACGTCCCCGCCCGGTAACCGCAGCTCGCCGGAGACCAAGTGCTGGTGCACGGCCAGCACCCGGTCGCGGTCGGCTGGGTAGCGCCGGTAGTAGTGGTTGTTGCGCCCCAGCATCGTGGCGTAGGTGGCTCGGTAGATCTCGTCGGGATGGCGGCCGATCGGCGGGACGCCACCAGTGAACAGGACCTCGCGTAGTCCGTGGGGCGCGCGGGACAGGTACGTCAGCGCGCAAAATCCACCGAAAGACTGCCCGAGCACGCTCCAGCGCTCCACTCCGAGCTCGGCCCGGATCCATTCGGCATCCTGCACGATCGAGTCGGCCCGGAAATGAGTCAGGTACTGCGCCTGATGCTGGGGTGACATGTCGGGCAGCGCGCCGACCGGTGTCGAGCGCCCGGTGCCGCGTTGGTCGAGCAGCAGCACCCGGTAATCGCGCAACGCCCGGTCCAGCCAACCCGGGTTCGTCGGTGTCCGGACGGGGCGCGGTGACTCCTGCCCCGGCCCGCCCTGCAGGAAGACCAGGAACGGTCGATCCGTCCCGTCCGGATCCGACACTTCCCGCGCGAACACGGTGATGCGTTCGTTCTCGGGATACGCGTGATCCAGCGGGATCTGAAACTCGTGGTCGGTCAGCACAAGCCCGGGCACATGCACGGTGAGAGCCATGCCGCTGAGCTTGGCAATCATGTGACGACCCCGCCACCGCCCATGCGACGCCCGAACTGGCTTGCCCGCGCTTCGCCGAGATGGTGGTCGAGCTCATTGCCGAGCAGGTCCGCCGCGCACCCACCCGAGTTCGACGAGTTGCTGAGCTGACGGCTCGACGGTGTAGTCAAGCGCGCCGACCTCCCATTGGGTGAGGTGCAAGTGTCGCTGGATAACGCGGTCGCCGCTCAGCGTCGGCCGGCGCGGGGGGTGAGGGCTCGGACCGCTTCGGCGACGGCGGAGCGGCGGGCTTCGCGTACTGCGGTGAACAGCGGTCGCAGCGCGGCGGAACGGGCCGCTGCCACCGACGCGGACAGGGCACCACCGAGGTTGTCGGTGTCCGCGGCGCGGAGAATGGCCTCCACCTCGTCGGCCTGCTCGAGTACCCGCAGCGCCCGACCCGGTGTGCCCTCGGGCCACGGCGGCCGGACTCGGAGCTCAAGCGCTTCGGCGATCTCGGCCCGGACGCCGGGGCGGTGCCGGGCGAGGTCGAGCTCCACCAGCGTCGTCGCCGCTTGTCGGACCGCGCCGCGCAGACCATGCTCGGCGTCGGACAATTCAGGTTCGGGAGCCGGGGGTAGCGGGCCGCCGGCGAACACCGTCCAGCGAAGGACGCCCTCAGCGACGGTATCCGGCACCGCCGCGAGTTCCGCGCCGGTGAAGACGGCGACCTCGCCGCTACCCAGTGCCGCCGCGGCGAGCGGCCCGTGGGGCGGCAGTCCCCGCACATCTCCGGGCACCGGCAACAACAGCTGGCCGACGCCGGCCCCAGCCCGTCGGACGGTGGCCAGCAGCCCGACCACAGACGTCGGGACTTCGCCAGGCGCCGGTAGGTCAAGCTGCCGTGCAGTGACCTCGTCCACGGCCACCACCTCATGCAGTCCGGCCCAGGTATGCAGGCCGTCGATCACAGCGTCGGGGGCGGCGCAGCCGTGCAGCCAGGCCGAGGCCCACACGGTGAATGTCGCGCTGGGGCATGGCACGGAGTAGGAGCGTAGAACCCTGACTCGCAAAATGCACACCCGGCGTGGCTGGGCCGGGGAATCCGGACATCCGGCTACCGTCGGAACCATGCGCCACCGCGGCCTACCGAGCAGCTCACCGGGTGGTAACGCAGGCTATGGACCCGACGTGCTTCGGCAGCCACGCCGGCGCCCCGAGGTGCTCCAGCTGCCCGCCGAGACAGGCCTGGTGGTGGAGGACGCCGCGAGTGGGTTCTGCGGCGCCGTGCTTCATTGTGAACGCGACTCGGTCGAGCTTCAGGACGCTCAAGGCCGGGTCCGGACCTTCCCGCTTCGCCGCGCCGCGTTCCTGATCGACGGCGATCCGGTCACGCTGGTTCGCGCAGTGCAGCCGGCCGCCGCTGGACCGACCCGGTCGGCGTCCGGGTCGGTCCGGGTGGCAGGGGTGCGCGCCCGGGTCGCCCGCGCCAGCCGGATCTGGGTCGAGGGCAAGCACGACGCCGAGCTTGTCGAGCGGGTCTGGGGACATGATCTGCGGGTGGACGGCGTGGTCGTGGAACCACTCGACGGTGTGGACGACCTGGCCGACCGAGTCTGCGAGTTCAACCCCGCCTTAGGTCGGCGGCTCGGCGTGCTTGTCGATCATCTGGTCACCGGCAGCAAGGAGAGCCGTCTCGTGGCGGCGGTGCGTTCGCCGCACGTGCTGGTGACCGGCCATCCCTATGTCGATATCTGGCAGGCCGTCCGGCCCGCGGCGCTGGGCATTCCCAGCTGGCCTGACGTGCCACGTGGGGTACCGTGGAAGGAAGGCGTGTGCCGGGCGCTGGGGTGGGTGGACCGGAGCGGGATCGCAGACCCCGCGCAGCAATGGGGTCGGATACTCGGCGCCGTGGAAGGTTTTCGCGATCTTGAGCCAGCGCTGCTGGGTGCTGTCGAACAGCTCATCGACTTCGTCACCGTCGGCTAACAAGATCTCCCGAGATCGGTGACGATCACCGCAGAATCCCGACCCAAGATCTGTCAAGATGGGCACATGGCCGCTGTCGTGTGGCTCGTCGCGGGGCTGCTGCTGATCGCTGCCGAAGTACTGACCAGTGGCTTCGTACTGATCATGTTCGGGACGGGCGCGCTGGTCGCCGCGGGGTTCGCGGCGTTGGGCGGCGGCCCATTGCCGGAGGTCGCCGCTTTCGCCGCCACCTCGGTGGCCCTGATCACCGTGGCCCGTCCGATGCTCAAGCACCGGCTGCATACCGCCCACGTGCCGACTAACGTCGAGGCCTTGCTCGGCGATAGAGCGATTGTGGTCAGCACCGTCGACGCGCACGGCGGCAAGATCAAGCTGCGCGGTGAGCTGTGGTCCGCCCGGACGTTCGACGAAACTGAGGTACTGCAGCCCGGCCACGCGGTGACGGTGATGACCATCTCCGGCGCCACTGCCATCGTTATGGGGGAGCCTTCATGAGCGTTGCACTGCTCGTGGTGATCGCGGTTATCGTGCTGGCGATCGTCGCCATCGTCGTCAAGGCCGTGGTGGTGATCCCGCAGGCGTCCGCCGCGGTCGTCGAGCGGCTCGGCCGCTACCGCGGGACGTTCACGCCGGGGCTGAATTTCCTGGTGCCGTTCATCGACCGGATCCGGGATCGGATCGATCTGCGGGAGCAGGTGGTGTCCTTCCCGCCGCAATCGGTGATCACCAAGGATAACCTGACGGTCGACATCGACACTGTCGTGTACTTCCAGGTGACCAACCCGAAGGACGCGGTGTACGAGATCTCCAATTACATCGCCGCAGTCGAGCAGTTGGCCACGACGACGCTGCGTAACGTCGTCGGTGGAATGAGCCTGGAAGACACCCTGACCTCCCGAGATTTCATCAACGGTCAGCTGTCCGGGGTGCTCGATGAGGCAACCGGCCGGTGGGGGATCCGGGTGGGTCGCGTCGAGCTCAAGGCGATCGATCCGCCGCCGTCGATCCAGGACTCGATGGAGAAGCAGATGCGCGCAGACCGGGAGAAGCGCGCCACCATCCTCACCGCCGAGGGTCAGCGGGAATCGGCGATCAAGACCGCGGAGGGCCAGAAGCAGGCCGCCATCCTCTCCGCCGAGGGTGCCAAGCAAGCCGCGATTCTCACCGCGCAGGCTGAACGGCAGTCTCGAATTCTGCGTGCCGAGGGCGAACGGGCGGCGAGGTATCTGCAGGCACAGGGCCAGGCCAAGGCGATCGAGAAGGTGTTCGCCGCGATCAAGGCGGGTCGCCCGACCCCCGAGTTGCTGGCCTATCAGTACCTGCAGACGCTGCCGCAGATGGCCCAGGGCGACGCGAACAAGGTCTGGATCGTGCCCAGCGACTTCGGCAAGGCCCTCGAAGGATTCACCAAGATGCTGGGGGCGCCGGGGGACGACGGGGTGTTCCGGTACGAACCAACCCGCGAATACGTGGAAGTCACCCGGCCAGAGCAGGACGACGAAGCCGTCGCCGGGTGGTTCGACACCGCCACCGACCCGGACGTGGCGGCCGCAGTGCGGGCCGCGGAGGAGGTGGCCCGCCGGGAGGTTCCACGCCCGGAGTTCGGGACGACCCCGTCGCTGGGCCCTCCGGTACGGTCGCCCTACAGCGGCCAACCCGGCTCTGCGCAGCACGCGCCGCCACCCCGGACATCGTCGGGTGAAGCCCCTCAGCCAGCCGAGTACGACCCGTCAGCGGAGCAATAAAGCAGGGCGCCGGTAGGCCCACGGCTCGACCTGCTCATAGGCCGCGCACGCGGCGAGCACCCGGTCGTCGGCGTGGCGCGGGCCCACCACCTGTAATCCGATCGGCAGGCCGGCGCTGGTCCACCCGCATGGCACGCTGGCGGCCGGCTGCTGAGTCATGTTGAACGGGTAGGTGAACGGCGTCCAACTGGTCCACCGCGGCGAATCCCACCCGATCGGCACGTCCTCACCCGCGACGAAGGGCGTGATCGGAACCGTCGGGGTGAGGAGCAGGTCGTAACGTTCGTGGAAGGCCCCCATCATGGCGCCCATCGTTGCCCTGGTCGCGGTGGCGGCGAGATAGTCCAGCGCGGAACAGCGCTGGCCCTGCGCCACGATCTCCTGCAGCGCAGGTTCCATGAGCTCGAGCTCGTCCGGCGTCAGGCGCTCGACCGTTTTGGCCATCGCGGAGAACCAGAGCACGTGAAAATCCCGCACGCAGTCGGCGAAACCCGGATCGGCGAACTCGACCTCCGCGCCAAGGTCCCGAAACACCTCTGCGGCGGCCTGCACTGCGTCGGCAACGTCCGGGTCAACCTCGACGTAGCCCAGCGTCGGGCTCAACGCAATCCGCAACCCCAGGACACCGTTGCCCAGCGCACTGGAATACGTGCGGATGGTGGGCGGTAACGCTGACCAGTCTCTCGGGTCGTACCCGGATACCACGTCAAGCAGCAACGCGGTGTCGGCCACCGTGCGGGCCATCGGGCCGGGGGTCATCAAGGAGCCCAACGGGCTAGCCGGCCAGTGCGGCACCCGGCCATAGGTCGGCTTGATCGCCACCGTCGCCGTGAAGGACGCGGGAATGCGAACCGCACCGCCACCGTCGATACCCAGCGACAGCGGACCCATCCCCAGGGCCACCGCCACGGCGCTGCCGCCGCTTGAGCCGCCCGGCGTCCGGCTGGTGTCCCACGGATTGACCGTGACCCCGGTCAGTGGGCTGTCGGTGACGCATTTCCAGGCCAACTCAGAGGTGGTCGTCTTGCCCAGCAGCACCGCACCATGCTCGCGCAGCCGGGCGATGGCGGGCCCGTCGATCGGCCATTCCTGATCTGGAGCGACCAACCTCGACCCGCGCAGAGTCGGCCACCCCTGGGTGAGATAGACGTCTTTGATCGAGGTCGGCACGCCATCGACCAGACCGTGCGGCAAGCCCTGCTGCCAGCGGCGCTCCGAGGCCTTGGCCTCCTGGAGCGCCCGGTCGGCGTCCACAAAGCAGAATGCCCGCACTTGGCTATCGAGCTGATCGACACGATCCAACGTGGCCTGGGTGACCTCGACCGGCGACAGCTCACCCGTGCGGTAGGCGGCGACGAGCTGGGTGGCGGTGAGATCGGCGGGGGTGTTCACAGCCCAACTGTCACCTCTTCCGGCGCGATCGGTGCTGCCCAGCGAGCCTCGATGATCAGACCAAACGCCCCGACCGCCGCCGCGCCCAGGGAAACCGCGAGCAATGCCGGCGAGGTCTTTCCGGTCAGTGCGTCGCCGAGCACCACCACCGCTACCGACCCGGGCACGATACCCACCGTACCGGCCAGATAATGGCGGAACCGGATCGACGAGAGTGCACTGCAGTAATTGAGCACTGAGAACGGTACCGCCGGGATCAGCCTCAGTGACGCCACCGCCAACCAGCCCCGACGGCGCAACCGCGCATCGACCGTCCGCAGCACCTTGTGATCCGACAGGGGCAGCACAAGCCCCCGGGCCAGCCGGCGGACCAGGCCAAAGGCCAGCACTGCGGACAGCGTCGTAGCGCCCAGCGACAGCATCACTCCCAGCACCGGTCCGAAGAGCAAGCCGGCCGCAAGGGTGAACATCGTTCGGGGGATCGGTGCCACCGTGACCAGGGTGTGCCCGAGCAGGAACAGCAGCGGCGCCGCAAGACCGATCGACTGCGCCCACGTCCGCATCTGCAGTGGGCTGGGCACGGGGAGCACTGAGGCAACGACGATCAGCGCGCCCAATGAGAGCACCGTGAGCAACAGTCGGGTACGCAGTCTGCGGGGTGGCGTGCGGGCAACCAGGTCAGTCACGGCCGATCTCCTCCGGTTGCGATGCACGCCGCGCCCCGGCGTCAGCGTACCGCCAGCCGGGAGGCCGCGAGAGTCGGCAGGAATCGTAGCTGGAGTCAGTGGGTCGATGCGCTAGCCGCCCCGGGCCGTTCAGAGGGGTTTGATGTTGGCGTTGAGATGGAGTGCGTTGCCTGGGTCGTACTTGGCCTTGATCCTGGCCAGCCGCCCGGACTTTGTCGGTCCGTAAGACGCCCGCACCCGATCCTCGTCGTTGTCCGTCATGGAGTTCACGTAGCCACCTGAGTCCTTGGCGAACGGCCGCAGCGCGCTCCACAACGACTGCGCCCAGGTCCGGTCGGCGTTCAGTACTGCGGGGCTGGCACCGATGCCGGCGATGTTGATGAGATAGCGCGGTGACCGCCGACCGCCGAAGGCCGTCTCCTCGTCGCCGACCGCCGAATACGCTCCGTCGAGCCGGAAGATCAGGCAGAAGCTCATCGGCGAACGTTTCGCAGGCAGATGGGCTACGATCCTTGAGATCACATCGTCGGTGAGTTCCTCGAGATAGATCACTTCTTGATAGCCGAGCAACCCCCACGGAGCCGTTTCGTCGAGCGTACGCTGTAACGCCACATACGGGATCGGGGTGACAAGTTCGAACAGCGGCGGCAGCGCCTCGCGAATCGGCGCAACGATGTCGGCGTGTTCTTCGGCAGAGGAGAACCCGACCACGATGAGCAGATAACCGGGAGTGAAGTGGTACTGCGCGGGCACGAATGGTGCTGGGGGAGCGTTGAGCCCGATCGCAATTTGAGCGCCCGCATCGACGGGCAAGTTGGGCACCACGTCGCGGGCCAGTCGCAGCACCTGCTCGCCTTGGTCCATTCCCCAGAAAAATAATCCCAGGTGCACCTCTGGCCCGACCGGATGTAGCTGGAACTCGAACGTCGTGACGACACCGAAGTTTCCGCCTCCGCCGCGGATAGCCCAGAACAGATCGGCATACTCGTCAGGAGAAGTGTGCACGTAACGGCCGTCAGCGAGCACCACCTCAGCTGAGAGCAGATTGTCGATGGTCAATCCCATCTTGTGGGTCAGCCATCCGATGCCGCCACCGAGGGTCAGCCCACCGACACCGGTGTGGCTTATCACTCCGGTGGGCACCACCAGGCCATGCACCTGAGTTGCTGCGTCCAGCTCGGCGACGGTGGCACCGCCGCCCACACGGGCCACCTGATCTCCAGCAGAGATCGAGATCTGGCGCATCGCGCTAAGGTCGATCATCAGTCCGTCGTCACAGACGCCGGTCCCAGAGAAGGCATGGCCTCCGCCGCGCACCGAGATCTCCAAATTTTGGTCCTGTGCGAAGGTAAGCGCCGCCGCGATGTCGGCGGGCGACACACAGCGGGCGATGGCTAAAGGGCGGCGATCGATGTCGTTGTTCCACTGTATGCGAGCGGTGTCATAGTCGGCGTCCTCCGCAGTGATCATCTTTCCGGCCAACACCGTGCGGAGTACTTCCAGCTGATGAGACGAGACTTGCATCATGAAACAGCTCCCAGGGACTCGTGTGAGCACCTGCTGCTGGCCCGGTGCATCATCAGTTAGTTTGCCGAGGTCCGGGTGAACCTGCCAGCCCGACGCAGACAACGGCGTAACTACCATTCTTCCGGCATGACGATCATTTCCGACCTTGCCTCATGCCACTGCTCGGCGAAGTCTCACGATGACGGGAGGGATGGCCGCGTCGGAAACCATCCCTCCCTCGCCAACGGCACCGCACGCGGTCATCCAGCGGCACCGCCCCGACTCATCAGCTGTGGTGGACCCCGCCGTTGCCGCCGTTGGCGTCGCCACCGGCGCCGCCGGTACCGTCACCGGCGCTGTTGACCTGGTCACCGAACGCGTCGATGTTCAAGACGTTGAGCCCGATGCCGCCACGGCCGCCGCCGCCGTTGCCACCCGTGCCGCCATTGCCGCCGCGGTCGCCGCGGCCACCGCCGGCGGTGAACAGCGACAGGACCGTACGCGCCGGCAGCAGCTCCACGTGCTGCCCGTCGATCTCCACAAAGCTCAGTGCGTCAGACATCAAATCCTCCTAGGGAAAGCCCGGTGGTGCCCGGGGCGAAAACACCGCATCGGCGGCATTACCGATTCGGCTTCCCATACCCTGCCCATGCGCAGCGCCACTGGCAATCAGTAGCCGCACGTAAATCTGCCAGGTCGGGTACGTAGCCACGAGTCTGTTTTCGAATACGTAGCCGATGACAAAGTCGACGTAGGTTTCAACAATTTGCTACCTACAATAAGCATTGAGGTCTGGTTTATTCGCGATCTCCGGAGCGTCCTCGAACGCTCAACAATAGTGAGATTATAGCGCACCAACTGGCAATGTGGCGCGTTGATTAGGGAGAACTTCGACGGCTCGCATACATACATAGTCCGCACACCACACATGCTCACTTCGATGATAGTTTCAACCGCCATAGAGACGTTGTTTCGCGATTCTGAACGAGGCGAGTAGGTCTGGGTAGCGACGAGCGCGTCGCCGCACCACCACGGGGTTGAAGGTCCAACCGGTGCAAAAACAACGCTAGCGCCCCCGGGCGCGGGTTCGGACCGGTGCCGGTCTAGCGTGGCGCGCTCTCGTCGTGTGATCGCGTTCGCCGTCTGGGGCCCTGGTGTCGACCCGTGATGTGTTCTCCGAGCAGGAGCTGGCTCGGCTGCGTGGCTTCCCGGAGATCACCTCGGAAGAGTTGATCCGGTTCTTCACCCTGACCTCGGCGGACGAGGTGTTCCTGGGTTCGATGCGCCGGCCAGCGACGATGCTGGGTGTCGCGGTCCAGGTGTGCAGCCTGCCTTGGTTGGGGTTCGTCCCCGACGACGTGGCCGTGGCACCGCCGGCGGCGGTGGCCCGGCTAGCGGAACGGTTGAGGGTTCCGGCTGGTGAGCTGGCCGGCTACGGGGGGCGGGTCCAGACCCGCACCGATCATCTGCGTGCGGTATTGGCTTATCGCGGCTGGCGGGGCGGCGACGAGCTCTCACTGAAAGAACTCGACGAGTTCCTGCTGGCCAGAGCGATGGAGCACGATTCGCCGACTCTGTTCTTCAGGCTGGCATGCGAGCACCTGATCACTGAACGAGTGCTGCGGCCGGGTCCGGTGAAGCTACTGGAGCGTATCGCGGCGGCCCGGGCGCGTGCGGAGCGCGAAACCTATGACCGGGTCGCGCACCTGCTCACGGTGTCCCTGCGGACCGAGCTCGACAGACTGCTGGTGGTGAACCGGGAGCTGGGCATAACCCGGTTGCGGTGGCTGAGTACCGGGCCAACGGAGGCCTCGTCCGCGGCGGTGAAGACCGAGGTCCGCAAGCTGGAGTTCCTGCGCGGGTTGGACGCCCACACTCTGGATCTGTCGACTCTGCCCGCCGAACGCCGCCGCCACCTGGCTGCGGTCGGGCGGCGCAGCTCGGTGCCGTCGCTGACCCGCCGGGAGCCGCACCGCCGCTACCCGATCGTGCTGACGTTGCTGGCGCAGTCCGCGGTCGACGTGCTCGACGAGGTGGTGCAGCTGTTTGACCAGGCCGTCACCGCCCGCGAGTCGAGGGCGCGGCACAAGCTCGCCGATCGACTGGCGGAGCGGGCGAAACGCGGCGAGGACAAGCTGGCGCTGGCCGAGGTGATCCTGCCGGTCCTGGCTGACCCCGCGATCCCGACGAGCAGGTCGGCGGGCTGCTGCGCGAGCGGATCGGGATGAGTCGACTGGCCGCCGCACTGGCTACACCGACCACGACCCGGTTGCCGCGCGATCACGGCCACCTCGCCGTCATCGAGGCCTCCTACGGGTATCTGCGCCAGTTCACTCCTGACGTGCTGCGCGTGCTGTCCTTCGCCGGCGGCCCGGGCGCCGCGTCGCTACTCGAGGCGGTCAAGGTGCTGCGGGAACTGAACGCCAGCGGAGCGCGCACCGTTCCAGCGGGGGCCCCGACCGAGTTCGTCCCCGCCCGGTGGCGTGGCTACCTCGACGACGCGACCACCAGCGGTAACACCAGCGCTTACCGGCACTACGGGGAGCTTTGCGTGTTGCTGTGCCTGCGTGACGCGCTGCGCAGTGGGGATGTTCATGTGCCCGGGTCCCGCCGCTACGCCGACCCCACCGCCTACCTGATCGCGCCCGAGGCCTGGCCGGCGCAGCGCGGCGAGTTCTGCGCCCTGGTCGGCGTCCCGGCCGCCCCCGAGGCGGCCCTGGCCGGGCGCAAGGGGAGCTGCACACCGCGCTGGGTGAGCTCGACGGGGTGCTGTCCACCGGACGTGACCCGGTGCGCCTTGACGAGGCGGGCGAGTTGGTGATCGGGCCACTGACGGCCGAGGATCTGCCCGCCGAGGTCGCCGAGCTGCGCAAGGAACTCACCGCGCTGCTGCCGTTCGCCCCCATTGTGTCGGTGTTCATCGAGCTGGATCGACACACCGGGTTTCTGGACTGTTTCACCCACGCTGGCGGGGCCACCCCCCGTTCCCGCGAGCTCAAGCGCAACTTGCTGGCGGTGATCGTGGCCCAGACCACGAACCTGGGCATATCTCGGATGGCGGATGCGTCGGACATCGGCTACGACACCCTGCTCTGGACCCAGGAGTGGTACATCCGCGAGGAGACCCTGCGGGCGGCGAACCTGGTCATCATCGGGTATCACCAAGCGTTGCCGCTGGCTGCGGTCTTCGGTGGCGGCACGCTGTCCTCCAGTGACGGGCAACGGTTCCCGACCAAGGGCAAGTCGATCACGGCTCGCGCCCTGTCCAGGTATTTTGCCGAGCAGGGTCTGAGCTCGTATACCCACATCACGGATCAGCACGCCGTGTTCGGCACCAAAGTCATTGTGGCTACTGACCGCGAAGCCCCCTACGTGCTGGACGAGATTCTCGGTAACCAGGCCGACGTGCCGATCACCGAGCACGCGACCGACACCCACGGCGCCAGTCTGATCAACTTCGCACTGTTCGACCTGGTGGGGCTGCGGCTCTCCCCGCATCCGAGACCTGGGCAAGATCACCCTGGGTCGATGCTCAACTAGGTCGGACACGACGGTGGCCTTCCCGCGGGTCGGGCCGTTGCTGACCCGGCGGATCAACACAGCCCTGATCGCCGAGCACTGGGACGAGATGCTGCGCCTGGCCGCGTCGCTGAAGTACGGCCACGTCACCGCGTCACTGATCGTGGGCAAGCTCTCCCGCGCCGACCGGCAGAACACCCTGGCCGCCGCGCTCAAGGAGTACGGGTTGCTCCACCGTACGGTCTACGCCGCCCGGTATCTGGCCAGGGAGGACTACCGCCGCAAGATTTCTCGCCAGCTCAACAAGGGCGAGAGCGTCCACGCGCTGCGCCGCGACGTGTTCTACGCCCACGAAGGCGCCGTCCGTCGGCGTCACCTGCAGGACCAGACCGAACAGGCGTGGTGTCTGACCATCGCGACCAACGCCATCAGCACCTGGACCGCCGAGTACCTCGGCCTGGCCGCACAGCAGCTCCGCGACCAGGGACGCCACATCGACGACGAGATCCTCGCCCACATCTCTCCGGCCCAGAGCGAGAACATCGGGCTGTTCGGCACCATCACGGTCGACATCGACGCCGAGCTCGCCCAACTCGGACCCACCGGTCACCGGCCCCTACGCCAGCCGGCCGCTGGCGCCACGTGATCAAGCAGTGCCGCAAGCCGATCGACTACTGGGATTCGCCGAGCCGGTCCTCCAACACGACGAGCGTGCGCAGAGTGGCCGCCATGTCTGTGCGCTGGTGATTCTTGGGCATCCGGTTCGGCGCGCTTTGCGGGATCGCTCAAGCCGGAACCGGCGGAGTCCCGATGGTTTCGTCGAACAGGTCGAGCACTGCCCGCCACGACCGCGCCGCGTGCGCCGGGTGATAGCTCACGCCCGGCACGGTGGCATTGACGTGGGTCGTCCCGCCGGTGAGGGAGCCATCGGGATTGGTCGGCGCCGCCCAGAAGGCGTGCTCGGCTCCGCCGTAAACGTGTACGCGCCAGTCGACCCCCGCTTCCTGGAGCGCACGGGTGAACGCCAAGACCTGGTCAGGAGTGCACAGTGGGTCTTCGGAGCCCGTGCAGAGAAGGAACGGGCCGGTCACGTTGATCCAATCCTGGGGGCGGGCGGTCGGCAGCCCAGGATGGATCGCGGCCAGAGCCTTAAATGGCACCCCAGCGCTGGCCAGTTCCAGCACGATGCTGCCGCCAGCGCCGTAGCCGACGGCGCCGAGTCGATCGCGGTTAACACCGGGTACCGCGAGTAGGACGTCTAGCGCGGCGCGGCCGATGGCCTGCATCCGGGCGGGGTCGGCGATCAACGGCATGACCCGAGCCAGCATTGTTTCCGGGTTTCCGAAGAATGTTTGACCGCCGTGGTAATCCAGCGCGAGACACACGTAGCCGTGGGTGGCGAGGTGATCGGCGCGTCCGCGTTGGTAGTCCTCGAGGCCGACCCCATCGTGTCCCATCAGCACGGCCGGCCAGTGCCCGTCGCCGTCCGGACGCGCCAGGTGGGCAACCATTGTCAAACCGTCGACGTCGTAGGCGACTTCGCGCGTTTCGATCACTTGGCTCACGTTAGCGTGGGTTTCACCGTCCTGGGTCCGCGTTCGCTCCCGCCTGAGCTGTTCTGTCTCATGGAAACCAGCAGCGGAACGCGACTCGTCGAGATCGATCGGGCGCCCGATAGCCGAACCCCCAACGGCACTCCCGCCGGTCAGCCGGCTAAGTGCGAGAAACAGCAGGAGTGGCAGTGCCGTAAGGGTGGTTCGGTGAACAATGCCGGTGACGGGAGGTTATACGGCACACTGTGCTGGTGACCGGGCTCAGAATCGGATACGCACGGGTGTCCACCGACGATCAGGACCTCACTGCCCAGCGTGACGCCCTTGCGGCCCGGGATGTAGCACCCGCCCGGATCTACGTCGATCACGGCCTGACCGGCACCAATCGGGACCGCCCCGGGCTGCGCGAGGCGATGGCCGCCTGCAGGCCGGCGACGTCCTGGTCGTGACGAAGCTCGACCGCCTCGCCCGGTCCCTGCCGGATGCGCGCGACATCGTCGCCGAGCTCACCGCCCGCGAGGTGCAAGCTCAACCTCGGCGGATCAGTGCACGACCCGACCGACCCGGTCGGCCGGCTGCTGTTCAACGTTCTGGCCATGGTCGCTGAATTCGAAGCCGATTTGACAAGATCAGGACTCGGGAGGGCATGACGGTCGCTAGGGCGAAGGGCCGGCTGCGCGGGAAGCAACCCAAGCTCTTCACTCGGCAGGAAGCCCACCTCGTGGCGCTGCACGCCACCGGTGGGCACACCATCAGCGAGCTCGAGGAGCTGTTCTCCATCACGCGATCGACGGTGTACCGAGCGATCGCCCGCGACCGAGCCCGCACCGCGTCGTAGGGCGACCACCCACCACCACGCCAGACCCAGCGCTGCGCACCCGCGCCGGCCTACCGTTGTTTTTGCACCGGTTGGACCTTCAACCCCACCACGCTGACTGCCGCTGGCCACCTTCGCGTCATTGGGTGCCGCGCGAGCAGGGTCGACACGATGCTCCACTCGGACGCCCACGAGATAGGGACCCGCCTTCGGGCGTGCGAGCCGTCGGACGGTGAAACGAGACGCGGACCGTCCGAAGGCGGCTCGGCATGCGATGCATAGGGCCGTCACTCGGACGGCGCCCGCCAAACCACCGCTCCATGAAGCATGCGCTCACATTAGCATCAGGCTGCGGACTCCGCCGTCAGTGGTGAAGCGCTGATGATCGGCGGCTCGCGGTGTCGGCGACTCCGTCGATCATTCAGGGTAGTTTTTCAGGCAGCGTCCATTCGTGACGATGTTGGCCGGCGGCCAGCGACGCCGCAAACGACCCTGCTGTCGGATTCGGTCGGCAATGCGGTCAGGAGTCGGTCGAGCTCCTT
>CAVQVV010000004.1:0-160126 GCA_963717245.1 uncultured Actinomycetota bacterium | reverse complement strand
GTGCCGACTCCGGAATCGGCCTCAAGGCCCAACACTGGCACCTTGGCCTACACTTATAACCCGGGATTAGCGCCGGAGGGTGCGCGCTTGGCGGTCGTGATGACGCCGTCGGACGAGTCCACCAACGCGGACCTGACAGTTTCCGGGCTTGGTACCTAACCGGGGTTATGCGGTGCACGCGAACGTCAACGCCTGTAGTCCTAACCCTGCCGCGGAAGGGCCGCGTTACCAGAATAATGTCGATCCCACCGTCAATCCTACCTCTATTTCCGGAGAAGCATCGACGAACCCTGAGTACGCCAATCCGCGCAACGAGATTTGGCTAGATGTGCACACTGACGCTAGCGGTTCAGGTACGTCACGCACCACGGTGCCCTTCGTCTTCACTGACCGGGGACCTGGGTCGATAGTGGTGGACGACGCGATGGCGACTGCAACTGGTTCAGGCCCGGTGGCAAGGGGGGTACCCGGATCGCCTGCCTCTCGCTGTCCGCTGTGGCACCGAGGGATCACCCGCGCGGTTCCGCTTAGTGGCCGAGCACGATAACGCGGCCGCAATCGCCCTGGACGCGGTTCATATCGACCGTAGCGGGCGCTGTGTCGTCGTGTACAAGCGCCAGGAACGTCGGCAAACTTCGCCGGTGGTCAGACGGTTTTCCGACTTTAACCGCTGATCGAGGGCCGACACGGCCTTTGTCCGGTATACAGACGGACTTCGAATGAGATACTGCCCAGGCTTGTCCCACGTCGTGTCAGGCCACGATTACATACGGTTAGACTATGGTCTTCGCGTCGGCAGCTGTGGCGGGCCGGGATCGTGACCACGGCGCTGGGCCTCTACCGCAGCTACGCCAGCGCGCTGGCTACCCGACGTGGTCCGGTGCGCGATGCCTTCCACGTGCGGCTCGCCTTCACCTTGGTTACCACGCTCAGTGGCGTAGAGTCATTCTGGCCCCGGTTGTGCGTTACCGCTCGGTGTTGGTAGTCAGCGTTCGTGATCTCCGTGGAATGTCGTCGCCCATTACGTGTTGGAAAGCAACCTGTGGCTAGGTAATCTACCTGCGGATTTACGTGCGATTACCGATTGCCACCCGGTCTTATTACTCGGCAGGGTATGTGGTGCCGAATCGGGAATGACACCGATGCGGTGCTCGTTGTACCCGGAATCCACCGGGCACCTTTCCTAGGAGGACCTGATGTCAGACGCACTGAGCTTCGTGGAGATCAAGGAGCAGTACGTGGAGTTGCTGCCGGCGCGTACCGTCCTGTCATTATTGTGCGGCACTACCGGCACAGGCACTGCCGGCACAGGCACTACCGGCACAGGCACTACCGGCACAGGCACTGCCGGCACAGGCACTGCCGGCACAGGCACTGCCGGTGGTACTGGTGGCGCGGGTAGCGGTGGGACGACCATCACTGGCAATACGATCTTCGTCTTCGTCGCGGGTAATCAGTACAACACGCTGACCGGCGGTGCTGCAGGCACCGGCGGAGTCGCGGGCGGCGGAACCGACGGCCGGTGGTACTCACTGAGTCGAGCACTGACCCGAGCGAGTGCAGCGGGCGATCGAGTCATCCGCGGCTTTGCTCAACGAGGCAGGGGTGGCCAGAATGCGACCGCCCCTGCCTGTCGTGTTACGCAGTACCGGGCACCACCAAACTATGCGATCGGACCAGCTGCACCAGTTGATCTAAGCCCGTACCGGCGGTTTACCCCCTCGCCCTCAGCGGCTGAGGAACCCGCTGTCAGGGTGAAGGTGTCAAGGCTCGTGCCACTGCGGTCTCCAGATCTTCGAGGTCGTGGACCTCGCACGCCACGGTCGCAATCGGGCCCCAGGCAGAATCCGGACAGCGCGAAGGTGTCGGCGATCTCCACGGCCCAGACCGCGCCCAGTGCACGAACGCACCCCAGCGCACCCTTGATCCAGCCAACCAGAGGGCTGCGGGAGTCGGGTGCTCAGCCCGTCGGTGGAGCAGATAAACGAGCCCGCGGCGGTATTCGGCGCCGGTTAGGCGGGAGTGTTGTTGTCCACGTGGGATCCCGGCCGGGATGACCCGTCGATCTCCACGGTGGGGCGATTCCCGGTGGTGGTGTTGCCGACCACGGTGCACCCCGTCGAACCTTCGGTGATCAACACTGCCCGCGTCAGTTCGGGCCGGAGAAGGTGTTCTGACGCACCACGACATTGGGCCAGCGCCGTATGTTGAGCGCTTGCGCGCCGTTGTTCGCGCACTGGTTGTCCACGAATGTGATCGAGGTTACCCCGCTGGGGGCGCCGCTGTTGCTGCCCTGATCGCCGGTGGCGATCAGGCACTGCGCATCCACGTTGCGGCAGGTGTTACCCGAGATCACCACGTCGAAGGTGGGCGGCTTGCTGTTGTCGAGGGTCTGGAAACAGTCCGGGTGCGGCGGACTGCGATAGCCCTCCGCAGAGATGTCGAAGATGGTGTTGTCGGTGATCCGATGCCCGCTGCCGAAAAACCGCATCCCGTCCGCGTCCCCACCGTGCCGGGACACCACCGTGTCGCTGATGGTGTTGGCGTGCACGGTGATCCGCTGTCCGGTGATGTCGATACCGTTGCTCGCGACGTGAGTCATGGTGTTGGACTCGATCGTGGAGTCGGTGCAGGGATCGCAGGTGACCCCGCCCTGTTCGGTGTCGTGCACGGTGTTGTTTCGCGCGGTGAGCCCGGCACCCTCCAGCAGCACCCCACCGCCTCCCGCGACGGTGAAACCCTGGAGAACAACGTGATCGGCTTTGATCTGCACCTCGTGCACAGTGGCCCCGTCGGCCGCGAGGATGATCGGGGCGTCAGCGGTACCCGATTTGGTCATCGCCAGATCGGCGTCGGCGAGGTCACCCCCGGAAAAGCACACCGTGTTCCCCGGAGCGGCGGCGTCCAGGGCCGCCTGCACGTCATCGGCCCGGGTGACGGTGTGCGCGCAGCCCCCTGGCAACGCTTGCGGGCCCTGGCTCCCTGAGGACCCCGGGCCCGAGGTGCCTGACGGGGAACCGGTGCACCCGGCGACGACGAGCACCACACTCAGCAGCGCGATCAACCAGGCCCACCGCGAGGCGCTCTGGCCCTGGGGGTCCGACGTGGGAGTGAGCGGGTCAGTCATGAAACCGACCCTACGGTCACCGAGGCTGACGACGCTGCCCGAGGGCTACTTGGTACGGCTGCTGCGCACCGTGGAGCTGTCGATCTTCCACAGACCGCCCTGCATGACCAGGCCATAGCTGGTCTGCTCGTCGACAACTCGACCGTCTTTGAAGGAGTATTCGATTGTCGCGTCGACCGCGCCGCCTCGCCGCGTGGACACGTCGAAGACTGTGACCCGCTGCACGGCGTTCCAGAAGTCCTGATACCCAGTGAAGCCCCCAGCGTGGCTCTGCTGGTAGTTCGCCGTGAGCCGTTCCCAGGCCGCCGGCAGATTTCCGGGCATCAATGCGTAATAGTCGGTAATCGCCTGCTGCAGCTGCTCCGGGGTGTCCTGCGCATTACCCGGGACGGCCAAGGTAGTCGTAGGGGATACCTGCCTCGGGCTACTCAGTTCTGGCTGGGTAGGGAGGTTTTGCGCAGCGCCGCCCGAGGTGCTGCTGATCAGCACGGCCACCAGGAAACCGGCGGCTAGTAGCACCAACGCCACGGCACCGGCGAGGAGGTTTCGGTGCCCGGGCCATCTGTGGCCATCCCCCCTGGCCGTCCCCTCCGGCGCGGTCGACCTGATGAGTGTCTGCTGCGTCTTGGGGATCGACTGGATTCTGGTTGGCTGCGGCGCCGGGGTGGACGGAGCGCCTCGGGGCCCGGCCAGGTCGGCGGCGAGCGTGGCGAGCGCATCGCGGGCCTGTTGCATGGTGGGGCGCAGTTCGGGGTCGCGCCGCAGCAGCCGCAGCAGGACAGAGGTGAGCGGACCGGACTGGGTGGGCGGGGTGATCTGGCCCGAGGCCACCTGGTGCAGCAGGGCGATGGCGTTGCTGTTGAGTCCGAACGGTGGCATGCCCTCAAGTGCCGTGTAGAGCGTGGCCCCCAGGGAGAACACGTCCGACGGGAAGCCGGCGCTGTTGCCCTGCGCAACTTCGGGGGCCAGGTAGGCGGGCGTCCCCGCCAGCATCCCGGTAGCGGTCACCGTGACGTCACCGACGGCGTGGGACACACCGAAGTCGGTGATCTTGGCTGTACCGTCGTCAGCGAGCAGCACGTTGCCCGGCTTGATGTCCCGGTGCACGATGCCCACCTTGTGCGCGGCGGCCAGCGCGGAGGCGATCTGGCTGCCGATCCTGGCGACAGTGGCCGGCAGCAGCACGCCCTGGAGGGACAGCACCGTTGCCAGACTCCTGGACGGCAGATACTCCATGATCAGGCACGGTTGACCCGCGTGGTCCACCACGTCGTAGACCGCGATCGCGTGCGGGTTGTGCAACCGAGCGGTGATACGTCCTTCCCGCATCGCCCGCCGGTTGGCCTCATCAGCCTCGATGTCGCTCAGCGTTGCAGGCAGCAACAGCTGCTTGATCGCGACGGTGCGGTGTAGGCGCTCGTCCCGCGCCCGCCACACCACGCCCATCGCCCCACTGCCCAGACGTGAAATCAGGCGGTAACGTCCAGCGATCAGCTCGCCCTCGTCGGTCACTGCCACCTCCGGGGCCAGAACTCGGTCCGTCCCATCTCGTGGTCGGCAGCATCGCAGCCGCCATGCGCACCGGCAACACGCGCCTGCCGCCAACGAAGCCTGACAAAAGTCACGAGCCGGACGTGTAACGGTCGCTGTGTGGGTAGCGATGACACGGGTAGCCCCCGTGACGCTGTCGGACCCCCGACCTGGCAGCCTCACTGGGGCGTTTCCCTGTCCCGGCCCTGACCGTTCGCGCTGCCGATTCGGCGCGCACTTGGCAAGCTGTCACCAGCACCCAAGGAGGCCAGATGGCCATGTCAGCCGTGGACCAGCGGACCACCGCTAAGGTGATCCTGATCTCGGTGGTCGCCGCCGTCGGCGGCTTCCTCTTCGGCTTCGACACCGCGGTGATCAACGGCGCGGTGGACTCCATCCAGGGGGCCTTTCACCTCAGTCCTGCCCTCACGGGCTTCGCGGTGTCCTGTGCGCTGCTCGGTTCCGCCGTCGGTGCCTGGTATGCCGGCCGCGTCGCTGACCACGTGGGTCGGGTGCGGGCCATGGTCGTCGCCGCGGTGCTGTTTGCGATCAGTGCGGTCGGGGCTGGGCTGGCCTTCTCGGTGTGGTCGCTGATCGCCTGGCGGTTCATTGGCGGCCTCGGCGTCGGGATGGCATCGGTGATCGCTCCGGCCTACATCGCCGAGGTCGCGCCGTCGCACATCCGCGGTCGACTCGGCTCGCTGCAGCAGCTGGCCATCGTCTCCGGCATCTTCATCGCGTTGCTGTCCGATGCGTTTTTGGCCAACCTCGCCGGTGGGGCGAGCCAGCCCCTCTGGTTCGGGATATCAGCGTGGCGGTGGATGTTCCTCGCCGGGCTGATTCCCGCCCTGGCCTACGCTGTGCTGGCCTTTCAGATCCCGGAGTCGCCCCGATACCTGGTAGCCAAGGGAGACCTCGTCCGCGCCGGTGAGGTGCTGCGCGAGGTGTTGGGCGCCCGAAGCCTCGAAGCCGTGCAGCGCAAAGTCCAGGACATCGCGGTCAGCCTGCGGAGGGACACCCAACGCGCAGCGAGATTATCCGATTTACGCGGACCGCGTCTGGGGTTGCTTCCCATCGTGTGGGTGGGGATCCTGCTATCGATCTTTCAGCAGTTCGTCGGCATCAATGTGATCTTCTACTATTCCACCAGCTTGTGGCGCTCGGTTGGATTCAGTGAGTCGGACTCGCTGACGATCACCGTTATCACGTCGGTGACCAACGTCCTGGTCACGCTGATCGCCATCGCCATCGTCGACAAGGTCGGTCGCAAACCGATGCTGCTCGGCGGATCGCTGGGCATGGCGGTGACCCTCGGAACGATGGCCGTGTGCTTTTCGCAGGCGGTCGGCAGTGGTAGGGACGTCAGCCTGCCGCATCCGTGGGGGACGATCGCTCTGGTCGCCGCCAACCTTTACGTGGTGTCATTCGGCACGACCTGGGGTCCCGTTGTCTGGGTGCTGCTCGGCGAGATGTTCCCCAACTGGATCCGGGCGGTCGCGCTCGCCGTGGCCGCCGCCGCTCAGTGGCTGGCCAACTTCGCCATCACCACGACGTTCCCGGTCCTGTCGAATGCCGGTTTGTCCTTTGCCTACGGACTGTATGCGGTCTTCGCCGCGCTATCCTTCGGGTTCGTGCTCAAGGCGGTCAAGGAGACCAAGGGCCGTGAACTGGAAGACATGACGGGCTAACCGATGAGGACGGCGCGGAAGTCGTTGACGTTGGTCAAGGTTGGACCGGTCACCACCTGATCGCCCAGCGCGGCGAAGAAACCATGCCCGTCGTTGTCGGCCAGCGCGGCCGCGGGGTCCACTCCGAGCTGCTCGGCGCGGCGCAGGGTGTCGGGCCCGATCAGCGCGCCGGCCACCTCATCGACGCCGTCGACGCCGTCCGTATCGCAGGCGATGGCGTAGATATTTTCCGACCCGCGCAGGGCCAGAGCCAGAGACAGCAACAGCTCGACGTTACGGCCACCGCGGCCGGTGCCGCGCACGGTCACGGTGGTTTCGCCGCCGGAGAGCAGCACGCACGGCGGCGGCGCGGGCTGGCCGTGGCGGCGTATCTGGCGGGCGATGCCGGCCAGCACGATCCCGACTTCCCGGGATTCACCCTCCAGCGAGTCGCTCAGGATCACCGGTCTGACTCCGGCTCGGCGGGCTACCGCCGCGGCGGCTTCCAGCGACTGCTGCGGGGTGGCGATCACGTGATTGGTCACGCGAGCCAGCCGGGGGTCGTCGGGTCCAGGGCAACCCGGCGTCGTCTTGAGGTGTTCCCGCACCACCGGTGGTACCGGCACATTGCAGGCCGCCAGCACCCGCAATGCCTGCGCCGGAGTGGACGCTTCTGCCACGGTGGGTCCGGAGGCGATGAGGGCGGGGTCGTCGCCGGGCACGTCGGAGATCAGCAAGCCCACGGTGGCAGCCGGGAATGCCGCCGCGGCCAGCCGGCCGCCTTTGATCGCGGACAGGTGCTTGCGGACCAGGTTCATCGCGGCGATCGACGCCCCGGAGCGCAGCAGCGCCGTGCTGATCGCCTGCTTGTCGGCCAGCGTGATCCCCGGCGCGGGCAGCGACAGCAGCGCCGAGCCGCCACCGGAGATCAGCGCCAGCACCAGGTCGTCGGCACCGAGGTCGGACACCAGCTCCAGGATCCGGCGAGCGGCTCGCTCACCGGCGGCGTCGGGCACCGGGTGTGCCGCTTCCACGACCTCCACGTGTGCGCACGGCACCGCGTGCCCGTAGCGGGTCACCACGAGCCCGCTCAGCGGGCCATCCCAGGCCCGCTCGACCGCCTGCGCCATCCGCGCCGCAGCCTTCCCGGCCCCGACCACGACGACTCGCCCTGGCGGTCGGGCCGGCAGGAAACCCGGCACCCGCCGCAGCGGGTCCGCCGCCGCCACCGCCGCGTCGAACATCTCTCGCAGCAGTGCACGCGAATCCAGCGAGCTCATCCGGTGCCCTTCAAGGACTACCAACCCGGCGTAGCGCTGCTCATAACGACAGCCAACCTCTGCCGGCGAACCGGCGGTTGGCTGTCGTTTGAGATCTCTCGAACGGGGGTTGGTGGTCCTTGAAGAGCTACCAACGTCACGCCACCCGGCAGGAGGGGTCGCGGCCCGCTAGGAAATCCTGCAGGTTGTCCAGGACGAGCATGCCCATGGCGGTGCGGGTTTCCAGAGTGGCGCTGCCCAGGTGGGGGAGCAGCACGGCGTTGTCCAACTCGATCAAGCCCGGCGGGATGTCGGGCTCGCCCTCGTAGACGTCGAGCCCGGCGCCGGCGATGGTCCCGGATCGCAGCGCCTCGATCAGCGCTGAGGAGTCGATAACGTCGCCGCGGGCGCTGTTGACCAGGAACGCGGTCGGCTTCATCACAGACAGTGCCGTGGCGTCGATGAGGTGGGTGTTCTCGGCGCTACCCGGCATGTGCAGTGAGACGAAATCGGCGACGGCCAGTACCTCGGCGAGGGTGTCGACCCGGCGGGCGCCGGGGATCCCGTGGTCGGGCTCGAAGTCGGCCGGGTCGTAGAAGACCACCGGCATCCCGAAGCCGAAGTGCCCGCGGCGGGCCAGCGCCACCCCGATCCGACCCATGCCGACGATGCCCAGTGTCTTGCCGGTGACGTCGGCGCCCATCATGTGGGTCGGCCGCCACCCGGTCCAGCGCCCGGCGCGGACCTCGCGTTCCCCCTCGCCGGCCCGGCGGGCGGCCATGAGTAGCAGCGTCATCGCGGTGTCCGCGGTGGTGTCGGTGAGCACCCGCGGCGTGTTCGTGACGACGATCCCCGCCTTGGCCGCGGCGGCGGTGTCGATGTGGTTGTAGCCGACGCCGAAGTTGCCGAGGAACTTCGTCCGCAGTTCCCCCTCGAAGAGCTCAGCGGGCAGCCGGTCGGAGACGGTGGGTAGCACGACGTCGGCCTGCTCCAGCGCGGCGCGCAGGCCCTCGGGCCCGAGCGGAACGTCGTCAGGGTTGAGTCGCACGTGGTTGAAGCGCCGCGTCAGTTCGTCTTCGACCGGTGCCGGCCAGCGGCGGGTGACAACGATGACCGGCTCATCCACGGCGATCCTCAGCAGGTTGGTCCTCACGAGCGCACGTGCTCCCCGAGCACGTGCGCCACGGTCTCCCCGATGCACGAGGGGTCGGGTGCCACCGTGATACCGGCCGCGGCCAGGATCTCCGCCTTCTCCTGGGCGGATTCCCCCACGGCGGAGACGATCGCACCGGCGTGGCCCATCTTGCGGCCCTTGGGGGCGGACAGGCCGGCGATGTAGGCGATCACCGGTTTGGTCATGTGATCACGGACGTAGTGCGCACCCTCGGCTTCCTGCGGGCCACCGATCTCGCCCACCATGACCACCGCGTCGGTGCCCGGGTCGGCTTCGAACAGTTCCAGATGATCGCGGAAGGAGGACCCGTTCACCGGGTCACCGCCGATCCCGACCGAGGTGGACACGCCGATGCCCAGCGCCTTCATCTGCGATGCGGCCTCGTAGCCCAGGGTGCCCGAGCGCCCGATCACCCCGACCCGTCCAGGGAGGTAGATATGGCCGGGCATGATGCCCACCAGCGACTGCCCGGGTGAGATGGTGCCCGCGCAGTTGGGTCCGGTCAGCGTCATCCGCTGCTGAGCCCGGTAGCGCCGCATGTAGCGCTTGACCCGCAGCATGTCCTGCATCGGGATGCCATCAGTGATGCAGACGCAGAACCGGATCCCGGCGTCAGCGGCCTCCATGATGGAGTCGGCGGCGAACGGCGGCGGCACGAACACGATCGACGCGTTCGCCCCGGTCTCGGCCACGGCGTCTTTCATCGTGTTGAACACCGGACGGTCCAGCACCTGATCGCCGCCCTTGCCAGGAGTGACGCCAGCGACCACGTTGGTGCCGTAGTCGATCATCTCCTCGGTGTGGAAGCGCCCGATGCGCCCGGTGATGCCCTGCACCACCACGCGGGTGTGCTCGATCGATCAGGATCGCCATGACTCCCTCATAACCTAGACAACCTAGACACTGACGGTGCCCACGACGGCGACGGCCTTGTGGGCTGCATCGGCCAGGCTGTCCGCAGTGATGATGGGCAGTCCGGAGTCTCGCAAGATCTGATGGCCGAGGTCGACGTGCGTACCAGCCAGCCGCACCACTACCGGGATCTTGACGTCGAGCTCTTTAAACGCCGCCACGATGCCCTCGGCAACCCAGTCGCAGCGGTTGATACCGGCAAAGATGTTGATCAGCATCGCCTTGACCTTGGGATCGTGCAGCACCGCGCGAAACGCCTTGAGCACCCGCTCTGGTGACGCGCCGCCACCGATGTCCAGGAAGTTCGCCGGCTCTCCGCCCGCGACTTTGATCATATCCATGGTCGCCATGGCCAGCCCCGCGCCGTTGATCATGCAGCCGATGTCGCCGTCGAGGCCGACGTAGGCCAGCCCACGGTCGGCGGCGTGGCTTTCCCGGGCGTCTTCCTGGCTGCGGTCGCGCAGCTCGGAGATGTCGAGGTGGCGAAACAGCGCGTTGTCGTCGAAGGACATCTTGGCGTCCAGCGCGACGATGCTGTCCTTGGTCGTCACAGCCAGCGGGTTGATCTCCAGCATGGTGGCGTCGAGGTCGCGGAAGGCCCGGTAGGCGCGGCGAAATATCCGGCTGGCCTCGGCGAGCAGCGCCGGTTCCAAGCCCAGCGCGAAGGCGATCTCCCGCGCTTGGAACTCGAGGAACCCGGCCGCGGGATCAATCGTCGTACGCACCAGCGTTTCGGGCTTGGTGGCCGCCAGCTCCTCGATGTCCATGCCGCCCTCGGCGGAGGCGATGATGCACACCCGCTCGATGCGGCGGTCCAGCATGATGCAGAAGTACAACTCGCGGGCGATGTCGGTGGCCTCTTCGACGTACACCCGGTAAATCAGCTTGCCGCGCGGCCCGGACTGCTTGGTGACCAGTCGCCGGCCGAACATGCTGTTCGCGACGTCTTGGACGGCACGGTCGGAATGGCACACCTTCACTCCGCCGGCTGCACCGCGGCCGCCGGAGTGGATCTGGGCCTTGACCACCCAGGCGGACCCGCCGATCTCGGTGCACCGGTAGGACGCCTGCTCGGGGTTGTACGCCAGCCCGCCATGGGGAATGGGTACGCCGAAGCGGGCCAGGATCTCCTTGGCTTGATACTCGTGAATGTCCACGCGCCCAACCCTCTCAGGTCCGGCTCGCGGCGGCGGCCCGGATCGCCTCGTCCATCGCGATCACGGTCTTGGCCATCCGCTCCGAGGCGGCGTCGATCATCTTGCCGTCCACCGCCGCGGCCCCCTTTCCTTGCGTCGCGGCCTGGCGTAGCGCTTCGATGATCCGCTGCGCTCGGTCGACTTCCGCTGCCGGTGGGCTGAACACCTCATTGGCCAGCGCGACCTGGCTGGGATGGATCGCCCACTTACCCTCAGCGCCCAGCGCGGCGGCCCGCCGGGCACCGGCGCGGAAGCCGTCGGGATCGGAGAAGTCGCCGAATGGGCCGTCGATCGGGCGTAACCCGTAGGCCCGGCAGGCCACGATCATCCGGGACAGCGCGAAATGCCACTGATCACCGGGATAGTCCGGATTCAGCCCACCGATGCTCACCGTGCGGGCGCGGTTGCTCGCGGCGTAGTCGGCCACCCCGAAATGCAGTGCCTCCAACCGGCCGGGACTGCTCGCGATGGCTTCGACGTTCGCCATTCCCAGCGCGGTCTCGATCAGCGCCTCGATGCCGACCTTGTTCGGGTAGCCCTTGGCCTGCTCGATCTGGTTGATGAGCGCTTCCACGCAGTACAGATCCGCCGGCACCCCGACCTTCGGCACCAGGATGGTGTGCACCCGATCGCCGGCCTGTTCCATCACGTCGATGACGTCGCGGTACATGTAGTGCGTGTCCAACCCATTGATCCGCACCGACACCGTCTTGCCTTTGGCGGCCCAATCGATGTCGCGCAGCGCCTCGACGACATTGCGGCGGGCCTGCTCCTTGTCGCCGGGGGCGACCGCATCCTCCAGATCGAGGAAGACGAAATCGGCGGCGCTGTCCGCCGCCTTGTCGATAAAGCTGGTGTTCGATCCCGGTACCGCCAGCTCACTGCGTTGCAACCGGGGCTGACGCATCGGGTGCAGGGTGTGGCTCACGGTGTTGTTTCCACTTCTGCGCCAGGTTCGGCTTCCAGCGCCGCAGTCGCGCCGCGGTAATAGTCCTGGGCCGCCGCGACACCGGCCCCGACCTCGATTTTCGCCCCGGCGTCGGCGAGTGACATCTCCGCGCTGGCCAGCGCGGCGAGGCAGGCCACCTCGTTGAGGTCGCCGATGTGACCGATCCGGAACACCTTGCCCGCCACCTTGGACAGGCCCCCCCCGAACGACGTTCGGTACCGGTGGTACGCGATCCGGCAGACCTCCGCGGAGTCGATGCCCTCCGGGGTGCGGATCGCCGAGACGGTGTCGGAGTACCACTTGGGATCCAGCGCACACAGCGACAGGCCCAGCGCGTCGATCCCGCGACGGACCCCCTCGGCGAGCCGGTGATGCCGCGCGAACACCTGCGGCAGGCCTTCGTCGAACAGTAGGTTCAGCGCGGCGCGCAGGCCGTACAGCATCGGCACCGACGGTGTGTAGGGGAAGTAGCCGAGGTCGTTGTGGGCGAGCATGTCCTCGAAGCTGAAGTAGCAGCGCTGCATCGTCGAGGACTTGTGCGCCTCCAGCGCCTTGGCGCTGACCCCCAGCAGGGCCATCCCAGCGGGCATCATCATGCCCTTCTGCGAGCCGCTCACCGCCAGGTCAACGCCCCAGGCCTCCTGCTCGAACGGGATAGACGCCAGCGACGACACCGCGTCGACGTAGAGCAGTGCGTCCGAGCCGGCCGCGTCCATCACCGCGCGGACCGCGGCGATGTCGGAGGTCACCCCGGTGGCGGTCTCGTTGTGGCACACGAAAACGCCCTTGATGGTCTTGTCCTCGCCGAGGTGGCGCGCGTAGTCCTCCAGCGGGACGCCCTCGCCCCATTCCCGTTCGACGCAGATGACGTCGAGGCCCAGGCGCTTCCCCATGGCGGCCCAGAGCTGCGAGAACTGGCCGAAGCTCGACATCAGCACCCGGTCGCCCCGGTTGAGGGTGTTGGTGATCGCCGCCTCCCACGCCCCGGTCCCGGAGGAGGGATACATGAACACCCGGCCGGTCTCGTTGGCGAAGACCGTTTTGAGGTCTGCGAACAGCGGCAGGACCAGTTCGGGGAAGTCCGGCGCCCGGTGGTCCTGCATCGGCACGTTCATTGCGCAACGCACCGCGTCCGGGACGTTGGTGGGACCGGGAATGAACAGGTGCATGGGTCCTGCAGGCACCCGCGTCACCGCCCTTCAGAGTGGGGTGCGAGCTGGGGATACAGCGGGTAACGCTTGGCCAGTACCCGGGTGCGTTCGCGCAGCGACGCTCGTTTGGCCTCGTCGAGCTCACCGGTGAGCGCTTCGGTGATGATCTTGCCGATCTCCCGGAAGTCGGTTTCCTGCAGCCCCCGGGTAGCCAGCGGGGCGGTCCCGATCCGCAGGCCGGACGCGACGGCCGGCGGTCGGGGGTCGAAGGGCACCGCGTTGCGGTTGACGGTGACCCCGATCTCGGCGAGCCGGTCCTCGGCCTGCTTGCCGTCCAGCGGAGATTCCCGCAGGTCGGCGAGCACCAAGTGGACGTCGGTACCACCGGTGAGGATGTTGAGCCCGCCGCCGAGCATCTCCTCGGCGAGCACCCGGGCGCCGGCGCGGGTGCGCCGTTGGCGCTCCCGGAACTCCTCCGATGCGGCGATCCGTAGCGCCACCGCCTTGGCGGCGATCACGTGCATCAGCGGGCCGCCCTGCCACCCCGGGAACGTCCGAGAGTTGATCTTCTTCTTGAACTCCTCCGTGCAGAGGATCATGCCGCTGCGCGGTCCGCCGAGGGTCTTGTGGATCGTCGTGCTGACGACGTCGGCGTAGGGCACCGGGCTGGGGTGCTCGCCGGCGGCGACCAGGCCGGCGAAGTGTGCCATGTCGACGAACAGGTAGGCGCCGACCTCGTCGGCGATCTCCCGGAAGCGGGCGAAGTCGAGCTGGCGGGGGTAGGCCGACCAGCCGGCGAGGATCATCTTCGGCCGGTGCTCCTTGGCCAGCCGGGCGACCTCGTCCATGTCCACCCATGAGGTCTCGCGGTCCACGCCATAGGGCACCACGTGGTAGTTCAGGCCAGAAAAGTTGATTTTCATGCCGTGCGTGAGGTGCCCGCCGTGGTCGAGCTTCATCCCCAGGAATGTGTCACCGTGGTCCATCAGCGCGCTGAAGACAATCGCGTTGGCCGACGCGCCGCTGTGCGGCTGCACGTTGGCGTGCTCGGCTCCGAACAGCTCCTTGGCCCGGTCGATGGCCAGCTGCTCAGCCACGTCGACGTGCTCGCAACCGCCGTAGTAACGCCGCCCCGGGTAGCCCTCCGCGTACTTGTTGGTGAGCACCGAGCCCTGGCAGTCCAGGACGGCCTGCGGCACGAAGTTCTCCGAGGCGATCATCTCCAGGGTGTTCTCCTGGCGGCCGAGCTCGTTGGCGAGCACCGCGGCGATCTCCGGGTCGACTTCGGACACCGGCTTGGTGAAGAAGTCAGCGGGCAGCGCACTCATCGGCGAATCCTCGGCTTGTCGGGCTGCAGCGTCGGTGGGGACGGTGATCGGCGAACCCCCTGTCCGGGCAGCATATCGACGCGGCGCCCGGACAGACAGCTTCGTCTTCTGCCTCGTCGCTCATGTCCGTGCGTCACCGGTAACCGCAGCCACCTCGTCGACCTCGCTGGAAACGCCGGATCGACATCATCGACATCTGTCCGCACTCGTCGACCGACGTGCCTGGCCGGAACCCCACCACCCAGCGGACTTGCACCGCCATGAGTTAGGCGGCAGTGGCCTCGATGAGCTGGTCGATGGTGGGATTGACCAACACCGAACCGTCCGGTAGCAGCACGGTCGGCACGGTCTGGTTGCCTCCATTGACGCCTGCCACAAACTCGGCCGCGGCTGCGTCGTGCTCGATGTCAACTTCCCGGAAGCTGATGTCGGCACGCGCCAGCTGTGCTTTGAGCCGCATGCAGTAGCCGCACCACATGGTTGTGTACATCGTCAGTTCGCTCACACTCTGTGCCAACAATCCAGGCATGCGCGATGTTCCTGCCGGCGTCGGACGGCCGACGGCCTTCATCCCCAGACGCGCTCGGCGGTCGCAACGACCGTCCGGAGCTTGGCCTCCTGATCGGCGGGGGACAGCGCGTTGCCGAGGATGGAGGTGGCGAACCCGCACTGTGCAGACAGCGCGAGGCGCTCGAGCGGTACGTGGCGCGCTGCCTCGCGGATGCGCGCATCGAGCTCGTCGACGGTCTCCTGCCGTCCAGTCTTCGTCGTCACAAGCCCGAGGACGATGGTCTTGTCCTCCGGTACGGCGGCCAGCGGCTCGAATCCACCGGAGCGCTCGTCGTCGTACTCCAGGAGAAGCCGCTCGGCGCGCACCCGGGGGAACAGGCGCTGCGCGAGCCAGTCGTAACCGCCCTCGACCAACCAGCGGCTCTGCTGATTGCCGCGGCAAAGATGAAAGCCGAACGTGACGCCGGGGCGTTCCCCGAAGACGATGTTGTCGAGCTCGACGCCGAGGTCGAGCCAGCGCTCGGCCGGCCACCCTCTGCTGGCGTAGAAGTCGCGATAGCCCGAATCGAGGAGAAGCGGATAGTGGGGAGCGTCGAGCTGGATGTATTCGCAGCCGAGCCGCACGAGCTCGTCGACCTCCTCGCGCAGGATCTCGGCGACGTCGCCGAGAAAGCTCTCCAGGGTCGGATAGGCGCCGCGAGAGCGCTCCGGATCATAGAAATTGGCGAAAAGGCTCGGGCTGGGCAGTGTGACCTTGACAATCCGCTCGGTCCGTCCGCGGGCGTACACGAACTCCTCGGCGGAAAGGAAGCGGTGGCGCCGGAGTCGGTCGAGGACCGCAATCGGTGGGCGCTTGATGCGCTTGTCTCCGACCTCATCCCCGTGCCAGTCGCCCCACAGGAACGCGTCGAGATCCCAGTCGCTGAAGCCGTCGACCGCATCCGTGAACTGGCTCTGAAACGAGAGACGACGCATCTCACCGTCGGTGACCACCTCTAGGCCGGCGTCCTCCTGCAGCCGGATCGCCGCCTCAACCGCAGCGTCCTCCACCCGCTTAAACTCGGACGGACGGAGCTCGCCACGCTCCTGGCGCTGCCGTGCCTCGCGCAGCTCGCGTGGCCTGAGCAGGCTGCCGACGACGTCAGTGCGCGCCGCGATCACGAGCGCACCATCGATCCCAGGCATGAGCCTGTCAAGGTCCCTCCAGTTCATTCTCATGGTTGAGTGCGGTCCCGGTGGTTCACCCGCGGGACCACGTGGGTAACACTGCCGCGATGACGCGGGGAGTGGTGGCCGCCGGGCATCTGTTGACCGCTGAAGCGGGTGTGGGCGCGCTGCGTGCGGGTGGCAACGCGGTCGATGCCGCCCTCGCCGCGATGTGCGCGTCGTTCGTGTGTGAGCCGCTGCTCACGGGCCTGGGCGCCGGTGGCTACATGCTTGTCGGTGCCCCCGATGGGGACGATGTGCTGCTGGATTTCTTCGTCGAGGCGCCCGGGCGCGGTGATCCGCCGGCCCGCGCCGAGCTGGTGCCGGCCTCCATCGTCTTCGGTGACGTGGTCCAGGTCTTCCACGTAGGCGCCGCCTCCGTCGGTACCTACGGCTGCCCGGCGGGGATCTGCGCGGCGCACGCGCGGTTCGCTTCGCTACCCCTGGCCGAGCTGGTGGCGCCCGCAGTGCGGATGAGTCGTGACGGCGTGGCGCTCAACGCTCATCAGGCCTACCTCCTGGAGCTGCTCTCGCCGATTATCGCCAGCTCACCGGAGGCGCGCGCGCTGTTCGCCGAGGTGTCGCCGCGCGAGGGTGAGGTTCTACGCCTGCCGGATGTGGCCGAGGGCCTGGAGCGCTTGGTGGCCGAGGGTGCGGCGCCGTTCTATACCGGCGAGGTCGCCAGGGCCGTGTGCGACTGGGTGGGTGACCGCGGTGGCGTGCTGTCACCCGCGGACCTGGCCGCCTACGAGGTGGTGGCACGTGAGCCGATCGACGTCGCTTACCGTGGTTTGCGGGTGCGGACCAACCCGCCGCCCTCGGCCGGTGGCATTCTGATCGCGGCGGTCCTGGCCGAGCTGGACCGCGAGCCGGGGCCGCCGACCCGCGAGCGGCTCGTCGCAGCGATGATCGACGCCCAGCGCGCGCGCACCGCAGCGTTCATGGACAGCCTGCACCTCGAGGGCGGGCACCTCCGTGGCTTTCAGGAGGAGTTCCTCGGCGCCCGTCGGGGCAACACGACGCACATCTCGGCGATTGATGAGCACGGGTGGACCTGCACGACGACGGTCAGCAACGGGTCCTGCTCGGGCGTCGTCGTCCCTGGGACCGGGCTGCATCTGAACAACATGCTGGGCGAAACCGACCTCAACCCGTCGGGCTTTCACCTGCACCCACCGGGGCGCCGGCTGCCGTCGATGATGGCGCCGACACTGGTCCGGCGCGCGGACGGCGCTGTCGAGCTGGCCCTGGGCTCGGCGGGCTCCAACCGCATCCGCTCGACGATCCTGCAGGTGATCTCCAACGTCGTGGATCACGGCATGGGACTCGCCGAGGCAGTCCAAGCCCCACGGCTGCACTGGGAGGACGGCGTGCTCTACGTCGAGCCGGGCGCCGAGCCCACGAACCTGGAAGGGATCGTGATCGCGCGCTTCATCGGGCCCAATGTCTTCTTCGGCGGCTGCCAGGCGGTGCGGCGCGACCCAGCCTCGGGCCGAATGGTCGGCGCCGGCGACCCGCGCCGCGGCGGCGCCGTCATCGCGGTGTGAGCGTTGAGCCCACGGCCTGGCCAGTCGGGCGTGCCGTGGGTGTGGTTTAGGCTGGCCCGGCAGGGGGCACCGTCGGTGTCGTGCAGACCTTCCTGCCGTATCCCGATTTCGCAGCCAGCGCCGGGGCGCTGGACCGCCGTCGGCTTGGCAAGCAGCGCGTCGAAGCGTTGCAGATCCTGCGGGCGCTGACCCGGGAACGCTACGGCTGGAAGCACCATCCCGCGGTTCGAATGTGGGCCGGCTACGAAGAGGCACTGGCCTGCTACGCGATGGAGATCTGCGCGGAGTGGGTGCGCCGCGGGCATGCCGACAGCTGCGCGGCGAGCATCGGCGCTGACCTGACGGCCGCGGGGCTGCCAGCGCCTCGGTCCCAATCAGAACTCGCAGCCCAGCGACGGTTGCCGCCCTGGCTCGGTGACGAGCGGCTGCACCGCAGCCACCGCGCGGCGCTGGTCCGCAAGGACCCCATTCACTACCGGAACCGCTTCGACGACGTCGAGGACGACGTAGCGTATTTCTGGCCGGTGCCCGGCTGAATGTGCTGTCACGCTCTGACGAAGGCTCAGCGTCGCGCGGACTCGAAGAACAGCGCCACCGTGACCCCCCGGGTCGAGCACGCCCACGGGCACGTCGCCCACGTAGCTGGAGCGTACCCGCCGTGCGCGCAGCTCCTCGGTGCCGGCGGCACCGGTGCGGGCTGCTCTACCGCAGCTTGACGTGCTCGAGCACGCCTCGGTGTTCATTACGCACGCTGGGATGGGCAGCGCCGTCGAATCGCTGTGGTCTGGAGTGCCCACGGCCGCGATCCCCCAAGCCGTCGACCAGTTCACCAACGCGGCCCAGCTCGAGGCAATCGGCTCCGGCGTACAGCTCAGAACTGAGCAGCTAGACGGTGAGAGCCTGCGCGCCGCAAGAGCCGTTATCGTGCCCAGCCGGGGCGTACGAGACCGGTCTCGTAGGCGAGGACGACGAGCTGCGCGCGGTCCCGGGCGCCGATTTTGATCATGGCGCGGCTGACGTGGGTCTTGGCGGTGGCGGGGCTGACGACCAGCCGGGCGGCGATCTCGTCGTTGGTCAGACCGGCGGCGACGAGAGTGACGACCTCGCGTTCGCGGTCGGTCAGAGCGCCGAGCAGGGCAGCGCGCTGGGCGTCGGGTGCGGGCGGTTTCGCGCGGGCGGCGAACTCCTCGATGAGCCGCCTGGTGACGGTGGGGGAGAGCAGTGCATCGCCGGCATGCACCACGCGCAGGGCGTGCACGAGCTCGGCGGGTTCGGTGTCCTTGACCAGGAATCCGCTCGCGCCGGAGCGGATGGCTTCGAAGATGTAGGCGTCCTCGGCGAAGGTGGTCAGCACGATGACCCGGACGCCGGCCAGGGACCGGTCGGCGACAATGTCGCGAGTGGCGGCCAGGCCGTCGCGTCCGGGCATCCGGATGTCCATCAGCACGATGTCAGGGACGGTCTCGCGGGTGGCCCGGACGGCGTCGTTGCCGTCGATAGCTTCACCGACGACGGCAACGTCGGGTTCGGCGTTGAGCAGGGCCCGGAATCCGGCGCGGACCAGGCTTTGGTCGTCGGCCAGCACGACGCGGATCACTGGAGCCCGCTCTGCATAGGGCCGTGAGTGGGCAGCACGGCGGAGACGGAGAATCCGCCGCCGGCCCGGGAACCAACGTGCAGGGTGCCGCCCAGCGCCGTGGCGCGTTCCCGCATCCCGGCCAGCCCGTCACCGCTATCAAGGTCACCGGTCGGCCCCGCGCCGTCGTCGTCGACGCTGACGCGCAGCGAGTAGTCGTGGTAGCCGACCCGAACGGTGACCTGGGCTGGACCGGCGTGTTTGCGGGTATTGGTAAGCGCCTCCTGAACGATCCGGTAGGCGGCCAGATCGACCCCGGCAGGCAGTTCTCGGGCGGTGCCGTGCACCTCGACCTCGACGGGCAGGCCGGCGGCCCGGGTATGGGTGACGAGCTCGTCGAGTCGGGCGAGGCCGGCAACGGGATGATGCGGTGGTGGTTCATCGACGCCACGCAGGACGCCGAGGGTCGTGCGCATCTCGCGGAGCAGATCGCGGCTGGATTCTTTGATCGCGGTGAGCGCGGTGCGGGCCTGCTCGGGGTCGCCGTCCATCAGGTGCAGGGCCACCCCGGCCTGGACGTTGATCAGTGACACGTGGTGGCCGAGCAGGTCGTGTAGCTCCTGGGCGATGCGGACCCGTTCGTCGCTGCCCTGCCGGCGGGCGATCTCCGCTCGGGTGGCACGGTCTTGGGCCAGGCGCTGCTTGCGGGCCCGCCACAGTTCGGCGGCGGCGATCACCGCGGCCAGCCAGGCGGTTACCGCGCCGATGCCGCCCCACGGCAGCGCTTGGCCGGGATTCTGCAGGGCGAGCCAGCCGACCGTAACCAGTCCGCCAGCGGCGGTGACCGCGACCGAGGACCACCGGTGGCCAAGGGCGACTGCCGAGATCAGCGCCACGAAACTGGCCAGATATACCGGCCCGAGTGGGTATCCCAGGCCTCGGTAGATCACCATCGCCGCGACCGCGGTGGCCAGGACCGCGACCGGCCATCGCCGCCGGACCAGCAGCGCAGTGGGTCCGACGAGCAGCAGCGCAAGGCCCAGCGCGTCGAGCGGTCGCATCCCCGGCTGGTGCAGGGCCGCGAAATGGGTACCGACCAGGGACACCGCCCCGACGCCCAGGGCCAGCGCGACGACTCGGGCCCGGCCCGGCGACACAGCCAGCACAGCAGTGAGCCTAACCGCGCCGCCGACCCGCGACGTCGCTTCGCGGGAGTACCCGCGGCTACGCCCGGGGGAGCAGGAGCCACAGTCGCAGACCGCCCGCGGACGTGCGTGAACAGCCGTCCTGAGCGGGACGCGCGTGAGCTCGAGTCCGCGCACGATCAACTGCATGGCTTCATCGTCAACCCGTCTTAGGAGGATCGCCGTGCCTAGCCTCGACCCCCACACCCGCCCCGGTTCGTTGCGCGTGTCCGACGCCGAACGCGAGCAGGTCGCCACCCGCATCCGCGACGCCGCCGAGCGCGGGATGCTCACCCTCGCCGAGGCCGACGAGCGGCAGGCCGCCGCCTACGCGGCCAAGGTCCGCGCCGACCTCGCCGATCTCACCGACGACCTGCCCGCGACTGAACGGTCGGCCGAGCCCAACCGCGGCTTCCGCCTGCAACCGGTGGTGCGGCGGCGCCTCGCCCTGCACGCCGCCCTCGCCGTCGTGCTCGCGACTGCCCTGATCGTGCGGTGGGCACTGGGCCCCGTGCCGTGGTTCTGGCCCGCCGGACCGATGTTCTGGCTCGCGGTCAGCCTGGTGCTGCACTACCGCTGGGTCCGCCACCGGTCGGGCCCCAGCACACCCGCCCAGCACCTGCCGGCACCCTCGTGACCGCCGGTCTCGTCGCGGGGGGCCAGGTTCGCTCGGTCCCCGCAAGTTCGTCCGCGCGTGGCACTGACCGGCGGATGGTTGCAGCAGGTCGTAACCCAGGCGTCGGCGGCTCACGTCGGGAACGGATCGACCGCGGCGTGGCTGCTGGTCGCCGCATCGGTGTTTCACTTGCTGTTCCTGTGGGCCGCCACCACGATCTCGGTCGATAAACCATGGTGAACGACCGGACGAAGTCGCCGCGCGGCGGTCGATCGACGTCGTCCGGTCTCGGCGAACCAGCTGACACCCGCGACCATTGCTTGCCCAAGCCGAGATAAAACATGCCCCTTCGGAGTTCGGGAGGCCGTGGCAGGCCCATGCGAGAATTCGATGATGAGTGTCATTTCGCCGGATTATTGACCTGATTCAGCACCACCCCCCAGTGATGGATCGGAGACCGGGACGGGAGCCGGTGATGCAAGACGACGGCGGTGCCAGCACTGTTTTTCTCCGGGGTGTGGACCAGTGGGTTGGGGGCCTGGGGCGACTCAGGGATGTCGTCCGTCAGCACGTCCTGGCCGCCCAGCTGTCGGAAGTCCTCGCAAAGCGGGGTCTGGTGCGCGCGAGGGTGCTCGACGTCGGGTGCGGACAGGGCACCCAGTCGTTGTGGCTGGCCCGTGCCGGACACGAAGTCACCGGACTGGATATCTCCGCTGAGCTGCTGTCGCGGTTCAGCGAAACCCTGGCCGTCGAACCGGCCGAGGTACGTGACCGGATCCGGCTGGTCCAGGGTCCGGGTGAGGCGGCGCCCGAGGCCACACCGGGACCGTTCGATGTCATCCTGTGCCACGGCGTGTTGATGTACCTCGACGACATCACGCCGATGTTGGGCGCTCTGTCCGGCGTCGCTGCCGAGCAGGCCACCCTGTCGTTGCTGGTCCGTAACGGGCTCGCCATGGCGATGCGCGACGGTTTGCGCGGGAACTACAAAGACGCTTTGGCTGCGTTCGACAGCCGCGACTACATGAACCGACTCGGCCTGCCCGCCCATGCCCATACCCCCGAAGACCTCGACGAGGTCCTACACCGCCACGGCTGGCGACGAGACAACTGGTACGGCGTTCGAGTCTTCACCGACCACTTGGACGAGGAAGCCCCGGAAGAACTACTGCCGCTGCTCGCCGCCGAGCGCGAAGCCGGACGCCGCGACCCCTACCGACAGGTCGCCGCGCTACTGCACACCGTGTACACCACCGCTGACCGGTGACGGATCGCTGTGCGGCTCGCTCTGTGAGCGAAACGCTCTGCTGTGGCGTCAGGGTCGATCAATAAACGTGTTCGGCATGAGCATCGTCGAACTGCGTCCCCACCTGTACCGGCTGATATTGGGCAGGTACCAGGTGTACCTGTGGCGCGATGACGACGCGGTTACGCTGATCGACACCGGTGAGGCCGGTTCTGGGCCGGCGATCGCCGACGCCCTGCGGCAGATCGGCCTTGTGCCCACCGACATCGACCGCCTCGTGCTCACCCACTTCCACGACGACCACGCCGGCTAAGCGGTATCGCCACAGCAACAGCACACGGTCGGAGTCCAGCACCACCGCACCCACCGAGGCACGCGAAAACCGCAGCACATGATGGTCGAACCGTCGCCCACCGGGAACCTCGACATCGTCGAGATCGACATTCACCCAGGAGGATGCGTACACCCGGCGGGAACCGTGCACGATCCAACGGGCCGGGTCATCAACCACCGGACAACTCCGGCAGGCGAGCGTCCAGCTCCCGCACCGCCGATAGCTCAGGCCACCGCTGTACCTGGGCGCGCAGCCTGCGGGCTCTGAGCACAATCGGTGCGACCATCGATCCATCGACACTGTCCAAGGCGTGGGTAGCCAGCCGGACCGCCTCCTCGGGCTCGTGGTCCACCACGTGGCATTCGGCAAGGTCCAGAGTCACCAAGGCACGGCCCTTCGCGTCAGCGGATGCTCGCCGGTCTCGCGCTTGGGTCAGTAGCGGAATGGCTCGGTGGGTATCGCTCATCAAGAGGTAGGTCGTGCCGGCCAGTCCGTCCAGGCGCGGCGCGTCGAAGAATTCGGTGCCGCTCGGCGGCTCGCTGACCGCCGCCATGTGCTGGTGAGCCCTTTCCAGCGCCTCCCGGCTCAGGTAGTGATTGCCCATCGCCGCAGTAGGGCGAGCCCGCAGCGCAGCCACCCAGGCGCGCCGTCGAGGGCTGGACTGCAGCGCGGCAGCGTCTTCTGCCCTGGCGAGCAGATCTGCCGCATTCCGGTGTTGACCGGCAAAGAACGCTTCGATGGAGCGGGTAGCGAGTACCCATGCGGTCAGATCGGGGTCTTCTGCTTCTCGCCCGGCCAACTCGCCGTCGGCCTCCCCTGGTTGAGCTCGTCAGGTAACCTGAGATTCAGCCAGTTGTTCTTACCGCGGTCGGTACTACCATGGTATGATTACTGCATGAAAGTTGACAAGCTGAGCGTCTCATTCGATCCGGACCTCGGCGACGCCGTCCGCGCCGCAGCGCGACAGCGCGGCGGGGGCGTGTCGCGGTGGCTGGCGGATGCGGCGGCAGCCAAGCTCCGCACCGAGGCGCTGGCCGATTTCCTTGATACCTGGGAAGCAGAGCACGGATCGCTTACCGCCGCCGAGCTGGCTAAGGCGGCCGCCGAGCTAGCCCTGCCGAAACCGACACCCACCGAGCCGGCTGCGTGAGCGCGTTAGTGCTCGACGCCGGGGCCTTCGTCGCGGTAGACCGCGGAGACCGGGCGATGGTGGCGCGTCTGCGCATGGCCCAGCAAGCGGGACTGGAGCTGCGCAGTACCGGAGTGGTAATCACTCAAGTGTGGCGAGACTCCGCCGGGCGCCAGGCTAACCTTGCCCGACTTCTCAAGTCAGTCGACATTCACGCCGTGGATGGACGTCTGGGCAAAGAAGCGGGGCTGCTACTGGGCCGAGCCGCCACGACCGACGCTGTCGACGCGAGCGTCGTGGCCGTGTCAGCGACCGGCGACCGCATCCTGACGGGCGACGCTGGCGACATCCGCCCGCTTGTCGCGGCGTCTGGACGGTCGATCCTCGTCGTTGCCTGCTGAAGAGCCCAACCACGCTGCGCTTGATACGCCAACCAGCGAGCTGCGGGCACGGATGGTGCAGCGGCTTGCGGTGGATGAGGAGTTGAAGCTGGTGAGCCTCGATCACCTACCTTCGCTCCCACGTCCGGGGCCGCGCCTGGGCGCGGTAGGGCAGGTTGAGCGGTTTGAGCGCGGGAACGGCGTTGCAGGCCCGGAACCAGGCGCGGGTTCCGGCGACGGCTAGGCGGTTGCTGCGCAGCCCTTGGTGTTGAGTGCGCAGCAGTAAGCAACAGCCGCCTACGTATGGCCCAGTGAACTTGAGCTCAACTCGGGGAGACCTGTTCCGGTCACCGATCGGCAACAGGACAGTGCCCTTGACGTCAGGACTGTTTCTGAGTGCCCACGCCGTTGACGAAGAGCAGGCGGCGGTTCAGGGCTGTCTGTCGCACGGCAAGCGCTTCCGCGTATTCGGCGGAGTCATACCAGCGTTGCAGCTGCTCCATGGACGGAAACTCGACCACGACGACGCGCTGGCGAGTCGGCCACTCCCCTTCTGGCACCTTCGGAGCGGCTCCTCGCACGAGGTACCGTCCGCCATAACGAGCTATCGATGCACTTGCCAGCTCACGGTAGCGCTGGGCTTGTGCCTCATCCAGCATCTCAACTTCCGAGATCGCGTAGGCGGTCACGGCCTCATTATCGCAAGAACCTCACCGACCGTCCGCTGACGCTCCTCGCCCGGGCGACCTGGGACCACCGTCGTCCACGCCGGACGGACGGCACTTGCGCCGTCGTGCTGATCAGCACGGGCCGATCAGCCGATGCGGATGACGAACGCTGCGACCTGTTGCACGTAGCGGCGGTAACAGCTCAGGGCCAGCGGGACGGCCGTTACGACCTTCTGCAGGTCTATTTCGAGGTACTCGTGCACCAAAATGTTGCGCATGCCCACCGAGGGAAGCAGATCGTCGCTCAGCTGCTTGTCGATCAGGCCGCATTCCTCGGCGAGCTCGAAGGACTCCCGATAGGACGTGGCGACGCGCTGCAGGCGGGCGCCCGCGACGTGCTCGTTGATGGCGGCGGCGACCTCGACGAGCTGGGTGAGGATGCGCTCGACGCCATGTCGCAGCATCCGGTTGTCGGCCAGCGGCGGCTCGCCCGCCGCATCGACGTCGGCGAGATCGTCGAGTAGCCCTCGCATGACCGACAGCCGGGACTGGACGATCGACGGGTCGAGACGCCGAGGCGTCATGGGCGACCCGCCATCAACTCCAGATCCAGGCGCCGCATCCATTCGGTGTCCAGCCGCTGCCCACTGGCCCGCATCTGCTGCCGAGCGAACTCACCCGGTCGGTACTCATACAGCGGGTCGCCGGGTACCAGCGCGTGCTGGCGCGCCACCGGACCGGCCCGGTCAAGATCGAGCAGATCGACCCGGTCGGTGCCGGCTAGATCCATCAGCGCACAGATCACCGCGACCACGTCGAGCCCGGTCCGAGCGCGCGCACCGACCGCAATATCGAGATCCCGCGCGTCGGGCTGACCGCGCGACGCGCTACCGAACAGCACCACAAGCGAGAGGCGGTGCGCGTCGGCCAAGGCCTCGAGGCGGCCGTCGACCGCGCCGCTACGAAGCCGGTGCGCCGCATCGACAGGACTGACCGCCACGTCGCCGAGCATAGTTCAGGCGAGCGGCGCGGGACGCCGGCGAGATCGATGCGAGCGCATCCGTGCGGCATACTCAGCTATCGCGCTGAATCGCCTGCCGCCGCCAGCGGGACTGTCCTGATGGCACCCGCCGCGGCCGCAATCGACAACCCCTGGCCGATGGCCGCCGACTCGGTTGGGTCGATCGTCTTGGTCCTGCACGGAGGCCAAGAGACCAGCATCAGAACGGCTGGCCGTCGGAGGGGTCCCTACCTGCGCATGATCCCGTTCGCTGCGGCACTGCACCGGCGCGGCCGTGGGCGGGGCCTTTCGGTGCGGCTGCTGCGGTATCGATACCGGGGATGGAACGCACCCGAGATGCATCCTCTGGCGGACGCGAGGTGGGCGCTCGACCATCTTGGTGAGTACTACCCGGACGTCCCGGTGGCCCTGCTCGGTCACTCGATGGGCGCGCGAACGGCGCTGCGGGTCGCGGACCACCCGGCAGTGGTGGCGGTCTGCGCGCTGGCACCGTGGACTCGCGAGGACGAGCCGGTGCACCAGGTGGCCGGACGATCGGTGTTGATCGCACACGGCGATCAAGATCGAGTCACCGATCCGCGGCTTTCCTACCGGTTTGCGGTGCGAGCCCGTGCGGTCAGCGACCGGGTATGCCGCTTCGACGTGCTCGGCGACGGCCACGCCATGCTGCGACGCCCGCGCGATTGGAAGGCGCTGGTGACCCGCTTCATCGAACCGGTCCTGGGTCTGTCCGATCCGGATCCCCTCATCACCGACGCGATGGCGCGGCCGACCCCTGAGGGACTCCGGGTGCCGCTGCCGCGCCGCCTGCGCTGGCCGACCTGATGTCAGGCGCGCAACCAGTCCAGCGCCGCGGCCAGGTCGGGCACCACATGCACGCGCATCTTCGGCGGTGGGACGTTAGCGCCACCACCCGAGACGCGCAGTGGGCTTTCCGGGGGAACGAGTGCGTGCCGAAACCCCAGCCGGGCGGCTTCGGCTAGGCGCCGGCGTAGGCCGGTCACCTGCCGGACCTCACCGGCCAACCCGACCTCCCCGATCGCCACCGTGTGCGGGGGCAGTAGCAGGTCACCGGCTGCCGAGGCGACGGCCAGCGCGACAGCGAGATCGGCCGCCGGCTCCACCACCCGCATCCCGCCCACCGTGGCGGTGTACACATCGGCCCCGGCCAATTTCACGCCGCCGCGGCGCTCGAGGACCGCCAGGATCATCGCCACCCGAGATGAGTCCAGCCCACTCACCGCACGTCGCGGATTCGCCAGAGCAGATTCTGCGACCAGCGCTTGAACCTCGCCCAGCAGCGGCCGTTTGCCTTCCACCACGACCGTCACCGCGGTGCCGGCCACCGCGCCGTCGCGGTGGCTGAGGAACAGGCCCGATGGGTCGGGCAAGCCGACGATGCCGTCGTCGGTGAGCTCGAAGCAGCCGACCTCGTCAGCGGCCCCGAACCGGTTCTTGATCCCGCGCACCATCCGCAGCGTGGAGTGTCGGTCGCCGTCGAACTGCAGCACCACGTCGACCAGGTGCTCCAGCACCCGCGGTCCGGCCACCGTCCCGTCCTTGGTGACGTGTCCCACCAGCACCACGGGCAGGCCACGCGTCTTGGCGGTGCTGATCAGCACACTGGCCACCGCCCGGACCTGTGACACCCCGCCCGGGCTGCCCTCGACGCCGGCACACGACATGGTCTGCACCGAGTCGACGATCAGCAGCCCCGGATCGACGACGTCGAGGTGCCCGAGCACGGCCGCGAGGTCGGACTCAGCAGCGAGGAACAGCTCATCGTGCAGCGCACCGGTGCGCTCCGCGCGCAGCCGCACCTGACCTGCCGATTCCTCACCAGTGACGTAGAGCGCGCGTCGGCCGGCCAACGCGCAGCGGTGCGCGACCTCCAGCAGCAGCGTGGACTTTCCGACCCCGGGTTCACCGGCCAGCAGCACGACCGCGCCGGGCACCAGACCACCGCCGAGCACCCGGTCGAGCTCAGCCACCCCGGTGGGGGTGGCCTGCGCGGAGTGCAGATCGATCTGGGAGATCGGGCGGGCCGGAGTCGACGGCGCTGCGGTGGCGATGGCCGTCACCGGCCGTGGACCCTCCGCCGCCACGCTGCCCCAGCTCTGGCATTCCGGGCAGCGCCCCACCCACTTGGCGACTTCATGCCCGCAATCGCCACACCGGTGCGGGTGCGCCGCTGATCTCACCATGCCGCCGGACGCTATCTGCCCGTACCGACAGCGCTCCTAGCCCGCCGAGTTCGGCGGAGCGGACATGGGCACCGGCAGGGTCAGCCTGCCGGCATGGCGGAACTGGAAGGTGATCGGAGTGGTCAACCCGGCGTGCAGCGGCTGCGTGGTGGTGAGCACGATGCGCAGCTCCCCGACGACCAGCGGACTGGTGGGTCCAATCGCACCTGCGGTGCTGATGACGGTCGTCCCGGGAGCGATCTGGGTGGCGCCCAGCACCTGCGCCTGCCCGGCTGGGCCGGTCACGGCGACCAGCTCGTCAGGTTGGTCGCTCTGGTTGATGATGGTGGCCACCACCGGCACGGTCGATCCGACCGGATAGGTGCCCGCCTGGTTGGGCGGGTAGGGCAGCAGCACGTCGCGCAGCGCGATGGAGGTTCCGACGTCGCCGAAGGCGCCGTTGACGGCGGCCACCTGGTTATCGGTCTGGGTGATCTGGCCGGCACTGCAGCCAACCAACGTCAGCGCGGCGGCGCAGCAGACCACAATGCGAGCCGCGATGGTGAGGGGGACCCGCATCATCGAAGCGTATCGGACAGGCTCCCGCGGCAGGCACAGCACCTCGGCGTACCCGGTCTGTCAACGCCGTCCACAGTGGAACGACCGTGAGCTGCGGAGCATCGAGTCGCCTGGTGTCGGCCTGTGGTGGGATCCTCTGACCTGCGATGACGTCGTAGGTAGCGCTACCTGCCCGCGCACCGTGATTTCCGGACGTGGTAGCCTGGGGTTAGCGAAAGGGGCAGAGGGCACATGGTTTTTAAGGTCGGAGAGACCGTCGTCTACCCGCATCACGGTGCCGCTCTCATCGAGGCTATTGAAACTCGAGTGATCAAAGGCGAGGAGAAGCAGTATCTCGTCTTGAAGGTCGCTCAGGGTGATCTTACCGTCCGTGTTCCCGCTGCCAACGCCGAGTTCGTCGGCGTCCGGGACGTGGTCGGTCAAGAGGGTCTCGATCGAGTTTTCGAGGTACTGCGTGCTCCCCACACAGAGGAGCCGACGAACTGGTCGCGGCGGTACAAGGCCAACTTGGAGAAGCTCGCCTCTGGCGATGTCAACAAGGTGGCGGAAGTGGTCCGGGATCTCTGGCGTCGCGAGCGCGATCGCGGTCTATCGGCCGGTGAAAAGCGCATGCTCGCGAAGGCTCGCCAGATCCTGGTGAGCGAGCTCGCGCTCGCCGAGGGCACCAACGAAGACAACGCCGAGGTGTTACTCGACGAGGTTCTCGCGGCTGCCTCCTGAGCCGCTGTCTGCCGCGTCAAGCGCTCTGACGTCGTTGCCGTCCAGTGCTACGGCTCCCCGGGTCGTAGCACTGGTGCCGGCCGCGGGGCAGGGCGTGCGGTTGGCGGCCGGGATGCCGAAGGCTTTTGTGTCACTGCATGGCCGTCCGTTGCTCTGGCACTGCGTGCAGGGCTTGCTCGCGTCCGGGTGCGTTGAGGTCGTGGTAGTTGCAGCCGGTGAGCAACACCAAAGCCAAGCCCGCGCCGCGCTCGCTGAAGCGAGCGACCAGGTACGCATTGTCACCGGCGGAGAGCACCGTGGCGATTCGGTGCGGGCTGCGCTGCACACCGTGCCCGACGCCGACGTGGTGTTGGTCCACGATGCCGCGCGCTGTCTCGCCCCGGTCAGCGTGATCCAAGCGGTGGCGCACGCGGTGCTGGCCGGCCACCAGGCCGTGGTGCCGGTCCTGCCGGTGGTCGACACCATCAAGCAGGTGGACCACGAGGGCTACGTCGTGGGCACCGTGGACCGGGCGGCCTTGCGGGTGGTGCAGACCCCACAGGGATTCGCGGGAGACCTGCTCCGACGTGCCCACCAGCAACCCTGCGGGCCAGTGACCGACGATGCCGGACTCGTCGAGGCGCTGGGCGTGCCGGTGACCACGGTGCCCGGCCACCCGCACGCCTTCAAGATCACGACTCCGTTCGATCTCCTCATCGCCGAGCTGGTGGTTGGCGCGACTGGGGCCGGTCCGGGATGAGGATCGGGATCGGCACCGACGTGCACCCCGTGGAAGCCGGCCGGGACTGCTGGATCGCCGGGCTGCACTGGCCTGGGATACCCGGTTGCGCCGGGCACTCCGACGGTGACGTCGCCGCGCATGCGTTGTGCGACGCGGCGCTGTCCGCTGCTGGACTGGGTGATCTCGGAGCGGTGTTCGGCACCGACGATCAGCGCTGGGCCGGGGCGCATGGCGCCGAACTGCTCACCGAAGTGCGCCGCAGAGTGGCGTCGCAGGGCTGGACGGTGGGCAACGGCGCGGTGCAGGTGATCGGCAATGCGCCGCGAGTGGGCACCCGCCGCGCCGAGGCGCAGCGCGTGCTGTCCGATGCCTTGGGTGGCCCGATTTCGGTATCCGGCACCACTGCCGACGGTCTCGGGTTGACCGGCCGCGGCGAGGGCGTCGCAGCGGTGGCAACGGTGCTGCTCGTACCATCACCCGGGTGAGCTTGCACCTCTACGACACCGCGACGCGCAGCCAGCGGGAGTTCGTCCCGCTTCGACCCCGCACGGCGTCGATCTACGTGTGTGGTGCGACCGTGCAAGGCATCCCGCACATCGGCCACGTGCGCTCGGCGCTGAACTACGACGTGCTGCGTCGATGGCTGATGGCCACCGGCCACGACGTGCTTCTGGTGCGCAACGTCACCGACATCGATGACAAGATCCTCACCAAGTCCGCCGAGGCGGGCCGCCCGTGGTGGGAGTGGGCGTACACCCACGAACGGGCGTTCGAGGACGCGTACACAGCGCTCGGGCTGCCTGCCCGCGTCGATCCTGCCGCGGGCCACCGGCCACATCACCCAGATGATTGAGCTGATGGCGCGGCTGATCGACCGCGGGCACGCCTACGCGGCCGGTGGCGATGTCTACTTCGCGGTGGCCACGATGGCGGACTACGGCTCGTTGTCGGGGCAGCGTCTCGACGAGGTGTCCCAGGAGAATCCACCCAGGGATCGGATAAGCGCGACCCCCGGGACTTCACGATGTGGAAAGGCGCCAAACCGGGCGAGCCGTCCTGGCCGACGCCGTGGGGTCCAGGCCGCCCCGGGTGGCACCTGGAGTGCTCGGCGATGGCCACCACCTACCTCGGCCCGGAGTTCGATATCCACGGCGGTGGGCTGGACCTGATCTTTCCGCATCACGAGAACGAACTGGCCCAGTCCCGAGCCGCCGGCGACTCCTTCGCCCGGTACTGGTTGCACAACGGCTGGGTGACGTTGTCCGGCGAGAAGATGTCCAAGTCCTTGGGCAACACACTGTCCATCCCGGCCACCCTGCGCCGGGTCCGTGCCGTGGAGCTGCGCTATTATCTGATTGCCGCGCATTACCGATCGGCCATCGAGTATTCGGACGGCGCTCTTACTGAGGCGGTGGCCGCCTACCAGCGAATCGAGTCATTCGTGCACCGTGTGCGGGAGCGGTGCGGGATCCCGGAGCCACGCACCTGGTGCGCGGACTTCGTCGGGGCGATGGACGACGACATCGGCACGCCTGCCGCAGTAGCCGCGATTCACGCCACGGTGCACGCGGGCAACGCGGCATTGGGCGCGGGCGACCATCCGGCTGCGGTGGCGGCGGCCGGCTCGGTGCGTGCGATGACCGGTGTGCTGGGCTTGGACCCGCTGGCTGATCAGTGGCGCTCCACGTCGGGCTCCGACGCCGCGTCGGCGGCGCTGGCTTTCTTGGTGGACCGGCTGCTCGCCGAGCGCGCCGAGGCTCGCGACCGCCGTGACTACGTGACCGCCGACGCGGCACGTGATCAGCTGCTGGCGGCCGGGATCACCGTCGAAGATACTTCCGACGGTCCAGTGTGGACGGTCAAGGGGAACTCACGACATGGCTGGTAACTCTCAGCGCCGCGGCGCGATGCGCAAGGCCGGCAGCAAGAAGGGCGCTGTCGTCGGCTCCGGCGGGCAGAAGCGCAAAGGGCTGCGCGGTCGCGGCGCCACACCGGCCGCCGAGTTGCGGACTGGTCATCCCGCCCAACGACAAGGCGCCCGCCAAGACGCCCAGCGACAAGGCGCCCGCCAAGACGCCCAGCGCCAGCCCCCGCAACGCGCCGGGCAGCGGGGGGCGCGCCCGGCGGCTGCAACCCGCCGTCGTAGCGGTAGCGAACCGGGGGAGACTGTGCTCGGACGCAACCCGGTGCTGGAATGCCTGCGCGCTGGAGTGCCGGCCACGGCCTTGCAGGTCGCCATTGGGCTGGACCTCGATGACCGCGTCAGCGAATCCGTACGGATAGCCGCCGACGCTGGTCTGTCCATCCTCGAAGTTCCCAGGGCTGATCTGGACCGGCTGGCCGGGGGTGCGCTGCACCAGGGTATTGCGCTGCAGGTGCCTCCGTATGACTACGCATTTCCCGAGGATGTGCTTGATCACGCCCGGAAGTGCGGGACGCCCTTACTGGTGGCGTTGGACGGGGTGACCGACCCGCGCAACCTCGGAGCGGTCGTCCGTAGTGCCGCCGCGTTCGGCGCGCACGGCCTGGTGGTACCCCAGCGGCGCGCAGCGGGAATGACCGCTGTGGCCTGGCGCACCTCCGCGGGGACGGCCGCGTACCTGCCGGTGGCCCGGGCCACGAACCTGGTACGCACGCTGAAGGACTACGCCGCGGCCGGCTTGATGGTCGTCGGTCTGGACGCCGAGGGCTCGATGCCGCTGGACGCCTTTCCGCTGGCCACTGGACCTCTGGTGCTCGTCCTCGGCTCAGAAGGGCGTGGGTTGTCCCGGCTGGTCCGGGAAAGCTGTGATGCCACGGTGTCGATACCCATGGTGCGTCCGGTCGAGTCGCTCAACGCATCGGTCGCCGCCGGTGTGGTGCTGGCCGAGGTGGCGCGCCTTCGTCGCGCTGGCTGACCACGAACTGTTCACGCCGCTCTCTTGTTCAGTTCGCCAACGGCACAGTGTGGCACGACGGGGCGCTTTCGGCATGCCGCGCACTCGCGTCGCAGATGCATTGTGTATCTTATCGCCGTCAGCGTTCATGGCATGGCAGTTGTGGCTACCCCGCCTTCCTCCCGACAAGGAGAATCAGTACTCGTGGCTCAGAAGACCATCGTCACCCTCATCGACGACCTCACCGGTGAGGAAGCTGAGGACATTTCAACAGTCGAGTTCGCACTCGAGGGCATCACGTACGAGATCGACCTGGCGAACGACAACGCCGCCAAACTTCGGGACAACCTGGCTCGTTACGTCGCCGCGGCGCGCAAGACCAGCGCGCGACGTTCCGGCGCTCGTGGCGCTGACCGTTCAGCGACCCGCGGAGCCGGCAACGCCGGCGTGGCGCGCAGCGGCTACAACCGGGACACGCTCAGGTCCATCCGTGAGTGGGCCAAGCAGAATGGTCACAGCGTTAGCGACCGCGGTCGGCTGCCGCTCACGGTCCTGCACGCCTGGGAAGCGGATCACCAGGCACTGAAGAACGGCAAGATTCCCACGTTCTCCGGGTAGCGCTTCCCGCTACCCGAACGGGAACTTCGCCCGTCGGGTTTCGCGCCCTCTTCGCCGAGTCTCCGTGCCGACCTAGCCCGGCAATCTCAGGTGAGTCGGATCCGCGGCGAAGGGGGGCCGGAACTGAAAGGTTGACTGTGTACGGCGGATTGCTGGACCACGGCTCCCTGTACCACAAATTCGATGAGGATGTGCACGAGGGCATGCGGCTCGGCCGCAACCTCTGGCTCGACGCGCGGAGCCTCGCGTACATGGTCGAGAACAACGCCGCGACGATGAGCACGCCGCTGGCTGATCAACATTGGGAGCGCATGATCCCGATTCTCGACCAAGGCAAGCTGGGCTCTTGCACTGGTAACGCAGGAACCGGCGCGCTGGGAACTCAGCCATTCTACCAAGCGGCCGGCTGCAACGTCCTGACCGCGGCTGACGACCAGCAATTATGCGAGAAGTTCGCGGTCATGCTGTACTCGGATGCAACGCATCTCGACCCTTACCCTGGATCTTACCCACCCAGTGACACCGGCTCCTCGGGTCTGGCGATCTGCAAGGTCCTGACCAGTCGGACCACGATTCGCGGCTATCGTTGGGCGCGTACAGCGCAGGGTTTCGTGCGGCTGCTTCAGGCCGGACCGGTGTTGCAAGGCATGCCGTGGTACAACGCATTTTTCCACCCCGACAGTAATGGGTTCATCGACGCCGACCCGCACTGGATCACCAGCGGCCTGGCCGGGGGCCACGAGATCGAAGCGATCGGCGTGGAACTCAACACCAGCGACGTCCTTGACAGCGTCATCGTCTACGCGAACAGCTGGGGCACCACCTGGGGGGATTCGGGACGGTTCCGCATGCGACTGCGAACTTATGAGCAGCTCAGCGGCATCGATCTGAAGCAGTTCGTCCTCTAGCCGAACCGATCGGCCATGGCCCACGAACTGTCACATGCTCGTTCGGCGACTCGCGAGTAGCCCGGTGGGCGCGGTTGAGGATCTGACCTCTCCGTGCTCACCGGGTTTCCACGTTTGGGGCTACCGGCGCCCGCCGAACCTGCGGGCCACCGAGAATCCGATCAGGCCGCCGATGACGACCAAGATGATGATGATGAAGAGGATGGTCCTCCCGATACCCCGGAGGAAACCTCGGGCCTCGAGCTCGGCGGCCATGAGGCCGGCGTGGGTCGCAAAGAGCAGCATGGCTCTCGATGGTAGAGCCTCGGACACCGTTGCGCTGTTTGCGACCTTGCCGTGCGCGCGTGTCGTGAACTCGACCGGCCGACATCGTCATCGCTGGAAACGTCGGTGACGTCGAGTTCACACCACGCGGGGTGGTGGGGTGACTGCTCGGCTGGAGGTTGATGGGGTAAGTTTCGCCGCCGCCATGTCCTTCGCCAGCCCATTGTTCCTGTGGTACTTCCTGCCAGTCGTCCTCGCAGCCGTGGTGATCGCGCCCCGAAGCTGGCGCAACGGCATCGTGGCGACCGCCAGCCTGGTCTTCTACGCGGTGGGCGCGGGTCCGACGATCCTGTTGCTGCTGGCGTGCATGGTCGTGAACTACCTGGTGGGCCCGGCGCTGGAACCCGACGACTGGGGGCTCGACCCCACGCGGCGACGCCGGCTGCTGGTCGGCGTGGTCGCCTTCGACGTCGCGGGACTCCTCGTCTGGAAGTACGCCGGTTTCGCCAGCGTGCAGGCCGCGGCGCTCGCCTCGCTCACTGGGCTGGACTTGCCGACGGTGTCACTCACCTTGCCGATCGGTATCTCGTTTTACACGTTTCACCACATCTCCTATGTGGTCGACGTCTACCGGGGTGAACGCCCGGCGCTGCGCAACAAGGCCTCCTTCGTCGCCTATATCGCGCTGTTCCCCCAACTGATGGCCGGACCAATCGTGCGCTACCGCGAGATTGCGGATCAGCTCACGCAGCCACGCAGCCATCGGTTGGACGATATCGCCGCAGGGTTCCCGCGTTTCGCCCTCGGCTTGATGAAGAAAGTGGTCGTCGCGGATTCGCTCGCGCCGCTGGTGGATGCCTGCTTCGCCACCCCGACGCAGCAGCTGACCACCGCGACCGCCTGGCTGGGAGTGGTCGCTTACACGTTGCAGCTGTACTTCGACTTCTCTGGATATTCAGACATGGCCATCGGGCTGGGGCGCATGCTCGGGTTCACGTTGCCCGAGAACTTCGCACGCCCGTACTCATCAGCCAGCATCACGGAGTTCTGGCGGCGCTGGCACATGTCGCTGTCCCGATGGTTCCGCGATTATGTGTATATCCCGTTGGGAGGCAACCGGCACGGTGTGGGGACCACGTACCGGAACTTGTGGATCGTGTTCGCGCTGGTGGGGCTGTGGCATGGGGCGAACTGGACCTTCCTGCTGTGGGGCCTCTACCACGGCACGGTGCTGGTGATCGAGCGCCGTCGCGGGTGGGCGGTGGCGGCAGCGAAGCCGGAGCGCCGGTTGGCGCGCCGGGCACTGACGCTGCTGATCGTCATGGTCGGCTGGGTGCTGTTCCGATCACCGGATCTGGGCACCGCTCTAAGGTTCTTGCAGCACATGATGATCCCCGATTTCGGCGGGCTCACCGACGTGGTGGGCGCCTCGCTGACCCATCAGCGGCTGGCGATCCTGCTGCTGGCCGGCCTGGTGTTCCTGCTGCCAGCCCAGCCGGTCACCGGCCGCTACGTTGAATCAGTGCGGTCGCGGCCCGCCGCGGCCCTACGAATCGGTGTGATGACCGTCGGCGTGCTCTACGCCACGCTCCTGGTCGCCACCGGAACGTTCAGCCCCTTCCTCTACTACCGCTTCTGACAGATAGTCGCGTCCGATCTCGGCATGGCCCGCGCGCACCGCTGCTCACCTGCCCAGATGCTGCTCGTTACTTGTCGTCGTTCGTCACATCTCGCCGACGTCTCACGGCATGCAGACGGCATGACCTTGGTCATGGATTCAAGCTGGACCCCCAGCTTGGAATGCTGCGCCCCACTGCACAGTCAAGGGCATGAATCCGTCGTCAGACCCGGTCACAGGGTGCCCCTATTGACCGTGGTTGACCGGTGTTAATGGCACGCTAATGGCACACGGGGCGTTGACCTGCCGCAGGACGGGAGGGGCGGGGAGCGGGCATCCCGTCGCGTCGGCGAGCTTGTCTCGAAGCGGATCGGGGGGCAGGGGTCCAGATGGAGCACCCAACGGCTGAACGATCTGGACCCCTGCCCCCCGATCCGCTACGCCTCCGGCGCTGGCGTGATGGGATGCCCGCTCCCCCGGTGACCCACCACTATCCGGGCCCGGTTCTGGAGCCATCCCGGAGCGAGGCCCGCCGGAGGCACGTGTGTTTGGTCTAGAGCTTGGGAACCCTCTAATGATGCCCTGGTCCAGGCCTTGACCTGCGGCCGGCCGTGGTCACAGGTGACCTCGGTTGACCGTTACTGACCCCCTGTTGTGGCACGCGTGTGGCACGACGCACCGTGCCTCATCCGCCGTCAAAGTGCAGCTGACACTAACGCAGCTCGCTCAGCGCGCACACCACCCCCTGATCGGAGTTCCTAGTCCTGGTCCTTGTCAGAAAACTTCTGGACGAAATACGAGAACTTGCCGGGCGGAGGATGCTGAGGATCGACCGAGCGGACTCGTCGTGCCGCTTCCGCTGCTCATTGCTGACGACCAATATTTTCGTCCCCTTCAGTATAGCTATCATAGGAGTCGCCGTCATCGTCTTCGATTTCTGGTTGGGCAAGCCTTCCGTCTGACCCAGGGAAATATCCAAGGCGACTCCCCCAACCGGCTCGAATCTCGTGAGAGCCCAGGTAGTGCACCCTGCCGTTGGCAGCGATGATGTAGATATACAGGTCTGGCAATTGAGAGAATATTGCCCAGAATGTATCGTCGCCGGTAAATGAGCTGTCCGGCGGGGTGCTGTTGGTGTCGCCGGAGCCCAGGAGCTGGAAGTTGCAGTGCCCAAGCCGGTCCGTCAAGTCTGCCGCTGCGAGGAAAGTGGCCGCGCCGAGACTCACATTCGGTCGGTGCCCGAGTCGGCGGCGGACCGCGCGGTAGGCCGCACGCGTGATTGCGCCTGCTCGCCACAGCGTCGTCAGCCCTCCGCCGACCCCTCCGATGGTCAGTAGGACATCCAAGGCCGCGCCGTAGCCACTGGCTCCCCGTCCCACATCGGCCGGCCTGCCTCGCACCTCGATGTCGCTGACCACCTCTCGGATTCCACTCAGCAGGTCTGAATCGACCATGGCGTCACCTGAGTCCTGACCGGGATTTGCGAAGTACGCATGCCACGCGTCCGAGTTGGTCGGCACCTCGAATGACACGGTCTCGTCGAGCCGTGTTGTGTATCGGGCTTCTGACATGTGACTCTCCTATCATGCTTCGCGCCCTGCTCGTCAGTGCGTCGCACCCCTGAGGTCTGTCCGCCAGAGTCCGGTGTGCGGTGCAGCCTTTGATGGAAGCGCCTACTTCCGATTTTCAGGACTCGGGATAATAGTTCGCCGAATAACGCTTACCTTCGTGACCTGCATCGCCGCATCGATGCAATGCCGATGAACGTCGACGGGATGAGACCCAAGATGAGCCCATCAATTGATAACTTGAGCTCCCAGTCAGCAGTGGCCAGAGGATCACACCCGCCAGCACCTAACCGAGACGCTCGCAATGAGCAAGTCGCTGGACCGCTGGGCTTGCGCCTGGCTTACGGTTGCTCCTGCCACTCCACCACCTGGTAGTTCGCAACACAGTCAACTGCCGCGACGAACTCGTCGACGAACGTGCGTACAGAGCGGACCGCCCAGTCGGCGCACCCTGCGCCGAGCGCATGATCGGGAAACCACAAGTTCCCGCTGCCCGCGAGAAACGGGTTGTCCGAGAACCGGCCTCGAACGTGATCGATGACGTTCTCTGGGGTTTTCTCTCCAATTGTCTTCGGGCGGTAATGGAGCAGCCAGTTCCGCAGCTTGATCAGGTACTTCACGTCGTCGTTGGGGCGGCGGCCAGCGTCCGCGCGAGGCTGAGCCGCAAACACGCGGACCATGTCATACTTTTTGGTGATTTCGACCGAGTGGCCCCGGTCGGTACTGCGCCAATACTCCGTCATCAGCCGCACCATCTCGGGAGGCAGCCCATCGGCTGCGCCACTGCCGTCGGCCGCGTCCTGGTACAGCTCGTTGATGAACGCCTCCAGAAAAGCGACGGCCTCAGACACCGCCGTCATGACGTACGCACGGTGCTGAATCGAGATGCGTTCCGCGTCCGCATGCTCACACTCGTAGCTCGCTGCGAGGCGAACGAAGTGCTCAGCCGCCCATAGGTGCTGCGACGAGTAGTAGGAACGGATGGACCCCGTTGCGTGTGCCACGAGAGCGCCCAGTGAAGCTACACCTGCCTGCGCAGAGACGTTCTTACCCATCACGTGACCTTGGCACACCCGCCTAACACGTCCGGCGGTGGGACATCTTGTCGTTGACGCCGGCCGAGCAGCGATGAGCCGACAATATTGATCGGGAGCTTGGGAAGCCTTCGAGTGCTGCCCGGTCCGGGCCTTGACCTGCGGGAGCCGTGGTCTGTTGTCGTTGCAGACTCCCGGCGGTACGGGACGCTGGAGCAGGAGGAGATCTATGAGTCTGACCGAGCTAAGGCGTGGGTGAAGGTCGGGCAGTGCCGTTCGGGCAGTGGCGGCGCTCGTCGTAGCTGTGGCCTCGCTGCGGGCCGAGTACAGGGCGGAGCGGGGTGAGCCAGGCACAGGCCTGGGACTACCTTTGGGTGCGCAGACCTGCAGTGCGTATCGCGCGGAGGTGCTACGGCTCCATCAGTTCGGGTAGGGCGGGAGGAGTTCAAGGAGTTGGTTCCGGAAAGAGTCTGGCGGCTAGGACAATCCCTACAGCCACGAGCGAGCCGAGACCGCCTACGACGGTCTCGCCGAGGGTTGCGGCCTGACTTCTTCTTGATCATAAGCTCGTATCGCCGGTGGTGACGGATGCCTCTCCGCCGCCCAAGCGCCCGACTCCAGTGACATGAGGCTGATCATGTCTCCTGGCGGTTGGCCGTCAAGATGGGAGGGAGTGACTGATGGCGAATTTCGGCAGGGAAGAAATCAATCGCGGTTCTATTACACTTAGACCGGCGCACCCAGGGTTGACAACGGTCTTTTTTGAGCCGACCGCTGAAACTCTTCGATATTTACGCCGTTTTCAGAGGAGGACGATAGAGCCGGTCAAGCTCCTTGAATTCGATTCAAGAGAAAGCCGCGCCAGTATCTATCCTATTAACACGCACCTGGCCGAATCAAAGTTCGCCCTACCAAAGTATGATCAGGTTCGGGTGATCAGTCTTCCGCTAGACAGTATTGAGTCTCCTGTCTCGACCGAGCAAGTTGAGTTTTTCCTCGAAGGGTTACCACGTGGATTTACTAAAAGCTATCAGTACGGCCTCGGTTTTCCACGTGAGTACAAGGTCCTTGTGGAAGCGGTGGAGTCGCTAACGAGTTGTAAGGAAATCCGTTTCACGAACGCAGAAGATACGACCATCGTTGACGACGTCCTCTTTGTTCCACTCAACGATTTTGAGGTTGCTCGCTCTGAGCTAGACCGCATCACCGAACGCGCGCAGACGGCGGAGAACAGGGTCAAGCAGGCTTATGCACATAACTGGCTGGCCGAACGAACCGGACATGAGCCTGTCGCATACAAACGAGGCCGACATTCAATGATTCAGAGTTTTTCTGATGCTGCGGCGAACAACGAACCACTTGACGAGGATGAGATCGATAATCTAATCAATGTGCTCGCATCGCAGTCGAAGTCAATAACGGTGACTCGGCCTGGTTCCTTAGCTAAACTTAGAGGTGACATTGAGTTAGTTGAACTTGATGCACTGATTTCTCGTTTCGGTCAGATGTTGGAGGCTGGACACAGGGAGGAAACGTGGCAGAATTTCTTTGTTGAGAACCCATTCATATTGAGTTTCGCATCTGGATACCCATTCATACTTGTTCAAGATCAGGCATCAGTTGGCGGACATAAGCTCTCGGGAGGCGGCGGGAAAGTCACAGACTTCCTGATGAAGAATTCTGCCAGCAACAACGTCGCCGTCTTCGAAATCAAGAAGCCGAACACGGATCTCTTGCGCGCGACCGAGTATAGGCGTGGCGTCTATGCACCTTCCAAAGAGCTGACAGGGTCGATCGCTCAGGTCCTGGATCAGCGGTACCAGTTAACGACGCAATTCACGAACATTAAACATACGTCTCGCCTGCACGATATCGAGTCGTTTTCCGTGCATGCATGCCTGATTGTTGGCGTAACGCCCGAGGATTCAGACAAGACGAAGTCATTTGAACTGTTCCGCAATAGTCTGCGCGATGTAACCGTGATTACGTTCGACGAGCTTCTTGCACGCGCAAAGCACTTGAGATCATTTTTGAACCCAGTGTCGTAACCCACAACCGGCCCCCTGACTGGCACGAACGCATCAGAGATCCACAAGTTAACCGTCAGGGCGATCATGTCTCTAATTTGCGCCTAACTAAGTGGATCGGGCAACCGGAATCGAACCCGCATGGCCAGCTTGGAAGGCTGTGTCCACTGCGCTGTCAGCCGGCGCGATCTGTGGTCGGGCTGGGTCGGGGAGCACCGCTGTCGACCCGTGCTTGACCGGTGTTAATGGCAGGGTAATGGCATACGGGGGTGTTGGCCTGCCGCAGGACAGACGGGCAGTGAGCGGGTATCCCGTCGCGTCGGCGAGCTTGCCTCGGAGCGGATCAGGGGGCGGCGGTCGAGGTGGAGCACCCGACGGCTGAACGACCTCGACCGCCGCCCACTGATCTGTTACGCCTTCGGCGCTGGCGGGACGGGATACGCGCGTTTGATGACCCCACCACTTTCGGGCCTGTCGGTGGCACCATCCCGGAGCGAGGCCCGCCGGAGGCAGGTGTGTCCAGGCCGTGAGCCCCGACGGCCGTGGGCTGTGGTCGGTAGTGCACGTAGGTGTGCTGTCGGGCATGTCATGCGCGGCGGTCGGAGTGATGCGGCAAACTATGGGGTTATGAGCCTCGACGAAGCTGCGGCCGCTGCTGATGGCCAGTTACTTGACATTCGAAGCCTGGACGTTCCGGTTGCGGCTGAGTACGCCGACCTCGTCTCGATAACTCACGATTTGGCATTCGTGGCCAACGCCTGTGAGCGACTATGCACCGAGATAGCCAAGCCTGAGATCGATAGTGATCCAGTTATTACTCAGGCATTATGGACGGCAGCGCTGGTTACCTATGCGCGATGTTTCGCAACTGGCAAGCGCAAGGTCGGCCTGACATCCGACGACATAGCGTTGGTACCCTTAGAAGGCCAAGTCGTTGAGTGGCACAAGTACTTGATCGACATGCGGAACAAGCACATCGCTCACAGTGTCAATCCCTTCGAAGCTGTCTCTGTTGGCGCCGTCGTGGGATCGTCTGGAGACGTTGAAGCGGTCGGTTGCCTGTGGATGCGCCACATCGCGGGGGACGAGGTGGCTGTGATGCAGACAGGCCGCTTGGCATTTGCGCTCCTGAAGTTGATCGAGGGTCGAGCACAGCAGAAGCAGTTGGAAGTTCTCCAGGCAGCGCAAGCATTGGATTCTCTCAAGCTCGTCCGCCTACCAATTGTGCGGACGGTTGCACCCGGCTCGGAGGATGCCTACACTGCTCGGCAATAGTCGAAGATCGTGGGCGAGCACGGCGAGGAAAGTCCGCGCGAACGTGAGTGCCACGTCAATGGCTGGCCACAACATGCGCGTGGACTTGGGAATCGCGGTGAGGCTATCCGGTTGTGGCCTTCCGACGATCGTGTCTAATCGCGAGGAGTACGGCATCGGCGAGGGATAGATAGTCCTCAGCTTGTTCGTTCGTGATCTCTCTGCCTGTGTCATGGGCAACAAGGTTTTTGAGCACAGTGATTGCTTCGACGGCCCGTAGGGACTCCTCCGAGAGCACGCCATGTTGTGTCGCCAACCGCGCGAGCTGCACGGCGCCACCTCGCGCCGTGGCCGCCAGGTTCTGGCTCCCAACCAAGTCTTGGAGTTCGCGTTCGATCGCACTGTGCGCTTCCAGCACAGCGACAGCGGGAGCACGTGAAGCCTCTGTCGCAAGCTCGGTTCGGACCGAGTCTTCCGATGGTGGAAGCGGAGTGGTCACACCACCCGCCTGGAGGGCGGTCTCTGCTTCGGCGAGACCGCGGTCAAACTCGACCTCGAAAGGCCCTGCCTTGAGGCGTCTGAGAGGCAACGAGGTCAACAAGAGGCCGAGTGGCTGGCGTAGGACGAGGACGACGATCGCAGTGGCGACCGGCCACGCCAGCGAGCCGGTCATGCGCGCGATGAATTCCAACCACGACATAGCGAGGCGTCACTATAACGGCCGACACGGCGACGTTCGTCGGCGGCGCTGCCCACTGGCTTGCGGTGCGGCCGACGGGCCGGGCGCGACCGAGCACGGCCGAAGGCCGCGCGCAGTGTCGCGGTTCCGGCCCGACGACCGCGTGACCTATGCCAAAGAGTGCGCCCGCCGAAGGCGGCGCCTTGATCCGATAGAGGGTAATTCGGCAATGCGACGCACTGTGACGGCGTTGCGACGCAGAGTGAGCTAGCGGCGGGCGGTGGCGATTTGCTCGGTGATGGTGGCTGGGGTGTGGATCATTGCGTCGGCCCCGGCGGTGATGAGTTGGCTGGTTTTGCCGGGTTTGTTGGTGTAGCCGATGGACATCGTGCCAGCGGAGTGGGCAGCTGTGATGTCCGTGGTCGAGTCGCCGATGAAGGCTGCCGCTGCGGCGGGAACGCCGAGCGCGGTAAGCGCGGCGGTCAGCAGATGTGGATGAGGCTTGAGCAGAGCTGGGTCGGGGCTGGTGCGTGCGGAAACGTGAGCAACGTGGGACGAAAGGCCATGCAGGTCGAGGTAGGCCCGGATGGCGATGGCGCTGTTGTTGCTGACGATGGCCAGTGGGCGGCCGGTTGCTGTCCAGGCTCGGATGAGATCGTGGGCTCCGGGGGTGGGTTCGGCGGTGGCGATGGCTTCGAGTTCGTGCGCGGTGAACGCGGCGTTGACGTAGCGGGCTTCGGTCTGGCCGAGGCTGGCGGCGTAGGCCAGCACCTCGAACGGGTCATCGCTTTTCGTGAGTTGATCCGGTAGGTCAGTGTGGCCGCCGTCGGCGAGGACTACGCAGAGCTGATTGACCACGGTCGCGGCGGGGCGGCCGGCGAAGACGCAGCACACGGGACCATCGAAGTCGAGCAGCAGGGCCGCGATGCGGGTCAGGATGTGCCGCAGCGTGGGTGGGTCGGTGCTGCCCGTGGTCACCGGGTGAACTCCGTGGCGATGGTGTTCCAGACGCTGTCGTACCAGGTACGGGCTTGGTCGACGTATTGGGAGCCGGTGGAGGTGTCGTCGTCGTTGATGGAGTGGTGGAAGAGGATGGCGTCTTTGCCCATGATGTCGTAGATCGCGCGGGGTGTGCCGCCGAGAGTGATGATGTGCTCGCGGACGGGGTAGAAGCCGAAGAAGGCTTCTTCGTTGTTGATCAGGTAGAGCTTGAACAGGGGTGCTGCGCGGTGCACTCGGACCTCGGCGGAGACCTCTTTGACGAGGCCCATGTCACCGAGTTCGGTGACGTTGTCCACGATGGCGAGTGTGTTGCGGCGCATGATCTCGGTGGCGCGGGCGCGGAATTCGGGGCTGTCGGTGAGATCGTCGGCCTGGCAGGGGAATGTCATGGCTGCGGTGGTGTCCGGGACCAGGATGCGCACGTGGATGGATTCGGGGGTCAGCCGTCCGATTCGGATCTTGTCCAAGGGCTCTTGCATGACGCCGTGCAGGGTCTCGCCGGAGAAGCCAGCGAAGTCGATCGTGACGTGTTGGGCGTTGAAGGCGCGTTCGATGTGAGGCCGTAAGCCCACGGGGCGCTCGGTGCGCTCGCGGACGAAGACGCCGCTGCCCTGGCGGGACACGATGAGTCCTTCTTCCCGCAGCTCGCGGAGAGCGTTTTGCACGGTCATCGGCGCGACGTCGTAGGTCTTGGCCAGCGCATTGCGTGAGGGCAGCTTGTCGCCCGGGTGGAACTTCCTGGTCAGGATGGCAGCGCGTACCGCGTTCGCGACCTGGATATAGGGCGGGCGTGGGTCGTCAGGGTCGAGAGCCATGGGCTTCCCCTTGTCTCGTGGCGGCGGCTCCGTCTCCGTCGTCGCTGGTGCGTCCCAGACTACACGTGCTGCCTAGGCCGGCTAGATAGACAGCTCACCTAAGCTAATCCCTTGACTTGACTAGCCAGCATGGCTAACCTGGCTATGCCAGCCACATTGAGTAGCGCCTCCCAGGCGCCGCAGACCAGGAGACCAGCAACTATGGCAGTGCCACGAGGACAACGGTTCGAGGTTCCCTTCGATGAGGTGTTCCCGCAGGGCCTGTACTTGGTCGGTGAGATCGCACCGGTCACGGAGTACCTGTCGCAGGAAGATAAGGCACGCAACCGCCCGGTGCGGCCACGAACCGACGAGGTGACCGGTCTGCCGCTGTTCCGGGGGACGTTCGCGGACCCGTCGGCGGAAAAGGACCGGGACAAGTCCGTCACGGTGGAGTTCGTATCCCGGGTGCAGCCGGTGCCTCCGGCGGCAATATCGGGTGTGCCGTTCCGGCCGGTCGTGCTGGAAGGGCTGACTGTTCAGCCACGAGCGGAAGCGTCCGGTCAGGCTAAGTGGATCACATGGGTGGTGCGGGCCACCGGGATGCAGCCGGTCGGCACTGCTGCCGCGAGTGCCCCAGCGGGTGTTGGTAGGTCGGGCAACGCCTCGACCCAGGGCGAGCAGAAGGCAGCGTGATCATTGTGCGGCCGTCACGGGAGGCGGTCGCCCGGTGGAACACCGCGTATGCCGAGCAGGCGGCGGCCATGTTCGCGGCGATGCGAGCGGTGGCCGGTGACGGGGCGGCGGTCCGCCGTCTGGCTCGGTCATACCAGGGCCTAGCCCAGGCGTGGCGGGTGTTGGCCGCCGACCTCGCCGCGCCTTTGTGGGCACGACATGCCGCGTCGATCGCGGCCGAGGAATTCCAGCGCCGGGCACGGATGGAGGACTACCGCGCCGAGGTCACGGCAGCCGAGCAACGGAATGAGCAGGAGCCATGAACGAGAAACAACCCGCTGAGCCACACGGCCCGCGCACGCTGGCAGAAGCTCATGAGGTGTTGGCCGGTATTCGGCCGAGCCGAAAGGCGCCGCCTTCGGACTGGCCTACGTATTACCAGCGCTCATCGGCGTGCTACGCCGAGGTCGCCGAAATTGATCGAGGTCACCATCACGAGGCGCTGTTCATGGCTGAGCGGGAACGCCAGCTCGCGAAGGAGATCAAGAACCAGATTTCCTTGCAACCGCCGGCCAGTGGTAAGTGAGAGGGACCACGGTGACCACGAGAAACATCATGAAAACTGTTCCACCGCAGACGTTGATGCAAGCACATGAGGAATTAGTGCGTACTCGGCCATGCCGCAAGGCGTCATTGCCTGTGTGGCTTGCGTACTACCAGCGTTCGGTGGAGGTATACGAGCGGATCGCCAAGAGCGATCCCGGACACGACGGCGAGGCGCTGTATTGGGCGCAACGGGAACGCGTCCACGCGAGAGGAATCGAGGCACGTATCAGGCTTCTAGGGACGGAGGAATAGACGACCACATGGGACGCGTAACAGGAAAAGAACGACGTGAGAACCGTGAGGTGAGGATGACGAGCTGGGGCAGGTGGCGGGTCGCGCTGCGAGAGCGGCGGCGGGCGCGCCGATGGCGGGTGCACCGGAGCTGGCAAGACTGTCGCAGATGCGGAAGCTATGCGTTCCTGCCAGTCGACCCTGAGCCGATATGCGGGAGCTGTCGCAGCCTGCAGTAACACAACATCACTGAAGAAATCTCAACGCACCACGGGTGGTGCGGCAATACCGCACGGCCGTATGTAAAGGAACAACGACCTACGCGCAGAAGCGGATTCTCGGCTACCAACCTCGTCCGCTTCTGCGCTGTCCACACCAGATCCCGGAGTGAACAGTGAGAAGGATAGAACACGGCGCCCTCATGGCGCTATCCCCGAATACCCGAAAGAGTTCCGCGGTCCCTTACCAGTCCCAATGGCGTGAGCCTGGCTACGCGCTCACCGTCACCTCGGACGGGGGTGGCCGGTGATGGACGCCTACACGGTTGCGGTGGTGATGGCGGGTGGCGGCGCGCTGGGCGTCGTCGTGTGGCTGCTGGCCAAACTCGGTAAGGCCCTGATCACGATCGCGGAAGCGCTCGCCGCTGCGGCGGTGGTGTTCCTCGCCATGTGGTTGGGAATCAAGGCCATGCTCTGGGCACTGCGTCAGACGGTCACGCACTGGCGGACCAGCCTGACCGTGGTCGCGCTGCTGGCGTGGTGGCACTGGTGGGGTTGGCCATCGCTGGCCACCACCGTGTGCGTGGTGATGGGGGCACTCACCGGGTGGCGGCTGCTCGATGTGACGTCATTTGACGCCTGGGCGGGTCGGCACCTGCGGGCCTGGTGGCTGCGGTGGACCATCTACGCATCCAAGCTGCCCGACTGGTTGCATGCCTGCGGGCTGGGCATCAAGTCGGACGCGGCGCCGGTCGTGCTGGCGCTCACGCCGCTTGCCCGGGTCCTGGGCCGCAAGCAACGCCCGGTACCTGCGCTGCTACCCAAGGTTCTCGGAGTGCGCTCCGGCGCGTCCTGGGACCTTGTGCGGGTGCGGCTGGTGCCCGGCCAAAAACCAGAAGATTTCGACGACGCCGCGCGGGCACTGGCCTCAGCCCGGGGAGTGGCCCGATGCCAGGTCCGGGAACTCACCCCCAACGTGGTGTCGATCGATTTCCAACGCCGCAACCTGCTCACCGACCCGGTGAGCTGCCCGGACCTCGCCACGCTGGGCGGTCTCGACGGTAGGGCTATCGATCTGCGGCGGGTGTGGGCTGGGCGCACCGAGTACGGCCAGGACTGGCACATCCCGCTGGCCGGGGGTCACACCCTGACCGCCGGCGCCACCGGCGCGGGCAAGAACTCGGTGATGTGGTGCCCGCTGGTCTCCATCGCCCTCGCCATCCGCGATGGATTAGTGCGGGTGTCGGGGATCGACCCCAAGGGCATGGAGCTGGCCTATGGGCGAGACATCTTCCACCGGTACGCCGTCACCGGCACCGACGCCCTGACGGTGCTCGACGACCTGGTCGGTGCGATGGACGCCCGCAAAGCCGAGTTCGCCGGACGGGTGCGTTCGGTGCCGATCAGTCCCGAGCACCCCTTGGAGTTGCTGGAATTCGACGAAATCGGCGCATTAACCAAATACACCGACCGCAAGACCCGCGACGCGATCACCGAACGGGTGGCGTTGCTCACCACCCAGGGCCGGGCGCTGGGGTTCACCGTGCGCGGCTACGTTCAAGAACCCACCAAGGACACCGTTCCGGTTCGGGAGCTATTCCCGCGTCGAATCTGCCTGCGCGTGTCGGCGAAATCCCATGTGGCGATGGTGCTCGGCGAAGGCGCCTACGAGCGCGGCGCGTGGGCTAACCGGATCGGTGAGTCGGAAGCCGGCACCGGCTATGTGGTCGGCGACGGCATCCGCGAACCCCTCCGCATCCGCGCCGGCTGGGTCCCCGACGAGACGATCAAGCAACTCGAGACGTTCATCACCGGCCCCATCACCCACGACACAGCGGTACTGCCCTTCCCCACTCCCACCGGCCCCACCGGTTCGACTCACGGAGGTGCGGCATGACCACGCCCATCGGCTTGCTCACGACGCTTAGCACTCACCTCGCCGCCTTCGAGCTACCCGCCATTGCCTCGGTGCATGTGACCGCTGCAATACCGGAACCCCAGGTAACCGTGCAACTGCCCCATCTCGACCCCGCCACGCTCACCCAGGGCTTGCTGGCCTGGGTCGACACCCTCACCGAGGTCACCGCCGAGATGTGGCGGGTTCCTCAGGGTGACTCCGTGCATCTGTCCGTGACCGGATTGCTGTCCAGCGGTGCCGCCGTCCGCGTGTACGGCGGGGTGCGAGTCACCGACCGCGGTCTGGGCGCCGATCTCGACTCGGACACCACCACAACCCTGCGGTTGACAACCCTGCGCCACCTCGCCAACCCCGGCCAGGCATGGGAAGAGGTCACCCTCTGATGAGCACCCCCGAACCCAGCCGCCTCGATGCGGCACGGATGACCCAGGCCCAGCGGGCCGCGCTACCGCTGAGCACCGATGTCATCCAGGCCCTGGCCGAACAACACGGCGTCTGCGTCCGGCCACTGGCCATGCGCCGGATTGACACCACCACCGGCCGCGTCGAAGTCGTGCCCGTGCCCTGCGGATCCACTCGTGACGACAAATGCCACCCCTGCGCGGAAAAAGCCCGCCGGCTACGGATGGTGCAATGCCGCCAGGGCTGGCACCTCGACGCCGAACCCGTCACCGACCGGACTGCTCCGAGCGAGGAACACAAGGCACTCATGGGCATCCGGGCCGATCTGATCTCGGCGCACGCGCAAAGCAAAGCCAACGGCGATGCACTGGTGTGCGAACAGATCACCGAATCCGTCGCCGAACTCGACACCGAACTCCGCGCACTGGGAGTACGCGGAAGGCTCACCCCGCTGGACGCTCCGCCCAAAACGGTGAAACGCTCAACCCGGCGCCGTCAAGACGCCCCAGGCCTGCCTCGCCGACCCGTCGAGCGGCGCACGGTGGGCCAGGTGTTCGCCGGTCGCTACCGGCCGTCGACCTTCCTGACCCTCACCCTCGACAGCTACGGCCGGGTCGACGCCCACGGCGCTGCGGTCTGCCCAGACCACTACGACTACCGGCGGGCCGCCCGCGATGCGATCCACTTCCCGGCGTTGGTAGATCGGTTCTGGCAGAACGCTCGGCGCTGTGTCGGGTGGGACGTGCAGTACTTCGGCACCGTCGAACCCCAAAAACGCGGCGCCCCGCACTTCCACGCCGCAATCCGCGGCGCCATCCCCCGCGCCGAACTCCGCGCCATCACCGCCGCGACCTACCACCAAGTCTGGTGGCCCGCGCACGACCAACTCATCTATCAGGGTAAGCGTCTGCCGGTCTGGGACACCCGCGCCAAGATCTTCACCGACCCCGACACCGGTAGACCACTGTCCACCTTCGAGCAGGCTTGCGAGGACCTCACAGAACCCGCCCACGTCGTCCGGTTCGGGCAACAAGTCCATGTCAAAGGCATCCTCGGCGGAACCGAAGAAGCCGGCCGCCACGTCGGCTACCTCACCAAGTATCTGACCAAATCGGTAGGACAAGCCGCCGGCCTCGACGAACACGCCACCGACGCCCACCGCGACCACGCCCACCGGCTACACGCCGAACTCAGCATCACCCCCTGCTCTCCACGGTGCGCGGTGTGGCTGCTCTACGGAATCCAACCCCACGGCGCCCGCCACTCGATCACTCCTGGGCGGTGCAAAAGCAAAGCACACAAACCCGAACACCTGGGCATCGCCGGGCGTCGCGTCCTCGTCTCCCGGAAGTGGTCCAACAAAACCCTCAACGTACCGCTATGTAGTACGTCCACCCAGATAGCCCAGCGGCGGTATACGCTAGTCAGTCGCAGTGTTGGTCTGATCGGTGTCCTAGCTCATCGGCGATGGCGTCCCCGAGCGCTTCGCGCGCAACGCGTTCGTCGGGGTATAGCGAGGTCCACACATTGTCCACCTGCTCGACGCTGGGCGGTTCACCGTTCAGCGCCCAATTCTGATCCCACGATTCGTGGACGTTCTCGATCGACGTGATGGTGGCTCGCCAGGTTTGGTGGAGCTTGCGCACGTTCTTTGAGCCGTAGGCCGCTAGGTGTGCCGCGATTGTCGCCCGGTCAGAGGTCTTACGTTCGGGCAACTCCACGTGCGGCAACTGGAGATCGTGGTGGTCATAGTTTATCGCGCCGACCTTCCAATTCTTGGTGCTGGCCTCGAACCACTGTGCTTCGCGCTCGACGAGGCGCAGTACTTCGAGGTACGAGTCGGCGAGACGCTGCTGCGTGCGCTCGTAGGACCGAGCGGCGTCCTCGCGCGCCCATGCGGCCTTCTCACGGTCACGTTCCTGACTCCACCGGACGTCCTCACGCTCATGTTCCAGCCTTGCCCGACGGTCGGCACTGCGCTGTGTAACCATGGCGCCGCCGAGTGCGCCGCCAAGTCCGAAGACGGCGGCGAACAGCGGGACCAAGATGGTGGATAACGCCATTCGCCCAATTATGCTGGAGCAAACTGCGCACACGGCGGGGCATCACTAGCGGACGGCGGTGCCCGCCGCTGTGGACTTCATCTCGTTAAGGTGAGTACGCGGGGCGGGGTTGATGGGCGGACTGCGGCAGCCGGTCAAGTCTCTAGCTGTCGAAACGATCGACGTAGAGATGACGGTTAGCACTGTCGCGCCAGGAGACCCGATGCCATTCGACCCCGCCGCGTTGCCGTCGGTGTCCAGCGCCGCGACCTAGAGCTGCTGCTATCCGCGCTAGGCACCGTGGAACCCAGCCCAGAGGGAGTACCGGACACGCGAATGGCTGGCGGGGTTCGAGGATGCCTCCGTGGCCAACGTGGCGGCGCTGCTGCGACGGGCGACCGGGGCCTGAGCGCTGGAGATACTAAGTCGTCGTTACACACGGCAACCAGTTTGTAACGATAGGTCACCAACATTCGATATACCGCACGCTCGGCTGGCGCGTCAGCGGTCGGGTGGCCAGCGGCACGGGCCGGGTGTTCGGCTTCCTTAGACCGTGTCGCTGGTCCTCCCGTGCGGTCAGTTCGAACTCGCCGGCCTTCACCCCGGCGGTGAACGCGGCCCACTCGGTCGCGGTGAACGTCAGGGCCGGGCCGGTGGGGTTCTTGCTGTCCGGCACGGCCTGCGCACCATGGCCAGGTCGGCGACCTCTACACAGCCACCCGAGTGTCACCTGGGAATCGGTCGACAACGCTGGCTCTCGCGGCAAGGGGTGCGCCACGTAGCCTTGAGTCACCCTCCACCGAGGTTCCGCCCCCGGGTAGCTCCCGGGGGCATCGGTGGGAGGTCTGTGGAGAGAGGGCTGTGGTGGACGCTGAGACTGACTCCGGCACGATGGGCCGGCGGGTCAGGCAGATACGCAACGCACGACGTAAGTCTCTGCGGGTGGTTGCGCAACTGGCCGGGATCAGCGCGGCGAGCTTGAGCCGGATCGAGACTGTCAACGCGCGCTCGACAGCCGCTCAGAGATCATCGCGCTAGCCAACGCGCTGCAAGTTGCACCGAGCGAGCTGACTAGACAGATGGAACCAACGATCGACAACGGGGAAGGACCGGCGGTCAAAGCCGTACGCCGGGCGCTGATCGCAGTCACCCGCGATAACCCGGCCGGGCAGGTTGTGCCAGTTGACGTGCTACGCACCCGGATCGAGTCGTTGGTGATAGATCAGCGCCGGTGCGATCACGAGGCGGTTGGTCGCGAGCTGCCCGCGCTGATCCGTGACATGCATACCAGCGTGGACGCAGGGCGCGACGTCCGCGAGCTGCTCGCGCTGGGGGTCCTGTTGCACGTCCAGGGCTCGCACGCGTTCCTAGGCGACATGGGCGCGTCCGATGATCTGCGTTGGCAGACTGCGACACTGGCCCGACAGCTCGCCCAGGAGCACGGCGGCACTGAGATTATCGGGCTCGCCGCTTTCGGCGCCGCTAACCTCGGGCTTTCACGGTAAATGATCATGTGGGCGACGCGCCGGGGCTAGATGCGCGAAAGTGCCTGCTCAGCCCGGTTGGATCGGAGTTCTCAAGGCTCGGTCCGGCCGGATAGAGAGGCACTTCGCAGGTGAAGGATAAACAACGTCGTCCGTGGTTGTCAGTGATCACCTTCGGTGAGTCGTTGGTGTCGCATGCAGGTGGGTCACTGCTGGTGGCGACGGCTCGCGCCGCCGGGCTGTGCGGGGAGTTGTCGACTCGGCTGAGGCCCTGGCGGGGGCCGTGGGCGATCCACGATCCGGGGAAGATCGTGCTGGATCTGGCCGTTGCGGTCGCGCTGGGCGGGGACTGCGCCGCCGATATCGGGGTGCTGCGGGCCCAGCCTGGGGTGTTCGGGTTGGTGGCCTCGGATCCGACAGTGTCACGCCTGGTCGCCACACTGGCCGGGGATGTCGATGCCGCGCTGGGCGCGATCGCTGGGGCCCGAGCCACGGCCCGGGAGCGGGTGTGGGGCTGGGCGGGCGCACCGATCGCCGACGGGCGCGTGGTGATCGATTTGGATGCCACCCTGGTCACCGCGCATTCGGAGAAGGAGGCCGCCGCGCCGACCTATAAACGCGGGTTCGGGTTCCATCCCTTGCTGGCTTATGCCGATCACGGTGATGGGGGCACCGGGGAGCCGGTGGCCGCGCTGCTGCGTCCGGGCAACGCAGGCTCCAACACCGCAGCCGATCACATCGAGGTCTTCGATGCCGCGCTGGCGCAGCTCCCGGCGCCGTGGTGCACGCCGAATGAGCAGGGTCGGCGCCCGGTGTTGGTGCGCACCGACGCCGCCGGTGCCACGCACACGTTCACCCATCACCTGGCGGCGATGGGTGTGGAGTTCTCGGTGGGCGCCTACCTGCACCAGTTCGACATCCACTGGGTCTTGGCCCAGCTCCCCGAGCAGGCCTGGACACCCGCCTACCAGGTAGCCAAGCCACGTGCCGGCCAGTGGGGTCCGATCATCGAACCCCGCGACGGTGCGTGGGTCGCCGAGGCCACCGGACTGGTCGACCTCGCAAGTTGGCCGGCGGGTACCCGGCTGATCCTGCGCCGGGAACGCCCGCACCCCGGTGCGCAATTGCGGATCACCGACGTCGACGGTCACCGGATCGTCGGCATGCTCACCAACACCCCCGGTGGGCAACTGCCCGATCTGGAACTGCGCCACCGCCGTCACGCCCGCGTCGAGGACCGCATCCGCAACGCCAAAGACACCGGACTACGCAACCTGCCCTTCCATGACCTGAATCAGAATCGGATCTGGCTGGCGATCACCGCCCTGGCCGCCGACTTGCTCGCCTGGGCCCAACGCCTCGCTTTGACCGGCGCGGCCGCCCGCTATGAACCCAAACGGTTGCGGCTGCGCATCCTCAGCGTCGCCGGCCGACTGGTCCGCACCGCACGACGCACTGTCCTGAAGATTCCCGACACCTGGCCCTGGGCCCGCGAGATCACCACCGCCCACGCCCGCCTGGCCGCCCTCACGCCCTGACCCGCAACACCTAACCCCCGACAGGACCCGGAGCGCCGGCCACCACCGCAGGACCGGGACTCACCCCTGCCCACCATCCGAAAAACCGCACACAAGATCAACCAGTGAAATCAAAGATCACCATACGATCGGGATGAAAGATCGAGGCTAACGGCCTGCTGGCCGCTGGAGAGTTGGGCGAGGCGCTAGCCGAATTGGACTCGGTGACCGTGCCAACGACCACCGAGACCGCCGAGCAGCTCGACGGCATGCTTGCCCTCTCGCGATCGTTGGTGGCCGCTGCGGACAGGCGCCCAGAGGATGTGGATGCCCCACTTGACTACGCCGGGCAACTAGCTACGCGCACCGGGGAGGGCAACGCTTACTGGCTGGGCTTCGGGCCTACCAACATAGGGGTATGGCGGATGGGGGTGGCGCTGGAAGCCCGCGACTTCGCCAAGGCCGCCAGCATCGCGGAAAGGCTGCAACCCCACCGGTTGCCCACCGCCACTCGGCAAGCGACCTACTGGGCCAATTATGGCCGGGCACTGGCCCGGATACGGGGACGACAGGACGACGCCGTGCGGGCACTGCGACAGGCAGAACTCATCTCGCCACCCCGAGTCCAGCGTCACCCCTTCGTTCGTGATGTGCTCGCCGAGATGCTCGTACGGTCGCGCCGAGACGCGGTCGGGCGAGAACTGCGAGCGATGGCGTACCGGGCTGGTCTGCCGGTGTAGCCCAGCCGGGGGACGGTTTCAGCGGTGCAACACCGCGCGCTAGTCGTTAAGCCACGGTCACCCTGTGATCGACGCGAACCGCGGCTGGGCCGTGCCCGACTTAGCTCTGCTGACACGGGTGCTTACCCGGCTGCGTCAGTGGGAGCCAGAACAACAGCATCGGCGAGTGCCTGGTGCACCACAGTTCGGTGCGACCTGCCGCCGGGCCGGACCCGGTGATCCACCAGCGGATTTGACGTTGCCTGACGGTGGGCTGTGATGGGAAAGCACAGTAAGCAGCAGGGACGCCGTATGGCGCGATGTCGCACAATCGAGACGCTGGAGCTGGTCGACGTCAGCGGCACCGCGCACCGGGTGACGGTCGACGCTGCCGCTGAGGGGCTACCGCGGGGTCGGTATGCGACCGTCTGCGGTGGCGACGTGCTGCCCGCTGCGCTGGTGGCTCGCGCGGCGCGCTTTTGCCGGTTGTGCGTCCCGATCCCCACGCAGAGAACGCGATGACCAGTGACGCCGGTTCGGGTAAGCCGCGCCGCGACCCCAACCGCCGGGTAATCGACTGTTCTTGCACGGTGCACGGCGGTGCGCGGGGCTTCGTCCCCTTGGTGGTCACCAAACGCGACGGTGACATTGAGTTGAATCCGCACGCCACCGATCAGTGCGTGATCTTGCTGGACGAGAAGGCCGCTAATGCGCTGTTCGATGTCCTCGGTGAGTGGCTCGGATGAGCATTAAATGGGGCCTGTCGGTGCTGGACTGGCGCGACCACGCCATTAACGACCACCACGACCACCCGACCGGCGTGTACAGAGCCCGGTGCGGCCATTCGCTGATGATGGTCACCCCGCTGCGGGACACATCGTGCGGAAAACAATGCGAGGCGTGCGTGACCGCAATCACCGGGAAGGCTTCGCCACCGTAAAGAGACTCCGACCGGCCGCCGGTTGAGCCAGGCCCCCGTCATGCTCCCGGCGGCCGGTCGGTCCCAAATCCATTGATAGCGAAGGCGCAGGGACGATGGCGTGACACAGTGGCGATCACACAGGCATACATGGTTGGGTCGTGCATCTTCCTTCGCCAAGTGACCTTACAACCAACCAGCACGCCCACCAGAGTGAGCAAAATCACCCGAAACGACAAACTGCAACAATCTAGCATATGGCAATAATTGCATGCATCGGTACACGACGTCCATAACGAAATTGCATGCTCGTGCATCCGCTCTTGCATCGGCATGTGAGGCGTGGAACGCTAAGGAGCAATGAGCCGATAAACCACCACAGAGCGTGAGAGGGTTGCATCGTGGTTTTCCACGCACAAGCGCGACTAAGGCCACACACGGTGCGGCGTGCCATGGCCGGATGGCTGCAATGGGCTCGCCGCTATGCGAATATGTCAAACGGTGGTCGGTCCGTGAGGCGGTGAGCACCGGCGGTGAGGGTGGCAAGCCGGTCCGTGGCAAGCGCGACCCGAATCGCCGGGTCATCGACGTCTCTTGCACGGTGCACGGCGGCGCGCGCGGATTCACGCCATTGGTTGTCACCAAACTTGATGGTCTCATTCAGCTCGACCCGCACGCCATGGGCTTGTGCGTGCTCGTCTTTGACGAGCACGCGGCCACTGAACTATACGATTTGTTCGGGGAGTGGCTGGGGTGAGCATCAAATGGGGACTGAGTGTTGCGGACTGGCATGACCACGCCGTTGACCACCACCACAACTACCCCGGTGGCGCACTCCAGGCCCGGTGCGGGCACTGGCTGATGATAGTCACCCCGCTGCGGGACAAGTCGTGCGGGAAGCAATGCGCGGAATGCGCAGCGATCGTGGGCGCAACCTCACCACCCTGATCCCCGGCCGGTCCGTTGGTTGAGCAATTGCCCCCGTCAACCAGCTCCCGGCGGACCGGCCGGTTCCACCCATCGGGCGCACGGAGAGAACCGCCGATGGGGCACCACTCAGCGATACGAGCACCAGCGCCACGGTCACCAAGACCGACGCATTGCCCCTACTGCGGAACCTACCGGCGGGTGCAGCCGATCGCCGGCACCTCAACCCAAGGTCAAAACTTTAGCCCAGGCTGAATAGCACGCCTGTGGCCAGGAAGGCGAGCACCTTAGCGCCGGGGGTGCGGCCCACCGCTTGAGTCTGTATGTTGACCACGGCTGTGCCGTGCAGGATGGTGGTGGACGTCCCGGAGGTGAAGGGAACATGACGGTATTTCCCACCTTTCGAGGATAGAGGGATGATTTGTCCACTGCCCTCCTGTAAGAGCAGTGCATGAAGGTCTATCGCAGTGTCGTAGTCGGACATTTGAATCGTTGCAATTAAAAATCGTATAACGTAGTTTCCCTCCCTGTATTCGATGAGCGTACGGTAAAGAGAAATACACTCATGCGCACGGAAAAGACCTGGACGTCACCCTCGGAATAGTCAGCGCAGCTTTTGTCGGATCGCGCGTCGAGCTTAACGGGATGGCCGCCCATGCGTCGCAGCCGAATTGTTGCTTTTAGGGCGTCATCATCGCCTTTGATCCGTACTTCAGTCTGCCCCCGCGACCTAGTGCTGATACTGAACTCGTCGACTGCTCCGCTGACCGATGCAGCGTCTACACCACCACCAACGATCGCCGACACCACGATGGCCACGGCTACTCCCATGACCGCGCCGTTCCCCTTGGGGGGCTCGTCATCACCGAAGGGCCTCGGTATGGCATCTACAGTACGGACCACCCCTGCGCTCCTCCCTGTATGTAGTGCACCGCGCGCGGTGTCCACCTTTTAAAAGACGCCGCACCTCGCGGGGGTGGTGGTCGCGGTGGTCATTTCAGTGATCCTCCTTGCGGTGCATTGCGGCGACATGGATATCCGTGGTTGACGGCCGCCTAAGCGCGAGGAATTCGGGGTGGCATCGCGGGCATTTCACCCAACGGCCACCGGCATTGATCATTCGAGCGGATGGAAGATCACCGGGTCGGGCGTCGCATTCTCCGCACTCGGGTGGCATCGCGGGCCGACTGGCGGCGTGGCTTTCGGATGCGCGTTGCCAGCGCTCCCAGTCGAGTCGGGTGTCTTTGCACCAGCGGCACGGGTATCCGGGGTCGCCGTCAGCGTGCTCAGCGCAGCGTCGGGGTGGTTCGGGTCCGGGTGGCTCTGCGGCGGCGGGGTCCTCGCGCGGGCGCGCGGGTGGTCCGCCTCCTGGTATCTCTTTGGTTATCTTTACTGGTTGCGGACCGCCCTGGGCAGTCCGATCAAACGGGTCACGGACGGGGTTACTGGTCCGTTCAAAACTTGTTACTAGTCCGTTCAAACTGGTGACCGGTCCGTTTAAGCCGGGGTTGACGGGACCGCCCTGGGTAGTCCGTTCATCACGCTCCTTGACGGGACCGCCCTGGGTAGTCCCGTTAGATCCGGCGGCAGGGATCACCAGGGCGCGCCGGGTGGGCGTCCCGCGACCGTGCTTCGCGGTGGTGGTCAGCACGCCGGAGTCTTCGAGCCATTTAATGGTCCGGTCGAGTTTCGGTTTTCCGATTTTCAACTGTTTTCGAAGTGCGCTAGTTGACACGGTGATACCGGAACCGTCCGCATTAGCGTAAGTGGCCATCATTGACGCGACCGCCCACGCGGTTACCGTGTCCACGCCCTTGGCCGGCGGCATAGAGGTGATCTTCGTGCGCAGCCATTGCTCCCATCGGTCCCGATCGCGCATCAGGTCGCGCCGTGGTCGTGGTCGTGGTCGAGCGCGCGGGCCGACGACGAACGCACCGGCGAGCGGCTACTATCGATGCTGATCTCGTCGGCAAAACGGTGATCGTTCGCGGCGCCCCGGCTTCCCTCGCCGGGGCGCCCGTCTTTTCCGGGCATGTTGCCTTTCGGCGGTTCGCGCTCCGCTCCTTTGTTTAGGCCGCTGTGGAATCGGCCGGGGTCGGGTTGGTCGGTTGCCGGTCGCTGCGGTTGACCGGCGATCTATGGCGGTGTTTGCACGGTTCGTCAGCGGGCATCATCAGCCGCAGCACGGCGGCGGCGCGCTCCAGCGCAGCAGGGTCCTGAATGGTCGGGGGCAGCCCTTGTGCGGCACGGGTGCGGGCCACCTTGGCGACCAGTTCGCACATTTCGGGTGTCATCAGGCGCCGATTAGCTCGGCGACCGGCACACCGTAAAGGTGCGCGAGTTGGACGAGCAGAACATATCTGGGAACGCGTCGATTCAGCTCCCAGTCACGGACTGATCCGGTGCCGCGATTGAGGTGGACGCCGACGTGTTCACGGGATAGTCCGGCGCTTTCCCGGTAGTACTTCAATCGGCCGCCGGTGTCGCTGGGAATGGCGCAGATGGTGGTGACTCGCATGGCGGCGAACGCTAACCGTCAAGGATGCGATGCGCTACCCGACGAAAACCGGTCGTTTCCCTACTGTGGCCGCATACTTGCGATAACTGTCGTACATTTCTATGCGATGGCACACAAGCTGTGTCCTTGTGTGTCGCGTTCACGCCGAAGTGCGGGCGCCACCCGAACACCACACCACCCGAAAGAGTGGCAGATGCGGTGGAAACGTGCCCCGGAACCGCTCGCTCAGGTCACCCGCCACACGGGGTCGAGGCGGTCGGAGTCGAACCGGTTCCGACCCATTACCGTCGCCGGGAGCACCATCACCTTCTCCAGCAACGCGGTCACCACCGCGCGCCGCTGGGAAGTGCTGCTGTTGCAGTTCTCCCAGCGGGCCGTCATGTCCTCCAAGCTTCCCACGAACCCCTCCAGGGCGCTGGTCTGCGTCGAGGCCGCCAACCGCGCCCGCGCCGCGTCCAGCCGGGCCACGATCGGTGACCGCGCGGCCTTCCACTCCGCTCGGCTGATCTCACCATTGCCGTGGTCCGCCGCAAGGGCTTCGAGTTCGTCCTCATCAGCGCGGATCCGGGCGTGCAGATCATCCGGTGCGGCGTCGTCACGGTGGCGCAGCCGGGCCACCAGCTCGGGCGAATCCAGCGCGATCAACACCAGGTCCCGGATGTGATCGTCGGTGGGAGCGGCGGTGACAAATGTTCCGCCGCACGCAGCTTTCCCACCGTCCGGATTTTTGTTGCAGACATAGCGGAGCACGCCGCGAGAGGACCGGCCCACCATCGGATGCCCGCACCGTGCGCAGTGCAAGATCCCGGACAAGAGGTGCTTGCGGGCCCCGCCGGTCGTGAGGCGCCGATCGGGTCGGGTCAGCAATGCCCGCACCCGATCGGAATCTGCCATGGAGATCATCGCGGGCCACCTCACGATGCCCTCAGGTTCGTCTTCCCTGGCGTCGGGTTCGGGTTCGACCTGGTCCATGTCTTCGGGTTCGTCCTGCTGGGGTTTCCACACGACCTCAGGGTCGTCTTTCGGCGCCCACGCAATCTCACCGATCAGCGGGCGGCTGGTGGAGTAGGAATCGCGCGCGATGTGCTCGCGACGCCCGCTGATCCGGGCACTGCACAGCATGCGCCGAAGTGTGGTCCGATTCCACGGATTACCGGCTGAGGTGAGGATGTCCCGGTCGTTGAGGTCCCGGACGATGGAGGCGATCGACTTACCGGCCAGCACCCGCCGGGCGCACTCCTTGACGATTTTCCCCTCGCCGGGATGGACGTTCACTCGGGTGATCCGGCGGCGCTGTTTCTCGCCGGGCTTCGACACGATCTTGTAGTGGAGCTGGTACCCGAACGGCCGTTGACCACCACCGGACTGTGTACCCGCGTGCGCCCGTTGCAGGATCGAGCTACGCATCCGCTCACCCTTGACCTCAGATTCCATCGTGTCGAATTCACCTAACAGGCCGACCATGGCCCTGCCGTAGGCCGTGGAGAGGTCCAGCTCCGGGCCCTTCACGGTGACCACCTTGACCTGGTGGGTTTTCAGGATCTCCATGCCCTCGGCACGCTCCCGGCGGTTGCGCCACAACCGGGACAGTTGGTAGGTGATGATGATCTTCGCCTCGTCGCGCTCCACTGCGGCCATCAGATCGGCGTAGCCGGACCGGAAGATCCCAGTGGACGCGGAAAGATCATTGTCGTGGAAGATGTGATCTTCGGTCACGGTCCAGCCGCGCACCGCGCACAACTTCAGGGCGCCATCTTCCCCGGCTATCTGCCGGGTCAGCCCAAGTTCCTTACCGGCGGTGTCCATGCTCATCCTGGCGTAGATCAACGCTGCGGAGGCGTCCGGCTTCGCGGTCGGCATCTCGGCCAGAGCCTTGCTGATGGCAGCGGCCAGTAGCCCGGGTTTCTGCTTACGTTCCGTGGTAGTCACGTCCTACATAGTGACACGTCCAGTACCCTCGACGACCACCGAGCCGAGCGCGGCGCGTTCGTTCGGCAACTCCTCGAAACCGCCGGCATCCACCCCGCCCACGGCTCCCAAGACGGTCCTTACATCTGGCAACGCACCGCACCCACCGACCCCGACGTACCACCCCGACCCGTCCTACTTCTGCACGCCGTCGCCGAACGACAGCGATGGAAAGCCGAATACACCGCCGCCCAACTCGCAACCACTGGTTCACCACCACCGCATGAAAACTGTTCAGCAACTGACGATCAAGCGGCTTAGGGCAGGGAGAGTCGACGATGACAAGAAATGTCTCGCGGTTGGAGCCGCTGTGGACTATCGAGGACGTGGCCGCGTATCTCCGCGTCCCGGTGCAGACTCTCTACCAGTGGCGTCGTAAGGGAATTGGGCCGCTCGCGAAAAAGTGCGGGCGACACCTTCGGTACGACTCGGCCGACGTTCGTGCCTGGGTCCTGAGCGATGCGGCCTAACGATGGGACATGTGCAGGACACCTGGTATCGGGCGGTCATTGATGCGGCGACAGGGAAGCATGCCCGCGAAAAGACAGGGCTGCACGGCAAGGGCCAGCGTTACCGCGTGCGGTACCTCGATCCGGAGGGCGTCGAGCGGAGCAAGAGTTTCCCCGACCGCCAGAAGAAGGCGGCCGATGATTTTCTGGTGTCGACGGAGAACGACAAGCGGCGCGGAACGTACATCGATCCGGATGCGGGCGCCCAGAGCTTCCGAGCGTATGCCGAGGCGTGGTTGGAATCGCAGACGTTCGAGGAGTCGACTCGGGAGGCGGTCGCACTGCGACTCAGGAAGCACATCTTTCCGCACCTCGGCCGCCACGCACTGGCGGTGCTATCGCCTACGCATATTCGGACTTGGGACCGGGAGATGCAGAAGCTAGGCTTGGCACCGAGCTACCGGCACGTGATGTTTATCCACGTGCAGACGATCCTCAACGCGGCAGTGGATGACGAAAAGATCCGTAAAAATCCATGCAGCGCGTCCTCGGTGCGCAAGCCGCAGATACCGCCCAGGAGGGTCAAGCCATGGCCGTTGGAGCGGGTTCACGTCGTGCACGATGCGCTATCGGATCGGTACCGGGTCACGGTGCCGCTCGGTGCTGGTGTCGGTCTGAGACAGGGCGAGGTGTTCGGTCTGGCTGTGGATGACGTCGACTTCCTCGGCAAGACGGTGCACGTCGTTCGGCAAGTGAAGATCGTGGGACAGCGGCCGTGTTTCGGGCCGCCCAAATGCGGAAAGACGCGGGAGGTACCGCTACCTGACTCGGTCGGTCTGGCGCTCGCGCAGCACATCGAGCGTTATCCTCCCGTAGCCGTGACGCTGCCGTGGCAGAAACCGGGCGGCGAACTGGTGACGGCGCGTCTGATCGTCCACAGCCGGGACCGCACGCCGGCATGGCGTCCGGTGTTCAACCAGTGGACGTGGAAGCCGGCGTTGTCCCGCGCTGGCGTGCCTTCCGCGCGTGAGAACGGGTTTCACGCTCTGCGGCACTTCTACGCTTCGACGCTGCTCGACGCGGGGGAGACCATCACGGCGCTGGCTTCCTACCTCGGGCATACCGATCCTGCGTTTACGCTGCGCGTGTACACGCATCTCATGCCTTCCAGCGAAGGGCGCACCCGGCGGGCAGTCGATGGGGTGTTCGGACCGGCGTCGCCCCGCGCTGACGGCATGGCCACGGCATGACAGCATGGTTGATCTCCTCCGCTGCAGCTCCAAGCACGTTTCCTGTGCTGAACTACCGCTTCTGACGGATGGTCGCGCCCGACCTCGGCATGGCCCGCGCGCACCGCTGCTCACCTGCCCAGATGCTGCTCGGTGGTGGTCGCCGTTTGGCATGATCTTGGTAGCGAGACGAACCGCACTGTGAGGTCATGGGTCCGCAGAGTTGACGCGGCGGCAGCGGTCCGGGAAGTTAGTCAGGTGATCGATCCACGGATTATCCAAGACGCCCCACATGGCACCCTGCGCGGCTGGAAGATGGGGTGCCGCTGCACGTGCTGCCATGCCGCGGACAAGGCTGACCGGGAAACCAACGACGACCCGATGGCGACACCAACACCGCGCATTTCCCATGGTCAACGCGAGGGCCAGGCACAGTAATCGGCATTGCGCCCGGTATTCACCCAGCCTCGAGCGCTTGGTGAAGATCGGTCGCTACCGGGAACCCCGTGGCGCAACTCCGCGTGGTTGTACGGCGGACAGGGTGAGGCACGCAATCCGGGCGCCTGCTCCGCCGGCCTGACCCGGCTCCGTTGCGGTCTGCATCGCCTCGTGCACCACGATCGATCCGGGCCCACGGTCGGTGAAGACAAACGGAACCGTGGTGCGCGACGTGCCTGAGCCGGTTGAGTCAGTGCGCACGTCGAGCCAGACCTCGTTGCGCGGGTTGGCGTATTGGGGGTTCGTCGACGGGGTTTGGGGAGTGGCGGCGGGATCGACGGTGTTCTGGTAATGCGGACCGGCCACCGCGGGGGTGGCGCCACACGCCTTGGTGTGCGCGTGCACCGCATAGCCGCGGTTCGGCACAAGCCCGGTGACTGTCAACTCAGCGTTGGTGGTCTCGTCCGACGGGTTGAAAACGACTTTCAGCCGGGAGCCGACCGGTGCCAACGCCGGGTCATACGCGTCAGCGATTGAGGTCGCGCTCGGCTCGGTGAGTGCACCTTCGCCATGGAGAGTCATTGCGGATTGTGAGGCCATGGTGAGCCCCTTGTAGGCGCAAGCCGTCGGCGTGAGCGCCACGACGGCAATGATGGTGGCGAGTGTGAGCCGTCGGCGCATCGGTCCCTTACCATTCGGCGCCGGGGAGGATGGAGTGACGACTAAACACAGTGTGTGACGCTGATCGCTGAGTCGTGGTTCCCTCATGGATGTATGGTGCCTCACCGGCATGCGCTTGGCGAGCCCCTATCCTGCCTACGGCGACGGAACTCCGCTGCTACCTGGATCGGCAACATCGTCCTGATCAGTCTCGCCTGGTGCCGGCTTGTCAGAATTCCACGGTGCGGTGCCGTCGGGATCAGACTTGCGTGCTTTGGCAGGTGTCGGTGCCGTGGAGGGAGCCTTAACTCCCTTCACTTGGCTGCTATTGTCGGAGTTAGGGTTGTCGGTAGCGTCTGGGTCAGCTGGTATCCCGCCGGGATTGGGCGCGCCCGGCTTCGACGATGAATGCCGCGCGGGCACCGTCTTTGGAATCTCGGGGCTGACCGGAACTGCCGTGGTGTTCGACGTATCGGGCTTGGTAGCTCCCTCTTGCTCTTGTCTGGTCGGCGTATCGCTAACAACTGAATCTGAATCAGCCGAAGAATTCTCCCGTGTATCCGAATTAATCGGTGCATCCGGCTTCGCGGGTGAATCGGGCTTATTGACGGTACCCGATCCAATCGGCGTATTTGACTCAGCTGGTGTATCTGATCCAGCCGGTGTGTCCACGCCAGCCGGTGTGCCTGATTCAGCTGGTTGCGCCGGCTTGACTGGCTCTTCAGCAGGATTCGGGTCAGCCGCTTTTGCCGGTTTGTGCGCGACCGGCGCAGTGTGGTCAGCCGGCTTTTGCCGGTGCACGGGAGCGGTTTCCGGTGCTCGGGGTTGCGGACGTGCCTGCGGTGGCCGCTGCATCTGGGGTGGCGAGATCACGCGCGGTGCCGAGATTGCCGGGGCGGACCGATTTACTTGCGACGCTGCTGCTCGTGGTGCGGGGGCCAATTGCGGAGCTGTGGCCCGCTGAGGTGCTGCGGCCGATTGCGGTGCACGGGCCGGTTGTGGCGCCTTTTGTGGTGCGGGAATCACCTGTGGTGCGGGAATCGACTGTGGTGCGGGAATCGACTGTGGCGCCGGGACCACCTGGGGCGCCGGGACCACCTGCGGCGCCGGGATCAACTGCGGTGCCGCAACGGTGGGGGCGGCCACCTTGTCGGCAGAATCCGCTGTGGTCGCGCTTTGCGGAGTGCTGCCGGCGGGAGCCGTCTCGAGGGAGGCTTGTCCATGGTTGGTAATCTGTTGCTGTTGCTGTACCACCAGCACACTCAATCCGCCGACAACCACCATGGCGACTACGAGCGTACCGATCAAGACTCCATCCGAACGTACCCCGCGCACATTCATCGAATGCCCCCATTCGGTTCGACTCCCCCCACGGAGTCGATCCAGCTCTACATCAGCGAGATGGTGTTGCGCCCCGACCGTCTGTCAGGGTAGGTCGCCGCTCAGCGGAGGGCAAGAGCCGCTGGCCAGCTCGATGTCCCGCACGCGAATCACTTCCGTGATAATATAACAATGTTACAAAATAGGCTGAGCGGTGCTGGGAGGCCACGCGACATGGGTAACGACTACCTTGAGGGCAACTACGCTCCGGTGCGGCGGGAACAGACGATCACCCAGTTGGCCGTCACCGGCACCATCCCCGCCCACCTCGACGGGCGTTACCTCCGCAACGGCCCGAACCCGATCGCCGAGGTCGACCCGGCGATCTATCACTGGTTCGCCGGCGATGGCATGGTCCACGGGATACGACTGCGAGACGGCAACGCGGAGTGGTACCGCAACCGCTGGATCCGCACCCCAGCCGTTGCCCGGGCGCTCGGCGAACCCGCTCGGCGCGGCGCCCCCACCAGAACCGGGTTGGAGTTGCTGGGTGCCAACACCAATGTGCTCAGCCACGCCGGCCGCACGCTGGCGTTGATCGAAGGTGGCGTCACCAACTACGAGCTCACCGACGAGCTGGAGACCGTCGGTCCCTGCGATTTTGATGCCACCCTGCGCGGCGGCTACACCGCGCACCCCAAGCGTGACCCGGACTCCGGGGAACTGCACGCGGTGTCCTACTCGTTCGGTCGCGGCAACCGTGTGCAGTACTCGGTCATCGGCATTGACGGGCGCGCGCGCCGCACGGTGGACGTCGAAGTTACCGGCAGCCCGATGATGCACGATTTCTCGCTGACCGAAAACCATGTCGTGTTCTACGATCTTCCGGTCACCTTCGATCCGCAGCAGGCTCGCCGTGACCATTCCATCCATCCTGCGCGCACCCGCACGGTTGGTGCTCGCCATCCTCATTGGCCGCGTCCGGGTACCCGAACCGATCATCGCGATGGCCGGGAAAGGTATGCGAGGAAACGCGAACCTGCCCTACCGGTGGAATCCTCGCTATCCGGCCCGCGTCGGTGTCATGCCCCGCGCCGGCGGCGCCGGCGACGTCCGCTGGTTCGATGTCGAGCCCTGCTACGTCTTTCACCCGCTCAACGCCTACGACGACGGCGACTCGATCGTGCTGGACGTCGTGCGGCACCCGAAGATGTTCGACACGGAGTTGCACGGGCCTAACGAGGGCCCCACGAGCTTGGATCGCTGGACCGTCGACCTCGCCGACGGGAAGGTCCGCGAGACGCGTCTCGACGACCACCCGCAGGAATACCCGCGGATAGACGACCGGCTCGTCGGGCGACCGCACCGTTACGGGTACGCGATTCAGACGGCGGAAACCGGGGGCGACGTCGGCGACTCGGTGCTCAAACATGACCTGCGCCGCGGCCACACCGTCGCACGGCAGCTCGGCGCGCATCAGCGTGTCGGCGAGTTCGTCTTCGTGCCCAGCTCACCGCAGGCGCCCGAGGACGACGGAGTCCTCATGGGGTTCGTCTATGACGCCAGCACTGACCGCAGCGACTTGACGATCCTTGATGCGGCGAGCTTGGCGACCATCGCTGTGGTCCACCTGCCGGTCCGGGTCCCCTTCGGGTTTCACGGCAACTGGGTGCCGACTCCAGCGACGTGACGACTGTGAGCTATCGAACTCCCGAAGAAGAGAAGTGCCGGTCCGCGGCGGCAGAACTGAAGGTGACGGTCAGTGGCAGCGTGAACGACTGACCCTTGCACCTGGCGTCCGTAGTGGCGGCCATCGTCACGGAGACCTCGTAGGTATGCAGGCTATTCGCCCTGATAAAGCCGACCGGGCTGTCGACCGCAGCGCTGGTGATGGTACCGGCGGGGCAGCCGCTGGAGGTCGCGGTCGAACTCCCCGCGCTGATCGACGTGACCCGAACGCCGTAGTCCTTGGCGTTCTTCACGTAGAGGGGGAACGTCCCGGTCGCGCCGGGGGCCAGCGGGCGGACCTGGTCGTCCGGAGTGACGGTGAGATCAGCGGAGGTTGTCCCCCCGGCTTCACCGCTACCGGCCGTACCGATGAAAAATCCCACCGCGACGAGCGCGAGGGCGATGAGCAGGGCGAGACCGTCGTAGACGTTAAGGCTACGCACGCTGGTGCCCAAGTCGTATTCCACCGCGGACTCCCTCCAGAGGCCCCAGTCACGCAGAGCCCAACTACCCAAGCGCACAGTCACCACACCGCAGCTGCCGTTCTACCTGATTTCCGGCTGGGTTGTCGACTGACAGTGCCGGAATGGCTGCGCTGCGTTGCGTCCGGGACAGGTTATTCGGTTGCGTGGCTGCGGTGCCGTCGGGGTGTCCCTAGAGTGCTTTGAGCTCCTCGATGACTGCTGCGACGGAGGCTTTGGCGTCGCCGAAGAGCATCGAGGTTCCGGGCTCGTAGTACAGCTCGTTCTCAATCCCGGCGAACCCGGTGTTCATCGAGCGTTTGAGCACTATGACCGATTTGCTCTCGTCGACGTTGAGGATCGGCATGCCGTGGATCGGCGAGTTCGGATCGTTGCGGGCGGCCGGGTTGGTGACGTCGTTGGCGCCGATCACCAGGGCGACGTCGGTGCGATTGAACTCGCCGTTGATCTCATCCATCTCTTTGAGCTGCTCGTAGGGCACGTCGGCCTCGGCGAGCAGCACGTTCATATGCCCGGGCATCCGCCCGGCCACCGGGTGGATGGCGTACTTGACCTCGACGCCCTTGTCCTCCAGCAACCTGGCCATGTCCTTCACGACGTGCTGTGCCTGGGCCACTGCCATTCCGTACCCGGGCACCACGACGACCTGGTTGGCATAGGCCATCTGTACCGCTGCGTCGGCTGCGTTGGTCTCACGATGAGTCCTGTCGCCGAGCTCGCGGCCCGGCGCGGCACCACCGTCACCGCCGAAGCCGCCGGCGACGATCGCTGGGATGGACCGGTTCATCGCCTTGGCCATCAGGTTGGTGAGGATCGAACCGGAGGCGCCGACGATCATGCCGGCGACGATCATCGCGGTGTTGTTCAGTGCCAGTCCGGCCGCCGCGGCGGACAGCCCGGTTAGGGCATTGAGCAGGGAGATCACCACCGGCATGTCGGCGCCACCGATCGGCAGCACCACCAGCAGCCCCAACGCCGCGGCGAACACGAGGGCCCCGATGATCAGCAACTCGGCGCCGCCGCCCAACCCGATCGCGACCGCGCAGGCCAGTGCCGCCAGCAGGACCAACGCGTTGACCAGCTGCTGTGGTTTGCCCAGGCTGATCGGTCGACCGGGAAGAAGTGCCTGCAGCTTGCCGAAGGCCACCAGCGAGCCCCAGAACGACACCGAGCCGACGATCGCGCCGAACAGCGAGGCGACCATCACGTAGGTGGGTTCACCAGTGAACCCGGCGGTGCTGTTGAACTCCACCCAGGCGATCAGCGCGACCGCGCCGCCGCCGACGCCGTTGAACAGCGCCACCATCTGCGGCATCGCGGTCATCTTCACCTGCTTAGCTGCCGGCACCCCGAGCGCGGTGCCGAGCGCCACGCCCAGGACGATCAGTGCCCAGTTGCTCACGCCGGGGATGAGCAGGGTCGCCAGCACCGCGATGCCCATCCCGACCGCCGCGATGAGGTTGCCGCGCACCGCGGTGCGCGGGCCCGTCAGGCCCATCAAGCCGTAGATGAACAGTGCGAATGCGACGATGTACAGGGCCACGACCACAGTCGTCATTGCTGCTGCGCACCCTTCGGGGCCTTCGCGGGTTGCTTGCCCTTGAACATGGCCAGCATCCGGTCGGTAACCAGGAACCCACCGACCACGTTGATGGTGCCGAAGGCGATCGCCACCACCAGCAGCAGCTTGTCGAAGATCGTGAGGTCGTGGCCTACCCCGAGCACCACGATCCCACCGAGCAGCACGATGCCGTGGATGGCGTTCGTGCCGGACATCAGCGGCGTGTGCAGCGTGTTGGGCACCTTGGAGATCACGGCGAAGCCTACGAAACCGGCCAGCACGAGGATCGCCAGGTTGGCGAGCAGCATCAGCGGTTGTCCCCTTCCGGCTCCCGCGTGATGCAGGAGCGGGCCAGCACCTCATCATCGGAGTCCGGGGTCAGCCGGCCCTCCTTGTCCAGCATCAGCTCCAGCAGTGACTGCACATTACGGGCGTACAGCTCGCTGGCATGCTCGGGCATCGTCGCCGGCAGGTTCAACGGTGACGCGATCGTCACATCCTCGCGTACCACGACTTCACCCGGCACGGTGAGCTCGCAGTTGCCGCCGGTCTCCCCGGCCAGGTCCACGATCACGCTGCCCGGTCGCATCCCCTTCACCGCCTCCGCGGTGACCAGGATAGGGGCCTTGCGTCCAGGTACCAGCGCGGTGGTGATCACGACGTCGAAACCACTGGTCGCCTCGGTCAGCCGTTGTTTCTGCTCGGCCCGCTCGTCGTCGGTGAGCTCCCGGGCGTAGCCGCCTTCACCGGCCGCCTCGATGCCCAGGTCGAGCCACTTGGCGCCCAGCGAGCGCACCTGGTCGGCCACCTCAGGTCGCACGTCGTAGCCGGTGGTCCTGGCCCCCAGGCGTTTAGCGGTGGCCAGTGCCTGCAGCCCGGCCACCCCGACGCCGAGGATCAGCGCGGTCGCCGGCTTGACGGTGCCCGCGGCGGTGGTGAGCATCGGGAAGAACCGGGTGGACAGCTCCGCGGCCAGCAGCACCGCCTTGTAGCCCGCCACGTTGGCCTGCGAGGACAGCGCGTCCATCGACTGCGCGCGGGAGATCCGCGGGATGGATTCCATGGCGAAACCGGTCACGCCCGCGGTGCGGAGCTTGCCGGCGATCTCCGGGTCGGACCGCGGTGCCAAAAACCCGATCAGCACCGACCCGCGACGCAGCCGGCCGATCTCCTCGTCGGTCGGTGGCGCGACTTTGACCACGACGTCGACGTCCCACGGGTCGCCGATGGTGGCGCCGACCTCGATGAACAGCTCATCGGGCATCAGCGCGCCTACCCCTGCGCCCGATTCGACGACGACCTGCAAGCCCCGCCCGGTCAGCTTCTCGACCATCTTGGGCACCAGAGCAACCCGGCGCTCGCCGTCTCTCGACTCCCGGGGAACGCCGACTCGGGTGCCTTGCTTGTCCTGCGATGAAGTCACCCGCAGAGCATCGAACATGATCGGCGTGGCGTCCAGTGGCCGTGCACAAACGTGGCCGGGTCAGTCGACTGTTCCGGGTGGCACGACCCACTCGACTGGCTGGCCGGTGACCTCCGCTATGACGTCGAAGTCGCGGTCATAATCCAGGACCGCGATGTCGTGACGCTCGGCGACGGCGGCGATGATCAAATCCGGGATTGCCACCCGCTCTGTGCTGCCCGCGCTCGGCGAGCGCGCTGTGCACGTCGAGACGTACTCGACGGTGTTCCTCGGCGCTGCGAACGCTGTGCAAGACCTCGAGTTCGGTCATTCCGCACACCGCGAGCCGGCCCGCACTCAGAAGCGGAAGGACGCCCTGGGCGACCGCAGGTTTGCTGACTCTGGTTAAAGCGCTCTTGTCGAATCAGGTTCAGCTTGATCGTCAAAAGTGAGCCGTAGCAGCGCAGATCTGCACGGCCACAACGCAGTTTCGATGATCTTCGCTGGCGGTTCGCTACGCCCGCTCCAGCACTGCGAGTCGACCGCCCAGTCGTGAGGTGGTACTGCGCCGGATCAGCCGGATGGTTGCCTCCGGTGCGTCCCAGTGTCGGAAGTGGCCGCAACGGTCGAACCGGTGCAGTCGCGCATCGGGAAACGGCTGGGTGGCTATCTCCGCCTGGCAGGGGCGCATCTGCATCATCGCAACGCTACGTTGAACCCGCCCGGGGCGCGTTTCTCGATGCAGAACGCGGTGAACGAGAGCTCTTGCTGAACAGCCCCGGTGATAGCACAATGCAAGCATGCCTAATATTCTTGTTCGGGACCTCTCCGAGGAGACGCACCACGCGCTGCAGCGTCGAGCGGAACAGCGAGGGCAGTCGCTGCAGCAGTACCTCGCCGCCGAACTGGCCCGTCTCGCCGTGTCGCCGACTCTGGAGGACGTATTACGGCGCATCGAATCGCGTGGCGGCGGCCGGGTGGGCTTGACTCAGGCAACCGCGGATCTGGCCGAGGAGCGTTCCCGCGGGTGATCGTTGTCGACGCCTCGGTACTGGCCAACGCCATTGGCGACGACGGGGCAGCCGGCCATCAGGCCCGCGACCTGCTCCGCGCGCACCGCGCACTCGCCGCGCCTGATCTCGTCGACGTCGAGACCACCGCGGTTCTTCGGAGGCGATGGTTGGCCGGGGACCTCACCGATGAGCGCTTCGAGCACGCCGTCGACGACCTTGCCGATATTCCCCTTGCCCGGTTTCCCACACTCGCGCTGATGCGGCGGGCGTTCGAACTGCGCGCCAACGTCACCGCCTACGACGCGTGCTATGTGGCCCTCGCCGAGGCGCTCGACTGGCCGCTATGCACTGCCGACGGTCGCCTCGCCCGGTCCTCTGGGCCACGATGTCGAATGCAGCTGGTCACAGCACCGAGCTAGCACATCGTGCGAGCGCTGCACAGGCGACGGTGGCCGCCGATCTGGCGGTCGTCGCCTTCCGTGAGATCGGGCCAGGGTGTGATGGCTCAGGCGCTGGGGGAGCGGGCCAGCGATCTGGCTGCGGCGTCGTAGCGATCCAGTACCACGTCGGCAACCGTGGGGTCGGCGCCTAACGGCTCGGCCACCACGACGTTCGGGTGGGCAGCCAACGCCGCGGCGCGGACCCGCTCGGGCAGCAGACCCGGTGCCAGGAACCAGGACGCCACCGCCACCCTGCGGGCCCCGCTGGAATGCAGCCCGATCAGAGCGACACCTACCGTCGGGGACGTGGCAGCAGCGAACGCGGGGACCGCCCAACCATCGGCGACCTCGGCCACCGCGGCGTTGGCCCGCGGGTCGGAGCAACCGGCCGCAACCAGCACCACGGCATCCGCGGTGGCGCCACCCGCCTCGATCACCCGCCGCCGCGCCAGCGCCGTCAGCCGCTCATCCGGCCCGAGCACGTCAGCGGTACGCAGCTCCAACGCAGGGTGCCGGCGTCGCGCACGCGCCAGCGCTCCGGGCACATCGACCCGGGCGTGATACGCCCGGCCGAGCAGCAGCGGCACGACCACCGCCCGCCGATCGCCGGCACCGGCCAGGCCGGCCAGCACGTCAGGCAGCCGCGGCGCGGACAGGTCGAGGAACGCCAGCCGCACGTCCAGCCCGGGCCGCCGCGTCCGCACCGCCTCAACCAGCGAGGTGACCATCGCCGCCGAGCGGGGATCACGGCTGCCGTGCGCCACGGCCACCAGCACCGGGTTCATGTCGCCAGGGCCAATCCCCGCGCGCGGAGCACCCGCCGCTCGGCCGGGCGGAACACCAATAGCTCGATCCCGATACCCACCGCGAGGATCAGCGCGATCGCCGCGATCACCATCGGCATGTCGTTGAGGGACTGCCCGTTGTGCAGGAACTGCCCGAGCCCCAACCCCAGCGCCGGCGAGCTGGCGATGATCTCCGCCGCCATCAGGGACCGCCAGGAGAACGCCCAACCCTGTTTGCAGCCCGCGAGATAGCCGGGCAGCGCCGCCGGCAGCAGGATGTGCCGTGCGCTTTGCCAGCGCCCGGCGCCCATCGCGATCCCGACCCGGGGCAGCAGCGGCGGGATCGCCTCGATCCCGGCGACCAGGCCGTTGGCGATGGACGGCACCGCGCCCATGAGCACGACGAAGTAGATCGACGCGTCGGTGAGCCCGAACCACAGCACCGCAGCCGGCACCCAGGCCACCGACGGCAGGCTCTGCAGCCCGGTCAGCAACGGACCGATCGCCGAGCGCACCGTGCGGACCCTGGCCACCACCACCCCCAGTGGGGTGGCGACCAGCACCGCGGCGGTGAACCCGAGCACCGCCCGGTGCACCGATGTCCACAGGATCGACAGCACCTGGCCGTTGCGCACCTGGGCCCAGATCTGATCCCCGACCGCGAGCGGCGCGGGGACCTGGTATTCCGGCACCACCGCCGAGGCCCACAACGCCTGCCACACCGCGATGAATGCCACCAGCGCGATCAGCGGCGGTCCGAGGGTCGAGATCACCCGCCGCCACCGCGGCCGGGCAGCCAGCGTGGGGGTATCCAGGGCGTCCAGCCCAGCCTCGACCCGCTCGTCATCAGCCCGCAGGCTGGGCATCAGGTCAGGCCCCGGCATGGCGGGAGATCGCCTCTCGTAGCTCACCGGTGATCTGCGCGGCGAGCGCGTCGAGATCGGCATCCGCGGTGTGCCACTCACCGATCACCCGGCCCGGGCGCGACGACAGCAGCACCACGCGCTGAGCCAGCCGCACCGCCTCCCGGACGTCATGGGTGACGAACAGCACGGCGGTGCCGGTGGCGTGCCACACCCGCAGCAGCTCACCCTGGAGCACGTCGCGAGTGATCGCGTCCAGCGCCCCGAACGGCTCGTCCATCAGCAGCAGACCCGAGCCGGTGGCGTCCCGAGCGCCGAGGCTCGCAGCCAGCGCGCGGGCCAGCGCCACCCGCTGGCGCATCCCGCCGGACAGCTCGTGTGGTCGCTTGCCGGCCACCCCGCCCAGCCGGACCAGCTCCAGCAGCCGCTCGGCCCGCTGCGCCCGCTCGGCACGGCCCATCCCGGCCAGGCGCAGTGGCAGCTCGACGTTGCGCCCGGCGGTCAACCACGGCAGCAGCGCGGGATCCTGGAACATCACCGCCGGTCGCGAGCTGGCTATCCGCACCGTCCCGGCGCTGGGCTGGTCCAGGCCCGCGGCGATGTTGAGCAGCGTCGTCTTGCCGCAGCCCGAAGCACCGAGCAGGCAGACGAACTCGCCGGGCGCCACCTCCAGGTCGACGGCCTCCAGCGCCGTCACCGCGTCCCGACCCCGGCCGAACACCTTGGACACGCCCGCGAGCCGGACCGCCGGTGCGACCGTCACCAGCTCGGGACGCTCAAGAATCGCCGTCATGTCATCTCCTGTCCAGGCCAGCGGGGTCGACTGGGGATCGACCGGCTGCGGTGAGGACCGCATTGAGCGGCCCGAGGTCGACGAACCCGTGCAGATCGGGTGCCGAGGTCGCGACGCCGGCGGTGACGGAGTGGGCTGCGAGCTGGGGGAACTGGGCGGCCAGCGGGTCGGTGGTGAGCGTGATGTCGCCCCAGGCGCGGTCGAGCACGGGGCCGGCCAGCGGTTTGCCGGCCAGCCTGGTCAGCGCGGAGTTCGTGGCGGCCTTGGCGCCGGCTGGGTCGGTGCGGGCGTAGTCCTCGACCTGCAGCAGGCCGCGCAGCAGTGCGGTCACGGTCTGCGGGTGTTGCTGGAGGTATCCGGTGCGGACGATCAGCACCGTGGTGGGGAATTGCCCGCCGGGCCACAGCGATGCCTCGTCGACGAGCACGTGCGCCCCGGCCTCGGCCACCAGCCGCGATGGGTAGGGCTCAGGCAGCCACCCGCCATCGAGCTGTCCGCCGCGGTAGGCGTTCATGGCCTGGGCGTTGTCAATGTTGACGATGCTGACGGCGCCAGGCGCGGTGCCGGTCGGCAGGTGCTGGCCGGCGAGCCAGGTCTTCAGGGCGATGTCCTGGGTGTTCGCCAGCTGCGGGGTCGCGATCCGGCGCCCGGCCAGCTGCCGCGGCGTGGTGATCTCGGGCCGGACGACGAGTTGCACGCCGCCGGAGGCCACCCCGGCGACCAGCCGCACCGCCGCGCCGCTGGATTTGCTGAACGCGCTGATCGCCGGCCCTGGGCCGAGGAACGCGGCGTCCAGCGAGCCGCCGAGCAGCGCGTTGACCTCATCTGGACCGGCGTTGAACGTCTGGGTGGACAACGTCGTGGCGCCGAGCTGCCCGGCGAGCACGCCCCGCTCGACGCCGATGAGTGCCGCGGCATGGGTGATGGTGGGCAGGTAGCCCAGGCGCAGCTCCGCGGCCCGCCCCTGATCGTTTGCCGGCGGCTCGCCGGTCTGGCGTCGGGCGCACCCGGTGAGCAAGCCGAGGGTGGCGAGCGCGGCGGTGACGACGACCAGCAGGCGGCGCACGGCTTACCGGCCCGGGGAGATGAGGTCGCGGCCGATCAGGCCGGCGGCCAGCGTCACACCGTCGGCAGGGTCGATGACCAGAAAAGCCCCGGTGGTGCGGGCGGCGGCGTAGTCGTCCACCGGCAGGGGTTCAGCGGTGCGCAGGTTGACCAGACCGATGTCGTTGATGTGTAAGGACTCGGCAGGCTCAGCGGTCAGCGTGTCGATGTCCAGCCGAGGGCCGACGGTGGTGACGATTCCGGGCGTGGTGCGGGTGCCGTGCTTGACGAGCACCCGGGCGCCGGGACGCAGCGGGCGCTCGGCCAGCCAGCACAGCGTGGCATCCAGCTCGGTGGCCAGGCGGGGCGGTGTGGCGGCTGCGGCGATCAGGTCGCCACGGGAGACGTCGAGATCATCGGCGAGCAGCAGGGTGACGCTGCGGCCGGGGCCGGCCTGGTCCAGCGGCCCGTCGGCGGTGTCCACCCGGTGCACCCGGCTGCGGTGCCCGCCGGGCAGCACGACGATCTCGTCACCGGGTGACACCACCCCGGAGGCCACCTGGCCGGCGTAGCCGCGGTAGTCAGGGAAATCAGCGGTGCGTGGGCGGATGACGTACTGCACCGGGAACCGCAGCCCAGTGCAATCCAGCTCAGTGCAATCCAGCCCAGTGCAATCGCACTCGGCGAGCACCGGCACCTTCTCCAGGTGCTCCAGCAGCGTCGGGCCGGTGTACCAGGGTGTGTCCGGCGAGCGGGTGACGACGTTATCCCCCCGCAGCGCCGACACCGGAATCGTGCACACGTCGCCGTCCGCCCAGCCCAGCGCGCTGGTCAGCGCCGCGAACTCCTTGGCGATCACGGTGTGCACCGCCTCGTCGAAGTCCACCAGGTCGATCTTGTTGATGGCCAGCACCAGCCGCGGCACGCCGAGCAACGCGAGTACCGCGGTGTGCCGGCGGGTCTGTTCCACCACGCCGTTGCGGGCGTCGACGAGCAGTATCGCGAGCGTCGCGGTGGACGCGCCGGTGACGGTGTTGCGGGTGTACTGCACGTGCCCGGGGGTGTCGGCGAGCACGAACGAGCGGGTGGGAGTCGCGAAGTAGCGGTAGGCGACGTCGATGGTGATGCCCTGCTCGCGTTCCGCGCGCAGCCCGTCGACCAGCAGCGACAGGTCCGGGGTGGCCAGTCCACGGTCGACCGATGCCCGGTGCACGGCCTCGATCTGGTCGGCCAGCACCGACTTGGTGTCATACAGCAGTCGGCCGACCAGCGTGGATTTCCCGTCGTCCACGCTGCCGGCGGTCACCACCCGCAGGAGATCGGTCATCTCAGAAGTACCCCTCCCGCTTGCGGTCCTCCATCGCGGCCTCCGACAGGCGGTCGTCGGCCCTGGTGGCACCGCGCTCGGTGAGCCGGCTCGCCGCCACCTCGCTCATCACCTCATCCACAGTGGACGCCTGGGACTCGACGGCGCCGGTGCACGATCCGTCACCCACCGTGCGGTAGCGCACCGTGCGGGTTTCGACGGCTTCCCCCCGGCGGGGGCCGCCCCACGGACCGGCCGTCAGCCACATGCCGTCGCGGCGGAACACCTCCCGCTCGTGCGCGTAGTAGATCGACGCCAGCTCGATGCCCTCCCGGGCGACGTAGCGCCACACATCCAGCTCGGTCCAGTTCGACAGCGGGAAGACCCGGACGTGCCCGCCGGGGGAGTGCCGGCCGTTATAGAGGTTCCATAGCTCGGGTTGCTGGCGGCGGGGCTCCCACTGGCCGAAGGCGTTGCGCAGGCTGAAGATGCGCTCCTTGGCCCTGGCCCGTTCCTCGTCGCGGCGCCCGCCGCCGAACACCGCGTCGAAGCGGTGCTCCACGATCGTGTCCAGCAGCGGCACCGTCTGCAGCGGGTTGCGGATGCCGTCGGGGCGATCGACGAGCCTGCCGTCATCAAGCCAGTCCTGCAGCTGCGCGACGACCAGGCGCAGCCCGTGCTCGGCGACGACGCGATCGCGGAACTCGAGGACCTCGGCGAAGTTGTGCCCGGTGTCGACATGCAGCAGCGGGAACGGCACCGGGGCCGGCCAGAACGCCTTGCGGGCCAGGTGCAGCAGCAGCGTGGAGTCCTTGCCGCCGGAAAACAAGATCACCGGCCGGTCCAGCTCCCCGGCCACTTCCCGGAGGATGTGGATCGCCTCGGACTCCAGCTCCGTCAGCCGGTCAATAGCGGCCGGCGCGCTCATGCGTGCAGCCCGCACTCGGTCTTGGCGCGGCCGGCCCACCGGCCGCTGCGCGGGTCGGCGCCCGGTGCCGGCTTGGCAGTGCACGGGGCACAGCCGATCGACGGGTAGCCGGCATCCACCAGCGGGTTGACCAGCACGCTGTGCGCCTCGATGTAGGCCGCCAGGTCCTCGTCGCTCCACGCGGCCAACGGGTTGATCTTGACCAGGTCGTGCCGGGAGTCCCAGCCGACCAGCGGGGTGTTCGCCCTGGTCGGGGCCTCGACCCGGCGCACGCCGGTCACCCAGGCGTCGTAGCCGGCCAGGGTGGCCTGCAACGGGATCACCTTGCGCAGTTGGCAGCAGCGGTCCGGGTCACGGGCGAACAGGTCCTTGCCCTCCGCGGCGTCCTGCTCGGCGACTGTCCGCTCGGGCAGCGCGTCAACGATCCGCACCGGGTAGGCGGCCGCGACCGCGTCCCGGGTGCCGATCGTCTCGGCGAAGTGGTAGCCGGTCTCCAGGAACAGCACATCCACGCCGGGCTGCGCCTGGGAGGCCAGGTCCACCAGCACGGCGTCCTGCATGTTCGACGCGACGATGACGCGGTCGCCGAAAGCCTGCGCCGCCCACGCCAACACTTCCTGCGCCGACGCCTGCGCGAGCTCGCGCTGGGCCCGCAGCGCCAGCGCGCGCAGCGCATCGGACCGTTCGGTGGTCAGGCTCATGTCCGGATCTCCTGGGTCGGCGGGGCACCGATGCCGATCAGCGTCACAGCGAAGGTCCGCAGGCAGTCGGCGCAGCGCCAGGCGCCGTGCGGCTGCGGCACCGGGTGCAGGTCCTGCTCGCCGCAGTAGGGGCAGTAGAAGGCGCTGGCGTGGGCGTCACTCACTGCAGATCATCCGCACTGGATCGGGTCACCCACTGCGCGAAGCGCTCACCGGGCTCCCGGGTTTTGACGTACCCGCGGACCAGGCGCTCCACGTAGTCACCCAGCTCCTCGCTGGTGACCTTGTGCCCGCGCAGCTTGCGGCCGAAGCCAGAGTCCAGTCCGAGCCCGCCGCCCAGGTGCACCTGGAAGCCTTCCACCTGCTTGCCGGCGGCGTTGGTGACGATCTGGCCCTTGAGCCCGATGTCCGCCACCTGGATCCGGGCGCAGGAGTTCGGGCAGCCATTGACGTGGATCGACACCGGCGTGTCCAGCAGGGACTGCACGTCGGCGAGACGCTGCTCCAGCTCATCGACCAACGTCGCGGCGCGCGCCTTGGTGTCGACGATCGCCAGCTTGCAGAACTCGATGCCGGTGCAGGCCATCGTGGCGCGCCGCCACGGCGAGGGCTGCGCGACCAGGCCGAGCGCCACCAGCTCACCGACCAGACCGTCCACTTCGGATCCTTCGACGTCTAGCACGACAAGTTTCTGGTGGGGGGTCAGCCGTACCCGGGCGGAGCCGGCCCGCTCGGCGGCGTCGGCGACCGCGACCAGCGTCGAGCCGGATACCCGGCCCACGGTTGGCGCGACGCCGACGTAGCAGCGCCCGTCGACTTGAGGGTGCACCCCGACGTGATCGAGGGGCTGGCTGGGCATCTCCGGGGCTGGCCCATCGACGAGCCGGCGGCCGAGGTACTCCGTCTCCAGCACCTCCCGGAAGCGCTGCGCGCCCCAGTCGGCGATGAGGAACTTCATCCGCGCGCGGTGCCGCAACCGGCGGTAGCCGTAGTCCCGGAACACCGACGTCACACCGGCCCAGACCTGCGGCACCTCGGCCAGCGGCACCCACGCTCCCAGCCGTTGTGCGATCTTGGGATTGGTCGAGAGCCCACCACCGACCCAGAGGTCGAAGCCGGGACCGTGCTGCGGGTGCACGACACCGACGAAGGAGATGTCGTTGACCTCGTGCGCCACATCCTGCTGCCCCGAGATCGCCGTCTTGTACTTGCGGGGCAGGTTGGAGAACGCCGGATCGCCGAGGTAACGGTGAGTGATCTCCTCGACTGCCGGGGTGCCGTCGATCACCTCGTCGGGGCAGATGCCGGCGACCGGTGAGCCCAGGACCACCCGGGGGCAGTCGCCGCAGGCCTCGGTGGTGGATAGTCCGACAGCCTCCAGCTGCTGCCAGATCGCCGGCACGTCCTCGATGCGGATCCAGTGGTACTGGATGTTCTGCCGGTCGGTGATGTCGGCGGTGTCGCGGGCGTAGGTCTGGGACACCTCACCGAGCACCCGGAGTTGCTCGGTGGTCAGCGCGCCCCCGTCGACCCGGACCCGCATCATGAAGTACCGGTCGTCGAGCTCCTCGGGCTCCAGCGCGCCGGTGCGCCCACCCTCAATACCTGGTTTGCGCTGCGTGTACAGGCCCCACCAGCGCATCCTGCCACGCAGGTCGGCGGGATCGATCGAGTCGAAACCCCGGTGGGCGTAGATCGTCTCAATACGTGCCCGGACGTTCAGCCCGTCGTCGTCTTTCTTGACTTGCTCGTTGCGGTTCAGCGGCTCACGGTGGCCCAGCTTCCACTGGCCCTCACCGCGGGGTCGGATCGCTGTCGGGGGCATCGTTGAGACCTCCAGGGCGGGGACGCCGGAGCGCACCACTACCTGGGGTTATGCCTCCAGCTAGCGCGCCCGGCGCCAGCTGATGATGAGCAGGAATGCGCAGCGGCGGCGGATCAGTCCGACGGCCGACACATCGCGCTGGAGACTCGCCGGAGGTCGACGTGGCGACGCGCCACGAGCGGAACTCCGACAGTGTTCACCCTTTGGAGGGTGCCACAGTCGGGGACCGGGTTCCAGCATGCGGTCCGCATGCTGAGACGCCCGGTGAGGATCATGAAGACGGTTCAGGCCGGTGTGACCTGCACCCGGAAGCCATCCGGTGTCTCGGTGAGGCATGGCACGAGCGACGCGTGGTCGGGTCGGCCAACCTGCTCCCACTCGCGCACCAGGGCGCGGACTTGCGTTTCGGCGGCGGGGGCGCCTGCCAGGTAAAGGTCATTGTTCCGAAGCAACGCAGCGGAATCGGGTAGCAGGACGCCAATGCCCCAGTCCCCGTCCACTCCGGCGCTGGCCAATCCTGTTGGTCGGTGGGCCAGCAGGTGACCGTGGCAGGCACCGACCGTTGACCCGCTGCCAGACGCAAGTGGGCTCGCTACGGCTCGACCAGCAGCGATCATCTGCACAGTGTGATCGGCCAAGGCCGGGTGCTTCCGCAGTTCCGGCGAACTGACCCAGACGACGTGGCCGGCCGATCGGAGCAGGCCGTCGACATAGCGGACGGGCACCGGGAACTCGGTGATGACCTCTGGATGCATCTCGAATGTACCCACCGACGTGGACATCCCGCGCGATCGGGTGGCCTGCGCGAATGTCAACCCGCAGGATCATGTTCGCGTCGGCGATCGGTGCGACCTTGACCGGTGTGACGATCACTGCCCGGTCTCGGACCTGCTCGATCCATGAGCGGGGGAGCACATGGGGGGTCGTCCAGCCGATGATCCGGTCGTAGGCTGCGCCCGCGTTCCAGCCACCGAAACCGTCCGTGGTGTGTACCGCCACGTTGCGCACTCCGTGCTCGGAATGCTTGCGCGCGGCGCGGGTAACGAGACCGGGGGCAACGTCGAGGGAGATCACCGTACCGTGCTCGCCCACGATCCGACCGAGTAGCGCGCCGGTGTAGCCACTGCCGGCGCCGACCTCCAGCACGCGCATTCCGGGCGCGATCTCCAACAGCCGCAGCATCCGCAGGATAATGCTGCGCGCGCTGCTCTGCGGCAGCATCGAGCCATCGGGCTCCAGCACGTAGCTGTCATAGTCGATCAGGTCGGCGGCTTCGGCGACGATGTCATCGGTCGTATTCACGGTTGCTCCTGGTCGGAATCAATGTTGTTGAAGCTCGGTGAGCGCCCGTTGGATCAGCTCTCGCGCTACTTTTCCATAGAGCGCCGATTGCTGCAGGAGAGCAAATGCTTTGACGTGAACGGCTATTTCCCGAGGCTGGGAGATGTCAAGTCCGGCGGAGATTCCTTCGACTTTCACTCGCTCCTCATCAAATATCCAGAAGCTACCCTGAGCTAGGCAGCGGCGTTCGCCGGAAGCTGGAATGATGCCGAGGCTTACCCGCGGTAGGGACATGACGGCGAGTACGCGATCGAGTTGTCCGAGCATCACCTCGGTGTCTCCCACGCGGGTGCGTAGAGTTTGTTCTTCAAGCACGAAGGCGAAGCGTCGATTTCCCGTGTAGAGGACGCGTTGCCGTTCCATGCGGGCGGCGACGGCGTCGTCCACGTCGTTGGGAAGATCAAGGAATTCGTTCCAGAACCTGAAAATGGCAGCGGCGTATTCGGCGGTGTGGAACAGGCCTGGTATGACGGTGTTCTCGTAGCCGCGGAACAGCTTTGTTCGCTCATACAGTGGAACGGATGAAGTTTGTGAACGCTTAAGCCCGGCGCGCAAGTGACGCTGCCACTCGGTATACATCGACTCGATGGCGCGCACCGTGGCGATGAGATCTGGTACCTGCTTTTCGGCGTCACAGGCGCGGCACCACGCCCGGATGTCCTGTTCGCTCGGAGCCTGGACGCCGTGTTCGAGCTTACTTACCTTCGTGAAGTGCCACTCGCACACAGCGGCTAGCGCCCGCCCCGTCAAATTCACATCAGCGCGGATCTCTCGGAGGCGCGCGCCTAACGCCTCGCGAACCTGTTTTACTGGCGTGGTGGACACCTTAGGATGGAGTGTACTCGCGATGCGGGATAGCGAGCTTCCACGCCTCGTCGAAGGCCCTCGCACATGCCGCAACGATGGTTGGCTCGGTCGTCATTTGGTGGTCAAGGACATGCCCGTCACCCGAAAAGTGTGTGAAAGCAATAACCTCACGGTCGAACATCCAAAAATCATTGCCCGGCAGTAGCAGCTTCGACGTATTCCGTCGAGGCAGCCATCGAACATCTTCACCGGCACAAACGAGCTGTGCCGCGTCCAGCCACTCAAACCTGATGTAGTCTGTGAGCGGTTCAGAGACGATGCGCAGCCTGCGCAGGGTCTTGCCAGCTTCGCTGTTGCGTTTCATCAACTCGAACCAAGGCCGCCACCATTCAGCTTCCGCCTCGGAGTCCAACGGCTCGCCGCGTAGCCACGTTCGGAATCTATCACGCTCAATGTTTGTGGCGTAAACGTCACGCATCTCGAGGTGCACAGCTTCGCGCCGAAATGTGGTGAGGAACTGGTCCCGCTCTGCCTCCGAGATCGTCTCCAAGGACTTACCCTCCAACCAGCAGTGTGAGGATCGTCGACTTCGTGACATGGATGCAGGTCTCGTGGTCTGGGATGCTCATCTGGCCGAGTACCTCAGCGTCGGTGACCCGCTTGCCCTGGATGATGTAGTTGCCGCTGGGCGTGATGCCGACGATCGGCGGCCGGACGCCATGCACCTCACCGTCCAGGCCGTCCACCGCGAGGTAATCAAGCAACGCGGGCGGCACCTCCACGATGGTCTCGTCGTCGGGGAGGGTAAGCCGGGCAAGGGCGGCTACATCGCTGACGATCCATCCCTGAACCAGGTAGGAATCCTGGTCGGTCGCGTACAGCGTCGGTGAGTTGGTGGGCGTCGAATCCTTGCCAAGGAACCGTAGCTTCATGGTCGTTCTCCCGTCTGAAACTTTGCTAGACGTTGCACGGACCATAGCCAGCATGGGTGGACATGAGCAACACGTCCAGCGTTGACCGGCATGGCGGTGTGATGCACACGTGGGACGGCGTGATCACGCCACTACGGATCCAGCTCCGTGGCCGCCAGCTACCGCCACCGCCGTCCGTGGGTGTCCTCTGCTGACCTCCGTGGGCACAGATTGAGCAACATGACGCAACTTCCTTCCGTGGTAATCGGGCGGCGCTCTAACGTCACTGCGCATGACGGCTACTGGTGCGCGATGATCGCGGTGCACGAATGGTAGGGGCTACTCGGAGTGCACGAGGGTGGTGGCCGAGCTGAACAGCAACGGGGTGCGTGAGGCTTTTCATGACGACCGATAGCCCCGACGTTGTGATTGCCAAACAGTTGCTTGACCACGTTAAGGCGCAGGGCTTCCAGTTCCAGCGCGTTGCCGAGGGTCCAGATGGGGCTCTATTAGGCATCCGGCGCGCAGACGAATGGACAGACACCGTCTATCTCGATGGTTTCAGTCGGGGCTGCTATGCGATGCGCGAGCGCGCAACGTCATTGGTCGTGCCCGGCGGCGCGCTGGTCGAACGGCGTGCTACCGGCGACGCGCTCAACGTGCTCAACTCCGTGTTGACCTGGCGAGACTCGTGACCTTCGAGGAGAGGACTACAGGCATGGAAGCCATCGTGGATGATCCGTTAGCCTCGGTCGGAGTGCGCGACTCGTTGCGTACCGGTGGGCCGAGTAGTGTGGCGAGCTGTTCGGCAACCAGGCCGCTGGCGCTGCGCAACCTCCGGCCGGCCCCGAATCGCGATCTGCCGGAGTACGTGTACGACCCGCGTCGACAGATCGCCACCGACCACGCTGGTCAACCTTTGGCGCCGAACCTGGGGAAGGACTGGACCACTACGGAGGGAACCCACACCGACGGAGATGGCGGCGACAACGAAAGCTGGGGCTGGGAAGAGGCGTAATGCCATGACTGTGCTGATCCTCGCGCGGGACTTCGATCCCACTGCCGATGCTGTTGTGAGTGCTTTGACTGAGCGCGAGATTCCGGTGTTCCGCACCGACCTCAGCGATTTCCCGAGCCGGTTGCGACTGGACGCGGAGCTGCGAGACGGACGGTGGTCAGGCCGGTTATGGACAGACCACCGTGAGGTGGCGTTGGATGGAGTACGGTCGATCTGGAACCGCAACCCGTCCAGCTACGCCTTCCCGATGTCTATGACCGCCGGCGAGCAGGACTTCGCCTACCGAGAAGCTAAACTGGGTCTTGGTGGGGTGCTGGCCTCGCTAAACGTGTTGTGGGCGAATCATCCGAATCGGTGCGCGGACGCAATCTACAAGCCCTACCAATGGCAAGTAGCCGCTGAGTGCGGTCTCTTCGTGGCCGACACGATAATTACCAACGATCCGGCGCCAGCGCGGCGTTTCGCGGACCAGCAAGGCGCCACGATCACCAAGGCGCTGGGACCGTCCGGGATCACCGAGGACGGCCAGGCAAAGGTAGCCTATACCAGGCGACTGACCGGCGATGATATGGCCGATCTTGCATGCGTCTCGATCACCGCGACGACCATACAGCAGTTTGTGCCGAAGGCTTTCGAGGTCCGCTTGACCGTGATCGGTGACCAGTGGTTCCCGATATCGGTTCATGCCGCTACCCAAGATGCTCACACCGACTGGCGATCGGATCCCTCGGCGCTGACGTATGACTCCGTATCCATGCCGGCTACCGTGGCGGACGGTGTGGCGCGGTACCTGAAGTGCATGAACCTGGCCTACGCCGGGCTGGACTTCGTGGTGACCCCGGATGATCGGTGGGTGATGTTGGAGGCGAACTCCGGGCCGCAATTCGGGTGGCTGGAGGCGGCGACCGGCGCGCCGATGGTCGCCGCCATGGCGGATCTGCTGATGAGGGACACATGTGATGACGGTCGATGACTGGACTGAGCGCGCCGCAGCATTGCGCGACGAGCTGGTCGCCGCCGGAAAGCTCACGTCATCGGAATGGAAATCGGCGCTGATGGCGGTGCCACGTCACGAGTTCGTGCCGCAGTTCTACGAGCGAAGTGTCGCCGGGTGGGAGCTGGTCTCCGGTTCGTCAGCCGACACCCGGGAACGCTGGTGGAACGGGGTGTGGGCGAACACCTCCTTGGTGACGCAGCTGGATGAGGTAGGTCGCGCGGGGGAGCGGACCACGACCGGTCCGTCGTCGTCCTCATCAGCACCGTCGTTGATGACTCGAATGCTCGAAGCGCTCGACATTCGTGACAGGCACAGGGTTCTGGAGATCGGCACCGGAACGGGCTACAACGCCGCGCTGATGAGCCACCGTCTCGGCGACAAGAATGTGTTTTCCGTCGACGTAGACCCAGGGCTGGTGGACAGTGCTCGGGATCGGCTCGCCGCATTGGGCTACCGTCCGACACTCGCCGCGGTCGACGGCGTGGCCGGATTACCCGAACACGCTTGCTACGACCGGATCCTGGCGACCTGCGCGGTATCGCAGGTGCCCTGGTCGTGGGCCGAGCAGGCCAGCGAAGGCGGACTCATTCTGGTCGACCTCAAGATCCACGCTTCGGCCGGCAATCTGGTGCTGCTCCGCCGGGAACGCGATCGGCTGGAAGGCCACTTCGATTCTGATTACGCCACGTTCATGCATATGCGGACTCCGAGCTTTTACGCCGAGCCCCAGTATCGACCCGTACGCAACCGCGCCGAAGCGGGGCGGGCAATGACCACACTGGCACAAGAACGTCTATGGGAGAACGTTCCACTGTGGTTTCTCCTGCACCTGTGGGAGCGCGGGCGCATTGGCTTCGGGTACGCGATGGATCCAGGGACCAGTCGTCCCGGCGCTGTGTTCTTCTCGGTCGACGACGGTTCGTGGTGCGAGCTTTCGAGTTCGAGCGACGGAGGTATCCGTGAGGTGTGGGAAGGTGGCCCGCGCCGCTTGTGGGCGAGCATCGAGGCAGGGATCGAGTTCTGGCGCCAGCAGGGTGAACCCGGCTGGGAACGCTTCGGCCTCACCGTCGCGCCCGGCCGCCAAACGGTCTGGCTGGACACACCCGGTAGCCACCACCAGTGGCCGATCAGTGGGCTGCGTCGGCAATGATCTGTGCCAGTGCTTCGGGCTGGGACAGGAACGGGTGATGCCCGCTGGCGAGCTCGACGGTTCGGGTGGCCTTCGCGGCGTGCGCTCGTTGTCCGGCCACCGGTACCGCACGGTCTTCGGTGCACACCACGACCGTCGACGGGACCTCACGCCAGGCCACTCGGCGCACCGGCTGTCCGAATGCCATCAGGGACTGGGGGGTGGCTCGGGTGAGCGCTTCGGCGAACGTGTCATCGTCGCAGTCCTGGAAGAAGAGCTCTGGTAGTTGTTCGGAGCGCAGGACGGCGGTGCCGTCCGACTGCGGATGCACCCACGGAGCCGGACCGGCGCCAGCGGCATCCGCATGCGACTGACCCAGGTCCGGCAGCACCGACGTGATGTAGATCAAGTGCCGCACGGCCGGTTCGCCTGCGGCGGCCTCGGTGATCACGGTGCCGCCATAGGAGTGCCCGCACAAGATGACCGGCTCGCCGGCCGCAGCCACCGCTTCAGAGACCGCGGCGGCGTCGGCGTACATGTCCCGGAGTTCGCCGGATATCTCGGCACAGCTGGGAAGAACGACCGCCCCAGTGGACAGGCCTCGCCGGGAGAGGGGCTCGACCATCCGATGCCACCACCACTGGCCGTCGCGAACCCAGGGCTCCATGCACGAAAAGCACTTTCATCGACGTTAACCCTAGGGGCATGCCTCAGCCGGATCCGCGCACGGAGTAGCACGAAATATGGCATCATTAGATGCGCCAAGTCATGCCAATCCGGAGGTCGACAACGATGCGGACGACTCTTGCGCTCGACGACGATCTTGTCGCAGAGGCGCAACGGCTCACGGGGACCATGGAGAAGAGCGCTCTTGTTCGCGAGGCGTTGCGGGCCCTCATCCAGCGGGAAAGCGCCGGCAGGCTAGCCAGGCTCGGCGGAACTGAGCCCGCGCTCACCGAGATCCCGAGGCGTCGCACCGGAGCCTCGTGATCCTCGTCGATACGTCGGTCTGGATCAACCATCTGCGAATCGGTCAGCCGACGCTGGTGCGGTTGCTTGAAGCGGGTCTGGTCCTCGGTCACCCGTGGGTGGTCGGCGAACTAGCTCTCGGTCGTCTAGCTCAACGTCACGAGATCATCGAGCTGCTGGAGGGCCTGCCACAGGCGACGGTCGCCACCACCGCGGAGGTCATGACCCTTGTCAACCGTCATGAGCTCTCTGGGGTCGGCATCGGCTATGTCGATGCACAGTTGCTCGCGGCGACGCGACTGACTGCCGATGCCGCACTGTGGACCGCTGACCGGCGCCTGGAGGCCGCCGCGGTACGGGTCGGCTCCGCGATCCATCCAGAAATTCAGGTTCCGTAGGGATGAGCCGACCTGGCGACCCGGAGCGCGTGCGCCCACCAGGCCAGTTGGTCCAGGAGCACGCCGGCCGCGGTGTTGACCGCTGCGGCCGCGCGCGGTGCGCCATGCTCGTCGAACCGGCCGTGCGCCCCGTGGAAGCTCACCGTGTCCCGGATGGTGACGGTATGGAATTCGGCGAATACGATTCGGAGTTGCTCGACCGCGCAGTCCGCCGGACAGGCTGCCGTAGCAGACGAAGCCGACCGGTTTGGCCTGCCATTGCCGGCTCACTGAGTCGATCGCGGTCTTTCAGCGGACCCGGGTAGCCATGGTTGTACTCGGGGGTGACCATGACGAATGCGTCAGCGGCGCCGATCCTGGGGCGACGTTCGCGCTGGGGACCGGGATATCGGCGAGGTCGATGACGTCGACGCTCAGGTCGTCGCGTTGCTTGGCCTGTCCGACGAACCAATCGGCCACGACTGGACCGCACCGGCCTTCCCGAACACTGCCGACGATCACCGCCAGCGAGAACATGGTTGAGGTCATGGCTGTGACGTTATTACCTCAACTAACATTGAGGTCAACAGGTCAGCCGCCGACGTGGATGCCGGGACGGCAGGCCGGGTTCTTCTCGACCTCACGCAGGATCTCCCGCACGACAGGCGCGGTGTCGCCCCGGCCGAGGATTAGATAACGCAAAAGGTGCCCGATGGGGTTGCCCTCGGCCCATTCGAAGTGGCAGTGCGGACGGACGCCAGTGACGTCGCGCAGCGCGAGCAGGATCGCCGCGATCGCGTTCGGGATGGCGGGGCTCTGGGCGCGTAGCACGCGGTGCCCGTCGACTTCGACCCCGTGGACGGTCAGCACGTCGCTGAAGCTGGAGGGGTCGATGACGTCGATCTCCAGGAACAGCACGTCGGCGGCACCGGGCACTGGGTTCATGGCGCGCTGTGTCGCCTCCTTATCGGCGTACTCGGTGCGGTCACCGGCTTGGCGCTGGTTGGCGACCAGGTGCAATCTGTCCGTCGAAGGCCAGCGAGTCGGTGATGAACCTGCGGGCGGCCTCGTCGAACTCGATCCGGTCGGCGCGCAGTTCGGTGCTGCGCGACACCCGGGAGACCAGGGAGATCGCGACGATCCCGGCGATGAACACCGCGGAGATCGCGATGCCGTCGGGCTTCTCGATCACGTTGGCGCCCAGCGCGTAGAGCAGCACGATCGTCAGGACCGTGAACGCTGCCGCCGCCCAACGCCGTCGGCGTCGAGCTGCGGAGATCGTCACGGCGATCGCACCGGAAACCATCATCGCCAGGATGCCGGTGGCATACGCGCCGGCTTGGGCGTCGACGTTGGCGCCGAAGACGATGGTGATGGCGATGCTGACGGCGGTGTAGACCAGCACCACCGGACGCACCGCCCGGCCCCACTCCGGCGCCATGCCATAGCCAGGCAGGTAACGCGGCACGATGTTGATCAGCCCGGCCATCGCGGACGCGCCGGCGAACCACAGGATCAGGATCGTGCTGACGTCATAGAGGGTCCCGAAGCCGTTGCCGAGCAGCTCGTGTGCCAGGTAAGCCAGCGCCCGGCCGTTCGCCTGGCCGCCGACCTTGAACTTCTCAGCGGGAATCAGCACCGTCGTGACGAAGCTGGTGGCGACCAGGTACCCGCTCATGATCAGCGCGGCGGCCATCAGGAGTTTGCGGGTGTTGCGGATCCGCGACGCCAAGCGTTGCTCGGCGGTCGCCCCGTCCGCGGCTACCAGCGGCATCATGCTGACGCCGGTCTCGAAACCCGACAATCCCAGCACCAGCAGGGGGAACGCGAGCACAGCCGGTCCCAGGATGCCGCCCCTTGAGGTGAGTGCGCCGGTCCAGCCGGTCAGCGCGCCCGCCACGGTGAACACGTGGACCAGACCTACGGCCGCCACGATCGCGTTGAGCAGCAGGAACACCGCGACCAGCGGGATCGCCACGACGACCGCCTCGCGGAAGCCGAGCAGGAACACCCCGCCCAGGATCAGCAGCAACACGACAGTGATCGCGACGGCGTGGCCCGCCAGGAAGCTCGGCCGGTAGGGGTTCTCCAGCAGGTGCACCGTGGCATCCGCGGACGACAGCGTGATCGTGATGATCCAGGACGTGGCGACGAACCCCAGCAGGACCAGCACGAATATCTTGCCCTTCCAGAAGGGCAGCAGGTTCTCCAGCATCGCGATCGAGCCTTGGCCGTGCGGGCTCTCCCGGGCGACCCGCCGGTACATCGGCAGCATCCCGAACAGCGTCAGCGCCACGATCAGCAGCGTTGCCAGCGGTGATATCGCGCCCGCGGCCAGCGCCGCGATCCCGGGCAGGTAGGACAGCGTGGAGAAGTAGTCCACCCCGGTCAGGCACATCACCTTCCACCACGCCTGCGGCGGGGCGTGTCCCTCCGCGGCCTCCCGTCCGACCGGCTGCACCTGGTCTTGCAACAGCCACCGGGCCAGCCCGCGCGACGGAACTCTCGGCCGCACCGGGCTGTCGACACTCGCGGGTATCACGAGCTCAGACGCAGCACTCATCTGCCTAGAATGCCCGCTCGCCCGCATCCCCGCGCACGCCACGTGATCCGCGTTTCCGGCTCGACCCTGGTCATCGATCGGAGGTTCGGCGCGCTCGCCAAGTGTCATGATCGCGGTTTGGGAAGGATGAGCCGCGGTGAGCGCGGTTAATCCTTCCCAAATCGCGATCACGCGAAGCGTAGCCGCCGAGCGCAGGAACGCGCTGACCTCAACTATCGTTAAGGCCAGCGGAGGCGCAGCCATGGACGAGCTCACTGTCGGGCAACTCGCCGCGCGCAGCGGTGTGGCGGTCTCGGCGCTGCACTTCTATGAGCGCCAAGGCCTGATCTGCAGCCGGCGCACCTCGGGTAACCAGCGCCGCTACAAGCGAGACGTGCTGAGGCGGGTGGCGTTGATTCGCATTGCCCAGCGAGTCGGGATTCCGTTGGCCGACGTGGCTGCCGTCCTCGCGCTGCTGCCGGATCGCCGCACCCCCACCCGGCAGGACTGGCAACGGATATCCCAACGCTGGAAGGCTGAGCTTGATCAGCGGATACGGCATCTCCAGCAGCTGCGCGACGACTTCACCGATTGCGTGGGATGTGGCTGCCTGTCCATCGATCGCTGCCGGTTGGCCAACCCCTACGACCAGCTCGGCGAGCACGGTCCTGGCCCCCGGCGGCTACTCGAGACGGCTCCTCGGCCAGGCCAGCGGAAGGGGGGGGGGGGGCCCCGAGGCGGCACGCCGGGGGAAGGGGGAGGAGAGGGGACCGACCACGTAGCACCCGTCTGGGAGTCGCTGGTTGGAAGGACACCGGCCCCGAGAGGGACACCGGTGACACAGAGTGCAATGTGCACCACCATGGTGAGAGAGGAGGGGATACCACAAGCCCTTGGCTCGTCGGCACGCCCACGGTGGTGGCTGGCCGGAGGGGGGGGGGGGAAAGGACCAGGGGGGGATTTTCGAGGTTAGGGGGGGGGGCAGCCGACGAGATAGCCGTCCTAGAGCAACTCCTCGACCGCGTGCACCACAACGTCACCGCCGCACCGTCGGGCCAGCCCGGAGATCGAACTCCACAGCAGGGCTGTTCGGCTGGTTTTGGACAGCGCTGCTGTGGAGTTCGGGACGTTGAGCGTTGTTTGTACAGCGACAGCGCCGTGAGGCGAGGGGTGACCGGGTGCCGGGTGAGCGCGTGCACGCTACCGTCGGTTCATGGCGCGATCGGTGCGGAGCCGCCGGACCGCGACCATGGCTGCACTGGCGGCGGAGCTCGGAGTGTCCCGCACGACAGTGTCCAACGCCTACAACCGGCCCGATCAGCTATCCCCCGAGCTGCGCGAACGGGTTCTGGACGCGGCCCGGCGGTTGGGCTACCCGGGCCCGGATCCGGTGGCCCGGTCGCTGCGCACCCGCCAGGCCGGGGCGGTAGGCCTGCTGCTCACCGAGGCGTTGTCCTACGCCTTTCAGGATCCCGCTGCGATCAGGTTCCTCGAGGGACTGGCGATCGCCTGCGGGGATGCCGGTCGGGGGTTGCTGCTGGTGCCGGCGAGCCCGGACGCTGACGACAGGAAGCCGGCTGCCACCGTGCACCGGGCTGCGGTGGACGGCTTCGTCGTGTACTCAGTACCTGATGATGACCCCAGCCTGGCCGCGGTGCTGCAGCGGCCGCTGCCCATCGTGGTGTGCGACCAGCCTCACATCGAGGGTGTCGATCACGTCGGGATCGACGATCGGGCGGCGATGTGCAGCCTTGGTGCCTACCTGATCGGGCTGGGCCACCGCCGGATCGGCGTGGTGTGCATGCGCCTGGGGAGCGATCGCCTTCATGGGTTCGCCGACGTTGCGCGGCAGCAAAGCGCGCGCTTCCACGTGCAGCGGGAGCGTCTGGCCGGGCTATCCGACGCATTCGGGGCGGCGCTGCTGGACTGGAATGTCGTCCCCGTTGCGGAGCGGTTGGACCACACCATCCGCTCGGGTGCCTCGGCGACCAGCGAGCTGTTGGACAGCGACTCGACGTTGACCGCGATCGTATGCACCTCCGACATTCTCGCGCTCGGGGCGTTGCGCGAGATCCGCCGGCGCGGGCGACGGGTCCCGGAGGACGTCACCGTCACGGGCTTCGACGGGGTGCTCGAGGCTGAGCGGGCCGGACTGACCACGGTGGCGCAGCCGGTGCTGGAGAAGGGCCGGGCGGCTGGGCAGCTACTGCTGGACCGCTCCCAGCCCACCAGCCGCACCATCATGCTTCCCACCGAGTTGCTGGTGCGCACAACCAGCGGGCCTGCGACCTCGTGAGTGCGTAACAGGATTCTAACCCTGTTACGCACTCACGAGGTTTCCTGGCCGCCCAAGGCGGCCAGGAAACCCTTAGCCCAGCGCTGCACATCGTGGGTCATCACCTGCCGATGCAGTGCCCGCATCCGCCTGCGTTCCTCGTCGGGCTCGACGGTGATGGCCGCCTCGATGGCGTTCTTGATGCCGTCGAGATCATGCGGGTTGACCAGGAATGCGCTGGTCAGCTCAGCCGCCGCGCCGGCGAACTCGGACAGCACCAGGGTTCCGGTCAGGTCGTGGCGGCAGGCCACGTACTCCTTGGCCACCAGGTTCATCCCGTCGCGCACGGGGGTGACCAGCATGACGTCTGCTGCCGCGAAGATCGCGGTCAGCTCGTCACGCGGGATCGACTGGTGCAGGTAGTGCACCGCAGGATGACCCATCCGGCCGAATTCGCCGTTGATCCAGCTGACCGCCTGCTCGATGTCGTTGCGCATGCGTTGGTAGTGCTCCACCCGATCCCGCGATGGCGTGGCCAGCTGCACCATGACGACGTCGTCAGCCGAGATTCTACCTTCGGCATACAGCTCCCCCAGGGCGCGCAGTCGCACGTCGATGCCCTTGGTGTAGTCCAGCCGGTCCACCCCTAGCACGATGGTCGCCGGGTTGCCCAGCTCGTCGCGGATCTCCGCGGCGCGCTGGCGGATCGGCCGGCTGCGGGCCTGCTTGTCCAGCGAGGTGGAGTCGATGGAGATCGGGAAGGCCCCGACCCGGACGCTCCGGTCCCCGACGTCGACCTGGCCGGGCTTGGCGATGGCCACCGCGCTTTTGGTTGCCGACATCCCGGCCAGCCGGCGCGCCAGGAACAGGAAATTCTGTGCACCACCGCGCAGCTGGAAGCCGACCAGATCAGCGCCGAGTAGACCGCGGATCAGCTCGGTGCGCCAGGGCAGCTGCATGAACAGCTCCACCGGCGGGAACGGGATGTGCAGGAAGAACCCGATTCGCAGGTCCGGCCGCATCTCCCGGAGCATCCGAGGCACCAGCTGCAGCTGGTAGTCCTGCACCCATACCGTCGCCCTGTCGCCCGCGATCTTGGCGGTGGCGGCGGCGAATCGCTCGTTGACCCCCTGGTAGGTGTTCCACCAGTGCCGGTGGAACACCGGGGGAGCTACCACGTCGTGGTAAAGCGGCCACAGCGTCGCGTTGGAGAAGCCCTCGTAGTAGTCGGTAATCTCCGCTGGGGACAGCGTCACCGGATGCAAGGTGAGATCGTCATCGACGATCGGCTCCACGTCGACGTCGGGCACGCCGGGCCAACCGACCCACGCGGCGCGGCGCGAGCGTAGCAGCGGTTCCAGCGCGGTGACCAGCCCTCCCGGGCTGGACTTCCACCGCTGGGTACCGTCGGGCAGCCGTTCCAGGTCTACCGGCAGCCGGTTGGCCACCACCACGAAGTCCGCCGCGGTGGTCGCGGTGCTCGCGGTGTCGGTCACCGGTTAGCCTCCTTGTCGCACCGGGTGCGCTTACCATCATCTTCGCACCCGCCGGCGTAGCTCAATTGGCAGAGCAACCGCCTTGTAAGCGGTAGGTTCGGGGTTCGAGTCCCCGCGTCGGCTCCCGTTCTATCAGGGAGAATGCCTCCCTGTATGGATCATGAGCGGCCCGCGTGACACGGCTCATGACACGAATCGTGTTAGCCTGCGTTCTGTGACGCGATCACAGGGGCCTATCCCGGGACGTTCCCGGGGCAGCATCGACGAGCTCCCAAGCGGGGCGTTGCGGGTCCGGGTTTATGCCGGAGTCGATCCGGTGAGCAAGCGCCGGCATGACTTGATCGAGATCATCCCTCCCGGACCGGGGGCTGATAGACAGGCGCGTCGGGTCCGTGACCGGCTGATCAGCCAGGTCGAAGAGCGACGGAACCCTCGAACCAAGGCCACGGTGGACCAGCTACTGGAGCGCTACCTCGACCAGTTCGACGGCGCTGCCACCACGTTGACGCTCTACCGTGGCTACGTCCGCAACCATATCTCGCCCTTCCTGGGCAAGATCAAGCTCGGGGCGCTGGATGCGGACATCCTTGACTCGTTCTACGCGGAGTTGCGCCGATGTCGGGATCACTGCTCCGGGCGTCCCTTTGTCCAGCACCGTACGGCTGTCGAACATCGTTGCGACCGCCGGTGCGGTCCGCACCGCTGCCGGCCGCTGGGTGCGACCACCATCCGGCACATGCACTTCATCCTGTCGGGCGCCTACAAGCGCGCGGTGCGGTGGAAGTGGGTCACGGTCAACCCGTTAACCCAGGCTGAGCCTCCTGCCGCCCCCGTGCCGAACCCGCACCCGCCGAGCGCATCCGAGGCAGCCCGGATCGTCAACGAGGCGTGGCGAGACCCTGACTGGGGTGCACTGATCTGGTTGGCGATGACCACGGGAGCGCGCCGCGGTGAGCTGTGCGCCTTGCGCTGGTCGCGAGTCGACCTAACCCCGGACCGGGCGGTGATGTGGTTGCGGCACGCGATCAGCAAGGGCGTGAGCGGCTGGGTTGAGGGCGAACTCAAGACGCATCAGCAGCGCCGCATCGCCCTCGACCCGGAGACCGTCCAGGTACTCAGCGAGCACCAGACTCGTTGCCGGGCTCGCGCCGAGGAGCTCGATCTCGATCTCGCCGCAGACGCCTTCGTGTTCTCGGGCGCGCCGGATGGCAGCACGTATTTGACGCCGGGGGCGCTCACGCAGCGTTATAATCGCCTCGCTGAGCGGCTCGGGATCGATACGAACCTGCACAAGCTGCGGCATTACTCGGCAACGGAGCTGATCGCCGCAGGCGTCGATGTGCGGACCGTCGCTGGCCGGCTGGGGCACTCAGGCGGTGGTACGACGACGTTGAGGACTTATGCCGCGTGGATGTCCGAAGCCGATCAGCGGGCGGCCAGCGGCATTGTCACCAGGATGCCAAGCCGACCGGCACCACTGGGGGCCGGTGAACGCGCCAAACATTACCCGCGAAGCCCGTATGAACAGATCGCCGCCGAGCTGCGTCGGAGTGTCCTCTCGGGAATCCTCGCTGATGGTGATTTCGCGCCGACCGAAAAGGAACTTGCCGCACAGCATCAGGTCGCGGTCGGGACTGCGCACCGGGCTATGGAGCTGCTCAAGACGTGGGGTTTCATTACGTCGAGCCGCGGTCGCCGAGCGGTCATTGTCCGTCCCCCTGAGCTGGTGGAGAGTCTGAGCGCTGCTGATTCCGCATGTGTCTTACCTGATGGCCTCCAGCAGGAGAACGGCGACAACGAGTCAGCGATGACCGCGCCGCAGTTGTGGGTGATCACTGTTCGGGGGCCCGATGGGTTCCGCTACCCGGCTCGGCATGTGTGTGAGGACATCAACCGACCCGACGCGTTCCGGGCGCATCTGCTCGCGATCGCCAGGATGGAACGCCCTATGGGGACCGATCGTGGCGAGAACTGGATCGGTGACTACGAACTTGAGATCCGTGAGCCTGGGAAAGAGCACGAGGATCCGAAGTTCACCTTGCGCTGGCAGCCGCGGTGATCGACGCACTGTGCCTGGATTTGACGGTCTGCATGTGGTGCTCCTATGGCCTTGCGGGCAGGCGGACCTGACCGTGTCTCAGCGACCGCCATCATTGACCGCTTCATCTCATCCCGCGCCAACCAACGACCGACGACCCCGTACGTGAGCTGGTGGCGCAGGGTGCGTCCGCTGCTGGCCGGGAGCCGGTTGGTGCTGGCGAGGGTGGCGAACGCCGCGTCGTCTCGATACCGCCCGGGGCTGGAAAAGCTGATGATCACCTGGGCGGCGCTCCGCCGGCTACGGCTACCGCCCCGCGTTGGTTCTGGTGGCTGGCTGACGCCGGCTTGGCGCGGCACCGGCGGCAAATGGGGTCGCTACCCTCACGGCGTGGGCTGGCCAGTCACCGACGCGCCAGTCGCCTTGGTGCGACTGTCTGCGGTTGACGCCGGAGAGGTACTCACGCTTCAACGCGCGGCGTACGTCACAGAAGCTCAAGCCCGCGGCGACCTCGCCCTGCCGCCCTTGGTGCAGTCACTGGCCGAGCTGGCGGTGGAGTTGACCGATCCCAAGGTGCTGGCATTGGGGTTGCGGGAGGGCGCTCGCCTGGTGGCAGCAGTTCGCGTCCGCATAGAAGATGAGGCCGCCGAGCTCGGGCGTCTTGTTGTTGCGCCCGACCAACAGCGACACGGCCTGGGCAGCCGCCTGCTGCGTGATGCAGAAAAGCAGGTGCCCGAGCGCGTCCAACTGCTGCGGTTGTTCACGGGTGAACACAGCGTCGCGAATCAGCGCCTGTACAAACGACACGGCTACGCCGAAGATCATCGGAGTTCCGGCGGCGAATACCAGCTCGTACACATGACCAAGGTGCTGCGACACAGCGACTGAGTAAATAACTCACACGCCCCCCGGTGCCACTGGCCGATTCCGTTGCGAGCGATGAGGTGCGGAGCACGAGACTATCCAAAGTCCTGTATGGGCAGCGCCCAGCGTGTGGTGCGGTCACGAGGTGCCCGGTTCACCCGAGCCATTCTCGGAGGACATTGAGCAGCGCCGTGGCGGCTTGCTCGTCGAGTCGCAATACGCAGCAGTTCGCAATGTGCGGGTTGAGCACGATGATCCCGTCCTCTTTGGTCACGAGCAGGTTGGTGAAGCCTCTCGCGCCGTGTGTCTGGCAGGTGGTCATGATAACTCGACGGCGGTTGTTTCGTGCGGTGTTCTCGGTGCTTTTTTTCGGTCATCACGGATCTGTTTGCGTGCCTGCAATCACGGTCGGCAACCGCGTCGGGACACGTTCTCCTTATCGGTTGGGTCGTCGGAGCAAAGTGGAGCTTTCGACTGGTGGATTCCATGGGTGCACCCGGTGCCGGGGTGAGGCGGAGCACACGGTCCGTCGCTGGTGGTGGATCCCTTGCGACGGCTCGTGCCGGCCCGACACCGGGTGCTAGTCCCTACTGAAGCGACGTGAGCCGGGCTGGCACAGAGCGGCAAGGTCGGCGTTTCGTGAGACGGATGTGGCACTCCGCGAGCTCACCTGCAGAAATAGGTGATGGCCCTGCTATGGTGATCATGAGTAAGAGCTGCGGGAGGTAGCGAGTGGTTGTGGTGCGCCGCCGGGCGGCGTTGGCCGGTGCGCGTAAAGCGGCGGGCCACACGCAGGAGAGTTTGGCTGCGGCACTGCATATCGACCGGTCGACGGTGATCCGGTGGGAAGCTGGTGAGCATGCTCCGCTGCCGTATCTCCGGCCGGGATTGGCTCGGCTTCTGGGGCAATCGCAGGCGCAGCTTCGCGCACTGATCGAGGAAGAGTCCGATCCCCGGTCGCTGCCCGAGGGGATGAGAGTTGGTGTTGAGGTCGCCTTCGATTGGTTGGACCAGCACGCTGGATGGCCGCCGGGGACGAGCCGGCGGAAGGTCATGGCTCGACTTGCGGCGCTGGATGAACGTGCACTTCACCGTCGCTACCGCCGGCGGGCGAAGGCGGGTCGCGCCGAAGTAGCGAACTCGTTGCTGGGCTACTATAGGAATGGGCGCATTCCTCAATGTGGCCCCTACCGTGCGCGTTGCGACGGCCGAGATGTCGTGACCAGCATTGTCACTCGACCAGAATGGTTAAATCTAGCGTGTCCACTGACATCTGCGCACGATCGATTGACGCTGGCGAGTTCCGTGTCTAGCGATCCAGGCGAAATCGATAGTATCGCTGCACAGCACGCCATACGCCGGCTCGTTGAGGTGATTAAATTGGACGTGCGGCTCACTAATGCGCCGATTTACCGATTGCTGAGCACTTGGTGTCCTACAAGGTTCGATAGGTGGCGCGCTTGGGCTGGCGTCGTTTGCGGAGTACGCGCTGACGATGGATCTGCTCGAAGGTGAGCTGCTCGACGCCATAGTGGGCGAGGTCGCGCCCCGCCCGGGTTCCCTGCCGCTGCGTGATCGGTATCTTCCAGACCTTGACGTCCTGCTTGACATGTCTAGCCGCTTATGCGCAGGAGGTGTGGTTGCGCTATGTGCGATCGCGCGCCCAGCTGATCCCTATCGTGGTGGAGCGGACTATGTTTTGCTGGTGCAGGAGCGTTCCGGGCATGTTCTCAACGCTGCGGGACAACTGGCGGTGATTCCAAAAGGATTTCATAAACCGCTCGCTGACTACCGGCGTGATGCCCAGTTGGGTGCCACGTTGCGCAGGGAGATGGAAAAGGAGCTTTTTGGTCGAAGCGACGTTGATAGCACTGTCTCACCGCATATCTCTGCTGCTCCCATGCATCCGAGCCGGCTGTCGGAGCCGATGCGCTGGCTAACCACCGTGCCTGGTGCGCTGAGATTGGAGTGCACGGGCTTCGGGTTGAACCTGGTCAGCGGGAACTACGAGTTCGCCTCCTTAGTCGTCATCGACGATGAAGAGTTCTGGGATCGGTATGGCGGGCACATCGAGGCTAACTGGGAGTCGGTCGGGCTGCGTCTTTATTCGAGTCTCGACCGTGAACTGCTCGCCGAGTTGATGGACGATGAACGTTGGAGCAACGAGGGATTGTTCGCCCTGCTGCTGGGACTTCGCCGGCTCGGCGAGCTCGGTGGAAGGCGTGTGAACTTGCCGGATATCGTGAGCGGGCTCGACGGCTAACTTGCCGAGGTCGAGGAGGGCCAGCGAACAGTGATGACTACGGATTCCTCTTTTGCTTCCCAGGAGTGATCGATACCAGGTCCCCATACCGCGTAGTCACCCTGCTGGGTGAGTTGCGCGTATCCTGCTGTGAGGCTGATGTGAAAGTTGCCGCCAACCAGAAGGACCATGGTTGTTCTGTGGTCGTCTTTCGTCCACTCCGCCCGTTTTTCTCCGGCGGGGTGGATTCCCCATTTTACTTCGACGTCCTTTGTTGATCGGATGCCTTCGGGGCTGTCGATGAAGTGGCCGAGTATCCAGCCGCGGGTGTGCTGTCCATCGTCAGCGGCATTTCCGGTGTGCCAGCCCGTGGTCATGGTCGTATTTCCCAGTGGATCGGTGGCAGGTTCACTCGGTTCCGACCAATCTGTGAGAGACGTCGTAGTCCTTGCAGTAGCGCGAAGAGTCCTTCGTTGCTCCAGGCTACCTCTGCGATGAGTTCGGTGAGTGAGTTGCGGTCGAGGCTGGAGTAGCGCCGCACGGTGGAGGACTCCCAGTTGACTTCAAGTCGGCCACCGTACCGACGCCAGAACTCCTCGTCGTCAATAACAATCAGGGAAGCGAACTCGTAGTTCCTGCTGACCAGATTCAACCCGAAGCCGGTGCACTCCATCCTCAACGCGCCGGGAACGGTGGTCAGCCAGCGCATCGGCTCGGACAGCCGGCTCGGGTGCATCGGGTCAATGCTGCGCTGCTCGGTGATGGTGTTGTCGATGTCGTCGCGCCCGAACAGCTCTTCTTCCATCTCTCGTTGCAGGGTAGCGCCAAGCGGGGTGTCTTCTGCGATGTCGGTCAGAGGTTGGTGGAAGCCTTTGGGAATGACAGCGAGTTTTCTGGCGGCGTTGAGCACGACCCCGGAACGCTCCTGCACGATGAGGAGGTAATCAGCCTCACCACGTGAACGTGATGGCCGGGCGATCGCGCACAAGGCGAGAACCCCGCCGGCGCAGAGGCGTCCGGATAGGTCGAGCACAGAATCTGTGTGGGGAAGGTACCTGTGCCGAAGGGGCAGTTGCCCGCGTTGCGTGGGGTGACCAGCCGAGATCGCGTCGATCAGCTCGCCTTCCAGCAGGTCCATGGTGAGGGCGTACTCCACGAATGATGTGACGCCAACTGTGCCATCGATGTGGGCTTCTTTGATGTTTGAGTCCAGCAGTCGATACAACGGCATGTTGGTGAGCCTCACGTCCAACGCCAGCGTCTCGACGAGCCGGTGGACCGCACGGTCCGCAGCATGAGCGTCCAGCGATATCTCACCGCTCGATGGGATACCGGCGAGGGTGAGCTGGTCGTTCGGGCTGAGCAGCGGGCAGCTCAGATCGAGCCATTCCGGCCGAGTCAGGATACTGGTCGCGGTCTGTCGGTTCTCTCCATATCGGGCTGCGTACCGGCCATGATCAGGTAGCCGTTGGTGGTAGTACTCGGCGAGGGCCTGCGCGACGTGCTGCTGGTTCACCCCACGACGCCGTTTACCGCGAGCCTGCAACTCTTGGATGTTCACCTGGGCAAGTCGGCCGGCTACGGTATCCCGGGCGCAGCCCGGGGCCCAGCCGGCGCCGTGGTCGAGCCAGTCGAGTGCTGCGTCGATGTGCGGATCGGTACGCAGTTTCCTGAAAGCCGCGGAGCTGTCGTACCCGGTGAGTATCTGCGGGCACGACGACGTGTGCAGAGTGTCTGGCGCTGGAACAGGGTCCGGCGCAGTGATGGGGGAGTCTGCGGGTCCAGTCAGGATCTGGGTGAATCGTGCTTTGGCTCCTGGTGAGGCTTGCTCGAAGGCGGTGTCCAGCAGTTGCTGCATCTTCGATTTCGGTGTCAGCGTGGGTTTGTGATGCCACGCGGCGACGGTCCGTACGGCGATCCCGAGGTGCTCGGCGAACGACTCATTGCTCAGGCGCAGCGCGGCTTGTAGCGCACACGCGGTTCGCCCGGTCCACACGCTCACCGAATCCATCAGCCAACCGAGGCTTTCCGGGGAATGTGCACTCGAGGTGCACTGGTCCTGCACTGGATGTGCATCGGCAATGCATGGGATGCGACGCGGATTCGCAGTTGAATTTCAGGCATGGAAATCATCCAGCCAGACACGGGGAAACACACCGATTCAACGGTCTTCGCGGACATGATCAACCAGTGTTGTGAGATCCGTTTGTATGGCATCCAGCCGATCGGTGATCTCGCTCAAATGCCGCTCGAGACTCTCCATTCGGGAGGACAAACTCTCCCCATTGTTCGTGACTGGTTCAGTCGCCTCCGGTGGTCGGCGTCCGTGCAGTACCGCGTCGATGTGGTGCGGGTGCCAGCCCAGTGTGATCGAGACCGCTTCCAAGGTCCGAGCGCTTCGCCGTCGCTCCACGACGTGATGCTGAAGCTCCCGAACGGTCGCCCGAGAAAAATGCGAGCGTTCGGCAAGCTCACCCTGCCGCCAGCCGAGTTCAATCACCCGCACGTTGATCGCCTCAGCAACGGCCGCCCAGTCCTCCACTTATTCCTCCGCGCTCCGCCTCGGCGCAAAGATTAGCGACTCCCCAAGTTTCCCGGCACGACGGCGCGCGTTTCGCGCAGTCGAGCGATCCACCACGCCCATATTGATTTAAATAAGTCAAATCTGTCGAAAATCAATCAAAGGACCTCTGTTGTGGATACCCACCAGCCCGCCACCGAGCGGGTCAGCTTCTACACCGTCGCCGAGACCGCAGCCTTGCTGCGAGTCGATGCAGCCACCATCTACCGCGCCATCCGCGAGGACGCCTTTCCCGCGCTGCGCCTGCGATCCCGCTACGTCATCCCCGCCGCTGCCGTCGAACAATTCGCCGCGCAGGCAGCGCAGACCGGTAGCTGCGTCGACGTGGCCGCGATCGCTGCTCAGCGCCGGCTCGCCCGTGAGGTCACCCGGTTCACCGACGGAGGCCGGCGATGAACGAACCACAACGCTACGAACAGTGGGCCGCCGAACTCGACGACCTGGCCGCCGTGCCCACCGAAGTACTCGCCGACTGGGTCACCGCCCAAGGCCGCTGCCTCTGGGAAACCACCTTCGCCGAACCACCGGAATGGACCGGCGAAGACGACCCGGACCGGGAACTAGCCACCCAGATGTGCGCGGGCTGCCCCGTCCGGCCCGAGTGCCTCGAATTCGAACTACGCCTCGGCGGAGCCCAAACCCTCGGCGTCTGGGGTGCGCTCAACACCGACGACCGCCGAGCCCTGCACAAAGTCTGGTCCTCCCGCAGACGTCAGGACATCGAGGGACTGCCCGACAAGGAAGGAGGCCAGCGATGAACGGCGGGGAATTGTTCCTCGGTGGGATGGCCGCCTGCGCCCTCATCGCCATCACGATCACAGCGCAAACGGGGGCGCGCAGGGCCCGCGCGGCAGCCGACATCGCCCGGGTCGGCACCAGCGCGGTATCACTGATCGGGCGCGTGCTGACCACCGGGCTGGTGATCGTCGGCGTGCAATGGCTCGTCATCACCCACCCGTCCAACCAAACACTGTTGTGGGGGGTGCTCGGCCTACCCGCGCTGCTGGCCTCCTACACCCTCACCAAGGCGCTGACCATCTTCGAGATCCGCCCCTCCTTCCACGGCAGGAGTGATCGTCGATGAACGCCCCAGATGATGACCAGCCGACAGGCGCCGTCTGTGAGGGGTGTGACCCCAAGACTGGGATCGCCGGGCCTGGATCGATAGTGACTCCAGGCGCGGCCGTACCCCACGTGCCGGGATCGCAGCTGGAACAAGCAGCAGACGTGCTCGACGGAGAGTTGATCACTGACGCGGAATACGCCATACGCCGGCGCGTGTACCGCCTACCCGTTCTCGCGATAGCAGCCGGGATCCGGGAGTCGGACAACGCCAAGAAGGTCCTCACGGCCGTGGCGTCGAGGGTGGGAAAGTCCATGCGGGTGGCGTTCCGCGCTGTTTACACCGTGGGTGGCGGTCAGATGAGTTGGGGGCGTCGCGCGCTCGACGCACTGACCTACGGACCGGTGCGGGAGCAGGTTCGGCTGGCTCGGATGGCGGGCGACCGCGAGGCGCTGGCCGAGTGGACCGAACGGCTGGTGACGCTCAAAGACGGCCGCGCTGAGCGGCTCCGTGCGCTTCCGGCCACCCTGGGCGCGGGACTGCGGGCACTGTACGTCGTGTTGTGCCTGCTAGCCGGCTTGCTCGTCATGGTAGGGCTATGGCTGGAGTTCACCCCGGGCAGCATCGGCTGGTCGGGCTGGTGGTCACTGATCAGACACATCCTCGACGGGACGCTCACCGCGCTGTCGTTCGCGGTGCGCGCGGTGCTGTGGGGCGGGTTGCCCGCGCTAGTCATGGCGGCGTGGCGGGAGGGTCAGCGGGCAGCGCACCCACCGCGGTGGCTGTTCTCCCCGGACGAGCGCGCCCAGCAGGACGCCGAGATCACCGCCGATCTGATCACCGCCGCGCTACGGCACGTCAAGATTCCGGAGTTGACCCGCTACCTCACCGGCGGAGGCGTGCTTGAGTACGTGGTCACCCCGCGCGAGCAGGGTGGCGGCACCTACACCCAAGTCCGGCTGCCGATGGGCGTCACTGCCGCCGAGTTACTCTCCAGCGCCAAGGTCGAGTTGCTGGCTGGCAACCTCGGCCGGCACCGCCACGAGGTGTGGCCCCAGCGGGAGAAAGACACCGACGCCCGCGTGCTGGACCTGTGGGTCGCCGACAAGGGCACCATGGACAAACCCGCCCCACCCTGGCCGCTCCTAGCCGACGGTGAGGTCGACGTATTCCGCGACCGGCTGCCCTGGGGTGTGACCATGCGTGCCGAGCAGATCACCGTCGGCATGCTTCAGAAACACTGGCTGATCGGAGCGACATCCAAGCAAGGCAAATCCACCGTGCTGCGCCTGCTCGCACTGGGGCTGGCCCTGGACCCCACAGTAGAACTGCACATCGCTGACTTGAAAGGCGACGGTGACTGGTCAATGTTCGCCCCTCGGGCAGTAACCCTGATCGAAGGCAGCACCGACGAGCACGCCGAGACCACCACCGAGATGCTCGAACGGGGCGTGGGAGAGGTCGCGCGCCGCTACGAGGCCAAACGGACGGCCGGCATCGTCGGGGCCATCCCCGCGAGCTGTCCCGTCGCAAAAACTCCGGATTCCACCCGATCTATCTGTTCGTCGACGAATGCCAGGTGCTCTACGGCGCACCGCACCCCATCGGTGGCGCCAAGGACGACGCCCGGGCCTGGCGGGCCGCCAAGAAGCTGCACGACCAAGCCCGCGCGGTCAACGTGCACCTGCTGCAAGCCACCCAACGCCCCGACGACCGCACCCTGCCCGCCCGGGTCCGCGAAGGCGCCCACGTGCGCTGCGCGCTGAACGTGCCCAACCATGAGACCGCCAAAATGATCCTCGCCGACGCCGCCGACCGCGGCGCCCGACCCCAAGACCTCCGCTCCGGCTCCGACGCCGGCACCGTCGTCGCCACCGGTGAGGTCGAGGACATCCCCCAGGGTCAGGCATTCGCGATCGTGCGCACCCACTACGTCTCCACCAAAGACGCCTACATCGTGATCGCCCGAGCGATGGACATCATCCGCCGCACCGGCCGCACCATCACAACCGATCAGCCTACCGAACCCGAGGCCGCCCGGGACCTCCTCGCCGACGTCGCGGCCGTGCTTGACGGCAACGACAAGCTGAGATCTGCTGACGTGCTCCATCAGCTGCGGATGCGCTGGGAGTACACCTACGGCACCTGGTCGGCCCAACAGTTCGCCACCGCACTAGAAGGCCGAGGGGTCGAAGTCAGGAAACGCAGCCTCGACGGACAACCCGGCCAACGGGTCGTCCTCACCGCCGATGTCACCGCCGCACTCAACACCCAGCACTCTGAATCAGACCGATCCCCGACCGATCTGAACTGAGGCAGACCGTGAGGCACCAACCCCCTGCGAGGGCACATGCCTCACCCCCGCACCCGGACACTGCCTCACCTGACCTGCGGCAAGGCAGATAGTCTGGCGAGGCAGAGCGCCATCCACCACCCCAAGAACGCACGCTTTCAGCGAGCCGGGTGGGGTACCTTCCATCTGCCTCACGTGGGGGGCCGGGCAGCCAATCACCGTGTTACTCAAACGGATCTACGCGCTGATCGCGGTCGAACATGGCTCCCGCCGGGCACATCTGATCGGGGTGACCGCGCATCCGACCGGTGCGTGGACCACTCAAGCCGCCCGCAACCTGCTGATGGACCTCGCCGACCACGCCACCACGATCAAGTTCCTGCTCCGGGACCGGGACTCCCGGTTCACCACAGCGTTCGATGCGGTCTTCGCCGCAGACGGCATCCGGATTCTTACCAGTCCACCCAGAGCACCACGGGCGAACGCGATCTGCGAACGAATGATCGGAATCCTGCGCCGCGCGCTACTCGACAGGATCCTGATCGTCAACGAACACCACCTGCGCCGGATCCTGACCGTCTACCCCCAGCACTTCAACACCGCACGCCCTCAACGGACACTCAGGCAACTCGCACCAGCCCAGGCCGAAAACCAACCCCCACCAGCGATCAACCTGGCCGACCATCAGATCTGCCGCAGATCCATCCTCGGCGGGCTCACCAGCGAGTATCAGATTGCAGCATGACCACCAAGGGCACCCAAACCAGCAGGTCAAGCCCACAACCCAATATTCAAGCCCCACAGGGTCTCGCCATCGGCCCGATGTCGCCGACGATCTACGGTAGCCGGAGTCTTCAATCTCGCCAGCCTGTAGTTTGGTAGCCGACGCTGGTGTGTCGGCGGCAGCGACATCCCGTCAAAGCCGCAGCAGGTAGATGCTGAATCGGAGTCCGAGGTGCGTGAAGTCGTGCTGGCAGACGAAGCCAGCGTGTTCGTAGAGCGCCCGGGCAGCCATCATCATCTCCGCGGTGTGCAGGCCTACCGCCGGCGCGTGATCCTCCCGGGCTGACGCCAGGCAATCCTCGGTGAGGGCGCGGGCCACGCCGCGGCCGCGCAGCGCCGGGTCCACCGCGAGCACTCGGATGACTGCCCACTCCGGGGGCACCCGGTGGTAGTCCTTGGGGCCGGGCGGTAGGTAGATAACCGTGCCGGCTAGCTGATCGCCAAGCTGAGCGACCGCAGCCGGCCCGGAGCGCCGGGCTCGATGACCTTGGCGATGTTTCCGCTCATCCGAGCCCAGTTTGCCGGCGTCAGCCAGGGTTCGAACTCCGCGTACGCCGCTCCGACGATCAGGCACACGGCTGGCAGGTCCTCCGCAACGGCCGACCGGACCTCGACCACCTGCCGCGACCTCTCGTCGGTGATCACGCGGGCGCGGCCTTCGCTATCGCAATGGCTCGACCCGAGAGCATCGCCTGACCCCGTCAGCGCCCGGAACCGCGGCATCGGCCGCGCAGCCCGATCAGCGTCTGCCAGGCGCGGGTGGCGAGCTGGAGGTGGAAACGGGTATCCGGGCAGGACAGGTCATGGCCGGATATTTCCCGGATTCGCTGCAGCCGATACTTCAGCGTGTAGCGGTGCACCGACAACGATTGGGCGGCGTTGTCGTAGCTTCCGCCGCACTCTAGGTACTCGGTCAGCGTGGCGACCACGGGTACCGGGGCCAACCGGTGCAAAAACAACGCCAGAAGGACCCGCGAGGTGCTCGGGTTGGTTGGCTTGCTGGGGGAGGCGGCTACAGGTTCTCGATGTAGCTGGCGGCGATGTGCTCGGGTGGGTTGGTGTAGCGGGCGATGTAGCGCTGCGACTGGTGACGGCCGTCGAGGAACAACGGAACGAGAAGTCCCGGGAACGGCTCTGGGGTGAGGTCGGCTAGCGGGACTGGTCGTTCCGATGCGCTTGGCGCGCGGTAGGGCCGTGCGGTGTCGATTTTGCAGCTCGGGGACGTGGGCGTAGACGGTGGCTCGGTTGACGCCGAGCAGGCGAGCGATAGCGGCCACGGATTCTTTGCCGGGGTGGTGGTGTCGAGCTGTTCGTGCAAGGACCGGAACCCGACTTGGCGGCGACGCAGGTCGGTGACGATGGTGATCAGGTCCTGCAGGGAGCGGCCGAGTCGGGACAGCTCGGTGACTACGCGGGTGTCGCCCTCCCACCGGGATACGCCGTCGTCTCAGTCGTCATCTTCGGCGTGCGTATTGGGGTCACGCAGGGCCCGCAGCCCCTGGGGCAGTTTTGCGGTGGCGAAGGTAATAAGTCAGAAGGCGGCGATGGTGGCCGGGGCGCGTTCGGCGCGGCTGAGGGCCCGCAGGACGGCGGTCGGGCCGTGGCGGCGCACGGCCAGGCGAGACAGCAGGTCGATCACCGTGTTTACGGCGCTCTGCGGTCAGCGTGGGCGTCGCGACGCCCACGCTGACCGCCAGGTCGTCCGAGTGAACCGCGAGCTCCATCATCCGGGTGGTCAGCATGTCGTCGAGCATCAACGACCACGGCCCCCACAACGGGATGCGCACAGGCTCCTCCGCCGCCGACGCCAGGCCGTCCGTCAGTTCCTTGACAGCGGAATCGACGCGCACCGCCAACGCTGCGGGTCCCTCGGCCGCGGCCTCCTCGCCGCCGTGCCGGATGCGGACGTTGATTTCTTTGTCGATGCCGGCGCCGATCCACTGCACCCGGCCGTAGTGCTCGAGCAGGGAGATGGTCTGCTCCTGCGGCGCCGGCCCGGTCAGGGTCTGCGGGACGGCCAGGATCTGGTAGGCCAGGTGACCGGCGAGACCGCCCACGCTGAACTCCGGCAACGCGCTCGGCCTGCTCCAGGCGGCGGCGACCGCCGGCTCGCGCAGCAGGTGCGCGGCCGAGCGGGCCGTAGACAGGAAATCGTCTCTGGTACCGGTCATCCCCGCACTCTCCTCGTGAGCCTCGCCTGCGCCGACTTCCGCGGCCGGGCCGCATCCGTTCGGCGCAGGGCCGCGGCGGGGGGCGCCGCGGCCCGGCCAGCGGATCTGGGTCAGAGCTACCGCCACCACCCTTCCGCACAGCGTTCCCCGGACTAGCCGAGCAGCCCAGACGCGTGCGGTGAAGTATCGCCCGCCAAGCCCGAGAACGACCCGTGACCGTCGCACACATCAGCCCGACCACCACGCCGACAATCGCACCGGCGACGCTCAGGGAAGATGTCCCGCTCGTCGTTGATTTCCGATGGCGGTCGTCATGATCGTCAGGCGGCGATCACGCGTTCATGATGACGGACGGTACTGACAGTTTGCGCGGCAACATGCTGGTCCGGCGCAGTGCGGGCAGGGCCGTTGACGCGGCGGAACTGACCGCGGGCTTCGCGTTACGCCGGCGGCGCGCCAGCGCAGTGCCATGGAGCCGTTCCGCCAGTGCGTGACGTGGCGGCTGCGACGTCGGCAGATCGAGATCACGGACTCGATCGTTGGTACCGCGCTGCGTGCGGGCCAGGGTGGGCGGCACACTCCTAGGCGGAGCGTGGTCAGCGTTTCGGGCAGGGCCTTCGCGCAGCCTCGCGGCGGTGCCGGGGTGGGTTTTGTCGAGTTCGCGGGCCAGCGCCTCACGGATTCTCCGAGAACGCGCACGACAATGTCATTGTAGTTTTGATCGCTAATCTTGCACCATGAGATGCCAGGTTATTCTTCAATGGCCCCACCCACGGCTCGCAGGTGATCGCGGAAACTCAGGGAAGGCGTCTGTTGGCGCTGAGCAAGGTAGGTGTCAAATTGCACCTGACTGCGCAGGGAGACACCTGCACGGATCCGTTCGGCTTGGCGTCGCTCGGTGTCGCGGATCGTCTCCGGGAAGAGTGAAGATGTCCCCAGCTCGGGTGGCTGGCACAAAGAGCACGCCATCGTCATCGCCCAGGACCACGTCCTCACGACCCACCTTCCAATCTCCCACAGCGGCAGATTCCAGGGCATCGTGGGGACGGACATCGAGGCGTTGAGGGCCGGTTGGGATCGCTCCCAGGCTGAAGACCGGCAACCCAATCGCTTGTATGTCAGCCGTGTCGCGATGCAACCCGTAGATCACGATCCCCTCCAGCCCAGCAGCCTGAGCCTCCAGAACCACGAGATCGCCGACGCACGCTTCATCGAGTCGTCCGTCATTGTCGACCACCAACACGTCGCCAGGTGCAGCCCCTTCGAGCGCCTCCAGGAAAATATCGACGCTGCCAACATGTCGAGTAGGAGACGCACACCCAGCTAGGCGGCTACCGGGTACTACAGCGCGCAAAAATGTAGGCGCGCAGCGCACCGGGATCTCAGCGCGAATGCATGCATCCGCCAGATGGGCAGTAGTCAGCGTCACAAACCGCCGCTGAATCTCGCGGGGATCCATATTTTGTTCCTCTCGCTCAAGCGGTTGCGGTCGAGGCCTTTTCGGGCTCCCGGTAGCAAACAGAGAAATTTCAACGATACGAGGGGTTCGTGCAGATCACAGGCATGCCCAGTCTTCGGACCACCGCTTAAGGACTACCTCGGGTGAACACTGCTGACCAGCGAACACGGCGTGGAACGGTGATTTTTCGCTGATTGCTACTGGCCGGCCCGCCACCCCCGGGGCCGAACCCGCCGGCCGGCGACGCCACCGCGCCACCAGCCGCCGCGGTGCCCGCACCCCCCGTCACCAACCGACGCTCACCTACCGCGCACCCCGCGCGTGAGCATCCACCGGTGCCAGCAGACCAACCACCCAACGATCCAAACCCGGAGTGGACCGGCGACCCGCAGCCCGCGCCAACGTCACCACCCTGCGCAACGGACTGCACCGAGCCCACGCTCACCAAAACACCGACCCACTGGTCGCCCGACCCGCCGTGATCTCTACGTTTCGGTCCGTTGTGGTAACCGTCGCCAGGTCAGGGCCGCCGCCGGTACCGCAGCGCCAACGGCCGCTCCGTCAGGGCCCGCACCTCCACGTCAGTCCCAGGAACCCGAGACCAGACATAACCATCGATGACGACCGCTCGCTCGGAGCCCCCGGACCACCTGACGAGCCGAGTGGACCGGCCGGCACCGTGCACGGCCGCCCAACCCTTGTGCTGCTCGCCGTCGTCATGAGGGCGCCGTGTGCAGACTGCGCCCGTGGCTTGATCAACAATGCGGCAGCGCCAGTGCGGGCTGGTCAGATCCGGAGGTCGGCCGCGGTCCAGATCACCTTCAGTCAACGGCGTCACCATCACCCCGACAGCGTGCCACGATCGCGCGGCCCGACGCACCACCCGCGCGGCGCCACCCCCTCCGCACTTCTCAAAACCTGCTTGACCGAACCGGTGTCACCGATCGCGGCACCGACCACCCGCCAGGGGCGTCCGCAGCGACGCACGTACCCTCCCTCAATGTCGATGGCCACCGGGACTCTGTAGAACATGAACAGCGCGCCCAGGACACGGCGGAGCCGGTTGCCCCAGCGTCGCGGGCGATGATCAGCGGCTATACGGTTCACAGCTCGCGCCGGCTGGCTGGTGTCGTCGATCAGATGTGTCTCGATGGCCTGCTTGAAGACCACGCCGAGCGCGCTGCTGACCGGCCTCCCCGTAGTTTCCAGTGAAGGAACAACGATTCAGTTGTCGATCTCCTCACAGGAAGGATCTGCAGGTCGTCGAGAGCGATCGCCGTGGACGCCGGTGATCGTTAGAAATGGCGTTTATACGGTGGATCGATCCGTTGCGAAGCATCGTGACCTGCGTAAACAGCGCGCCTTTCGACTGCTGGGTGACATGTTATCCGCCGCGTTGATCCCGGGTGCGTCCTGCGGCTGTGGGGCCGGTGTTGTCCACGCCGGCTGGTCGCCGGCACTGCTCGACTCGCGCGGTCAAACCACCTCCAGCATGAACGATGCACATCGATGGTTTTTCGCTGGAAACTACGGGGAGGCCTCTATGGCGATCACGTCATCTCGGGTGAGATCGCGGTGCTTTTTGTACTCGGTGGGGCACGTGACCGCCGGCGAGGCGCTCCACGGTGTGTCGGGTGCGGCCATACCCTCTGGAATGCGCAGGCTGGTCACAGCGGGAACACCTCCCGGTGCGCGTTGCTGGCGCAACCAACACAGCACAAACCGTGTCGACCGTGGGAATCGGTGGCCTCGTACAGGGACGGGCAGTGGCTGCCGCAGTTCACGCAACGGCCTGGCTGACCCGCATAGACGATATTGATCGGAGTGGTCACCAGTCAGCGCTCCAAGTTGTCTCGACCGATCTGCATGAGACAATATTAGCACTAATAGCTCTATTATGTCTAGCCGTGACCTGGGGTTTTCCTCAATTCCGGCTGGTCACCGCTGCCCAGGACGCGGCAGCCAAGGCTCGCGCTACTCCCCTCGTCCTAGGCGGATTTTCCGATCAGCGCCCCAGTGGCCGCCCGGCACCGATCTCGCCGGCCTCACCACCGGGGAAAGGCCGCCCACCGTTCTCGCGCCGTTCCAACTCGGCCACCGCAGCCAACAGCACACCGGTGGCCCAGTCAGAAAAGCTCGCGTGCTCAGCACGGACTGAGGACCGGGTGAACGCGGCGCGGATCCGCCGGCCGTCACCCTCGGGCACATACAACGAGATGCGCCCCTTGGTCACGCCCGAACTCGGCCGGACGCCGGTAGACCGATCAGTCGCCGCCACGGCAGGCCCCTTCCCCCTCGATCCGAATAGCACTAACAGTGCTAATACTACGGGCTTCCCCGGCTGTGGTGGTCCTCTCCTCGTGGCGCGCCCCTGGGGCTGCCGGGCGGTGGGTCCGGAGTGCAAGGGCGGGGTGTCCCTTGCGTGGAGCGGCTCCGCTGCGCACAAGTGATCACCGCTGGGCACTCGTTCATCCAGAACATCCGCCGTGGCCACTACGAGCTCGGAACCGAAGAAGTAGCAAACCTACGGATCCTGGCTGCCTTCGACGAGCTAACTCTGGCGATCTGACCAACCAGGAACAACGATCTCGCCTACCTCAGCTTCGCACAATGCAACAGCGCCGGCCGACCCGACTCACCGTGTTCACCGGCATCCCGGAACTGTGGGACCTCGCATCCGGGACACACTAACAGTGCGCCTAGCCCGCAGCGAGCACCGCTACCGGGACTTCTCGTTCGACTGTTCCTCCAAGGCCGTCTCCATGTTCACTCACGACAACCCTGACCGATGATTTTCGCCACCCAGTGTTGTTCAGGCTGGGGTTTTTCGGCTGGCAACAATTAGTTTGGGTACTAAGAATATGTGCATGTTGGAAGCGTTGGAAGGCAGATACGATCCCGAGTTCGACGAGCTGGCTGGGGTCAGATCTTGACCCGACCCTCTGACTGCGAGGACACTGCTTCCGGCGGAGGCCGTGTCGATTGGACTTGGCCGTGAGCGCGAAAGGCCCGTAAAATGGCAGAGTGGACTCGACAAGTTTATATCATTCGGAACTGGGAGCCCGGCGTAGAAGAAGTGTACGACATAGGCGCAGCTTACGCGTTTAACGCTGAGCGCGTGGAAGCAGTCAGGAACTGGAGACCCGGTATCGACCGGGTATACGTGCACCGCACGTATACCCTCCGGCTCAAAAAAGTCTATTTCGAGAATCCCCGAAGCCCCATGGGACCCGTTCCGTACTAACGGTCGACAATCAAGTGCCTTTAAAGAAGCCGCTAATAGCTACGGGGAAGCCAACCAGGTGCAGTTGGGTGATATTTCCGCTCTTCGGAGCCGCGCAAGTTGGCTGAAGGTCGCGTCTACTCCGTGTCGCTGACGCGGAGTGGGACCTCGATCGATTCCGTTGCTGGGGGGTTTCCGGACACCAAGATCCAGGTCCCCAAGCCTTCACCCCATCACTGCGAGAGTCGGGGCGTCGCCAGCGTGACACTAGGTCCAGCCAGCTGTTCCGGCCTGAGGACTGGAGCGAGAGTAAACATTCACGTCCCTGGTCGCGGGCATGGTGGGATCCCGCCGTGTTTGGGAGCTCGGCGGGGTGAGTTGGCTGGGTGTGGTGGTCAGGTTGGCGCGGGGATCGGTGGTTGCCAGGGGTCGCCGGTCAGCGCGGCGCGGATGCTGGTGATGACGTCGGCTTTGTGTTTGCGGATGGTGTCGATGTAGCTGCGGATGTCCAGGCGGTCTTGGGTGATGTCTTCGCTGGTGAGCCGAGCGGAGATCTTCTGTTGGGTCTTGGCGGGCCGTAGGTCGCGTTCACTGAGGTTGTTGGTGGGCCAGATCCGGGTGTCGGTGCAGAAGGCAAGGACGTCGCTTTCGTGGTCGCGGCAGAACTCCAGCAGGGTCCGTCCGGGCCGCTGGGCGGTGGAGCTGCGCGGGCCGGGGATCGGCCGGACTTCGGCGAGGCCGACCCGGGTGGCGTGGCGGAACTCGCTGATCAGCGGGTCAGCGGTGGGCGCTGGGATCGCCGGCAGGTCGGTGTCGCGGGCGTCGTGCCAGGCGTGGATCACCCCCGCGCAGCGCGCGCTGGGCTTGCTCGGGCCACGCCGCGCGGGGGTGAGACTCCGCGGCGTCGGTGAAGTCTCGGAGTAGATGAGCGGTGCACGCCTGATGCCCGGCCAGCTGCTTCCAGGCCGGGTTGTAGTAGTTCTGGTAGCGGTCATGCCCGGCCACCCCGGCGAAGCCGGGCAGTATCCCGAATTCCCGGAACGAGGCCAGGTCCCGCCCACCCAGGTGAAACGCGGTGTAGTCCTCGGTGGAGGCCGACAGGATGTAGCGCTTGCGCCCGGCCGGACCGACGCGCAGGGTCGTCTCGTCGAACCCGACCACCGACGCCGAGGTGATCAACGTTTTGATCAGCGTGACGATCGGGCGCACCGCGGCCGCGCACCGGGCGAGCATGCCGTGCACGAAGCCGCTCGACGGGCCGGCCCCGCCGATGAGATCGCCGATCAGCTCCACACAGCGCCCCACCGGGACGTGTTGGTAGACCAGCAGGTACACCACCAGCGAGCGCAGATTCATCCCATGACTGCTGGGGGCCGACGACACCCCGGCGGGCAGCGTGGCGACATGCTCGCGTCCGCACGAACAGCGGACCCGGTACACGTCGTGCTGGCGCACCGTGACGTGGATCTCGGGGAGATCATGGGTCTGGTGGGAGCGTTCGACGCCCACCTCGGTCGCCTCGGCCAGATCCGCCCCACACCCGCAGGCGCCGTGCGGGCGGTGCGCCACGTGCTCATCAGGGACCGCCACCCACGGCAGCGAACTGCCCGCAGCACCCGGCTGCTTGCCCCGCTTGCGCCCCGACCCCTTCACTGGCTTCGGTTGCGGCTTGCTCCTCCCCGGAAGATCATCAGACGATGGTGGCATCGAGGAGTTCCCGCTGTTGCGGCCCACGATCCGTTCCAACGCCGTGACCCGCTCGACCAGCCGCGCGTTCGCCGCGGTCAGCACCTCGATCGCCTTCGCCTGCGCAGCGATCACCACGTCCCGAGACGCGCACGACTCGCACTCCGGCGCAAGCGGCGGCGACTCGGTCACTCAGGCATGATCACCACAGCCCCGACCTAGATCAACACGACACGCCGACCGAGGACCACCTCACGCCGACCGTGACAGGCCTCGCTTACAGCTTCCGTCCCGCCCAGGAGTCGATCATCTGGCCGACCACGTGAATGTTTACGAGCGAGATAGCCCGAATACCGTCGCGCCGCCATTTTCACCTTCATCCATAGAATCGGTGAACGTGCTACCGATCCGTCGAACTTGGCGAAGCGTCATTGAGGTGGTCATCTACTCTTACGATCTCAAAAGATTCTCCCATGGCAAATCTTCCCGCCACAATGTCATCTTCGTCATAGTAGCGTTGTTCGAATACGCGCCCAATTCCCGACAAGCTATCGCGCGCTAAGACTCGTAATCTTATGTAGTCGCTGTCTCCGCTGTTCACATAACTACGCAGATCGTTAATTGTCAAGCGGTAGCAATTCGCATACTCCTTGTTGCGGTTCGTGTGCCCAGATAGCATGAATGGTGCATTCTGCACCGGGATCGGGAACTTACAGTCGATAATCCCGCCACGCGTTCGCCTGGGCCTGATCTCACAGAGTTCGATCTTAATCTCGTAGGTAGGCCTCCTAGAGCGGTTGATTATCTTGATCTGATAAAATTTGCCAGCCTCATTTCTGTCTTCGGTGATTCGTGCTGATAGATCGAGTCTTGGTCGAATTATCCTGAAGATAATAAGCCAGAGAAACGAAGCCGTAAGTCCGGACACCACGCCGATGGCTAACGCCTGAACGACATCCATGCTACCCCTTCTTGCTTCGCTCGTGCGGGTTCCACTAACGAAATTCACTGTTACCGGGTCGTCGACTGATGGCATCGGTGGTAAGAATGACTCTAATCGACCCAACCGCTAAGTAGGAAGTCCTCCCATCGTCGTTAGGCGTTGGCAGTTGCCACGCAATCGAGGCAATCCTGATGCCGAGGTGGGCATCCAAGCGTGTCTCCTGCTTCCTGGTGATGCTGCATCGCACCAAGAGCGGTTCCCGTTACTCCAAACCCGGATGCGCTGCTGATACCAGATTCATAGACGTCCAGGTAGACCTGATTGTTCGTGACCGGAGCCTGATGAGAACTACCGGGTCAGCCGCGGCAGATTCCGTGCCGGTGGCCACCGATGGGTGAGCGCTCATGAAGCCGGATCAGTCCCCATGTCTCCGGTGGGGGGCGCCCCGCCGGCGTGAAAACTGTGCGTGGGGTTGCCCGCCCGACGCCGTCGTTTCCTTGGCACTTCGCTGTCGGATGCTCCGGCGAGGTCGCCGCGCTCCAAGCGTGTGTAGTAGGCCCTGTTCTCCCGAGTGTGCCCCCAGCCGCCAGGCAACCCCCCGACCCCGCTGATCCCAAGGATGATCCCGATCAGGCCGGGTGTGGCGCCGAGGTGACGGGCCGCCACGATCAAGGCCAGCGGGAAGCCAGCGGCCACCAACGTGATCGCCGCGGTAAACAGGGACAGCACCCGCAGCAACCGGTCTGCCCACACGGACCGCAGCCCCTCCGCGACCTGCTGGTGCAACCGCGCGCTAAACACCCTGATGATCCAGGACGTGCTCGCCGAACCTGGCTGGACTGACGTCCTCGAACCAGAGGACTACCGGGGCCTGACCCGCTGATCTGGGCGCACGGTGGCCATGCACGGCGAGTTTAAGCTCAACATGAACAGCCGGCTGACCCTCGGCGCCGGGCCGAGGCCCAGCAGGGCCAGGTAGCCGGTCGGCCCCGCTCAGCCCCGTCCTTTAGACGGGGCCTTCGCTAGGTGGCGGCCGTGGGGGAGACGCCATTTTGATGTAGCGGTCAGCTAGTGCACCGTCCGTCCTGAGCGGGGCGAGGGACCGCCTCGATTACCTGGACGGGCCGTGATCAGCGGGGCGGTCGGACCGGTACTCACCAGTCGGCCCCGGGCGGCTGCCGGGTCGCGGTATTAAGCCGGTTCCAGACGTTGATCGTAGCGATCGACAGCAGCAGCGAGGACAGATCGATCTCGTCGTAGCGACTGGCCGCGTCGTCCCAGACGGCGTCGGGGACGGGATCAGGCCGGTCCGCGAGCCGGGTCACGTGCTCAGCGAGGGCGAGCGCCGCCCGCTCAGCGTCATCGAAGTGTGGCGACTCGCGCCACGCGCCAACCGCCCAGATCCGCTCGTCGCTCTCACCGGCGTCCTTGAGCGCCCGAGCGTGCATGTCGACACATAGGCTGCCCCCGTTCACCTGGCTCACCCGCAGGTGGACAAGCTGGTGCGTCCTCGCCGGAACAGTCCCGGCCTGCGTGGCCCTACCCAGCGCCAGCAGCGCCTTACGCGCCTCCGGAAGTACCGCCACCGGGTTGGCCATCCGAGCCCTCATCACATCCTCCCAGCCCGTGATCCAAGCTCGCGCGTTCGCGCTCAGCCACGAGCACCACGCCCGGACCGATCTGACCCTCGGCGGGCAGCCGAAGCTCTGCCACCGGCCGTAACCCAGCCTGCTCGACCAGCCGGACGAGCTGCTCGGGTCGCCATTGGTAGGTCGTCCACCGCACCGGCACTCCTCCGTAGGCCTCGGTGCGCACCACGTCCTGATCACCGACGTGCGTAGCGATGATCAGCTGACCGCCCGGCATCAGCGCCCGGGCGAAGGACGACAGCACTTGCGGCAGGACGTCGCGCGGCAAGTTGAACAACGACCACCACCCCAACAGCCCACCCCAAGACGCATCAACCAAATCAAGATCGGTGGACGACCCCACGCTGAACTCGCACTGGGGGTACAGGTGACGGGCGTGCTCGATCATGCGCGGCGACAGGTCCACCCCGGAGGCGTTCACACCGCGCTCGCCCAGGTAGGCCGTCACCGTGCCCGGTCCGCACCCGACGTCGAGCACGGGACCGAGCCCACCGACCGCGGCGGCGAACACGTCCATCGCGGCCCGTAACCACGGGTGGGTCCGGATATCGCCCAAACCCGTCGTGGCCACCATCTCTACGTAGTTGTCGGCCACCCTGTCGTAGCAATCGCGGACGACGGCCAGATCGGCAGGCTGAAGCGCAGGCAGTGAGGTCACGGCAGCGACTTTAGAGACTGTCCCCGACATTGGAGGCGAGCCCACCGCGCGGCTCAATTACCTCCCCACCGGCCGGGACTCCGTGGTTCGGTTCAGGACTGGCCATATGTCCGTAACGAAGGTTCGTGCTACATCGAACGCCACCTGTCAATGTTCGAGGTCATCTGCACGAACGACCTGGGGTTGTGACACCCGTGCAGAGGGGTGCGGATATCCCACCTGTTCGTGTTCCTGTGCACTAACCTCCGCCGCGGGGCCTGTCAAGTTAACGGTTTGCGCCGTGAGGCGCTGTTGATTCGAGTGGGGGTGAGAGACCGCCATCGTGGGTCTGTCGCAGCAGGTTCACGGAGCTGAGGGCAGCCTGATCCGGGTGGTGCCGGGGAGGGTGGGAGCAGCCCTGACAAAGCCGGGACGTGTCAGTACTGCCAGATGGTGCGGGTTCGGCGAGCGTGATGGAGAGGAGTACGTGAGGAACCGGCGTTGTTACGTCCTTCAATCTTGACACCGACTCGAAATCTGGTGGATCTGGGTCGGGCGCGGCGCGTCTCGTTGTTTACAGTTGCGGCGAGAGCTTCTCGGGTGGTGCGCAAGAGCCATTCGGGTAGGTCATGGGGAAGGTCTGCGGCGTACTCATGGCGAGGTCGCTGGGACACAGTCGGGCTCCTCCTTCATCGAGCGAATCACAGTGAACACGGGAACCACCTGGTCGCGGTTCCCGCCGGCGTCGGCATCCGGCCGATTCTGGCGGGATAGGCACATCGACTGCTGAATGGTCCGGGTGGGGCGGAGCCGCCGTAGTGTGCGCCGGGCGGCGCAGAGAGCTAGCTGGTGAAAGTCCAGTCGGACCGGCCCCAAGCGGGGTCCGTAGCCGAAGGCGGGGGTAATGCCTCGCTGGGCGTCGTTGGGAGGCACGGCATGGTGGTGATGGTGGTTTGCCGTGTGGGGCTGATCAGTGGCGCAGGACAGGGCGCCTGCCGTGAGGTGGGGTCTGAAGGGTTTGAGGCGAAACACCGAGCCGTAGCCGAGAATGGCGAACCGGTCGGCCCGATCCAGGTGATGCCGAGCCTGCACTATGGGGGCGAAGGAAATACTTGGGGCGCCTGGGCACAACAAGGTGTGTGCGGGCGGCGCGGTGGGAAAGTTCTCTGCGTTACCCCGGGAGATCTCGTACGGTCCCACTCGACGGAGTTGGGTAGCTGGGCGTATAAGCCGCAAGGCGAAATCGCTGGTGATGCCGTGCGAGAAGTCGGAGTGATCCATGGTACTGATGAACCAAGGAACAACAGAAACCTTGGGACCGACGCTTTGTGCGGCGGCGGCCGGTGACTCAAAAGGCACCGTCTTGGGGAAGGGGTCACGGTGGGAATGGTGAACCTGATGTGATGCCGAGTGAGTAGGCGGCGTCGGGCTGATGGTTGCTGAGGCAATGACCGAGACGACGCTGGGCGAGGATACTCGGAGTGGCATTCTGGTAAGCCAGGTAGGAAAGGAACGTGTGCAGGTGCGGAAGGCGCACTCGCTGATCGGACGGGTTTATGACCCGCGTAATCTAGCGCGGGCGTGGGCGCGGGTGAAGGAAAACCGAGGTGCCGGTGGTGTGGATCGGATCAGTATTGACCGGTTCGAGTGTGAACATCGGCGTTATCTCACGGTGTTGCATCAACGGCTGGCGGAGGGGAGTTATCGGCCTTTGCCGGTGCGTCGGGTGGAGATCGACAAACCGGGGTCGACGGCTAAGCGTCCGCTAGGTATTCCTGCGGTGGTGGATCGGGTGTGCCAGCAGGCGCTGCGCCAGGTTCTGGAGCCGATTTTCGAACCGACGTTCTCCGAGGTCAGCTTCGGGTTTCGTCCGGAGCGGTCGGCGCATATGGCTATGCGCCGGATCTGGGGCCAGATGCAGGAGGGTGGGAGATGGATCGTCGATGCCGATATCGCCGATTTCTTCGGGACGATCTCGCATGATCGACTCGTCGCGCTGGTAGCGGAACGAGTCGCCGACAGCAAGGTGCTGAGTCTGATCCGTCAGATACTCACGGCCGGAGTACTGCGAGACGGTGTCTATGAGAGCACAATCGCTGGCACGCCACAAGGCGGGGTCATCAGTCCGTTGCTCAGTAATATTTATCTGCACGTTTTTGACGAGCAGATGCAGCGGGCGGGATTCCAACTTACGCGCTACGCTGACGATTGGCTGTGCGTATGCCGGACTCGCGAGGAAGCGGAACGGGCGCTGGCGAGCGCCCGTGCGGTGCTGGAAGGACAGCTCGGGTTACGCATTCATCCAGAGAAGACCAGAATTGTGCACGTCAGCCAGGGGTTCGAGTTCTTGGGCTATAAAATTGGGCTGGGTCGGGGGTTGCGCTTCAAGTCAGGTGGTATCGGCTTGTATGCGATACCTCGGCAACGGTCGATTGATCGGTTCAAGGACAAGGTACGGGCGCTCACACGACGCCGCATCGCCGTACCCCTGGAGGAGCTAATACATGTCTTGAACCCGGTGATCAGGGGATGGGGCATGTACTATCGGCGCGCGAACGTGCGCCGGTTGTTCAATCGGCTCAACAGGTGGATCGTGCGCCGGATCTGGGGCTGGCGGTTCAAACGCTGGCGTAACGCCGGATGGCGGACGCTACCGGAGACCCGCCTCTACGGTGAATACGGGCTGGTCAACCTTCTGCAACTGATTCCTAGCATGCGTGAATACTACCGCCAGAAGGGCTACACCCATTGAGAGCCGCTTGCGGGAAAACTGCACGAGCGGTTCGGTAGGGCGGGCGGAGGTAGCGGACTGCTGTCCGCCGCCTCCCCCGACCCGACACTCCGAGTCAGGGAAAGCCTGTGCACATGGGGAAGGGCGGCAGCGATATCGAGAGGGGACGGAGGCTGCAATGCCGGAAGACGCGCCGCTGGATGGTGGCGCTCCGCTCGTGGAGGCCCCGATGGGGTCGTTTCGGCGGGTATCGGAGATGCAGACCAAACTTCACCGTTGGGCGGTGGTCGATCCTGGCCGTCGTTTCGATGACCTGTTCAACTTCGTGTGCGACCCGGCGACGCTGGTGATGGCGTTCGATCGGGTCGCGGGCAACCGGGGCGCCCGCACCCCCGGCGTCGACGGCCTGACCGCCGCTGACGTTGAGGAGCGGATCGGCGTGCCGGGTTTCCTGGACGACCTGCGGGCCAGCCTGAAGGCTGGCACGTTCCGGCCGTTGCCGGTGCGGGAACGGAAGATCCCCAAACCCGGTGGTTCGGGAAAGGTCCGTCGGTTGGGTATTCCCACCGTCACGGACCGGGTCGTTCAGGCTGCGCTGAAGCTGGTGTTGGAACCCATTTTCGAGGCCGACTTCGAACCGGTCTCCTACGGGTTCCGACCCAAGCGGCGGGCCCAGGACGCGATCGCCGAGATCCAGTTCTATGGCACCCGTGGATATGAGTGGGTGCTGGATGCTGACATCGCGGCGTGCTTTGACGAGATATCCCATCCGGCGCTGATGGACCGGGTGCGGCTGCGCGTCAAGGACAAACGTGTCCTGACGTTGGTGAAGGCGTTCCTGAAATCCGGGATTCTGACTGAGCTCGGAGAACAGCAGAACACCCACACCGGCACTCCGCAAGGAGGCATTTTGTCCCCGCTGCTGGCCAACATCGCCCTGTCGGTGCTCGATGAGCATTTACACGGGCCGTGGAAACCGGGCGGGTCAATGTCGACCGAGAGCCGCCGCGCAGGCCGCAGGGCCAAGGGCCTGCCGACGTGGCGGATCGTCCGCTATGCGGACGATTTCGTCGTCATGGTGCACGGCACCAGGCAGGACACCGAAGCCGTGCGCGAAGAAGTCGCGGGGGTACTCACGTCACTGGGTTTGCGCCTGTCAGAGGCCAAGACCCAGATCGTCCACCTCCGCGAGGGGTTCGACTTCCTCGGGTTCCGCATCCAGCGGCGCCGCAAACGAGGAACGAACAAGTGGTACGTCTACACCTTCATCGGCCAACGCCCGATCCGGTCGCTGAAGACGAAGATCCGTGCCATCACGCACAGGGCGTCGCAACAGGACCTGGCAGGAGTCCTGACCCGGCTGGGTCAGATCATGCACGGTTGGGCGAACTACTTCCGGTATGCCATCGCTAAGAACACTTTCAGCATGCTGGATAGCTTCGCTTGGTGGCGAGTGATCCGGATGCTAAAGCGACGGCATCACTGGAGGTGGACCGACGTCCGCCGGCAGTTCACCGACCCCACCGGGCGGTGGCTGCCGATCACGGCAGGCGAGATTGAGCTGCGGCGGATCGCGGCGTTGCCGGTCACTCGGTACCGCTACCGCGGCACCACGATCCCCAACCCCTTGGGTCCGAACACCCGTTTGACGACAGAGATCGTGGAGAGCCCGTTGCGGTGAGAGCCGCACGGCGGGTTCGGCGAGAGGCCACGGGAAACGGACCAGGAGCAATCCCGGCACCGCGCCCGTGGCCTACTCAGCGTAACTAGATCTTGTTTGGTGTTCACGAAGCCTTGCGTGCGGCGGACAGACGTCCGTCGAAGGCGATCTCGAAGGCGTTGAGCGCGGCTTTCCAGCGGTTGGACCAGCGTCGCTGGCCCTTACCGGTGGGGTCCAGGCTCATGATCGCGAGGTAGACGCACTTCAGGGCGGCTTGCTCGGTGGGGAAGTGGCCGCGGGCGTTGACCGCGCGCCGGATCCGGGCGTTGATCGACTCGATCGCGTTGGTGGTACAAATGATCGTGCGGATCTCCTGATCAAACTGGAGGAAGGGAACGAACTCCGCCCAGGCGTTGGTCCACAACCGGATGATCGCGGGATATTTCTTCTCCCATTTCTCACTGAATTCGGCGAAAGCGTCCAGCGCGGCGGATTCCGAGACCGCGGTGTACACTGGCTTGAGATCTTTCGCGATCGCCGCCCAATCCTTCCTCGATGCGTATTTGAACGAATTGCGCAGCAAATGCACGATACATGTTTGCACAATCGTCTGGGGCCACACCGTGGTCACCGCCTCGGGCAGGCCCTTCAGTCCGTCACACACGACGATCAGGCAGTCCAGGGTGCCCCGGTTCTTGATCTCCGAAAGAACCCGCATCCAGAACTTCGCACCCTCCCCGTCACCGTGCTCCCCAGCCCAGAGCCCCAGGATGTCCCGGGTGCCCTCGCAGGTCACGGCCAGCGCGACGTAGATCGGCCGGTTCGCCACATTACCCTCCCGGATTTTCACATTCACACAATCAATGAAAATCACCGGATACACCGGATCCAGCGGCCGGTTCTGCCACGCCGCCATCCCCTCCACCACCCGGTCAGTAATCGTTGAGATCGTCTGCTTCGACACCTGGGCCCCATAAATCTCCGCCAGGTGCGCGGAAATCTCACCATGAGTCAGCCCCTTAGCCGACAGGGAAATCACCAGATCATCAACCCCGGACAACCGCCGCTGGCGCTTCGCCACGATCACCGGCTCAAACGCCGACTCCCGATCCCGCGGCACCTCAATCTCCACCGGCCCAGCCTCGGTCACCAACGTCTTGGGCCGTGTCCCATTCCGCGAATTCCCGCCATTGCGGCCAGCTGGATCATGCTTGCCGTAACCAAGATAATCGTCCATCTCGCCCTCCAGGGCAGACTCGACCACCACCTTGGTCAACCGGCCCAGCAGGCCACCCTCCCCGGTCAGCTTCAGACCCTCAGCCCGCGCCCGACCAACCAGCTGCCGCACCAGCTGCTCATCCGAGCTCTCCGCCGGCTCAGCTGACACATCCATCGTCACAACAGTCACAGGTGCCTCTCCAGTCTCAGGAGTTACACCGTTGAGATTACAGTCCCCCGCCGCGTTCCGGGCTCGTGTGCACGACGGTGAGGTCCGGGGATGGTTGACGAGCGGGCAGTGATGGTCGTCGAGCGCGGCCTGCTGAGTGTGCCTGAGGAGATGTGGGCGTTGGCCGTGCGTCGGGCGGAGGGGGTCGGCTCGCCCGGGGCGCTGTCGTGGGGCTTGGGGCCGCGGATGCCGCGGCGGCGGAGTTGGGGGTGTCGCGTCGGCAGGTGTATCTGCTGCTGGGACGGTGGCGCGCGGGCGAGGGTGTGGTCTCGGACCTGCTGCCGCGCCGGTCCAGCGGTGGGCGGGGCCGCGAGCATCTGCCGGCCGAGGTCGAGGCGGTGATGCGTGATGTTGTGCAGACGCGGTATCTGAGCAGGCAGCGCCGGTCGGTCGCGGTGGTTCATCGGGAGATCACGCGGGTGTGCCGTACCCGCGGTTTGCGGGTGCCTTCACGGGGCACGCTGGTCCGGCGGATCGCCAAGCTGGATCCGGTGGCGGCGGTGACCGCGCGGGAGGGCGCGGATGCGGCCCGGCCGCGGCGCTCGGCCGGTGGCGTGCCGCCGGTGGTCGAGCAGTTGCTGGAGCAGGTCCAGATCGATCACACGGTGGTCGATGTGATGGTCGTTGACGAGCGGTATCGGTTGCCGATCGGACGCCCGTATGTCACGGGTGCGATCGACGTGTGTAGCCGCTGCGTTGTCGGCCTGGTGGTGACGCTGGAGGCGCCCTCGGCGTTGTCGTTCAACGACCGAGCCGGCGGACGTCAGCTCCGCACAACCCCGCACATGCTCAGCAACCTCCGCCGGGATCTGCTCCGGCCGAAGAAAATAGCCCTGCCGCTGATAGCACTTCAACAACACCAACAACGTCAAACAGCGCTGGTCAGTCGTGGTCTTCGCCCGCGCCCACGACACCTCCTCGCCCGTCGGCGTGAACACCTCCGCCAACTCTCGCGCCGCCATCGACCGCGGCAACCGCGGGTACGCCGTGCGATCAACAAGGGCCACCAGCCACCTCGACCGGCCCAGATAATGTGACCCCGAACACCCTAAACAGCGATCACCTCACCCTCCCACCGGGCCTCACAGCTCGCTGACCAGCGCTTACCCCGGCGACGGTCCCGATTCCCCGTATCTCGGCGCTACCCGTATCTGGGCGCTTCCCGAACTAGACGAGCCGGTCCTCCCCTTGCTACGGGGAAGGACCGGCTCCGGGCTAGATTTCAGTGCTCGCTATTGATGAGCTTCCAGGCGACGATCACAGCGAACTTAAGCAGCGCCCCGACAAGGACCCTGATCCAGAAGCGGGTCAGGACCTCGTCGTCTTCGCGATGGCAACCGTTCATACAGGTCACCTCCTCCCTGCGAGACCACGAGAGTGCCCGGGCATCGCGCGCGTATACCCGACCAGGCTCAGTGTGATCCATCCGGGAGGAAAAAACCGACTCCCACCGCTGACCTAATAATTAGGTGTGGATCTTCTCAAGGCAACCGCTCACAGGTGCCATCCCGCAGATGTAGAAACTTGGTAGGCTACATCATCTGATGTAGCGGTACTGCTTAATTTAAACTACGTGGAAGGTGACCTCTAGAGATGATGACGGGGCGCCTAAGCGTACGTCATCCTAATCCAGTCAGAGGGCGAAGTAGGTACCTCTTTCAGTGCTCGCTGTTGATGAGCTTCCAGGCGACGATACAGCGAACTTAAGCAGCGCCCCGACAAGGACCCTGATCCAGATCCAGCGGATTAGGGTCCTTGTCTCTTGTCGCCTTCGTCTCTTGTCGTCTTCGCGGACCGCAACCGTTTGCTCTGGAAAGGACACCTGTTTTACGCTTGGTCCAATTCGACTTGCAGCCGAGATAAGATTCCCGACAATATAATGAACAGAAATATGCGGCCAATTTCTCCCCGAACTCGCTTCTTCTTGCCGTCTTTCTCGGGTTTGAGCGGCTCGGCGCAGAGTGACCGTGGTGGCTGGGGTGATAACGCTCGACGGCACTGTGTGTGCTGGTGACGGCGGGTGCGGGCGGTCCGGTAAAGATGATTATGTCAACTCGTCTGTCCTGAATTGCATTCGCCGCGAAGACTCAGCGCTGTGCGCTAATTGGCTCCCGACCTGGGCGACCCCGTTCGGTGATGGCTCTTGTCGGACGCCCGTGGGTGGCCGCTGACGTTTCTCGCCTAACACCGTGACCTGCCACGACGTGGCTCGTTCTCATCTGATGAACGATTCGTTCGTGAAGATGCTCGGGGTGGGGGTTGCAGTGGACCGGTCCTGGCGGGTACCGGGCGGGGCGCCGGCGCTGTTCGTGGCTGGTGGCACTCCCCTGCTGCACGCGGAGGAACGAACGTTCGACGCCATGCTGGCCGGGTGGCGCGATCAGCAGTTATCGCGCAACCTTCGCGCGGAGACGGTGCGGAGTCGCTCGTTGGCGGTGCGCCGGTTTCAGCGCTACACCAACGACTGGCCGTGGGCGTGGCGCGCGGTCGACGTCGAAGAGTTCAGCGCCGAGCTGGGCACCGGCGAGCGGACGGTGGCGACGGTCCGGGCGTATCAGGGCGCGCTGCGGCAGTTTCTTGATTACGTCTGCGACCCGCGCTATCAGTGGAGCGCGGCGTGTATGCGGCTGTTCGGAGCGCACCCGGCGCAGGTGTGCTTCGAGTGGAACACCGCAGTGCACGTCGCGGAGCACGAGGGACGTCCCGCGCGGCGCGCGCTGACCAAGCCCGAACTGCAGCGACTGTTCGACCACGCTGATGATCAGGTCGCCGCGGCCCGGTCCTCGGGACGCAAGGGCTGGCTGGCCGCGCTGCGGGACTCGGTCGCGCTCAAGTGCGCCTATGCCTGGGGACTGCGCCGCCACGAGCTGGTGATGCTCGAGATCGCCGACTTCGGCATCAACCCCAAAGCCCTGGAGTTCGGCGACTACGGAGTGCTCTACGTCCGGTGGGGCAAGGCCAGCAAGGGCAGCCCACCCAAGCGGCGCAGCGTGCTGACGGTGTTCCCCTGGTCGGTCCGGGTGATCACCGAGTGGCTCGGTGGCTACCGCGACCTGTTCGACAGCGCGAGCGGGGACGGTTCGCGGTGGCCCACCGAACGAACCGCGCGGTTGGCCGATGGTGCCCTGAGCGCGCGTTTTGCCCAGTACCGCGACGCGGCCGGGCTCCCACCGGAGTTGGGTTTGCACTGCCTGCGCCACTCGTATGTGACCCATCTGATCGAGGCCGGTTACGACCCCTTGTTCGTCCAGCAGCAGGCTGGGCACTCCTACTCCTCGACCACCGCGCTCTACACCTCGGTGTCCTCGGATTATCGAGCCCGCACCCTGCGCGCGGTCTTGGATGCGACGGTGAACGCGGCGTTGACCACCGCCGCGACTTCACCGGCGACGCCACCGTCCTTGACGCCGCCGGTGAAGTCGCCGCCGAAGAAGGGGTCGTGATGGTGCGCAGACTCAACTTCCAGTGGAACCTGCGCCGACTGATGGCCGCCCACAACATCTGGAAGACCACCGACCTGATCCCGCTGCTGGCCGAGCGTGGAATTCAGCTGTCCACCGCGCAGGTCTATCGCCTGGTCACCGACAAGCCCGAGCGGCTGTCGATGAAGACCCTCACCGCGCTGTGCGACATCTTGTCCTGCGGGCCTTCTGAGCTCATCGAACCCTACGTGGAGGCCGCGGACCGCAGACCCGCCGTCGGAGACAGCAACGTCATCGACGTGCGCGGGGAGTTCCGGCCCGAACGCGCTCGAATCGTGGACGACGAATGAGCGGCCCGCGCAAGCCACGAGCCCGCACCATCGCCTGCGACCCCGAGCGGTGGCCACCATGTGTACGCTGCGGGCTGAGCTACCAGCGCGCCCACAACTGGCCCGAAGGACAGGTCTGCCACTACTGCTATGACGCCGCGCGTCAGCGCCAAGGCAGGTGCGCAAGCTGCGGGCACACCGGGGTGCTGCCCGGGAACGCCGAAGGTGAGCCCACCTGCGTTTCCTGCAGCGCGATCCCCCTCGACGTCCGTTGCCGAGCCTGCGGCGCGGAAACACCGCTCGGGCGAGGAAACCGCTGCTGGCGCTGCCAACTCACCGCGCTGGTGAACACGCTGCTCATCGGGCCAGACGGGAGCATCCCCGCACAACTGCGGCCCCTGGCCACAGCGCTCAGCGACATGCCCCGACCCAACAGCGGCTACGCCTGGCTGCGGCAGAACCCCGCCGCCCAGGACCTACTGCGCCAGCTCGCCGACGGCAGCACCGCCCTGAGCCACGACAACCTCGACCAGCTGCCCGAAACCCGCACCGTCGAATACCTCCGTGGTCTGCTCGTCGAACACCGATGCCTGCCGCCGCGCGACCCGCACATTGCCAGGTTCGAACGCTGGCTGGAGACCAAACTCACAAAGATCGACAACCCTGAGCACCGCAAAGTCATCGACCGGTTCGCCCGCTGGCACTTGCTGCGCCAACTCCGCACACGCGCAGCTCGAGCGCCGGTCACGCCCGGTGCGTTCCTCAACGCCAAACAAACAACCACGGTGGCGATCAACTTCCTTGCCTGGCTGGGCAGCCGGGGCCACTCGCTGAACGCAGCGACTCAGCGCGACTTGGATGCCTGGTTCAGTTCGGGCCCCACCACCCGCAAGCACGCGGTCCGCTTCATCTACTGGACCAGAGAACAAAAACTGATCAAGCGCGCCGACGTTCCCGTCCCCCGCACCAACGAGGCGCGGCCTATCAGCGAACGGGAGCGGCTCACACAGCTTCATCGAGTGCTCACCGACGAGACGCTCTCGACCAGCACGAGGCTTGCCGCCAGCCTCGTGCTGTTGTTCGGGCTGTCCGGCCCGCAGATCGTCCAGCTCAAACTCTCCGACGTGACCTGCGACGACGAACGAGTTCTGCTGCGAATCGGCTCAACACCAGTAGAGCTGCCCGAGCCCGTCGCCACGGTGATGAGATCACTGCTCGCCGAGCCTCGCTACAGGCACAACACCGCGGCTCACCCCCACAGCCCCTGGCTCTTGCCGGGCCGAAACCCCGGCCGACCCATGCACATCGGCAGCATCCACCACATTCTCGACGCGGCCGGCGTCCCGCTTCGCGCGACTCGGGCCGGCACCTGGCAACAACTCGTCCGAGAAGCTCCACCGGCGATCCTGGCCGACGCCTTCGGTATCAAGGCGACTACCGCGATGCGCTACGCCAGCGCGGCCGGCGCCGACTACCTCAGCTACCCCCTGAGACGACAAGAGTGATCGCTTCCCGCGCAACACCTCGACCGGCCAAGCAATCGCCATTCATTGATCAAGGTCAGTAATCTCACCGTGGTGCAGCGACCTCAGAACGTTCACGGACAGACCAGATACTCGCTGCGCTCGGACTGGGGCCTAAGCGGTGCCGCGGCTGTCGTCGCTGGCTGCGATGTGGCCGTCGTGGTCGACGTTCTGAGCTTCACCACGACCCTGTCCATCGCCGCCGATCGCGGCGTCACGGTATTTCCCTACAGGTGGCGCGACGAGCGGGCCGCAGCCTTCGCCGCGGATCGCGACGCAACTCTTGCCGTCGACCGGTCGCAGGCACTGGGCGAGCAGGTCAGCCTTTCGCCGGACAGTGTCCGCAGGGCAGGCTCCCTCCAACGACTCGTTCTTCCCTCGCCGAACGGCTCCACGATCAGCTTCCAGCTGGCCCAGGCTGTCCCGGCGGTCCTTGGAGTCAGCCTGCGCAACCGGCAAGCAGCAGCGAAGTGGCGCTACTCACCCAACGTGAGCGCCATCCAAAATTGACAGTGGCGGTCATTGCCGCCGGCGAACGCTGGCCCGACGAAAGTCTTCGACCAGCAGTCGAGGATCAATGGGGAGCGGGCAGCCTGATCGACAACCTTCGCGCCGCTGGATGGTCAGACATCTCCCCTGAGGCGCATGCGGCCGCCGACACCTTCAGTGCACTCCACGACGATCTCGCTGACGCCCTGGCGAACTGCGCCAGCGGCCGAGAACTGATCGCCGCGGGCTACTCCGACGACGTCCACACCGCAGCCCAACTCGACAGCAGCACAGCGATCCCACTTCTCCAGCAAGACGCATTCATCCCGGCCTGACCGGACGCGCAACCACTCATGACTGTCGAATACGTACGGTTACCAGTTGGCGGGGGCTGCGACCGCGGACCGGTGACACCGGGTGATTACCTCCGTGGGCGGCCGAGCAGCACCGCGGCGAGAGCGACAAACCGGTCGGCGTACTCCAGGGCATAAGCGCGCCGGCCGGGGTCACAAGCCAGCCCCAGCAGCGCGAGCACCCCCGCGAAGATCACCAGCACCAGGGCGGGTGCCGCGCCGGCCACCGCCTGGACCACCGCTTTCCCCCCGGACAGCCAGCTCGGGGCCACCGGCTCACCTCCTCTACCGGGGCGCGGAGAGAATCGGACCTGGATCCGGCGGCAACGTGCGTTTGCGCAGCTCACGGCCTTGTTGGGTTACGCATATAGCCGAAGCGCCCGCCATGCTTCACGTCGGACAACATGCCATTGACCAGCAGGAATAGTCTCTGGCGCCGGATCCCGGTCCAAAACCCTCTGTGCCCCGGTGCTGCCGGGGTCACGGTGTATTGGCTTTGCCTACGATCCGTGGGTGTGTCTGAGCATCCGAAGCGGTGCTCCACCTGGCTTACTGGCCCCCGGGCCCGCTTGTGACAAGCCCGTCGCCGCGACAGGATGCCCGCTTCGCTCCCGTCCTGCGGCTAGCCAACACCCACGTACCGTTACGACCGGTCAACCACGGTCAGATGACGACGCCCTTGTGACCCGGCCTGACCACCGATGAGCACCGTGGGGGCATATGGGGGCAGTCTTCGATTAAGTCCGGCAGAGTGGTGCATGAGACGGCTCCCCGTGGACTCGCCTCACCCCGTTCGGGAAATGCGCGGTCCTATCGTTGCAGAGCAACAGCCTCATGATCGTTCCTCCGAATCCCGCGCGGCGGCGACCCACTCGCCTGTACCAGCGAGGTGCTGACCTTGGTGTCCCCGCTCTCGAGTGCAGGACCAATGCAGGATCAGGCTCCCGGTCTCGTCAGTCCACGCGGAGCAGCACCTCCGATGCCCAATGCTCGTACGGGAGTTCGATGTCGGATCCGGATCACCTACAGCGACGTGTTCGAGCTCGTCCTGGCCGAGGCGTCCGCTCCGCGGCTGGTGATGCTGAACCTTCCCCTCTACGTCCATGCCCGCCTCTCCACCGCTGGAACGCACTGTTAACGAAATATACCGGGTAATAGCGCCGCTTCAGTCCGGATCTGCGTGGGTCGCCCAATCGGGTGGCCCACGCGAAACTTAGCTGCAATCGCACATGTGCATCCGCAAGTTAGCTTGCAATTGCATATGACTCAGGTGCTCTCACTTCACCGCCGAGGTCGAGAGCCGTACATAACCCAGGGCTCCGGCAAAGTCGCGCGGTGCGGCGTGTCTGCAGGGTGACACGCCAGTGATGCGGTAGGTGCGGTGCGGACACGACGCCGCTGGTGATCATGACGGTTCCTACACCAGAACGATCACCGGAGCAGCCGCCGTGTCCGCCTGTCTATCCTTGCCGATCTCCGCTGCGGCCGTCGATGCCGGGCCCGGTGTAGCCGGTCCCGATCCGGTGTCGCCCGCTCTGCTCACGGCGTTGGCTACGGTCACCGATCCGCGGGCGGCGCGTGGGGTACGGCATTTGTTCGTCGCGGTCCTGGCCATTGGGGTCGGCGCGGTGCTGGGCGGGGCGCGCACCTACACCGCGATCGCCGAATGGGCTCACGATCTGCCGGTCGGGGTGCGAGTCGAGCTCGGGATGCGCCGGCGGGCGCCGAGCGAGTCCACGATCCGCCGCACGTTGCAGGCGGTCGACGCCGAGTACCTGGACCAGACCGTGTCGGCCTGGCTGGCGACCCGCCCCACCTCGCCGCCGACCTCGCCGCCGACCTCGCCGCGGACCTCGCCGGCTGCGGCGCCTGCTGTGAGACCGGCGGTGCGGGTGATCGCCCTGGACGGGAAGAGCGCACGTGGAGCGCGCGGACCTGATGGCCGTGCGACGCACCTGCTCGCGGCATTCGACCACGACAGCGGGGTCGTGCTCGGCCAGACCGTCGTCGAGGGCAAGACCAACGAGATCACCGCGTTCGCCCCGTTGCTCGACCGTGTCGACATCACTGGTGCGATCATCACCGCGGACGCGTTATGCCGAACTCGGCATAAGGCGTCTTATGAGGACCTGCGGGTTATGCCGAGGTGCTGCCCGGAGACGCCGCTGGCGGCGGTGACCCGGGCAGCGAGATCCGCATAATCAGCCCCCGGATCGAGGATGCCCCTCTTCTATTCACGGAGAGGGAAGAGGATGAGAGATCCTGTGTCACTTCAGGTCGCGGGCCCGCTCGCGCCGTTCGTGACGGGTTTTCGTGTCCGGCTGGAGCTTTTGGGCTATGCGCCCCAGTCGCGGGTCGGTCACCTGCGGCTGATGGCCGACCTGAGCGGCTGGTTGGGCGAACGCGGGTTGGGTGGTTCGGCGTTGAGCCTGCAGGTCGTGGACGGGTTCGTTCTGGATCGTCGGGCTGTCGGGCACCGAGAGGCGCGGTCGGCTCGGTCGTTGAGGCCGCTGCTGGAGTACCTGCGGGAGGTCGGGGCTGCACCGCTGCCCGGGCACCAGCGGGTGGCGGGCCCGGTGGAGGTGATGCTGGCCGACTATGCCTCCTACCTGGGCCACGAGCGGGGCCTGTAAGTTGCTCCGAAGTGAAGGGAATCCGCATATTTGATCTGCTCCACCGACGCGGATACCGTGGCTGACGAGATCGGTGGCAAAGCCCACGATGGTGACGACCACGGGAGTCAGTCCCGGGCGGCACGGAGAGCGGAACTTTTGGGGGGAGGCGGGCTCTGCGAGGTAAGAAATATCCCTTGAGTTCAGGTGGGGTGTCCTGGCCGCTGTAGGCCCAGGACCTGGCCCTTCTTCCCGCATCTGCGCGGCGGCGCGTGTCTGAATCTAGCTCAGGATTCTTCTAGGTCTATCGTCCTGGCTGGTTGATTTGCCGGATCGGTGAAGGCGGGGGGCTGGGTTGAGCCTGGCGGTAGTGCGGGATCTGCGGGTGGCACGCGCCCCTGCCACGGCCGAGGACCTGGAGGCGCTGGAGACCGACGTGCTGGCCGGGTTCGTGCTGGCCCGGGCGGCCGCCGGGTTGTCGGACGGGACGATTGCCTCGGATGTGGCGCATCTGGAACAAGTCCGGGCTTGGTTCGGGCGGCCGTTGTGGGAGATGGCGCCGTCGGATGCCGATGTGTACTTCGGACGGGCATTGCGCGTGGTCGCCAAGGGGACCCGGTTGTCGCGGGCGCAGGCGGTGAAGACGTTCTTTTTCTATCTGGAGCTGCGGCACAAGGTCGAGATCCATCAGATGACCGGGCATGTTGTCGAGTGCCCGATTGATGAGATGAACCGTCCGCGGGGGCGCCAGAGCGCCAGGCTGCGGATCCCGCCCACCGCCGCCCAGGTCGGCCAGTTGTTCGCCGGGTGGCGCCAGGAGTTGGCCAGCTGCCGCAAGTTCGCCCCAGCCGCGCGCAACTACACCGCCTGCCGGTTGATGGCCGAGGTCGGTCTGCGGGTCAACGAGGTCTGCAAACTCGACCTGGGCGACGTCAAGTGGGAGCTGGGGCGCTTCGGCAAACTGCATGTGCGTCACGGCAAGGGAGCGCGGGGCTCAGGCCCTCGCGAGCGGATGGTGCCGCTGATCAACAACGCGGGGACGCCGCTGCGCTGGTTCATCGAGGACGTGTGGGCGCAGTTCGGTGACGATCACACCCGGCCCGGGGTGCCGCTGCTGCCCTCGGAACGCAAGAACACCGACGGCACCGCGACCCGGGTGGGCGATGAGACGTTGCGTGCGGCACTGGCCACGGCCGCGCAACGCTACCTACCGGCCTGGTCGGAGGTGCTCACCCCACACGTTCTGCGGCACTTTTGCGCCTCCCAGCTGTATCTGAACGGGATGGATCTGCTGGCGATCCAGGCCACGCTCGGACACGCGTGGATCGCAACCACCCTTTCCTACGTCCACGTCCCGGGAACTCATGTCGAGGACGCCTGGATCGCAGGTCAGCAGCGCTGCGCCACCCGGCTGAAGGGATTGATCAAATGAGGTGGAACCTGCGTCTGGCCGCGGCGAACCGGGGTATCTGGAAGGCCAGTGAGCTGCAACGGATGCTCGCCGAGCACGGCATGGCCGTGTCCGCCGGGAAGATGTCGGGGTTGTGGTCGGGCGAGCCGGCCAGCATCAAGCTCACCGACCTCGATGTCATCTGCGCGGTGCTCGGCTGCGGGCCCGAGGAACTGTTGATCCCGCAGCCGGAAAAGGTCAGACGGGTCGACGACCAGAACGATCAACCCGCAGCGGCGTCGGGAGCCTCCGGATCCACGGCGGCGGGCACGCCGGCGGTGACGCCCAAGCGTCGGGACGCGCGCTCGCTCCCACCGCTCTGACATGCCCCCACACAAGGTCCTGCCCAGAGTCAAGAGCTGCGTGGACTGCCTGGCCTGGGGAGTGCTCGGAGCGCGCCGGTGCTCATCGTGCACGGTGCTGCGCCATGAGTATCCCGGCGGAGACGGACAGTGCGCCGGGTGCGGACGAGTCCTGGCGTTGAAGCGCGGCTACTGCCGACTGTGTTGGCAGCAGGCCGCCTACGAGTCCAAGGCCGCCGGCGGGTTGCCCCGAGGCGCGGTCAGCGTGCTGGAATCCGGCGGGCCACGAGTCGGGCATCAGCTGTTCTTCGACCGGATGAAACTGCGCCAGGCCGACCCGGAAGCCCACAAATACGGCCGCCGGCGCGGGGCGCCCCCCAAGCCACCCCCAGCTCCGACCGCCCGGCCAGCGGTGCGCTGGGTCCAGCTGAGACTGTTCGAGGCCCACCGGGACTTCACCCGCTTCGACGAGCCAACCAGTGTCGATCTGACCAACCCATGGCTGCGCTGGGCGATCCACCTGGCCTACCAGCGAGGCGAGGCCCGCGGCTGGAGCCGCGGGGTGCGTCTCGGGGTTCGACGAGGCTTGACCATCGTGCTGTCCGCGCACGCCGCCAGCGACGTAGTCCGCTGGTCAGAGCTGTTCCCCGCGATGCGCGCCCTGAATATCGGCAGCGAACGCGTCGCCGAAGTCCTGCGGGAGATGGGTGTGCTTCTCGATGACCGCCGGCCCGTCTTCGAGGACTGGCTGCACCGCAAGCTCGACGAACTCGGTCCCGGTATCCGCGTCGCCATCGAGGCGTGGCTGCGGTCAATGCGTGATGGCGGGCCACGAACAAGGCCTCGTGACATGGCCACGATCCAGAACTACATGAACAACATCCGTCCCATCCTGCTCTACTGGTCACAGCGCTACGACCACCTGCGTGAGGTCACCCCTGGGGACATCCTGGCCGCGCTCGACGATCTGCACGGATCCGAACGGAACAACGTGCTGGTCGGGCTGCGCCGTCTGTTCACCTTCTGCAGCACAACACGGGTGATCTTCCGCGATCCGACCCGAGGCATCCGCGTCGGACAGCACCCCTATGGGATCGTCCAACCACTCGACCAACGCGACCTCGACCAGGCCGTCGAGACCGCCACAACCCCGGTGTCCCGGCTCGTGCTTGTCCTGGCCGCCGTCCATGCCGCCCGCAAAGCCGCCATCACCAACCTGCGGCTCGAGGACGTCGACCTAGGCAACCGACGGCTGACCATCGCCGGACGCACCCGACCGATCGACGAGCTCACCCACCAGATCCTGCTCGAGTGGCTGGACTACCGACGCACCCGCTGGCCCAACACCGCCAACCCACACCTGATCATCAACCAGAACACCGCGATGGACAACGACCCTGCCGCCACCGTGTGGGGACACAAGGAACTACGCGGCCAGACCGCGACCCTCGAACGGCTGCGAGTCGACCGCCAACTCGAGGAAGCCCTCGCGCACGGGCCCGACCCGTTGCACCTGGCCACCGTGTTCGGGCTCGACCCCAAGACCGCGATCCGCTACGCCGAAAACGCCAGAGTGCTCCTCGTGACCAGCGCGGAGGAACAAGCCCCGCAGTCCCGGCGACTTGAGTGAAATGGGCATGCAAGAGCGGCGGCCATCAGGGTCGATCGTGCAACACTGCGATGTGACAACCCCCGAAGCTCTGACGTTTGTGCTGGTTCCGGGCATGTGTGCCACCTCCTACGTGTGGAATCCCGTCGTTCGCGAACTCGCCCTGCTGGGCCACCGAGCGCTGCCGGTCGAGTTGCCCGGACATGGCTTCGACACCGCCTTCCCACCCGGCTATCAAGGCCAGCACGACGAAGACACATTCGTCCAGGCACGCTCTCCACTCGCCGGGCTCACCCTGGACGACTACGTCGATCACACGCTGGGCCTGGTTCGCAGGGCCGCGACGAACGGGCCGGTGATCCTGGTCGGCCACAGCTTGGGCGGCGCCACCGTGACCAGGGTCGCCAACGCGGCACCCGAACTGCTCGCACGCACCGTCTACCTCTGCGCCTACTGCTGCGTCGCCCTACCCACGGTCATGGCATATGCAACACAGGCAGCTGCCGACCCGAATGCTCAAGGTGATCCGCTCATCCGGGCCAGGGAGCGAGGCTGGGTCGGCAATCCGGCGAGCACCGGCGCGACGCGAACCAACCCCCGCACCGGCAACCCCGAGGTTCTCGCCGCGCAGCATGCACTGCTCATGGCCGATCTGGAGCCCGCCAGAACCGCCGCCGTACTGAGCTACGGGCTGCAACCCGACGAGCCAGTGGCAGCGCTAATCGGCAACGCCCAGGTTGACCCGGCCACATGGACCACGGTCCCTCACAGCTACATCCGCACCCTTCAAGACAGGGTCATACCGCCCGACCTGCAGGACCGCATGATCGCCGAGGCAGACGCCATCAGCCCAGACAACCCTTTCGACGTCCACACCATCGACACCAGCCACCTGGCGCTGATCACACGACCCACCCAGATCGCGGAAACCCTAACCAATCTGCTCACCTAGCGCGGTTCACCGGGAACCCACGGGTCGAATCAGCCCACAGGATACGAAGAACCTCGAATTCAACGTGAGGAACCTTCGGTTCGCGCGAACTCTGGGATTTCAGGGCCCTTGAGGACCATCGGAACGAAAAGTCACGCTAAGCCGCTTCACTGCTGGTTACAGTGGGTGTTCGGCGGCTCTTGGCTCCACATCACCGGCCGTACAATCGACGCCGCGTGTCAGGGCGGTGGTGCGCCTGATCTACGGCACGCGGCACAGGTGCGGCACGGACCGTCTGGAGCGAGGCAGCCAGCCCGAGCCTGACGGGCCGGCGTTTGCCCGGCATGCTGGGCAAACGCACAAGGTAAGCCCTCGTAGCTCAGGGGATAGAGCATCGGTTTCCTAAAACCCATTTACTGTAGGTTCGAAACCTCTGTAGGGAGCACTCCACCACCCACGAAGGACTCTCCGCGAGCAATCGAGTCCGGGCGGTCTCATCTTTGGTCTCATCCGCCTACGTTCGTCGACGTTCATTGGTGTTCAGAGCAATGCGGCGATGCAGGTCACGAACATGAGCGTTACTCGGCGAACTATTATCCCGACTTCTGAAAATCGGAAGGTCGGCGGTTCGACCCCGCCCCTGGCCACTGCAGTGACCTGCGCAAACGAGGAATTTCTTGATCCTTTTCTCGCTTTTCGTCTCAGTTTTCGGCCAGGAATATTTATTGCGGCGCCTGTCGAGAATGGGTCGCAATGAAGGTTTCTGACCGCCATCAATGTGTGGTCTAGGAACGGCTGGCAGGGCATGATTGATCGACTGCATGCGCCTCTAGGAAATCTCCGGCAGTGATTTTTGGACGCGGCGCATACTGCGCTATAGCAGCGCTGCATGTTACCGAATTGACCTTTTATAGGTTCAAGCGCGCCGCCCACGGCGACGCAGACGTGTGGATTCCTTCGTCCGACCCGCCTGCCCGCCAGCCAATCCCGCACGCTGCGCGCGGCCTGACGACCGTGCTCGCGCGGGTCGGCTCGGCGGGCGCGGGGCCGACAGGAACTCTTGGCCGCCACCGGTGACGCGGATCCTCGCATGCATCCTCGAATCGGGCCCTATAAGCCAGGGTCCAACCGTCCTCGGGATAGCCGGATCATTCGGCCAGAAACTCCCAACTCCAGGAGCATGGGGTTAACCTTGGCCAGGTGGCGCAAGCGATGTTGTGTGGTCCGCCCTCGACCATGACCAGCTGACGTCTTTGACCAGATCAGGCAACTGCTATGTAGTGGCCTCGTAGGGCAGGACGCGCTACTCGGTCCCCGTACATGACGAGGATAGGAACTTTGATCTAAAGCAAGGTCAACTCTGATATAGCATTGAGAAGCGGAAATCCACCGGGTGGTCTTCATTAGCTTCACCGAGTAGGTCATAGTGAATCCGCCGTCAACAGCTTCGCCTCGCGTATCGAAACAATTCACTATGGCCAACAAAAACTTCTTCCCGGTCTGATTATTTTTCCAAGGGCCCCATACTTTTGGATTGCAAACCCGGGGAGCCTGCCCCATTAATGTCACCTTGACGATGCCAGGAGCGCCTCTTTCCGCAGACTCTGAATGTCTTGCATGAAAATTTCGTACACGCCACGTCTGTCTCGCTGCACCGAGATGCCGGCACTGAAGGAGTTGAACGCGTAGTTTGCGTCCGGCACGAAGGGTGATCTGTCCCGCCGTCCCTGGTGGTGTAGGTGATTTGTCCGCTGAGACTGCATCACACTTCAACTAGACGAGGTTGAACTGTTCGGTGTGGATCTGCGTGGGTGGGATGGCCAGCTCGTCGAGGATGGTCAGCACATCGGTGACTAGGGCAGGTGGCCCGCAGAGGTAGTAGCCGAGCTGGTTGCGTCGCAAGCCGCTGGGCAGCAATGCGGTGAGCAGCGCTTCGTCGATGGCACCGGAGGCGCCGGTCCATCCCTTGGGTGGTTGGCGGAGCAGCTCGATGATGGTGAGGTCCAAGCGCTGGGTCAGCTCGTTGAGCTCGGAGCGGAACAGTAATTCCTCGACGGTCCGGGCGACTGTCACCAGTCGGTGTGCGCGCCGGTCGCGTCGGTGCGCCAGGGTTCGCAGCATGCTCATCATCGGGGTGATGCCGACTCCGCCGGCGATCATCACCAGGCCGGTGCTGTGGTGGAGATCGACGCTAAAAGAACCGTGCGGGCCGTCAAGCCATACCGGATCGCCGGGTCGTAGCCGGCGCAGTGCGTGGGTGAAGTCACCGTTGTGTCGAATGGTGAACTCCCTGTGCTCTTTTAGGTGAGCGCCGGAGGCGATGCTGAACGGGTGCTCCTGCGCCCCGATGGACGGGCTCACGCGCAACCAGGCGAACTGCCCCGGCGCGAACCCCGAGGTCCGGCAACTCAGCCGGCGGGGGTCGCGGTGAGGCTTCAGTACCAGCGTGCTCACCGTGTCGGTCTCCGGCCGGATCTCGCGAATCACATACTTGCTGGGCGCCCCGAAGACCGGCCGCCACACCCATCGGTAGGCGAGCACCCCGAGCACGACGAGCACCAGGATGGCGAACTGGGCGCGCATGGCGCGCTCGCGTAGTAGGTGGTTGAGCCACCAAATATGCAGGGCGGTGAGCACCAGCACTGAGCCGGCCAGTCCCACGTGCACCCAACGCCATACCTCGTAGCGGTGCCGTAGCCGTCTGCGCAGCAAGGTGAGCCCGATCAGAGCGCCCAGGGCCAACGGTGGCGGCTCGGGCGCGATTGGGTGCGTGGAGGAATGTCGAGCAGCCCGAGGTTGGCTGGGTTTATTACCACTACCACGACGATGTGTGCGACTACGAGTGCTGCGATGAGCAGTCCGGCGATGCGGTGGATGCCTAGCCTCGATCTTTCATCCCGATCGTATGGTGATCTTTGATTTCACTGGTTGATCTTGTGTGCGGTTTTTCGGATGGTGGGCAGGGGTGAGTCCCGGTCCTGCGGTGGTGGCCGGCGCTCCGGGTCCTGTCGGGGGTTAGGTGTTGCGGGTCAGGGCGTGAGGGCGGCCAGGCGGGCGTGGGCGGTGGTGATCTCGCGGGCCCAGGGCCAGGTGTCGGGAATCTTCAGGACAGTGCGTCGTGCGGTGCGGACCAGTCGGCCGGCGACGCTGAGGATGCGCAGCCGCAACCGTTTGGGTTCATAGCGGGCGGCCGCGCCGGTCAAAGCGAGGCGTTGGGCCCAGGCGAGCAAGTCGGCGGCCAGGGCGGTGATCGCCAGCCAGATCCGATTCTGATTCAGGTCATGGAAGGGCAGGTTGCGTAGTCCGGTGTCTTTGGCGTTGCGGATGCGGTCCTCGACGCGGGCGTGACGGCGGTGGCGCAGTTCCAGATCGGGCAGTTGCCCACCGGGGGTGTTGGTGAGCATGCCGACGATCCGGTGACCGTCGACGTCGGTGATCCGCAATTGCGCACCGGGGTGCGGGCGTTCCCGGCGCAGGATCAGCCGGGTACCCGCCGGCCAACTTGCGAGGTCGACCAGTCCGGTGGCCTCGGCGACCCACGCACCGTCGCGGGGTTCGATGATCGGACCCCACTGGCCGGCACGTGGCTTGGCTACCTGGTAGGCGGGTGTCCAGGCCTGCTCGGGGAGCTGGGCCAAGACCCAGTGGATGTCGAACTGGTGCAGGTAGGCGCCCACCGAGAACTCCACACCCATCGCCGCCAGGTGATGGGTGAACGTGTGCGTGGCACCGGCGGCGTCGGTGCGCACCAACACCGGGCGCCGACCCTGCTCATTCGGCGTGCACCACGGCGCCGGGAGCTGCGCCAGCGCGGCATCGAAGACCTCGATGTGATCGGCTGCGGTGTTGGAGCCTGCGTTGCCCGGACGCAGCAGCGCGGCCACCGGCTCCCCGGTGCCCCCATCACCGTGATCGGCATAAGCCAGCAAGGGATGGAACCCGAACCCGCGTTTATAGGTCGGCGCGGCGGCCTCCTTCTCCGAATGCGCGGTGACCAGGGTGGCATCCAAATCGATCACCACGCGCCCGTCGGCGATCGGTGCGCCCGCCCAGCCCCACACCCGCTCCCGGGCCGTGGCTCGGGCCCCAGCGATCGCGCCCAGCGCGGCATCGACATCCCCGGCCAGTGTGGCGACCAGGCGTGACACTGTCGGATCCGAGGCCACCAACCCGAACACCCCAGGCTGGGCCCGCAGCACCCCGATATCGGCGGCGCAGTCCCCGCCCAGCGCGACCGCAACGGCCAGATCCAGCACGATCTTCCCCGGATCGTGGATCGCCCACGGCCCCCGCCAGGGCCTCAGCCGAGTCGACAACTCCCCGCACAGCCCGGCGGCGCGAGCCGTCGCCACCAGCAGTGACCCACCTGCATGCGACACCAACGACTCACCGAAGGTGATCACTGACAACCACGGACGACGTTGTTTATCCTTCACCTGCGAAGTGCCTCTCTATCCGGCCGGACCGAGCCTTGAGAACTCCGATCCAACCGGGCTGAGCAGGCACTTTCGCGCATCTAGCCCCGGCGCGTCGCCCACATGATCATTTACCGTGAAAGCCCGAGGCTAGTACCCCGTCGATGCCGAAGGTGCGGGTCAGCGAGCGCAGCCGAGAAGCCAATACGACCGCGCAGACCAGGACCGACGCGGCGAATACCCCCATTCCGACAGACAGCCCGGACAACAGCGACGAGTGGTCTGCTCTGCTTAGGCAGGCCAGCACGGGTCCCAGGAGCACGGTGAGGCATGCCGTCGCCCACAGCGTTCGTTCCAGCAGCCGTCGTAGGCCACCGAACCGTGGGAAGGGGCAGGCATCGAGCTCGTTACCTGAGCGCATCGCCGGCCCGTTGTCGCTCGCGCCGCGCGATTTCCCGGACCTCAGATCCCTGCACCAGCTCTTGGAGTCTCCGAAGAAGATCTGTTTCATTGGTTCCCCCATGGTGGGCAAGTTAATGCCTGTCTGGGAACCAGCGGATCCTCCACGTCACCCCCGATGTGTTGACCAGCAGCGGCAACGCCCTGGCGACCGCAGAGCAGGACGAACCGCTCATCGACCGCCTGGACCCAGCGGGGTGGCCGTGACCCGCTGGCAAAACGTGGTGGGTCACCTCAGTGCCCGGCATACACGGGGGCGCTGCTGTCCCTCGTGTCGGTCGGGCGGCCGTACCGGTATCCCTCGGGTAGTTACCGGTCGGTCGGTGTCCTCACGGCCACGGTCCTGACCGGTCGCGTCTGCGATTTGTTCGTCCAGTTGCTCGTGATCGTCGATCACTGCACCGGACGGACGTGCCGTTGGGGAACTCAATGGTGGGCCTGGGGCGCCGGGTACCACGAGAGGTCATCGAGGCCGACGGGTTTTCGGACAGTTCATGCCGGAGACTTCGACTGGCCTTTCGTCGGGAGGGCCAGCGGCACGATCAGGAGGATCGAGCCCGCGCCGCTGGCCACCCGACCGCTGACGCGCCAGCCGAGCGTGAGATGTATCGGAAGTCGGTGACCGAGCGTTACAACCGTTGCTGTACGTAATCGTCAGGTTGACGACGATGGTTGTCCCTGGAGCCGGGGGAGGTATCCGAAGACCGGAATCTTCGTAGCGGCGGTCCTGCTTCCCGCCATATGATTCCGGTCCCGTGGCGCCCCGTCCCCCTTTCCCGATTGGGGTCGGGCCGCCGCTCTCGGTGCTGTACCGCATCGATGCCTTCCCCGGCTGTCGTGGCGGGGTGCTAGGTGGACGCACGTGGGACGGGCATCCTTTGGTTGTTGTTGGGGTGTTACTGGCAGGCTGGTGTATCGGTTCTCGCTTCCTGTCTGGGTTGGGAGGTGGGGACTGTGTTGGGCCTGGCCTACCACGGGTGCCCCTGACGGGCCAGGCCCGACTTATTGCTCGGCTATGAGTGGCGAGGCTGGATGACCTGCTCGTAGGCTTAGTCGGCGGGAAAGTACCACAGTGTTCGGGCCCGCGTGACGCACACTCGCGATCGGGGTTGGCGTGCCGGTGTCAGTTCGCTCGTTTGGGGGTATCGGTGCGTGAGACTGCCCTATGGCAAGCCAGCAAACCTCAGTCGATCATTATGTGAGGTGTGATCATCGGCGAGGGGCTGCGTGGTACTTGCGCAGCACAGGTGACCACGACACCCATTACGGCACCTGGTCCGGTGTCACCCGGACCGTGCATGCCCTGTGCGGCATCGAGTTCCCTCCGGCGGCGGGAGACTCTGGTGGCACGTTCGTCCCCGGCCAGCCGTCAGACCCCGACCAGGTGTGTCCGACCCGTCGTAACAAGGCCACCGGGCCGGTCTAAAAAGAGTCGGTGTCCCCGCCCCGGAGGATCCTCGGGGCGCGTCGTGTCACGCGCTTAGGCTCCCAGCAGCGTCCGATGCGCGGTGAAGCTAACGGCGCCGCCGTTGATCGGTCAGCACGGAACCCGAGAGGATCGATCCACGATGCGGCCGGCGGTGGGTGGCGTTGTTGATGGCGCTGATATGCGCGCTCACCGCTGGGGTTGACCTCGGTGCGGGATTTATCGACCGGACGCTCACACGGTGAGCCGACGAGGCGTGGCGGCAACCAGTCCCCCGGTCCAAGACAGGGCTGTCGCGATCGCCGGACGGGGGCCGAGGGGAAGGTGCCGCATGCCGCGCCGCAGCGGAAACTGGACTGGCTGTCCCGCTGCGGCGCGACGCCACCGGGCCGAGGGGGGGTTTGCCCGGCAGGCTTATCCGGCCTTATGGCCTGGAACGGATTCGTGGGCTCCGGTCAGTGGTGGCTTTACTCGAACACTTTAAGGTTAGTGGGGCAACTTCAAGCCATCATAGTGTTGGCTTAGTACCGGCTTAGTCGGGGTTGGCGTGTCAGTAACAAAGGAGCAATTCTTGAACCTAATAGCCGTGTCAGTAAAAAAGGAGCAATGCTTGAAACCTAATAGCACTGCACGGCACCGGATGACCTCTACTTGAAATCCGGAGCTGGAATCCTGTCCACAGACTGTGGGTTCCGGTGCTGTCTCCTAGTGGTGTCGGAGCGCGCCCGTCGCCTCGAGGGGTCGTGATCGTGACCCGAGCCGTCCGCACGGTGGCTGCTGCGTTGCTGCCAAATTTGCCTCTTATCGGATCAACAGCGCCGCCCTCGGCGGTGCTGGACGTGACCGAGTTCGTACTCCACTGAGCGTCGCTGGCTCGGTGTTGCGCCAGTACTGCATGATGCTGGTAGTTGCCCATTGACCAAGCCATCGGTGGCTAGGTCGTTTGAGGAGGCTCCAGCACGGATTCGCGAGTTCCCTGTGGGGATTGCTGGATCCGAAATGATGGAATTTTCGTCGGGTAGACCCTCACTGTCGGGGTCTTTCGTGAGTGAGATCAGCCATCCCACCCGGTGTGGGCGCCGGTCGCGTCGGTGGGCCAGGGCCCGCGAATCGGCGGTTCGGTCGGGTGAGCCCGCTGGATCCGGTGGCGGGGTCGGGTGTGGTTGGTGTCAGTCGTCAGCCGACTCCGGCTCTTTTGGAGCAAGTTGGCCAGGCGTTCCAGCCCTGCGCGCGGAGCACTTTCTCGGCGATGGCGATTTGCTGTGACCGGGTGGCTCGGTTCGCGGTGGTTGCGTAGGTCCCTCCGCCGTAGGACTTCCATGTCTCGGGGCTGAACTGCAGTCCGCCGTAGTACCCATTGCCGATGTTGGTGTTCCAGTTGCCGCCGCTTTCGCACTGTGCCACGAGATCCCACGGATCGTGGCGCAACGGGCCTGCCTGGGCTGGTGTTGCGAAGACCAGTGGAATTGTCACAGCGGCCGCGGTGATAACGATACGTGCGAGTAATCGGGGAATTCTCGTCATGTCCGTTCTCCATGGAATGCGCACGCGGCTAATGGCCTCGGCGATCCCGTGGGATTCGGGTCTTGTGTCAACAATCGCCCGACCTGCGCTCCTGCCCCGATTCGGGGTGAGGTTGTGGTATCCGGTCCCGGGGGACAGGGCCGTGCGCGCCGGGTCCGGATTCCTACACCGAGGCTCATTCGTGCAGGATGAGGTATACCGTACGGATCATTTTGCGTAATGCAAGGGGTAACCGGCGGAACAGGTCGGGTAGGGATACAGTCGCTGCGTCGTTACTCAACGCAATAGATGCCCGAGTTTTCCCAGGTCGGGAGTCAGAGTTAACGACCTCCGCAGAACCTGATTCACCGTATTTCGGAGCCGTCCCGGTAGGGAACAGATCACCCATTTGGCGCATGACACAAAGAACTTGTTTCACGAGACCTGTCAAGAACATAAATCCAAGATTAATGAAAAGCGACAAGGCGGGAGACTGAGACGCTCCGAAAACTCACCAGACGGTGATTATGAGCATGCTGACGGTGACTCATCAGAGCCGTCTCGCTGATCCGCTCAGCGACATTTGCCGAGCCATCCCATTGGTAAGCAGCAGCCATGGCTACCACTGAGATCATCACAGGTCATGCACGATCGATAGCTCCCCGTGCAGTAAGTCCCGGACTCCAATGGTGAACTCTGTGCCATCAGGTGGTATCTGGTGTGGCGCGCGCTGATAAGCCTTACCTTGCTGCAAGGTGGGAGATACCGATGGCAGCCACGTCACTGTATCGAGCACAAGTCATTGCGGGTTGACAAACCTGGACGGTTTCGCCGGGTGACTCCTCCTCTCCGGCGATGCGGCGCCGCAGCGGGAATGGCCGCCCCCTGTTCCCGCTGCGGCGCCGAGCGCGATCTGTAGTCGTCAGGAAATGATTGCCCTCGCGCGTTGCCGGGCACGCGGCGGCACCAAGCAGGCGGCGCTGCGTCGGGCGCGCGACAGGGTTGCAGGTCGCCTTGGGGGTGCTGAGCTGCCAGACACGGCGCTGCAGTTCCAGCCCTATCATGTTCACCCGCACCCTTTCCGACCCGCGCTGCACTCGCGTGTCTTGTGCGATGGCGCAGGCCAACAGCACCATCGGCAGTGCCTGCCTCTTTTTCTCGGGTCGACGGCGAAGCAATGCAATAAGGTCTTTGACGGGGTGGGATCCTTGCGGGCGCTCGCTCCGCGCTGAGCCATGCCGGTGTTCCTCGTTGCCGAGGACACAGCAGCGCGGGTATCCCGGTGGGTGCCTGGCAGTCAGTTCCACGGTGCAGAGTCGTGCGTGCCGCGCTGATCGTCGCTGTCGTCCACGCTACGGCTAAGATCGATCATGGACCGCCTCTTCCCGGGCCAGGCGGCGACTATCGGTCTAAATTAGGTAGCACGCGGGCACGGGGGCTGATACGGCAAATTCGGTAGATATTGGTTCCATTCGCTTTGGGTGATCGTCGGCGTGGTGCGACAGATTCTGGTGGTGACACTGTCGAGGTTGGTGTCCCATAGTCGCGCGGTGCCATCGGCGCTGGCGGTGGCCAGGGTGTGCCCATCAGGGTTGAAGGCCACGGATTTGACGCTGCTGGTGTGGCCGGTCAGCGCGCCAAGTGGGCTGGGGTGGTGAACGTCGTGGATGTCCCATAACCGTGCGGTGTTGTCGGCGCTGGCGGTGGCCAGGGTGTGCCCGTCGGGGCTGAAGGTTACCCCGTTGACGGTGCTTTCATGACCGGTCAGGACGCCAAGTGGGCTGGCATGGTGGAGGTTGTGGATATCCCATAACCGTGCGGTGTTGTCGGCGCTGGCGGTGGCCAGGGTGTGTCCGTCGGGGCTAAAGGCCACCGAGTAGACGATGTCGGTGTGGTTGGTGAGGGTGGCTAGCGGTTGGGGATGGGCGGGGTCGCCGAACATTCCACAACCGTGCGGTGTGGTCACCCCCTGGCGCTGGCCAGGGTGTGCCCGTCGGGGCTAAAGGCCACCGAGTAGACGATGTCGGTGTGGTCGGTGAGGGTAGCCAGCGGTCTGGGTTGGTGGGGGTCGCTGATGTCCCACAACCGCACGGTGGTGTCTTGACCGGCGGTGGCCAGGGTGTGCCCGTCGAGACTGAGAGCCACCCAGTAGACACCGCGTTCGTTGCCGGTGAGAGTTGTCAACAGGAGAGGACTATGAGGGTCGCGGATATCCCACAGCAGCGCGGTCGGCTCGTCGCGGTTACTGGTGGCCATGATGTGCCCGTCGGAGCTAAAGGTAACCGAGGAAGTGCCGCCGTTGTGATCAATAGTAGCTAGTGTGAAGGGCTGGCGGGTGTCCTGGACATCCCACAGCCGCGCGGTCCGGTCGTAGCTGGCGGTGGCCAGGGTGCGCCCATCGGGACTGAAAGCCACGGAGGCCACGGTGTTGGTGTGGCCTTTGAGGATGGGACCAGATAGGTTCCACAGCCGCGCGGTGTTGTCATAGCTGCCGGTAGCCAGAGTGCGCCCGTCGGGGCCGAAGGCCACCGAATAGACCATGTTGGCGTGGCCGGTCAGCGTGGCCAGCAGTCTGGGCTGGTGCGGGTCGCTGACGTCCCACAACCGCGCGGTGGTGTCTTGGCTGGAGGTGGCCAGGGTGCGCCCATCGGGGCTAAATGTCGCTGAGGAGACGCCGCCGCTATGGCCAATGAGAGTTCCCAGCGCGAGGGGGTGGTTGGGGTCGCGGACATCCCACAACCGCGCGGTCCCGTCGTCGTAGCTGGCGGTGGCCACGGTGTTCCCGTCGGGGCCGAAGGCCACCGAGGAGACGCCGCCGCTATGGCCGATAAGGGTTCCCAGCGTGAGGGGGTGGTTGGGGTCGCGGACATCCCACAACCGCGTGTTGTGGTCCTTGTAGCTGCTGGTGGCCAGGGTGTGCCCGTCGGGGCTGAAGGCTACCGAGGAGGCGCCGCCGTTATTGCTGGTGAGGATCCCCAGAGGGTGGGGGTGGTTCAGGTCACGGACATCCCACAGTCGCACGGTCGTGTCCTTGCTGGCAGTGGCCACGGTGTTGCCGTCGGGGCTAAACGCCACCCAGAAGACGATGTCGGTATGGCCGGTGAGGGTGGTCAGCAGACTGGGTTGGCGGGGGTCGCGAACGTCCCACAGTCGCGTGGTGGTGTCGTCGCTGGCACTGGCCAGGGTGTGCCCGTCGGGACTGAAGGCCACCCGAGGGACGTAGTTGGTATGACCGCGCAGAATGCTCAGCAGGCGGGGATGATGCGGAAGGCTGATGTCCCATAACCGTACGGTCTTGTCGTCGCTGCCCGTGGCCAGGGTATGCCCGTCGGGGCTGATCGCTACCCCTTTGACCGCGTTGGTGTGGCCGGTCAGCCGGGTGACGTCAGAATTGGCGCCCGCGCTGAGCAAACTGCCGCGAGCGTCCGCAGTGGGGGTAAGTCGGTACGCAGCCAACGCGAGTTGGGCGGCCAACGCTGGGTTAGTGGCGCGCAGTTCCAGGGCCTGGGTGGCGACCCGTTGGGACACCGCGACGTTGCGTTCTTGCGCGGTGGCGCGCTGCGCGACAACGGCGATGCCAGCTGCGACCACAGCCAAAATGAGCAGCACCGACAAGACGATGAGGGCTCGGCGCCGTCGGCGGCGGTCACGGCGGATGCTGGCGTGCAGGAAGTCACGGGCCGTCGGGCTGAGATCGACGCGGTCGGTGATCACGTCGCGGGCGTGGAGGTAAGCGCCGATGTCGGTGCGGGCAGCGACGAGTTGGCCCCGTTCCCACAACCGAGACGGTGGGCGACCCTCTTGGTCCCATTCGGTGGCGGCCTGCTCGACCGCGCGACAAGCGCGCAGTGCCGACGCGTTGTCTGCGATCGCATCGGCCAGCGGGGGCCATGCGGACAAGAACGCTTCGTGAACTACTCCGACAACCACGCTGCCGTTGTTTGTGTCTGTGGTCACCAGCCGTCGTTGGACAAAGGCGTTCAGTTCTCGGATCACCGGCTCGGGCAACTTGTCGCGGGCGACTCGCCAACGGGTTGGACGACCCTGCACATCCACAGTGACCATTCGCAATAACCCAGCAATGACCTCCTCGCGGCGCCGGCCGCTGGCCGCCATCGCCTCAGCCACGGCCTCGTCGGCTTGCCCGGACAGCGCGCCCTGTACACCGCCAAGCTCTGCGTAGCGTTGGCAGGACAGCTGCCCACCGCGGGTGAGCCCCTCGGCGAGCCGCGCCAAGGTGAATGCCAACAGCGGCAGCGCTTCCCCGCTGTCGGTATCGGCGACCAGCCGCGCCACCAGGTCCTCATGCACGCCAATGCCAGCGAGTCGAGCTGGGCTCTCGATTACACTGCGCAGTGCATTACGGTGCAAAGGCCGCAATGTGTAGGTGTAGGTTGGCAATGCCGCAAGATCAGCATCAACCAGTAGCTGGTCAAGAAACTCCGAGCGCATCGTCGCGATCACGTGTACCGGGCCGGTCATCGAGTCATGAAGCAACCGGGCGAAGTGCTCCCTGTCGTGCGAGGTTGTGCGGGTGAACAGTTCCTCGGCCTGATCGATCGGCACCAGCAGCCGCCGGGGCAGCCCCGGGGTGCACGCCAGCAGGTCGTCGGCCACCCGATGCAGGCCATCGCTGTCCGCTTCAAGCCTGCTGCGGACCTCGCTGGTCGACCACCTCAGCCCCAAGTTGATCCCGGTAGCTGCCAGCACCCTGGCCAGTTCCAGCACGGGATCGTGGCCCGGCACCAGCGAAGGCACCGTTAACCAGTTAGGGTCGCGATCGAACAGCGGCACCACCGCCGCGTTAAGCAGCGAAGATTTCCCACAGCCAGACGGTCCGACGACAACCAGCATCCCGCTGGCGCTGTCCATTGCCCGCAACCGGTTGCCCACCTCACGGGCCTCATCCGCCCGGCTGAAAAACACCCGACTCAACGCTGCGGTGAACGGCTGCAGCCCAGGGAAGGGATTGTCCCCCTCTCGCCACTTAGCCTCCCCACCATCCAACAGCCTTACCGCCTGCAGCACTCGCTCACGGGCTTTGGGCAAATCGGCCCAGTAAGCGATGGACTGCAAACGCTGCATCAGTGGATGCACCACGTCGGGCTCCACAGACAACGGCATCAACCGACACCCCAACGCACGCGCGGCCGCAACCTCAGCCAAACACCATGTCGACGCCAGAAACGACGACGACACCACGCCGATTACCGCATCAACCCGCCGTAACTCCTCATAAAGACGCTGTTCCCAGTCCTCACCGGCACTGATCCCGTGACGAAGATCGTGGGCAAGGAACGGCTCGTGACCCGCCGCTTGCAGCCAACCCACCACCTCATCGGCCACTGCTCGATCCGGGGTGGCATAGCTGATGAAGACACGGGCCACGATCATCCCCCCTCACTTGGCCGTCACCGTGGACGGTACGAGCACTACCGGACCACGTCGCCCACCCTGAGTGCATAGCCAAGACGCACAACATCCACATCTAGGCGGGTATGACGCACAGTCGTCCACACCTGCGTAGGAAGCCACGCTCATTGGAGCCCGACGCAAGGCCTCGAAATACGCCCAGTGCCACACAAGACACTAAACCTGCGCTGACCACGACCCCGATCGGCAACATCAATGTCTACGATGATCGCCCTGGCTCTAGAGATGACCCACTGGACGTGAGTCCACGCCACGCATGACGCCAGGCCGCCCGATCACATGCTGTGATCATTCAAATCAGATTCATCCGACCACCCCCATGAGTGCATCGACACCCGCGCAGTCAGCGGGGTGAGCGGCCCCAGCCGGACGGGCTGGGCCAGTGGCCGCGGCAGCGGTCGGTAGGCATAGGCACAGTCGTTGTGGCTCTGGTGTCGTCTCTTTTTCCGTCTCATTCGCGTTCGTTCGCCGACGTTCGCCTATATCCGGACGAAGTTTTCGACGCAGGTCAAGGACGGTGGCGAATAAGCGCGAACGGATTACCGTAGTCCTGAAAATCGGAAGGTCGGCGGTTCAACCATTGCTTCATGCCCATCTCGTAACGTGTCCATTCACGGGTCCCGTTGAGCTGGGCTGTCGCGGGTAAGTTGATGTTGGTGGGTTGTCGGTGATCGGTGTCGGCGTGTCAGGCTCGATCGTGGGTGCTTGATCGTCGATCATCTGGGTTGTGTCCGCGCCCGAGCTGCTGTCGCCATCGTATGAGGAGCTGGCGGGGCTGGTGGTGGGCTTGGCTTCGGAGCTGGGGCGGGCGCAGGCGCGGATCGCTGAGCTGGAGGCCCGGCTCACCGCGCAGCGCCAAGCCGAGCAGGACCTGCTCGCCCAGCAGGCCCGCCGCCCGGTCAAGCTCACCGACGATGAGCTGGCCTGGCTGCACCGGGCCGGCGCGGACGTCCGGGCGGTGTTCGACGCCCCGACCACGTCGTTTCGGGAACGCAAACAGTTGCTCCGGGCGATCCTGTCCGAGGTCGTCGTCACCGTCGACACCCAGGTCCATACCGCTGCGCTGCGACTCATCTGGCAGGGCGGCTCAGTCACCGAACTCACCATGGCGATGACCAAGGCCGGCGGGCACTTCAAGACCACCGACGAGGACACCGTCGCCCTCCTTAGGCGGCTGGCCCTCGACTACGACGACACCACGATCGCCCTGATCCTTTCCCGGCAGCGCCGCCGCACCGGCACCGGCCTGTCGTTCACCAAGAGCAGGGTCACCAGCCTGCGGGTCTCCCGCGGCATCTCGGCCTACCAGCCAGCGACCGACACTGTCACCCCGAAGGATGGATGCGGTCGTGGTCACCGTCGCCCAAGCCCAACGCCTGCTCGGCGTCGGCAAAGTCACGATCTACCGGTGGCTGGCCGATGGATTCCTTACCGGCGAGCAGCTCACCGCAGGAGCTCCCTGGCGGATCCGGATCGACCAGGCCGTCCGGGACCGGATCGCCCCCGCCGTCCCCGAGGGCTGGGTAGGCCTCGCGGACGCCGCCAAGGTCCTCGGAGTCGCCCGCCAAACCGTGTTGCACAAGGTCCGGGGCTGTAATCTCAACGGTGTAACTCCCGAGACTGGAGGGGCATCTGTGACTGCTGTGACGATGAACATGTCGGCCGAGCCGGCGGAGAGCTCGGATGAGCAGCTGGTCCGGCAGCTGGTCGACCGGGCGCGGGTCAGGACTCCTGCCAGGTCCTGTTGCGACGCCCTGTGCGTGATGGCACGGATCTTCGTCTTCAGCGACCGGATCGGGCGTTGGCCGATGAAGGTGTAGACGTACCACTTGTTCGTTCCTCGTTTGCGGCGCCGCTGGATGCGGAACCCGAGGAAGTCGAACCCCTCGCGGAGGTGGACGATCTGGGTCTTGGCCTCTGACAGGCGCAAACCCAGTGACGTGAGTACCCCCGCGACTTCTTCGCGCACGGCTTCGGTGTCCTGCCTGGTGCCGTGCACCATGACGACGAAATCGTCCGCATAGCGGACGATCCGCCACGTCGGCAGGCCCTTGGCCCTGCGGCCTGCGCGGCGGCTCTCGGTCGACATTGACCCGCCCGGTTTCCACGGCCCGTGTAAATGCTCATCGAGCACCGACAGGGCGATGTTGGCCAGCAGCGGGGACAAAATGCCTCCTTGCGGAGTGCCGGTGTGGGTGTTCTGCTGTTCTCCGAGCTCAGTCAGAATCCCGGATTTCAGGAACGCCTTCACCAACGTCAGGACACGTTTGTCCTTGACGCGCAGCCGCACCCGGTCCATCAGCGCCGGATGGGATATCTCGTCAAAGCACGCCGCGATGTCAGCATCCAGCACCCACTCATATCCACGGGTGCCATAGAACTGGATCTCGGCGATCGCGTCCTGGGCCCGCCGCTTGGGTCGGAACCCGTAGGAGACCGGTTCGAAGTCGGCCTCGAAAATGGGTTCCAACACCAGCTTCAGCGCAGCCTGAACGACCCGGTCCGTGACGGTGGGAATACCCAACCGACGGACCTTTCCCGAACCACCGGGTTTGGGGATCTTCCGTTCCCGCACCGGCAACGGCCGGAACGTGCCAGCCTTCAGGCTGGCCCGCAGGTCGTCCAGGAAACCCGGCACGCCGATCCGCTCCTCAACGTCAGCGGCGGTCAGGCCGTCGACGCCGGGGGTGCGGGCGCCCCGGTTGCCCGCGACCCGATCGAACGCCATCACCAGCGTCGCCGGGTCGCACACGAAGTTGAACAGGTCATCGAAACGACGGCCAGGATCGACCACCGCCCAACGGTGAAGTTTGGTCTGCATCTCCGATACCCGCCGAAACGACCCCATCGGGGCCTCCACGAGCGGAGCGCCACCATCCAGCGGCGCGTCTTCCGGCATTGCAGCCTCCGTCCCCTCTCGATATCGCTGCCGCCCTTCCCCATGTGCACAGGCTTTCCCTGACTCGGAGTACTACGGCGGCTCCGCCCCACCCGGACCATTCAGCAGTCGATGTGCCTATCCCGCCAGAATCGGCCGGATGCCGACGCCGGCGGGAACCGCGACCAGGTGGTTCCCGTGTTCACTGTGATTCGCTCGATGAAGGAGGAGCCCGACTGTGTCCCAGCGACCTCGCCATGAGTACGCCGCAGACCTTCCCCATGACCTACCCGAATGGCTCTTGCGCACCACCCGAGAAGCTCTCGCCGCAACTGTAAACAACGAGACGCGCCGCGCCCGACCCAGATCCACCAGATTTCGAGTCGGTGTCAAGATTGAAGGACGTAACAACGCCGGTTCCTCACGTACTCCTCTCCATCACGCTCGCCGAACCCGCACCATCTGGCAGTACTGACACGTCCCGGCTTTGTCAGGGCTGCTCCCACCCTCCCCGGCACCACCCGGATCAGGCTGCCCTCAGCTCCGTGAACCTGCTGCGACAGACCCACGATGGCGGTCTCTCACCCCCACTCGAATCAACAGCGCCTCACGGCGCAAACCGTTCGCTTGACAGACCCCAAGGTCCAACGAGGCGAACTCGACGCCGTCCACGTCAACCAAGGACGACGAAAAGGCCTGCGTATCAACGTAAACACCGAACAAGATGGACTGTTTGACCAACCCCGATGAAAGGAGTGCGCAGTGTTACCCGGTGCCGCTGTCACCGAGGAGCACGATTGGTTCGCCGGCGTCGAGGTAGGCACCGCAGGCCAGGGCGGCCAGTTGGGCGGGTTGGATGGTGGGGGCGGCGGTGGTGTCGAAGTCGGCTAGCCGCTTTAGGCGGGGGAAGCGGGCTTCGGTGATCCGCCGGGAGCGGCGGCGGCTGGCCCGTTCGTCGACTTCGGCGGCGAGGGCCTCGGCGAGGAAGCAGAGATAGCTCTGGCGTTCCCGGATGGCGATCTCGGCTAGCCGGGCTGCCTCGGCGCGGATGGTGGGCAGATGTAGTTCGCGGGCCGCGGCGCCGATCGAGGCGTGCGTTGGGCTTTGTTGATCAGCTCGGGGGTCATCTTCGGTTTTCGTCCGCCGGTGCGGCCTCGGGCGCGGGCGGCGGCGAGAGGCCCATAACGGTGTCGGCGAGCTGGCGGCTCCGTGATCAGGATCCGTCGCTTCCCGCGCCGCCTGCTCCCCCGGGTCCTCCAGCTCCTCCGCTGCCGCCGGGTTGACCGGGTTGACCCGGCCCGCCGGGCTGACCGGCCTGACCTGGTTGACCGGCCTGACCTGGTTGACCGGCCTGACCTGGTTGACCGGCCTGACCTGGTTGACCGGGGTGGCCTGGTTGACCGGGGTGGCTGGATTGGGGGGCCGGGTTTTGCTGTTGGCTCGGTGGGTGGGGGGATTGGGTTTGACACGCTGCGGACACCGCGATGGCCGCCAGGGCTGCGGTGACTGCTGCAGTGGCTGCCCCCTTGCGGCGCCACTGCGGGAGTTCCTGCGGAGCGTGGTGGGTCGGGATGGTCGCGCTGTTGGCGGTTGGTGGCCTGCGCCTGCTCGGTTCCTTGACAAAAAATCGGTGGAGTGGACCGTTTGGCGGTGGTGTCGTTGTGGGCGTTTGTTTCGTGGTTTGCATGGTGACGTACCGTCCCCTGCGGGTCTGGCGGCGTTGAGTGCCTGTGCGGGGTGTGACAGCGTGGGGCACCGCCGTGGGTTTCCTCTTATTGATACACGTTGGTGATGTATCTGTGGCTACTCGTGTGGTGGGGGTGACCTAGTGGGGAGCGGACCGTGTCCGGTCCGCTCCCCACTAGGTTTGTTTCTTCCCTCAGCCAGGATCTGATCTGAGGATGATTTCCGGGCTCTCGTGAGATTGCCGGAGGGGGAACCATTTAGCTGCCCTTGCCGCCTGCTCCCCCGGTACCACCAGTGCCGCCGGTGCCGCCTGCGCCGCCTGCGCCCGGGTTACCGCCGGAGCCGCCGGAGCCGCCGGCCTTGCCGGATGTGCCGGAACCTTTCGGGCCCGAGCCACCTGCGGCGCCGGTGCCGCCGGTGCCGCCGGTGCCGCCGACGCCGCCGCAGGTGTCGCAGCCGGTGCCGATACCACCTTGGCCGCCGTGGCCGCCGTTGCCGCCGTTGCCGCCGTTGCCGCCTTTGCCGTAGGTGCTGTTGCCGCCGCCGCCGCCGTTGCCGCCGTTGCCGCCGTTGCCACCGTTGCCACCGATCAGCGCGGTGCCGCCGGCGCCGCCGTTGCCGCCGCCGCCGCCGGTGCCACCGACGCCGCCGGTGCCGAAGGTGCTGTTGCCACCAGTGCCACCCTGGGCGCCGTTGGCACCGTTACCGCCGGCGCCGCCGACGACCCCACCGGTACCGCCGGTACCACCGTTGCCACCGGCGCCGCCGTTGGCACCGGTCCCGCCTTTGTTGTAGACGCTGTTGCCACCGTTGCCGCCCTGGGCGCTGGCACCGCCGTTACCGCCGGCGCCGCCGACGAACCCGGTACCGCCGGTACCACCGGTACCGCCGGCGCCGCCGTTGGCACCGGCCCCGCCTTTGTTGTAGACGCTGTTGCCCCCAGCGCCGCCCGTGTTGCCGGGGCCACCGGTGCCGCCGGCGCCGCCACGCAGGTTGCCGTTGCCACCGCTGCCGCCGTGACCACCCATTCCACCTATCCCGCCTGGGGCGCCGGGAAAGACCCTGCCGGAGCCGCCGTTGCCGCCGGGGCCGGCGGGGCCGCCGTCACCACCCCTGGCGCCGGTGCACAAGCTGGTGGTGCATGAGGAGCCGGCGGATCCAGGGCCGCCGTTGCCGCCGGCGCCACCGGGGGTGGGCGGTGCAGCGAAGGCGGTACCCGCGGCGGCGAACACTAAACCGGTCGCCAGGACAGCGGAGGAAGCGAAAACGCCGAGCCGCCGTCGGGTGATGTTGCGATCCATGAAAACCTCCGTTAGTCATGCTGACGCGACATGGTTTGTCACATCGATCCGCAGGTCCAGGTCACGAACACCGATTTGACGGCAATTCAACTGTTAGGACCCCTCATTGGGCGATTTAAGCCCGTCATGATGACAATCGCGCTACACGTTGAGATGTAACCAAACTGAAATTAAATTAACCGAATGGCCTAACGTGTTCCTGTTCGCATCACGGCTCACTAACTGTCGGTTCACCCGGTGACCTACGGTTACTCAACAAATGCGCGCCCCCGCGTGTGCGCGCCAAGCCGAAACTGCTGGCAATAATGTCAGTGCCGCGATGTGCGCGGACCACTGGCCCGAGATATATCTTCTCTCAGTGCCCAGGTTGTGACCTCGCACGACCGTCACCGGGTCTACCTCACCAACCAAGCCTGTTATCAATCTCAGGGCGCGTTGCTTCTTTTGTGACGAGCAGTGGTGACGTGTTGGGGAGGGACGGGGTCCGGGCCCGTCCCTCCCCAACACGTTGGTTGTGTCCTCAGTCCAGGAACCCGGTCTGAGGCCGGTGGTTGTTGGGTACCGTCATGATGATCTCGTTGCCTGTCCCGGTGTGGTCGTGGTTAAACGCTCACACCGGGACACAGTGACATCGGCGACGAGTTCGTGCAGCGGGAATTAGCTGCCGTTTCCACCCTGGCCGCCAGCTCCCGCCGTGCCGCCGGTGCCACCACCGCCACCATTGGGGTCGGCAACGCCGCCGGCGCCACCCGCGCCACCCGCTTTGCCGGGTGTACCTGGGCCGTTGATGCTGCTGCCACCGTTGCCACCGCTGCCACCGTGGCCGCCTGTGCCACCGTTGCCGCCGCCACCCTGAGTAGCCGACGCACCACCGGCGCCACCGACGCCGCCACTGCCGCCAGCACCACCGGCGCCGCCGTGGCCGTTGCTGCTGCTGCCGCCGCCGTTGCCACCGTTGGCACCGGTGCCACCGTTGCCACCCTGGCCACCCCTGCCGCTGGTTGTGCTGCTGGCTGCGCCGCCCGCGCCGCCCGCGCCGCCGCTCCCGCCGGCACCACCGCCACCGCCGTTGCCGCTGGTGGTGTTGCCGCCGCTGCCACCGACGGCACCGTTGCCACCATTGCCACCCTGGCCGCCCTGGTTTATGCCGGTGCCGCCTGCGCCGCCGGCGCCCCCGGCCGCGCCAGCACCACCGTTACCGCCGTTGCCGATGGTGGTGCTGCCGCCGTTGCCACCCTTACTGGCGTTGCCGCCGCTGCCGCCCGCGCCGCCCGCCACGCCTAAAATGGTAGAGGTGCCACCGGCACCACCGGCACCACCGGCACCACCGACACAACCGGCACCACCGTTACCGATGACGTTGCCGCTGCCGTTGCCACCACCCTTGGGAGAATTACCACCGGGCATGCCGGGGTTGCCGGTGCCGGCAAGGCCGGCGGCGCCCGCGGCGCCGGGCGTGCCGGGCGTGCAGGGGGCGGCGAAGGCGTCAACCCCGCCGGCGAGCACTAAACCAGTTGCCAGAGCGGCGGAGGTGGCGAAAACGCCGAGCCGCCGCCGCATGATGTTGCGATCCATCGAAAAAGCCTCCGTAGTGGTCACGTAACGTGAGAAATCTGCAGGCTCAAGGTTTCACACCGATCGTCGACGATCATTCACAGAACGTCACCGTTCAAAAACACCTACTCGATCGGGTGAATTGAGCCCACCACACGGACCATCGCGACCACTACCGGATATGCGACAGAAGAAGGGTTAGTCAACCCATATGGCCCAGTATCGGGCCCCGATAGAAAATCGTCGGTTTATCACCGTTCGCCGTGAAGTTGGGAGATGAGTAGGCGACACGCGCGTCAAGGTGGCTTTTAGTTCGGGTGAGGTCTCACGATCTGTGACCGCCACCAAGAGATCACGGAGGATCGAGGACGATCAAACAGGTGGGCGTCCAGTAACATCGGCTACTCCGTGAATGCAAGTCATCCACACCTCGTGCACAGCCGCAGAGGACCGCGGTGCTGCTCGGCCGTCCACGGAGGTAATCACCCGGTGTCACCGGTGCGGACTGCAGCAGGCCCCGGGGTTGTCATAATCGTTCTCACCGGACCGCCCGCACCGCCCTGACCAGCACGACCAACGCGGCCGAGCGTTATCACCCGCACAGCCACCCAGAATGACCTAATATGCAATCTAACTTGCTTTATTATGCTGTCGCTCTGCGTCGAACCATCTCCGGTCTGCGCCACTCGATCGGGGTGCCGGGATTAGCGCGGTGACGCCGAGCAGGTGGCGGCTATGTCAGCGCGTCGGTCAGTGCTTGGCGTTGGCTCGCCCAGGCCGGCGGCGCGGCGGGACGAGGCGATCCCGGTCTGGCGCATCAGTGTGGTGACCTTGGCTGGCCCGTAGCCGGGCAGGCTCTTGAGCAAATTGGCCACTTTGGTGCGGCCGATGATGGTGTCGGTCTTGGCCTGGTCCAGCACTGCGGGGATGGTCTGTTCCCCGGCGGCGATCGCGGCGAATAGCTGTTTGCGGGCCAGCCGCGCGGCTTGTGCCTTGCGCAGCGCGTCGTCGCGTTGCGCGGCGGTCAACGTCGGCAGTGGCATGGTTATGTGGGTTCCTCTCCGTGCCCGCCCGGATCGGCGTCCGGATCGGGTTCGTTGCAGGGGCTCCATCATCACCGGATGAGCCCGCCGAACCCGGAGCGCCACGCGCAGAATCTTCCACTATCAGCGGCCGCATGTCGCGTCCCAGCCCCGACGCCGGGTAGGAGGAGTCGCTGACCTCTTGGCGGTAGAGACCGTCATTGACGAGGTCTGTGACCCTCTACCCCAGGATTGCGTGGTCGTGAACAAGTCCACCGTCCCGGTCGGCACCGCCGCACACACCGCAGAAATGCTCAATCGTCTAGACGTCACCGTCGGGAGCGACCCGAATTCCTCCGCGAAGGTTCCGCAGTGGAAGGTTTTCTGCACCCCGACCGCATCGTGGTGGGCTGCGATGCCCAGGACACCGCCGAGCGTGTAGCGGTGTTGTACACCCGGCTCGGGGTACTCACCGACTCAGCGAGTTCGCGATCGGAGCATCAGCGGTTCGGGTACCCCCTGCCATGCACCGTCGTGTGTATCTGCTACGGTCTGTAATGAGTGCGGCGACTCTTGCGATATACGTGTTGTTACCCCGGACCTTGGTGACGCAGACGACGAGCCGAATTTTTGTGTGGTAAACGGGACGCAGACAGCCTCAACAGCGGGGCGTGCGCGCCGCGTGTGCTGCTCCTTCACCTTTGGCGCGCTGCGCCGTGTAAGTCTCTCTATTGTGTTTCAGGAAAAGAAGGCGTCATCCGACGTATCTGCACCATCCGGGCCCTAATCGGGGCCACCGTTGTGGCCGGGGCATGGCCGCTCTCATTCCCCGCGGCGCGGGCTTCCCTTCCGGTGGCATGCAGCGAGACGCTGTCGTCGTGGCCGACCCAGCCATCTCCACCTTAGCTGCGGACATCCTCGTTAGGTTCGACATGAATGTGTGGCTGCGAAGGGTGAGCGCATCGCTCGTTTCGGGGATAGGCCATGGAACCTACGCGACGGGAGTTCGGGTCCACGCGCGCCCCGTCAAACTCTGTATCCCCGGTGAAATTTCGCCCCGTTGAGCTCCGGCGGTCTCGGTGAACGTCATCTCGACAAATACCGCGTACTGCGCGGACCGCACTGTGCGTCAAAAATCCAATCACGCACCGGTCAAACGAAACGCCAGGAGTAGCGAATAGTTTTAATATTCCGATGAGCTAGACGGAAGCTAACCCCAGAACCAGGGCAGTGCAGCCTCGAACCGAGCGGGGCGTGCGCTATCCCCTTTGCCCGTGGCGCGCTGCGCCGTGCGGGTCTCTCCCTAATTGTGTTCCAGGAAAAGAAGGCGTCATGCGACGTATCCGCACCATCATCCGGGTCCTGATCGGGGCCACCGTTGCGGCCGGGGGAATGGCCGCCCTCACCCCCGCAGCGCAGGCTTCCATTCCCGTGGCGTGCAGCGAGAACGCTCTGGTCGCCGCGGTCAACCAAGCCAACTCCACCTCGGCTGCGGACACCCTCGTGCTGGCCTCGGGCTGCACCTACGCCATGACCTCCAGCCACGGCGGCCTCGCCAACGGCCCAGACGCGCTGCCGGTCATCACCACCCCCATCGAAATAATCGGCCCGGCCACCATCACGCGCGCCTCCTCGTCCCTTTTTCGTATCGCCGAGGTCAGCCCCACCGGCAGACTCACCCTGACCACCGGGGTTGCGCTGACCAACGGCAGCGCCGTCGGTGACGGGGGCGCCATCCTCAACCACGGCGCGGTGACCCTCACCGCAAGCAGCCTCAGTGGCAACACCGCCACCGGCAACGGCGGGGGCCTGGCCAACGCCGACACCCCCTCGGGCACCGCACCTGCCGCGACGTTCACCAGGAGCCCGGTGTCCAACAACACCGCACGCCAGCGGGGCGGCGGCATCTACAACGGCCTTCGAGGCACGTTTACGACTACCGGCGTCTCCGGTAGCCCGCTGGTCATCACTGGCAACACCGGCTCACAAGGCGGTGGCATCGCCGCGATCAACTCCACCGCAACCACTCTGACCCAAACCGCCGTGAGCACCAACCACGCGGGCCTCACCGCCGGCGGTGTCTACCGCCAAGGCGGCACAATGATCACCAACAACTCACCGATCAGCGCCAACACCCCCAACAACTGTGTTGGCAGCACCCCGGCGGTACCCAGCTGTACCGGCTAAGGGCCTCCGACGAATCAGGATGCCGACGCGTCGTTGCAGGAAAGGCCCAGACCTGCAAGCAATCAGCGGATCGCTGATTGCCCTGATGGTCACCTGCAAGGCGAGCAACCCGCGCCGCAGCATCTCAGGGGTGCCCCGAGCGTCACGAAGACACGTCACGCAGTCCGGCCCCGGGAAGGGGGCCGGACTGCGTGACTCTATAAATCGTCATCTGACTCTTCGTCGAAGCCTAGGGGCTGTAATC
>CAVQVV010000003.1:5000-182085 GCA_963717245.1 uncultured Actinomycetota bacterium | reverse complement strand
TGTTCGACGCCCCGGCTGAACAACACCTGCATCCCGACGCAGATCCCGAGCACCGGGCGCCCACCGGCCAGCCGGCGACCGATGATCCGGTCGCCCCTGACCGAACGCAACCCGGCCATGCAGGCGGCGAAGGCTCCGACTCCAGGTACCGCGAGTCCGTCGGCATTGAGCGCAGCGTCGAGCTCCGCGGTCACCTCTACCTCCGCGCCGGCCCGCTGCAGGGCACGCTGCGCAGAGCGCAGATTCCCCGACCCATAGTCCAACACGACGACGCGCATCACCACACCAGCTTGGTCCTCCCCCATTCAGCGGGCTCAGCAGGGGTAAACTAGGTGCGAATCGTCGGGGCGGGCTGGTGCGCGGAGGCCGCCTGAGCCTGAGCTCTCCGGCGGTGAAGGCCGTTGGGTCGATTTCGGGGGCTTCGAGGCGCTTGCGGATACGGCGGAGAAGGTCTGTGGGATCGCTGTCGCTGTATTTGTTGATCAGGGCGAGGGCGTCGTTAACCGCACTGTGCAGGGCGACATGCCGGGCGGCTTGGTCGGCCAGTTCGTCGTGCAGGTGCCAAAGGTCGACGAAGACGTTAATTTTTGATCGTAGTATCCAGGGATCGAATGGTTTGGTGAGGTAGTCTACGGCTCCAGCCTGGTAGCCGCGGAAGGCTAGGTGAGCGTCGTAGTCCACCGCCGTGAGAAACAGGATGGGAACGTGCCGGGTCCGTTCCCGACTTTTGATCCGCTCGGCGGTTTCGAAGCCGTCCATCCCGGGCATTTGGGCGTCGAGCAGAATAACAGCATAGTCGTCGATGAGTAGCCGCTTGAGGGCGTCCTCGCCACTCAAGACCGCGTGGACCTCGATCGGGAGGCCCTGCAGGATGGCTTCGAGGGCGAGGAGGTTTTCCTTGCGGTCGTCCACGGCAAGGACCTTGGCCAGACGCATCGCGGTCATGTCGCAGGGTTGCCGGTGCTCTTCCGTGGCGTTGTGCCATCCACGAGGCCATGACGGCCAGCAGCCGGTCTTTGTCCACGGGCTTGGTGAGGTAGTCCGACGCTCCCGCAGACAGGCTCGACTCCCGGTCACCCGGCATTGCCTTGCGCTCAGGAACACCACCGGCAGGTCGCGTCCATGGGGCAGTGCCCGGATTCTGCGGGTGGTCTCGTTGCCATCGAGATCCGGCATCATCGAGTCCATGAGCACGATGTCGACGGCGGGGTTGTTGGTGAGCAGATCGATTCCGTCACTGCCGTTATCGGCGTAGAGGACCCGCAGCCCGTGTAGCTCTAGCGCGCTGGTGAGGGCGAACACGTTACGCACATCGTCGTCGATGATCAGCACTGTGATCCCGCTGAGTTGGGGACTAGGCCGGTCATTGTCCCGGTTTGTGAGCGTGTGAGTCAGAATCGGCGCCAGGTCGGACGTCATCGTGGCGGCCAGGATCGGCGGCCGGGCCGGGGCCAGCGCGGTGGTGGGCAGCTCGTCGGGCAGCAGCAAGGTGAACTCCGAACCGATGCGTGGCTGCGAGGACACCTGGATAGCACCACCGAGCATGCGGGCCAATTCCTTGCTGATCGACAGGCCAAGCCCGGTGCCGCCATACTTGCGGCTCGTCGTGCCGTCCGCCTGCTGAAAAGCCTCGAAGATCATCTCCAATTTTTCCTCGCTGATACCGATGCCGGTGTCGCTGACGACGAAGGTGACCACAGCCCGGGCGGCATCTAATGTTGCGACCCCATGCACCGCGGTGAGTGCCGCGAGCTCGATTCGTAGCCGAACGGTGCCGGACGCGGTGAACTTCACCGCGTTGGACAGCAGGTTCCGGAGGATTTGCTGCAGTCGTTGAGGGTCAGTGGTGATCGTGGCCGGTAGCTCGGGGGCGAGGTCCACCTGCAGCTCGAGGCCCTTGTCCTCAGCCTGCGGACCGAACACCGCCAGCACGTAGGCGCGAATCTCGCTAAGATCGACTGGCCGGGCTTCGACATCGACCCGGCCTGCCTCAATTTTGGAGAGGTCGAGTATGTCGTTGATGAGTATGAGGAGATCCGAACCGGAGTTGTGAATGTTGCTGGCGAACTCGCGCTGCTTGTCGGTGAGATTATTCTCGGTGTCTTCCGCCAGCAACCGCGACAGCAACAACAGCGAGTTGAGCGGCGTGCGTAATTCATGGCTCATGTTGGCCAGGAACTCTGATTTGTAGCGGCTGGCCCGAGCGAGTTGCTGTGCCTTCTCCTCGACCCCGCGCCGGGCCGCGTCTATCTCGGCGTTTTTGATCTCAATATTGCGGTGCTGCACGGACAGCAGTTCGGCCTTCTCCTCGAGCTCGGCGTTGGTACGCTGCAGCTCGGCTGACTGGGCCTGCATCTCACGCGCCAGACCTTGGGACTGGTTCAGGAGCTCCTCAGTGCGCCGGTTGGCCTGGATTGTCTTGATTGCGACTCCGATCGTCGCCACCAGCCGTTCGAGGAACGTCAGATGCAGCGGGGAAAACGACTGGATCGAGCCGAGTTCGATCACGCCGAGCGACTCGCCCTCGAAGAGCACCGGCAGCACCACCACGGCGGTCGGCGAGGTCGTGGTGGTGCCGAACTGGATGGACAGGTACCCCTGCGGAATACTGTCAACGAGCAGAACTTGCTTGCTCTGCGCGGCTTGACCGACCAGGCCTTGACCAGTCCGGAAAGTGGGCGGCGCGCCGTCATCCTCGAGTGCGTAAGCGCCACAGAGCCGCCACTCCTCGGCCGGTTGCGCCTCAAGCTCGTCCACACCTGGCTCCTCGGCCAGGAAAAAAGCACCGACTTGGGCCTTTACCAGGGGCGACACTTCATTCATGATCATCTGTGCGACTTCTTCGAGATCTCGCTGGCCCTGCAGCAACCCGCCGATGCGGGCGAGGTTGGAGTCCAGCCAGCCCTGTTCGGAGTTCTTCCTGGTGGTTTCACGCAAGTTCGCAATCATCTGATTGATGGTGTCTTTAAGGTCGGCGACCTCGCCGCGTGCCGCCACGCTGATCTGCTGGGTCAGATCACCGCTGGCTACCGCCGTCGACACAGTCGAGATGGCCCTCAGCTGGATGGTCAGGGTGGAGGCAAGCTGGTTGACGCTCTCGGTCAAATCCCGCCAGGTACCGGACACGTCTTCGACCTGGGCTTGGCCGCCGAGCTTGCCCTCGGTGCCCACCTCGCGGGCGACCCGGGTGACCTCATCGGCGAAGCGTGAGAGCTGATCGACCATCGTGTTGACCGTCGACTTCAGCGCCAGGATCTCCCCGCGGGCATCCACGGTGATCTTCTGGGACAAATCACCCTTGGCGACCGCCGTGGTGACCTGGGCGATATTACGGACCTGGCCGGTCAGGTTGCCGGCCAGTTGGTTGACGCTCTCGGTGAGATCACGCCACGTACCGGCCACGCCCCGAACCTGGGCCTGGCCGCCGAGCTTGCCCTCGGTGCCCACCTCGCGGGCGACCCGGGTCACCTCATCGGCGAAGCTGGAGAGCTGATCGACCATCGTGTTGACCGTCGACTTCAGCTCCAGGATCTCCCCGCGGGCATCCACGGTGATCTTCTGGCGACAGATCACCCTTGGCGACCGCCGTGGTGACCTGGGCGATATTGCGGACCTGACCGGTCAGGTTGGACGCCATGTAGTTGACGTTGTCGGTGAGATCCCGCCAGGTACCGGCCACGCCCCGAACCTGGGCCTGGCCGCCGAGTTTGCCCTCGGTGCCCACCTCGCGGGCGACCCGGGTCACCTCATCGGCGAAGCTGGAGAGCTGATCGACCATCGTGTTGACCGTCGACTTCAGCTCCAGGATCTCCCCGCGGGCATCCACGGTGATCTTCTGGCGACAGGTCGCCAGTGGCGACCGCCGTGGTGACCTGGGCGATGTTGCGGACCTGGTCGGTGAGATTGCCCGCCAGCTGATTGACGCTCTCGGTCAAATCCCGCCAGGTGCCGGACACGTCCTGGACCTGGGCTTGGCCGCCGAGTTTGCCCTCGGTGCCCACCTCGCGGGCGACCCGGGTCACCTCATCGGCGAAGCTGGAGAGCTGATCGACCATCGTGTTGACCGTCGACTTCAGCTCCAGGATCTCCCCGCGGGCATCCACGGTGATCTTCTGCGACAGGTCGCCAGTGGCGACCGCCGTGGTGACCTGGGCGATGTTGCGGACCTGGTCGGTGAGATTGCCCGCCAGCTGATTGACGCTCTCGGTCAAATCCCGCCAGGTGCCGGACACCTCCTGAACCTGAGCTTGGCCGCCGAGCTTGCCCTCGGTGCCCACCTCGCGGGCGACCCGGGTCACCTCATCGGCGAAGCTGGAGAGCTGATCGACCATCGTGTTGACCGTCGACTTCAGCGCCAGAATTTCACCGCGGGCATCCACGGTGATCTTCTGGGACAGGTCACCGCGGGCGACCGCCGTCGCGACCTGGGCGATTCCACGGACCTGGGCCGTGAGGTTGGCCGCCATCAGGTTCACCGCTTCGGTGAGGTCCTTCCACGTTCCCGCGACGTTAGGCACATCCGCCTGCCCGCCGAGCCGGCCCTCGGTACCCACCTCGCGGGCCACCCGGGTCACCTCATCGGCGAACAGCCGGAGTGTGTCGGTCAGCGAGTTGATCGTGTCCGATAGCTCGGCGACCTCGCCACGGGCGCTGACCGTGATCCTTCGCGACAGGTCACCCCGGGCGATCGCGGTGGCCGCGGAGGAGATCGAGCGGACCTGGTTGGTGAGGTTGCTCGCCATGGTGTTGACCGAGTCGGTAAGCGCCTGCCACGTCCCGGCCACCCCGCGGACGTCGGCCTGCCCGCCGAGCTTACCCTCCGTGCCGACCTCGCGGGCTACCCGGGTGACCTCGTCAGCGAAGCTGGAGAGCTGGTCGACCATGGTGTTGACGGTGCGACCAATACGCAGGAACTCCCCGCGCAACGGTCGCCCCTCGATTTCCAGGGCCATGTGCTGGGACAGGTCCCCCTCGGCTACCGCCTCGATCACGCGGGCGATCTCCGCCGTGGGCCGGGCAAGGTCGTCGATGAGGCCGTTGAGCGCGTGCGCCGAGTCGGCCAATGCTCCGTCGTAGGACTCCTCATCGAGCCGCTCAAGCATGCGGCCCTCACGCCCGACCACCCGGCTGATCCGCAACAGGTCACGGTTACGGCGCTCTTGGAGCGCGACGAGTTCGTTAAACTGGTCGACCACCTCACCAGGCAGCCCGCCGCGCCGGACCAGCCGCACGTCGAGCTCTCCGCGCCGCACCCGCTGCAGCGCCTCCGCAAGCTCACCAAGCAGCGCATTGGGGGTGCCCGCGCGCCTCGGGCCCTTACCCGGCTTGTCGGTGTCTACCGCAGTCATCTCTTCGGGCCTCCAGTTTTTGCGACTCCCATACAGTGCCATCATGGATGACGTCCAGGGGAGTGCACCGCTGGTCGGTCCATCCGGATGCGCACCACACACCGGGCCGAAGGGGCCGATGACGATCCAATCACTGCAGCGGATGCGCTTTGCGCCTACCGCCGGCGCACCGCGCCAGGCGCGCCTGGCGTTGCGCCACGCCCTCACCGATGCCGGTCTAGACGTAGCCGGCGAACTTGCCGAGACCGTGCTGCTTCTCACTAGCGAGCTGTGCGACAACGCGGTGTTGCACGCGGGTACCGACTTCGACATCGAGTTGGACATCGACCCAGATTTAGTCACCGTCAGGGTCAGCGACCACGGGCCAAGCCCACTCGAGCAGCACCTGTCCCGACCACGGCCCCGGTACGGGCGAGCGCCCAGCCACGGCCGGGGGCTGATGCTGGTACAACAGCTGGCCACCAGCTGGGGGACCCGCCACGACGCCGCCGGCAGGAACACAACCTGGTTCACCGTCCACGGCGACGGTCCCCGCACGACCCGGGCATCGCGGACATCAGCCGTTGCACCATTGACCACTGCTCACATCACACCAAGCCCGCTGGGCCATGCCCACCAGGTCGAGGCCCTCTTACGCATCTCGCCCGTACTCGCCGAGCGGCTCGACGCCGGCACCATGGTGACAGAGCTGACCCGGCGGCTGCGCGAAGTGTGCGACCTCGACGAGGTAGCCGTCGAAGTCGACTACGGCGACGGCAGCGGTACCCACGAGATCGCCCACCACGGGCGCCACCCCGACGGCGAGGAAACGCCGGCTCTGCGAGACATACCATTGCCCCTTATCGCGCCAGTTCGCGGCCGGCTGCGCATCTCCGGGGCGGCCAGCCAACTCGTTCCCGAAGCAGCCGAGCTCACCGCCCAGCGGATCGCGCTCTCGATCGAATCCGACTACCTACACAGAGCCGACCGGCGCCGCCGTGACTGGATGGCCTATCTCGCCGACACCAGCCAGTTGCTCGGCCAGTCCCTCGACGTCGAACTCACCGTCACGATGATCCCCCAAATCCTGGTGCCCCGGCTGGGCCAATGGTGCGCGGTACACCTGACAGAGCCCACGCACGAACTCGACCTGGCCGCACTCACCCACGCCAACGAGGAACTCATCCCCGAGCTGCGATCCGCCCTGAGCCTGGGCGCAGGCAGCGACGCCACCCGCACGCTGCGCGCCCAGCTGCACACACTCGCGACCCAGATACTGCCACCGACCTGGATCAACTGGCCAACCGACGCCATCGCGCTGCCACTGCACACGGCCGGGCGCACCATCGGGGTACTCACGGTCGGCCGTCCCGGCGATCGGTCCCACTCACCTGAGGACGTCGCGCTCATCAGCGACATCGCCCGGCGCTCAGCGTTGGCAATCGACAACGCCCAACGCGCCACCCAACACATCAAAATCTCCCAAGCCCTCCAACAAGCTCTGCTTCCCCGGGCACTGCCCACCGCCGATGGCGCCGAGTTCGCCGCCGAGTATCTGCCGGCCAGCACCGGCAGCGACGTCGGCGGCGACTTCTACGACGTGTTCAGCCTGCGCACCGGCCGCTGGCTCGCCGCGATCGGCGATGTCTGCGGCAAAGGCGCCCAAGCGGCCGCCCGAGCTGGGCAGGTCCGCGACATGCTCCGAGTCCTGATCCGTGATGGGCGCCCGCTGGTCCGCGCGCTCGAGCTACTCAACGACCTCATGATCGAAACAGGAGACCACTGGCAGTACTGCACCCTGGCCGCGGCCCACATACGCAAGACCACCACCGGCGAGCCCACTGGTTTGGCGATAAACCTGGTTCTGGCCGGTCACGAACCACCCCTGCTGATCCGCGCCAACGGCACCGCGGAGTTTGTGGGTCGACCGGGAACACCACTGGGCCTCATCAGCCAAGCCAAGCTCTACACCACCCGGCTGCACCTCGCCCCCGGCGACGCGCTGCTCGCCTACACCGACGGTGTCACCGACCGCCCAGGCCCGGCAGGGCCCTACGGTGCCCACCGATTGATCACCGCTGCCTCCGCACTCTGCCCCCTCCCCCCGGCGCAACTCATCGCCGCCGTCCGCACCTCGGTCCAAAACTTCTCCAGCCAGAAACCCAAAGACGACATCGCCCTACTCGCCATCCGCGCCACCAACCCAAGCGCCGAGTAAGCCGCAGATCAGAGCAGCCAGGCGACGCCGCCGGCGATCGCCAGTGCGCCACCGATTCCGCGAGCAGGAGCAGGCCCACCCAGGTCACAGCACGCCCTTGGTCGACGGCACCCCACAGGTACGCGGGTCGAGCTCCACCGCGACCCGCAATGCCCGCGCCAGCGCCTTGTACTGCGCCTCGGTGACGTGGTGCGGGTCGCGACCATGCAGCACCCGGATGTGCACCGCGAGCTGCGCGTGGACGGCCAGCGTCTCGAAGACGTGCCGGTTAAGCACCGTCGGGTAATTGCCCCCCACAACGAACCCGGTCAGCACGTCCGGCTCGCCGGTGTGTACGCAGTACGGGCGCCCGGACAGATCCACCGCCACATGCGCCAGCGTCTCGTCCATCGGCACCCAACCATCTCCGAACCGCCGGATGCCGGACTTATCCCCCAGCGCCTGGCGTAGCGCCTGACCGAGCACGATGGCGACGTCCTCGACGGTGTGGTGCGCGTCGACCTCGACGTCACCGCTCGCGCGCACGACGAGGTCGAACGCCGCGTGCTTGGCCAACGAGGTGAGCATGTGATCGAAGAACGCGATGCCAGTGGTCACCTCGGTGCTCCCGGTGCCGTCGAGATCGAGTTCGACGAGCACCGAGGACTCCTTGGTCACCCGTTCGATCCGAGCCGTCCGACTCACCGTGCCTCCTCAGCAAGGACTGCCGCGCTCGCGGCCAGGAACGCATCGTTCTCCGCGGGGGTGCCCACGGTGACCCGGAGATGACCCATGATTCCCACGTCACGGATCAGCACATCGTGCTCCAGATAGCGCCGCCACGCGGCCGGCGCATCAGCAAACCATCCGAACAAGACGAAGTTGGCATCGGAGGGCACCACCTGAGCGCCGAGGGTGCGCAGGCCCGCAATGACGCGCTCCCGCTCGGCCACCAAGATCGCCACGGACTCCAGCGTGGACGATCCGTGCCGCAGCGCGGCGCGGGCGGCGGCCTGAGTGAGCGCCGAGAGATGGTAGGGCAGCCGCACCAGCAGCAGCGCGTCCACCACAGCGGGCGCCGCAGCGAGGTAGCCCAACCGCCCGCCCGCGAAGGCGAACGCCTTGCTCATCGTCCGGCAGACCACCAGCCGGTCAGCGAACTGCTCGAGCAGCCTGATCGCGCTCGGGCGACGGGAGAACTCCCCGTAGGCCTCGTCGACCACCACCATGCCCGGCGCCGCGGCGAGCACCGCCGCCAGGTCGTCAGGCGGGATCGACTGCCCGGTGGGGTTGTTGGGGCTGGTCACGAACAGCACATCGGGCCGATGCTGCTCGATGGCGGCCACCGCGCCCACGGGATCCAGCGAGAAGTCCGCCCGCCGCGGCGCTGGAATCCACTGGGTGCGGGTGCCCGCAGAGATGATCGGGTGCATCGAGTAAGATGGGATGAACCCTAGTGCGCTGCGGTCGGCTCCGCCGAAGGCCTGCAGCAGCTGCTGGATGATCTCGTTGGACCCATTCGCGGCCCACAGGTTCGCCGTGGTCAGCGGCACGCCGGTGCGCTCGGCGAGGTAGCCGGCCAGATCGGTGCGCAGCGCCACAGCGTCCCGGTCCGGGTAGCGGTGCAGGTTCCGCGCCGCCCACTGCACTGCTGCGGTGACGTCGGCAACCAGGCCGGCCGGCGGCGGGTAGGGGTTCTCGTTGGTGTTCAGCTGCACTGCGACGTCGAGTTGCGGCGCTCCATAGGGACTGCGGTCACGCAGCTCCGCACGCAGGGGCAGATCGGTGAGCGTCACCTCGCCGCCGATGGGGCCGGCCACCGCCGTCACCGCGACGTCCCCGGAACCGCGCGGTGATCGCCTGGCCGTGCGCGGGTAGGTCCTCGGCCGCCGAGATCGCGACGACGTGGTCGGCGATTTTCACCAGGGCGTCCTCGTCATACTCAATGAGCTGGACGCCGCGCAGGAAGGTCTGCACGGACAGCCCCGAGGAGTGCCGAGCGCAGCCTCCGGTGGGCAGCACGTGGTTGGAGCCCGCGCAGTAGTCGCCCAGCGAGACCGGCGCGTACGGGCCGACGAAGATCGCCCCGGCGTTGCGCACCCGGCGGGCCACCGCGGCGGCGTCGGCGGTCTGGATCTCCAGGTGCTCGGCCGCGTAGGCGTCCACTACGGACAACCCAGCGGCCACATCGGACACCAGAATGCAGCCGGACTGCCGACCGGTCAGCGCGGTGCGGATGCGCTCGGTGTGCTTGGTGACCGCAACCTGCCGGTGCAGCTCGGCGTCCACGGCCTCAGCGAGCGGTACCGAGTCGGTGACCAGCACGCTGGCCGCCAGCGTGTCGTGCTCGGCCTGGGAGATCAGGTCAGCGGCGACGTGCGCCGGGTCGGCACTGGCGTCGGCCAGGATGGCGATCTCGGTGGGGCCGGCCTCGGCGTCGATGCCGATCATGCCGCGCAGCGCGCGCTTGGCTGCGGTGACGTAGATGTTGCCCGGGCCGGTGACCATGTCCACCGGATCCAGCGCCGCGCCGTCGGTGTCCGTGCCGCCGTAGGCGAGCAGCGCGATGGCCTGCGCTCCGCCTACCGCCCATACCTCATCGATCCCGAGCAGCGCGGCCGCCGCGAGGACGGTGGGATGCGGCCGGCCACCGTGAGCGGCCTGCGGCGGTGAACACACCACCAGCGACGCCACCCCGGCGATCTGGGCGGGCACCACGTTCATCACCACCGTGGAGGGGTACACCGCCAACCCGCCGGGGGCGTAGAGCCCGACCCGAGCTACCGGCATCCACCGCTGTGTGACGGTGCCGCCGGGCACCACCTGGGTGACGATCTCGGTGCGCCGCTGATCAGCATGGGCCCGGCGGACCCGGGCGATGGCCTCCTCCAGCGCGGCGCGCACTGCCGGGTCCAGCTGCGTCAGCTCGCTGTGCAACGCATCGTGCGGCACCCGGACGCTGGCTGGCCGGACCCCGTCGAAGCGTTCAGCGAACTCCAGCACCGCCGCCACACCTCGGTCACGCACCGCGTCGATCACCGGAGCCACCTGGTGAGCCACCGCATCGACGTCCACCTCGGCCCGCGGCAACATGCCGCGCAGCACCGCGGACCCAGGCAGGCGACCACGCAGGTCGATACGCCCCAGCATGCGAAACCCCTCTCCATCCAAGCGTCCCCCCAGGCTACTGCGGCGGAATCAATCGTTAGGCTCCGCGCGGTGGTGATACGGCGAGTTGCGGTGGGCGCTGTCTTGGGGGTGCTCGCGCTGGTCGTTCCGTTCTCGGCGGCTGCGGCGCCGGCCACGCCGTTAGCGGAGTACCGGGTGCCCGGGGTGGACAGCCCGGCCGCGCGCACCGCCGTCACGCAGCAGGGTGTGGAAGTCCTCGGCGGCGGCCGCGATTACCTCGAGGTCCGGGCCACGCCCGCGCAGGCCGAGCACTTGCGGGCCAGCGGGCTGCGGCTGATCTCACTTCCGGCGGCGCTGCCGATACCGGTGGCGCCCGGTCAATTCCCCATCGGGTATCAGGGTTATCACACCTACCACCAGCTCACCACCGAACTGGACTTGCTGGCCGCCGCGCACCCCAACCAGGTCGCGGTATCCAGCTACGGAAAATCGGTCCAAGGCCGCCCGCTGCTACTGGTGAAGATCAGCGACGATGTGCGTACTGACAAGCACGAGCCCGAGGTCCTGTTCAGCTGCGCTCAGCACGCCCGTGAGCACATCACCGTCGAAATGTGCCTCCACATTGTGCGGCGACTGGCCCAGGGTTACGGGACCGATCCGGCGATTACCCGGCTGCTGAAGTCCCGGGAGATCTGGGTGATGCCGATGGCCAACCCGGACGGCGCCGAGTACGACATCTCCACTGGCCTTTTCGCGATGTGGCGCAAGAACCGACAGCCGGGTCCGGAGAACAACCAGATCGGAACCGACCTCAACCGGAACTGGGGCGACGAGTGGGGCTGCTGCGACGGGTCGAGCTCCAATCCGGGCAGCGAGACCTACCACGGCCCCGCGCCATTCTCCGCGCCGGAGACCGCGCAGATCCGCGACTGGGTGAACAGCCGGGTGATCGGCGGCGTGCAGCAGATCACCGCCCACATCGACTTCCACAGCTTCTCCGAGCTGGTGCTCTGGCCCTACGGTTTCACCGCCACTGACACCGGCCCCGGCCTGAACAAATCCGATGCAGAGGCCTTCCGCAAGCTGGGCGAGCAGATGGCCGCCACCAACGGCTATACACCGGAGCAGTCCAGCCACCTCTACATCAACGACGGCTCGATCGGGGACTGGATGTGGTCACAGCATCACATTTGGTCCTACACCCTGGAGATGTACCCGACCAGCCTGACGCAAGGCGGCTTCTACCCGCCGGCGTCGGTGATCGACCGGGAAACCGCACGCAACGACGCAGCGGTAGACCTGCTGCTGAACTACGCGGACTGCGTCCCGCGGATCACCGGAGCCCACTGCGCCGCCCGCTAGCTACCCGGAGGAGAGGACGACAATGCCCCCAGACATGGCCGGTGACCTGATCGCGCAGACCCCGACCTATGAATTCCGCTCAGCCGGCAAACTCTGCACAGCCTGCGGCACAATAGTCGGCAACGTCAAAGGCGACGACCAAATCCACACCCAATGGCACGAAGCCCTCGCCGCACTCCTATCCTCCACCTGATCGCCATTCGGAGCCGATTGGCGCCTGCGGGGATTCAGGACAGATCGAGACCGAGGTCTAGGGCTGGAGCTGAGTGGGTGAGGGCGCCGGCTGAGAGGTAGCGGACGCCGGTCTCCGCATAAGACCGTGCGACGTGCAGGGTCAGGCCGCCGGAGGCCTCCAGGTCGGTGCTCGAGCCCGCCGCGCGGCGAACCGCCTCGGCGCACTGGGCGACCGTCATGTTGTCCAGCAACACCAGGGAAACCCCGGCGGACAATGCCTCGTCCAGCTCATCGAGGCTGCCTACCTCCACCTCATAGGGCAACGCGGCAGCGTGCGCCCGCACGGCCGCGATCGCCGCCGTCACCGAGCCAGCTGCGGCCACGTGGTTGTCCTTGATCAGCACCGCGTCCCCGAGCCCCATCCGGTGGTTGATCCCGCCGCCGCAGCGCACCGCGTATTTCTGCAGGACGCGCAAACCGGGGAGGGTCTTGCGGGAGTCCCGGATCGACGCGCCGGTGCCGGCCACCGCAGCCACCCAGGCCGCGGTGACGGTGGCCACCCCTGACAGGTGGCACAACAGGTTGAGTGCGGTGCGTTCGGCGGTGAGCAGTCCGGCCACCGGGGCGCGCACGACCAGGGCGACGTCGCCGGCGGCAAGCCGGTCGCAGTCCTGCCGCCGGTCGGTGATCTCGTACCCGTCGGTCCCGAGCACCGCGTCGAGCACCGCCAGGAAAACCGGTAATCCGGCTAACGTGCCAGGTTGGCGTGGCGAGACAGTCGCCGTCGCAACCGCTCCGGCGGGCACGCAGGCCGCGGTGGTGGCGTCCGGGCCGTAGCGCAGGTCCTCGTCCAGCGCGGTGCTGATCACCCGGTGTACCTCGTCGGGGTCCAGCCTGAGGGCCTTGGCGTTCACGCCACCCCGCCCACCAGCGATGGCTCGGCCGGCACCGGGGTTCCGGTGGCGTTGAGCAGCACCGCGATGCTGCGCCGCCAGTGCGCCGCGGTGTGCGGATGATCGGTGCGGATATGACAGCCACGGCTCTCGGTGCGCGCTGCCGCGGCGGCAAGCACGGCGGCGGCAGCCAGGGTGAGGCCGGCGTCTTCGGCATCGCGCGCGGTCTGTAGCCGCCGCCGCGTGGTGGTCCCCGCCACCGCCGACGCAGCGGCTAGCCCGGCGGCGTCGCGCCCGATGCCAGCGTACGCACTCATCGCCTGCTGCACCGCGTCGCGATCAGCCACCAGTTGCAGCTGGCAGGGTTGCTGGGGCGGGCCCGGGGCGCGGTGATACCGCGAGGTCAGCCGCCACTGCTTCGGCCGTCCGAGTGCCCATCACCAACCCCTCCAGCAGGCTGTTGGAGGCCAACCGGTTCGCGCCGTGCAGACCGGTTCGGGCCAGCTCCCCGGCGGCGTAGAGGCCGGGGACCGTGCTGCGGCCGCCGGTGTCTGTGGCCACGCCGCCGCACTGGTAATGCGCGGCCGGGGCCACCGGGATCGGCGCGCTGCTCGGATCCACACCGACCGCCATGCAGGCCGCGTACACCGTCGGGAAACAGCGGCGCAGCACTGCGTCGCCGAGGTGGGTGGCGTCCAGCAACGCGTGGTCAGTGCCTGTCTGGGCCATCCGCCGGGTGATTGCGGCGGCCACTACATCCCGTGGCGCCAGCTCACCTAGGGGATGCACGCCAGTCATCACCGGGGCGCCGGTGGTGTCCAGCAACACGGCGCCTACGCCCCGGATGGCCTCGGTGACCAGCGGCTGGCGTCCCCGCGCGCCCGGTTCCACATACAGCGCCGTCGGGTGAAACTGGACGAACTCCAAATCGGCGGTCATCGCCCCGGCCCGTAACGCCAGCGCCAGTCCATCGCCGGTAGCGACATCGGCATTGGTGCTGACCGCGTAGAGCTGGCCGAGGCCACCGGTGGCGAGCAGTACAGCCCGGGCGCGCAGCATTCCCCCACCAAGCAGCGCCACACCGGCGGCCCGGCCGGTGTCATCGCAGAGGACGTCGATGACCGGTTGCCCTTCCAGCAACGGCAACCCTTCGCTACGGGCCGCGCCGACCAGGGTCCGCTCGATCTCGGCTCCGGTGGCGTCACCGCCGGCGTGGATCACACGGAAGGCCCGATGCCCGCCCTCCCGGCTGCAGTGCAGATCACCGTTGGCGGCGCGATCGAAGGCGGCGCCACGAGCCCGCAGCGCGCTGACCGCGGCCGGACCGGCGGCCAGGATCGCCCGGACGGCGATCTCGTCGCACAACCCGGCACCCGCCGCCAGTGTGTCCGCCGCGTGCGCGTCCACGCTGTCGCCGCACGGTGGATGACCGGGCACGGCCACCGCGATACCACCCTGGGCCCACCGGGTGTTCCCGTCCTCAACGGTGGCCTTGGTCACGGCCACTACCCGCAGGCCGAGCTCGGCGGCGCGCAACGCGGCCGTCAGCCCGGCGACGCCGGTGCCGACCACCGCGAGGTCCACGGTGGCCTCCCAGATCGTCACTCCTCGCCACCCGGGCGGCCGATAGCGATCATGCGCTGCACAGCGCTACGGGCGCGCGCCGCGACGTCGGCAGCGACAGTCACTTCATCGACGCCGTCGCGCAGCGAGCGCAGCAACGCCGCCGGAGTGATCATCTTCATGTACCGGCAGGAGGCCCGATCGTTCACCGCTCGGAAGTCGACTCCGGGCGCCGCGCGCCGCAGCTGGTGCAGCATCCCGATCTCGGTGGCCACCAGCACCTCGCGCGCTGCGGTCGCTCGGGCAGCATCGAGCATCCCGCCGGTGGAGAGGATCCGCACCCGGTCGGCGGGCACGGCACCCGCGCCTGCCAGGTAAAGGGCGCTGGTCGCGCAGCCACATTCCGGGTGGATGTAAAGCTCGGCATCAGGTGCGGCGGCGACCTTCGCGGCCAGCTGGGAGCCGTTGATCCCAGCGTGCACGTGGCACTCCCCGGCCCAGACGTGCAGGTTCGGCCGGCCGGTGACGCGCTGCACGTGCGCGCCGAGGAACTGGTCGGGCAGGAACAACACGTCGCGATCCGCGGGGATCGAGTCGACCACCGCGACGGCGTTGGACGAGGTGCAGCAAATGTCCGCCTCGGCCTTGACCTCGGCAGTGGTGTTCACGTAGGACACCACCACCGCGCCGGGATGCTCGCCCTTCCAGGCCCGCAGCTGTTCGGCGTCGATGGAATCGGCTAGTGAGCATCCCGCGCGCGCGTCCGGGATAAGCACCGTCTTGGCCGGTGCGAGGATCTTCGCGGTCTCGGCCATGAAATGGACACCGCAGAAGACGATCGTGCTCGCCGCACAGTCAGCAGCGATCCGGGACAGCGCCAGCGAGTCCCCCACGTGATCGGCTATGTCCTGGATCTCGGGCACCTGGTAGTTGTGCGCAAGCACCACCGCGTCGCGTTGCCGAACGAGCTCGCGCACCTCCTGGCGCCACGCGTGATCCAGCTCGGGCACGGCAGTAGCGGTCATGTCTTCTCCTTCGCCAGCGCCGCGGTGGACCCTGCCCGAGTTTTCGCCTTACAATCGAAAACATGAATGATAACAGCGACGGGTTGGCGATGCACGAAGTACTCGCCGCTGTCCTGCAGGTCCGTGCCGGGCAACTGCAGGTGCTGCTGTGGCAACGGGGCATTGAGCCCGACGCCGGGCGCTGGGCGCTGCCGGGTGGCCGGCTCGGCGGCTGCGAGGACGTGCAGAGCTCGGTGCTGCGCCAGCTCGTCGAGAAGGTGGACGTCCGCAAAGTGGCGCACGTGGAGCAACTCGAGGTGTTCAGTGCGCCGGATCGGATGCCGCAGCGGCGCACCGTCGCCACCGGGTTCCTCGGGCTGGTGCCGTGCGGAGCCGATCCCGCGCTGCCCGAGGACACGGCCTGGCACCCGGTGCCCGATGTCCTGCGCGGGACGCCATGCACTGCCTTCGACCACGGTCTGATCGTGCGTCGGGCCCGGGACCGCCTGCGCGCCAAGCTGTCCTACACCAACCTCGGATTCGCGCTTGCGCCGCCCGAGTTCACCGTCTCCGCTCTTCGCGAGCTCTATTCCGCTGCGCTGGGCCACCGAGTGTCGGCGACCAATCTGCAACGCGTGCTGGCCCGCCGCGGAGTGCTGCTTCCCACCGGCGGAACCGCCGCACCAGGACCATCCGGCGGCCGGCCCGCGGCGCTGTACCGCTTCGCGGAGACCGACATGCGGATCACCGACCCGTTCGCCGTACTGCGGCCACCAGAACCACAGCATGTCCGGCATACCCCGGAAGAGCGAGTCCGTTGAGCAGATTTGCGCGCAGCACCGTAACGTTTACCTGTGGCCGAGACCGTCCCGCTCTTCCCGCTGGGCACCGTGCTGCTTCCGGGTGCGTCACTACCGCTGCATGTCTTCGAGCCCCGGTACCGTCAGTTGACCGTCGATCTGGTGACTGGCGCCGTACCCGGCCGTAGCTTCGGGGTGATCGCGGTGAGGCAGGGTGTGGAGTCGGCGGATGAGATACACGACATCGGATGCGCTGCGCTGCTCCAGGATGCCCGCAGGCTCCCCGATGGTCGGTTCGACATCGTCACTCGCGGCACGAAGCGGTTCCGGGTGCTCGATATCGACAACATTTCCGCGCCTTACCTGGTGGGGACTATCGAGTGGGTGCCAGATGAGGACATACCAGCAGACCAGACGACGCTGCTGCCGATGCTGGCCCGCTCGGCTCGGGAAGCCCACCGGCAGTACTGCTGCGCGGCGTGGCAGCACGGGGATTGGGAGGAGCCCAAAGCGGACGTCGCTGTCCCCGCGTTGGCATATCTACTCGCCTCAGACTGCCTGCTGACCCTGGAGGACCGGCAAACCTTACTCGAGGATTGCGCCCCGGCTGATCGACTGCGCAGGGTCCGGACCCTCCTGGTGCGGGAGGCGGCGTTCTTGCGGACGCTGCGCGCGGTACCGGTACCACTGAATCAGTTCGCGGAGAAGGCCAGCCGCAACTGAACTCGTGAGTGGCAAACAGTGTTATAGCACTGTTCGCCACTCACGAGCGCGGGTCCTCCGCGCCATTCCACGCCGCCGTGATGCAGTAGGTGACTGCGACGCCGAAGGGCTGCGTGACGATCACCCAAGCCGACTCGAGCACCGGCGCCTGAGGGAATGGTGCGCCGGTCTTCGCCAGATCGGGGTACTGCGCAGCGGCCAACCACAGCCCGATGCGCATCGCGAGCCACGCCGCCAGCAGCGAGCCGAGCACCGCAGCAACCAGCATCAGCGGGCCGCGCCACCGCCGCAACAGCCACAACACCGCGCCAGTGAGCACCCCAGCGGCCAGCCCGAATAGCACGAAGGTCGCCATGTCGTCGAAGCGATGCTCGCTCTGCCCGACGAAGGGCAGCACGCCGCCTGGCGTGGGAACCAGCGCCGAGCGCGCGACGAACTCCGGGGGCGCCAACCAGGACCACAGGACGCCCAGCGGTAGGCCCAGTACTATCACCGCGCACAGCACTCCCAGCGCGGGAGCCAGATCGGCCCGGACGACCACGCCGGGCCGGGCCGGGACCGGTTCGGGAACCTGCTGGACCTCCGCCTGCCCCGGGCTCATGCCGACCTCGAATGCGGGCCGTGCGCGCTGCAGCTCGCCGACCAGCCGGTCGGCGTCACCTGCACCACCATCCGGCGCGCGCACTGCGGGCAGTACCGCGGCGGATCGAGCTGCCGGCGGTGGGCGCAGCTGTCGTGCTCGCCGTCACCAACCGGGCGTCCACAGGCGTCGCAGAAGCTCACAACGTGGCGCCCAACGCCTTGATCGGCATGCGTAGCTCGGTGAGCATGTCCAGATCCGCCTGCGCCGGCCGGCCGAGGTTGGTCAGGTAGTTGCCCACGATGATCGCGTTGATGCCGCCCAGCATGCCCTGCTCGGCGCCCAGGTCTCCGAGGGTGAGCTCGCGGCCACCGGCGAAGCGCAGGATCGTGCGGGGCAGCGCCAAGCGAAACGCGCCCACGGTCCGCAGCGCGTCGGCACCCGCCACGATGTCATAGGTCTCATACGGGGTGCCGGGCTGCGGAATCAGAAAGTTCATCGGCACCTCATCGGGAGCCAGCGCGGCGAGCTGCGCGGCGAACTCGGCGCGCTGCGCCACCGTCTCCCCCATCCCGATGATGCCGCCGCTGCACACCTCCATGCCGGCCGCACGCACCATCCGCAGGGTCTCGAAACGCTCTTCCCAGGTGTGCGTGGTCACCACGTTCGGGAAGTGTGAGCGCGCGGTCTCCAGGTTGTGGTTGTATCGATGCACGCCCATGGCGGCCAGCTCGTCCACTTGGTCCTTGGTGAGCATGCCCAGCGAGCAGGCGATGTTGATGCCTGCCGTCTCCGGTTCGGCCCGAATCGCCTCGATGCCGGTCCGGACCTGGGACAGCAGCCGCCGGTCCGGCCCGCGCACCGCAGCGACGATGCAGAACTCCGTCGCCCCGGTGGCCGCCGTCTGCTTGGCCGCCTCGACGAGACCGGGAATGTCCAGCCACACCGCGCGCACCGGTGAGCTGAACAGACCGGACTGCGAGCAGAAGTGGCAGTCCTCCGGGCAGCCGCCCGTCTTGACACTGACGATGCCCTCGACCTCGACCTCCGGGCCACACCAGCGCATCCGCACCTCATGGGCCAGCACGAGCAGTTCGTCCAGCCGGTCCTCTGGCAGGTGCAGCACCGCGAGGGTCTGCTGCTCAGAAAGCCCGGCTCCCTTTTCGAGCACCTGTTCGCGGGCGACAGCCAGCACGTCAGCCTGCGGACGAGTCACGGATTGCTCCTCTCGATGGCGGCGCTACCCAGCCAGTCTGCCGCACCGGCCTGTCCCGACTCAGTCGCCCATGCAGTCGTGGATCCAGTCCGCAACGCAACCCATCTCGGTGCTCATGAGGCGCGCTTGTTCGGGTGCGATCAGGATGTGCCTGCCCCGCGAGTCGATGATCAAGACATCAGGCATCCGCACGCAGATGCTCACCGGTCCCCTGCCGTGGTGCGCTGGGACCTTCCACGTCTTCTCGACCGCGGTCTTGCTCATGATCTGGCGCTGATTCTCCACTGCGTCCATACCGGCACCATCGAACATTGCGAATACTGCAAGCAATGACCTGATCGGGTGATTGGATCACAGTCCCGGACGCTGCATAGTGCACGGCATGCCCGGCAATCCGCACACCTCTGTCCGGTCCCGGCAGGTCGCCGCCGAGCTTCGCGCGTTGCGGGAACGGGCTGGGCTGTCCGGTGCCGAGGTCGCCAAGCGCATGGGTATGTCACCCAGCAAGATCAGCCGGATCGAGACCGGCAACAGCGGCCTACAGATCGAGGACGTCGCCGCGTTGCTGGGGCTGTACCAGGTGCCCGCATCCACCCGTGATGAGCTGCTCGACCTGGTGCGCCGGTCGGAGGAACGCGGCTGGTGGACCCGCCAGCCCGGACTGCCCCAGCTGTGGCGCAGCCTGATCGACTTCGAGGCCAAGGCCACCCGCGTGCAGAACTACGAGGCACTCTTCGTGCCCGGGCTGCTGCAGACCGCGGAATACACGCGGGCGATCATTCAGGGCGTCGCTCCGACCGTGTCCGAAGCTGAGCTGGACAATTTGGTGGCCGCCCGGATGGCCCGGCAAGCGGTACTGACCCGGATCAGCGCCCCGCAGTTTTTCGCAGTGGTGGATGAAGGTGCACTGCGCCGCCCGGTCGGCGAGCCGGGAGTGATGCACCGTCAGCTGCACCACCTGCTCGGCGCAGCCGAACAACCGCACGTGACGCTGCGAGTGGTGCCACTGGCCGCTGGCGCACATGCTGGGCTGCGCGGGCCGTTCGTGATCCTGGAGTTCGCCGAGGAAACGGCGCTGGTTTACCTGGAGAACCACAGCACCGTGCTGTTTCTGGAGGAAGAGGCCGATCTGGCCTCCTACCGGGTGGCGCTAGGGAATATCCTGCAGGCAGCCCTTGCACCCGCTGCAACGACCGAGCTGATCACCCAGATCGCCACCGAGCTCCGCTGAACCGGCGGACTGCGCAGGGCCACATGAGTACTGGAGAGGAGCCCGGGATGCCTGCGCTGGACCTCAGCGGTGCCCGCTGGCGAAAGAGCAGCCGCAGCAGCGACCAGGCCAACTGCGTCGAGGTCGCCGTCACAGCCGGCGCCGTCGCCGTGCGCGACTCCAAACACCCCGCCGGCGGGATACTCGCCGTATCTCCGCACGCGTGGGCCGCCTTCACCACCGCCCTGCGCGACGGTCAGTTCGACTGAACGAATCCGCGTCGTTCACCGAACCCGAGCGGCCACCGATCTGGCTCAGCTCGCCAGTGGATGACAGCAAGCCGTGGGCGTGCCGGGTGAGTGGCCCGACGAGATCGGGGTAGTCGCCATCGTCGACGCGACGAAGCATCCGCGCGATGACGAAGTGCTGGGCCACTCGGCCAAGTTAGTGGCGGTAAATGACGAAGGATCACCGCGCATGATCACTGTTTGTGTGCCGGGAGCGACATCTCGTGTCGTTTTTAACACCCAAACCGTGATCATGAGTTAACCTCGCCCGCTGAACTTAGTAGCATTTCCCCAGAGCTCCCAGTCCGGTAGTCCGAACCGTGGATGCACAACGTTGGACCAGTGCACCTCACCGTGCACGGTTTCCCAGCGGTCGACGGCAGTGTCAACAGCTTGGCCGAAGCGGTCGTGGATGACCTGAGTGACCTGCTGCTGGTCGCTGTTCGTTCGATGCATCTACGACCAACACGGATCACGGTGTCGGTCGACGGTGTCACCGGATTAGCGAGCGATGTGCCATCCGTTCACGGCTCAAGCTGGATCGCGAGGTCTCGGGATGATCAACCGGCCGGAGCGACGGCCTCGATGTTGGCGATGGTGAAATCGCGTTGGGCATTGCGGAGGTGACACCAGGAGTCGAGCCACCTGCCGTAGAGCTGTTGTGGTCGGATTGCCCGAGTGCTGGCGGTACCATTCTTGTCGCGATAGACGATGAGGACGTCGTTGTGGTGATCCACGGCGTCGGACAGCAGCTCCAGCTCGGCGTCATCGAGGTGCGCGTTGAGCTCTGCCAGCAGGTCGAAGGTGTCCTGGTCCGACGCGGCCCGCGCAGTATCGCCACTGGGGTCCGCAGCAAGCTGCCGGACCAGCTCGGCGGCCGGGAGCGCGCTTCGCGGTCTCGCGGTGATCGCCTGATTGAAGGTAGGCGCCTCGTGGTCGCGACGGGCTTCGACGATCACCGCACCTTGGGCGTCCTCGGCCATCGGGGACAGACCGACCTCCCGTAACCGGGCCAGGACGGCGTCGAGGTCCTGTGGGCTGGACAGGACGGTGGGGGCGAGCTGGCTGAAATGCAGCTTGGTGAGGGATCGGGTATGCAGGATCTCGGTGATCAACGTCTCGGTGGCGATGACGCACGAGCGCATGCCCCGGACCCGCACCTCGCCGTGCCGGCGGGCGGCGTCAGTGATCAGGTATTCCACTGGCTGGGGAAGCTGGCGGCCGGAGATCGTGGCCAGCTCAGTGAGCAGCTCCTGGGCCGTCCACCCGGCGTCGAGAGCGGCCCGCACACTGGCTGGAGTGAACCGCCACGTTCTGGCCGCCCCGCGAGTCTCGGCGACGGCCGAGTCGTTCAGCAGCCGCGACACGGCCGCGCTCGGCTGGCCGGAGACCACCGCGGTGAGGTCCGACTGCAGGATCACGCTGCAGAACGCCTCAGGGAGCAGCGCGGTGCACCGTCTGGCCAACTCCCCCACTGCATCATCGGGCACAGTCCCGGCCACAGCCAGCAGGTGCTCGCCGAGTTCTGAGACCACGTCGGTGGCGATCACCCCGAGCAGCTCGGCTTCGCGGACGGCGGCGGCCACCTTGTCGTCACGTTGCTCGGCGTCGTAACCGTGCAACGGGAAAAACCAGTCGGCTTCCGCTCCCGCCGCCCGCACCGACGCGCCCGCGCGGGCGGCCGACAGCAGAGCACGCCGCAGCAACCCCGCAGCGGACTCCAGCGGCAGCGGCGGCGGATGTTCCTTGTCCCCCACCGTTTCCCGGCTGGTCGGCGCGTGTTCGAGCGCAAACCAGGCGTCGACTAATACGGCCCACTGCCAACCGGGCTGTGCCGCGCGCCAGCCCGAATAGGACTGCGTCGGTGCGTACCCGGCATCCGCTCGGCCCAGCAGGCCAGCCGCGTACGCCACGTCGATCCACAACAGCAGCACGTCGGCTGTGACCGACAGCCGCTTGGCCAGCCGGGCCCGTTCGCGAGCCCCGACCCCACCGTTCTTCAGCGCCGCGATCGGCGTCGCGCGGGCCTCGTCGAGCAGGGTGGTCATCCCGCGAAGTGCCTCCTGGGCAGCGGCCTGGGCGGCCCGACGTGCGGCCGCCTCGTCGCCACCGGCTAGGGGAATGACCGGCCGCCCGGTCAGCGTGAGCTTGCGTTCGGCCAGCCAAGCGGCGACCGCCACTTCCCTGGGCAGCTCAGGCTGGTGGTTGACGGATAGCAGCAGCCCGGCCGCGATCAGCAGCTCGATCGGATCACGGTCAGCGGCACCGCGCGCCCGGGGGCGCCCGAATCCGGAGTAGTAGGAGCGGTGATAGCCCCGCCGGAACTCGCCAAGCCGGTGCTGAGCAGGTTTCGGCAGCGCGGCGATCACCTTGGCCACCAACGCCAGGTCCGCCATCAGTTCGGCCAGCCGGGCCGTCAGTTCCGGCTTGCGCAGGCCCTCAGTGGCGACACCGAACGCAGCGACCGCCACCCGCAGGTTCTCGGCGAGGACCGATCCCGCGATCTTCGCCACCGGACGGCCACCACCGATGTCGGCCAACCAGTGCGCCTCCAGCGGTTCCGGCAGGCACAACACCCCGGCGCTGTCCCAAGCCAACCCTCTCCCGAACAGCTGAGCTACACCGGCTCGCACCACTGGCTCCGATGCCCCTAGCAGCCGCGCCAGATCCGGCACCGTCGCCGACGCACCGAGGGCGACGACCGCCTGCCCGATCACGACCATGTCCCGGTTCACCGTGCGCAACGCGGCACCCAGCGACTCCGCGCCACTGAGCCGCTGCGCGAGCTGACCGAAACCACGCGGAACGGGCTGCACGAGAACGTCCGGACGTGCGTGGAGCAGCGCGATCAACGACGCCTCGCTCAGCCCAGACAGATACTCAGCAAATGATCTTGCGCACACACCTGCCATTGTGCTCGAGGCTCGCATCGGATCCGGCGCAGGTCCCCCACCGGCCTCTGACCGTCGCCGGCGAACCGCTGGACACACTCGGAATTGCTAGGGACGGGGCGCTTGGTTGCCAGTCCGCAGAACGGTCAGTATAGGCAGCGGAGCACCACCATCGCCCTCGGTTGTATCCGCAGCTTGCCGCCTGGCACGGCATCGCGCTGCTTGCGTCGGGCGTTGGCCAACAACGGGTCGGTGGTATCCACGACGAACTCCCAGCTGCGGCCATATTCCGCGCCGGGCAGCGTGAAGCTGACTTGCCGGTGGTAGGCATTGATCAGGAGCAGGAAGGAATCGTCGACGATCCGTTCACCGAGGTCATCGACTTCGGGAATACCCCGACCGTTGAGGAAGATCGCGACGCTTTTGGTGGACGCAACATTCCAGTCCTCCTCGCCCATCTCCTGCCCGTCAGGGCGCAGCCAGGCGATATCCTCGATGTTGGAGCCGCGGATCGAGCGGCCCTGAAAGAACCGACGGCGACGGAACACCGGATGATCAGCGCGCAGCCGCGCGAGCTGCGCGGTGAACTCGGTGAGGACCGAGTTCAGCCGCGCCTCGTCCCAGTCCACCCAGCTGATCTTGCTATCCTGACAGTAGACATTGTTGTTGCCAAGCTGCGAGCGACCCAGCTCGTCACCGTGCGCGAGCATCGGAACGCCTTGGGAGAGTAACAGGGTGGTCAGAAAATTGCGTTTCTGGCGTTCCCGCAACGCAATGATTTTGCCGGCCTGGGTAGGACCCTCGACGCCGCAGTTCCACGAACGGTTGTGGCTCTCACCGTCGCGGTTTCCCTCGCCGTTCTCCTCGTTATGCTTCTGATTATAGGACACCAGATCGTTCAACGTGAACCCGTCATGCGCGGTCACGAAGTTGATGGAGGCGATGGGCCGTCGGCCGTCGGCTTCATAGAGGTCCGATGACCCGGTGAACCGGGAGGCGAACTCGGCAAGCGTGCCCGGTTCACCACGCCAGAAATCGCGCACAGTATCGCGGTATTTGCCGTTCCACTCCGTCCACAGCGGTGGGAAACCGCCGACCTGGTAGCCGCCCTCGCCGACGTCCCAGGGTTCAGCGATCAGCTTGACCTGGCTGACCACCGGGTCTTGATTGACCAGGTCGAAGAACGCCGACAGCCGGTTCACCTCATGGAACTCCCGGGCCAGGGTGGCGGCCAGGTCGAACCGGAACCCGTCGACGTGCATGTCGAGCACCCAGTACCGCAGCGAGTCCATGATCAATCGCAGCGACTCGTGATGCCGGACGTTAAGGCTGTTCCCGGTGCCCGTAGTGTCGTAATAGTGTTTCAGGTCGCCGTCGACCAGCCGATAGTAGGCCGGATTGTCGATACCCCGGAACGAGAGCGTCGGACCGAGATGGTTGCCCTCTGCGGTGTGGTTGTAGACCACATCCAGAATGACTTCGATCCCGGCCCGATGTAGCGCCCGCACCATGGCCTTGAATTCCTGCACCTGCTGACCACGGGTGCCGAAACAGGCGTAATGGTTGTGCGGGGCGAAGAAACCGATGGTGTTGTAACCCCAGTAGTTGGACAGCCCACGCTCGACGAGTGTGGAGTCGTGTATGAACTGGTGCACGGGCATCAGTTCCACCGCGGTCACCCCGAGGTCACGAAAATGTTTAATCATCGCCGGGTGCGCCAGGCCGGAGTAAGTGCCGCGGACGTCATCGGGGATTCGCGGATGGCGCATCGTCATACCTTTGACGTGCGCCTCGTAGATTACTGTCTCCTGATAGGGAATGCGCAGCGGTCGGTCATCGGACCAATCAAAGAAGGGGTTGACCACCACCGACGTCATCGCGTACGGCGCGGAGTCAGCGTCGTTGTAAGAGTCCGGGTTGCCGAACCGGTAGGCGAACAGAGCTTCATTCCACTTGATGCGGCCGTCGATCGCCTTGGCATAGGGGTCGAGCAGCAGCTTGCTCGGGTTACACCGCAGGCCCGCCGCCGGATCGTAGGGGCCGTGCACCCGATAGCCGTAACGCTGTCCGGGACTGACCCGCGGCACGTAGCCGTGCCAGACCAGGGCGTCCCGTTCGGGCAGCGCGATCCGGGTCTCGTCGCCCGCATCGTTGAACAAGCACAGTTCGATATGGTGCGCGGCCTCGGAGAAGATGGAGAAGTTGGTGCCGCCGCCGTCATAGGTCGCGCCCAACGGGTAGGGCGCCCCTGGCCAGATGTCCAACACAACCTCCGTAGATTCGCGCTGTTCCGGCGACGTGGCGCAGCCGCCGGGCCGTGCCTTTCTATCGCCTGCACACGACGTTCGCCACTCAGCATTGCCCCTCGCTAAGACGGCCGCCTCCGCAACCTGGGATAATCGGGTCACCCCACGAGCCGGCAGAGCAAGGAGGATGCACGGTTGACTGAGCACGAGGTGCGCTCGCTGATCGGCCAGGTCGAGGTCGCCGTCCGCGTTGCGATCGATCAGGTGCTACCGGAGTTGTCCGGGGCCGACCCGGTCGTCCGACGCTCCGAGCACGCCGACTTCCAGTCCAATGCCGCGCTCGCCCTCGCCAAACGGGCCCGCACCAGACCCGCGGAAGTCGCCGGCGCCCTGTCGGACGTGCTACGCGCCGACGCGCTAGGCGCCAATACCGGCACGCTTGTCGCTGAGGTCACCGTGTCCGGACCGGGGTTCCTCAACCTGACGCTGGCCGATTCGGCACTCTGGCACCAGGTCACGGCTCGGCTGGCGAGCCCGCGCCTGGGTATCGGCAGGCCGGAACAGGGCCGGCGCACCGTCGTCGATTACTCCGGGCCGAATGTCGCCAAGGAGATGCACGTCGGTCATCTGCGCACCACCATCATCGGTGACTGCCTGGTCCGGGTCCTCGGCTTCCTCGGTGCCGAGGTGATCCGGCAAAACCACCTCGGGGACTGGGGCACCCAGTTCGGGATGCTCATCCAATATCTCGATGACCACCCCGACGCAACCTGGCACCATGACGAGCTCACCGAAGGCACCTCGGCGGTCCCCGCGCTCGACAACCTCTACAAGGCCGCCCGCGCCGCATTCGATGCCGACCCCGCCTTTGCCGAACGGGCCAGAGCGCGCGTGGTGGCATTGCAGGCCGGCGACGAAGACACCGTCGCGCGCTGGAAGGAGATCGTCGCCGAATCGGAATTCGCATTCCGCGAGATCTATCACCGGCTTGGCGCGCTCCTGCAGCCCGAGGACTCCGACGGCGAGTCGTTCTACAACTTGCTGCTGCCCGATGTCGTCGACGAACTGACCACCGCTGGTATCGCGGTGGAAAGCGACGGCGCGCTCGTCATGTTCTCCGACGAGGTCACCGGCCCCGACGGCAGCCCGGTCACCCTGATGGTCCGCAAGAAAGACGGCGGCTACGGTTACGACGCCACCGACTTGGCCACCATCCGATACCGGGTCCGCGAACTCAAAGCCGACCGCATCCTCTACGTGGTCGATTCTCGGCAGGCCCTGCACTTCCGGCTCATCTTCGAGGCAGCCCGCCGCGCCGGTTGGCTCACCGACGGCATTGACGCCGTCCACGTCGCGTTCGGCGCTGTGCTCGGGCCCGACGGGCGGCCGTTCAAGACCCGCTCCGGCGACACCGTCAAGCTCATGGACCTGCTGGACAGCGCCGTAGACCGGGCGCGCGCCGCCATTGTCGACAAGGCCCACGAGCTGACCGATGAGGAACTGACCCGGATCGCGGAGCAGGCGGGTATCGGCGCGGTCAAGTACGCTGACCTGTCCACGTCGCGTATCAAGGATTACGTTTTCGACATCGAGCGCATGGTGTCGTTCAACGGCAACACCGGGGTGTACCTGCAATACGCGCATACCCGGATCTGCTCCATCCTGCGCAAGGCCGGCGACGGGACCGTCGAGGTAGATCCCTCGCTGCCGCTGCACCCCGCGGAACGGGCTCTCGTACTCGCTGTGGACGCATTCGGCGACACCCTTGCCGAATGCGGCCGGGTCATAGAACCGCACCGACTGTGCGGTCATCTCTACGAACTAGCGAAGGCATTCACCGACTTCTACGAAGCCTGCCCGGTACTCTCCGCGGCAGAACCTCTCCGTACCAACCGTCTCGCGCTGTGCGAGCTTTCCGCCCGTACCCTGCGGCAGGGCTTGAACCTGCTGGGCATCGCGGCGCCAGAACGCATGTGAGTCGTTCATCATGGCCAGCGGAGGAATCCGGATCCGGCGAGTTTACGATGAGCCGACGTCGGAAGATGGGACTCGTGTGCTGGTCGACCGGATTTGGCCGCGAGGGCTGACCAAGGAGGCGGCCCGCCTGGATGAGTGGGCCAAGGATGTCGCTCCGTCTACCGAGCTGCGTCAGTGGTACGCCCACGATCCAGCAAAGTTCCCTGAGTTCGGCAGCCGTTATCGCGCTGAGCTCGAAGCACCGGCCAGCCAGCAAGCAGTGGCTGTGCTGCGCGAGCTGGCCGCCGATCGGCCGCTGACGCTGCTCACCGCGAGCAAAAACCTCGACCACAGCCAGGCCGCAGTGCTCGCCGACGTGCTGAGGGAATCCTTGTGATCCCACCCAGATCGGAGCCCGGATCCGACGAAGGCGGCGACCCTGCGTGCTGGCTGCGGCGTGTCTGCCCGGAGTGCGGTCGCCTCGCCGACCAGGACGCGCCCACCGACTGCGTTCACTGCGGCGCCGAGATCCCCGACGATGAGCCCTCCTCACCGCCGGTACCGACGGTGAGGACGCGCTCGATGGCCGCCAACTTGATGCATAGCACCAGCCCGTCCAGCGCCTCGGCCAGCTCCGACAGCGGCGGGTAGGTCGGCGCCAGCCGGATCACCCGATCGTCAGGGTCCTTGCCGTACGGGAAGGGCGCGCCTGCGGCGGTCAGCGCGATGCCGGCCCCAGCGGCCAGCTCCACAACTCGGCTGGCGCACCCTTCCAGCACGTCGAGGGTGACGAAATAACCTCCCTCGGGTACCGTCCAGGTCGCCACCCCACTGTCGCCGAGCTGGCTGGCCAAGGTGCACTGGACGAGATCGAACTTCGGCTTGAGCAGTGCCCGATGGCGGTCCATATGAGCATGCACGCCGGCGGGGGTCTGCAGAAAAAGCGCGTGCCGTAACTGGTTGATTTTGTCGGGACCGATCGTGCGCTTGGCCAGGTGCCCGGTCAGCCAGTCCACGTTGGCCACGGACGCGCCGTAGAAGGCCACCCCGCTGCCCGCCAGCGTGATCTTCGACGTGGAACCGAACACCAACGGCCGATCGGTGTGGCCGGCGGCGGCGGCCAACTCCAAGATGGCGGCGGTCTCATGCCGTACCTCGGTCAAATGGTGCACGGCGTAGGCGTCGTCCCAGAAGATCCGGAAGTCCGGAGCGGCAGTGCGCATCTGCGCCAGCCGACCGGCGGTCTCCTCGGAGTACCGGATGCCCGACGGGTTGCTGTACTTGGGCACGCACCAGATCCCCTTGATCCTGATCTCCGCCGCCACCAGCCGCTCGACTTCGTCCATGTCCGGGCCGGCCGCGTTCATCGGCACTGCGATCATCTCGACGCCCAGCTTCTCGCACAGCGCGAAGTGCCGGTCATAACCCGGCACCGGGCACAGAAAGACCGTGCCCGTGCCCCTCCCCCATGGTTGCGTCGCTCCGGGGACGCCGAACAGCACGGCATGCACCAGGCACTCGTGCATCAGCTCCAGGCTGGAGTTCCCGAACGCGATCAGCTGCTCGACGGGCACTCTGAGCAGTCCGCTGAAGATCTCCCGCAGCTCCACCAGCCCGCGTAGTCCTCCGTAGTTGCGGGTGTCGCTGCCATCGCTGGCCAGGTGCTTGCCAGCCCCGGGAAGCTCCAGCAGCGGCTCGGACAGGTCCAGCTGCTGCGCCGACGGCTTGCCCCTGGTCAGATCGAGAGCGAGCCCCCGCGCCTGCAGGGCCGCATACTCGCAGTGCAGCTCGTCGCGGTGCCCGGTGAGTTCGCCGGTGGCCAGTCGAGTCAGGTTCACGCCTCCATCATCCTTGATGGCTCACCACAGTCTGGATGCAGAACGCGGCTATCCAAGGGCCGTTCACCGCGGTCTGCATCCAGACTGCGGTGAGGGCCGGGTGTAGTCAGGCGTCGCGGGATGGTGGAGTGTGTCGCAGGCGTGGTCACCGGCTGGCGGAGCCGGGTTCCTCCGGCTCGGCGACGAGGCACAGTGGCTACTGACAGTAGGAGGTGTGTGGTGCGGCCACGAGGGCTCGACTCTTCCCGTGGACGAAGGTCGATATGTGCGGTGCTTCTCTCGATTATCGCACTGATCGCGGTTGGTTGTGCCGGTCAAACGACACCCAGCTCCGGCCGACCGGTGGAAGGCGGGGTCGCCACCTTTGCCGAGCCGGCGAACACCACCCCGAACTATATCTTCCCGTTCATGTCGATTGTGTACTTCAGTGTCACCACGGTTTCAGACCTGCAATACCTTATGTACCGGCCCCTGTACTGGTTCGGCGACAACGGCCAGCCCGTACTGAACGACAGACTCAGTCTCGCTGACTATCCGACCTTCGCTGACGACAACCGCACCGTGACCGTGAAGCTGCGGGACTACGCGTGGTCGGACAATACGAAAGTGACACCCGACGGCATCATCTTCTGGATCAATATGATGAAGGCGGAGAAGAAGAACTGGGCGGTATATGTACCCGGTGGAATCCCGGATGATATCGACTCGGTGACCGCGGACGCGCCGAACCAGGTGACCTTCCATCTGAACAAGAGTTACAGCGCGAAGTGGTTCGTCTACAATGAGCTTTCCCAGATCACGCCGCTTCCGCACGCCTGGGACCGCACAGCGACCGGCGCCAGTGACTGCGAACACAAGGCCAGCGACTGCACCCCGGTCTACGAGTACCTCACTGACCAGGCGAAGAGCATCAACAGCTACGCCAGGAATCCACTGTGGCAAGTGGTGGACGGTCCGTGGCGGCTGAAATCCTTCAACGCCGACGGCAATATCAGTTTCGTCCCCAACAACGCCTACTCGGGACCGAACAAGCCGCATCTTGCTCAGTTCAATGAAGCGCCGTTCTCCGACAACGCCGGCGAATACAATGTGCTGCGCGCCGGCGATAATTCCATTCAGGTCGGGTACCTACCGCCGGAGAACGCGCCGGCAAAGCCGGATGATCAGAAGGTTGGTCACAATCCGCTGGCAGACAACTACACGCTCGACCGGTGGTTCGTTTTTGGGGTCAACTACTTCCCGCTCAACAACCACAACCCGAAGGTCGGCCCGATCTTCCAGCAGCAGTACTTCCGGCAAGTCCTGACATCTCTTGTCGACCAGAAGTCGATCATCAAGGCGGCTGTGCACGGCTACGGCGCGACGACCAACGGTCCGGTGCCGACGACGCCGACAAACCCGTACGCGAGTGACGACACCGAACCCAATCCGTTCGCCTACAACCCTGATCACGCGAAGAAACTACTGGCTGACCACGGGTGGAGCACTCCGCGCGACGGTGTGGGTACCTGCGAGCGGCCGGGCACCAGTCCAAACCAATGCGGCCCAGGGGTGCCGGCGGGTACCCGACTGGACTTCCAGATGATGTACGCCACCGGCACCCCGCAAGTCATTCTTGCGATGCAGCAACTGCAATCCTCCGCCACCAAGGTCGGCATCAATATCGACCTGCGGGGAGCCCCCTTCAACACCGTGATCGCCACCGCAATCCCCTGTGATGCCGGCAAACCCGACTGCAACTGGGAAATGGGTAACTGGGGCGGCGGCTGGGTGTTCGCACCGGACTACTACCCCACCGGCGAGCAGATCTTCGGCACCGGTGCCGGATCCAACGTGGGTAGCTTCTCGGACCCGAAGCTGGACCAGCTCATCGCGGCAACCCAGCACAGCGACTCACCAGACGCTTTGCAGGCCTACGCTCAGTACGGCTCACAGACCATGCCAGCCATCTGGCAGCCGAGTTACGACTATGCGGAAACAGAAATCGCGAACAACCTCAAAGGTGTCACTCCACAGAGTCCGTACCTGAACATCACGCCGGAGGATTGGTACTACGTGAAATGATCGGATTCATCACCCGGCGACTGCTGCAGGCCATTGTCGTCGTCCTGCTCGTGACAGTGATCGTTTTCATCCTGTTGCATCTGCTCCCCGGCGGACCAGCCCGCGCGCAGCTCGGGCCACGCGCCACACCGGCGGCGATCGCGAACTTCAACCACCAGATGGGCTACGACCGCCCCGTCCCGATCCAGTACTGGGACTGGCTCACCCAGCTCGTCACCGGCAACCTCGGTTTCTCGGTGAAGTTCAACCAGTCAGTGGTGTCGCTGATCGGCGAGCGGCTTCCCAAAACCGTGGTTCTCGCGGTCCTCTCCACGCTCTTCGCGCTCATCGTGGCGATCCCGCTCGGCATGGTGCAAGCAGTGAAGCGCAACCACGCCGCGGATTACACGATCACCATCTGGGCGTTCGTCTTCTACGCAACGCCAGCGTTTTTCCTCGGCGTCGTTCTTATCGTGGTGTTCTCCGTCTACCTGCCGATCCTGCCGGCGGAAGCGCCCCAGAGTTCTTCGCTAGCGGCGATCCTGTTCCAGCCGGCCGGGCTGATCTTGCCGGTGCTGACCCTTGGCTTGCTGACCATCGCGCAGTTCTCCCGGTACATGCGATCGTCGGTGATCGAGAACCTCACTGAGGACTACGTGCGTACCGCTCGCGCGAAGGGCGCGGGCGAACGAACCGTGCTGGTCCGCCACGTGCTGCGCAACTCGCTGATCCCGGTCGCCACCCTGCTCGGTCTGTCGTTGCCGACGATCTTCTCCGGCGCCTTGATCACTGAGGCGGTGTTCAACTTCCCGGGGATGGGCCAGCTTTTCTGGACCGCCGCCCAAACGCAGGACTACCCGATCATGCTCGGCATCACGGTACTCGTCGGTGTAGCGACGGTGGTCGGTTCCCTGCTCGCCGACCTCGCCTACGCCATCCTCGATCCCCGAGTGAGGTACGCATGACCGCCATTCCCGCCGATGGTGCGGCCGTGCCCGATTCACCCAAGACTCGCAGTATGTTCGCGCGGAGGCTGACCGCTTTCGTGGAGAACAAGCTCGCCGTGGTCGGTCTCGGTATCCTGGTGGCGTTCATCGTGTTCTGTTACATCGGTCCGCTGGTTTATCACACCGACCAGGTACACATCGACCTATCCCAGGCTACCCTGCCGCCGTCAGGCGCACACCCTTTGGGCACCAACGAGGTTGGTTACGATCAGCTCGGCAGACTAATGGCCGGCGGACAGTCCTCACTCGAGGTGGGAGTCGCTGCCGCACTGCTGGCCACCGTCTTCGGCACGTTGTGGGGCGCGATTGCCGGATACGCGGGTGGTGTCATCGACTCCGCGATGATGCGCGTCGTCGATGCGCTGCTCGCGGTGCCCGCGCTGTTCCTGTTGCTGTTCCTCGCGTCGATCGCACGACCCACCGTCGGGCTGCTGATCCTGGTGATCGCGTTGATCTCCTGGCTCGGTCCCGCTCGATTGATCCGTGGTCAGGCACTGACGTTACGTACCAGGGACTACGTGACATCGGTGCGGCTGATGGGTGGCGGCCCGGTGCGCGCGATCCTCCGGCACATCGCACCGAACGCCATCGGCACCGTGGTCGTGAACGCGACGTTCCAGGTGGCGGACGCGATCTTGATCGTGGCCACGCTGAGCTTCCTCGGCCTCGGTGTGCCGCCGCCGGCCGCGAACTGGGGAGACATGCTCTCCAATGGCATCAACTACACTTACGACGGCTACTGGTGGCTGATCTACCCGCCGGGCGTGGCCATCGTCGTCGTGGTCCTCGCGTTCAATCTCATCGGTGATGCATTGCGTGATTCGTTCGAAGTTCGGTTGCAGAAGAGGTGAGCCCGGTGAACGCTGTTGTGACCCTTGACGATCTGCACACGGACATCGCGCTGCGCAAGGGCACGGTGCACCCGGTAAGCGGCGTCTCGCTGACCGTCGGCAAAGGCGAGAGTCTTGGCATTGTCGGTGAGTCCGGCTGCGGTAAGACGATGACCGCACTGTCGATCATTCGACTGTTACCGCCTGGTGGGCGCGTCGCGGGTGGCTCGATCATGCTGGGCGGCACCGACCTCGCCACCCTCGACGAAGCCGGTATGCGAAAAGTCCGTGGCAACCGGATCGGCATGATCTTCCAAGATCCGATGACATCGCTGAACCCGTGTATGACCATTGGCGACCAGGTCTCGGAAACCGTTCTGCTGCACCGTGACGTGACCCGGGCACAAGCGCGCGAGCGGGCCGCGGAAGTGCTCGACCTGGTCGGGATGCCGCGCGCGAAGGAACGCCTGGACTCCTATCCACATCTGCTGTCCGGCGGGATGCGCCAACGCGTGGTGATCGCGATGGCGCTGGCCTGCGAACCGGAACTGCTGATCGCCGACGAACCGACAACGGCGCTCGATGCGACCATCCAGAAGCAGATCCTCGAGCTCATCGACGAGCTGCGCAGCCGACTCGGTATGGCAGTGATCCTGGTGACCCACGACCTCGGCGTCATCGCCGGATACACCGACCGCGTCGCGGTGATGTACGCGGGAAAAATCGTCGAGGCCAGCTCGACACGGGAGCTGTTCGACAACCCGCGGCACCCCTACACCGAAGCGCTTTTCCGTGCGCTGCCGGAAAATGTGGACGCCGACCGCAGGCTTTACGCCATTCCCGGCATGCCTCCTGACCTGTCGAACCCCCCGCAGGGCTGCCGGTTCGCTGCGCGCTGTGCTTATGCCACCGCGGAATGTCGGGCTCGGGAACCGGAACTCACCGGCAACGGTCACCCGTTCGCGTGCTACCACCCGCTCGGCGCGAAGGAACAGGCGACACCGAACCCACACACACCGCTCGCTGCCGCCGCCGCCGAAGCTGCACCATTGTTGGAAGTGCGCAACCTGGTACGTACCTTTCCGGTCACCTCCAACGGTGTGCTGCAACGGAAGATCGGTGCGATCAGCGCGGTGGCGGACGTGTCGTTCACCGTCCGCACCGGAGAAACCTTCGGTCTCGTCGGCGAATCAGGTTGTGGCAAGAGCACCATCGGCAGACTGCTCGTCGCCGCGGACACACCGACGTCCGGCTCGATCACGTTCGACGGTGCCGAGATCAGCAGCAAGTCCCACCGCCAGCTTCGCAAATGTCGCCGGGACTTCCAGCTGATGTTCCAGGACCCCTACGCCTCACTGGATCCGCGCATGCGCGTGCGCTCGATCCTGCGCGAGCCACTGGCCATCCAACATCGGGGATCCGCCGGTGAACAGGAAAAAGTCATCGCCACCCTGCTCGACGAGGTCGGGCTGCCCCGCACCGCGCTGGACAAGTATCCCCACGAATTCTCCGGCGGGCAGCGGCAACGCATCGGCCTCGCGCGTGCGCTCGCCTTGCGCCCCAAGCTGATCGTCGCCGACGAGCCGGTGTCGGCCCTGGATGTTTCGGTGCAGGCGCAGATCCTGAACCTCATGCGGGACCTGCAGCGCGAACATCAGCTGACCTACGTGTTCATCTCCCACGACCTCTCTGTGGTGCGGTATCTGTCCACCACGATCGGCGTGATGTATCTCGGCAAGCTGGTCGAGATCGGTCCGGCCGAGCAGGTGTACACCTCTCCGGCGCATCCCTATACACGAGGGTTGATCGATACCATCCCGGTCGCCGACCCCGAGCGTGAACTACGGAAGGACAGCGCCGGAGTGCGCGGCGAGTTGCCGTCTGCGATGGACCCACCGTCGGGTTGCCGGTTCCGTACCCGCTGCCCACGGGCTACCGAACGATGCGCACTGGAGGAACCTGCCATGCGCGAGTTCAGCGACCAGTCCCATCAAGCCGCCTGTCACAACCCGCTACAGCAACCCAGTGAGCTCACCCTCAGCGCCTAGAGAAACAACATCATCCGGGGAGGTCGAACCAGGAGAACTGCGCAGTATCCCGAGCTGTTGGGCTGTGGCGGCCTGCGGGCGCGTGACGGCGCGTCCCCGCGGAACGACGGTGTTGCCCGGCCTGACCAACCTGGTGTGGGTTAGCCGCTCCGGCCGGGACATCGGCGTTGATCCGCTCGCGACGGAGCTGGTCATAGATCGGCGTCTGGCTCACGAGACGACACCGTAGGGCGAGATCTGCGGGCGGGGCGTCAACACGCTGTGTACCGCTGCCGACTTTCTGCCGATTGCGTACGAGCGACGGGAAACGCAGCCGGATCCGGCAGCACGATCATGACCGCGCTCGGGGAAACGACCGGCTCCGCCGCGGCGGCCGCCGGTTCCTGTCTGCCGGCTGCCTTTGTGGTCGGACAACCGATGCAGCGTCGGCGATGGTGGCGGTATCGATCCACATCCGGGATCCGCGAATCAGTACCCGGCCCCCGGGCGCACCGGGGAGTGCGCGAAGGTTGCGCAGGGCATGAAGCTGAGCCTGTCGCCGAGCCTGTTGGTCCATGTCGACGAATGCATCCAAACGACCCGGCCACAGGGTGGCAGCTGACCGATCAATGCCGGTGCTCCGTACGATAGCCGTCGATGGAGTTCCGCGCGATCCCGCCAGCTGGGTCTTGCCCCACGGTTTCACCACGGACAGGCCCGTTGCTATGAGCAACAGCGCCAGCGCGACTGATCTCGCGGCCAGCGTCACCACCTGGACCGGCTCGCCTTCGCCAGCCAAGACCTCGGGTAGTCGGGGCAGCGTCAGGACCGCTCCGGTGGCGGTCAGCATGACAGCGATCCCAGACTTCGCGACCAACCACCAGTGCCGTGCCAGACCCCACGACGTTCCCAGCGCCAGCACCAGCCCGCTGCACAGCGAGGCGCACACAACGGGGATCAGCACCCAGCAGGCGATGACGGTCATCGCGACGACCACTCCGGCTCGCACCGCCGGGTCACCAGACTGCAGGCCGGTCACCTGCAACGCGACCAGCGCCCCGTCGAGCCCAAGCCATCCTGCCGACGCCACGACGTGAACGACGAGCAATGCTGCCCGGATCCGCCGCGGTAATCGCCGGACCAAGGGCACGGACCTCAGGGGTGGGGCCAGTCTCAGGGGTGGGGCCAGTGGAGCGCTCACGGCGCGTTAACGAACGCCTGCACTCCGCGTCACGGTGTTTCGATCGACCACTGAGCGTGACAACACTCGGGCCGCGCGCGATGACCAGCGGGCACAGCGCGTAGCAATCGATCTACAAAAAGTGATGGAGATAGTGAATTTCGTTGGAAATTCGCTGAACTTGTTGCGCACGACGCCGGTCAGCGGTTATGTCTAGCATGCTCACCTCAGCGTCCCATCCAACTCCGCACCGTGTGAGCATGAGAGGCCGACCAAATGGAAGCCATGATGCTGACGCTGATGATAACGAGCATACTACTTATTATAGGAGTGCTCGGTACGGTCATAGGTATTATCCAGCTCGTCTACCCCTTGAGCGGTCGCCACAATCTCCAGATAAGAGCAGACCGAAAGATTCGACCACGCCGAGAACCCTGACGAGGCCATGATCATAATACGGCTCGCCGCCAGGTTTCCCCCCGGCCTCGGTCGCCGCTTCGGCGACCGGCTGCCCTGGATGGACCAGCTCGGCGTCCCCATCATCATCGGCACCGACGCCGGCCTGCCAGGATCAGCGCCGATCTCCTCATCGTCGAGAGCGACCCACTCGAGCCTCGGGCAGAAGCCCCATACCCCAGCGCAGTGCAGCCAACTGAGGGTTAATCACCAACCCCGGTCAGCAGCTCACCTCATTACCGTACGCAGAGCCAGTCTCAGCAGCGCAGCCATGCGGTGGTGTCCGGTGGTAGCCGGCCGTCGTGGGTGAGCGGGCCGCTGGCCAGCAGGAGCCGGCCCGGTGGTAGGTGTACCGGCATGTTTCCCATCGCCAGGACGAGGACCATCGCCTCGCCCCGCCGCACCACCAATGCCCCAGGGGGGTTGATGTCGACGCCCACGGCGTCGTCTGCGGACAGGGCGCCCTGGGCGTGCAGCCGGCAGCGAAGGGTCAGCGCGGCTCGGCACAGGTGCAGCGTGGAGTCCGGGTCCGCCTCCTGAGCCTCGACTGAGTACACGCCCCAGCTCGCGGGGACGGGGAGCCAGGGCGATCGCGCTGGCTCCGCTGAGAAGCCGTGCGTCCCATTCGCGTCCCGTCGCCACGGCAGGGGAACCCGGCAGCCGTCGCGGGACACTCCACAGCGCGACCACGCGGGGTCCTGCCGAATCTGCGGCGGCACGTCGACCTCGGGCAGCCCGAGTTCCTGCCCCTGGTACAGGTAGGCGGCACCGGGCAGCCCGAGCACGGCCAGCAGGGCTGCGCGAGCCCGGGCGATCCCGCGGATGCCATCGCCGTATCGGGTCGCAGCCCGGACGACGTCGTGGTTCTCCACGACCCACGTGACCGGCGCCGCGCCCCGGGTGTCGAGCAGTTCCCTGATGATCGACTGCCAGGCTCGTGCGTCCCACGGCGCTGCGAGGAACGCGAACGCGAATGCCTGATGTAGCTCGTCGGGTCGCGTGTAGCGCACCGCACGCACGGGACTGACGTTGACCTCGCCGATCAGCGCCCGCGGCGGGGCGTAGGCGTCGGCCAACGCCCGCCAACGGCGGTAGACGCCGTGCACCTCTTCGCGATCGCACGCCAACGGATTGGCCCGCAGCCGCATCGGCGCAGGCGTCGCGGTCGCGGCGAGGTCTGGCAAGCCCTCGGCCTTGAACAGGCCGTGCGCGACGTCGACACGTAGACCGTCCACCCCGCGGTCGAACCAGAAGCGCAGCACCTCATCGAAGAACGGGGCCGTCTGCGAGTCCCGCCAGTTCCAGTCCGGCTGCTCGGGGGCGTACAGGTGCAGGTACCACTGCCCCGGCGAGCCATCGGGCTCGCTGATCCGGGTCCACGCCGGGCCGCCGAACACGCTGGCCCAATTGTTCGGTGGCATCGCACCGTCCGGCCCTAGGCCAGGCGCGAAGTGGAAGCGTGCGCGATCCCGGCTGCCGGGTCCGGCCGCGAGTGCTGCTTGGAAAAGCGGGTGCGCACTGGAGCAGTGGTTCGGGACAAGATCGATGATCACGCGCAGTTGATGACCGTGTGCGCAGCGCAACATCTCGTCGAACGTCGCCAGGTCGCCGAACAGCGGATCGACGTTGCAGTAGTCGCTGACGTCGTAGCCGTGGTCCGCCTGCGGCGAGCGCTGGAAAGGCGTGATCCACACCGCCTGGATCCCCAGCTTCGCCACGTAGGCCAGTCGGCTGGTGAGACCCGCCAAGTCGCCCACGCCGTCCCCGTCGCTGTCCGCGAAAGAGCGCGGATAGATCTCATAAACGACCGCGTCCCGCCACCATTCGCCCATCGAACCCGGACCTCAATCTGCTTGTAAGATCGACTGCAGGGCCGCTGCGCGGTCTCGCGGATTATGAGGCCGCCGCGGAGCTATACCGCTGCTGTCGCCGCGCCGGACGGACGGTACGCAAGATGACTAGCTGCCTCATCGCCGTGTCCGCGATCTCGGCCGGTGCGACCCTGCTGCACCGTGCGGCGGACTTCGACACGTGACCGGGTGCGCTCGTCCGTGAGCGTCTACGCCCGGTCAGCACATGCCAACCGGGCGGGAACTTCTAGCCTGTCGGTGCAGCGGTCCATGATGGGGGTGTGGACGTGCTCGACCTGTTCTCCCCCGCCACCCGGGCCTGGTTCGCGGGCGCGTTCGCCGCGCCTACCCCGGCCCAGGAGGGCGCATGGCGGGCGGCGGCAGCGGGTCAGCACGCGCTGGTCGTCGCCCCGACTGGGTCGGGCAAGACGCTCGCCGCGTTCCTGTGGGCGCTGGACCGGCTGGCCGTCGCCGGGCCTCCGGAGGACCCGATGAGGCGCTGCCGGGTCCTCTACATCTCGCCGCTGAAGGCCCTGGCGGTGGACGTCGAGCGTAACCTGCGTTCGCCACTGGCCGGCATCCGGCAGGCCGCGCATCGGTTGGGCCTACCGACGCCGGACATCCGGGTGGGAATGCGTACCGGGGACACCCCGGCCGATCAGCGCCGCGCCTTTGCCCGCACCCCGACCGACGTGCTCGTCACGACCCCGGAGTCGCTGTTCCTGCTGTTGACGTCGGCGGCCAGGGAATCGTTGCGCGGGGTGCATACCGTGATCGTCGACGAGGTGCACGCCGTGGCCGCCACCAAACGCGGCGCGCACCTGGCGCTGTCCTTGGAACGGCTGGAGGCATTGCTGGACAAGCCCGCCCAGCGGATCGGCCTGTCCGCCACGGTGCGGCCCGTCGAGGAGGTCAGCTCCTTCCTCGCCGGGAGTCGATCGGTTCGGGTGGTGCAGCCGGCGTCGGCCAAGACGATCGAGGTCTCTGTACAGGTACCGGTGGCAGACATGTCAGCGCTGGGCGAGTTGACAGAGGGGGCCGACGGAGCGACGGAGCACCGCGCCTCGATCTGGCCCGCAGTGGAGCAGCGAGTGCTCGAGTTGGTGCGTGCACACCGCTCGACGATCGTGTTCGCCAACTCACGGCGGCTGGCCGAGCGGCTCACCTCCCGGCTCAACGAGCTAGCCGTCGAGGAACCGGCAGCGCCGCGGGATCGGATGCCGGCCGAACTGATGGGCCAGGCCGGGCTCGCTGGCGGCGCACCCGAAGTGATCGCCAAGGCGCACCACGGCTCGATGGCGCGGGAGCAGCGGAGCCTGGTCGAGGAGGAGCTCAAGTCCGGCCGGTTGCGGTGCGTGGTCGCCACCTCTTCCCTTGAGCTCGGGATCGACATGGGTGCGGTGGACCTGGTCGTGCAGATCGAGGCGCCCCCGACGGTGGCATCGGGGCTGCAACGGATCGGGCGAGGCGGGCACCAGGTAGGGGCGGTGTCCACGGGCGTGGTCTTCCCGAAGTTCCGCGGCGACCTGGTCTCGTGCGCGGTGATCGCGGAGCGGATGGCCACCGGGGCGATCGAGGCGCTGCGCTATCCGCGCAATCCGCTGGACGTGCTCGCCCAGCATGTGGTGGCCATGGTCGCGCTGGATCCATGGACCGTCGACGATCTCGCCGCACTGGTCCGCCGCGCGGCGCCGTATTCCGCGCTGCCCGACTCGGCGCTGCACGCCGTCCTGGACATGCTCGCTGGGCGTTACCCGTCGGAGGAGTTCGGTGAGCTGCGCCCGCGGATCATCTGGGACCGGGTCAGCGACGAGCTGCGCGGGCGCCCAGGGGCACAGCGGCTGGCGGTCACCTCCGGGGGCACCATTCCGGACCGGGGAATGTTCACCGTGATGACGCCCGGCGGTGCGGACGGAACCGGCTCGCGGGTCGGTGAGCTCGACGAGGAGATGGTGTACGAGTCCCGGGTGGGTGACACGTTCCTGCTCGGTTCGACCTCATGGAAGATCGTCGACATCACCCATGACCGGGTCATCGCGCTGCCGGTACCCGGCGAGCCGGCGCGGATGCCGTTCTGGAAAGGCGACGCGCCAGGCCGACCATTGGAGTTGGGTCGGGCGCTGGGGGCGTTCGTCCGCGAGCTGAACGGCGCCGGATCCGACGCGGCACGCACGCGGGTGGAGGCAGCCGGGCTCGATGCCTGGGCGGCCGACAATCTGCTGTCCTACCTGGGCGAGCAGCGCGAGGCCACTGGGCACGTGCCCGATGACCGCACCGTCGTGGTCGAGCGTTTCCGCGACGAGCTGGGCGACTGGCGGATGGTGGTGCACTCCCCGTTCGGAGCGCAGGTCAACGGGCCATGGGCGCTGGCGATCGGCGCCCGGCTGCGGGAACGGCGCGGTGTCGAGGCACAAGTAGCCAGCGCGGACGACGGGATCGTGCTGCGGCTACCGGACGCGCTGGACGCTGACGGGATTGAGATACTGCCTACCGCCGAGGACATACTGCTCGACCCGGAGGAGGTCGAGCAACTCGTGGTCGCTGAGGTGGGCGGCTCGGCGCTGTTCGCCTCCCGCTTCCGGGAGTGCGCCGCACGCTCGCTGCTGCTGCCCCGCCGCGACCCGAGGCGCCGCACTCCGCTGTGGCAGCAGCGGCAGCGCTCAGCCCAGTTGCTCACCGTCGCGTCGAAGTACGAGCAGTTCCCGGTGGTGTTGGAGGCGATGCGGGAGTGCCTGCAGGACGTCTATGACCTACCCGGGCTGCGCGAGCTGATGTCAGAGGTGCGGACCCGGCGGGTCCGGGTAGTCGAGGTCGCCACCGCGGCGCCTTCGCCGTTCGCCCGCAGCCTGCTGTTCGGTTACGTGGGGATGTTCCTCTATGAGCTCGACGCCCCGCTGGCCGAGCGCAAGGCGGCGGCGCTCGCCCTGGATTCGACGCTGTTAGCGGAGCTGCTGGGTTCCGAGGCGATCCGCGAGCTGCTCGACCCCGAGGTGTTACTGGAGCTGGAGGCGCAGTTGCAGCGCATCGCTCCCGACCGGCGAGTCCGAGACGTCGAGAGCACCGCAGATCTCTTGCGCGCGCTGGGTGATCTGACTGAAGCCGAGGCCGCACAGCGCGGGGTCGTTTCGGAGTGGCTCGCCGAACTCGACGCGGCCCGCCGCGCGATCACGGTGCGAATCGCCGGTGAGCAGCGCTGGATCGCGATCGAGGACGCCGGGCGGGTGCGTGACGCACTGGGTGTGGCGCTACCAGTGGGGGTGCCGGAGGTGTTCACCGAACCGGTCGCCGACCCACTCGGGGATCTCCTGCTGCGCTACGCCAGAACACGGGGGCCGTTCACCGCCGCCGCGGCCGCCGCTCGCTTCGGGCTCGGGGTCGCCGTGGTGAGCGCGGTGCTGGACCGGATGACTCGAGCTGGCACTGTGGTGCGCGGCGAGCTGCGCCCCGTCGAGCTGGGCGGTGGCGGCACCGAGTATTGCCACGCCGAGGTGCTCCGGCGGTTGCGGCGAGCGTCGTTGGCTCGGTTGCGGGCCGAGGTCGAGCCGGTCGAGCAGGCCGCGCTGGGCCGGTTCCTGCCGGCGTGGCACGGCATCGCCACCTGGCCCGCCGGATTGTCGAACAGTGGGTCCTCGGACAGCAGGGCTGTCGGGCCCGGGCCGGGAGACGGCTGCGCGCCGCCCCTACCCCGGAGGACGTGCTCGGCGCGGTGGAGCAGCTCGCTGGTGCACCGGTGCCGGCGAGCGCACTGGAATCGCTGCTACTCCCAGCCAGGCTGCCCGGCTACTCCCCCGCCCTGCTCGATGAGCTCACCATTTCGGGCGAGGTGACCTGGATCGGCTGCGGATCGCTGGCTGGTGGCGACGGGTGGATCGCCCTGGCTCCCACCGATTTGGCTGATCTGGTGCTGCCGGACCTTGAGGACCAGCTTGCGCTCACGGCGCTGCACCGCGGCGTCCTGCGCGCTCTGGGCTGGGACCCCGCTGGTGGCCCGGTGGGGGGCGGCGCGCTGTTCTTCCGCCAGCTCGCCGATCGGAGCGCTCAGCATCTGCTTGCTGACGGTGAACCGGCACCCGGTGACGCGGACGTGGTCGCAGCCGTGTGGGACCTGGTATGGGCGGGCTTGCTGACCAACGACTCGCTGGCGCCGGTACGGGCCCTGGTGTCCGGCCGCTCGGCCGCGCACCGACCACGGCGGTCCGCACCGCGAGGGAGGTACGCGCGGATGCGCGCAGGCCGCGCACCGATGCCCTCCCGCACCGGTCCGCCGACGGCCGCAGGACGCTGGTCGCTGTCAGCGGTGGGCCAGCCACCGATATTCCCACCGGCAGGGCGCCAACCGACAGCAACCCAGCCGCACCTCACCCGCCGGGCGCACGCGCGGGCCGAGACATTCCTCGAGCGCCACGGGATCCTCACCAGAGGTGCGCTGGACACCGAGCGAGTCACTGGTGGCTTCGCCGGTGTCTACAAGGTACTGCGGGCGATGGAGGAGTCCGGCCGGTGCCGACGCGGATACGTCGTCGAGGGACTCGGGGCCGCGCAGTTCGCCGTCCCCGGCGCCATCGACCGGCTGCGCGCCGTCGGCCAGCCCAGTGAAGGCAGCGCAGCCGCGGTGGTTCTTGCCGCCACCGACCCCGCCCAGCCTTACGGCGCTGCTCTGCCGTGGCCATCGACCGCGGGCGACGTGCGACACCGGCCTGGCCGCAAAGCCGGAGCGTTGGCTGTCCTCGTAGACGGCGCCGCTGTGCTCTACGTCGAACGTGGGGGCCGGTCACTCCTGTCGTTCACGGAAGACACCGGCGCCCTGCGCGCCGCTGTACAAGTTCTGGCTGGTGCGGTGCACCAGGGCTGGCTGGGTTCGCTGTCGGTGGAACGCGCCGACGGTGAGGCGGCGCTGGGCTCCGCGCTGGCCGAATTGCTACGGGAGGCCGGGTTCCGCGCCACGCCCCGCGGACTGCGGCTACGCGCCTGAACCAATGATCGGCTCACTGCGTTGCTGGGCGCAACAGCGTCCAGAGCTGTGCAACAGCCTCCTGATCACCGGAAATCCGGACCGACTGGTCGGGCAGGCGCCCCCAGCACCAGAGGTAGATCTCCGTAGGATTTCCGCACACCATCGCGTCCGCCGACCGAGCGTCAGTCTCCTCGACCCGCCGAGCGGTGCAGCGGCCCGACTCGAAGATCGCCAACCAGCGCCGGTCCGCAGCGGACAACGCGACCGAACCCTGCTGGGAGAGGACATCCTCAGCTCACCGAGACGGTGTCCGAACCACAGAAACAGCAGCTCATCGATGCCATCAAGGGCAACGTCCTGGTCAATGGCGTGCACGGGTCCGCCAGCGGCGGCTTCGACGTCAACCCGGTGCATGGTGGTCTCGTGAGCCATCCGGCGGCGCCAGAAGCCGTGCGTTCGGTCGGCGGGCCACCAGGTATCGCAGGGTTCGGCTGGATCATGGCGGCCCAGCTCCATCAACAGCTCACTAAGGCCGGTCCGGACAAAACCGATCAGATCTTCGTCCACTGGTGATCGTTGCCACTGTTGAGGCCGATGCCCATCTCGCACCCACAACCGAGTGACCCGGTGCACGCTACCCACGTGCCGCAGGGTCTCCTCCAAGGTGAAATCCGGGCAGCCCGGTACTTCGGCATGCGCCGCGGACGGCAATGCTGAGGCGGCCATGCCGAGCATCAATTCACCTTCGATCCCGATCACATCCAGCATCCGGCCGTAGTCGATCAGCGGCCGCGGGGCCGTCATGGTGACGTCCTCGACGCCGCAAGCCGCGCACGAACCAGGAACTCACCGGTCTGCCGGACCAGGTCGTCGGCATCGCGAGCCGTCACCAGCCGATGTGCACCGGCCTCGGCAGCTACCCGGGTAGCCGAACTGGCGGAAAAGAACGCCGACCATTCCGCGAGTTCGGGCGCGACAGTGGCCAGCAGTGTCCATGCGCTGGTCGGCTGAGAGCGGTTGCGCGGTCGGGCTCGTGCCGCCAGCACGGCGGCCGCCGCACGGAGCGCCGCCAGGTGCGCCTGGGCGTAACGATCTACTGGATGCGCGGCGTACTCGGCATCGAGCAGCCCCTGACGAGCCTGCTCAAGCAGGACACGTACGCTGGGCGGCCGGTGGCTGGTTCTTTGGTACTTCGGCCTGTCGTGCTTCGGGGCGAGCGAGGCAACAGTGGACACGTCGGTCTCCTGGTGGGAGTCGGGATGTGCGCAGTAGGGATGGGCAACAGGGGTCGACTCCGCCGAGGGGAAGCCGGCGGAGCCCGGCGGCGGTGCGCTTCCCCCGCCCCACCGCCGGGCTTTCGAACATGTGTTCGACACTGCCTAGGGTAACCCCTTGAGGCTCGGTCCCGTCAAGTGCCAATCTGCCCGAGCGCGGCGGGTCGACGCCTGGCGTGGTCTCATGGAGTTCGGGCACTCTGTGGGGACAAGGTTCGCAGCGACGTCGGCCGAGACTGGAGATCAGCGGTGACCGCAATGCCCATCCGGGAACCAGTGCAGCTGGCTCAGCTGACGGGCCCGCAATTGCGTACGCGGCTGGATGAGGCGCTGCGGATCTATGTCACCGCCATGCGCTATCCGCCTGGCACGGCGCATCATCGGAGCCCGATGTGGCTCGAGCACATGCGGCGGCCGGGCTGGCTATGCGTGGCCGCCTTTGATGCTGGCGCCATGGTGGGCGTCGGCTACGGCTACCGGGGCGCGCCCGGGCAGTGGTGGCACGATGAGGTGCACCGCGGACTCGTGCTGATCGATCGCTGCAGTGCACAGCGCGAGCTTGCCGACTATTTCGAGCTCACCGAACTGCATGTGCACCCGGGCGCGCAGGGCAGGGGTATCGGCAAGGCTCTGCTCACCGAGTTATTGTCCAAGGTGGACGCCCCGCGCGCATTGCTGTCCACTCCCGAGGGCCCGACCAGGGCGTGGCGGCTCTACCGCCGGCTGGGGTTCACCGACCTGCTGCGGCACTACCACTTCACCGGGGACTCCCGCGAGTTCGCCGTGCTGGTGCGCACGCTACCGCTTTAGCATGACTGAGGTTGGCGGCTGTTAAGGACGTCCCTGACGTGGGTTGGCGGTACTTGAAGGCCACCTACGTCAGCGGGCGGCGGCGGGGGCCATGCCTAAGCGGGCGAGTACCGCCTGGGTGGAGCCGGATCGGTTGAGCGTGTAAAAGTGCAGCCCCGGTGCACCTTCAGCGAGCAACCGCTCGCACAACTCGCTCGCGACCTCCACCCCCACCTGCCTTACCGCGGCGCGCATCGTCACCCACCGCGACCAGCCGATTGCGGAGCGCCACCGGAATCGTGCAGCCGGACAGCTCAGCCATCTTCTGCACGCCGCGCACCGTGGTGATCGGCATGATCCCGGGCAGGATCGGCACCGTCGCCATATCCGTGCCCGCCGCGGCTACCCGGTCTCGCAGCCGTAGGTAGTCCCCCGGGCGAAGAACATCTGAGTGATCGCGAACGCGGCGCCGGCTCGCAGTTTGGCCACCAGGTGCCGGACATCGGACTCGGCGTCGGGCGACCGCGGGTGGCACTCGGGGAAGGCGGCCACGCCGACGCAGAAGTCGCCGAGCGAGTGGACCAGGCGACCAGGTCCTCCGCGTAATGCACGCCCTGCGGGTGCGCTACCCACTCCCCCAGAGGATCACCGGGCGGATCACCGCGCAGCGCCAGCACATTGCGAATCCCGGCCTCGGCATAGTTGGCGATCACCTGTTGCAGTTCGGTCACCGAGTGGTTCACCGCGGTGAGATGCGCCATCGCGACGACGGTGGTCTCCTGCGCGATCCGCCCGGTGATCCGCAAGGTGCGGTCGCGGTTGGACCCCCCGGCGCCATAGGTCACCGATGCAAAGGCGGGCTCCAGCGGCTCGAAGTCGAGCACCGCTTGCCAGAGCTGGCGCTCCCCGGCGTCGTCGCGGGGCGGGAGAACTCCACTGAGAACACCGGGCGGTCGCCGCCGAGCCGGTCGATGACGGCCGTCATGCACCCCACCCTAGCGAGCCGGAATGCTCGTCGGGGCCACCCGAAGGCGGGCTAAACCGAACCGGGACCCCGCGGCGACCGAACCCGGGCACGTATCGGCACGAACGAGCCCTATCGTCGGCATGCCACTCAGTGCGCGCCCGGCTACATGGCGTCGTCACCAAGATCGCAGGAGGTTCGATGGCGCAGCTGAACGCCACCCGCCCAGCCCCGACTCGGACCCTAGCCGGAGTAGCGGAAGATCAGCAGGTGCATCCGCTCGATGACGACCTCCGCGCCGAAGTGCACCACGAGCTTGCTGCCTTCCTTCAGAGTAAGCGCGATGAGGCGGCCCGGATCGACCCGCAGTTCGTCGCCGCGGTGGATTCACTGGGTGACTTCGTCCTCGGCCCCGGCAAGCGGCTGCGCCCGACGTTCGCCTGGTGGGGCTGGCGCGGAGCGGCGGCTGTGCCCGTCGACCCGCGACCAGACGTGACTCGCGCAGTGCGCTCCCTGGAATTGTTGCATGCCTGCGCCCTGGTCCATGACGACCTGATGGACGCATTCCGACCACCCGGCGCGGCGCACCGCCCGGTCCATCGTCAACTTCGCGGCCCAGCACCGCACGAGCCGGCTGGACGGGCGACGCCCGAGCGGTTCGGCGCGGCCACCGCCATCCTGCTCGGCGACCTATCGCGTTGGTCTGGGCCGATGCGATGTTCGTCCGGCAGCGGTCTCGAGCCGAGCGCTCACTCGAGCGCACCGGTCTATGACGAGCCATGCGGGCCGAGCTGCTCGCCGGACAATACCTCGATGTCCTGGCCAAGGCCAGTGGCGGACCGCGGCGGCCGGCGAAGCCGCGCTGCGGATCGCGCGCTACAAGACCGCCGCGTACACGTCGAGCGCCCGCTGCACCTGGGTGCGGCGATCGCCGGAGCGCCGCCCGCGCGGTGCACGCCTACCGCCGTTTCGGCGCCGCATCGGAGTCGCCTTCCAGCTCCGCGACGACCTGCTCGGCATCTTCGGTAACCCCGAGGTCACCGGTAAACCGGCCGGCGACGACCTGCGCGAGGGCAAGCGGACGCTGCTGCTGGCCTACGGCCTGCGCGCCGCCGACGAGAAGCGGCAGACCGGGGCAGCAGATGTGCTGCGTGGCGCCATCGGAAATCCGCAGATTGACGCGAAGACCGTGACCGAGGTCCGCGAGCTGCTGATCGAGCTCGGCGCCGTGGCTGAGGTCGAGCGCCGGATCACCACGCTCACCAGCTCAGCATTGGGCAGCCTGCACGCCGCTCAGCTGGCCGAGCCGGCTGGCGCCAAGCTGGCTGAGCTTGCCGCCGAAGCCACCTGCCGAGTGCGCTGAAGGGGACAGGATTGCCCAAGGCGACAGCGGTCGGCTGCGCGTCCCGGCGTAACGTGCACTCGTGCGCACCGTGCCCGGACCCACCGATCATGTCGTCGTCGTCGGTGCCGGGCTGGCCGGGTTGTCGGCGGCGCTGCACCTGCTCGGATCCGGTCGGCGGGTGACCGTGCTCGAAACCCAGTCCCATCCCGGCGGTCGGGCCGGACGCAGGGATCTCGCCGGTTACCGGCTCGACACCGGTCCCACCGTGCTCACCATGCCCGAGCTGGTCGACGAAGCACTCGCCGCGGTGGGTGACTCGCTGGCCGCCCGGCTGGACCTGGTGGCGCTGCACCCGGCCTACCGGGCCCGCTTCGCCGACGGGTCGGTGATCGACGTGCATACCGACGCCGACGCGATGGAGGCGGAGGTCCGGTCAGTGGCCGGCGCGGCGGAGGCCAGCGGCTACCGGCGGCTGCGGCGCTGGCTGACCAGGCTGTACCAAGTGGAGATCGGCCGGTTCATCGGCGGCAACTTCGACTCCCCGCTGGACCTCGTGGCCAGCCCCGACGCCGTCAAAGACCTGGTCACGCTGGCCACACTCGGTGGCTTCGGCCGGCTGGGCTCCCAAGTGGCCCGCTTTCTGCACGACAAGCGGCTGCAACGGATCTTCTCCTTCCAGGCGCTCTACGCCGGAGTCCCCCCGCAACGCGCGCTGGGCGCGTACGGGGTGATCGCCTACATGGACACGGTCGCCGGGGTCTGGTTCCCCCGTGGGGGGATGCAGGCATTGCCGCAGGCGATGGCTGACGCCGCAACCGACGCCGGTGCCGAGTTTCGCTACCAGACGACGGTGACCTCGCTGGAGCATTCCGGGGAGCGCGTCACCGCGGTGCACACCGCAGACGGCGAACGGATCGGCGCCGATGCGGTGGTGCTCACGCCTGACCTGCCGGTGGTGCACCGGTTGCTCGGCCGCGCCCCTCGGCGGCTGGTGCCGCTGCGCTGGTCACCCTCAGCGGTGGTGCTGCACGCCGGCGTCCAGCCGCGCAGCGGACCGGGGTGGGCCGGGCTGGCACATCACACGATCTTCTTCGGTGATGAGTGGGAACGCACCTTCGACGAGATCATCTACCGCGGTCAGCTCATGACCGACCCGTCGCTGCTGGTCACCCGACCCACCGCCACCGACCCGAGCCTGGCGCCCGATGGCCGCGAGCTGCTGTACATCCTGGCGCCGTGCCCGAATCTGCGCACAGCGCCGCTGGACTGGGCCACCTTGGGGTCTGCCTACCGCGATGAGCTGGTCAACACCTTGGAGCGGCGTGGATTGGCCGACCTGGGCGACGCCATCGAGGTCGAACAGCTGGTCACCCCCGCCGACTGGGCGGCGCAGGGGCTAGCGGTCGGAACCCCGTTCTCCGCCTCACACACCTTCGCCCAGACCGGCCCATTCCGGCCATCGAACCTGGTGCGCGGGCGGATCAATGTCGTGCTCGCCGGATGCGGCACGACGCCCGGGGTGGGAGTGCCCACCGCTATCATCTCCGGCAAGCTCGCCGCGGCCCGGATCAGCGCCACCGGAGCCCGAAGTCCCGCCATGAGCGGCTGAACCAGCGATGTCATCGAAGGCGGGGCTGGACCGACCGCGCCCGCTGTTATCAAGCACAGCACGGCTTGGACTCGCCGGTTCGGTCCTGGTGGCGAGCATGGCGGTGGGCGCCGGCGGCATTCTCGTCAACGACCCACTGCTGGGCGACGGACCATTGTCGTGGATCCGCTACGGGCACGGTCACGACCTGGCAACCATGGTGCTCTACCTCGGCGTCGGGATGATCGTCTGGGCCTGGATACGCCTGGGGCGCGACGTCTTGGGCGGGACCGCGACCGTCCGCCAGGTACAGGTCGCCTGTGCGGTCTGGACGGCGCCCATCCTGCTGTCTCCACCGTTGTTCACCAGGGACGCCTACAGCTACCTGGGGCAGGGTGCGCTCGCGTTGCGCGGGCTCGATCCCTACCAATTCGGTCCGTCAAAGCTGCCGCCAGGAGCCATCGCGGACAACGTCCACTACGTCTGGCAGACCACTCCGGCCCCCTACGGACCGCTGTTCATCCTGATCGCCAAGACGATCAACCGGTTGGTCGGCGAGGACCTCATCCTTGGTGTGATCGGCATTCGGCTGGTGTTGCTGAGCGGCTTGGCGCTGGTGGTGTACGCGCTGCCGCGGCTGGCCGACCAGCTCGGCGGCGATCGCACCGTCGCGCTGTGGCTGGTGATCGCGAATCCGCTGGTCATCGTGCATCTGGTCGGCGGACCGCACAACGATCTGCTCATGATCGGCCTGCTGGCGATGGGCACCCTCCTGGTGTCGGTGCGCCGGCACGTCGCGGGGATCGCGCTGGTCACCGCGGCGATGGCGGTGAAGGCGTCGGCCGGGGTCGCGTTGCCGTTCCTGGTCTGGATCTGGGCGGCACACCTGCCCGGTAACCGGCGAGCGCGACTGCTCCGGGCCGGCGCGGGCGGTATGGCGGTGTTCGCCACGATATTCACCGGGATCACGATGCTGTCCGGCGTCGGGCTGGGCTGGGTTCCTGCGCTCAACGCGCCATCGCTGATCGTCAACTGGATGTCGCTACCCACCGCAGCCGGGCAGCTCGCGCACGTGCTGACGGCACCGTTCGGGCATCTCAGCGAAGGCCCGTTCATCATGGTCTGCCGGCTGCTGGGCTCCGGGGTTTTCCTGGTCATCCTGGCCCGGCAGTGGTGGCTGGCCAGAGACGGCGGACCGACGGCCGTGCGTTGCGCAGCACTGGCGCTGCTGTGGGCGGCCCTGCTCGCGCCCGCCACCCTGCCCTGGTACCTCACGTGGGCCCTCGTCCTGGCCGCGGCGTCGCCCTGGCCGCGACGCTCGCTGGCCTGGGCGGTCGCAGGCTCAACCTGGCTGGTGCTGTGCACCCACCCCACCGGGGAGTCCGCGTTCACCTCATGGCCTTACCAGCTCGCCATGGTGGCAGTGGCGCTCATCGCAGGGGCCGCGTTGCTGCGCCCTGAGCCACTGGGCTTGCCCGGTCGCGAGCAGTTGAGCGATCCGGTGACGGTGGCGGCGGCATGAGCCGCGAGCTCGACGCTGCCGGCATCATCGAACCAGCCCTGCGCGCGTCATATACCCGATGTCGGCAACTCAATGCGTCCCACGGCCGCACCTATTTCTTGGCGACCCGGCTGCTCCCACCGGGGCAACGGCCAGCGATCCACGCACTGTACGGGCTGGCCCGATACGCCGATGAGATCGTTGACGATCTGTCTGACACCCGGCCGTGGCCGCAGCGCCTCGCGGAGCTCGACGCGCTGGCGCAGCAACTGCGCGAGGGCTTGACGCAGGGTCGTTCGGATCACCCGGTGCTGGCAGCGCCGGTGCACACCGCGGTTCGCTACCAGATCGACCCGCAGCACTTCGCGGATTTCATGGACTCGATGCAGATGGATCGGCCGGTGGACGCGGGAGGAGTGGCGGGATACCAAACGTTCGACGACCTGGCCCGTTACGTGCACGGCTCAGCGGCGGTGATCGGGCTGCAAGTGCTACCGGTGCTGGGTACCGTGGTGCCCCGGGAGCGAGCCGAGCCGCACGCCGCCGCACTGGGCGTCGCCTTCCAGATCACCAACTTCCTCCGCGACGTCGGCGAGGACCTCGATCGCGGACGGGTTTACCTGCCCGCCGACGACCTGGCGTCCTTCGGGGTGGACCGGGAGCTGCTGGGCTGGTGCCGCAGCACCGGGCGGCCCGATCCGCGAGTGCGCCGCGCGCTGGCCTATCTGGTGGCGCGCACCCGGGCGATCTACCGCAGGGCCGCGCCCGGGATCCCGATGCTGGCCCCGGTGTCCCGGGCGTGCATCGCCACCGCGTTCCGGCTCTACGGCGGCATCTTGGACGAGATCGAGGCGGCGGAGTACCACGTCCTAGCCCGCCGCGTGGCAGTGCCACCGCACCGTCGGCTCGCCGTCGCGCTACCAGGCCTCAGCAGAGCGCTGCTAGCCCGCACCCGCCACTAAGAGCCGTCTAGCATGGCCGTGAACTCTGTGAGTGTCGACAGCACCGACCTTTTCGGGCATTGAGACGTCGGTGTTGCCGAGTTCACGACGTGCAGCATCACTCGGACACGCGCAGGCGGTACACGCGGTTGGCGTTGTCTGCGCCGATCAGGCGGGCGACGCGTAGGGCGTCGGCAGCCGACCAGTCCCCTGCGTCGACCCATTCGCCGAGGACACTGGCTGTCGCGCGCCGCCACAGTGCGGCTCCGAGGTAGTGCAGCTCGGCCGGTCCCCACGCATCGGATGAATACAGCACTTTCCCGAATGGCGCCACTTCGAGCGACTCGGCGACAAGGGTCCGGGACCGCACCCCGGTGTAGTTCACCGCTAATCCGACGTCGAAATACACATGGGGAAACACGTGGGCCAAGTAGCCGGCGGTGCGGTGATAGGGGTAACAGTGCAGCAGCATCACCGGCACTCGACGATCTTGCACACGGCGTAGGAAGTCGGTCATCAGCGACGGGTCGCAGCGGTGCAGAGTGAGATCAGGGTCGCCGTATCCGACGTGAAATTGCAAGGGCAGGCCGCGTTCGACGCCGGCCCAGAGGAGGTGGCGCAGCAGTACCTGATCGCTCAGCCGCGCCTCGCCGGTTTCTCGTCGCCGGAGCCACTGCCCGGCAGCGCGGCGCACCTCACCGACGGTGGGAGGTTCGGGATCGAAGTCAAGGCCGTACCGGTAGGCGATGACGGACTTCAACGCCACTGCACACTGAGCTCGCTCATGCAGCGTCGAGGCGAACCGGCCGGCGAACTGATTCGCATCCACGCCGCTGGCTGCCACCTGTTCGGCAACCGCTTCCAGGCGCACAATCTCCGACGCGGACGCGCCCGAGGCAGTCGCCATGTCGGCGGGCCCCAGAGTCTGATCAGCTCGATAACCGGTCTCCACCAGGAACCGGCTGACGCCGCTAGCGGCAAGGAGTCGGCGAGTCGCTTCCTGTGCGCCGAGCTCACGCCGGCGGACGAGGTAGGCCGCGGCGTCTGCATGCGGAGGCAGGCCTAACACCGGGGCGCACCAGCGGCGTACCGCGAATCCCAGCTGGGAATCCAGGTGTGACGTGCCGGTAGGCGCTGGCCACGGTGACTCGGTCAAGCCGGCCTCGAAGGCGGCACCGTCGACATCGCCCGTCATGGCGCCGTGGACGTGGTGATCCACCAGGCGCAGCGCGTCGATAGCGGCGCGCAGCCCGTCAGCGCTCATCGACCGTTGCGGTGTTCGCATAGGCGACCAGGCCCCGCGCGCATTGCGTGACGAACCGCTCGATCCCCCACCTCAAGAGCCAACCGGTACCCGGCACCTTCGGGGAAAATGAAACCTGCCAGCGGATCCTGGTCCCTTCCGCCTTTGGTTCGAGATCGACATCTGCGCGATAATCTCGCACGGGAAGTCCGGACAGATGCAGGTAGGAGAATTTGCGATCGGGGACTAGCTCGACGACCTGGTCTCGGCCGGCAACCGTGCCTTTACGAAAGATTCTGATCGCGCCGACTCCTTCCGGCTCCCGCTCACCCGCCCGCTCCAGCTCGAATGAATCGATCGACGTCCATGTCGGCCAGCTCGCGCCGTCCCGCAGCAGCGGGTACACAGCGTTGGCTTGGGCGCAGGTGTGAACCTGGACATCGATGTGCCACCTACGAACCATCCGGTACATGTACCATTTGGTTCAACCAACCGCAACCGGATATCTGGAGACAACCTTCTCAGTGACCGATCTGAAGCGGCGGCTGCTCGCCGACACCGTCGAGTATCTGGCATCCAACGGGGCCGGGGACGTCAGCCTGCGCCAGCTGGCCACCGCGCTCGGCACCAGTCATCGGATGCTCATCTATCACTTCGGTTCCAAAGAAGGCCTGCTCATCGAGGTCGTGCAGGCGATGGAGCAACGTCAACGCGACGTCTTCGCCGACCTCGAACTCGATCCCGATGCATCCCCGCCGGAGGTCGCTCGACGGTTCTGGCGGCGGCTGAGCGATCCGGCGATGTGGCCCTCTGAGCGGCTGTTCTTCGAGCTGTACGGCCGAGCGCTGCAGGGTGATCCGTGCGCAGCTCCGTTATTGGAGGGCATCGTCGAGAGCTGGCTGGCACCGATGACGGAATGGAACCGCCGCCAGGGCATCCCCTCTCCGGCTGCTCAAGCCACTGCCCGCCTGGGAGTCGCGGTCGCCCGGGGTCTGCTGCTCGATTTGCTCGCTACCGGCGACCGGGAGAGCGTCGAAGCGGCCATGGAGCAATTCATCGCGATGTATGAGGCGATGACGAAGGGGTAGACCTCGATATGTCCACGTGGATCTGTGTGACCTGTGGTGTTCAACAAGCCGACACCACCGAACCGCCGCGAAGCTGCCCGATCTGCGAGGACGAACGTCAGTACGTCGGGTGGGAGGGTCAGCGCTGGACGACCGGCACCGAACTCGCCCGCGACCACACCAGCGAGCTGCGAGAAGAGGAAACCGACCTGCTCGGAATCGGGACCTCTCCATCCTTCGCGATCGGGCAGCGAGCGCTGCTCGTGTGCACCCCCCAGGGCAACGTGCTCTGGGACTGCGTCTCCCTGCTCGACGACGCCGCACACGACGAGGTCACCCGCCGTGGAGGTATCGCTGCGATCTGCCCGTCACATCCCCATTTCTACGCCGCGTGCGCGGAATGGGCGGACGCGTTCGATGCGCCGATCCTCATCCCCACCGCTGACCAGGACTGGATCCAGCGCCCCTCACCCCGCATCGAGCTATGGGGAGCTGATGAGGTGGCGCCGGTCCCGGACCTGACCTTGGCCCGGATCGGCGGCCACTTCGACGGCGCCGCGGTGCTGCACTGGCCGTCCGGGTCCGACGGGCGGGGCGCACTGCTCACCGGCGACACCATCACCGTTGTGCAAGATCGTGAATGGGTGAGCTTCATGTGGAGCTACCCCAACCTCATCCCGCTCGACGCCGCCACGGTCGCGGCGATCGCGCACCGAGTGGAGGGCTACCGCTTCGACCGGATCTACGGCGGCTGGTGGGGCCGAGTTGTCGTCGAAGACGGCCCGGGCGCCATCCGCCGCTCGGCGCAGCGCTACATCACCCACCTCAGCGACCCCCCTCTGCACTTTCAGGCATGGTGAACCCGTGACCATGGATGCTGTTAACCATCACGCCGACCATCCGGGCTTTGCCGGGCTGACGGGACTGGTGATCGGGCTCATCATGAGCCTCGCGGGGCGCCCCGCAGCCTGCCTCGCGGCCGACGTCGCCGCCGTGTCTGATGCTGACTGGGTCATCGACATTGGCTGCGGTCCCGGCACCGCGGTCAGGGAAGCCGCCCGCCGTGGAGCGCACGTCACGGGCGTGGATCCGGCACCCGTGATGCTTCGGCTCGCTCGGATATTGACCGGTGACCGACCTGCCATCACCTGGGTCGACGGCGCTGCGGAAGATCTGCGAGAGCGCGACGCCTCGGCGACGGTGGTGTGGTCGCTAGCCAGCGTTCACCACTGGAGAGACGTCACCGCGGGACTCGCCGAGATCACGCGAGTGCTCGCCCCAGCCGGCCGATTCGTTGCGATCGAGCGTCTGGTACGTCCCGGCGCCACCGGGCTCGCCAGCCATGGCTGGACCGCACAGCAGGTGGAATCCTTCGCAGCTCAGTGCCTGGCGGCCGGCTTGGCAGACGTCCGGGTCGAGAACCACACGCCGGGCCGGCGTGCTCTTGTCGTTGTCAGGGCCGTGCGACCATGAGCATGGGCGCTGTCGTGACTCATCGGATGTGTGGTCCTCCCCACTTCGCGACGAACCGCCGGGGATCCACTTCCGCGTACTGGGCGCGCGCACCGGTCAGCGGCCGACCGGGACCGTGCTCGATGGTCAGGCCACGCACCAGGCCGGTGCCAGCGGCCTTGCGGTGCTGCCACTCGAAGTCGTCGGCGGCACAGCGCCAGCGGAACTGCTCGTCGAAGCGCAGCCCCAGCTCGCCGGCTACGAGCATGCACGCACCGGGGATGCAATGCTCCGCCGTCCACGGGTCCAGGTCGTAGCGGGTCTCGACCGCGCTGGTGACCACGCCGTGCCAGTCGGCACCGACCATCGCAAGGTTGTAGTTGCGCAGCACCATCCGTAGCCGTGTCAGCGTCGACCATTCGATGCGCACGTCGGACTCCATGCACAACACCTCGTAAGCGCCCGGTTCGTGGTGCTGCTCGATCCAGTCCAGGCCGGCGTTCCACCAGCGGGAGATGTTCACCCCCGGCTCAGCGGACAGCACCACGGTCACCCCTGGTAGCTCATCCGGTTCGATGGGCTCGGGGAGGGTCGTGACCACTACCGTCCGGTCCACCGGATGACTCAGGTGCGCCAAGGACGTCGTGAGGTCGCCCAGGTCGCGATGGTGGCACGGGGTCAATAGCCAGGTGTTCATGCTGTCTCCAGAAAAAGCGGGCTCATCAAGCGAGCGGGTGCGGCACGTGGACCAACGCTCGGGCAGTCACTGATTGGTCAAACGCCCTCTGGGCCTAGTAGTCACGCGCCACCCGCGCGGCCGGGCCGCGCCTGCGCCGTGCACGCACGGCACGATTGGTAGCGTTGACCATCTGCACGATGCCCATTCCATGATCGGGTTCAGCCCGGAAGCGAGACTTACGTAGCGATGCTGGACCGCGTGGTGATCGACGCCCTGTTCCCCGCTGACCTCCCCGAACCCTCCCAATGGGAAGATCACTACCCACCGCGGGAACTCCCCGAGGGTGCTGAGGTCACCAGGTTCGGACCGTCGCCGACCGGGTTTGTGCATATCGGCGGCATCTACGTGGCCACCATCGACCGCGACATCGCGGCCCACTCCGGGGGGGTCTACCTGGTGCGGGTGGAAGACACCGACCAGTCCCGCGAGGTCGAAGGCGCCCTGGCCCAGTTCGCCCGCGCGTTCGACTACTTCGGCATCCCATCCGACGAGACCGACGGGCACGGCCACTACGGCCCCTACCACCAGTCCGCCCGCGAACGCATCTACCTCAGCTACGTGCGGGACCTGGTGCGCCACGGCAAGGCGTACCTCTGTTTCGCCACCAAAAGCGAACTCGCCGACATCACCGGCCGCCAGCAAGCCGCCAAGATCCCCACCGGCTACTACGGACCCTGGGCCATCTGGCGCGATGCCGAGCCTGCCGCCGTGCGTGCCAAGCTCGATGACGGTGCCCCATACGTGGTGCGTTTCCGCGCGCCGGACAACGCCAACGGGCAGCGGGTCCGCTTCACCGACGCGATCCGCGGCGAGTTGGAGCATGAGGCCAATCGCAACGACACGGTCATCCTGAAGTCTTCCGACCAAACACCTCGGCTACCGACCTACCACTTCGCGCACGCGGTGGATGACCATCTGATGCGCGTCACGCTGGTGATTCGCGGTGCGGAGTGGATTTCGTCGGTGCCACTCCACCGGCAACTATTCGACGCCCTGGGCTTCGAACCGGTCACCTATGCGCACATCGCGCCGCTGATGAAGAAGGTTGCCAGCGGGAAACGTAAACTGTCCAAGCGCACAGACCCCGAAGCCGGTGTCGACTTCTACATCGAAGCCGGTTACCCGGCCGAGGCCGTCCTCTATTACCTGCGTGGCTTAGCCAACGGACGGCTCGCTGAGTTGCCCCTGGGGATGGCACTCGCTACCCCGATCCGGCTGGACCAGTGTGGCGTGGCCGGGCCGCTGGTGGACCTGGTCAAGCTCGAAGACATCAGCGCCGACCACATCGCCACCCTGACCGGACCCCAGATCCTCGCCGCCGTCCGCGCTTGGGCAGCACAATTCGATTCCGAGCTGGTCACCGTTCTGGACGCCGAGCGCGATCTCGCTTTGCGCGCCCTCACCGTCGAACGCGACGGTGTCGACAATCCCCGCAAGGACCTGCGCAAGTGGTCAGACTTCCGGGCCGCCTACGGATTCTTCTTCCCGCAACTGTTCCCCCTGCTGTCCGGCGCCACCGACGAACGTCTCACCCCGCTCGGTGTGGACGCCACCATCACGGCGAGCTTCGCCCATGACTTCACGGACGGCTACCAGCACCTGGATGACCCTCAGGAATGGTTCGACCAGATCCGCGAGTTAGCCGCGAAACACGGCTTCGCGGTTAACGCCAAGGAGTACAAGAAAAACCCCGACGCCTACCCCGGCTCGATCCGTGAAGCATCGCAACTCATCCGCGTCGCCCTCACCGGCTCCACCCGCAGCCCCGACCTCCACGCCGTCACCCAAGCGCTGGGCGCTCCGGAAGTGCTGCGCCGGCTCCGCGCGCTGGCTGGCTGACCTGCCCGCGGCTTCTCCGGTGCTGACATCTGTCACCTCGGGAACATGACCGTCGGCAAGGTTGCGCCACCGGGCGGCGCGGCAAAGTGGTGGCATGGAGAAGGTAAAGACGGAAACCACCGCACCGCCCAATGCTCCTAAGTTTAGCGGGCGAGTTAACTCATGATCACGGTTTGTGTGTCAAAAACGACACGAGATGTCGCTCCCGGCACACAAACAGTGATCATGAGCGGTGATCCTTCGTCATTTACCGCCACTAACTTAGTGGCATTGACCGCACCGCCCGCCGTGGCGGTCGACGCGCGTCCGGCCGCACCCTCGACGGTCGAGCCCATTCGAATGATGGTGCTCGACGTCGGCCTACCGTTGCTCCCCTACTACGGCAGATCGAGGTGTAAACATTCACGTCCCTGGTCGCGGGCATGCTGGGTCCCGCCGTGTTTGGGAGCTCGGCGGGGTGAGTTGGCTGGGTGTGGTGGTCAGGTTGGCGCGGGGATCGGTGGTTGCCAGGGGTCGCCGGTCAGCGCGGCGCGGATGCTGGTGATGACGTCGGCTTTGTGTTTGCGGATGGTGTCGATGTAGCTGCGGATGTCCAGGCGGTCTTGGGTGATGTCTTCGCTGGTGAGCCGAGCGGAGATCTTCTGTTGGGTCTTGGCGGGCCGTAGGTCGCGTTCACTGAGGTTGTTGGTGGGCCAGATCCGGGTGTCGGTGCAGAAGGCAAGGACGTCGCTTTCGTGGTCGCGGCAGAACTCCAGCAGGGTCCGTCCGGGCCGCTGGGCGGTGGAGCTGCGCGGGCCGGGGATCGGCCGGACTTCGGCGAGGCCGACCCGGGTGGCGTGGCGGAACTCGCTGATCAGCGGGTCAGCGGTGGGCGCTGGGATCGCCGGCAGGTCGGTGTCGCGGGCGTCGTGCCAGGCGTGGATCACCCCCGCGCAGCGCGCGCTGGGCTTGCTCGGGCCACGCCGCGCGGGGGTGAGACTCCGCGGCGTCGGTGAAGTCTCGGAGTAGATGAGCGGTGCACGCCTGATGCCCGGCCAGCTGCTTCCAGGCCGGGTTGTAGTAGTTCTGGTAGCGGTCATGAACGGCCACCCCGGCGAAGCCGGGCAGTATCCCGAATTCCCGGAACGAGGCCAGGTCCCGCCCACCCAGGTGAAACGCGGTGTAGTCCTCGGTGGAGGCCGACAGGATGTAGCGCTTGCGCCCGGCCGGACCGACGCGCAGGGTCGTCTCGTCGAACCCGACCACCGACGCCGAGGTGATCAACGTTTTGATCAGCGTGACGATCGGGCGCACCGCGGCCGCGCACCGGGCGAGCATGCCGTGCACGAAGCCGCTCGACGGGCCGGCCCCGCCGATGAGATCGCCGATCAGCTCCACACAGCGCCCCACCGGGACGTGTTGGTAGACCAGCAGGTACACCACCAGCGAGCGCAGATTCATCCCATGACTGCTGGGGGCCGACGACACCCCGGCGGGCAGCGTGGCGACATGCTCGCGTCCGCACGAACAGCGGACCCGGTACACGTCGTGCTGGCGCACCGTGACGTGGATCTCGGGGAGATCATGGGTCTGGTGGGAGCGTTCGACGCCCACCTCGGTCGCCTCGGCCAGATCCGCCCCACACCCGCAGGCGCCGTGCGGGCGGTGCGCCACGTGCTCATCAGGGACCGCCACCCACGGCAGCGAACTGCCCGCAGCACCCGGCTGCTTGCCCCGCTTGCGCCCCGACCCCTTCACTGGCTTCGGTTGCGGCTTGCTCCTCCCCGGAAGATCATCAGACGATGGTGGCATCGAGGAGTTCCCGCTGTTGCGGCCCACGATCCGTTCCAACGCCGTGACCCGCTCGACCAGCCGCGCGTTCGCCGCGGTCAGCACCTCGATCGCCTTCGCCTGCGCAGCGATCACCACGTCCCGAGACGCGCACGACTCGCACTCCGGCGCAAGCGGCAGCGACTCGGTCACTCAGGCATGATCACCACAGCCCCGACCTAGATCAACACGACACGCCGACCGAGGACCACCTCACGCCGACCGTGACAGGCCTCGCTTACAGCTTCCGTCCCGCCCAGGAGTCGATCATCTGGCCGACCACGTGAATGTTTACATCGAGGTGGGTGACCGGCAAGCGTCCTTGCGCAATCCCCGCATCCGTCAGAACCCCGATTCGGCTCCGAATGGCGATCGGCACGGTGCCGGAACCGCGATTCGGCCGGCAAGCCGTTCGTTAGTTGTGTAGGGCAGCCGCATGCGAACCGAGGGACAGACCATTTGTATGCGCCTTCCGACCGCGCTGGACTGCGAGATTCTGCACTGCCCGCTTCAAAATTTCGGCGACCTCGGGTGGTGGATCTCCACGGGAGGATCACTTACCTCCGTGTTGCAACTTATGGTGCTCACCGAATTCTTTCTCGGCGTCGTTGTAGTCAACGTGCCGCTGGCTGGCCCATCCGTCGGTGCATTCGGCCCAGTGCATCGTGTCACCCGTCAGCAACCGGAAACCCTTCCGAATCGACATTTCGTTGCCGTCGGCTAAACGCTTTTGGCCTGGTCCCCACACGCTCATCTATTGACCCCTCTGTGTCTTGATCTGTTATGCGCCCTACTTCCCGTCGCTGGGACTGTGCGCTTGCTTGTGTGTCGTTGCGTGTACCACGAACGTTACATAGGGGCGGGTCAGAGGCTGGTACCCGATTTGTCCGTAGATCATGATGCCGGCCGTCAAGGCGAGCGCGCCGCTGATCGTGGGGGACGCGCCGCAGTAGCCAGAACACCACCCACCTGGCGTCACTTAGGCCCTATACGGCTCCTAATGGCGATCACCGCGGTGCCGAAACCGCGATTCGGCTCCGTAGTGCTATTCACGGCTAGCTCGCGAGATTGACTTTTCTGATTTCTAGAAATGCTCATATGGGCTATCTCCAGGTATGCCGAGCCCGCTCTCCCCGCGACTTTTTTGTCACTTGGCGCTGATGGGGCTAGTGACCCATAGCGATCTGGGCGTTGTCGAACAAGATGCTGAGGACGAAGTAGCTGGGGGTGCCGCCGACCACTTGGGCGTCGAAGGTTGTCACGGTTGCGTCATTTAGAGTGGTGGTGGTGAGCGAGTTAGCGAAGTGGAAGTGTCGGTATTTTCCGCTATCCGGTCTTAACTGGATGATCTTCCCCTTATCTACTTGATCGAGTAGCGCCTTAAGATCTATCGCCGTTTGATAGTCGGCCATCACGATCGTTGCTGTTGCGAACAGCATCACGCTTTTCTTATCTTCGGCTTCGACGAGCTGACGATCGAGGGAGAGGCACTCGTTCTTGACAAAGAAAGAGTGTACTTCACCGTCGGAGTAGTCGGCGCAATGCTTATCCTCGCGCGTCGCTTGGACCTTGACACGGTACCCCAGTCGTTTGAGGCGCGAGGTTATCTTGAAAGAATCAGTAATGCCGGTCGTGGGTGTGTCGGGTTCGCTCCTGCTGGTGCGTGCGTCGGACTCGCTGCTGGAGGTCCTGGAGCCGTATGATTCGCTGACTGATCCACTGACCGATGTAGCGCCGCTTACGCCGCCACTGATGAGCCCCGACACTACGATGGCCACAGCCACTCCCATGGCTGCGCCATTGCCATTGCTGTTGCCGTCGTCGCCGTCGGTAGGATGGAATTTGCCGCTTGGGTCCTTGAAGCCCTTCGACACCGCGCGCCCCCTTCCCGCGTACCACGCGCGCTTTGTAGGCCAACGGTCAGATGCCATAAACTGCGCCGCTGAGTTATCTGAGCAGCCTGACGTGACGGTTGATACATAGTCCATCAATTTGGAGTATCTATCAAGCTGTCCGAGCAGCAACCAAAGCGGACAAATATGATTGCGTGGACGCTGACCTAGCCATTGCCTCCCCTGCCGCCTGGTCCACCTGGTCGATCTGGGGCTCGCCGAGCGCCCGTCGTCGCGGCACCACTAAATTGCCCGGTTCGCCAGCAGATCGAACACCTTGCCTGTGGGTGCCCATGGGCTGGCGCAGCGGTCGAACTCGTTAAGATCCGCGACGCGCGGAACGATTTTTTGAAATTGAAGACCCGCTTAGCGCTAGCGCCCGGATAGCGGCGTTAATTCGATGAATTTTAACGACTAGGCTCGTTATTGCAAGCCCGAAAAGAATGATGAATCGGGCATCGCTACCCTCAAGGCATGGAGCCGTCCATCGTTCGGGCGCCGGTCGAGTTGGTTCGACTGTCCGCGCCTGACGGCGGGGAGATGCTCACACTTCAGCGTGCAGCGTACGTCACCGAAGCTCAAGCCCACCATGACCTCGCCATGCCACCCCTGGTGCAGTCGCTGGACGAGCTGGTTGCGGAGTTGACCGACCCGCAGGTGTTTGCGTTGGGTTTGCGGGAGGGCACGCGCCTTGTCGCAGCGGTCCGTGTCCGCGTCGAAGGTAAGGTCGCCGAGCTGGGCCGTCTCGTCGTCGCACCTGATCGACAAGTCCACGGTCTGGGCAGTCTCCTGCTGCGTCAGGCAGAGGAACACGTGCCGGACCGGGTTCGGCTACTGCGGTTGTTCACCGGTGAACACAGCCTCGCAAATCAGCGCCTGTACCAGCGACACGGATACGTCGAGGACCGTCGGACTGCGGCCGGTGACTACCAGCTCGTGCACATGACGAAGGTCTTGCAGCAGCGGAACTGAGCCGGGCTCCGTTACGATCACGGCCAAACACCGCCTACCTGTACTCACTTAGGGGCTATTCGGCTCCGAATGGCGGTCACCCGGGTTTTCAGACCGGGCGGATACCGCGGGCGAGGAGGCGGGCGACGTAGGTGGCCAGCTCTGCGGCGGTCCACGGGTAGTGCTCCAGCACAAGCATCCGTGCGCAGGACTCGGCGACCGTGGCAATCAACTCTGCGACGACGGGTGCTTTGCGGTCGATGTCGGCGATCTCGGCCGCCACCATGGACTGGCGCACCAACTCGCGCAATTGCCCTACCACCATGTCGCGAACCCGGCGCACCCGAGCAGCCACCACAGAGTCGGAGCTCGAGCCGGAATCGAAAACGACCCGCCATGAGTTCGGCGCCTGACCCACCCCGGCAAGAAAGGCCGTGAGCCCGGCCGCCAGCACGGCTTCCACGTTGTCAGAGACCAAATTGCTCGGCAACGACTCAGAGATGGCGTCCATCAGCCGACTCTCCTCGCGGTCCAGCAGCGCGAGTAGCAACTCGTCCTTGTTCGGATAGCACTCGTAGATGACCGGCTTCGTGACGCCCGCCGCGTCGGCTACCGCCTGCATCGACGTGCCGCGATAACCGCGCTCGACGTAGACCTCCAACGCCGCGTCGAGGATCAGCGGTCGCCGGCGTTCGGGCCCGAGATGGGCGGCCCGCGTCCGTCCAGAACGGGCACTCCGGCTCGCCGACAGCGGCACCACTTTCCGATTTGGCACTTGACAAATCTACCATGTCGTAGGAAGTTCCTACACAGAAGTAGGAAGCGGCACGAGGGAGGCGGCAGGTGGCAGCCCACGGCGTGACCGATCTCGCTGATCTCGCCAAGTTCCGGGAGTTACAGCAGCTGGCGTATGCCGCGGCGCAGGCGGTCGCGCAGACCCTGGAACCAGGCGTGACCGAGAAGCAAGCCGCCCGCCGACTTCGCGCGTACCTGATCGAGCGCGGAGTTCAGGACTGGTTCCACACGCCGTTCGCGTGGTTCGGGGACCGCACGGCGTTTCGTGGTTTCCGCACTCCCCTGCAGTTCTTCCCCACCACCCGCAGACTGACGGCGAACATGCCCTTCATCCTCGACTGCGCGCCGGTGCGTGACGGATACATGGCCGACATCGGCTACGCCGGCTGCCTTGGCACCAACTGGATATTCGAGCAACTCATGGACGATCTGGCCGAACACCGGACGCTCATCGTCGAGAGAGTGAACGAGGGTGTGCCGCTGCAGCAGATCTATCGCGACGTCGATGCACTGATAGGCCGGCAGGGTTACGACAACCGGCACCGGGTCTACCCCGGGCGGGTCATCGGGCACCAGATCAGCAAGGTGCACTCCCGGCTGCCGAAGTCCATCGCGGCCGGCTTCGGCATACGGTCGCTGCAGACTCTGGTCGGTGACCTGATCGTCGAGCGGATGCACCATCGTTCCCCATTGTGGGCAGATGGCAAGATCTCCAACCATGCGCCGACCCCCGGTTTGTGGGCGGTGGAACCACATATCGGTTTCCATGACGTCGGAGTGAAGTTCGAGGAGATCTTGGTGGTCACGAATAGCGGCCGTGCGTATTGGCTGGATGACGACCTCCCACACGTGCGCCGCTGGCAGCGAACGGCGGCAGCGTGATGCCCCGGGACGTCACCGTCACCGCCACCGATGGCGTGCTGCTGCGGGTGCATGAGTCGGGACAGCGAGGCGCCCCCACGGTCGTCTGTGTGCACGGCTATCCCGACGACCACACCCTGTGGGACGGCGTCGCGGCCGAACTGGCACCGCGGTACCACGTCGTCAGCTACGACGTCCGGGGGGCCGGCGAGTCTGGGAAGCCTCGCGGCCGCCAGGCATACCGGCTCGACCAGCTCGCCCAGGACCTGGCCGCGGTACTCGACGCGGTCAGCCCGGACCGTCCGGTACATCTGCTGGCCCACGACTGGGGAGCGGTACAGACCTGGCATGCCGTGACCGGCGACTGGCTCGATGGCCGGGTCTGCTCCTACACGTCGATATCGGGCCCATGCCTGGACCACGCGGGACACTGGTTCCGGGCGCGGCTGCGCCGGCCGACGCCGCGAGCGCTAGGCGAGCTGACCACCCAACTGGCGTCGAGCTGGTACATCACGTTCTTCCAACTGCCGCTACTGCCGGAGCTGACGTGGCGCACCGGGCTCGTCCAGCGCGCGCTGAGCATGACCGCTGGCGCCGGCACTCCCGCTGTCGTGGACGGGGTGAATGGTGTGCAGCTCTACCGGGCGAACATGTTTCCCCGGCTGGCGAAACCCGGTCCCCGGCGCACCGACGTCCCGGTGCAAGTCCTTGCGCCCCTACGGGATCCGTTCGTCTCCAGATCACTCCAGACCGACATTCGGCGGTGGGTACCCAACCTTGCCGTCCGGGAGCTGCCCGGCGGCCATTGGCTCCCGCGCACCCAGCCGGGCACTGTGGCGCGCTGCGCGAGCGAGCTCATCGAGCACGCCGAGGGTGGACTGGAAGCTCGCCCCCTGCGCCGTGCCCGCCGTACCGGGCCACAACGGAAGCGATTCGACGACACCCTCGTGGTGATCACCGGCGCCGGCAGCGGTATTGGCCGGGCCACCGCCTTGGAGTTCGCCGAGCAGGGTGCCGAGGTGGTGGCCACCGACATCGACCAGCAGTCCGTCGAGCGCACCGCTCAGCTGGCCAGCACGCTGGGCCCCACCGCGAGTGCGTACCTCCTTGACGTCTCCGATGGCGGCGCGGTCGAGAAGTTCGGCACGCTGCTGCGCGAGGAACACGGCATTCCGGACATCGTGGTCAACAACGCCGGGATCGGCGTGGCGGGTCCGTTTTTCGACACCACGGTGGCCGAGTGGCAACGGCTCATCGACGTCAATCTATGGGGCGTCATCCACGGCTGCCGGGTGCTGGGTGGACTGCTGGTCGACGGCGGGGCGGGTGGCACCATCGTCAACATCGCTTCTGCCGCCGCGTACCTGCCCAGCCAGGCGCTTCCGGCGTACAGCGCGACCAAGGCCGCGGTCCTGTCGCTGAGCCAGTGCCTGCGGGGCGAACTTGCCAGAGCGGGCATCGGGGTCGTGGCGATCTGCCCTGGTTTCGTGAACACCAATATCGCCAGCACTACCCGTTTCGTCGGCCTGGACGCCGCTGAGGAGCGCAGCACCCGGCAGCGTGCGACCACGATGTACCGCCGCCGCAACTTCACCCCGCGCCGGGCGGCGCAGGAGATCCTGCGCGCGGTGGAGCGCAATTCCGCCATCGCCCCGATCACCGTGGAGGCCAAAGCCGGGCTGCTGGCCGCACGGCTGACTCCGGGGCTGCTTCGCGCCCTGGCCCGCGCCAACATAACCCCGTGATAACGGAAGGGAGATCGTGAGGTGTTCAGTCATCACCGCACCGCCTCGGGGTCGCAAGATCCGGAAAACCTCGTGTTCCAGCCACGCAACGTCACCTTTGACTGGACCGATCTGCCCACCCATTGGGTGCCCAACGAGCCCTTGGTCACGCACACCTGCAACGTGCTGCACCTGCTGTTGCCTGCGGGAGAGCGGTGGTTCGTCGACGTATTCGCCCAGGCCACGCCCTTGATCCAGGACGACAAGTTGCGCGAGCAGGTGCTCGGCTTCATCGGCCAGGAGGCCATTCACGCCCGTTCCCACCAGAGCGTTCTGGATCACTGGAAAGCTCAGGGCGTGGACACCGATCCCTACGTCCAGCAGGTCGACTGGATGTTCCGCAAAGCGCTCGGCGATCGGGATCTGAATTCGTCACCCAAACATCGCGAAGAGTGGCTGGTCGAGCGATTAGCGATCATCGCGGCGATCGAGCACATCACCGCCATGCTGGGGAACTGGGCGCTCAATGCGAGCGCGCTGGATGCCGCCGGGGCGGACGCCACCATGATGGATCTGCTGCGCTGGCACGGCGCGGAGGAGGTCGAACATCGTGCGGTGGCCTTCGATCTGTTCACCCACCTCGATGGCCGGTGGCAGCGGCGCGTGCGCGCCATGCTGGTCACAGGGCCGATCATGGCATGGTTGTGGATCCGGGGGGTGGCTTTCCTGATGCGCGTCGACCCGGAGCTGGGCGGCCGGGTCAAACCGCGCTGGGTGCGCTACTTCTGGGCCGCCCACCGACGCCTGCTGCCCACAGTGCGTCAGCTGATCGGGACCACGCTCAACTATGCCCGGCCTTCCTACCACCCGTCGAAGGAGTTCTCCACCAGCCAGGCCGTCGCCTACCTCGCGACGTCGCCGGCGGCTCTCGCGGCGGAGGCGTGACGTGGTCACCGAGTGGGCCGTCCCACCGGACTTGCGGGGCCGCGCGCGTCCCGATCGGATGTTCCGAGTACTGGGCGCACTCATCACCTTCTACGACTGGCTCACCGCCGCTTTCTCGCGGCGCCCACCGACCCGCCGGGTCGAGCGCGACCTGAGCCTCGTGGTCAAGGAAGTCTGCGTCGAGGCGCAGGGCGTCCGCAGCGTGCGACTGGCCGCCGCCGACGGTTCCGCGTTGCCCCGCTGGCAACCGGGCAGCCACGTCGACGTGCTGCTTCCTTCCGGACGGTGTCGCCAGTACTCGTTGTGCGGCGACCCAGCCGACCGCAACTCCTACCGGATCGCGGTGCGACGGATCACCGATGGCGGCGGCTCGCACGAGCTGCACGACGCGGTCGGCGTCGGCAGCACGCTGACCGTCCGCGGCCCGCGCAACACCTTCCCGTATGTGGCCGCGCCCGGATACCTGTTCATCGCGGGCGGGATCGGCATCACCCCGATCCTGCCGATGGTCAAGCAGGCAGCGGCCAGTGGGGCGCCGTGGCAGCTCGTGTATACGGGGCGTTCGCGGGCGTCGATGCCGTTCCTTGACGAGCTCACTGCGCTGGACCCGACCCGCGTGCGGGTTCGCCCCTACGATGAGTACGGCTTTCCCAGCTCCGGTGCAGAGCTGCTGGTGTACGCACCGGCCGGCGCCACCGTGTACTGCTGCGCCCCAGCAGCCATGATCGCCGGTGTTCGTCGGGATCTCGCGACGAGCGCAGCGGCAGCGGCGCAGTTCGAGCGGTTCACCAGGCCGCCCATTCTGGACGGCGTACCTTTCGAGATCGCGCTGCAGCGTAGCGACCGCCTGCTCACGGTGCCCGCCGATCGCACAGCGCTGGAGGTCATCCGTGAGGCGATACCCGACGTCGCCTACTCGTGCCAGCAAGGCTTCTGCGGAACCTGCCGAACTGGGGTGATTTCCGGTGCGGTCGACCACCGCGATCGGATTCTGACTGACCGCGAGCGCGCCGACACCATGACGATCTGCGTATCCCGAGGCCGCGGCGGCCGCATCGTTCTCGATCGGTAAACGGACCGTGCGCCGTTCTCGATCCACTGGCGCTGGGGCTGAAAGCCACCGCTCCGCCATACTTCGTTCACCTACCAGGGAGCGGAGGAGGCCGTCGTGACCGTGGTGTCTACGCCGCTGTCGTATGTCTCGGGGATTTCTCAGGTTCCGCTGTTGGGCGACACCATCGGAGACAACTTCGACCGCATAGTCGGCCGGCACGGCGACCGTGCGGCGTTGGTCGATTGTCCGAGCGGTCGCCGCTGGAGCTACGCACAGTTGCGCGCTGATGTTGACTCCCTGGCGCAGGGGCTGCTGGCCGCCGGGATCGGTAAGGGCGACCGGGTCGGCATCTGGGCGCCGAACTGCCCGGAGTGGCTGCTCACCCAGTACGCCACCGCGAAGATCGGCGCAATCCTGGTCACCGTCAACCCCGCATACCGCAGCCGCGAATTGGAATACGTCCTGAAGGCGGCCGGGATCCGGCTGCTGGTCGCGGCAAAGTCATTCAGCACTGCCGACTACGCCGGGATGATTTCTGAGGTGGGCCCTCACTGCCCCGCCCTGGAAACGGTCGTGCTGATCGGTTCGACCCAGTGGCATGAGCTACCGGTGCGCGACGGGGTTACCTCGCTGCTCGCCGACGCGCAGGCAGCACTGTCCCCAGACGACGCGATCAACATCCAGTACACCTCGGGCACCACTGGCTCCCCCAAGGGCGCCACGCTGTCGCATCACAACATCCTCAACAACGGCTACTTCGTCGGTGAGCTGTGCGGCTACACCGAAGCCGACCGGGTCTGCGTGCCGGTGCCGCTCTACCACTGTTTCGGCATGGTGATGGGCAACCTCGCCGCCACGTCGCACGGCGCCTGCCTGGTGTACCCGGCGCCGTCATTCGAGCCGGCGGCGACCCTGCGCGCGGTCGCGCAGCAGCGGTGCACCTCGTTATACGGGGTGCCCACAATGTTCATCGCCATGCTGGCTGACGCCGGCTTCGATTCCCACGATTTGTCGTCGCTGCGGACCGGGATCATGGCGGGCTCGCCGTGCCCGGTGGAGGTGATGAAGCAGGTCGTCGAGCGGATGGGCATGACCGAGGTGACCATCTGCTATGGAATGACCGAGACCTCCCCGGTATCCACCCAAACGCGGGCGGACGACACGCTGGACCGGCGGGTGTCCACAGTCGGCCGGGTACATCCGCACCTCGAGGTGAAGATCGTCGACCCGGACACCGGCCTGACTGTGCCGCGCGGGACCCCGGGTGAGCTCTGCACCCGTGGATACTCGGTCATGCTCGGCTACTGGGAGCAGCCGGATCAGACCGCCGAGGTGATCGACCAGGCCGGCTGGATGCACACCGGCGACATCGCGGTGATGGACTCCGAGGGCTACCTCACCATCACCGGGCGGATCAAGGACATGGTCATCCGCGGCGGCGAGAACGTCTACCCGCGGGAGATCGAGGAATTCCTCTACACCCACCCGGACATCCTGGATGCGCAGGTGATCGGGGTACCCGACGCGCGCTACGGCGAGGAGCTGTGCGCCTGGGTGCGGCTGCGACCGGGTGCACCCGAGCTCACCGCTGAAGCACTGCGGGACTACGCAGCCGGCCAGCTCGCGCACTACAAGATCCCCCGATACGTGCACGTCGTGGAGGAGTTTCCCATGACCGTCACCGGAAAGATCCGCAAGGTCGACATGCGCGAACGCTCAGTGAAGCTGCTGGGTCTGACCACGGACAGCTCTTAGGCCATCTCGTAGCTGCCCGCACCGGTCGGGGCCTAGATGTTTGATTCCGTGAAGATCGTGTGAGGGCGCGTCGCTACCGCGGACGTGGACGGAGGGCGTTCAAGATCAATGTGTGACCAAAGAACTGAACACCCTCCTGACCGCACTCTACGTGTTGATCGACGATCACGTGGCTGCGGCGCGCGTCGGTCGTGGCCGGGCACCCCTGCTCTCCGACAGTGAACTGATCACCTTGGCGGTGGCCCAGATGCTGCAGGGCTATCACTGCGAACGTCGCTGGATCCGGCATCTTCGCAGCAGCCCCCAGTGGCGTGCGATGTTCCCCTACCTGCCGGATCAGTCGGGCTACCACAAGCGGTTGAAAAACGCCCAACCGTTGCTGTGCAAGGCGATCCTCACCCTGGCCTCGTGCTGCCCGTCCTGGTTCGACGACCTGTGGATGACCGACGCCACCCCGGTTCCCTGCGGCATGTCACGCGAGACAGTGAAACGCTCGGACCTGGCCGGGCACGCCGGCTATGGCTACTGCGCCTCGCACTCCCGCTGGTACTGGGGCCTGAAGCTCTACCTGGTCTGCACCGGCGATGGAATGCCGATCATGTGGTGCCTGGCCAACCCCAAGATCGGAGAACGCGAGGTGGTGGCCGCCATGCTGCAACACAACCACCACCTCGTCCGCACCGGGCAGATCCTGCTGGCCGACAAGGGCTTCGCCGGCAAAGGATTCAAACAACTCACCGACGCGATGGGACTGCGTCTGCTGCGCCCCGACCGCAAAGACGAGACCTACCGCAACGGCAACCTCGGTGGCGTGCGCCAGTGGATCGAATCGGTCAACCAGACCCTCAAAAGCCAGCTCGACCTCGAAGACCACGGCGGCCGGACTCCCGCCGGAGTGTTCACCCGCGTCGCACAGCGCCTACTGGCCATGGCCGCCGGGATTTGGCACAACTGGACCACCGGCGTCACCAGCAAACGCTCACTGACCGCCTACGACCACTAACACCAACTTCACGGAATCACTCATCTAGCGGACGGTGACCAGGTCCACGACGAAAACGAGGGTCTCGCCGGGCTTGATCGCGGCACCCGCGCCACGGTCGCCATATGCTAGGTGCGGCGGGATGGTGAGCCGTCGACGTCCGCCTACCCGCATACCCACGATCCCATCATCCCAGCCCTTGATCACCCGTCCGGTGCCGAGGCGGAACTCCAGCGGGGAGCCCCGATCCCAGGATGCGTCGAACTGCTTTCCGGTGGCGTGTGAGACGCCGATGTAGTGCGCCCTGATCTGCGAGCCGACGATGGCCTCGGGGCCGTCGCCGACCACCTGATCCTCGATCACCAAGTCGGACGGCGCCGGACCCTCGGGCACGGTCACATCGGGACGGGTCAGCTCGCTCACGTCGTTCATCCTCCTCGTCGTCCCGCCGGGTGGCGGGATTCCATCCTGGCAGCCTCCCGGTGCGTCGCGATCGCGAGGTTCGCCGGCGCGGGCGGTGAGCCGTCACGGTCAGGACGCATCCGGTCGGTCTGGACGTCTCGACACCGGGTCGTGCAAGCGCGGCCAGAGTCGGGGGCCTGGTCCACACTGTGGGAGGTCGACTGCGTTAAGGTGCTGGTATGCCGCATGTACGAATCGGCACCCGCTCCAGCCCGATGGCCGTGCACCAAGCCGAGCAGGTCGCCACCGCTGTGGAAGCGCTGGACTCCTCCGTCAGCACTGAGCTGGTCAAGATCACGACCAGTGGCGACCAGTGGATGGGCGACCTCGCGAAGCTCGGCGGTAAGGGCGCATTCGTCCGCGAGATCGACCGCAATCTGCTCGAGGGCTCGGTCGATCTGGCGGTGCACTGCCTCAAAGACATCCCCGCCGACGTTCCCGTACCTGCAGGGCTGACTTTCGCTGCCTTCCTGCCGCGGGAGGACATCCGCGACGCGGTGATCTCCCGTACCGGCGCCCGAGTCGCCGAGCTGCCCGCCGGCGCGGTCGTCGGTACCAGCGCCGTGCGCCGCGCCGCCCAGCTTCGACTGCATTACCCGCACGTGGAGATCAAACCGTTGCGGGGCAATGTCAACACTCGCCTGATGCGCCTCGACGCGGGCCACTTCGACGCGATCGTCGCCGCGGTAGCCGGCCTGCACCGGGTGAACGAAGCTGACCGGATCACCGAGATCCTGCCGCTACAGACGATGTGTCCAGCGATCGGTGCGGGCGTCATCGCATTGCAGTGCCGCAGCACCGATACCAGCATCTGCGCATTGACCGCTCGACTCGACGACGCGGAGGCCCACCGCCACGCCACCGCCGAGCGGGCCATGCTGCACGCCCTGCAGGGCCACTGCAACTCCCCCATCGCGGGCTACGCCAGCACCGAGCCCAATGGCAAGCTTTCCTTGCGCGCCAAGGTGTTCAGCCTCGATGGCAGCCAGTGGCTCGACTCTCATCACTGGGGTGTGGCCGATGATCCCGCGGCCCTGGGTTACTTCGTCGGTGCCGACCTGCTCCGCCAGGGCGCGAGAGGACTCATCGACTTCATCGCGCACTGACCTTCCCGAGCCGGTGCGGTGGCTCGATCTGCTCGCCCGCGCCCAGGCACTCGCCGGCGGCGGCCAGCGGCGAATCCTGGGCATCACCGGGGCGCCGGGGGCAGGCAAGTCCACGGTGGCGCGGCGGCTGGTCGATGCGCTGGACGGCGCCGCGGTACTGGTGGGGATGGACGGTTACCACCTGGCGCAGGCGGAGTTGCAGCGGCTGGGTTTCACCGATCGCAAGGGAGCTCCCGAGACGTTCGACGCGGCCGGCTATATCGCGCTGCTGCGCCGGCTGCGCAACCCCGATGCCAGCACCGTGTACGCCCCGGAGTTCCGGCGCGCGATCGAGGAGCCCATCGCGGGTGCGGTACCGGTGCCGCCTGGTCTGCCCCTCGTTCTCACCGAGGGCAACTACCTGCTGCTCGACGCTGCTCCATGGTCGGCAGTCCGTGGGCTGCTGGACGAGGTGTGGTATCTGGCGCCCGACGAGCGGATCCGCCGCGGCTGGCTTATCGCCCGCCACCGCCGCTACGGCCGCACCGAGGAACAGGCAGCCGAGCGCACCACGGGCAGCGACGAGAACAACGCCCGTTTGGTCGCGCCCACCGCGGCCCGCGCCGATCTAATCCTCGACCCGACGCAGTGGGACTCCCTTCGGTAGCTGCCCTCGACTATCACCATCATGGTGGACACGCAGACGGTCAGTGTGCCGGATGGCCGCTGTCTACGAGGTGGTGCTCGTCAGCAAGCGAAGACGCGTGAGAGACGAACAGCACTACCTGCGTTCGCCGATCGGGCTCCGGCAGGTTCCACGCGTGCGCGATATCGCTCGGCACGACGGCTTCGATATCCTCGAAGCCCGCCTCACGAAGTCCCCGCACGATGTCGTCGCGGGTCCCCGCGTCGCGCTCGAAGCTTCGCCCACCCGTAGACCTCTTCATCGCCGCGTCAACCATGCGCGCACCGATGCCCGACGCGGTCTCCTCGTTCGTCGGTGTCAGGTCGAAGACGAATCGGACGTCTCCGGTAATTGCCGCAAGCTGCCTCACCTTCGTGGACAGGCGGCGGCGAGCGTCGGCAGTGAGGTACATCATCAGGCCTTCCGCGATCACGAACACCGGCTCGCCGCGGCGCACGAACGGTTCAAGGGCCACGGTCTCGACGTCACCCCCGACGAGGCGAAATCCCGGCCGCGCGAGCACCGCGCGACCCTCGTCAGTGCGCTGGAGGAGCTCACGCTTGCGATCGACGACGGTCGGCAAGTCGAGCTCCGTATAGGTGACGTGCGCATCACTACTTGCCGCGGCGCCTCGTCGAGAAAATCCCGCCGCCAGCTCAATGACGTCTCTATCGCCCGACGCACACAGGAGGTGATCGATCATCGTGTGGCGATGGAGCAGCGAATGGCGCAGCGGCGCGAGCTTGCGATTGAACATCCGCAATGCCGCTAACACAGCGTTTGTCGCGTCGAACGTGCGTTTGGCATCCTGGTTTGCGAACAGATGCGCGTGTGATAGCCCACCCCATACCCACACCTGTAGAGCGCCGTCACTGAGAGGTCACCAGGCTTGGCCGTCACGGACAGTACTCTAGGTTGCCTTTGGCTACTCTGCGCTTCCGGGTGCGTCACCGGTGGACCCCCGAGACGCTGCGCGGTTGCCCTGACCATGGCGGACCCTGCCGGGCGGCGGGCATCGCGGGGTCGGTGGACCCGGCCGCCAGCGCGTGTCGAGCGGACCGCACTCGGCGTCAGGCGCGAGCCGCCCGAGACGAGGCTTGGCGGCGGCCGCCGGATCACCTAGCCTCGGGCTTTCACGGTAAATGATCATGTGGGCGACGCGCCGGGGCTAGATGCGCGAAAGTGCCTGCTCAGCCCGGTTGGATCGGAGTTCTCAAGGCTCGGTCCGGCCGGATAGAGAGGCACTTCGCAGGTGAAGGATAAACAACGTCGTCCGTGGTTGTCAGTGATCACCTTCGGTGAGTCGTTGGTGTCGCATGCAGGTGGGTCACTGCTGGTGGCGACGGCTCGCGCCGCCGGGCTGTGCGGGGAGTTGTCGACTCGGCTGAGGCCCTGGCGGGGGCCGTGGGCGATCCACGATCCGGGGAAGATCGTGCTGGATCTGGCCGTTGCGGTCGCGCTGGGCGGGGACTGCGCCGCCGATATCGGGGTGCTGCGGGCCCAGCCTGGGGTGTTCGGGTTGGTGGCCTCGGATCCGACAGTGTCACGCCTGGTCGCCACACTGGCCGGGGATGTCGATGCCGCGCTGGGCGCGATCGCTGGGGCCCGAGCCACGGCCCGGGAGCGGGTGTGGGGCTGGGCGGGCGCACCGATCGCCGACGGGCGCGTGGTGATCGATTTGGATGCCACCCTGGTCACCGCGCATTCGGAGAAGGAGGCCGCCGCGCCGACCTATAAACGCGGGTTCGGGTTCCATCCCTTGCTGGCTTATGCCGATCACGGTGATGGGGGCACCGGGGAGCCGGTGGCCGCGCTGCTGCGTCCGGGCAACGCAGGCTCCAACACCGCAGCCGATCACATCGAGGTCTTCGATGCCGCGCTGGCGCAGCTCCCGGCGCCGTGGTGCACGCCGAATGAGCAGGGTCGGCGCCCGGTGTTGGTGCGCACCGACGCCGCCGGTGCCACGCACACGTTCACCCATCACCTGGCGGCGATGGGTGTGGAGTTCTCGGTGGGCGCCTACCTGCACCAGTTCGACATCCACTGGGTCTTGGCCCAGCTCCCCGAGCAGGCCTGGACACCCGCCTACCAGGTAGCCAAGCCACGTGCCGGCCAGTGGGGTCCGATCATCGAACCCCGCGACGGTGCGTGGGTCGCCGAGGCCACCGGACTGGTCGACCTCGCAAGTTGGCCGGCGGGTACCCGGCTGATCCTGCGCCGGGAACGCCCGCACCCCGGTGCGCAATTGCGGATCACCGACGTCGACGGTCACCGGATCGTCGGCATGCTCACCAACACCCCCGGTGGGCAACTGCCCGATCTGGAACTGCGCCACCGCCGTCACGCCCGCGTCGAGGACCGCATCCGCAACGCCAAAGACACCGGACTACGCAACCTGCCCTTCCATGACCTGAATCAGAATCGGATCTGGCTGGCGATCACCGCCCTGGCCGCCGACTTGCTCGCCTGGGCCCAACGCCTCGCTTTGACCGGCGCGGCCGCCCGCTATGAACCCAAACGGTTGCGGCTGCGCATCCTCAGCGTCGCCGGCCGACTGGTCCGCACCGCACGACGCACTGTCCTGAAGATTCCCGACACCTGGCCCTGGGCCCGCGAGATCACCACCGCCCACGCCCGCCTGGCCGCCCTCACGCCCTGACCCGCAACACCTAACCCCCGACAGGACCCGGAGCGCCGGCCACCACCGCAGGACCGGGACTCACCCCTGCCCACCATCCGAAAAACCGCACACAAGATCAACCAGTGAAATCAAAGATCACCATACGATCGGGATGAAAGATCGAGGCTAGGTAGTACCGATCCAGAGAGTAAGTATTAATACGCCATTCCAGTCAGTAACGTGCACCATCTGAGCATATTTGGCGTTGCTTGCGCCGTAGGTATCACCTAGTGTTACTATCGGCAGAGTCGGTAGCCCTGAATGAGGGCTCCGTAGCGGGGTGCGATAAGGCAGGGGGGCCTAGCCGTGCTCGACGTCGTGGTGGGAGCTCCACCGATCACCAGATCAAGGTTGGCTATTGCTAACGGAGCTGCGCCGTAGAGCGCAACCACCGCATTCGCCACCTTCGTGGGCAGCGTGCGTTGCCGACCACCACGCAACCTTGCCGGTTGGTCACTCCAGCTGTGCACATCGACTAGAGCCACGCCGGGGGTCAGGTCAGGACCCCGGACCAGGGCATGGAGCGACCACCGGGCTAGCCCGGGTACGGGAGAAGAGGGCCGAGGATGACCATGCACAACCAAGAGCTGGTAGTGGGGATCACCCCTTTCGAGGAGCCCAACGCAGCTCTCGCCGTAGCGCTCGCGCACGCTGGCGCGGTGGGCGTCCTCAACCTGGGCCGGGACGCGGGACGGGCCCGGTCCGCCCTCGCCGACGTGTGCCGATGGTGGGGAGGCGCGTTCGGGGTCCGGGTGCCGGCCGAGTGTCCCCTGCGGCCGATCGACCTCCCGGAGCAGGTTGATCTGGTTGTGCTTGGACCCAGTTCACTGTGGCCGTTCGCGTCTGGGCGGCGGACGTGGGTCGAAGTCGTTTCACTTGCGGAGGCCCGGGCAGCGGTCCGGGCGGGGGCGTACGGATTGATCGCCAAGGGCGCCGAGGCAGGCGGCCGGGTCGGTACCACGACCACCTTCGTGCTGCTGCACAACTGCTGGCGGACCCGCGATCACGCGTCCCGGTGTGGGCGGCAGGCGGCATCGGGCCGCACACCGCGGCCGCGGCGGTCGCCGGCGGCGCGGCCGGGGTGGTGATCGACGCGCAGCTGGCGCTGGTGACCGAGGCCGGTTTGCCGGGGGAGGTGGCCGCCGCGATCGCGGCCATGGACGGCAGCGAAACCGGGGTAGTCGGCGGTTACCGGGTCTACGCGCGTCCGGACCTGCCCGCGGTCGAACCGGACCCGGTCGCGGCCCGGCTCGGCGCACGGGATCCTGCGCGCGCTGCCCGTTGGGCAGGACGGGGCGTTCGCGGCCCCGCTGGCGCCCGGTTCAAGACCGCGGGCGGCGTGGTCCAGGCGGTCGGCGCCGCGAGTCACCGATCAGCTGGCGGCGCCGATCGCGCGGCCGCGGCCCACGGCCGCTCCCGGTGCAGGGTCCGATGACCCGGGTCAGCGACCGGGCCGGAGTTCGCCGCCGCCGTGGCGCGCGCGGGCGGGCTCCCGTTCCTCGCGCTGGCGCTGATGCCCGGCGGGCAGACCCGGCGCTGCTGGCCGAGACCGCGGCAGCTGCTCGGCGGACCGGCCGTGGGGCGTGGGCATCCTCGGGTTCGCCCCCGGAGCAGTCCGGGAGGCGCAGCTGGCGGCGATCCGCGAGGCGCGGCCGCCCTACGCGCTGATCGCCGGGGGCCGCCCGTCGCAGGCCGCGCCGCTGCAGGAAGCCGGGATCGAGACCTTCCTGCACGTGCCCTCGCCGGGCCTGCTGGACCAGTTCCTGGCCGACGGGGCCCGCCGGTTCGTGTTCGAGGGCGCGGAGTGCGGCGGGCATATCGGGCCGCGGGGCAGCTTCCCGTTGTGGGAGGCGCAGATCCAGCGGCTGCTCGAGCTACGACGACGCGCACTGCGCCGGGAGTTGCGGGTGCTGTTCGCCGGCGGTATGCACGACGAGCGCTCGGCCGCCATGGTAGCGGCGATGGCCGCGCCGCTGGCGCAGCGCGGCGCCCAGGTCGGCGTGCTGATGGGCACCGCCTACCTGTTCACCGAGGAGGCCGTGCGCTGCGGCGCGATCCTGCCCGGGTACCAGCGGGCCGCACTGGACTGTGCGGCGCACCGCGCTGCTGGAAACCTCCCCTGGCCACGCCGATCCGCTGCGCCGACACGCCCTACGTCACGCACGTTCGCCGAGGCCAAGGCGCAGCCTGGCCGCAGGTGTGCCGCGCAGCAGGAGGCGTGGGCCGAGCTCGAGCAGCTCAACCTGGGCCGGCTGCGCATCGCCGCCAAGGGGCTGCGCCGCGACGGCGACTCGCTCGTCGCGGTGGACGAGAGCCACAGCGCAGCCGACGGCATGTATCATGCTCGGCCAGGTGGCCACGCTACGGTCGCAGCTCACCACACGATCGCCGCGCTGCACGCGCAGGTCACCGGCGGCGCGGCCGCCTTCCTCGCCGCGCGGGTCGCCGAGCTGGCTGAGCCGGCCCCGCGGACGAGCCGGCCCGGCGACGAAGACCCGGCCGCTGGACGTGGCGATCGTCGGGATGGCCTGCGTCTTCCCCGGCGCGGACGGACCTGGCCGGCTACTGGGCCAACGTCGTGGCGGGCATCGACGCGGTGCACCGACGTGCCGCCGGAGCGCTGGGACCCGCGGTGTACACCGAAACGGCGCAGCCTGGGGCGGGTTCCTGCCGGATCCCGTTCGACGCGCTCGGCCTACGGCATCCCGCCGTCGGCGCTAGCCAGCATCGAGCCCGCCCAGCTGCTGGCGCTGGAGGTCGCGGCGCGCGCGCTGGCGGACGCGGGTTACGCGGACCGGGCCTTCGATCGGGAACGCGCGTCGGTGATCTTCGGCGCGGAGGCGGGCAGCGACCTGTCGGCGGCCTACGGGCTGCGGCTCGCTGCTCCCCGGCTACCCGGGACAGCTTCCCGGAGCACTCGACGAGTAGCTGCCCGGCTGACCGAGGACTCCTTCCCCGGGGTGCTGGCAACGTGATCGCGGGCCGGATCGCCAACCGGCTCGACCTGGGCGGCGCGAACTACACCGTGGACGCGGCCTGCGCCTCCACGCTGGCCGCGCTCGACCTGGCCTGCAAGGAACTGGCCGCCGGCACCAGCGACGTGGTGCTGTGCGGCGGGGCCGACATGCACAACGGCATCCACGACTACCTGATGTTCGCCTCGGTGCACGCCCTGTCGCCGACCGGCCGGTGCGCCCGTTCGACGCCGCCGCCGACGGCATCGCCCTCGGCGAGGGCGTGGCGTGCGTGGTGCTCAAGCGGCTGGCCGACGCCGAGCGCGACGGCGACCGGGTCTACGCGGTGATCAAGGGCGTCGGCGCGGTCCAGCGACGGCCGCTCGCTGGGGCTGACCGCTCCTCGCCCCGAAGGCCAGCGGCGGGCGCTGGACCGCGCCTACGCGATGGCCGGGGTCTCCCCGGCCGAGGTCGGCCTGGTCGAGGCGCACGGCACGGGCACCGTCGTCGGGGACCGCACCGAGCTGGCCACCCTCACCGCCATGTTCACCGAGGCCGGCCGCCGCCCGGCAGCTGCGCGCTCGGTTCGGTGAAGTCCCAGATCGGGCACACCAAGTGCGCTGCCGGTCTGGCCGGGCTGATCAAGGCGGCCTGCGCCCTGCACGCCGGGGTCCGCCCGCCGACCGCGCCACCTGACGGACCCGAACCCGCTACTGGGAGCCGCGAGACGCAGCCCGTTCACGTTCGATCTCGCCGGCGACCCTGGGCCGTCCGCTACGCGACGGTCGCCGGAGTGAGCGCGTTCGGGTTCGGCGGCACGAACTTCCACGCCGTGCTCGCCGGTACGACGGGGCACCCGAACCGCGACACGGCCTGCACGAATGGCCCGCCGAGCTCTTCCTGTTCCGCGGTGCAGACCCGGCCGCGGCGGTCGCCGATACCGCCTGGCCGGCTGCTCGCGGCCAACGACGCCGCGGGCCGCCCCTGGCGGCTGCGGGACGCTGCCGCCACGATGGCGGCACCGGCCCGGCCCGGTCCGGGCCGCGCTCGTCGCCGACGACCTGGACGACCTCGCAGCCAAGCTGATCGCGCCCGGCGGGCGCAGTCGACGGCATGGCATTCCTCGCCCCGAGACAGGCGTGCAACCGCTGGGCAGTCGCGTTCCTGTTCCCCGGGCAGGGCAGCCAGCGGCCGGGCATGCTCGCCGACCTGTTCATCGCGTTTCCCCGGCTGCAGCCTGCTCCCCTGGGCTCGGCGGGCGGTGGGCCGACGCGATGTTCCCGCCCGCCGCGTTCACCACGACCGACCGCGGCGCCGGCCGCCATCACCGACACCCGCGTGGCCCAGCCCGCGCTCGGCCTCGCCGGCCTGGCCATGTACCGCTGCTCACCGTGCTCGGCGTCCACCCGGCCATGGCTCGCCGGGCACAGCTACGGCGAACTCCTCGCGCTTGCTGCCGCCGGTGCCATCGAACCAGGACGACCTGCTGGAGCTCAGCGAGGCCCGGGCGCACGCCATCCTCGCCGCCGCCGGGGATGATCCCGGCGCGATGGCGGCGGTCAGCGCACGACCGTCGAACAGGTCCGAGCGCCTGCACGGCGCGGCCACGGCCAGGCCGGCGTGGTCCTGGCCAACCACAACGCCCCGGATCAGACCGTGATCTCCGGGCCCACGGCAGCGGTCGAGGCCGCGACTCGAACCGCTCGCCGCCCGCGGCGTGTCGGGCCGCCGGATCCCGGTCGCCTGCGCGTTCCACAGCCCGCTGGTCGCCGGGGCCGCCGAGCGCTCGCGGCCGAACTGGACCGCCGCGCGCATCCGAGCGCCCCGCGTTCCCGGTCTCGCCAACACCACCGCCGTCGCCGTACCCCGACCGAACCCGACGCCGTGCGGCAGATCCTGGCCGCGCAGGTCGCCGAGCCGGTCCGGTTCGCCGAGCAGATCGAGGCCATGTACGCCGCCGGGGCCAGGTCTTCGTCGAGGCCGGCCCGGGCCGGGTGCTGACCCACCTGGTCGGCCCGATCCTCGGCGACCGGCCGCACACCGCGGTCGCCAGCGACGTCCCCGGCGAGAACGGCCTGCGTCGGCTGCTGAGCGCGCTGGCCGAGCTGGTCCGTGCCGGGGTCACCGGTCGATCCGGCCGCCTGTTCGCGCGGGCGGGACGCGCGCGGTGTCGCCGGCACTCCCCGCCGGCCCGGCTGGACGGTCAACGGCCACCTGGTCCGTACCGCCGACGGCCACCCCCTCCCGGGCGGCCTGCACCCCGCCACCTCGGGTCGACAGCTGGCCAACGGTGCCCCGGCCAACGGCGTCAGTCCCGCGACCGAGAGCCAGTCGGACCAGCTGTCTGCCGAGTTCCTGCGCAGCACCAGAGACCTGGTCGCCGCCCAGCGCGACGTGGTGCTCGGCTACCTCGGCGTCACCCCAGCCCGTACCCCCGCCCCAGCGCCCCGCATGCCCGTCCGCGCCGGCTGCCACGGTGCGACGACCGGTCCCCGCTGTGCGAAGCCCGAGCCGCCCCGGCCCAGATCGCGAGCCAGCTGACTGACCGCCCGAATCGGTGCTGCGACCGTGCGGTCCCTGGTGAGCGCCCGCACCGGCTACCCGGCCGACATGCTCGGGCCCGACCTGGACCTGGAGGCGGACCTCTCCATCGACTCGATCAAGCGCACCGAGCTGGTCGGTCTGCTCACCGACCAGCTCGGGTTGGCCCGCACCGGCGACCACGCTGGATGACTCGGTATCCGACGAGCTGACCCGGCTTCGCACACTGCGCGGCATCATCGACTGGATCTCAACGGACCGGCACGCGGTCACCGGCCATGCAGCCCAGGTCAGCACGGTTCACCCCAGCACAGTTCACCCCAGCACGCGTTCCAGCCGGCACAGCTCAACGGGCGCGGCGCTACCTGGTCGAGACCACCTCGTTGCCAGCGGCGGCCACGCCGCTCGATGTGTCCCTGACCGGACGGCGAATCGCCATCGTCGGGGACGGGCTAGGCATTGCGCTGGAATTGGCCGTGCTGCTGGAACAACGCGGCGCCGAGGTTCGCCTCCTGGGTCCCGACCAGATCGCGCAGATGACCAGAACCGACGCTCTCATCTATCTCGCCGCGCTGGATCGCGGCGTCGGGACGCGCGGTGCTGCCGGATGGGTTCACCACGCTGCGCGACGCTGTTCGGCGATGGAGTAAGCCAGCTGACCGGTCATCACCCCGGTTCGGGCGGCCGGTTCGGCCCGGGCGCACACGGCATGATGGCGTCGCCGGAATCGGGCTGGGCGGCCTGGTTCGACACCATCGCCCGCGAATTTCCGGATCGCGTTCGCCGGGTCGTCGATGTGGACACCGAAGGAGGAACCGGTCCGCCTGGCTCACCGGCACCTGCTCACCGAACTGCTCACCACGCGATGCGCCCGTCTCGGTGGGATATCGCAGCCAGGGAGCGCCGGTCACCTTGCGGGTCTGCCGGCCGCACCGCTGGAGACCGAGCGCGCCGGCCGAAGGCCCGGGCTGGGGTCCGAATCGGTGGTACTGCTCACCGGTGGTGCTCGCGGCATCACCGCCCGGGTCGCGCTCGGCCTCGCCCGGACCAGCGGGTGTCACCTGGAGTTGGTCGGCCGGACTCCCGTACCTGACGCGGATGAGAAGCCGATGACCGCGGCGGCGGCGGACCGAGTCGCGTTGCGGCGGGTGCTGGCCCAGGCCAGCAAGGGCACGCCGGCCGAGATCGAGGCAGCGGCAAGCCGAATCCTTGCCGAGCGGGAGATCCGCGCGACGCTGGCCGCGCTGGGCGAACTGGCCGCCTCGGTTCGCTACTCCGCAGTCGATGTCCGGGATCCGGCGTCAGTCATGGCGCTGGTGGATGGGGTGTACCGGCGGCATGGGCGGCTCGATGGGATCGTGCACGGTGCGGGCGTGCTCGCTGACCGGTTGCTGGCCGACAAGACAACCGAGGACTTCGCCCGGGTGTGGGAGACCAAGGTCGACGGCGCGCGGGCGCTGGCTGCGGCGGCTCGGGCGGAGCTCGGATTCCTGGTGTTGTTCGGGAGCGTGTCCGGGGTATTCGGCAACTGTGGGCAGGCCGACTACTCGGCTGCTAATGACGCGCTCGACACGTTGGCGCGGATCTGGGCGCCGCGGACCCGCGGCCGGGTGGTCGCGCTCGACTGGGGCCCGTGGGCTGTATCCGGTGCGGGGACCGGCATGGTCTCCGCCGAGCTTGCGCGGGAGTACGCCAGGCGAGGCATCGGACTGATCGAGCCCGACGACGGTGTCGCCTGTTTGCTCGCCGAGTTGGCCCGGGGTACCGAGTCCCAGGTGGTGTACATGTGCGCCGACCCAGCAGCCTTCCACGTTGAGGCCGACCAGGATGGGGAGTTCGAGGTCGGGCAGGATGGCTGAGCCGGTCGAGGTGGCCATTGTCGGGATGGCCGCGGTGTTTCCCGGCGCGCCGGACTTGGCGACTTACTGGTCCAACATTCTGGCTGGCGTCGATGCGATCGCCGAGGTGCCCGCCTCCCGCTGGGATCCCTGCTACTACGACCCCGAGGCTGCCACCACCCGGCGCGGTGACCGGGTGTACTGCCGTCGCGGTGGGTTCGTCGAGCAAGCCACGTTCGATCCGACCCGGTACGGGATCATGCCCGCCGCAGTCTCCGGCACCGAACCCGACCAGCTGCTGGCACTGCACGTCACCGCAGAGGCACTCGCCGACGCCGGTGGGGAGGACCAGCTCGGCGACCGATCCCGGGTCGGTGTGATCATCGGCCGGGGTGGCTACCTCACGCCCGGGCTCGCCCGGTTGGACCAACGGATCCGTACCGCGAACCAGCTCGTCACCACCTTGCACGAGCTACTCCCCGATCTCGCCGACGCCGATCTGGACCGGGTCCGCACCGCCTTCAAGCCCGGCTCGGCCCCGAACGACCGGAAGCCGCGATCGACCTGGTCCCCAACCTGGTCGCCTCCCGGGTGGCCAACCGGCTCGATCTGGCCGGCCCCGCCTACACCGTCGACGCTGCTTGCGCCTCATCGCTGCTCGCCATCGACCACGCGGTCGGCGAGTTGACCGCCGGCCGCTGCGACATGGTGCTTGCCGGCGGGGTGCACCACTGCCACGACCTCACGCTGTGGAGCGTGTTCAGCCAACTCGGCGCGCTGAGCCCCAGCCAGCGGATCCGGCCCTTCCACCGCGGCGCCGACGGCATCCTGATCGGCGAAGGCACCGGCATGGTCGTGCTCAAGCGCCTTGCCGACGCCACCGAGGACCGGATCTACGCGGTCATCCGCGGTACCGGCGTCGCCAGCGATGGCCGCGCGAGCAGCTTGATGAGCCCGCGCGCACAAGGCCAGGTACGGGCCATCGCGCGGGCCTGGCAGGCCGCCGGCCTGGACCCGACCGAACCCGGTGCGCTTGGCCTGCTCGAAGCCCACGGCACCGCCACCCCCGCCGGCGACCAGACCGAGCTGGCCTCACTCACTCAGGTCTTCGGACCGCCCAACGGCGCGAGCACGACATCGGCATTGGCTCGGTCAAATCGATGATCGGCCACGCCATGCCAGCCGCCGGCATCGCCGGACTGATCAAAGCCACCCTCGCCCTGCATCACGGCGTGCTGCCGCCCACCCTGCACTGTGACGACCCCCACCCAGCCCTGGCCAACACCCGCTTCGCACCCATCACCGCGGCCCGGCCGTGGACGGCCCGCGGGGACCCCCGCGCGGGCCGGTGTCGACGCATTCGGCTTCGGCGGCATCAACGCCCACGTCATTCTGGAGCAGCCACCCCGGACTCGGCACTCCCCGAGACAGCGGCCTGCCGGCCCCGAACGGGTCCTGATGCTGGTGGCAAACACACCGGCTGAGCTGGCCCGGCAACTTGACCTGCCAGACGCCGCCCTGCTCGACCGCGACGACACCTGCGCCTCCCCGGCCGGTGGGCCATGCCGGTTGGCGATCGTCGGTCCCAGCCCACGCCGGCTGATGCTGGCCCGCAGGGTCGTCATGCAGGGCAAACCATGGCGTGGCCGGGACGACATCTGGTTCACCACCGCACCCTTGCACTCGAGCGCCACGCCGGCCCGGCTGGCATTCGTCTTCCCGGGGTTGGAGCAGGAATTTCACCCCCGCACCGACGACGTCGCCGACCACTTCCGGCTGGCCCGGCCACGGCTGGGCGACAACACTGGTCTCGGCCAGCATGCGATCGGGGTGCTGACTGTCGGCCGGTTACTCGACGCGGCGTTGCGGGAGATCGGTGTGGCACCCGACTTGGTCGCCGGGCACAGCATCGGCGAATGGAATGCCATGAGCTCCGCCGGCATCCACCCGCGCAAAGCAGTCGAGGATGTCCTCACGTCGTTCGACCCGGTGACGCTGCGCGTCCCCGGAGTGCTGTTCGCGGCCCTGGGCTGCGGAGCGGTCCGCGCCGCCGAGGCGATCAGTGGCGTAGACGGGATCGTGGTCTCCCACGACAACTGCCCCCACCAGTCGATTATCTGCGGGGACGAAGCCGCCGTGGTCTCCGTGCTGGCTCGGCTACAGGAACGCGGCGTGACCGGTCAGGTGCTGCCGTTCCGGTCCGGCTTCCACTCGCCGATGCTGGAACCTTATTTACGCCCGATTTTGGACACCTTCGCACGCCTGCCGATACACCCACCTTCCGTTCCCGTCTGGTCCGCCACCACCATTGACACCTATCCCGAGCAACCCGACGCAATCCGTGCCCTCGTCTCCCGCCACCTGCTCGAACCAGTCCGCTTCGGCCCGTTGGTCAAACGGCTGTACGAGGCGGGGACGCGAGCTTTCATCCAGGTCGGCGCCGGCAGCCTGCCGGCATTCGTCGCCGACACGCTCACCGGGCTGCCACATCTCGCGATCACCGCCAATACCGCCCGTCGCTCCGGTCTCGACCAGCTCCGGCGGGTCGCCGCCGCCCTCTGGGTGGAGGGCTGGGCTCCCCGGTTCGACCGGCTACCGAGCGTTGCCGTCGGGAGTGGTCCAGCGCTCACCGGGCACGCCGTAGCGCTGGCGCTGGGGGCGCCACTGATCCGGCTCGGACCCGACGTCCCCGCGCTCACCAGCACCCTCAGCGCACCTGCCCTGCCGGTCCAGGCTCGCCGAAACCCGGTACTGGCTGAGTTCGATGCGGCACTCCGCGACGCCACGGCAGCGGCCCGCATCGTCACCGATTCCTGGGCCGCCGCTCCCGCCCGGCCGGCTGCTCGCACGAGGGCGACGACGACCCGGCTGATGTCGCTGCACACGATGCCGTACCTATCCGATCATTGCCTGTTCCCGCAGCCGGCGGGCTGGCCCGACGCCGCGGACCGCTTCCCGGTCGTGCCGATGACGACCACGCTGGAGCTGATGGCGCAGGCAGCGCGGGATCTCGTTCCAGATCGCACCGTCGTGGGTTTCCAGGATGTCCGGGCGCTGCGCTTTCTCGCGGTCGAGCCACCGGTCACAGTGACGATCGACGCAACGGTGGGCGCCGATGGCAACGTCGCCGTGGTCATCGACGGCTATGCGCACGGCACGGTCCTGCTCGCCGATGGCTACCCCGCGCCACCGGTTGAACTCGACCGGCCGCTGTACGGTGAACGCTCGTGCGAGGTTTCCGCCGCAGGCCTCTACGGCGACCGATGGATGTTCCACGGGCCTCGCTTTCAGGGTGTCGCCGAGCTGGGCCCGATCGGCGACGACGCCATCCGCGGGGTGCTCACGGCTTCCTCGACACCGGGCGCGCTACTCGATAACGCCGGTCAGCTCCTCGGTTTTTGGATCATGCAACAGATGCGCACGGACCGGCTCGCATTCCCGGCGGCGGTCGAGGCGGTGCGCTGGTATGGGCCGCAGCCACGTGCCGGCGAACCGGTGTCTTGCGTGGTCCGGATCGGCTCGGTTACTGACAGCAAGGTGGTCGCCGACATGGAGCTGCGGGCGGGCGGGCGGCTATGGGCGCGCATCGACAGGTGGACTGACAGGCGGTTCGGCACCGATAACGTGACCTGGCCAGTGTTCTCCTGCCCGGAGCGCAACCGGATCGCGCAGCGCCGGCCCGGCGGGGTCTTCCTGGTCCGGGACCGGTGGCCGGATCTGGGTTCGCAGGAACTGGCCATGCGCCGCTACCTCAGCGCGGCTGAGCGGGCTGAGTACTCCCGGCGAAACCCACGGGCCGCCCGGCACTTCCTGCTAGGGCGGATCGCGGTCAAGGACGCGGTCCGGCAGTGGCTGTGGGATGGCGGCGCCGGCCCGGTGTACCCGGTGGAGATCACGGTCGGGAACGACGAGCGGGGCCGTCCCTTCGTGACCGGGCCTTTCGCCACCCCGCCAGCGGTGTCGCTGGCCCACTCCGGCCCGCTGGCCGCAGCCGTCGTCAACCATCCCGATCGCGGTGATTCGCCCGGCGTGGACATCGAGTTGATCGAGGCCCGCGACGCCGCTACCGAAGCGGCGATCATGACCGCGGGCGAGCGTGCACTACTCGATGAGGTGTGCAGCCACTGCCCGGATCCGCGGACGGATCGGGCGGGTCGGCTGACCCAGTTCTGGACAGCGAAGGAAGCGGTGGCCAAGGCCGAGGGAACCGGTCTCGGCGGCCGCGCGCACCAGTTCGTGGTGGAGCGGGTCGACGGTGACCGACTGCTGGTCCGCAGCAGGCGCGACAACACACATAGCCCAACCCGCTGGGTGCGGACCGCCATGGGTACCGCGCCCGAGCCTTACGCGCTGGCCTGGACCGAGGGAGGGGAAACAGATGATGCCTGACGAGGAACAGATTCTGGCCGAGGTCACCCTGATGCTCGTGGAGATAATCGGCGAGGATTATGTACTGGGTTTACACATTGGCATGGACACTTATTTCGATGCAGATCTTGAGCTGGAGAGCATCGAGTTCGTTCGGCTAGCCGCCGCACTCACCGAGCACTACGGCGAGCAGGTGAACTTCGTGGCTTTCCTGGCGGACAGGCAGATCGACGAGATCATCAATCTGACGGTCGGTGACGTAGTCCGTCATGTCGCGGGGTGTATGGCAATCTCGGCTGCTGGTGCCGTTCATGGCTAAGGTCACCGCGGGCGGCATCCGGTTTCATGTCCAGCGACTGCCGGCACACCGCTCGAGTGCGTCTGCGGATCACCTGGCGGACTCACCGACCGTCGTGTTCGTGCATGGGTTGGGCGTTGACAACATGTCGAGCTTCTACTACACGTTGGCCAACCCAGCGGCTCGCGCCGGCGCCGACGTCATCCTGTACGACCTGCGCGGGCACGGCGACACCGAGCGGCCGGCAACCGGCTACTCGGTGGAGTCGTCGGTTCGCGACCTCACCGCACTCCTGGATGCGTTAGGGGTGACCAGGCCGGTCCACCTGGTCGGCAATAGCTTCGGCGGAACGGTTGCGTTGGCACTGGCCGTGGCCCATCCCGCCCGAGTCGCGAGTGTCCTGTTGATCGAGGGCTTGATCGAATCTGCGGCCATGGACGAAGAGAATTGGGAAGAGAAGTTGGCTCGCATGCTCGCGGAAGGTATGCAGCTCAGAAGGGTTCTGTCGGGACGCGCGCAGTACGCGCGCAAACTCCACAGTTTCGGCGCGGCCGTCGACGCTCTAGTCAACGGTACGACTTTGACCGCAGACCTGCGGGCGCAACGTCCGTTCCGCGGTGCCGATCTGCGATCGGTGACCTGCCCAGTTGCGGCCGTATACGGAGACAAATCCGACATTATCGACCAGGGCTACAGGCTCAAGCATTTGCTGCCGAACTGTGAGCTCATCGTCGTGCCGAAATGTGGCCATTTCTTGATCATCGAGGCTCCCGACATTCTGCGCGACCTGCTGCTGCGATGGCTGAGCTTCGACACGGAGCCTGACGTTGTGCCTGTCGAGAATGTGCTCGTCCCATGAGCCGGTTCCTGTTCGTGGTACCTCCGCTGGTCGGACACACAATGCCCACCGTGGCTGTCGGAGCGGAGCTGGCCGACCGCGGCCACCAGGTCGCCTGGGCCGCCCACACCGAGACCGTGGGCGCGCTGCTGCCACGCGGGTCGAGACTGATCCCGGTCGAGGCAGACGTCAGTGGTCAGACGCCGGCGCAGCTGCAGCAACGCTGGCAGGGTCTGCAGCGGGTGGCGGCATTCCAGTTCTTGTGGAGAGACTTCCTGCTGCCGCTGGCGACCTCGATGGTGCCGGGTGTTGCGGCCGCAGTGGACGAATTCCGCCCGGACGTCCTGGTCTCCGACCAGCAGGCGCTGGCCGGCGCGCTGGTGGCGCGCCAGCGCGGGCTGCCGTGGGCCACCTCGGCGTCGACGTCGTCGGAGCTGACCGACCAATTCGCCACCATGCCCACCCTCGGCGCGTGGATCCATCAGCTCCAAGCCGACTTTCAACACGGATTCGGCGTAACGAACCCAGTGGACCTGCGGTTTTCTGAACATCTTGTCCTGGTGTTCACGACCGAAGCGCTGGTGGGATCTCTCGCAGCCTTTCCCGGCCACTACGCATTCGTGGGGCCCTCAATCGGCACCCGAACCGGCACGTCCGCCTTTCCCTGGGAATGGCTGGATCCCGATCGCCAGCACATAGTGCTATCGCTGGGCACCGTCAACGCTGAGGCAGGCAGCCGGTTCTTCGCCACCGCGGTAGCGGCGGTAGCACCGCTGGCCAACCGGTTGCAAACCATTCTGGTCGCGCCTCTCGATCTGGTCGGCGTGGTACCCGACCATATCCTTGTGCGCGATTTCGTCCCGCTGCTCGATCTTCTCCCGCACATGGACGCGATGATCTGCCACGGAGGTCACAACACGGTGTGCGAAGCCCTCGCGCACGCGGTGCCGCTCGTGGTGGCTCCCATCCGCGACCAGCAGCCGGTGGTCGCGAAACAGGTCGTTGACGCCGGTGTGGGCGCCCGCGTGCATTTCGGTCGGGTCGGCCCTCACGACCTGCGCAATGCCATCACGACGGTTCTGGACACCCCGTCTTACCGGGCTGCAGCCCAGCGCGTGCAGACTTCTTTCGCCGCCGCCGGCGGTGCCGACGCCGCAGCCGACCACTTGGAGAAACTGGCATGCACGTCAGGTCGTCGGGACTCGCCGGAACTCGGCGGCCGCGACGAGTTCTTCGAGGGAGCGGACCAAATAAATGGCCAGCTCACGCGGATCATCGATTGACTCCGAGAACGACAAGATCCCGAATAGCAGGCGGTCTGCGTAGTCCCAAAGCAGGAAGTTGACGCCGGCCCCGCTGCCGGGCGGCGCCATGTACATCTCCTCCACGACGGTGGATCCGAACTGCCAGGGGACTAAGGGTCCGCGGACGTTGGAGACCACGACATTGGCGTCGAGCTTGGCCGGTCGCTTGCCGGGACGGCGCCTCGCCGCCTCACTGCGCCGCGCCAGAGGAGCCGCCAGTATCGGTGGAATGGAGGCGAACCAGTCCGCCAGTAACTCCCGGCCCTGGAGATCGAGGCATTTCTTGGCCTCCGTGGTGACCGCGCTGATCTGCTGGAGACGCTCCCAAGGATCGGTGACTTCGGTAGCGAGCGATGTGCGCAGAAAAGTGACCCGGTTACCCTCGACCCTTGGGGCGGACCCCGATTCTGCCATGCCAACGGGGACACTTGCCACCAGCGGTCGGTCTGGCAGCATTCCGCGCGCTTGGAGGAAGCGACGAAGGGCGCCGCTGACGAGGGCGAGTGCGACATCGTTGACCGTGACGCTGGCGACGTCCTTCACCGCCAACACGTCGACCAACGACAGCGAGGCCTGGGCGAATCGGCGTTGCGAGGTGAATCCGGAGTTGATTGCCGACGGTGGTACATCAACGCCCGCTCTCGGCACCTTCACTTCCGCTTCCGCCAGCCGCTGGTGCACCACCACGGTCGCTCTCCTCGTGCGACCGACCAGTCCCGGAAGCCGGGCAAGTGCCTGCGCATTGGGAGCCAGAGCTCCGGCGACCAATCGCGCGCGTCTCGGCATCGGCCCCGGCTGCCAGGGAGCCGGTGAGCCTGGGGCCTCCTCCGAGAAGATCCGCGCCAAGGTGTTGCGAGTAGCGAGCCCGTCCATCAGCGCGTGATGGACCTCCAGCACCACTGCCTGCCGTCCGTCGATGAGGCCGTCGATCAGGGTGATCCGCCACAGCGGGCGACCGCGATCCAGGCACTGGGACACAAGTTGGGCGCAGGCGACGTCGAGTTCCGCCTGCCCACCCGGCCGAGGCAGGATCGCATGGTGAAGGTGCTGCAGGAGATCGAACTGCGGATCGTCGACCAGCACGGGATTGGCGAGGCCGAGGGGTACCCCAACGACCCGGCATCGCAACAGTGGGAGCTGGTCCAGGCGAGCGGTGAGGTGCCGATGCAGGTCCTCCAGGGTGAGGGGTCCGCCGGTGCGCGCCCGGAGCAGCCCGAGAGTGATGATCTGCATCGGCTGTTCGGGCATCTCCAGGTTGAGGAACAGCGCGTCCAGGCCGCTGAGCCGGCGCACGGGTGAATCAGGAGACGGCCTGAGACGGATGGCGAGGCTCCTATCGGTGCAGAGGGTTCTTCGATATCGGCGCCAGCATACCGAAGTCGGTGACATGAGGTAATGAGTCGACCGCTTTCTGTCATGACCAACCACGGCGATCCAGTAAGGTAAGATCACCTCCGGGGAGGTCATGTCGTGTTTCGTCGGGGTGTTGTCGCGGCTGCAGCCGCCGTGGTGACGCTGCTCGCCTGCCCACCCACCGGCACTGCCCAGACCGTAGGGACAGCAACGCACTACGTCGCGCTCGGTGACTCCTACGCGTCGGGTCCGGGGATCCCTGAGCAGCGAACCGATCCGATCGGCTGCCAGCGCTCCACCAACAACTACCCGGCGCTGCTCGCCCACGCGCTGCGCATCCGCGACTACACCGACGTCAGTTGCGGCGGAGCGAGGACCGAGAACCTGACGGCTGCGCAGCCGGTGCGGCCGGACCCCAATCCACCACAGTTCGACGCGCTTCGCCCGGACACCGACCTGGTCACAATCACCATCGGTGGCAATGACATCGACATCGGCGGTCTCTGGGTGACCTGCGCTCTGCTCGGCCTCACCGACCCATCCGGCAATCCGTGTCAGCGGCAGGCCACCGCCGATGGCACCGACCGCTATGCGCAGCACATAGCCGCCGCCGCACCGAAAGTCGCCCGGGTGCTGGACGGTATCCGGCGGCGTTCGCCGCACGCGACGGTGCTGCTGGTGGGCTATCTACGGATCCTGCCGCGCGCCACCGGCTGCTATCCGGCCTTTCCCATCGCCCGCGGTGATGTTCCCTACGTGGACGGAGTGGAGCAGCAGCTCACCGCCATGTTGGCCGAGCAGGCGAGTCAGCACGGTGCAGTGTTCGTCGACCCCTACGCCAGCTCATTAGGCCACGACGCCTGCCAGGCTCCTGGGGCGAAGTGGGTGGAGGGGACTCACCCCACCAGCGCTGCCGCCCCGGACCACCCGAACGACACCGGCATGCACGAGGTGGCCGACTTCGCGCTGGCCGTGCTGCGGACCTCACCGCAGTGGCAATAATGGATGGCGACTTTCCCGGCCACTGTGCATTCGTAAGACCCTCGATCCCAAGGACGCGTTAACGTCAGCTCGGCGAGATGCAGCGGCGCTCGGCGGTCGTGACGAGCTCTTCGAGAGAACGAGACAAACCTACGGCCAACTCTCCGGGGTCCTCGACCGAATCAGCGAACGACAGGATCCCGAAGAGCAAGCGGCCCGCGTAGTCCCAGAGCGGGAAAGTCACGTCGACCCCACCATTGGGCGGTCCGGCCAGGTACACCTCTACGACGGTGGATCCGAGCTGCCATGGCGCACAGAGTCCCCGGAGGTTAGTGACCACGACATTGGAATCGAGCTTGACCCGTCGATCGCCAGGACGGCGCCATGCAGCCTGACCGCGCCGCACTGGGGGGCCCGCCAGCATAGGCGGTATGCACTCGAGCCAGTCCGCAGCCAGTTCCCGGCCCGTGAGTTCGAGACACGCCTTCGCCTCGGCGGTGACAGCGCTGATCCTCTGGAGGCGCGCCCAAGGATCGGCAACGTCGGTGGCGAGCGATGTGGTCAAGCCGGAGACACGGTTGCCGTCGGCCCGTGGAGTGGCACCTGGTTCCTCTATATCGACGGGGACAAACGCCAGTAGTGGTCGGTCAGGCAGCGCTCCCCGCGGCAGCGAGGCCCTGGCGAACGGCGTTCGGACGTGAATCCTCGGTTGATGGCAGACGGGGGTGTGTCGACACCCGCTGTCGGCGCCGTCACCGCCGCTGCGGCCCGCCGCTGGCGCACCGCTACGGACGTACGCCTCGTACGACCGACCAGTTCCGGCAGCCGAGCCAGCGCCCGGGCCCCCTGCGCGGCGCCTCCGGCGATCAGCGACAGAGGGCCTGGCATTCGCCCGGGCTGCCACGGGGCCGGCCCGGCTGCCGGCTCCTCCGCCGAGAAGATCCGCACCAAAGTAGTGCGGATGGCGAACCCGTCCATCAGAGCGTGGTGGACCTCCAGCACCGTTGCCTGTCGTCCGTCGGAGAGGCCGTCGATGATCAGGGTGATCCGCCACAGCGGGCGGCCCCGGTCCAAAGGCTGCGAGGCGAGTCGGGCACAAGCAGTATCGAGTTGCTCCGACGTACCCGGCGCAGGGAGGACCATATGGCAGAGGTGATCTCCGAGGTCGAACCGGAGGTCCTCGACCAGTACGGGATGGGCCAAGCCGAGGGGGACGGCAACGACTCGGCACCGCAATGCCGGGAGCTGATCGAGCCGGGCAGCGAGGTGCCGGCGCAGATCCGCAAGACTGATGGTGCCACCGGTGCCTGCGCGGAGCAGCCCGAGGGCGATGATCTGCATCGGCTGCTCGGAAATCTCCAGGCTGAGATACAGCGCGTCCAGCCCGCTGAGCGTGTGCACGGTTGCACCTGAGGACGGCCAGATGCGGATGGCAGTACTCCCTAGTTGAAGGGGTTGTCGGCGTCAACGCCAATATAAGGGCATTCGCAGAGCGTGATCAGTTGACGCCTCTCTGTAACGCTCGTCGCCCGGGCGCCGATTCTCCGGTAAGTGGCGAACTGACGCACCGCTCCCGCAGAGAGGCGACATGGCCGTAGCTCCCACACTCCCCCAGATCGATCCCGTCGCCCCGGCGAGCAGCGCTAGCCCGACGGCAACCCGCACCACGAGGCGGCAGTGGATCAGCGCCGTTGTGGTGTTGCTGTTCATCACCGCGGTCGTCGCGAACCTCGCCATCATCGGCGTCATCGTCAACCGAGGAAATCCGGCCGCGATGGCCACCGCGCACACCCAAGCGCAGACGCTGGCCGCACCGGCCGCTCCAGTAGCCCTCCCACCTGGGCTGCCGACCTCCTTCGGTGAAGGCAAGTTCGTGGTGGGCACGGACATCGCGCCGGGTACCTACCGGACCACTGGGCCATCCGGTCACCTGGACTGCTACTGGGAGCGCCTGAAGAGCGCCAGCACAGGTACCTCGATCATCGCCAATAACCTCGGGCGTGGGCCGGCCACCGTGACGGTCGACGGTGCCGACGGCGTGTTCCAGACCCGCTGGTGCAGCGCCTGGACCAAGGTCAACTGACCCGCGAATCGGGCGCTGACCTGGTGAACCGCATGGCCACAGTGGTGCCGGCAGGGCCGGCGTGCGTGGTCAGGACGTCGGCGAGGTGGCGCGCGATCCAGATACCCCTGCCGCGCCGAGCATCGGTGGAGGGCCGGTAGTAGCCCGTGTTCGCGGGAATACTGCTTCGGCCCTCGTCGTCGACCTGGATGAATAAGGCAGCAGGTGTGGTCCAGCCCCGCACGCGGGCGGGCGGCTGACCGTGCTCCAAGGCGTTGGTGGCGATCTCGTCGACCGCTATGACGATGTCGTCGGTGTCCTGGTCGCTCATAGCGCAGGCGGCACCCCAACTGCGCAGCCGCCGACGGAGCACCCCGAGATCGTCGGCGGCGCCGAGGTCCACGTCCAAGTCGGGATCAACCGGCGCAGCCGGTGGCGCCATCTCGTCGGGGGTGAGGTAGTCGATGGGCATACGGTACTCGGCGTTGTTGACGTGGCCGCTGGTGCCGAGTACGTGCGGATGCACCGCACGGACCCCGGCCAGCACATCCGGCCCGTAGTGACGCTGGTCCCACAAGCACACCACCGAGTATCCGTAGCGTGCGTAGACCTCGTTGGCCATCGACTCGTATCGCAGATACTGGCGCACCCGGTCCGGGCTGCGGTCCGTGTCGAACTCCCCTAGCACGCGAGTAGGCACACCAGCGCAGTACTGCTGGGCAAGGTAGTTGGCAAACCCGTCGAACGCGCGGCCCAGCCGTTCGTAGCACAGACCCGCGTGTCCCCACTGCACGCGCTCCGCGGCATCGCCCAAGGCGTCACGAAGCACCCGCTGAGAGTTGTGCGAGACCACGGCGAGGATGTGCTCGTGGTGACGCAAGCACTCGTGAAGGTAGGGCAGCAAGAGATCACATAGCTGCTCGTCGGAGCCATAGAACACTGCGACGTGCGCGAAGTCGCTGGTGGGTAGGCCCGAATCCGGAGGAGCCCTCATGGCAATGCCCAAGTCATAGGGATCCTGGATACCCGATATTGACCGCCTTCACACCACCGCGGCCCGAGATGCTCATATTTCGCCCTCCACGTCGTACACCTCGGCCGCGTCGGTTGCCAGCAACAGCTCAGCCATCTCGCTCTTCAGCACGGTCAAGCGATCCTCCTGCTCCGCCGACCGTTGATCCGTACTCGCCAGCGCGATGAACTCCTCGCTCACATATCCCTCGCGAAGAACCACCGTCACGCTGCGGCCCCGGTAGCCGACCCGGAAGACGAAGCGCTCGCGCGTCGGACCACGTTCGGGGCGAGCCAATGCGTCGTCAACGACATAGCGCCCCTCGGTCACCGCACGGGTCACCAGCTCGAACGCATCGCGGGCACCCGGCCCGGCGAAGGCCGTCTGCACCTCGATCTCGCGTCGCTCCGGCAGGTCACCCGGCGATAGCAGCGGTAGCGCCCGTTCCAGCACCTTCATGGCATGGGCCACACCGCCAGGAGAACCGGGACCGCTGTAGCGCATCACGTCCTCGAACGAATAGGTCAGCGCGGCGCCCTGGTCTTCAACCTTGATCGTCCTGAGCACAACTCACTCCTTCCCAACTGATTGGACGGCTCGCCAGCAGCGGCCCCGACCTGGAACCATCGGACCGATGGTCCCTCGTTCGGTGCGACCGGTCACCGCCTTGCGCTGGCGCTTCGACGGTGAGATCGCCGCCTTCGGGACGGCCTCGGGGCACCGCATCGTCATCGGACGATGGCTAAGGTCGCCTTTCGGCCCGGTCAACGATGTCATGATCGAGACGCCCGACGGCACCAGACTGTTGATCGCTCCGAGCGACGAGATCGCCCGGTTCGTCGCCAGCACCTACCGCTTCGATTCCGTCGACGTCACACCGGTCGAGGTGATCCGCCGGCCTGGGCGGCTGGAGGTGGCGGCCGGGCGGCTGCAAGCCAACCTGATCGTCGGACGAAGGGGGTGGCTAGGGCTGCTCCTGCGAGCCGTGCCGCGCGCGGTGGCCACCGCGCCGGCCTGGGCGGCTCTCGTAGACCCGGTAGCCCGAGCCGTCTTCCCGGGTGTGCGTACCCGGGGTAGCGCCGGCGCCGGGCGCAGGGAGTGGTACGGGGCTTGGGACCTCCATCCGCTGGTATCGGTCACCGCCAGCTGGCAGCGGACCGACCTCGGCGCCATGGCCGACGTCTGTCCGCCTGTCCGGTTCGGCTTTGGCTCGACGCCACGCCGCCCCTCGATCGTGCGCCTCACCACAACGGTGCAGCTCTGAACGGGGTCCCCGTCACGCTCGCCATTGCTTCCGCCACTCGGGGTGTGCGTCGTACACCGAGGCGAGCAACCCCAGGCTGGTCACATCGTGTTGGCTCTCCACCTCGCTGCGGAGGAACCCGACCTTCTCGGGGAACGGCACCGGAACACGTTCCTCCTGCGCCTGGACCGGGCCCCCCACCAGGAGCAATCCGCTGTGATCGTCGGTGCGCATGATGCGCAGCCGGCCACGGCGCTCGGCTTCGTCGAGGAAGGGAAGTTCGCCCGCCTCGAACCGCCGCTCGTCGTCGGCGAGTCGGGCGAGCACGAACTCACTCAGGTCATCCATGTCCGCCCCGTTGCTGTCCGCTTCTTCGCCCGGAAATCATCTCGAGTGCGCTACCGGCTCGGGCCCGAGCGTAGCGTCAGCCGGGACTAAGCGGGATCGAACGAGGCGCCCCAGCGGTGAGGGGAATCCGGTGACACAGCTGACCAGTGCACTCGACCGTCTGCAGGCGACCCTGACGGGTCGGGTGCTCGATCCAGCTGCGCCTGGGTACGACGCCGCGCGCGCCGTATGGAACGCCGGGATCGACCGCCGCCCTGCGGTGATCGCTCGCTGCGAGTCGGCGGCCGATGTCGTCGCGGCGATCGAGTACGCACGGACGCAGCACCTGGAGATCTCGGTACGCGGTGGCGGCCACAATCCCTCCGGGGCGGCGGTCGTCGACGGCGGCATGATGATCCACCTGGGCGGCCTTACTGCGGTGTCAGTGGACCCGGCCGCCCGGCGGGTGCGGGTCGGTGGTGGTGCCCTGCTCGGGGACATGGACGTTGCGACTCAGGCGCATGGCCTGGCGACAACTGCGGGGACGGTGAGCCACACCGGAGTCGGGGGTCTCACTCTGGGCGGCGGCGTGGGCTGGCTGGGCCACCGGCACGGCCTGGCCATCGACAATCTCGTCTCCGCTGAGCTCGTGACGGCCGAAGGCCGCGTGCTTCGGGCATCGCCGCAGGACAATCCCGACCTGTTCTGGGCGCTGCGCGGCGGCGGCGGCAATTTCGGTGTCGTCACCGAGTTCGAGTTCCGACTCCACGAGGTCGGCCCGACGGTGGACTTCGGCCTGTTCTTCTTCGGCCTGGATCAGGGCGCCGAGGTGCTGCGGCTGTGGGCGGAGGTGGCCGCGGCCGCGTCCCGCGACGTCACCGTCCTGGTCGTCGCCATGACTGCGGCGCCGGCGCCGTTCGTGCCCGAGCACCACCACTTCCGGCCCGGTTATGCGGTGGTGGTCGCCGGCTTCGCCGCGACCGACGAGCACCGCCGGGTCGCGGCGCACATCCGCGCGTCGGTGCCACCGCTGTTCGAGTTCACCAACCCGATGCCCTACCTTGAGTTGCAGCGGATGCTCGACGAGGCCCATGCCTGGGGACAGAGCTGCTATGAGAAGTCGCTCTACCTTGATGAGATGTCCGACGCGGCGATCGCGGTGATCACTGAGCAGGTGCCGGCCAAGAGTTCGCCGCTGTCGTCCGTCAGCATCTTCCCACTGGATGGCGCTTACCAGGATGTCTCTGACGACGATACGGCGTGGGGCGGCCGCCGCTGCGGGCACGTGATCTTCATGGTCGGGCTGGCCGGCAGCCCGCAGCTGTGGGACTCCGAGCGGCGCTGGGTGCGCTCCTTCTGGCAGGCCCTGCTGCCGCACGCCCGCAGCAGCGGCGGTTACGTCAATGCCATGAGCGAGCCCGAGGCGGACCGGGTACAGGCCTCCTACGGACCAGCCAAATATGAGCGACTTGCCCAGATCAAAGCGATCTACGATCCGAAGAACGTCTTCCACCGCAACGCCAACATCATTCCGGCGCCGTTCCGGTCAGCTGACGAGCTCGGCCCAAACTAGGAGGAATAGGCATGTCGCCAAGCGAGCTGAATCCTTCGCATATCATGGAGATCGGTGCGGGATTTTATGCGTCGAAGACGTTGCTGTCAGCGGTGGAGCTGCAGTTGTTCACCCATCTCAGCGCTGAGTCGATGACTGGTGAAGAGATCGGCGAACGGCTCAGACTGCACCCACGAGCGATTTACGACTTCCTTGACACGCTTGTGGCACTGCGGTTGCTACAGCGCGAGGGGGACGGCAACGATGCGCTATCGCAACACCCCTGAGACTGCAGCGTTCCTCGACAAGCGGAGTCCGGCCTACATGGGCGGAATCCTGGAGATGCTCAATTCGCGGCTGTACGGATTCTGGGGCGACCTCACCGAGGCGCTGCACACCGGTAAGCCACAGAACGAAGTCAAGCACACCGGCGAGCCGATGTTTACCGAGCTCTACCGCGACCCCAAGAGGCTCGAGGAGTTCATGCACGCGATGGAGGGAATCTCGCGCGGCAATTTTCAGGCGTTGGCCGAGAAGTTTGATTTCTCCAAAAGCCACACAGTGTGCGATGTCGGGGGCGCCACCGGCCAGCTCTCCATAATTCTCGCCAGGCGTCATCCACACGTTCGGTGCACGAGCTTTGATCTTCCGATCGTCGCACCGATCGCTGAAAAGACCATCGCTATCGCCGGGTTGACCGACCGGGTGGCGGTCGCGTCGGGTGACTTCTTCGCGGACCCCCTTCCTCAGGCGGATATCATCACCATGGGCATGATCTTGCACGACTGGAACCTGGACCGGAAGATGCATCTCATCAGGGCCGCTTACCAGGCACTTCCCGAGGGAGGCGCTTTCATCATCGTCGAAAACTTGATCGATGATGCTCGCCGCGAGAACGCGTTCGGGCTGCTGATGTCGCTCAACATGCTGATCGAGTTCGGCGACGCCTTCGACTTCACCGGCAGCGATTTCGCTGGATGGTGCCGGGAGGCGGGCTTTAGAAAAATTGACATCCTACCGCTGGCCGGTCCCGCGAGTGCCGGCATCGCCTACAAGTAACCACGACGCGCGTTCTGGTCAGCAGGCCGCGCGCAGTAGGCGGTATCGGGCCCGGTGCGCACGCGACTGGGACTCTGGACTCAGCGGCCCGCTTCCATGATCGAATGCCTGAAGCCGGCGGCGAGTGCTGCCGATCAGCGCGGTGATCAGCAGGGGTAACAGGTCGGGCTCATGATTTGTGGTGGGGGAAGTCTTCAGGATTGGTGATTCCGTCGCCTGGTTCACGGACGGTGAGTTCGCCTTTGGTCTCATACAGCACGTACCGCAGCTCGCTGAGGCTGGCAACGCCGTGCTGGCGGAGCTGGGCGAGCACTTCGCTTACGGTGAGACCGCACAGCCAGAGCTGGTCGTGGCGTAGCTGGCCGTGGTCGACGAGCACTCTGACGCGGTGGTCGACGAGCTTAACGATCCAGGAGTTGAACCGGCCGATGGTCGCAAGCCAGTGTGCGGCAGGCCGGGAGCGTGCGCGTCGTCGAAGATGGCGACCTCGCGCTCACCACAAACGCCAGGATGTAGGAGTAGCCGCACTCCTTGGCTAGACCAGTACCGAGCTAGACCAAAGGTCAATAGCGTCAGCCTTCGGAGGTTGGGGACACCGGACTGATGTCAGGGCCCACTCATCGAGGCAAGCGCAGCTCTGACCTGGTCTTATGACCGTCGGGACGACAGGATTCGAACCTGCGACCCCTTGACCCCCAGAACTGAGGTAATGCGCTGAGCTGCGACAACAGCCAACACGGCAATGTCTTTGAGCGCTCACGTCGCAGGTGGGCGCTGACGTGGCTGGTGTCCTGGTCCACAGATGGTCCACAGAGCGCACTTCCCGGCCGGTCTCACCGATCGCACGTCTCGCAGGTTACGCGTGGTGCCTTGCACCGTTTCCAGTCGAAGGAGAGTGTGAGTCCGTCTGCCGAGACCTGATCCATAGATCGTGGTCCATCCTCAGTAAGGGGACAAGCTCGGGTAGATGCTGGCGTGGCAGATCGGCAGCGTCCCACAGCTGTTCTGTTTGAAACCTACCGGTAGTCGTCTTCATCGACGGACACCGTCCGCCGCTGATCGATGGCGTCGCCGACATCAGCTTCGGCTACGAAGGGAAGCTGAAATGATCGCATGGCCACCTCGTCGTGTTGAGTAGCCGGTCGCTGTTGCTCCGCAACGTCGTACTCCGAAGCGTGCGAGAACACGTCCCAGGAAGGTTGCGCGGCGGCGCTGGGGGCGATGGATCGGGCCGCCGGATCTCGCTCCCCGGCCTCTTGCCCAGCAACGTGAAAGAGGCCCTGATGCGCGACCTGCCGACCACCGTCAGGGTGGGTACGTCGTGAGAACTGCTCGGTCAAGTTGTCACCCTTCATCATCTTCGTGGGTCCACCGCACGGCCGCGGCCCGTCCGGCGCCAGCGCGCGAAGACGATCTGTGAATAACCCCGGATCGTTCTCGACGTCACCGGGCAGCTCAGGAGACCTTCCTGCCCGATGGCAAGCCGGCTCACACCCCAGCCGCAGTCAAAGCGAGGAGCGAAAGCATCGCGGTCGCACTGCCACTCGCCCCACCGATGTCCGCAAACTCGGCACCGTAGTGGTCTGATAGCCCGTGGTTACCGAGACCCCACTTCAGCATGCGCGCCGAACCCGGAGGCAATCACGCCCTGCCGGTTGTGTCCCGAGTCTATTGGTACGGCGGATCCACGCCTGTCCAAATCTTGCAGTTGTGAGTCCAAGTAGGTCTTCAAACGGGCGCGGTAGTCGCGCTCGAACGTGCGCAGTTCGTCGATCTTCTTCTCCAGGATGTCCTTCTCTTGATTCAGCCCAGCGAGGATTTTGGTGTGCTTGCGCACCGCATCGCGCTCCAGCGACACAGCCTTGTCCCGGGACTGCCGATCCAGAGTCTCGGCTCTGATACGGGCATCGTTGAGCAGGGTCTCCGCCCGGGTCTTGGCCTCATTGACCATGCCATCGGCCTTGACCCTCGCATCGGAGAGCAACTGCTCGGACCTAGTGCGAGCCTCACCTAACATCCCGTCCGCTTCGGCCTTGACATCCACGGTCAACCGCTCCGCCATCTCGTGGGCCAGACCCAGCACCCTGGCGGCGTGGACGTTGTGATCACCTCCTGGGGAGGTTTGTTCCCTCATCGGCGGCGGCACCGGGGCCATCACCGGCCGAGGCGACTCCACCGAACGAACGGCGGCCCCGGTGTCGACCGGCGCGGCACGCAACTGCTGATCAAGCTGCTCCACCTGGTTACGGAGATCATGGTTGTCCTCAATCAACCGAGCCAGCTCAGCCTCAAGTAGGTCAAGGAAGGCGTCGACCTCGTCCTCGCAGTAGCCCCGCTTACCCATCGGCGGCTTACTGAACGCGACGTTGGCAACGTCAGCGGGCATCAACGGCATCGGATCACCTCACGCACTCCCTACCTGGCGCCTCGGCCCGGTGTATCGACTAGATCTCTTAACTCCTGAGCCCGGCGGCCACCACGGTCTCGGATCGACCACTTGGCACCCGGATGAACACCACGAGCGACGGAACCATAACGGACAACTCCAGGCCCCGCGCTACCGATCCGGATGGGTCTGCCGCTCGGTGAACGCAGACTCGGGGATTCCTCCCGTCGCGAGCTAACCATCAGTGCACGCCGGAGTGCCCGGCCAGCAAGCGTCCGACCGCACATCATCACCTCTGGTGGGCAGCGATCACAGTTCTGACCAGCGCGCGGGATCATCGGCGAACGGTCCTTCCTTCGACTGCTCCGCTTGCCCACGGAGGCATAACTTGCGATCATGAGCCCACACGAATCAGCAAGGCCCCACCCAAGGTTCGTGGCTAGAGTCCATGATCCGACGGGTCCTCCAAGACCAGCGCCACCATGCGCTCACACACCCCACAAGGGTGTCTCATACACCGGGCCATCTCTGCGCCCTCCATCCAGGACGAAGTCTCCAGCAGACCCGGGGGTGGTTCACCGTGACGCTGCAACTGTCCACTCGGACCGTGGTCTGGCTGGCCGACCGACCCCGCGCCCGTGAGTTGGTCGGCTCGGTATGGGACACGCTCATCGACCTAGAACGCGCGGGTCACCACCCCCGCGCTATTGCCGCGCTGCGGTTCGTCCTGGTACACCATCAGCCCCCTACCCCCACCGGCCGATGCCCTCACTGCCGCTTCACCTGGCGCCGCCTGTGGCGCCGCCGACCCTGGCCGTGCGTGGTCTGGAGGCAAATCCACCACGAGCTGCTCGGCCCATTCGCCAGCGGCGTCCACCACCGGCAACAACCGTAAGATCGTCGCCGAGCTCGGTGCCCAACGCGATGTCGGGGCCGCTACAAGTCAGGCGCGCGCTGGGCCGAGGGCGAGAAGACAGCATACGCATGCGATCCACTTGCGGGCCTTCGCGGCGAAAGGGTTCTCACACGCGACGAACGGGCAGCCGATCACTATCTGTCGTTAGCCCGACGATATCCGCCTCGGCATGCGCCGAGGCCGCTCGACGCATCAAATCCACCGACCAGCGACCTCAACGAATTAGCAATACCTAAGGGGGCTAGATGAGGTGTTGAGTGCCGTTGGGAATGGTCACAGCGAGCGATGGGGGCGAGATGGACTGGACGGAGACCTGGCGGGACGCGTTTCGCACCGAGCTGCGAGCGGAGGCTATCGGCTTCGCCCGCCACGGCTGGCCGGTGGTCCCCGGCAGCTATCCCCGCGGTTCCCACTGGGTCGGTATGCCCTCGGCACTGCGCACCGGCGCACCGCAGCACGGTGCGGTGCCGGTGCACTCAGACTGGCGGCAACTGGCGGGCTGCGGTCCTAAGCGCGTCGCTGAACTATGGTCAGGCCACCCGTTCAGCGTGCTGCTGGCCACCGGTATGGGCTTAGACGCGCTGGATCTGCCTACCGAACTCGGTCGAGCCACCGCAATCGGGCTGCGAGTCGCCGGCGTACCGGTCCCCATCGCCGCCACGCCGACCGGGCGGTGGTTGTTTCCGGTGGTCGGCGGTGGCGCGCTGCATCATGAGCTAGCTGAGCACCCCGAGGTCGTGCTGCACGCCCAAGGAGGTTGGGTACCGCTGCCACCATCACCCTGCCTGCCGGGCGTCGTGCATTGGCGAGTCAAGCCCGCGATGTGCGGCTGGGAGCTACCGCGGTTCGACGAGGTGACCGACGCGGTACTCACCGCACTCGACGACGTGCGCCCACTCGCAGCAAGGTGAGCGCGGCATCGAGCACCACAATGGCAGGGTGAGCTGAGCACACCGGCTAGGTCACCGCCCAGGTCAAACCTACTTCGCGCCTGTCTCACAGAACAGAATCTGGCCGCTGCGCGCCGATTCTTTATCCCACCAAAAGCGCATCACCGACCTGATCGAGCAACACCATCCAGGACCACGCGAGCTGACGTTCTTGTCCGCCTGCCAGACCGCCACCGGCAGCGCCTGGGCACTCGACGAGCGCCATACACCTTGCCGCCGCAATGCAACCATTGGGCTACCGCCACGTAATCGCCACCCTCTGGTCGATCCACGACTCCCCCGCACCAGACATCGCCGACACCATCTACACCACCACCGGCACACCCACTGCCAACCATGCCTAGAGCACACGGCAACAGGGCCCAGCCACTGGTCCACCACCCAACCCCAGCGTCGAACCGCCAATTAGACGACGAAACAACACAAGCTAGCTAAGTCCGCGCCGGCGTAGCCGGCGCTTGATCTTATGAGGACGGTTTAGCAGTAACGCAGGTGGAACGCCGCGTGATCTGCGGGACCGCCGAGCACTGCATTGAGGCGGGGCACCGGCTGTCAAGCAGTGCTGGCCGAGGTGTAAGGTCGATTGGTCCCTGAATGGGTGAGTTGATCGCAACGTTCCTGCTCGGCGAGGTGGCGCGGGCTGACGGAGGGGGCCTCATGCCTGTTGCTTGCGGTGTTTTTTTACTGATGAGAATGACCACGGGGAAACTTAGTGTCCAGCGGCATTGAACAAGCACGCTCGGCCGCCCGATGGGAACCTGTTGCCCGGCGCGCCGTCGACCTCGTGGTGGTGGTGATCGCGTTGATGGTGCTGGTGATCCCGATGCTGCTCGTCGCTATGATGATCAGGATTGGCACCCCGGGCCAAGCGTTCTATCGTCAGCAGCGAATAGGCCCAGGGGGTCGACCGTTCACGATGTATAAGTTCCGCACCATGCGGGTGGGTTGCTCCGACTCGCAGCACCGCGAGCTCATCGCTCGCGAGCTACGGGGCGAGGACACGTCCGTTGGCGGCAGCTGGAAGATCGACAGCGATCCACGGGTCACCTGGATCGGCTCGCTATTGCGACGCACCAGCCTCGACGAGCTTCCCCAGCTACTGAACGTCCTGCTGGGGCAGATGTCATTGGTCGGGCCGCGTCCGTGCTTGGACTGGGAAGCGGAGATGTTCCCAGCCAAATTCGCCGAGCGCTTCGATGTCCCGCCTGGCCTCACCGGGCTGTGGCAGGTCAGCGGGCGAAGCACCATGGGCACGCTGGAGATGCTTGAACTCGATCTGGCCTATGTGCGTAGTTGGAGTTTCTGGACTGATCTCATGATCTTGTTACGCACCGTTCCGACGCTGCTGCGAGGGCATGGCGCTCGCTAACTAACGATCACCTTATAACAGATCGCAGGAGCCAGATCATAACCTACGCACCAACTTGATCGACCTCTCCGAGCGGGCATCAGGCCTTGGCCATTCGTCCGAATCGGATCCGTACCTTACCGGACACCCCACTCCCCACCAGCGCCAGCTGATGCGATTTCAGCTGGCGCTGGTGGCCAAGTCAGACAGCCGCATGCGCTTTCGAGGTCCATTCCTACCCGTTCGCAACCATCCCCGTGTTCGCTGTCCTGCGGATATAGCGACGACTGGCACATGGGTGGGTCGTACTGGGGTGAACTGAGACGGAAACTGAGACGGACGCAAAGCGGGAGCTGGCTCGGCACTTAGCGGCGCCGCGGCCTCGCCGCCTGCAGCAGTCCCTAGATGTTTGATTCCGTGAAGATCGTGTGAGGGCGCGTCGCTACCGCGGACGTGGACGGAGGGCGTTCAAGATCAATGTGTGACCAAAGAACTGAACACCCTCCTGACCGCACTCTACGTGTTGATCGACGATCACGTGGCTGCGGCGCGCGTCGGTCGTGGCCGGGCACCCCTGCTCTCCGACAGTGAACTGATCACCTTGGCGGTGGCCCAGATGCTGCAGGGCTATCACTGCGAACGTCGCTGGATCCGGCATCTTCGCAGCAGCCCCCAGTGGCGTGCGATGTTCCCCTACCTGCCGGATCAGTCGGGCTACCACAAGCGGTTGAAAAACGCCCAACCGTTGCTGTGCAAGGCGATCCTCACCCTGGCCTCGTGCTGCCCGTCCTGGTTCGACGACCTGTGGATGACCGACGCCACCCCGGTTCCCTGCGGCATGTCACGCGAGACAGTGAAACGCTCGGACCTGGCCGGGCACGCCGGCTATGGCTACTGCGCCTCGCACTCCCGCTGGTACTGGGGCCTGAAGCTCTACCTGGTCTGCACCGGCGATGGAATGCCGATCATGTGGTGCCTGGCCAACCCCAAGATCGGAGAACGCGAGGTGGTGGCCGCCATGCTGCAACACAACCACCACCTCGTCCGCACCGGGCAGATCCTGCTGGCCGACAAGGGCTTCGCCGGCAAAGGATTCAAACAACTCACCGACGCGATGGGACTGCGTCTGCTGCGCCCCGACCGCAAAGACGAGACCTACCGCAACGGCAACCTCGGTGGCGTGCGCCAGTGGATCGAATCGGTCAACCAGACCCTCAAAAGCCAGCTCGACCTCGAAGACCACGGCGGCCGGACTCCCGCCGGAGTGTTCACCCGCGTCGCACAGCGCCTACTGGCCATGGCCGCCGGGATTTGGCACAACTGGACCACCGGCGTCACCAGCAAACGCTCACTGACCGCCTACGACCACTAACACCAACTTCACGGAATCACTCATCTAGGGGGATTCCGGAGAGCAGGGGACGATCACCAGGCTGGTTGTCTCCTCGCGGCGCGGACAAGCCCTGCCAGACGGCGGGCCGCTCCGCGCAAGGGACACACCACCCTTGCACTCCGGACCCACCGCCCGGCAGCCCCGCAGGGGCGCCGCGAGGAGACAACCAGCTACATCACGGATCGAATGAACGCAACCCACACCATCAAACCCAGCGGATTCAACCCGTCGACTCACCTTGATGCCATGATCGGAAGTACAGGATGACGCGTCGCAAGCAACCACCGATGGGCGAATCCCTTGCGGGCGACATTGAGTACTTGGCGGACCGGCCGACGCCCTACCGCGCCCGTGTTCGGTGGACCGATCCGGCGACCGGGCATCGGCGGTCCGTCTCGGCCTCACACGAGACAACTGAGGAGGCCACTGCGTGGGTAAACGAACTGAGAAAGGCCGCGGCAGGGGGCGTCGGGCCAGCCGCAGCAACTATGACGCTCGCAGAGTACGGCGAGCTAAATATGCGGTTGGCACTACGCGGGCTAGAGGCCAAAACCACCGATCCCTACCGGGCCGGCTGGAAACTACGAGTGGTCCCCACCCTGGGCCACCTACCAATACGGATGATCACCAATGGTGCGGTTGACCGCGCCGTGCACGGCTGGATCGCCGACGAGTGCGGCAAATCCACCGTCAAAAACAGCCTCGCCATTCTAGTGAGAGTGATGGAACAAGCCGTACGAGACGGCATCATCGAGCGCAACCCCGCACGTATCACCGGGTGGCAGCGGGAATACCTACGCGCCGAGGACGAACTCGACGACCCGCGTTCGCTCGCACTGCCGAACTGGTCGGCGTTGACGCAGCTCGCCGCCGCCCTGGTCGCCAACACCTTTGGTAATCACGCCGTGTGGGGCGAAGTCGTTACCTTCGCCGCCTGCACCGCCGCCCGGATCGGGGAAGTCTCCGGCTGCCGCGTGAAAGACATCAACACCACCGACTGGGTATGGACCGGCTCGATGCGATTGATTGCATGTCCTTACCGTTGCCACTTCGGTGTGAACTGCGCTGGGGATGACAGTGATCAGGGCTCATCCGCCCGACACCACGTCTGACCAGTGCGTCCTTTGCCGTCGGCAGTTGGTGGTGGTCACCGTCGTTTGTACCCCTTATGTACCGGGGCCTCCCTGGACGGACCCTGCGCGATCGGTGCGCCTGCAGATATGCCGGAGCTTGATGGCTCTTCGCTCCCTGACCTCGGCAGACGGTATGCGGTTGGGTAAGGAGGTCGCTCACAGGCACCGTTGTGGTGGTGGATGCTACGTGCAGTGGCTGCCGTCGGGGGGTCGTTGCTACACGACTGCTACACGGTCGATCGCTGACCTTCCCTTATCTGGCGTATGGACACTGTTTGCAACAGCGCAGGCGTGGAGGGCGTCGGTCAAGTTGTGGTGCAAGTCAAAGGTTACTTCAAGTGTAACGATGTGTAGTTCAGAGATGGCTTGAGAATTAGAGTCGACTACGACTGCCATCAGGCCGCCGCCATTAATGTCATGCGTATAACGAGCTTCGAGAAGAGTGCGCAGGCCGGCCGCATCAATATCCATAGATCTAATAGTGGATAGGTCGATTACGAGGTGGGCGTTGTCGTCATGCTGTGCCTCGACCAGCGCATCTCTCAGAACCGGCGTTGTGCCCGTATGCAACGTTCCAGTTACCGTGCACACTGTCGTGTTGAGCTGAGGTCGACTCAGCACCGCTGTGGCGGTCAACGCCCGGACATGGCACGGCGACGTCTCACGAGACCACTTCTTGCCAATCACGGTCTAGACTCCCCCCGAGGAAGCGCGTAGTCGAGAGACTGTACACGCAGGCTACGGACAGCGACGATGCACCATCGTTACTGCGGAGTGTACGCAAGATGCAATCTCGCTCGGCCCGCAATTTCGCTGCACGTGCAAACACACGCGCACCGTACCGCCGTCCGGTTTGTGCTTTTTTGTTGAGTCCCTAGGTGTTACGCGGATGTTTCCGAGGGTGGCGGCTCTCGGCTCGGAAGGGGCGCAGCCTTGGCGGTCAAACGCTTTGCGAACGGAGGGAGGGGCGCGTGTCACCTACGGCAGGCCCCTGGCCTGCCGTAGGTAGCCGGCCGAGGAGTCGTAGGGGCCCCGGGGTCAGGCCGTTTACTCCCGATCCGTCCGGCCCCTCCGGACGTGCCCCACTTGCCACGGTGACGATCATTGCTCAGATATCGATGCGCGGAGGGGCCGGACGGATCGGGACGCGCAGCGGGCTTGACGCTGGGGGCGGCTCCGCACAATGCGCGCCTCCCTCTCCCGGACGCAACTACCACGACCCCTACCAGGCCTTCGTGTCGCGCGCCAGCCGCCCGGCGCGCTCGCGGAGCGGAGCGGGAGCGAGCGCTGGCCGGATGCAGCAGCGGCGCATCCGGGCCGTGTCGGCCCGGCTTGAAGACCTACAGAAAGTCCTCACCGCCCGGAATGCCGGAGTTGTTGTCGCCTCGGATCTGCACCTCAATGTAAACCGGCAGCTCCCGGGCCTTGTGTGGTGTTTGGTAGCTGGAGCAACCCCGCCTGCTCTTGTGGTCGTAGCCCATCGAACACCTCGCGGTGTCCACAGATGGTCCCCATACCCGCGCAGCCTAGATCGACAACGAGGCCACCACACAGGATGAGAATCCCTCTGACCTGGGATAATCACTAGAACCAACGGGCTTCCTACGACCGTCGGGACGACAGGATTCGAACCTGCCACCCCTCAACCCCCAGATCTGCGGCAACGCCCTGAGCTGCGAAAACAGCGATGTCAGTAACTTCTCAGTGCTCATAAGTCGCAGGGTGGCCGCTGCAGCCGCCGACGTGGCGGTCCACAGATGGTCCACAGACAGGTCCCGCATCACGCAGTCCCGCCGGACCCTGCTGACTGCGGCTGGGGTGTCTGGCCGCCCTATCCCCCTCACCCGGATACCAGGCGGCCCTTTGCCCCGGGTGGTGGTTGTCAAGGGCCACGTAGCGGTCGCACAGCGACGGTTCCGTGCGGGGTAGGGGGTCCCCGCGCGGGTTCGCCGTTGACGGGCGCCGGCTGGGGTAAGGCGATCACCGCCAGGGCGAGGGGGCCAGTGGTGGGCGGCTGGCGTGGAGGCTCGCGGTCGCGACAGGAGGGGGCCGTTTGACTCGTAGGCGTCACGCCCGGCCCGCTGTCACGCGGGCCGCTGGATCGCGCGGAGCTGTTCTAGGTACGCGCCAGCTTCTGGTTCCCGTGAGTATCGCTCGGACAGCACATGAGCCAAATCCTGCGACACCATCGCCAAGGACGGTAGGGACCTCCGATCCCCCGATATCGCCTGCCGCCCCCTCATGACAGCCTCCTCTAGATCACCCTCCCGCGCAGCGACCACACCAAGGGTGATCCGCGCCTCCGCAATCCTCATCGGCCAGCGCTCGTTACGGTTAAAGTCGGTGCTAGCCCGGATAACCTCGCTCGACAGCTCCCGTGCCAGTCGATTTTCCCCGACGTGGCGGTAACAATCCATCACGTAGAAGTCATACTTCGATGGATCCACAACGAAGTGATTATCCACGTTCTCTGGGTATGGCATGCTCTCCAGAGCTAACCTGCCACGCTCTAGTGTGGCCTGCATCTCTTCACGCTTGCCCATGCGAGCGTACGCCTTTGCGTGTTGCGCAATGAGCTGGACTGACACACCGTGCTTGCCAGCGGCCAACTCCCCCGCTTCGCCCGCCAAGACAGCACCCCGGTAGTCCCCCGACGTCAGTGCGAACCACGATCGCATCTCGTGTGCCCAGCCAAGGACTCCAGTGCTCCCGACCTCCTTACCAAGGTTGAGGGCCGCCTGCCTCGTCGCTTCCGCGGCTCGCCGGTCGCCGAGATCGTACTCAAGGCACCCGACCAGCAGCGCAAGCCAACCGGCGAGTTCCAGCGTCTCCCTGCGTTGCCGGAAGCTGAGCCGCTGTTCTTGCATCTCAACGAGCCGCCGGAGCCACTGCCGGCCTTCGGTAATCAGATCAAACGGCGGCTGCCTCGCGTAGTCCGAACAAAGCTTGTCGACGGTGATCCGTAAGGCCTCTAAGGTTGCGTCATTGACATCCGACGCGTCGAGCCTGCTTACGATCTCTAACGTGTCCATCCCTGTTGCGCGAAGCAGATCCAACCCAGCTGCCGATTTATCTGGTGGTGGGAATAGAGCATTCGTCACAGTGTTGAGGGTCGCGGCGATGATAGGCGCGTAGTGGTTACTTGGCTTGTTCTCGCCAAGCTCCCACGCCTTCCAGCGTCGGGTGAGATTGTCGGGATCTGGCAGGAGCCTGTCGGAGTGTCTCCGCATTTCCTCGGCCGCTTGCGCCTGAGACCATCCGCGCGCTTCTCGCATCGCGCGGATGCGTTGCGCCCACGCCGGTTGGTCCTCACTCATATCTGCCCCTAACCCCGCATCTGTGGCTTACGGGTCCACTGTGTCACTGATAGCGGTGACATGTGGAGTGCGGCTCAGGTGATGCGGTGATGTCACCGTTGCCTCACGTCGCACCGTTCGTCGCACTGTGGCTAGTCACGTAGAGCGACGATCCTTCCTGGTGTGAGCACAGCAACTCCGGCACACCGGGCCACCACCGTACGCCGTCACCGGTCCGTGAGCCGTCTCTCCACTTCGTCGACCCTTTCGGCCAGATGGTCGAGGGCTACCCGTAGGTCGGCCAGTTCATCGGGCGGTGGCTTGCCGACCTCGGTTGTCCGCATCCGAACATATGAGCCCTTGCCCTGTCTGCTCACGACCAGGCCGAGATCGCGTAGCACGCCCAGCGCGCTCTTAACGGTGCCGACCGACACCCCGTACTCGCCGGCGAGAGCTTGCAGGCTCGGGAGCTGCTCCCCCGGCGCTAGGTTGCCGGACTCGATACCGGACCGGATCACGTCGGTGACCTGCCGGTACGGCGGCCGCGGATCGTCAGGATCAAGTACGCCCATACCGGGCAGGGTACCGCGGCCGGTCCGCGCCCCAGGAGCTGCCGGTGCCCGCGACGGCTCCATCTCCCGCGCTGACGTCACCGCCACCGGTCGCCGAGCGCGCGGTCCTAACGACACCGGCCAGCACTCCACCGCCCGCCAATCGACCCGCTGTTCAACCGACGCCGCGTCAGCTTGTACAGCCGTTGACCAGCACACCGATTGAACGGGCCAGTGAACACCCAGCCGCTGCCGCGACGGACTCGGCTGTACGGGCACCCGCAGCACGCGACTCCGCACCCGCCCGGGTCCGCGCGCAGACCGCCGCCACCGGCCACGCCACCCGGCACGGGCAGCTCCCCACCGTCTCGGAACTGATGGCGCTGGCCCAAGTCGCCCGAGGCACCGCCGCAACCGCCCTCAAAGACCTCCGCGCCCAGCAAGCGCAGACCACAACCGCAACAACCACAACCGAGACAAGGACCAACCGATGACCAGCAACTACCAAAAGATCACCTACCGAGCAGCAAAACCGACGACCAGAAGTCCAAAGCGAGGATCAAACCCCAGTAGTTCAGAACGCAAGACCAGGCCAAGAAATCAGACGAGGAAGTTTCAACCAACAAGCCACAATCAAGATCGAAAGTCAGGAGCGCACCGAGGCATCACGATCCGATGGGGCGTGCGGGCTGGCGCCCGCCGCCGAACCCAAACCACCCGCGTTGATCGTGTTAGGGGTTGGTGAGCGATGCTAACGATTGCTCCGGGGCATTCCGTGGACTACTACCTCGACGCGGTAGCCACCGGTCGAGAGGGTTACTACACCGGCGCGGTCGCCGAGGGCGAGCCGCCCGGCCGCTGGTACGGCAGCGGGGCCGCCGCGCTGGGCCTGTCGGGTCTGGTGGACGCACAGGACATGCGCGCGGTCTATGCGCATTTCGTTGATCCGCGCGATGAGCGTTTCACCGACCCCGAGAAGTGGCCCGAGGCCGACACCCTGGGCCACACCGGACGGCGCTACCTGACTGCGGAGGAGTTGTACGCGGCAGCGTTGAACGCTGAACCCGACGCCGACGCTGAACGCCGCGATGAACTCCGATTGGACGCCACCAAGCAGGCCCGGCACAACGTCGCGTTTCTGGACCTGACCTACAGCGTGCCGAAGTCAATGTCGGTCCTGCACACCGCGTTCGAGGCCCGGGAGGTCACCGCCCGCAAGGCCGGGGACCTAGAGGCCGCGGAAATGTGGGGCGCGCACCGCACGGCGGTCGAGGATGCGGTCTGGGCGGGCAACAACGCGATGTTGGACTACTTCGCCGAGCACGCCGGGTATTCGAGGATCGGGCACCACGGCGGCGCCGAGGGGCGGTTCATCGACGCCCACGGCTGGACCGTCGCAAGCTTCTTTCAGCACGACTCCCGTAATCACGACCCGCACCTGCACATTCACAACACCGCTCTGAACCGGGTTGAATGCTCCGACGGGGAAATCCGCACGCTGGACTCGCGGGGGATCCACCGGTGGCGGCCGGCGGCCGCGGCGGTGGCAGAACGGACCACCGGGAAGCACCTGACCCGGTCGATGTCGGCCCGGGTGGCGATGCGCCCGGACGGCAAAGCCCGCGAGGTCCTGGGGATCGCCCGGGAACTGATCGAGGCAGTCAGCTCCCGACGCAGGGAAATCACCCCGAAGACCGCGCAGTTAGCCGCGGCGTACGAGGCGGTCAACGGGCGGGCACCGAAAGGCAAGGCGCTGGACCGGTTGTACCGGCAAGCCAGTGACAAGACCCGACCCGCGAAGTCGCACACCGGGGAGACCCAGGAGGAGTTCCTGCGGCGGGTGGACCGGGAGTCGTTCGCCGCGACCGGTGCCGATCTCGCGACCGTCGCCCAGACGGTGGTGGCGTTGGCCAGCAAGCCCGTCGAGTCACAGACGTGGTCACGGATCGCGGTGATTGAGACGGCGATCGCGGCCGTGCAGGACCGCAAGACCAAATGGACCGAGGCCGACCTCGCCCGGGAGATCAACAACGCGTTACCCGATTACCTGGATGGGCTTGACGGACGGCAGGTCGCCGCGCTGGTCGACGGGCTGACAGCCGAGGCGTTGACCCTGGTGCAGTCGTTGGACGCCACCAAACCCTGGGCCGACGCGATCCCCGACTCCCATCGGTTGGCGAATGGGAAGTCGTCCTGGGAGGCGCCCGGCGGCGCAAGGTACGCCACTGCCGAGCACATTCACACCGAGCGGGTGCTCGTCGAGGCGGCCGCCCGCGGGGGCGCACCCGCGTTGTCGACCGCGGCCGTGGACGCCTTCCTGGCCGCGTTAGCTAAGGATGGGATCGAGCTCGGGGCGGATCAGGCCGCCGCGGTCCGCGGGGTCCTTAGCTCGGGGGCGTGTGTGGAGTCGCTGGTCGGCCCGGCGGGGACCGGGAAATCGTTCGTCACGGGCGTGTTGGCCCACGCCTGGCAAGACCCGGCCCTGTGGGACGGGCAGCAAAGGCGGGTGGTGGGGTTGGCTACCACTGAGAAAGCCACCGGTGTCCTGGAAGGCGAAGGCCTCGCCGCGCGCAACATCTCCCGCTGGCTTGCGATTCAGGACCGGCTGTCCGCCGGCCGCCCGGTTGGGGATGACCACGAGTGGCGGCTGTCCGCCGGAGACCTGGTGATGGTCGACGAGTCCTCAATGGTGAACACCAAAGCGTTGGCCGCGGTCCACGCCCACGTCACCGCCACCGGGGCGAAATGGCTACTCACCGGCGACCACCGCCAGATGACCGCGATCGGCGCCGGGGGCGGCATGGAACTGATCGTCGGCGCCGGCGCGTCGTATGAGCTGGCCGAGGCCCGCCGCTTCACCCACGAATGGGAACGCGACGCGTCGCTGCGGCTGCGCGCCGGGGACGAGACCGTGCTGGGCGAGTATCACAAGCATGGGCGGCTCATCGACGCCGGCACGATCGAGGCGGCCGAGGACTCCGCCGCGAAAGCGTGGCTGGCCGACACCCTCACCGGGCAACACGCCCTGCTGACCGTCAACTCCAACGAACAAGCCGCCCGGATGTCAGCGAAGCTGCGCGCCGAGTTCATCCGCCTCAGCCTAGTCGACGAGACCGGATCGGTACCGGTGGGCGTCCAGGGCAACTACGCCGGCGTCAACGACCTGGTCCAAGCCCGCCGCATTGGCCGACACCTCGTCGGCTACGAGGGCAACCGCACCGGCCCGATCAACCGAGCGCAGTACCGCGTGCTGGCCACCGCGACGACGGCAGCCTGGTCCCCGTGCTGGGTCGCGGCCCGGACGGGGAGGAGCGACACGGGGAGAAAATGACCCTGCCCCGGGACTACGTCGCCGAGCACATCGAGCTCGGCTACGCCGCGACCGAGTACTCCATCCAAGGCGTCACCGTGGGCACCACGCACAACCTGACCACCCCCAACACGAGCCGGGCCGCTTTCTACATGGCGATGACCCGCGGCCAGCACACCAACACCGCCCACGTCGCCACCCAAACCATCCCCGACCACGACCCCGCCCCCGGGGCGGTACACGACGCGGTGCACCGCACCCCCGCCGCGGTCCTCGCGATGGCGTTCGAACGATCCGACCCGGACCACAGCGCCCTGACTAGCATCGCTGAGTCACTCGCTGAGGTGAACTCGGTGCGGACCGCGGTCGAGCTGATGTCCGGGTTCGCCGCGGAGGCCACCGCCGGGCGCACCGCGGGCTGGCTAGACCAGCTCGTCGACGCCGGGCATCTGACCCCCACCCAGCGGACCCGGATGGCCGCCGAAGACGGCGCCGCCACCCTTAACCGGGTCCTGCGCCGCGCAGAGCTCGCCGGCCACGACCCCCGCCAAGTCCTCCGCGACGCGGTCACCGAACGCGCACTCGGTGACGCCCGACAGCTCACCAACGTCATCCATACCCGCATCACCACCAACCCGGCGCTGTCCCTGGATCCAGTCGGTGACGCCTTCACCGACTGGACGCCCGCAGTCGACAACCCTGATCACCAACGTCTGCTCACCGTTCTCTCCGCCACCGCGGACAACCGTGCTCGCGAGCTCGGCGCCCAAACCGTCGATGAGCAGCCGGTGTGGGCCACCGATGCGTTCGGGCCGCTACCTGATGACCCCGAGCAGCAGCGGGCCTGGCGAGAGCGGGCCGGGCTCGTCGCCGCGCACCGCGAACTCACCGACCACCACGACCCCGTCAACCCGATCGGGCCGCCACCCAAACCCGGGCAGTTGGAGGCATACGCCTCCTACCGCGCCTCCTGGCGCGCACTCGGACGCCCTGACGCCGACAGCGACGAAATGCACATGAGTGACGGGCAGCTCCGGGTACGAATCCGGGCCTGGGAACGCGAACAAGCCTGGGCACCACCGCGAGTGGTCAACGAGCTCGCTGGCACCACCCAAGCCGCCGCCAGACACCGGCAAACCGCCACCCTGCGCGCCGCCGAAGCCCACGCCGCCACCGACCCCGACACCCGCGGTCGGCTCCACCAGGAGGCCGCCGACGCGGCCGCGCTCGCCGACCTCCTCGACAACCAGGTCGAACAGCTCGCGGAGATCGACGAGGTGTGGGCGCTGCACCGGGCGCACACCGCGATGACCCGCGTCAACGCCGACCGGGCCACCGCCGAACTCGCCAACCGCCACGCCAACAAACCACCCACCGACACCCCCACCACCGGAGAGGAATGGCTAGCCCACCACGCCGCCGCCATGCACACCGAAGACCCCCACCGCGAAATCCACGAACACGAACTCGCCGACACCACCCCGCCAGTCGCGGAAGTCCCCACTCCCGAACACAGTCCCAGGTTGGAGACACCCCCGCCCGACATCCGCGACGTCGCCGCGGCCGAGCCGGAACGAGTTGAAGACGATGCAGTCCGGGTTCCGTCAGCCGAAGAAACCGCCGACAACCTCGCCCGCGCCCAACGCGCCCTGGCCGAAACCCGCCAACGCCAAGCCGACGAACAACGCCACGCCGCTGAACAAGCCCGCGCCCAACAACTCGCCCGCTGGCACACCGACGACCAAACCACCCACCAACAACACACCCACGATCACGCCACCGGCCGCACCGTGCCCGAACTGACCCCGGAAGGTCCCCATGCCTAATCCTGACAACCGGTCGAACACGACTCGGGAACTCGCCTGTCAGACCGAACTCGACCGGCCCACCGACAACATCGGCATCCAACACGACGACCTGCGGGAGACGGAGCGCTCAGGTCGCTTCCGCGCGGCGCCTGGCGTCCTCTACCTGAGCCGCCAGCTCCTGCCACCAGGGCACGTTGCGTTCAGCTTCCTCCCACAGCGCGCGCCGCGCCTGCGGCCCCAGATCCTGACGCATCATCGCCGCGAATTCCACATCCCGCTCATAGGCCTCCGCCACGGTCGGGATGTTCCCGTCATCGTTGCGCACCGGCAACGACAACGGCGCCTCCAAATCCTCGCGAAGCAACCAGATCAGAGTCTTCCCAGCACCCAGCGCGAACTCCTGGTCACTGACCTTCGGCGTCCGGTACGCCTCCCCGAACTGCACCATGTTCACCGCCGCCGCCTGCCGCTGATGCAAAGGGTCAGCACCTGCCCCCCGCGCTGCCGCTCGCTCCGCGAGCGCGAGGTACTCCGTCACCGGCCGCTCACCACGCCCGGTGATCGGACCCGCACCATCCCCTACTACCCAGGCGATCGCCCCGAGCACACCACCCGACCAGGACGTCTTTCTATCCATCCACTCCCGGTAGGCCATCCAACGCAAGTCACAAACATCCACCATCGGCCACCACACCCAGTCCGGCACACCCCAAGTCCATTCCACAACACCGACTATGCCAAGCACCCCCGACAGAACCCCGGATTCGCGTTATCAGCTGGAACATTTGTTCCACCTGAACAACCCACATCCACCGGCCCCAAGGGGCCGGGGCCTCCGGCGGCCGGGGCGCTGCCCCGAACCCCGGCACCACTTCGGAGAGCAGGGGAAGATCACCGGGCGGGTTGTCTCCTCGCGGCGCGGACAAGCCCTGCCAGACGGCGGGCCGCTCCGCGCAAGGGACACACCACCCTTGCACTCCGGACCCACCGCCCGGCAGCCCCGCAGGGGCGCCGCGAGGAGACAACCCGCCACACCACCGCTCGGATGGACACCACCCACGCCATCGAAACCGACCGAGTCGGCCGCGAGTCTCACCTCGATTCCGTGATCGGGAGTGCTGAATGACGCGTCGCAAGCAACCACCGATGGGCGAATCCCTTGCGGGCGACATTGAGTACTTGGCGGACCGGCCGACGCCCTACCGCGCCCGTGTTCGGTGGACCGATCCCGAGACCGGGCGTCGCCGGTCCATATCGACCTCACACGAGACAACTGAGGCGGCCACCGCATGGGTGAACGAACTGAGAAAGGCCGCGGCAGGGGGCGTCGGGCCAGCCGCAGCAACTATGACGCTCGCAGAGTACGGCGAACTGAATATGCTCTTGGCGCTGCGCGGGCTGGAGGCCAAAACCACCGATCCCTACCGGGCCGGCTGGAAACTACGAGTGGTTCCCACCCTTGGGTACCTACCAATACGGATGATCACCAATGGTGCGGTTGACCGCGCCGTGCACGGCTGGATCGCCGACGAGTGCGGCAAATCCACCGTCAAAAACAGCCTCGCCATTCTAGTGAGGGTGATGGAGCAAGCCGTGCGAGACGGCATCATCGAGCGCAACCCTGCCCGTATCACCGGGTGGCAGCGAGAGTACCTGCGCGCTGAAGATGAGCTCGACGACCCGCGCTCGCTTGCACTGCCGAACTGGTCGGCGTTGACGCAGCTCGCCGCCGCCCTGGTAGCCAACACCTTCGGTAATCACGCCGTGTGGGGCGACGTCGTCACCTTCGCCGCCTGCACCGCCGCCCGGATCGGAGAGGTCTCCGGCTGCCGCGTGAAAGACATCAACACCACCGACTGGGTATGGACCGTCCGACGCCAAACGACACCCTCGCCCGGCGGCCTGGTCGACAAAGGCACCAAAGGCAAGCGGGCCCGCGCCGTACCCCTGATCCCAGAGATTCACGAACTCACACTGAGGAGGATCGCCTCGACGGACGGCGACCCCCGACGCACGACTGTTCACCGGTCCCCGCGGTGGCCGGATCACCACAGCCGTGCTACGGGACGCGACGTCGTGGGATGAAGTCGTGACCAAGCTCGGTCACGAACACCTCCGGCGACACGATCTCCGGCACACTGGACTGACCTGGATGGCCGACGCAGGGATACCCATCCACCACCTCCGCAAAATCGCTGGACACGGGTCACTCACCACGACCCAGAGGTACCTACACCCCGACCGGGACTCCGTCTCCAACGCGGCCACGTTGCTCTCGAAACACCTCGCAGTGCCCACAAGTGGTCCACAACTGGGACCCAAACCCGCACAGCCTAGATCAACCATAGATCGCCACACTGGTTAGCAAGGGCGCCGCTGACCTGGCATTTCCGGTCAGTGTCATCAGCAGGCGTCGTGTTGGTCGGGACGACACATTGGTCGGGACGACAGTGTCTGATTTCGGGACATCGTTCACACCTGGTCGGGTGGCGTGATCTGAACCCGCGGCCCCTCGCTCCCAAAGCCTCGGCAAGCCGTGTGTGGTGGTGTGCACCAGGGGGATCACCTGCGCCGATGCGGTGGCCAAGGTTGCGTTCGATGGCTCGCGTCGGGAGTCGTTGCTACAGGACTGCTACACCGTCGACCCGATATTGGTGGCCGGTCGCCGCACCCGTCAGTTGGGTCAGCGCCGTCCCCAGAGCCAGTAGAACATCGAGTTGCCGGGGTTCAGCAGAATGGCTGCTCGCCAGATGTTTTTCTTGCCCCGCACGTGGTCGTCAGACCGGGCGGCCAGGTCCCGCCAAGCAACCACAGCGAAGGCGACCTGGATTGGCACGATGATCGCCGCTAAGACTCTTTTCCGATGCGGGGTCATGATCTCGATCTAGTTCTCGTGGTCGGGTGTCAGCTGCTACGGACGGTTCCTAGAGAGGAATCTTTCAGTGGCGCATGCCAACGTAGTCTACCTACAATTGAGAGGACAACCCTTTGGGTCACTCGTTATTTTTGCTTACCCGTTATTTACTAGTGCGACACATCTTGTTTAGCTTTTTTATTTCTATGTTTGGATAATCTCCGTAAGCGACAACCCTAGTCGAGAGTATCTTTCTGCGCAACCTCAGTACATCAGTCTCGTCGCTGTTGTCGTGTCTGTCTACGGGGACTGTTCCTCCTGAAGCAGATGGATAATCGCGGAAACTACACTGGTAGCACCTGCCGCTACCAGTGTAGTTGGTGACTCCAAACCGCAACATTCTGGACCACAACTGTCGGCGGCAAGGTCTGATGGAGTCGCACGCGCTGGTCAGAAGCTTAGTAGCGTCCGTCCGGTTCTGGCTCGGGTTCCACGGTTGCGGTACTTCGCTGCTGTACCGGATCCCTCGCTTCCAGCGCGGTGCCCAACCGTCAGCGACGTCCACGACCTGCTGGTGCTTGTGCAGGGGGATGGTCAGATCAAACTGTCACGATCATGGCGATTGCTGTCACGGGGGAGCCGGGGCTGGTGCTCGTGGAGTTGAGCGTCGTGGAGCAGCGTTACCACCCTTCCCGTTGTTGAGGCTGCTCCCCAGGTCAATGGAACTCTGACAACTCGACATCATGGGCTCGGCCATGATCACTGATCCGGTGGCTTCGAGTGGGGTGGTGGAGGCGAGGCTGATCTCCCGGCTCGATGACCACTCCCGCTACTCGGTGATCGATAAAGTGGCGCCCCGGGCTACTGCCCGGGCGCGTTGGCGAAGCTTGTGAGCGATGGCTGCCCTCGAAGGTCGTTGCTACACGGCTGCTACACGGTCGGCCTTAACATGGATGCGGGAGCAGCCACACGGTCCCAGTCTGGCAGATGATCACATCGCGGGCTCCGCCCTTACACACGACCACCGCCTTGAGGACTTCGACCGGCAGCTCAAGCCCTGGGTGACACCGCCTGCTCGATGCGCCGGACCACATTGTCGGCGTCCTCGCAGGTGACAACCACGCGGTCGAAGTGGGCACCCTCAAGGTCCACCACGACAGCGGGGCCGCCTCGGTAGACGGCTGCGAAGTCAACGACCCCTGATCCCCGGCGAGTGCACAGCGAGATGATTCCCGGGAAGCCGGTGCCGGGCGCCCGGATGCCCCGAAGCTCCGACCAGGGCCGGGCGCTAACCCGAGCCGATCTCACGGCAGCCAGGGGGACGTGGACGTCACCGCGAAACGCACCCAGCTTCTCCAGCGGGGACAGCCCGACCACCAGCTCATCACCGTGCACCCTCAGCTTGGCCACGTCCAGCATCCTTCTCTGTCGGCCCATCGCTCCTGTAGGCCTCCCCGTCAAATTTCCGGGAAACACAACGATCTGAGTGGAAACCGCACTCGGCAGCCGCGCACTGGCGTAGGGCACTGCCACGAGGCGAGGCGTCGGCCGGGAACTGATCAAGCGTACCCAGAGGTTTTTGTGCTGGTGGGGAGGCGGGGATCGAACCAGTGACCTCTTGGGTGTGAAGGCCGCTTCGATCCTCTACGTGGTACCGGCTAGCCTCGATCTTTCATCCCGATCGTATGGTGATCTTTGATTTCACTGGTTGATCTTGTGTGCGGTTTTTCGGATGGTGGGCAGGGGTGAGTCCCGGTCCTGCGGTGGTGGCCGGCGCTCCGGGTCCTGTCGGGGGTTAGGTGTTGCGGGTCAGGGCGTGAGGGCGGCCAGGCGGGCGTGGGCGGTGGTGATCTCGCGGGCCCAGGGCCAGGTGTCGGGAATCTTCAGGACAGTGCGTCGTGCGGTGCGGACCAGTCGGCCGGCGACGCTGAGGATGCGCAGCCGCAACCGTTTGGGTTCATAGCGGGCGGCCGCGCCGGTCAAAGCGAGGCGTTGGGCCCAGGCGAGCAAGTCGGCGGCCAGGGCGGTGATCGCCAGCCAGATCCGATTCTGATTCAGGTCATGGAAGGGCAGGTTGCGTAGTCCGGTGTCTTTGGCGTTGCGGATGCGGTCCTCGACGCGGGCGTGACGGCGGTGGCGCAGTTCCAGATCGGGCAGTTGCCCACCGGGGGTGTTGGTGAGCATGCCGACGATCCGGTGACCGTCGACGTCGGTGATCCGCAATTGCGCACCGGGGTGCGGGCGTTCCCGGCGCAGGATCAGCCGGGTACCCGCCGGCCAACTTGCGAGGTCGACCAGTCCGGTGGCCTCGGCGACCCACGCACCGTCGCGGGGTTCGATGATCGGACCCCACTGGCCGGCACGTGGCTTGGCTACCTGGTAGGCGGGTGTCCAGGCCTGCTCGGGGAGCTGGGCCAAGACCCAGTGGATGTCGAACTGGTGCAGGTAGGCGCCCACCGAGAACTCCACACCCATCGCCGCCAGGTGATGGGTGAACGTGTGCGTGGCACCGGCGGCGTCGGTGCGCACCAACACCGGGCGCCGACCCTGCTCATTCGGCGTGCACCACGGCGCCGGGAGCTGCGCCAGCGCGGCATCGAAGACCTCGATGTGATCGGCTGCGGTGTTGGAGCCTGCGTTGCCCGGACGCAGCAGCGCGGCCACCGGCTCCCCGGTGCCCCCATCACCGTGATCGGCATAAGCCAGCAAGGGATGGAACCCGAACCCGCGTTTATAGGTCGGCGCGGCGGCCTCCTTCTCCGAATGCGCGGTGACCAGGGTGGCATCCAAATCGATCACCACGCGCCCGTCGGCGATCGGTGCGCCCGCCCAGCCCCACACCCGCTCCCGGGCCGTGGCTCGGGCCCCAGCGATCGCGCCCAGCGCGGCATCGACATCCCCGGCCAGTGTGGCGACCAGGCGTGACACTGTCGGATCCGAGGCCACCAACCCGAACACCCCAGGCTGGGCCCGCAGCACCCCGATATCGGCGGCGCAGTCCCCGCCCAGCGCGACCGCAACGGCCAGATCCAGCACGATCTTCCCCGGATCGTGGATCGCCCACGGCCCCCGCCAGGGCCTCAGCCGAGTCGACAACTCCCCGCACAGCCCGGCGGCGCGAGCCGTCGCCACCAGCAGTGACCCACCTGCATGCGACACCAACGACTCACCGAAGGTGATCACTGACAACCACGGACGACGTTGTTTATCCTTCACCTGCGAAGTGCCTCTCTATCCGGCCGGACCGAGCCTTGAGAACTCCGATCCAACCGGGCTGAGCAGGCACTTTCGCGCATCTAGCCCCGGCGCGTCGCCCACATGATCATTTACCGTGAAAGCCCGAGGCTAGGGGTGTTCTGTACGTTGCCACCTGGGCGTATATGTCAGACCGGGCGTCCTGGTGCTGGCTGTTGTTGGAGGACATGTTCCCTCCATGTTCCTTCTCCGACCATATGATCAGCTCGGGCTGGCCTCTCCCCTGTCGAGACGGCCGTAAGCCGGATTGCGGGCCGACAATCGACACGGATGTTACTGCCGCTGGCGCTGCTGTTGTTGCAGCTGTCGCTGGGGCTGCTGTTGGAGCTCCAGTATGAGAGATCAACTTGAGCGGACGAACAGGAAGATGCCGTACTGCCACACCGGGTCGATCCACTGCGCGCGGAGATTAAATCCTCGCGTGGAGACGTCGGCCACGAACTGGGGGTGGTGGAACTTGTGCGACAAGCTGACGTTCAGCGAGTCACCGCGTCGCAGAACCAGTTCAAGGTCTAACTCGCGCAGCGTGACGGAGTGGTCTTCGGTTGCATAGAGGTGGACCTGCACCGTGGTGGTGGCGGAGTCGTAGTGCGCTCGCGGGTAGAAGTATTCCAGGGTGAAGTCGGCGGCGAAGCGCCGGTTGAGGTGGGTTAGATAGTTGAGCCGGAACCGTGCGAAGGCCGGCCGGTCGGGTGGATCGTTGTAACAGGTTTCGAACACTTGGGCTGGCTTTTGCAAGTCGACTGACACTAGGAAGCCGTCGCCGGGCCGTAGCGTGTCGGTGATTTCGGAGAGCAGCGCGTCGCGCTCCTCGGACGTCGTGTTTCCTAGGCTGCTTCCGAGGAAGGTCACCACTACCGGTTCGTTGCCGTCCCGCAGCCAGGCCAATCCCGCCTGATACCGGCCCCACAGTCCCTGCACGCGCAGGGCGGGCAATTCGGTGGTCAGCTTGCGCCCGCTGGCTGCCAACATCTCGCGGCTGACGTCAATGGGAAGGTAGGTGGTCGGACGGCGCTTGGCACAGGCCGTCAGCAGTAGGTGGGTTTTCTTCGCGCTCCCGCTGCCCAGCTCGGCGATCCGCTCGCACCCGATCAGGTCGGCGATCTCTTCGGCGTGGCGCTGTAGGAGCCCGCGCTCGACCCGGGTGAGGTAGTAGTCAGGCAGCTCGGTGATCGACTCGAAGAGGTCCGATCCGAGCGCGTCATATCCGAAGTAGGCGGGCACCCGTGGCGGGGTCTCCCGGAGGGAGGCTGAAACTGCGGACCGGTCGTCCCAGAACGTCCCCTCGTCATCGACGGCTACGATTTCGACTCGGCTCAGTTCCATGATGTTCCCCCGTTGCCCTGCGCATGCCCGGTCGGCGGGTCCCGCGGTGGTGGGTATCCAGGGCAATATTAGTGTCGGTTACGCCCCATGATCGTCGCCAGAATCGTCCAGGCTGGTCAATTCCCCTCGTCACGCAGCTGTGGGGTCCGTTCAGGCGCTCAGGCGTTGCGGGCGCCGTGGGCACATCCGGCTGGGTGAGCCGCAGCCACTCGCCTCGAGCCTGCCCTCGCGGGTCACCAGTCAACGTGGGTGATCCGGCGGATCGCTTCGTGGATGAGTTCGATCTCGGCGCAGACGGTGAGGCGTACGTAGCCCTCGCCACCGGGGCCGAATCTGCTGGCGGGGATGCTGAGCACGTGGGCGTCGTCGAGCAGTTTCTTGGCGAAGCCGGTGCTGGTGTAGCCGCCGGGATTGCGGACCAGGCAGTAGAACGTGGCTTTGGGGCGCAGTATGTCGAGTCCTGCGGCTTCGAGCCCGTCGCACAGAATGTGCATGCGGGTGCGGTAGGTGTGGCGGAGTTGGTCGGGGTAGCTGGTGGTGTCGGTGAGCGCGGCCACCGCGGCGTGCTGCACGGCGGAGAAGGTGCCGGAGTCGGTGTTGGTTTTGACCGTGCGCAACGCGTCGACGACGTCTGCGTTGCCGGTGGCGAATCCGACTCGCCAGCCTGGCATGTTGTATGCCTTGGACAGTGAGTGGAACTCGATGCCGCAGTCCATCGCGCCTGGTGACTCCAGAAACGACGGCGGCGGCTCGGTGTCGTAGTAGATCTCGGTGTAGGCGGCGTCGGAGGCCACGATGATGTCGTGGACCAACGCGAATTGGGCCAGTCTGTCGAAGAACTCAGCGGTGGCCAGTGCCGCGGTCGGGTTGTTCGGGTAGCAGACCCAGAACAGCTTGGCCCGAGCGGCGACGTCGGGAGGAATCGCGTCGAGGTCGGGCAGGAAGCCGTTCTGGGCACGGAGCGGAACGCGGTACACCTCGCCACCGCAGAACCGGGCCCAGGTCTCATACACCGGGTAGGCGGGATCGGGCACCAGCACCACATCGCCGGGCTCGATATAGGCCAGTGCGAGGTGCGCCATCGCCTCTTTGTTGCCCAGGGTCACGACGACCTCGATGTCTGGATCGATCTCGATCTGGAAACGCCGAGCCAGGAACTTAGCGGCCGCGACCCGCATGACCTGCGTGCCTGCGTACGGCGGGTAGCGGTGCGACAACGGATCCCGAACCGCGTGGCGCATCGCCTCCACGACATGCGGCGGCGTCGGCAGGTCACAGTCCCCGACACCCAATGGCACGATCGCTAGGCCAACGCCCTCGGCCAACTCTCGGGTCTCATCGATGAATGAGAAAAGATAGTCCTCAACCTGCAACAGCCGCTGAGCGCGACTAGGCACCGTGGACCCCCGACTCGTATGCGTTCGCCGACACCAGGCATCGAACACCCAGCCCCGTCAACGTGACAGTGCCCACCCAGGACCAGTGACGACACGGTCTTGCAGACTACCGGGTTGGTGACGGCCTAGGCGAGGTCGACCGCGGCGTCAGTTTTCGACAGTCAGGTCTATCCGGAACACGCCTACCTCCTCGACGCGATCGCAAGAGAATGCGCGCTCACAATGCTGATTGATATTTTCAGCGCCCTCGAAGGAGGCGACCAGCTTTTCTACGCCGCGGCATCATTCCGTTTAGAAAAATGTGGCTTTGCACCGACTGGAGGGGGGATTCGAACCATGGCCTCTTCGTCCCGAATCCGGATTTGGTTTATTAGTTAACAGCGTTGAACGCTGTTTTTGCTGGCAGCTAGGAGGCGCAATGATGGTTGTACACGGTCGAATGTGGACCAGTGGTGTTGTGTGGGCTTCCGTTTCGCTGGCGCTACGAGATCAACATCGCTCACGAGGCCATACTCAGCCGCAGCGGAATGCCCTACGCTGTGTCGATCAGGCCGTGATTATCTGGCGCCTCCGCGCCGAACGGTTTGCTATCGCTGCTGCTGTGGAGTCTACGTCTACTGCATTCTGAGACGAGTAGTCCATTTTCTGGCAACATGTTTCGCGCAATGTACCCCCGTCGGACCAACATTGTTATAGCCGCTACGGCTGGCGCTGGCGACTTCTCTTGATAACGCGTCGCACACTCTCGACGCTGACGCCGCAACGATGAGCAATCTCCGTAGCGCTCTGGTTGCCAGAGCGATACTCGGCGAGTATATCTTTCTGCTGTTGTGGGCTCAGCTGGCCACGGGTGGATACGTCGTCATCCAAAAACTGACTGCGCATCTCTTGGACGTACCGTTTGGGCACGCTCAGCTCCTTGGCGATAACAGGGATGGACTGATTTCCCCGCTCATTGAAGTAGGCTGCTAGGTTGGCGAATCCTCGCCGCTGAGCTGTCATGTGAGCTATAATCGATGGGTCCACGCGACGCGATTCATGGGACTCTTTACTACTATTATGTCTTCTTCTGCCGGCGAACCGGGGAGGCAGGCGCCTGTATGCGGCCACCGATAAGGCCGACCACCACAATGCTGTGATGCCTGCCGCTAGCCATGGGGAGGGCTGCGGGGTTGCGCCCCACGCCATAGCGCAGGCCCCGACTCCGAAGATTGCCCAACCTATCCGTGCTCCTATCGATCCTCGGATAGACAGAAGAAACAAGGCCATGCCGGCGAGACTCCATATCCTCCACAGGTCGCTTGGCGTCAGTCGCATTCCTTGCGTGTGGCTATTGAGGTATTTTCGGATGGGATCTAATGTGACCCCTGCCAGATCTGTTTTATACAACCAAACGAGCCAATTGGCCACTGCGGTGAGCAAGTGTACTATCGGAATCGATAATCCGAAGGCGACGAAGATGCACAGGGCGGCGATCAGTACGTAGGCTACCGTCTTTAGCCACTCTGGCGGCCAGTACGGATCATCGAAATCGATTTCCTCACGCCACAAATACTGTGCAAGGTGCACGACTACGCTTAAAGGTCCGGCTGCGGTATTGGGTCCTGAGCTGCTTATGGAGTTCGCCTTAGTGCTGTCCTCAGCTTGAGCAGGGGGGCCAGCTGCGTTGCTCGTCGGTTGACACGATTCCGAAGCTGATTTCTCATCTGGTGTGTCGTCACCAAAACCCATATGTGGAAACTACACAAGATAGCCGGGATGCGGGAGAGTATCGTGGCACGTCCTGGACGCGTCCTGGACCCCATAGGCAGGTGACGCGCTGCGTATGTCTCCATCCCACGTGATTCATAGGAGACTGCAGCTTGGCACGACCGGTAGCACATCAGGCACACGTGGCCCCGGATCAGGTGGTTGATCAGGCAGCGTCGCGCCACGGTCGCCGTCGCTCGACATGCGGCTATCCATCCAAGCCCCCATTGATGGCCGCTGTGGTGGGGCGGTTGATGTCGGTTACGGATATCAGTCCGGGGCTGACTCTGCTGACTACCTGGATCATAACTGTCGGCAGCGAGGTCCGATGGAGGTGGATTCGCTGGTCAGAGGTCTGATGACGTTCGTTCGGCCCTGGCTCGGGTGCCACAGTTGCGGTACTTCGCTGCTGTACCACGGTGGCGACGTTCCAGGGTGAGATCACCGAAGATCGAGATTGTAGATGCTCTCTCGCTTCCAAAGCCCAGGCAGACCGTGTGCGGCGGTGGGCTCTAGACAGACCACCTGCGCCGATGCGTTGACGAAGCTTGCGGCGGGATGGCTGCCGTCGGAGGTCGTTGCTACACGGCTGCTACACGGGCGACTTCGCGGGTGCGGGCTGAGAGTCAGGAGACCCGCGTAAGATCAGCGTCGCCCCGGCAACTGAGAGGTGTGATAGTGACTGCGGATCTTGGTCCCTTGCTAGCCGACATGGTGAGGCCCAGCGACCTGGCCGCCAACTTCGCCACCGCGATCAAAGCCAGCGACCTGTTCGGCGCCATGATCCAGCCAAGTGGCATCTGGCGCGTATTCCCTCTCCTGAGTGACCAGATGTCGGTCGATCCTGCCGTTGAACCCCTTTGGCAAAAGACAGTCGCCAACGCGCTAACTGAGGGGAGCCTGGATCAGCTTGTCGAGAGCAAGTCACCGCGACGTGAGCGGTGGCTTAGTGAGTCGGACCGACGTGCGCTGGGTTCAGCTGTAGTATTCATTCTGATTGGCGCCGCAGTTCTCGCTGCTATGGAAGCGGCCCCGCAGACGTTCGACCACTGGAATGCATGGGTCGGTACTACAACGGGACTTACGTCCTTAGTTCTATACCTGCTGTACCAGAAGCGGGACTGACCTTCGCCAGAAGCGCTCCGCGGTCTTGAGAAGATTGACTCTGGTCCTCATTTCAGTCGTAGCCGGGTCGGTCTCGGCGTTCATGTGCTGCTAGATGGTGGGTGTTTTGACGCGGACTAGGATTTTAAGAGTGGACGATACTGGGATCGAACCAGTGACCTCTCCGGTGTGAATCCGGATTGGGTCCGCTAGTCAGCGCGTTGAACGCTGTTGGTACTGGTAGCGACGAAGTGGAACGATGGTTGGATACGGTTGCATGTGGACCAGCGGTGTTGCTTGCGCTTCCGACTCGCTACCGCTGAGAGATCAACTTCGCTCGCGAGGCTATGTCCGACCGAAGCCGGGTCGTCCTGCGATTTAGCCATTGTCAACATATCCCCCACTTATTCGTCAATCTTTTGCGCGTGGCGTAGCACGACCTGCACCCAATTGCGCATTTCAGCTGGCATGTGCGGGTTCCGTGATATAAAAGAGAGACCGCCCACGGATGTAATCCGCGGCTTTGTGTGAAAACTGCCAAAGATTGTTTGTAGACGTGAACCAAACTGGCGAACATCTGAGTAAGTCGGCTTGTCCGTATGTGCAGTTTTAATCTTGAAACAGTAGGCGAGTCCTTCGCCGTCACAAAGAAGTCTGTCCCATCATGGAAACCGCCATACCACTAAATCGTAGGGCTTCACTCGTACACCTCGCGGCCCTGGACCACTTAGTCGAAGCTCTTTCTGCAATACCCTAATGTCGTTAAAATACACTTTTACTTGCTGTACATCAAAGAAACCCACGGGGTGATAATAGGTAAGCTCAAGTTCAATATCTGTTATCGTGATGTCGCTAGGGCCATTCACCGCTACCAACTCCGTGAGCCCATACGTGTCTTCAGGGCCATACCCAAGATTTATATTAACTGAGTGCAAACGTCCAGAATGATTAGCAATCTTCTCATCGAGGCGGGGTACTGAGCCCTAGAAGTGCGAAACGCAATAAAACGGCGAGCAAGGACGTCAGTACACCGACTGCGGATATTATTGTATTGATTGGTTCGAGCTCGGTCCATCTCATGCATGACAGTCTAGACTGATGCTCATGCAAATCATAGACCAACAGATTGGCAGCGGCATTACAACGACTGGGCAGAACGGACCTGTGCACCATCTTCTGCGCGCGGCCAGCCTGCTCGACTATAGGCCAAGCTTGTTTTCGAGATATTTTTGAAGGATTGATAACACCGTACTTCCAACTTTAGGGCCGATTTTGAATAGAAAACCCTTTAGCCGTTGCCCTGCACGAATTCGATCAATACGTTCGGCGTCTTCATCCTCTAGCTCATGGACCGCAGATTCGAGCACTGTACTCTGACTGGATGCATGAGTCTTGATTAATTCAAGAAGTTGGAGGGATTCGGGACTTAAATTCATCGTACCGCTTAACTCTTGTGCCACAATACCATGAACATGTTCAATAAATTGTTGATTCAAAATGATGGTGGAAGGTGACAACTTCGCAATCTCTTGGGGAAGGCTGAGTGTTAAACTCTTCGACAAGGCGGGCACTTGTGGTACCAAACACTCCACTTCAGCATGAACCGATGCAGGGTCAATCTGAAAATCGAGCAGTTCCGATTCCAAGCGATGACGGATTGATAGTACTCTAGCTTCCCTCTCATGTTTGAGGTCCAATTTCAGGCGCCGCGCCTCCTTTGCATATCGCGCTACTAACGCAGCAAATCCAGGGCCGGCAACGTCCGCACTCACTACACGATGTGCCATATCGGGATTTTCCACGCACATATCCAGAAAGTCTGCAAACTGGTCCAAATCGTACGCTAGCGTCTCTCCCGCAATTCCGCTGTCCCCGTAAAATTCGTAGACTTGACCCTGCGGAGTCGTATATCCATCTTGTCGGACGCGCTGCCCCTTAACTTTCCATAGCCAGTCGCCGAAGAGCCCAATAAATTTTTCTGCCTCGTTAGCCCACATTCGCCCGGAGGGCACATACACGCGGAATAAGAGCCTCTTATTACTGTCCTCGATGAATGATCCCGCAAGGACCGACATCTCGGCATTTGTTTTGTAAGGCATCAAGTTCAAGTTATATGTGTTTACGAGGTCGCGAAAGCGATCCCGCACATCCCCGGATGGTGGGTTGAAATAATAGTCATCGTACAAGAAGGAGAACTCGATATCATCGTCTTCGAGTGGGACTTGTTCCGCGCGCTCCCCCGTCAAGATTGATTCATGCACGAAAATCATATGTCTCACCTCACGCAACGATTGCAGAAGTCGTCGAGCCTGGGGCGCGTAGCGGTCCATCATTAATAAGTCGCAGGTACGAGAGGTCAGTTTGATGAGGGCACCAATGAGATTAGGATCTTCCAGCAGTTCCGCAATCGTGTCCCAATTTTCGGGAGTGGATTCCAACAATTTCCTTCGATAAGGAATTCCCGATGCCAACAGCTTATCCTTCGCGGAGGGTGCTGCGATACTGGCAACGAATAAGAAAAACGGTTCATTGTCTTGTGTCATAAATTCTCCCTAATTCAGCGGTTATGTACCGGATTACACGAGGCTAGACCCGTCTTCTGGTCCAGGCCTCTCTCCGGCGCCGCGAGACTATCATGATACCTCGTTCGACCAATCCTGCGATCTCGCCTCCCTCGGCCAGGATGAGCAGTCTTCGGAATGCGATCATCTACGGAGAACGAAGGCGATTGGTGTGCGGTGACAAATGGAGGGCGAGGGGGGCGCGCGTCACCTACGGCAGGCGTCTGGCCTGCCGTAGGTGACGCCGGCCGAGGAGTCGTAGGGGCCCCACGGTCAAGCCGTTTACTTCCGATCCGTCTGGCCCCTCCGGACCTGGCTCAGCTCGCCACAGTGACGATCACGACCTAACGAACGTTGCGCAGAGGGGCCGGACGGATCGGGACGCGCAGCGGGCTTGACGCTGGGGGGGCGGCTCCGCACAATGCGCGCATCCCTCTCCCGGAGAGAACCACGGACAAACGACACCCCGTGTTGCGCGCCAGCCGCCCGGCGCACTCGCGGAGCGAACCGGGAGCAAGCGCTGGCCGGAGCAAGCGGCGGCGCGTCCGGGCCGTATTGGCCCCGCTTGAAGACGTACATAAAGTCCTCACCGCCCGGAATGCCGGAGTTCACCTCGGATCTGCGCCTCAATGTGCACCGGCAGCTCTCGGACCTCCGTCTGGTGTTTGCCAGCTGGTGCAATCCGGCTGCCCTTGTGGTCGCTGTACTTCTCACCTGGACAGGCGAGGATGATCAGTTCAGGTTGGGATTGATCATTTTCTGACGCTGGTGGAGCATGTCACCTCTGAAGTTGCATCCTGGACAGACGTCCTCACCTTCGATATGTCCCTCACACCAGCCGTGCACTGCCGCATGCAGGATCGCGCCCTCGGCGTCCACCTCTCCTGACCGCATTGCATTGATCGTGTTGTCAACGATCAACTTCAGGATCTGTGAGTCGGGGGTGGGGAAGGGCGGGTGAGGCATTGGCGACATGCGTTCATATGCTAAACGACATCGCTTGCGATTGCGAATGGCAGAGAGGGGGCGCGTCTCACCCGCCTGGCCCGCATGAGAAACCCCGTGAGATCGTCTGATGCGTGATCTGGGGACACACCGGATCTCGCTTGGACCGCACTTTCTCTTGGCTGAGGACCTCACCGCACGACCACAGCCATATAACCACCAATCCCGGTCCTGCACCACTTCCGACGAGCACCCGGCCCGGGTACAGCGCACCGTGTCCGGGCGCGAGTAGCCCCTCGAAAACCTCGCGGTGTCCACAGATGGTCCACACGTGGTCCCCATACCCCTGCAGCCTAGATCGACAACGCGATCACTACATGGGATGAGAAAAGCCCGCTGACCTGGGATAATCACGACGAACAGCGGGCTTCCGACGACCGTCGGGACGACAGGATTCGAACCTGCGACCCCTTGACCCCCAGGCACGGTCCATAAGTCTGACCAGGTCGAACGGAGGCGAACGGGGAGCCTCTCACCAGCGACATCACCCTAGCTGAGTCGTGGCCCGTCGGAGAAAGTTTGAAGACGTTGGCTCCCCGGATTGGCTCCCGTGGCTCCTCTTGGGCGGGAGAGGCGACCCTCATGACACCATCAAAGACGAAGGTCATGGCTCTCCAGTCATCGCGACCGCTGCGCTGAGGTCACTGGCAATCTCCGACCCTGCACCAGGCAACCACCCAGGGCAGTGGGAGGCGTAGCGGGCCGGGGATAGCGGTCAAGATCGTTTTAGCCGCAGGGTGCGCCATCGTGACCTCTGCCCCCCGCTCGACCTGGCGGGATGCTGCACACGCAGGCAGCCATGCCTGGCTGCCGGTCATGGGCACCGAGGTGGAGGTACTTACCTCTTACTCGCACTCCACACAAGCCGCTGACGCGAAGATTCACTGTTACCCCGCGGCCTCCAGGGGGTAAGGGTGACGGCGTAGCCCATCTTGCGGAGCTGGTCTAGGGCGCGGTTTTTGGTCTTGCGGGGTTGAGTCGGGTGTAGAAGTCGGCGCCGGGTTCGTGGTAGCAGGTGCCGTGGTGATCATGTTCCAGATCGCGATGAGCATGGTGTGTTCGACTGCGACGATGGCTTTGATGGGTCCTCGCCGGGACGCGATGCGGCGGTACTTCGCGGCCAGGTAGGTGTTGTTGGTCCGGGCCGCGGACATCGCCGCGATGCCCAGGGCGCCTTTGAGGTAGGGGTTGCCGGGTCTGGTGTGGGTGAACTTGACTCGTCCGGCGGACTCGTTGCTACCCGGGCAGGTGCCGGCCCAGGAGGCCAGGTGACCAGCGCTCGGGAACCGGGTCATGTCGGCGCCGGTCTCGGCGATGATCACGTCGGCGACGCGCACGCTGATCCCGGGGATCGTGACGATCAGGTCCCGGACCCCACGAAAGGGCTCGATCACCACCTCGATGCGGGCGGTGAGCTCGTCAATGGCGTGGGTGTGCTGATCGATCAGGTCCAGATGCAGCCGGGCCAAGAAGGCGTGGTGCTCACCGAACCGGCCGGTCAGGGCCTCGGTCAGGGCCGGGATCTTGGACCGCAGCCGCCGCTTGGCCAGGTCAGCCAGCGCGGCCGGGTCTCGCTGGCCGGCGATCAGCGCCTCAAGCATCGCCCGCCCCGACACCCCGGTGATTATCAGAGGCCACCGCGGAGAGCTTGATCCCGGCGTTCCAGCAGTTTCTCCAACCGCTGGATCTCCCGGCCCCGTTCCCGCACGATCGCGGTCCGGATGCAGGTCAGGTCACGCAGCCGACGGATCGGCTCAGGCGCGCACGAACGAGGCACGCACCAGCCCATGAGCACCCAACTGGGCCAGCCATGCCGAGTCGGAAACGTCGCTCTTGCGCCCCGGCAGGTTCTTGACGTGCCGGGCGTTGACGAGCATCACCTCGAACGGGGCATCCTCCAGCAGATAGTAGAACGGCTTCCAGTAGTCGCCCGTCGCCTCCATCACCACCAAGGTCACCGCCTGCGCGATCAGGTGCTCACGCAACGCCAACACCTGGTTGGTGACCGCACCCCAAGTACTCACCGTCGATGTCGCCCCACCGCCGACCCCGCCCAGCAACACGCACGCAGACCTTCGCGTCACGCTTGGACACATCGATCCCCGCGCAGCGCGGATGAACAACCTCCATAACAGCCTCTCCCTCCTCCACCACACAAACGATGGACAGGCGTCCGTCCCGGGGAGGGCAGGGAAAATCAGATCTGACGCTCGTGCTCCAAGGCAACAATCCACGGTTCCCCGTGGAGCCCTCCACCACCATGCTGACCTACAGGCTCACAGGCACTACAGAGACATCGGTGTCCACCGGAACGAACCACACCATCATCGCCGCCCAGCCCGACCAGGACCAGACCCCCGACCAAGCCGCGCCCGACCACGAATCTTCGCGAGCCACGGCGAGCCTTCACGAAGGCTCTAGGTGGCTGACCTGCGACTTCGCCACACTGTGGCACTCACCAGCCCGGTGCGTGCCACAGGATCGAGCGGGCAACGTCCATGGAGCCTGCGCGAGCGCCTCAAGGAGCGCGACATCGCCGAGCTGATCACCGCCTACCGCAACGGCACCACCACCACCGCCTCCTCCCTCGCGGCGACCCACGGCGTGAACCTCAAGAGCGTCAAGCGGCTCCTGCATACCGCAGGTGTCCGCCGGACCTCACCCATTCGGCAAGCTAGCCTCGATATTTCGTGAGGGTCGTACCGTGATCTTTGTCGGCCTCTTGTGATGTTGCGGGGTGGCTGGTCGTGGGTGGGTAGGGGTGTTCCCCGGCTCTGCTTGGGGTGGCCGGTGCTCCGGGTCCTTTCGGTCATGGGCTGGGGATTGGTGGTCAGGGGGCCGGTAGGGCCATCAGCCGGGCGTGCGCGGTGATGATCAGGTTGGCCCAGGGCCATGCGGGGTCGATCTTGAGGATGCGTCTGCGGGCGGTGCGCACGATTCGCCCGGCGACGGCGAGGATGCGCAGCCGCAGCCGTTTGGGTTCGTAGGTCGCGGCCGATGCTGGGAGGGCCAGGCGGGCGCACCAGGCGAGTAGGTCCGCGGCCAGGCCGGTGATGGCCAGCCAGACCTTGTTCTGGGCGAAGTCGTGGTAGGGAAGGTTGCGCAGCCCGGTGTCTTTCCCGGCGCGGATGCGGTCCTCGACGCGGGCGTGGCGGCGGTGGCGCAGCTCGAGGTCGGCGAGCTGTCGTCCGGGTCCGCCCGGGGTGGTGTTGGTGAGGAAGCCGGTGATTCGCATTCCGTCGACGTCGGTGATGCGCAGCTGCGCGCCGGGGTGCGGACGTTCTTTGCGCAGGATCAACCGGGTGCCCACCGGCCAGCCCGACAGGTCGACCAGGGCGGTGACCTCGGCGACCCACGCGCCGTCGCGGGGCTCGATCTGCACACCGCGCTGCCCGGCGCGGGGCTTGCGCGCCTGATACGCCGGGGTCCATGCCGATCCCGGCAGTAGCGCGAAAGCGGCGTGGATGTCGAAGTGCCCCAGGCTGGCGCCGACGGAGAACGCCACTCCAACCTGTGCAAGGTGCGCGGCGAAGTGGTGGGTGGCCCCCGCGGCGTCGGTGCGCACCAGTACCGGTATCCGACCGTGCTCATCGCGGCTGCGCAGCGGGGCAGGGATTTGTGCCATGGCCGCGTCCAACACGATGACATGGTCGGCGGCGGTGTTGGACCCGGCCCGCCCGGGGCGCAGCAGCTCGGCCACTGGTTCCCCGCTGCCGCCGCAGCCGTGATCGGCGTAGCCCATCAGCGGATGGAATCCGAAGCCCTTCTTCCAGGTCCGGGTCGCGTCTTCCTTGTCTGAGTGCGCGGTCACCAAGGTCGCGTCCAGATCGATGACCACCTGGCCGTCCTGGATCGGGGCGCCGATGCGATCCCAGACCCGCTCCCGCGCCGCGGCGCGGGCGCCGGTGATCGCCGCCAGCGCCGGCTCGGCGTCCTTGGCGAGCCGGGTGACCAGCCGCGACACCGTCGGATCAGAGGCCACCGATCCAAAGACCCCAGGCTGGGCACGCAACACCGCGATGTCACAGGCGGCGTCACCACCCAGGGCGACCGCGATCGCCAGGTCCAGCACGATCTTGCCCGGATCATGGATCGCCAGCCGATGGCGCCACGGCCCCAACCGGGTCAACAGTTCCTGGGCCAGGCCGCTGCGCCGGGCCACTTCGACCAGCAGCGCCCCACCCGCGTGCGACACCAACGACTCGCCACCAATGATCACTGACAACCATGGTCTGCGATGCTTATCCTTCACCCGCGAAGTGCCTCTCAACTCGACATGATTGGGTCTCGACAACCACGATCAAACCGTGCTGAGCAGGCACTTTCGCGCATCTCAAGCCAGCGTGTCACACGCAAGATCAACTAAGGTGAAAGCCCGAGGCTAGGAAGGCAACACCGGCCGCGACGCATCCGTAGCCACTACCGCCCGGCGTTCAGCGCGCGCTCAGCGGCAGAAGCGGATAGATCGAAGCCGACGAGACGATGTGAGCGTGTGGGGTAGGGTGGGGGATCTGCGTGGGTCAACGGCCTATCTGTGGAGGTTCAAGTCCGAGGGGGACTTGGACCAAATGCCTATACGCACGCGTTGTTCGCCGACTTCGATCTTACGGGACAGAAGTGAGCGGTGAGCAGATCCGCGTGGTCGCCGCTGCGGTTCGCGACGGTGCGCTGCTACACATTCTGATCAGATCTCGGGTACCCGCCGCGGCTTCGCTGACGGCGATCTTCCCCAGGTCATCATGTACGATTTAACGCTCAAGGTCACGCAACTTCGGTCTATGACGAAAAACACCTAAATCCGCGTGAGTATGATCACGCAATCCACATGGAAAAACTCGCAGGCCCGCATTGTCGATACCTACATTGCACAGGAAACTGCCGACATGCCGGCGCCAGAGATATCCGCCAACCGTTCGGGGCTCACCTCTATCGAGAATCTAGCCATCGTCTTACCGTTCTCGCGCATCGTCCTTGTTCCCCTTCAAGGACCGAAGGGTCATCGAGCTCATAACTAACGACCATTCGAGAATCACCATATTTCATTTGAAGTTCATCATAGAGTTGCAAAGCAAAAAAATTTCCTGGCTGTGCGAGCTTATCAACGACTAGCGGGATAACTGCGTGCCCCATGCTAAGTAGCGTCGAAAATTCAGGTGTCGCTCTACGGGCCTTCGGGTCGGAACTAAACGCAATCGGCCCCTTCGTCCAAGAATGCTCCCAGTCTGAATATATCGTTTCGAAATCCCGCCTAAGATCCGATGGAATTCTCGTAGCCTCTTTCTGAATCTGCTCTTTTTCGTTTGCATTTAGTTCAGATGTCCGAAGATTAAATTCCTCCATTTCCTTCCTTCCCCGAGGTAGGTCTGACACCTTTGGTGAGTAATTTATTAACAGGCTTCCGTATAGCGCCCCCTCCAACCCTCTTTCGGCATGCGTAATTCGCAGATACCCGCCGAGCTTCGATTCCCAGAGGTCGGGCCGGGCAAGCTTTCCGCCGTCATATTTCACACTCCCGTGCGTCATTTGCTTCACCGTTTTGCCCCACCCGCCAATCTTGGGGACAAGTGGAGAACGCCAGGGCCTAAAACCCTGAGAATCGTAAAAAATATTGAAGTCAGATTCCGAGACGGGGCTATATCGCCAAGGCCAAACCCAATTTTTGGTGTTGCCGAGTGTCCAAGCTAGACAGTTGTAATTTGGATCTTCCGGTGCTGTTACCCAGACATCGTTTCGGTTCAGTGCAGGAAACGACTCCACGAGTTGGTCCCACTGTGCGTCTGTCGGCTTCATTGGATACTCTATGGCGGCTTCATCGGTGGACATGGTTTCACCCATGGTAACGCTGCCTCCTAAGAACGGATGACCTTACTACTACTCTTCTCGGTTAGGCATTCAAAAACTGACCCGCCCCTATCGTCTAGAACTCTCGGGGTCACTGCTTGTGAAGCCCTACGGTACATGAACTAGACCGACTGAACGTAACGTACATGTCCTTTTTGTCACCCCGCAACTGGAGGGTGACGTTGCCGTCATCCTCCGCCGCGACGTAGCAATAAAAGTCATCTTTGCACGTCCAAGTCTCACCGGCAATAGTCACGAATATCACCCACCAGTAGTCGAAGGGGCTGCCGGCGCCTGTTTGGTAAGTAAAACTCATTGGCTCGGTACGGCTATCGGGAGCGATAGCGTAATATGTTTTTTGTTCTTGCTTGTTGTCATCGTTTCCCCTGCGATGTCGCAGCGTAAGCTCCGAGATGGTCAACCCCCAAGAGTTCACCACCGTAGCACTGCCAGTCCTTGTAGAAGTAAGAGCATTGGTATCGTTCTCACTTTTTCCCAGGCTTCCATCTTTGCCTTTTTTGACATCCTCTGCCATTGGTATTCCCTCCCGGGTTTCGGCGATTGTTTACTTGGCGGAGTTCAAAATCGTATGCCGTATGCCCCGCCGATGTCCCATGTTGATATGGTGCCACAGTAGGAAGATAACTGCAAGTAATAATTTAACGATCTCTATTTTGACGCAACGGTAACGGTCTGTAAGCTTTACAAACGCGGGGAGCCGACCATGACCGACGACACCGACACCGACTTTTCGTCACGACACGAAACCGCTGCGCCCGCCCCGACTGCCTCAACCCGTGCCCCGCAACCCCCGCGGCCGGCCCCGGATTTACTGCACCCCCCGCCTGCCGCACCGCCGGCGCACCGCCACGACGCCCGCCAGCCCCTCCACGTCGAAATCGTCACGGCTTCGACCAGCAGCCGCGGCCGTCCCGCCGGACACGTCTGGCTGATCCGGCTACGCCGCGGACCACACCAGGTCACCCTCGCCGTCGGGCTCGGACGCCCGTCAGCCGACCACCTCGCACGCCAGATCCGCGACGTCATCAACCCGCCACCCCTGGCCAGCCCGACCCAAACCAGGTAGAACAACAACCGCGAGCCACCAGGGAATTACGTGAACGACCAGGTAGGGAATTACCTGAACGTCGACACCCCGCACGCCCCGCATCCCAGGGGGCTTAAAACTCGTTGAAGATCCACGCGTAAACGCCGTGCCACCGCTGCTACCGCCGCCCTTCGTCGTCGTCGGACAAACCGTATTGGGTTGGATCGACCCTGATCTCCATGCCCGCGACACCGCGCACGCGTCTTTTACCGCAACCGTTTCCGCGCAAAGGTCCACCTACTTAACGGTGACGTGGTCATGTCCCGTCTTTCTGCCGAACCAAAAATACATACTGGGCATGTCAGGAGTCGTTCTAAAGGTAGAACCTAGCTAGTTGTTGCGCTTCGATTATTCGGCGAACCCCCAATACTGCACGGGCGCAAGATACTCGTTACACTACGATACATGATCTGGGAATTGTGGCCTTGGAAGACTTGAGCTGGTTCGAACGATCGATCGAAGCGAGTCTGGCAACGAATGTGGCGAGCGCCAAGCGCTCTGACTGACCAGAGTTTGGAATACAATTCGAACGTGCCCGTGTTTGTTTCGGCGTTCATTGTGCGTGGACACTGGCCCGAAATCACATCCTCGACATTCGATCAAGCCTCCAATCGATGCGACTCACTCAACGCGTGCGACTTCACGTCGCACGCTCTCGCAGATCCCGGCGTGAAGTGAAGTAAGCCGCCGGCGACGCATTCGCGCCAGCGTGGTAAGGGCGCACAGTAGTCTGTTTGGAAGATCCGCCATGACTTTAAGTGAGCGCCGAGTTTGTAAACATTCACGTCCCTGGTCGCGGGCATGCTGGGTCCCGCCGTGTTGGGAGCTCGGCGGGGTGAGTTGGCTGGGTGTGGTGGTCAGGTTGGCGCGGGGATCGGTGGTTGCCAGGGGTCGCCGGTCAGCGCGGCGCGGATGCTGGTGATGACGTCGGCTTTGTGTTTGCGGATGGTGTCGATGTAGCTGCGGATGTCCAGGCGGTCTTGGGTGATGTCTTCGCTGGTGAGCCGACCGGAGATCTTCTGTTGGGTCTTGGCGGGCCGTAGGTCGCGTTCACTGAGGTTGTTGGTGGGCCAGATCCGGGTGTCGGTGCAGAAGGCAAGGACGTCGCTTTCGTGGTCGCGGCAGAACTCCAGCAGGGTCCGTCCGGGCCGCTGGGCGGTGGAGCTGCGCGGGCCGGGGATCGGCCGGACTTCGGCGAGGCCGACCCGGGTGGCGTGGCGGAACTCGCTGATCAGCGGGTCAGCGGTGGGCGCTGGGATCGCCGGCAGGTCGGTGTCGCGGGCGTCGTGCCAGGCGTGGATCACCCCCGCGCAGCGCGCGCTGGGCTTGCTCGGGCCACGCCGCGCGGGGGTGAGACTCCGCGGCGTCGGTGAAGTCTCGGAGTAGATGAGCGGTGCACGCCTGATGCCCGGCCAGCTGCTTCCAGGCCGGGTTGTAGTAGTTCTGGTAGCGGTCATGAACGGCCACCCCGGCGAAGCCGGGCAGTATCCCGAATTCCCGGAACGAGGCCAGGTCCCGCCCACCCAGGTGAAACGCGGTGTAGTCCTCGGTGGAGGCCGACAGGATGTAGCGCTTGCGCCCGGCCGGACCGACGCGCAGGGTCGTCTCGTCGAACCCGACCACCGACGCCGAGGTGATCAACGTTTTGATCAGCGTGACGATCGGGCGCACCGCGGCCGCGCACCGGGCGAGCATGCCGTGCACGAAGCCGCTCGACGGGCCGGCCCCGCCGATGAGATCGCCGATCAGCTCCACACAGCGCCCCACCGGGACGTGTTGGTAGACCAGCAGGTACACCACCAGCGAGCGCAGATTCATCCCATAACTGCTGGGGGCCGACGACACCCCGGCGGGCAGCGTGGCGACATGCTCGCGTCCGCACGAACAGCGGACCCGGTACACGTCGTGCTGGCGCACCGTGACGTGGATCTCGGGGAGATCATGGGTCTGGTGGGAGCGTTCGACGCCCACCTCGGTCGCCTCGGCCAGATCCGCCCCACACCCGCAGGCGCCGTGCGGGCGGTGCGCCACGTGCTCATCAGGGACCGCCACCCACGGCAGCGAACTGCCCGCAGCACCCGGCTGCTTGCCCCGCTTGCGCCCGACCCCTTCACTGGCTTCGGTTGCGGCTTGCTCCTCCCCGGAAGATCATCAGACGATGGTGGCATCGAGGAGTTCCCGCTGTTGCGGCCCACGATCCGTTCCAACGCCGTGACCCGCTCGACCAGCCGCGCGTTCGCCGCGGTCAGCACCTCGATCGCCTTCGCCTGCGCAGCGATCACCACGTCCCGAGACGCGCACGACTCGCACTCCGGCGCAAGCGGCGGCGACTCGGTCACTCAGGCATGATCACCACAGCCCCGACCTAGATCAACACGACACGCCGACCGAGGACCACCTCACGCCGACCGTGACAGGCCTCGCTTACAGCTTCCGTCCCGCCCAGGAGTCGATCATCTGGCCGACCACGTGAATGTTTACCCGAGTTTTTCCTTGGGTGCCCGTCTTTGGTGCCGCTTCCGAGTCGCTTGCCGGGGTTATGCCGCCGCGGCACCCACATCTGCATAACTCGTGCTCTACCGGCTGTTGCTGGACCTACCCACGGTAGAGATCCGCCTGCACATCACCGTGCTGTACCTGCTCGCCACATACGCCGACAGCAGCCGCCAAACCCTTACCCGCGCCCGCCTGAACGGCCGGGTAGCCCCAGAGTAGGTGCCCCGATGGGTGTCCCCCGGTCGGCCATCGAGGCACCTACTCTGGGGCTACCCAGGCTACCCACGGTCATGGTCATTCCCGGCAGGCCCGGGCAGCAGCTCACGCAACCCCTCCAGCGCAGCGATGATTTGCTTCATGCTCGGCACCCTTGCCTGGCCGGTTCCGGGCAGGCACCGCTCAGCCTGCTGGCAGGGACGGCATCGGCTGCGCTCCCGCGTGGTCAAGCTCGCGGCCAGGACCCGCTGTCCGCATAGCGCCAGGTAACGGCCCGAGTGGCGATCTTCGACAGCAGACTCATCCGTCATCAGATGCTCCACACGGGTCCGCGCGTCGATGATCCCCAACGGGCGCGGCCCGCGCTGCGACGGTAACTGGGTGGGCGCAGCTCGACGCCGGTGTCTGCCTGTCATCTGATCCTCGTTAGATCCATTCAGGACGCTGTGTTCGTCCCAGGAGACGTTGATTGCTGATACGGAGGAGGATGAACCCGTCCGCTCGGTGCCGATCAAGGAATACCCAGCCGGTCGGTGCGGTGCTGGGGGTAAATCCACCGGTGCGGCTCATGTTGCCTCTGCATCAAAAATCAGGGGAGTTCGCAACACCCGCTGCCGAAAGCCTTCGGCAAGCTCTGTGAGTTGATTGCTAAAGACAAGCTGCTCATCACAGCTCAAGCTGTCTTCGAACAGGCCGGTGACGATTTCGCCCACCCGGATACCGACGCTGCCGAGAAGCATCAGGAGGTCGCGGTCTGCTTCGTTCACGGCTCGACCACCCAGGCCCATACGTTGGCGTCATCCAGGCGCATGATCATCTGGTCTCGTAGAAGCGGGTGAGTCGAAAGGTGATCAAGTGACGGCACGACCACGTGGCGAACCTGTGTTCGCTTCAGCTCAGCTATCAGTCGGTAGAACGTGTCGTAGTACCCCGGTTGGTACTCGTAACAGGTTTCGGTGAGGCAGTAGCGCTCGGCTTCGGCTAGCTTCTCCAGGCCGCACTCCAACTGGTGAAGCTCGTCGTCTGCAAGGTCTTCGGTGACCCGCACGTAGCCGTAGATCAGGGGCTTTATGGCTGATTCCTGCGTACCGCTGTGAGAAGCCAGACCGGCGACGGGTTCGGGGCGTCCAGCGTCGCCGGTCTGGCCAGCTTTGGAAGCATCAGTGGTTCTGCTCATCGGACCCGCACCAAGATCGTCCTGGCTAGAGATAGCTATGTCAGGTGTTGTCAGCCGCACGCCCGGATTGCCCAGCCCATGAATTGTCCAGGTGCCGCTGCACTTGTGGACCACCACGCGATTGTCATCAGTGCGTCGGCCCTGCACCACTAAGCTGGCACGTTCACCGGGCACCCGGTCACTCACCTCGATCACTGCCCGGCCTCTGCTTTCGTCGTCATGCTCCCACCGCGTGTAGCTCGGAAACTGTTGCCCCTTGGAAACGTCGTACAGCGGGGCGCCCTCGGACAACCGATGACCACAGCGGCGATCCCCACACCCGGGGGACGATCAGCCCAGGCGTCGATGGCGTGGGTCTGCCAGTCGAGGGGACAGAGGACCCAGGGTCTTTCCCGCTCAACGGGTCTTTCCGGTCAACTCGGTGTCTCCTGTTCACAGGTAGGTAGTGAGACGGCTTCGGCGAAGATTCGCCGGATCTCGTCGAGGATCTGGATCTGCCCTTGTGTGTGGGCGTCGGCGGGAGTGTCGCTGAGCGGCTGGTCGGGCGTGGCAGTGGCCAGGCTCGCGATGGCGCGGGTGATGCGGCGATATTGGCCGGTGGTGATGGGCGGGTCGCCGTCGGGGTGGTAGTCGTAGTCCTCGTCGGCGTCCAGAGCGGCGAGAATCGCGGCGGTGTCCGGAAGGACCGCGCCTTTGACGATGTGCAGGCGTCGCGAGTCCTGTTCGCCGGTGTTCACGGCCGTTACGCAACGCTTAAGCGAATCAGGCAGTCGACGGTGGCGACACAATGGCGGGCGCTCCGGAATAACACGACTATTGGCTCCTTACTGCGTATCGCACGCCTGGAAAAAGCGGCCGATCGGGATACGCAGAAGCGTCATACAGCGCCGGGTAGCCGATCTTGCACAGCTTGTGCGGATCGAACGCCGCACCGAGTGTTGACCGTGAGCGGTCAGAGTGTTACGTGGACGCGCTTGGCCAGGCCGGAGAGGCTGTCGCTACGTCGGCGGTCCTGTCGCAGCAGCACGCGCACCGTTTCCCGGGCCATGGGATGGATGCGAGTCTGTTGCGGCGCAAGGCGTTCTGCCTTCAGCAGGGAGCGGAGTGCTTGTTCTCGGTTGCCGTGCCAGAGCCAGGCGCGGGACAGGTCAAGGTAGTGGTGGGCGGAGCGCTCGGCGGGGACACTGCTGGGCAGGCGGATGGTGGCGGCTTCGGTGACCGCGCGGGTGCCGTCGCCGAGTTCGACGGCGGTGGCGACGCGGTAGATGGCGGTGTTGGAGGGGCCGAAGGCGAGTTGGAAGTGGTCGGTGTCCACTCGCAGCAGGCCAGCGACGTCAGCGGCTTCGGTGAGGTGGGTACGGGTGTTGTCGGGGTGTCCGGCGCGGGCCTCGACCATCGCGGCTTGCAAGTGCAAGCTGCCGTACATACTGAGTTGGCGCGGCGTCATGCGGCCGGTAGGTAGGTCCAGGGTGCGCCACGCGTTATGCAGGACACCGAGGGCGGGGCGGTAGAAGCCCAGCGCTCGTAGGCAGCCCGCGTACATCCAGTCGGCGAGGTTGCCGACGAGCGGGTCTCCGGTGTGGCCTGCGGCCCAGCGGATGCGGTCGACGAGCTGGTTGGACAGGTCTTCGTAGCCCAGCTTGTAGGCTACTTGGTTCGCGGCGGCGTACGCCTCGACCAGCAGGGCGAACGCTTCGGCCTGCTGATCACCGGTGGTCGTGTGGGCGGCGGCGGTCAGCTCGGTGATCAGGCCTGGAATCATCGCACCGAGGGCGGTGAGCCGGGCGTGGTGGCGCAGCCGGTTGGCGTGGCGCACCTCCTCGCGGAGCTGGAACAGCGGCCGGGGCTCGGTGTCCAGGTCCGGCGGTAGGTCGTGGTAGCTGATGGCTCGGCGGATCTGGCCGACGGTGGCGTGAGCTTGTTCATCGGTGTGGTTCTCGCCGCGGTAGGGCTGGCCGCTCAGATCGGTGATACCGCAGCCCAGGACGCGGGCGGCGGCTTCGATCAGGGCGGGGGTGGCGGTGCGGGAGCCGTGTTCGACCTTCTCCACCAGGCTCCGGGAGACGTGCAGCCGCTCGGCAAGTTGCTGCTGGCTCAGGCCGCGCGCCTTGCGCACGGTGGCCAGATTGCGTCCGATGCTGCTGGCTTCGGGCGACGTGCTCGCGGCAGGAATCGGCACGGGGTCCAGTATGCGCGCATCAACCGGTCGGTCGGACGCGCCGTATACCATCCGGCGGCCCACCACGTTCGGCAGTTCCTCTGATGCGCGGAGTGTCATGGTCTCGGCGGGTCATGCGCCGCTGGTGAGGTCGCCAAGTTGCCGGTCGAGATCCCGAACAGAGGTGGTGTCGGCCCAGGGGTTCAGGTCGCGGCGGATGCGATACACATCCTGAAGGTTGGGTTGAACTTGCAGGTCAGCGGCCATAGTCAGGGCGGCGCTGGCATGGCGGCAGGCGGTGTCGATGTCACCACGCTGGATCGCGGAGGACGCGAGTTCGGCCAGCAATCGAGGGCGGATCTTGGTCATGGTGGAGTCGAGAGAAACCATGGCGTCGGTGAGGATCGCCTGGGCGGGCTCGGCCCGGCCGAGCCGAGCCATGGCGACGCCCCGTTCTCCAAGCAACCGGGCGTGGTCGAAGAAGCTGACGCGGGGTCTGCGCTGGATGGGGTCATCACCGCTGGCGTACTCAAGGATGGCCTCGGCGCGGTCCAGCGCGGTGAGCGCGGCGCGTTCGTCACCGGCCATGACGTGTGCCTCTGCTTCTAAGCAGGCCATCCAAGAGCGCGTGGCCGGGGAGGCATCGGCTTGCACGTAACCGAGGGTGCTGCCGTCCAGGTTGCGGAGCCGGATTTCCGGTTGTTCCCGGTAGCTCGGTTGGATGCACAACCCGCCGACGAGGTAGGCCCCGATGGCGCGGTCGCCGGCGTCAGTGGCGGCGTCCAGGCCAGCGCGGAAGTACGCGGCTGCGGTAGCGGGGGTGTCCAGGTCCCACGTCAGCCACCCGGCTAAGGCCGAGGTCTCGGCCGCGACCGAGCAGAGGTGTTGGCGCAGCGGGATTCTCATCGGCACGCGAAGCAGGCGGGCGATGGCGTCGAGGTGCCCGATGACGGCGCCGACCAGGGCGGCCGGGCTCATGTGGGCTTCGAGACGTTCCAGGCCCACAGTGACCCGTTCGAGGTTGGTCACGGTGGTGGTGTCGACGTGGGTAGTGCCGCGCAGGGCGGCGGTGAGCCGCTGCCAGGGTTCGTCACCACGGGCGGCGATCGTGGCTCCGGCAGCGGCGGTGGTTCCGGCGAGGATCGTCGCGTTGCGCAGGAAGGTGCGGCGGTTCGGCTCGGCGCCGATCAGCGGCTCGAGCGTGTCGGCCGGTGGCGGGGCTGTGGCGGGGTTCCACAGGTCATCGGCGGTGGGTGGCGGCGGCTCTGGTGTGCGGTCCTGGCTGCGGGCGTTGTGGTAACGGCGGTAGAGCTCCATGAGCGTGCCGCCGGTGTGTAGGGCCTCGTCGCAGGCGTGCACGAACCGGGCGGACGGAGCCTCGCGGGCGAGTTCGACCTGCGCGACGTAGGCGCGGGCGTAGTTGATCCTTCTGGCCAGTGCGGCCTGGCTGCTCAGATCGGCCTGGATTCGGAGTCGCCGCAGCTCACGGCCCAGATGCTGGAGCAGTGTGGCGGCAGGGCAAGAGTCCCGCGGCACTGCCGCTGGCTCGCTCATCACCGGCCCTCACTGTAGGTAGGTGGTAGGTAGATCGTTTTCTACGTCGCCTACATCTCGCCCTACAGGATGCCATTGCTTCCGACCAGCCCAACCCCTCGGTGTGACCGGGGGCCGAGTCGGGAGACGAAAAACGATGAGTAGCAACGACAACGCCGCACAACCGACGTTCTACACGGTGCATGAAGAACTGCCGATGCGCCCTATCAAACTCGACTCTCCTGAGCGTCGCTGTCCGTGCGGCGCGCTTCGGGAAAGCGGGATGAAGCGATGCCGTAAATGTCGATATCGTTCCCGCTGGCGTCGCCGCAAATCGACGTATAAAAGTTCGAAGTTTCCCGATCCATGCCGATTCAGGGCTCACCGTGAAGGGAGGTGAAACAAGCTTGACGGTTTCCGTTCCACTGGTGGCAATCCTTGGCGCCATTGTGTTCGTGGCCTGTCGCTACATGGGTCTGCGGGCCTGGCAGGCGATCTTGTGTCTGCTGTTCGGATTCTTCATCGCCGCAACCGCAGCCGCACCTCAGATCCGCGATCTAGTGACTGTCATCGTTCAAGCACTTACCAGTTCCCAACCTTAACCCCTCGCCGACCGTGAAGGAGTGATGCCTAGTGACCGACACTTCACGCAACACCAGAATCGACCATCGGGAGGTCACCACGAGAAGCAACACCGCGCGCCACATGGTTGCCAGATTATCAACAGCAATTCCGGCTTTGGCAGACATCTGGCAGTATATCGATACCGCACTTGCCGACGCGCCAACGCTGTCAGTGGAGGTTACCCGGCTGCGCACTGAACTCGATGACACGCGGCTTGACCGGGCAAATCTACTGGCCGCCGCGCGAGCCACGATCGGTACCTATCTCGATGGTGAGTCCGACCCGCTGTGCTACCTGCGCGACGAACTCGCCGCTCGCGGCCAGCTGCCCCCGAACGAGGGGGACTACCGATGACACCCCGGCGGCGACTCCGCCGTCATGCCCGTCGTATGCGTCGCTACGGGCTCCAGCCCGTGATGGTCATCAACAGCACCGACCAACTACCGGACACGATTCCGGTACTGATCTTCTGGTGGGCGTGGCGGTACCGCTCCGAACTCACCCCGCTTTACCTCGCCACCGCCACGGCGTTCGTCGCCCAGATGCTCCATCTCACCCATCCGCAATGGTGGCCCGCGATCCTCGCCGTGGCCGCGCTGGCTGGGTGCGGGCTGGCCGTCACCGGACACAGGTTCGGCCTGCCAACCCGCATCGATTGCCTCTATGCGGCCGCCGTGGTCACGGCAACCGGAGCATGGGTCGCGGCCGCAACAGCCATTGGCCCCTTGGTCTGGCCGCTTCCACACCTGTTGGTGACCGGAGGTCTGATCCTCGCGGTGCCGTGGTGGGCGCACCACCGCCGACGTGCCCGGGTCCGGGTGGAACGCAAGCTCGAAGCTTGGCCGGAGATCGCGCGAGTGGTCGGGCTAGCCGGTTCGCAGGTCATGTCGGCAGTGGTCGATGTGTGGGGTTGGCGTGCCCGCATTCGGTTGGCTCGCGGTCAGACCATTGACGAGGTACGTGCCAAGCTCTCCGCGATCGAGTCCGGTCTGGGCACCTTCCGGGGAGCCGCACGTGTCTACCCGACGCCCGATGACCTGGCGAACCGGTTCGAGTTGCGCGTGCTGGACATCGACCCACACGCGGGCGCGATTGGATGGCCTGGCCCGTCAGTCACCTCGATCACCGAGCCGATCGAGCTTGGCCCGTTCGAGGACGCCATCCCGGCTCGGGTGCTGTTCCTCCGCCGCCACGGCCTGCTCGGTGGCGCCACCGGCTCGGGCAAAAGCGGTGGCCTCAACGTCCTCATGGGCAACCTGTCCGCCTGCCGTGACGTCGTGATCTGGGCAATCGATCTGAAAAATGGCATGGAGCTTCAGCCCTGGGCATCCTGCATCGACCGGCTGGCCACCAATCCCGCGCAAGCCTGCGCGCTGTTGCGCAACGCGGTCGCCATCTTGGAAGCCCGTTCGGCCATGCTCGCCGCCACCGGGCAACGTACCTGGCAGCCGACACCAGAAATGCCCGCTCTTATCATCATCATCGACGAGTATGCCGAGCTGTCCGACAATGCCTCCGACGCGGCCGACTACACCGATTCTCTCGCCCGTCGCGGCCGCGCGGTCGCGGTCACGCTGGTCGCCGCGACCCAGCGCCCCACGCAGAAAGCCATGGGGCAAGGCGCGGTGCGTTCGCAGATGGATATCCGGATCTGTTTCCGTGTCCGCGAACGCAAAGACGTCGACCTCATCCTCGGACAGGGGATGCTGTCGGCCGGATGGCACGCGCACACCCTCAACGCGCCAGGAAAATTCCTCATGTCCGCACCCGAACACGACACTCCTCGCCGCGCCCGCGCCTATCTACTCACCGACGACATGGTCAGCGCCACCGCAAACCAGCACGCGGAAATGAGGCCGTCCCTGGACGAGGTATCACGGCGAGCGGTCGAAGACACCCGCACGGCCGACGCCCAGCGTCTCCCTCACAGTCGCTCCAACGACCACCACGGCACCATCCACCCCGGCCACGGCAATAACGCTGACGGCGCGCCCATGGGCATCCTGCGGGCTGCGTTGAGCCTCGCCCCGGACGAGGGCGTCTCGGTGCCAGACCTGATGAACACGACCCGGATGAGCCGCCCATGGGTCTATCAGCGACTCCGTGAGCTGGCCGACCGTGGCCAGGTCACCCAGATCAGCCGTGGCCGATGGCGCGCCGTGATTGAACACCCACAGTAGTTGTCTACGTCTACCGTCCCCGCGCGTCTGCACGTCAAGGGCGAAGACATAGACACAGACCGCAGAGAGGGACCATCACCCACTGTGACAGCGAGAGGAGGCGTCAGCCTCACATCCACTAAAGCCGCAACCGGCAACGACGCGCCAAGGGAAAGGAGGTGAGGCAACATGCAAGCCTACACAGTCGAGCAGGTAGCAGAGATCCTTCACGTAGGCCGAGACAAGGTGTACTCCCTGCTGCGGACCGGCCAGCTCCGCAGTATCAAGATCGGCAAACTACGCCGGATCACCAGCCAGCACCTGGCGGAGTTCGTCGCGTCACTCGAAACCTCGCGTCAGGAGAAGAACCGTTGACAACATGTAGCACAACGTGATACATGTTTCTACATGATAGGCGACACCACCCTTCCACCGGTACGAGTGGAAACCGATTTCAAGGAACGGCTGGTCAGATATGCTGAGCAACAGGAACGCAGTGTTTCCTGGGTCATCAAGAAGGCTGTCGCGGAATACCTCGACCGACACGAAGACGAAGAACACGGCCCAATATCAAGAAAGGAGACTATCGGATGAAGATTAGCATCGGTACCTACGAAGCAACCATCTACCCGGAAGGAGATGGATTCACCGGCGCCATCAGCCTTGGCTTCGACGCAAAGGGCAAGCGCCAGCGCGTCAAGCGAAAGGGTAAGACCAAGGCGCAGGTCAAGGACAAGCTCCGCGAAGTCGTTGATAATCTGGAAGCAGGCGTGCGGGCCGAAGCCAGGTACACGGTGAAAGACGCCGTGAACGACTTCCTCGACAAGGGCCTCAAAGGAAAATCCAAGGCCACGATCGACAACTACCGGTCGCTGGCCACGCGCAACCTGATCCCCCAGATCGGAGCGACCAAGCTCCAGCAGCTCACCGCAGACCACCTCGACGAGTGGATGGACGAACGAGCCGAAGAGCTGTCCACCCGCACGCTTCGGCTCATCCATCAAATCCTGGAACGTGCTATCCGCCAGGCTCAGGCACGCGACAAGGTCAGACGAAACGTCGCGAGCCTGGTCATGGTTCCCGACGGCAAGGAGGGACATCCCGTCCAAGGCGATGACACTGGACCAGGCCACCAGACTCCTGGAAGCGGTGGAGGCGGAGACCAGCTCACGGCTCGCCGCATACGTGGTGCTCTCGCTCTTGACCGGTGTCCGCACCGAGGAAGCGCGAGCGCTGACCTGGGGCGAGGTGGACCTCAAGGCCGGCACGTGGCCGTGTACCGCTCCGTGCGGACCAAAGGCGACACCAAGACCCGCAAGAGCAGGCGCTTGCTGAAGCTCCCGACCAAGGCCGTACACGCGCTGCGCAACACCACACCCACCAAGCCGCCCAACGCCGTGAGGCGGCCGACACCTGGCATGATCACGGCTTGGTGTTCTGCCGCGAGGACGGCACCCCACTGGACCGCTGGCAGGTCCGCCGCGAGTTCGCCGAAATCACCCAGACGGCCGGACTCGGGCAAGACTGGACCCCCCGAGAGCTGCGCCACAGCTTCGTGTCCATCCTCAGCAACAACGGCGGCGTCCGGATCGAGGACATCAGCGACCTGATGGGCCACAGCGGTACCTCCGTCACCGAAACGGTCTACCGCCACGAGATCCGCCCAGCGCTCACCAAAGGCGCGACTGCCATGAACAGGATCCTGAAAACCAAGCAGACCAGATCCCGTGGCAAGCCACCTCCGCGTAATCTGAACGTCAGCTGGCTCCCCGTTTGGCTCCCGAAGATCCAAAGAAGGGGCTCCGGATGATCTCCGAAACCCCCTCTGACCTGCTACTTCCTGGTCGGGACGACAGGATTCGAACCTGCGACCCCTTGACCCCCAGTCAAGTGCGCTACCAAGCTGCGCCACGTCCCGGCCACGCCCTCTCGGGCGCCTGTACAGCGTAGCGCAGACCAAACGAGCAGCGGCTAGCCAGTCTTTCACTCAGCTGCGCAGACTCCGCCAGGCGGCGCGCGCCTCGGGCACGGCGACCGGCACGGTGGCGACGAGCAGCGCGGCGGTCGCGGTACACCACGAGCAGAGCCGCTTGTGCTTGGTGAGCTGCTCCGCAGTGAGCACGAGGCCGCCCGCGGCGTCGAGCAGGCTCTTGGCGAGCAACGCAAGCGGAATCCAGGGCTGCTGTTGGTACCGCGTGGCACCTCCCATGCCCGCCAGCACCAGCGACATTCCGGCACTCATGATCCCCAGACTGCTGTCGGGCGTGTGCAGCAGGGAATAGGCCTCGCCCGACGCGTCGACGCGGTCGGCGTCGAGCCAGCGCAGCGGTGGCTCCGGCACTGAGCGCAGCAGTCCGAACTGGTACAGACCGACGACGCCGAGCATTGCAGCGGTAGCGGTCTGCAGCAGGGCAATGCGCCTGCGCTGTTGGAGGAAGTTCCCGGTGCCGCGACGCAGCGCGTCGGAGACCGCCTCGGCCGCCGGGGAGCTGCTGCGACCGATCCCGCCGCTGCCGGGGCGAATGGTTGCTGCCGGCGGTCCGGCGGGGCGAGGGCGAGTGGCCATGGTTTCCTCCTGATGTGCAGTCGTGGCGGCTCGATGCTGATGGCGCAGCGCGAGATAGCGGTACAGCCGCCAGGACCACAGACCGGCCGCACCCCAGGTGTCCCGGAGCTGCGCGGCGTCCAGGACGTACAGTGCTCGGGCCAGCTCGGCGTGGCTCCAGACCAGCGGGGTGTTACCACGCATCCTCCCGGACTGCGGCTCGACCTCCTCGGCGAGCAACCGCGGCAGCTCCGCGCACAACCGGTCCAGCCGCGCCCTGGCCTCCTGCACCCGACCCAGCTTCGCCAGTGCGGTCACCGCCAGGAACGACACCGGCAAGAATGCGCCCTCCGTGCCGGAAAAACCGCCACCGTCGGGTGGATACCGGTACAGGTAGGGCCCGGCGCCGAGGCGGTCGAGCAGCGCGTCGACCAGCCGGCTGGCCCGGGGATCGTCGCGACCGAGCAGCCCGAACGCCACTGTCATCAGCGCTGCGGCGTCAGGTGTGCTGTCGCCGTCGCGGTAGCTCTGCGGCAGCAGGCCCCGGTCGTCCAGTGAGGCCAGGATCCGGTCGCCGATGATGTCTCGGGCGGTTTTCCACCTCCGCCGCCGGGTCCATGGCCGCCAACCCCGCGCGATCCACAACGCCCGATCCAGCACCATCCAGCGGCCGACATCACCATCGACCAGTGGCCGCGGCTCACCGAACTCCCAGATCCCGTTGCTGTCCTTGACCCGGTCCGGTTCGTCGTGCGCGACGCCATCGGCCAGCCGGGTAACCAGCCGCCAGCTCTTCGCGTCAAGCCGGCCGCCGACCTGCAGATAGACCGAGACCGCCTCGACGAGCAGCCCCAGCGCGTCGTACTGCCGCTGGTCGCCCGCTGCATTACCGACTCGGACCGGCCGTGAGCCCGCCCACCCCGAGATCCCGGGGACGTCACGTTGATCCGGCACGTGGCCGCCGCGCACGTCGAGCACCGGGGTATCGCGCATGTCCCGGACGCCCCACGCTCGGTGAACCATTTCCAGGTAGTGGCGGGCGTCCTGCGGCTGCCCGACCAACGCGGCAACCGCCGTCGACACCGACGCATCCCGGAGCCACGTATAGCGGTAGTCGAACTGCCGGTCATACCCCGGCGCCTCCGGCAGGCTGGTCGTCGGCGACGCGACCACCGCGCCAGTCGGCCGATACGTACACGCCCGAAGCACCGCAAGCGCATCCGCGGCCCGCTCAGGGTGCAGCCGCGGCAGCCGGCACGACTTCAGCCGGGCCCGCTCGGCGGCGTCGAGGGACTCCAGCTGTGCCGCCAGCGCCTCGGCGTCGGGCGTGACGTCACCATCAACAGCGATGACCAGCGCCGTCCAACGGTTCGGCGTCAACCGCACGGTGCTGTGCAGCGTCGCCTCCCGCACGTGGTGCGCGTCAGCGTGAACCCGGACCGGCCGCTGCCGTCCACGAAGCAGGTGGCCGCCCTGCGCGACCGTGCCCTCAACGTGGAACTCCACCCAGGGACCGGTGAAGCCGCCCAAGCGCAGGGCATGCTCCACCGTCGCCTGACCGCGGCCCCCGCTGGCGCTGGCTCGATGCGGGCGCACCAGCCGTACCAGCGCCACCCCCGAGCCTGCGTCCAGCAGCCCGTCCCATACCTCGACGATGCCCGCCGTCCCGCGCAGCAGTGTCCGCGCACTGCTACCCGCCGGTGCAGGGTCAGCGTCGACAAACGTGAGGTCAGAGAAAGCGGCGGCACCACCGTTGGGGTCCAGCAGCTGCCAGCACAACGGTGCATCATCGAAGTCCGGGGCACACCACCACTGCACGACGGCGTCGCGCCGCAGCATCGCGGCCGTGCGGCCGCCGCCGAGCAGACGAGCCGCACCCAGATCAGGCGCCCATCGCTGCGCACAGTCGTCGGACGGCTGCAGGGTGGACATCCCTATCGACCTCCCCAATCCACTGTCGGGGAGTGCCCGCTCGCCACGCAGATCAACCGTTAACCGATTGCCACCGCGCCAGTGAGCAGCCGGTACAGCGCCTCCGCGGACGGCATTCCCTCAAGCCGGCGCCCGTCGACGAGGAACGTCGGCACGACGGTGATCTCCAGCTCTCGCGCCCGGCGCAGCGCCTGCTCGTGCGCCTCAGCGTAGCGACCGGACTCCAGCGCAGCGCGGAAATCGGCGGAATCCAGGCCCAACTCCGCGGCGACGTCCGCGAGGATCTCTACTTTCCCGATGTCGCGCTGCTTGACGAAGAACGCCCGGAAGATCCGCTCTGTGTAGCGCTGGCCGAGACCGCGCTCCTCGGCATAGGCGAAGCCCTCGAAGGCGAGCCGGCTGTAGGGCTGCGGGGATACCCGGGGCAGCACTATCGGGACGCCCAGGCGCTCGGCCATCGGATAAACCACCTGGTGCCACGTCGACTGCAGGTAGTCGTCCGCAGGTCGCAGCGTCGGGGTGGGTTCTGGTCGCAGCTCGAAGGGTCGCCAGGCGATCTCCACATCACCGCCCTCGGCCGCATCCGCGAGCGGTTGCTCAGCGAGATAGCAGAACGGGCAGACGAAATCAGAGAACACCTCAATCGTGGTAAGCACGCCACCCCTTTCCGGTCGAGTCGTGGTCGTGCTTCCAGCTTGGCCCTATCGTGCGCACCGGTCCCAAGATCGTGACCGATATCTCTGTTATCGGGCCCGCCGCTCCCGAACCCGAATGGAGATGCGCACCGGGCTGCCTGTGAAGCCGAAGGTCTCCCGTAACCGCCGCTCCAGGAATCGTCGATATCCGGCCTCAAGAAAGCCGGTGGTGAACAGTACGAAGGTGGGCGGCCGGGTTCCGGCCTGAGTGGCGAAAAGCACCTTGGCTGCCCGGCCCCCACGCACCGGCGGTGGCGTCGCGGCGACCACATCGGACAGCCACGCGTTGAGCTGCCCGGTGGGCACCCGCCGGTCCCAGGATTCCAGAGCGGTGCGCAGGTACGGGGCGAGCTTGCCGATCGACCGGCCGGTCAGCGCCGAGAGGTTGAGGTGTTCCGCCCAGCGCACCCGGGCCAGATCCCGGTCCAGCTCTCGGGTCAGCTCACGGCGGCGATCCTCGTCAACCAGGTCCCACTTGTTGAACGCCACCACCAGCGCCCGCCCTGACTCCATCACCGAGGTGATCACCCGCTGATCCTGCTCGGTGATCGGCTCGCTAGCGTCGATGAGGACCACCACCACCTCGGCGGCCTCGATCGCCGCCCGGGTGCGCAGCGACGCGAAGTACTCGGTGCCGCTGGCCGTCCGCACCCGCTTGCGCAAGCCGGCGGTGTCCACGAACCGCCACGTCGCACCGTCCAGCTCCACCAACGAGTCCACCGGGTCCACCGTGGTCCCGGCGACCTCGTGCACCACCGACCGCTGCTCACCCACCAACCGGTTGAGCAGGCTCGACTTCCCCACATTCGGCTTGCCGACCAGCGCGACCCGACGCGGTCCCCCGACGCGGCCTTCGGCGTCCCGCGGAGCGGAGGGCAACACCGCCAGCACCGCGTCGAGCAGATCGCCGGTGCCGCGGCCGTGCAACCCACTGACCGGGTACGGCTCGCCCAACCCCAACGACCACAGTGCCGCGGTGTCCGCGACAAACCGCTCGTCGTCCACCTTGGTCGCGGCCAGCACCACCGGAGTGGACGCGCGGTGCAGCACCCGCGCCACCGCCTCCTCCGCCGCGGTGGCCCCCACCGTGGCGTCGACCACCAGCAGAACCGCGTCCGCGGTGCGCATCGCGAGCTCCGCCTGCCCGGCTATCGCAGCCTGCAGACCCCGCGCGTCGGGCTGCCACCCTCCGGTGTCCACCACGGTGAATCGGCGCCCATTCCACAACGCGTCGTAGGCCACCCGGTCCCGGGTCACCCCCGGCACGTCCTGCACCACGGCCTCGCGACGCCCCAGGATCCGATTGACCAGCGTGGATTTCCCCACGTTGGGGCGGCCCACCACAGCGAGCACCGGCTGCTCCAGCGCCACATCCGGCTCGGCGTCGAGCCCTTCAGCCCCGTCCAAGGCCGTCCATTCGGCCTCCTCGGACCAGATCCCGTCGCCGGACGCCGGACTACTCATCACGCTCCCTCCGGTCGGGCCGCACCTGGTCGGCCCAGGCGGCGGATCGAATCAAGCTCAGTAACCAGCGCAGCTAGCCGCTTGCGTATCTCAGTGGTGGCCGCGGTCAAGGCCACTCGTCCTTTGCCGGGGGGAACCGCGAACGGCTCGCCGACGAGCACATCGACGGACGGCCGGAACCGTCGCTTGCCACCCGCAGGCCGGCGAGTCCCGCGGATCGCCACCGGCAGCATTCTCGCCCCTCCGGTCCGGGCCAACCATGCCGCACCCCGCTGGACGTCTGCCACGTCGCCCGTGCCGCGGGTGCCCTCCGGGAAAATCACGACCACCCCGCCATGACGCAGCAGCCGGACCGCGGTGAGCAGCGGCGCGCGGTCGACCTCACCGCGGCGCACCGCCAACTGCCCGATCCGGGGCAATATCCAACCCAGCGGCCCGCGGAACATCTCCTGTTTGACCAGGAACGAACTACGCCGTCCCAACAGCCCGTACAGCAGCGGACCGTCGACCATCGCGCTGTGGTTGGCCACCACCACAACGGGCCCGGCAGTGGGGATCCGCTCCCGGTGCCAGACCCGCAGCCGGTAGCCGACGAAGAAGCACCAGGTTCCGATCCATTGCGTGAAGCCCTGTAACCACGGCCAGCTACCCGGTGGCAACTCCCCTTGGGGCAGCTGTTCCTCCGGGAGCAGCCCCGATGTCACGTCCGGCCCCGAACTGCCAGCACGATCATTCCACGCTCGGCGGCCAGCTCGTGCAGTCGATCCACCACGGCTTCGACGTTCAACGTGGTGGTATCGAGCTCAACGGCATCGTCGGCGGCGCACATCGGCGAGGTAGCCCGGCTGGAGTCGAATCGGTCGCGGCGCTCGACAGCGCGACGGACCTCGGTCACATCCTCGACACCGTCCTGGGCGGCTCGACGCGCCGCTCGCTGCGACGTCGTTGCGGTGAGAAAGACCTTCAGCGGGGCGTCGGGTGCCACCACCGTCCCGATGTCGCGACCCTCCACCACGATCCCGCCGCCGCCAGCGGTGGCATCGCCGATGATCCGGCGCTGCTGGGCCACGAGCAGCTCACGCACCTGGGATACCGCGGAGACAGGACTCACTGCGGTCGTCACGGCCGAGCCACGGATCTCGGCTGAGACGTCCTCGCCGTCCAACCGCACGCATGAGCTATCCGGGTCGATGCCCACCTCGATGCGCCGCCGGGCCACCAGCTCCGATACCGCGGTGGGGTCCGCGAGGTCGATACCAGCGCGCAAGACGCCGAGCGCGGCGGCTCGATACATCGCCCCGGTATCGAAGTACCGGGCGCCCAACGACGCCGCCAACCGGCGAGCCACGGTGGACTTCCCGGTGCCGGCTGGCCCGTCCACCGCCACCACGCCTCGCAACCCGTCGCCTCGCTGCACCCGGCTGACCTCCCGACTCGCTACCGAGCCCATTGTGCCCGCCGCAGCTTTGCAGGCCGAGCCGCGGGGCCGGCCAGCCGAAAACCGCGCGCACTCTGTCGGTGCTCCCGGATACCGTCGCAGCTATCGGGGCCGCGCGCGGCGGCTAGCGGCCGACCGCGCGGTTGAGTGCGCCCACCTCAGGACGGGACAGCACCCGGACCGTGCCGGGGCGCTGCGCGCCGAGGCGGACATCGGCGATCGCGGTGCGCACCAACCGCAGCACCGGGTGCCCGACCTCGGCGAGCAGCCGGCGCACGATGTGCTTGCGACCCTCGTGCAGCACCACCTCAACCAGCGCCTTGCCGGGCATTGCCTGCACCACGCGGAATCCGTCGACTGCCACCGGGCCGTCGTCCAAGTCGACGCCAGCGCGCAAGGTCCGGCCCAGCGACCGAGATATCGGACTGGGCACCTCGGCCAGGTAGGTCTTGAGTACCCGGTAGGAGGGGTGCATCAGCCGGTGCGCCAGTTCTCCGTCGTTGGTGAGCAGCAGCAGACCCTCGGTGTCCGCGTCGAGGCGGCCCACGTGGAACAGCCGCTGCGCCCGGTCGGCCACGTAGTCCCCGACACAGGGCCGGCCGCGGTCATCAGACATCGTGGAGTGCACGCCTCGGGGCTTGTTCAAGGCGAGGTGTTCGACGTGGGAACGCAGTTCCAGCCGCATGCCATCGACGTGGATGACCACCTGCTCAGGGTCGACCCGCACCCCCATCTCACGCACCACGACACCGTCCACCTGGACCCGGCCTCGGGCGATCATCTCCTCGGCGGCACGCCGGGAGGCCACCCCAGCCTGGGCGAGCACCTTGTGCAGCCTGGGCAGTCCAGCAATAGTCTCGGAGTGGGCCATCGTCTCAGCAGACATCGTCGATGGTGTCGATATCGGGCAGCAGCGGGGCGATCGGGGGTAAGTCTTCCAATGAGGGCAATCCCAGCCGTTCCAGGAACAACTCCGTCGTGCAGTACAGCACCCCGTGGGTCTCCGGGTCGGTCCCGATCTCCTCGACCAGACCGCGGGCGAGCAGCGTGCGCATCACCCCGTCGACGTTCACCCCGCGCACCGCGGCGACCCGAGAGCGGGTGACCGGCTGGCGGTAGGCCACCACGGCGAGAGTTTCCAGCGCGGCCCGAGTGAGCCTGGCCCGCTGTCCATCCAGCAATAACCGCTCCACGAACGGTGCGTACACATCACGGGTGTGCAAGCGCCAGCCCTGGCCGACGTGACGCAGGTCGATACCGCGGCCGGCGTCGGCGTAGCCATCGCGCAGCCGGTGCAGCGCCTCAACCACCCGCGTCACCGGCTGACCCAGTGCGCTGGCGAGCACCTCTTCGCCGGCTGGGCAGTCCACCACCAGCAGCAGCGCTTCCAGCGCGGCGTCGAGCTGATCGTCGCCGAGCAATGCAGGCAGGGCCTCGGTCGCGGCGCATGGTTCCATCAGCGCGGTTTCGTTCACCGGTAATCCTCGTCATCTTCCCCATCATTATCCGGCTCCCCGTCCGGGCCGGCGACCGCGGCGGTCTGCTCAGAGCCGCCGATCCACTGCACGCACAACTCGCCCAGCGGGTCGGTCTGGTCGAAGACCACCACTGCGGCACGGTACAGATCTAGCAACGCCAGGAAACGGGCGACCACCTCTCTGGTGTGTCCACAGTCGGCGACCAGACTGCGGAAGCTCGCCTGGCCTTCGCGGGCCAGCCGGCGACGGAGCGCAGCTGCGTGCTCGCGCACCGACACTCGGGGGGCGTGGAGATGCTCCAGCGACACCATCGGCGGGGGCGGTTTCGGTCCGAACACCGCGGCCGCGGTCTCGGCGAAGCGAACCGCGTCAACACCGAGCAGCACCTCCGGCAGCAAACCGGCGAACCGCTCCTTCGAGCGCGACCGACCGTGGGTAACGGCGCATCGCTGCCGATTCCAGCTCGGTGAACAGCGCCGCGACCTGCTTGTACGCCCGGTACTGCAATAACCGCGCGAACAGTAGGTCACGGGCCTCCAACAGCCCGAGGTCCGCTTCGTCCTCGACATCGCCCGACGGAAGCAACCGGGCCGCCTTGAGGTCCAGCAGAGTCGCCGCGACCACCAGGAACTCGGTCGTCTCCTCTAGGTCGAAGGACTCGCCCAGCACCCGGAGATGAGCGATGAACTCATCAGTCACCTGGTGCAGGGAAACCTCAGTCACGTCCATCTGCTGCTGTGAGATGAGCTGCAGCAACAAGTCGAACGGCCCCTCGAAGTTGTGCAGCCGCACCGTAAACCGCGCATGATCTTGAATGCCGAGATCATCGGCGGTCATCGCGCGATCACCTCGCGCGCCAGGGTGCGGTAGGAGTTGGCGCCGGCGGATTTGGGTGCCCACCGGGTGATCGGCTCGCCGGCTACGGTGGTTTCGGGGAACCGCACCGTCCGGGCGATCACGGCCTCGAAGACCGTGTCACCGAAAGCCTCTACCACCCGGGCCATCACCTCCCGGGCGTGCAGGGTGCGCGGGTCGTACATCGTGGCGAGAATCCCGGTGATCGCCAGCGTGGGGTTGAGCCGCTCGCGCACCTTGTCGATGGTGTCCATCAGCAGCGCCACCCCGCGCAGGCTGAAGAACTCGCACTCCAGTGGGATTAGCACGCCGTCCGCGCAGGTCAATGCGTTGATGGTGAGCAGGCCCAACGACGGCTGGCAGTCGACCAGGATGAAGTCGTAGTGCGGCAGCAGCGGCCGCAGAGTTCGACCCAGCGTCTGCTCCCGACCCACCTCGGTGACCAGTTGCACTTCCGCGGCGGACAGCTCGATGTTGCTGGGCAGCAGGTCCATCCCCGGCACCGACGTCGGCCGGATGACCTCATCCACTGAGACGCCCTGGCCCATGATCAGGTTGTAGATGGTGCGATCGAGCTGGTGCGCGGCCACCCCGAGCCCGACCGAAAGCGCCCCTTGCGGGTCGAAATCCACCAGCAGGACGCGGCGGCCGTACTCGGCGAGCGCGGCGCCAAGATTGATCGTCGACGTGGTCTTGCCGACGCCGCCTTTCTGGTTGCAGATCGCCAGTACTTGAGCTGGCCCGTGCCGGTCCAGTGGGGGCGGCTGCGGCACCGCACGGCGGCGCCGCCCGGCAGGATCCATCCCGTCACCGAGCGTCCCGTCATCGCCAGAGATCGGCGGGATCGCTGCTACCAGCGGCTCTTGCGCGGATGCCCAGGTGGACATGGACCTGATCCTCCTCCCCAGCGCGGTGCGGGTCCGGGCAGCGTAGCCGCCCCCGTGAGTGGCGATGCGAGTTGTAGCTCGCATCGCCACTCACGGGGCGCTAGCCCCGAGCCCGCGGGTGGGCAGTCGCGTAGACCTCACGGAGGTTGTCCACCGTCACCAGCGTGTACACCTGCGTCGTGGTGACCGAGGCGTGCCCGAGTAGTTCTTGCACGACCCGCACGTCTGCGCCGCCCTCCAGCAGGTGGGTCGCAAAGGAGTGCCGCAACGTATGCGGTGATACCGCAGCGGAGATCTCGGTACGCGCCGCGGCGTCCCGCAGCACCGCCCAGGCGCTCTGCCGGGACAACCGGGCACCGCGGGCATTGAGGAAAACCGCGGCAAGGCCCCGCCCGCGGGCGGCGAACGTGGGACGGCCGCGCACCAGGTAGGCATCCAGCGCAGCCAGGGCCGGCCGACCCACCGGCACCAGCCGCTGCTTGCCGCCCTTGCCGTGCAGCAGCACGGTGCGCGCCGGGCCATCGACGTCGTCCCGGTCCAGCCCGACCGCTTCAGAGATCCGCGCGCCGGTGGAGTACAGCAATTCCAGCAGCGCCCGGTCCCGCAGGCAGCGGGGGCCCCCGTCGGCGGGAAACACCTCGAGCAATCGCAGCACCTCGTCCACACCGAGGGCCTTGGGCAGCCGTTTCGGTGGGCTGGGGGGGTGCACTTCGGCGGTGACGTCAGCTGGCACCAATCCCTCCCGAAGGGCGAACCGGTGCAGACCCCGAGCCGCGACCAGTGCCCGGGCCGCAGACGACGGCGCCAGCGGCCGGTACCCGTCGGCGCCCTCACGCAGCGCGGCGAGGAATTCGGTCACCTGCTCCTCGCGCACCGCGGCGAGGCCCGCTATCCCGGTCGACGCCAGGTGGGCGCCATAACGGCGCAGGTCACGGGCGTAGGACTCCAGGGTGTTGGGTGATGTGCCACGTTCCACCGCGAGGTGGTCCAGATAGTCAGCGATCACCGCGGCCAGCGCCATCGGCAGGGCCGGGGGGTCGACCGATCCGGTGAGCCCAGCCCTCACCCGAGTGCCTCGGTCAGCGGCCGGTACTCGCGGCCGTGTGCCCTGGCGACCTCCGCGAGCACCACCGAGCCACTCACCACGTTGACCCCCCGGGCCAGCGCCGGGTCCTCCTGCACCGCCTGGCGTAGTCCCTTGTCGGCCAGCGCGCAGATGTAGGGCAGCGTGACATTGGTCAGCGCATAGGTGGAGGTGTGCGGTACCGCGCCGGGCATGTTGGCCACGCAGTAGAACACCGAGTTGCACACGACGAAGGTGGGATCGGCGTGCGTCGTGGGCCGCGAGTCGGCGAAGCAGCCCCCCTGGTCGATGGCGATGTCCACGAGCACCGATCCGGGGCGCATCCGGCCGACCAAGTCATGGCTGACCAGGGTGGGCGCCTTAGCGCCGGGCACCAACACAGCACCGATCACCAGATCCGCCCACAGGCAGGCCTTCTCCACCTCATAGGCGTTCGACGCGATGGTCTGCAGGTGGCCGCGGTATCCGAAGTCGATCTCCCGGAGCCGGTTGATGTTGGTATCCAGCACCACAACCTCAGCCTGCAGGCCTAGCGCGATGGTGGCCGCGTTCATCCCGGAAACCCCAGCCCCGAGCACCGCCACCTTGCCGGCGGGCACCCCGGAGACACCGCCGAGGAGTACCCCGCGGCCACCCTGCATGCGCTCCAGACAGTGCGCGCCCACCTGAGGTGCCATCCGCCCGGCAACCTCACTCATCGGGGCCAGCAAGGGCAGCGAGCCGTCGGGCAGCTGGACGGTCTCGTAAGCGACCGCGTCGATCCCGGCGTCGATCAGCGCAGTCGTGCACTCCACCGAGGCGGCCAGATGTAAATAGGTGAACAGGATCTGGCCCTTGCGCATCCGGTGATACTCCTGGGCCACCGGTTCCTTGACCTTGAGCACCAGCTCGGCCTCGGCCCATACATCGTCGGCCTGTCCCACGATACGGGCGCCCGCGGCTCGGTACACCTCGTCGGGGAATGCGCACCCGGCCCCGGCGCCACGTTCGACCAGCAGGTCATGCCCGCGGCGGGTCAGCTCGTGCACCCCGGCAGGGGTGATCGCGACCCGATACTCGTGGATCTTCAGCTCAGCCGGAACACCGATCTTCACGTCGACGTGCCCACCCGATCGGCGAACCGGGTCGGACGGTCTGGCCACGCCGCGTCGAGCGGCCGCGGCTGGGCCGTCCCCGCCAGCACAGCCTGCGCGGCGAGCAGTCCGGCGACCGTCGAGGCGTTGACGATCTCGCCGGCCAGCACTTGGCGCACCGCGTCGGCCAACGGCAGCCGGACCACGGACAGGTCGGCCTCCTCGTCGTCGGAGCCGGCGGGCCGACCGACCTCAGCCAACCCGCGAGCCAGAAACACCCGAACCGCCTCGTCGCTGAACCCGGGCGACGGCGCCACATCGATGAGCACCGACCAGTCCCGCGCGGTGTAGCCGACCTCCTCCACCAACTCGCGGCGAGCTGTCGTCACCGGGTCCTCCTCCGGCGCATCGAGCAGCCCGGCAGGCAGCTCGCGCATCCGGCGAGCCACCGCGTGCCGGTACTGATCGATCATCACCACCGAGGCATCGTCATGCAACGGCAGGATCACCACCGCGCCGAGGTGTTCGACGATCTCGCGCTGGGCCGGGTGCCCACCAGGCATCACCACCTGGTCCAGCCGTAGCGCGAGGACCCGGCCGACGTACAGGGTCTCGCTTGCGGACACGGCGAACGCGTGCGGTGTGCTCACCGCAGTCCCGTCGGCAGCTCGACGGGCAGCCGGTCCGCGGCCTGGTAGTTCAGCGCTGCCGCGACGAACGCCACGAACAGTGGATGTGGCCGGGTGGGCCGGCTGATCAGTTCGGGATGGGCCTGGGTGCCGACGAAAAACGGGTGGCAGCGCTGCGGCAGTTCGACGAACTCGACCAGATGGCCGTCCGGTGATGTCCCGCTGATCACCAGTCCGGCACCGGCGAGCTTGTCCCGGTAGGCGTTGTTCACCTCGTAGCGATGCCGATGGCGCTCGCGGACTTCGGTTGCGCCATAGGCCCGGGCCACCACGGAGCCCGCCTCTAGGGATGCGGGATAACCACCCAGCCGCATTGTCCCACCCATATCGCCTTGACCAGCGACGATATCAGTCTGGTCAGCCATCGTGGAGATCACCGCGTGCGCTGTGGCCGGGTCGAACTCCGTCGAGCCGGCGCCGTCGAGCCCCGCCAGGTTGCGAGCGGCCTCAATCACCATGCACTGCAGGCCCAGGCACAGCCCCAGCGCAGGGATACCGCGGGTTCGGGCGTGGTGAATGGCCCCGATCTTGCCTTCGATCCCGCGTACCCCGAACCCACCGGGCACCAGCACCCCGTCCACTGCGGCCAGCGCGGTCTCCGCGCCCGCCCGGGTCTCGCAGGTGTCCGAGGGTACCCAGCGGATCTCGACTTTGGCCCGGTGCGCGAAGCCGCCGGCACGAAGCGCTTCGGTCACCGACAGGTAAGCATCCGGCAGGTCGACGTACTTGCCGACCAGAGCGATCCGCACGGTCTCGGCCGGCGAGTGCACCCGGTCGAGCAGGTTGCCCCACTCTGTCCAATCCACGTCTCGGAAGGGCAACCCGAGCCGGCGCACCACATAGGCATCCAGACCCTCGGAGTGCAACACCTTGGGGATGTCGTAGATGGATGCCGCGTCCGGTGCCGCGACCACCCCGTCGATATCCACGTCCGACATCAACGCGATCTTGCGCTTCAGCGCCTCCGGGATCTCTCGGTCGGCACGGCAGACCAGGGCGTCGGGCTGGATACCGATGTTGCGCAAGGTGGCCACGGAGTGCTGCGTCGGTTTGGTCTTCAGCTCACCCGACGGGGCCAGGTAGGGCACCAGGGAAACGTGCAGGAAAAAGCAGTTGTCCCGGCCGACGTCGTGGCGCACCTGCCGGGCCGCCTCCAGAAACGGCAGCGACTCGATGTCTCCGACCGTGCCACCGATCTCGGTGATCACCACATCGGGTGCCCGGTCCTCGTCGCCTGGCTCGGACATAGCCAAGATCCGGGACTTGATCTCATCGGTGATGTGCGGGATCACCTGCACGGTATCGCCGAGATACTCTCCCCGTCGCTCCTTGGCGATCACCGCGGAGTACACCTGGCCCGTGGTGACGTTCGCTTTGCGGCCGAGGTTGCGGTCCAGGAACCGCTCGTAGTGCCCGATGTCCAGATCGGTCTCGGCGCCGTCGTCGGTGACGAACACCTCGCCGTGCTGGAAGGGGTTCATCGTCCCCGGGTCGACGTTGAGATAGGGGTCCAGCTTCTGCATCGTCACCCGTAGCCGGCGGGCGGTCAGCAACTGGCCCAGGCTCGATGCGGTGAGCCCCTTGCCCAGCGAGGAGGCGACGCCCCCCGTGACGAACAGGTACCTGGTTGGGCTGGCGGGCTTGACCAAGACCTTCTCCCGTGGTCCGGACCGGCCCTTCGATTGACGACCGGTTGCGATGCAGTTGGCGGCATGCCGCCGACCACGGAACCGCACGGTAACACTGCCTGCGGTGGTCTCGAGGCACCGCCTCGCCAGTCAGCCCTGGATCGCGGGAACCATGGCCTGTGCATTGCCGCCGGTACCGTACCGCCCGGCCCGACCTTGCGCCTGCTCGGCCAGCGCCAGGACCGTGACGACCCGCCCAGCCGCTGCGTTCACGTTGTCCACGGTGGACAACACGGAGGCCGCCGCGGTGTCTGCCCGCACCACGCCAATCGGGCCGTTGCCATCCGCGGATCCCGACCTACCCGCAAGCACGGCGCCAGCACCGGCGCGATCCAATTGAGTAGCGAACCTGGCCAGGATCCCGGCCCGATCACCGCTGCTGTTGCCGCGACCCGCGCCGCCGGTGAGCACCACAACAAGCTGAGCCGGCATCACCTGCGGGCCGACCCGGACGAAGCCACCGTCACCGAGCCCCGCGAGTACGGCAGTGGTCTCAGCAGGAGTGGCCTGCGCTTTACCATTGTTCGGGTTGATCAGCAGCAGCGAACCGAGCAGGCCGCCGGCCAGCGTCCCGGCGTCCGAGGCGGTGGGCAGCCGCAGCCCCGCCGGCAGCAAGCGGGTGGACAGCTCGCTGAGTTGGTCGGAGCGGGATGGATCGGTGAATGCGTCGGTGAGCTGCAGCTCACCGGTGATGGTGGCGCCGGCGCTACGCAGCAGCCCGGTGAGCGCATCCCGGTCGGCCGGAACGGCGTCCGCCGTGGTGACGAGTACCACGGAGCGACCACGGAGTGCGCCGCTAACGATGCGCGGGCCGACAGCCGCGCCAAAGACGTCCGCATTGACCAACTGGGCGTTGAGCCCATTGCGCTCGGCCTGCAGATCGCTGACCTGGCGGTCCAGGTCGTCCCGGTTGGAGCTGAGCCCGGACAGCAACCGACCGCTGATCGCGGTGGACCCGAGCATCACCCCGAGGGCGAGCGCCATGAATACGGCGGCGATGGAGATCACGTGGTACCGCAGTGAGATCACGGTCTATACCAATCCCTTGACCCAAGAGACGACGTTGTTGCAGGTATCGCTGACGAGCAGGCTGTAAGCGCCACCGATATTGGAGACCAGCAGCGCCGCGATCACCGCGAGCAGCGCAGCGATGACGATCAGCGCCACGGCGCCCGCCGAGACCCGGCTGCGATACAAAGCGGCAGCGGCATGACCGTCGACAAGCTTGCTGCCCAGCCGCAGCCGAGTGAGGAAAGTCGACGGGTTGGATCCCGACCGCCCCCGATCGAGGAACTCGTGCAGGGTGGCCTGGAACCCGACGGCGATCACCAGTTCGGCGCCGTGGGCCTCGGCCAGCAGCAGCGCGAGATCCTCCGGATTGCTCACTGCGGGGAAGGTCACCGCGCCGATCCCCAGATCTTGGATCCGCTCCAGCCCCGGGGCGTAGCCGTCGGGTTGGGCGGGCACGACGACTTCCTGAGCTGATTTCAGGGTTTCGGTCTGGACCTGATAGGGGTCACCGACGATGAGGTGCGGTCGATGCCCGGCGGCGCGCAGCGCGTCAGCACCTGCCTCGACGCCGATCAGCACCGGGTGGTATTCCCGGATGAAATGCTTGAGCGCGGCCAGGTCGGCGGTGTGGTTGTAACCGGCGGCCACCACCAGCACCTGCCGGCCGCGGATCGGGACCGCGATGTCGGGCACGCCGACCCGATCAATGATCAGGGCACGCTCGTGCCGGAGGAATTCAATGGTGTTCGCCGAGAACGCTTCGAGCTGAGCGGACAGCCCGGACTTTGCCTCGATCATCAGGTCGGCGATCGAGTCAGCGGTCTGCTCGACTCCGTGGGCAACCTCGGTGTCTCCGACGTAGATTCGGCCCTCCTGCAGCCGCAACCGGCTTCCTTCTTTGATCCGCAACACCTCTGATCCGACCCCGTCGATCAGGACGATGCCGGCGGAGACCAGGATCTCGGGACCCAGGTTCGGGAACCGGCCGGAGATCGACGGTGCGGCATTGATCACCCCGGTGATGCCCGCGGCCACCAGCGCGTCGGCGGTTCGCCGATCAAGATCGACCTGGTCGAATACCGCGATGTCGCCGCGGCCGACACGCCGCGCCAGCGCGTCGGCGCGGCGGTCCACTCTGGCCGGTCCGATCACCCCGGGCAGCTCACGGCCAGTTCGGCTGAGCAGACCGGCGATTTTCATGCTCGTGATGGTGGCAAAAAGGCCGTCCCTCGGCGGGGAGGCGCGCCGAAGGGACGGCTCGTGAGTGACATTCAGTGCTATAACACTGTTTCGCACTCACGAGCTTTGTCCGCGATAGCGGACAAAAGCAACTCCTCGGCGTGCGCGCGCCCGGTGTCGGTGTCGTCCAGTCCGGCCAGCATTCTGGCCAGCTCACTGACCCTGGCCACCCCGTCGAGCTCCCGAACCCCGCTGCGGGTCAACCCGGTGGCGTAGGTGGCCTTGTCCACCACGAGGTGTCGATCGGCGTAGGCGGCGACCTGAGCTAGATGAGTGACCACCACGACCTGGTGACTGCGCGCAAGCCTGGCCAAGCGCCGGCCGATCTCGACAGCAGCCCGTCCACCCACGCCCGCGTCCACCTCGTCGAAGACCATCGTCGGTACCGGGTCGGCATCGGCCAGCACCACCTCCAGCGCCAGCATCACCCGGGACAGCTCGCCACCGGAGGCACCCTTGTGTACGGGCAGCGACCCGCCATCGGGGTGCGGCGCCAGGCGCAGCTCCACCTCGTCGACCCCTTCCGGGCCGGCCCGGAAGCGCGTCCCAGCGACGGTGAGCGCCCCTGCGTCGCCCTCGGCAGCCAGCGTCGGGTAGACGGCCACGGAGAGCTGCGCCTGGCCCATCGCCAACCCGGCGAGCTCAGCGGTGACGGCATCCCCGAGCTCCCGGGCAACCGCGGTCCTGGCCACGGTGAGCGCAGTGGCGTGCCGGGTCAGTTCAGTGGCCAGTGTGTCGCGCCGCGTTGCCAGCGCCGCGATGGCTTCCTCTGAGGTGTCCAGGCCGGCCAGGCGCTGGTGGGCCTGCTGCGCCCAGGCAAGTACGCCGTCGACGTCGGCGGCGTACTTGCGAGTCAGCCGTTTGAGGTCGGCCTGACGGCCCAGCACGTACTCCAACCGGGCGGGATCGGCGTTCAGGGTTTCGAGATAGCCGCTGAGCTCGGCGCCGACATCACCGAGCACCGCAGCGGCCTCGCCCAGCCGTTCTGCTAGCGCCTGCAGCTCAGGGTCCTGCTCCGCCTGCAGCCGACGACGAGCCTGGCCTACCAGATCGATCGCACTCGGCTGATCGCGATCGTTGTCGGGTGCGCCGCACACCGCGGCTTGCGCTACGGCGGCGGTCTCCCGGAGCTGGTCTGCGTCAGCCAGCCGCCGAGCCTCAGCCAGCAGCGCGGAGTCCTCCCCTGGCTGCGGGTCGACGGCGGTGATCTCGGCGAGGCTGTGACTGAGGAGGTCGGCTTCCCTGGCCAGCTCCCGGGACTGATCCCGGCGGGTCGCCAGCTCGGCGGAGCAGCGCAGCCACTGCTCTCGAACCCTCCGGTATGTCGTCAGCGCGCCAGACACCACGTCACCGGCGAAGCGGTCCAGCACGGCGCGCTGCTCCCCGGCGCGCAGCAGCCGGAGCTGGTCGTTCTGACCGTGGACCGCGAGCATCCCGTCGGCCAGCTCGGCCAACACCGCCGCCGGGACAGAGCGGCCACCCAGGTGGGCCCGGGAGCGGCCGTCCGCGGTGAGGGTGCGGCTGGCGATCAGGCTGCCGTCCTCGTCGGTGCGGGCACCCACCTCGCCAGCCAGCTCCCCAGCTGGGCTGCCCCGGGGCGGCCGGAAACGTCCCTCCACGACGGCACGGTCAGCACCGCGCCGGACCCGGGAGGCGTCGGCCCGTCCACCGGCGAGCAGCTGCAGGCCGGTCACCACCATGGTCTTGCCTGCACCGGTCTCACCGGTGACCACGGTCAGGCCGGGGTGCAGATCTAGGGTGGCCTCGTCGATCACACCGAGGCCTTCGATGCGCATCTCGGTGAGCACGAGCCGCACACTAGCGCGCCGTGCGTCGTCCTGCGGGAAACGGCTGCCCTCGGTGTTATGGGTTTATGGTCGAGGCCATGGAGTTGTTTCCCTCCTTGCCGCTGGAGGCCTGGGCCGACACCAAGGACACCTTGCACCGGTTCGCGCAGGTGGTCGGCAAGGTCCGGCTCGCTGCCAGCGTCCGACGCAACCACTGGTGGAACGTGCCGTTCCATGTGACCGGACGGGGCATGACCACCCGCCCGATGGGCAGCGACCCGATCTTTACGATCGACTTCGACTTCGTGGCTCACCAGCTGCTGGTGTGCTCGATCACCGGTCAGGCGGTGTCATTTCCGCTGACCGGTCAATCGGTGGCGTCGTTCTACCAGAACGTGACACGGGCGTTGGACACGCTCAGCGTCGACGCCCGGATTGACCATCCTCACCCATTCGACCTCACGGACGCAGACAAACCATTCGCCGAGGACACCGAGCACGCGATCTACGACCCGGCGTGGGCAACTCGCTACTGGCAAGTGCTCAGCCAGATCAACCTCGTGCTGGAGGAGTTCGCCAGCGGGTTCTCCGGCAAGATCAGCCCGGTGCATCACTTTTGGCATACCTTTGACCTTGCAGTCACCCGGTTCTCCGACCGCCGTATCGAACAACCCGCCAGCGTCGACCCGGTCACCCGAGAGGCCTACTCCCGGGAAGTCATCAGCTCCGGGTTCTGGTTCGGCGACGACAACTTCCCCGCACCGGCGTTCTACTCCTACACCGCCCCGGAACCAGCCGGACTCGCCGACGAGCCGCTGCAGCCGCCCGCTGCCCGATGGGTGGTGCAACGAGGCAGCCACCTGGCGGTCCTGCCCTACGATGACGTCCGCGGACAACCGGACCCCAAAGCCATGGCGCTGCAGTTCTACGAAAGCGCCTACCAGGCTGGCGCTCGGCGCGCCGGCTGGGACGCCGTTCGCCACGCTTGTCCCGGCGGAGTGACCGATCCGTACTACGGCTGATCAACCGCGCGCTGCAAGACGTCAATGTCAATCTTGCGCATGTCGAGCATGGCTTTCATGGCCGCTTGCGACTTCACTGCGTCGGGATTACTTATCAGCTCACCCAGAGCAGTGGGGATGATCTGCCAGGATACGCCATACTTGTCCTTCAACCAGCCGCACTGGCCTTCTTCCCCACCTTGCGAGAGAGTGCTCCAGAAATAGTCGACCTCGGCTTGTGTCTCGCAGCTCACTTGGAACGAGATAGCCTCGTTGAACGTGAACTGGGGTCCACCATTCAACGCCACGAATTTTTGCCCGTCCAACTCGAAGGTGACGGTCAGGACGGTACCTTCAGGTCCGGGGCCGGCTGCACCGTAACGAGCGATCTCCAGGATCCTGGAGTTGTGGAAGACGGTGGTGTAAAAGGTGGCCGCCTCTTCACCCTGTGTGTCGAACCACAAACATGGCGTGATCTTCGGCATTGCTGCGCCTCTCTACCGTTTGTCCATGCAGGTTGCTAAGACACGCTGCCCGGCGTGGCCTCATTCGCAGCGACGAGCTTGAACCGGGCACCGGTCGGGTCGGCGGCTGCCGCGAGGCGACCGTAGGGCGAGTCCTGCGCCGCCAGCAGGATCGAGCCTCGGTGTCGGAGGTCATCAGATCGATCCAGCAAGACGCTCCGATGGGGCGGCGTCTCGACTGGGCATTGGTGGCTTACCTTCGCGATGTTCTCGAACCATGTCACCACTTGTGACCCCGCAGCGGCCCTGAACTCATCGGTCCTGATTGACCGAACCCGCCGACGACCGAACGGTCAGCCTGGATGGGGCCCTCGCCAGCCTTGTACCGGCAGCTCGAACTTCCGAACCAGCCGGTCGGTGAATGGGCAGTCGTGCAGGCGCACCAGCCGGATCGGGGTGGCGCCACGGACCACCTCGATCCGGGCGCCCGCAGGCAGCGCGAAGGTCCGGCGCCCATCACAGCACAGCACCGCGGCGTACCCCTGCGGGATCGGTCTCCACCGCGACCACTGAGTCCGGCGACACCACCAGCGGGCGGGCGAACAGCGCATGCGCGTTGCTGGGGACCACGACGAGCGCGTCGACGTCCGGCCACACCACGGGCCCACCGGCGGAGAAGGCATAGGCGGTGGACCCGGTGGGGGTGGCGCAGAGCACGCCGTCGCAGCCGAATCCGGATACCGGCCTGCGGTCCACCTCGAGCACCACGTCGAGGATCCGCTCGCGCCTGCTCTTCTCGACGCTGGCCTCGTTGAGCGCCCAGGTTCGGGCCAACGTGGAGCCGTTGAGGCTCGCCGTGACGTCGACGGTCATCCGCTCGTCGACGAGGTAGTCGCCATTGACGATGGCGCGCACAGCCTGGTCGAGGGAGTCCAGATCGGCCTCAGCGAGGAAGCCGACCCGGCCGAGGTTCACCCCGAGCAGCGGAACACCGCAAGGCCGGGCCAGTTCGGCGGCCCGCAGCAGGGTGCCGTCACCACCGAGAACCACCACGAGATCCGCGCCCGCGGCAGCCTCCGGCCCGGTAGGCACCTCGTGGTCGCGCAGCGCGGGATCGAGATGCGCGGTCTCCTCGGCGAGCACCCGCAGCCCGATCCCCGCCTTGGCCAGCCGGTACGCGACCTGCTCGGCGGTACGAAGGTTCTCCGGGTGCCCGGTGTGCAACACCAGCAGGACCTCACGTCCGAACCTCATTGCGGCCCCCTCCGCACGGCGGCGTGCACCAGCTCCTCAGCCGGGCGCAGCGGATCAGCCGCACCATGGCGCAACCACAGGAAGTATTCGACGTTGCCGGACGGTCCGGGCAGTGGGCTCGCGATCGGCGTCGACCAGGCAGAGCCCGAGGTTAGCCGCCGAGCCGCCAGCACGTCCAGCATGGCCTGCGCGCGCAGTAGCGGGTCACGGACCACGCCGCCAGCGCCCAGGCGCTCGCGGCCGACCTCGAACTGGGGTTTGACCATCGGGCAGCAGGTCGCCCTCCGGCCTGGTACATCCCGACCAAGGCAGGCAGCACCAAGCGCAGCGAGATGAACGACAGGTCGGCCACGGTCAGATCGCGGCGCCCCCGATGGCCTCAGGTCGCAGCGTCCGCACGTTCGTCCGGTCATGCACCTGGACCCGCTCGTCAGTGCGCAAGCGACCAGGCGAGCTGCCCGTAGCCGACGTCGACCGCGACCACCTCCCGGGCTCCGCGGTGCAGCAGCACGTCGGTGAAACCACCGGTGGAGGCACCGGCGTCCAGACAGCGCCGACCCGCCACGGCCGGGCCCCCGGCGATGAGACCATCTAGCGCGCCGAGGAGCTTTCGGGCGCCCCGCGACACCCAGTTGGGTTCATTCTCCCTCGCCCGGACCAGCAGTGGGGTGTCCGCGTCGACTCCGGTGGCCGGCTTCGTGGCCGTCACCCCACCGACCCGAACCCGGCGCTGCGTGACGAGTTCGGCGGCGTGATCACGGGATCGGGCCAGACCGCGCCGCACCAGCTCCGCGTCCAGCCGGGCCCTGCGCCCCATCTCAACCTCCGGGCCACCTAAGACCTCGCGACTCAACCTCGTCGATGCTGGACAGGGCCGCGGTCAGCGAGTTGTGCACGGCGCTGAAGCGCGCCACGTGATCTGCGGTCGGAAGCTCGTCGAGATCCTGCAGGCCGGCGAGCGCGTCGGTGATGCCGGTAGGCTGGATAGGGTGCGGGTGACGGCTGATCTCCTGCCGCTGGGGTCCCGCTCACCTACGCCAGTCCGAGCGGCATCACCCTGACGAACAGCTCACCGACGGCCTCGCCAAGACCCGCACTCCAACACCGTGGCGGCGGTGTCGTCGCACGGCGCGCACCTGCACCGGTCCGGTGTGCTCGATCCACCAGGCGGCGCACAGCGCCCGCAACGCATCAAGAGGGTCACCAGACGCCCCCGTCGCCGTGCAGCAGCAGGCTGCCCTCGGCCACCTCGACGCGCCAACCGGGCCGCGCCTGGATCCGCGTCTTCTCCAGGGACCCGCGCAACACCCGGAGGTCGGCGCCGAGGTGACTGGGTCGCTGCTCTGGTGGCGCCGCAAGCACTGCGACGGCGTCCGCGACCCCGGACAACACCAGCAGCGAATCCAGCCCAGCAGCCCGAGCCCCGGCGATGTCGGTATCTAGACGGTCGCCGACCACCAGGGGTCGCCGCGCGCCGATGCGCTCCACGGCCGTATCGAGCAGTGGGCGCGCCGGCTTGCCCGCCACCGTCGGCTCCCGATCGGTGGCGGCCTGCAACGCTGCCACCATGGCGCCGTTGCCGGGCAGCAGGCCCCGCTCGGTGGGCAACGTACGGTCAACGTTGCACGCGACCCACATCGCGCCACCGCGGATCGCCAGGCACGCTTCCGCCAGCCGGGCCCACCCAGTCTCCGGAGAGTGGCCCTGGACGACCGCAACCGGTTGTTCAGCCGCCGCAGCCACCGGCCGGAGCCCGACCGACCGCACTGCGGCAACCAGCGCTTCGGCACCGACAACCAGGACGGCTGCGCCAGCTGGCAACCGGGTTGCCAGCAAAGCCACCGCAGCCTGACCGCTGGTGACGACCTCCTGCGGCAGTGGTACGGACGCCCAGCGCGGTGAGATGCTCGGCGATTTCCTCAGGCGCCCGCGATGCGTTGTTGGTGATGAACTGCACCGCCCGTCCGGCCTGGCGCAACTCGTTGACCACATCCGGCGCCCCCGGCACGGCCTCGGCTCCCCGGATCACGGTGCCATCCAGGTCGAGCAGTACCGCATCGTAGCCGTCCAGTGGACCGCTCACTCCGCTGCCGGCCGCTCGCTGAGCTCGACCGCGCGCTCCGCCGCGTCCGTCGCGTCCTCGACGTCGGCCTCGGCAGCGGCCAGGAACCAACGGATCGCATCCTGCTCTCGACCAGCGGCGAGCAGGTTGTCCGCGTATGCGTACCGCAGCCTGGCCCGCCAGGGCTCCTCTCCTGCCGTATCCAGGTCCGGCCCCTGTAAGGCGACTACCGCAGCATCGAACTGACCGAGGTCACGGCGTGCCCCGGCGGCCACGATCCGCAGCTCGACCGCCTCATCCGTCCCGAGCTGCCTGGCCTCCGGGCTCCGCGCGATCTCCAGGGCACGCTCCGGCCGTCCCAACGCTCGCTCGCAGTCAGCCAGCACCGCCAGACGACCGGGACCACCGCCCAGCCGACGCGCAGCGCGCAACTCCGCTAACGCCTCGGACCATTCCCCGGCGTGATAAGCGGCAAGTCCCGCGGCCTCCCGAACAGAAGCGACCCGACCCGCCTTGCGCGCGCGAACCGGGCGTGCGCAAGAGCCAGCTGCGGATCTCGTCTAACACGCGCGCTACCATGACCAGATGATTGCCGACAAGGTCCGCCAGGCCCTTCGGCAATGTCAACAGTTCCTTGTAGACGTCCTCGATCTAACTCGCTAACGTTCACGTCCGCAGCAAGGTCCGGGCGCGGCGAATCACTCTGTGCCGAATCACTTTGGGGCTGATTGAGATCCCCGCGCTGCGACGGCGCCTGACCGCGGTCCTGAACTCGCTGGCCTGCTGCGGCTGTGCGGGGTCGGCCGCGCTCAGCCAGCTCCCGCCAGCCGTCCACGCTCCGGCCCCCTGTCCGCGGCGTGCCCCGCGACCGCTGCGCGCTCCGGCGCTCGCTACCGTTGCGGTCCGCATCTCCGGTCGGATTCGGTCCGGCTGACACGGTCGCAGTCCTCTCGTCGCATGCAGCTAAAGGGGCCCCCGTGTGGTGGGCCCCTTGGTGTTGGGGGGTTGTGTTCGGCGGTGTCCTACTCTCCCACACCCTGGCGGGTGCAGTACCATCGGCGCTGGAGGGCTTAGCTTCCGGGTTCGGGATGGGTCCGGGCGTTTCCCCTCCGCTATGGCCGCCGTAACTTGTGTGGAGTTGTGGTCGGGTGTGTGCCGCCGTGCTCCGGGAGCTGCACAGTGGATGCGGTGGTTTGTGGTAAGTCCTCGGCCTATTAGTACCGGTCAGCTGCACACCTTGCGGTGCTTCCACTTCCGGCCTATCAACCCAGTGGTCTAGCTGGGGGCCTTAACCCATGAGGGGTGGGAGACCTCATCTTGGAACGAGCTTCCCGCTTAGATGCTTTCAGCGGTTATCCCTTCCGAACGTGGCTAACCAGCCGTGCCCCTGGCGGGACAACTGGCACACCAGAGGTTCGTCCGTCCCGGTCCTCTCGTACTAGGGACAGCTTTCCTCAAGTCTCCTGCGCGCGCGGCGGATAGGGACCGAACTGTCTCACGACGTTCTAAACCCAGCTCGCGTACCGCTTTAATGGGCGAACAGCCCAACCCTTGGGACCTACTCCAGCCCCAGGATGCGACGAGCCGACATCGAGGTGCCAAACCATCCCGTCGATATGGACTCTTGGGGAAGATCAGCCTGTTATCCCCGGGGTACCTTTTATCCGTTGAGCGACACCGCTTCCACAAGCTGGTGCCGGATCACTAGTCCCGACTTTCGTCCCTGCTCGACTTGTCTGTCTCACAGTCAAGCTCCCTTGTGCACTTGCACTCGACACCTGATTGCCAACCAGGCTGAGGGAACCTTTGGGCGCCTCCGTTACTTTTTGGGAGGCAACCGCCCCAGTTAAACTACCCACCAGGCACTGTCCCTGATCCGGATCACGGACCGAGGTTAGACATCCAGTTCGACCAGAGTGGTATTTCAACGTTGACTCCACCGATCACTGGCGTGACCGCTTCATAGTCTCCCACCTATCCTACACAAGCCGAACCGAACACCAATACCAAGCTATAGTAAAGGTCCCGGGGTCTTTCCGTCCTGCCGCGCGTAACGAGCATCTTTACTCGTAGTGCAATTTCGCCGAGTCTGTGGTTGAGACAGCGGAGAAGTCGTTACGCCATTCGTGCAGGTCGGAACTTACCCGACAAGGAATTTCGCTACCTTAGGATGGTTATAGTTACCACCGCCGTTTACTGGCGCTTAAGTTCTGAGCTTCGCCCGTGAAGGCTAACCCGTCCCCTTAACGTTCCAGCACCGGGCAGGCGTCAGTCCGTATACATCGTCTTACGACTTCGCACGGACCTGTGTTTTTAGTAAACAGTCGCTTCTCCCTGGTCTCTGCGGCCGAACCACGCTAGCCCGTGAAGGGCTTCACGCAACCCGGCCCCCCTTCTCCCGAAGTTACGGGGGCATTTTGCCGAGTTCCTTAACCACAGTTATCTCGATCGCCTTGGTATTCTCTACCTGACCACCTGTGTCGGTTTGGGGTACGGGCCGCATGAGAACTCGCTAGAGGCTTTTCTCGGCAGCATGGGATCACCCTACTTCGCCTCAATCGGCTATGCGTCAGGTCTCACCGTCACCACCACGGATTTGCCTATGGTGGCTGGCTACACCTTTACACCAGTTCTACCACTCACTGGCGGGGCTGCCCTCCTGCGTCACCCCATCGCTTGGCTACTATCGGTTCGGGTTCCGCGCTCGCCACCCCCCGCCCCCGAAGGGACGGAAGGCGGTTCGGGCGGTTAGCATCACCGACCTCACCAGGGACGCGCTCATGCGGGTACGGGAATATCAACCCGTTGTCCATCGACTACGCCTGTCGGCCTCGCCTTAGGTCCCGACTTACCCTGGGCGGATTAGCCTGGCCCAGGAACCCTTGGTCAT
>CAVQVV010000002.1:0-59316 GCA_963717245.1 uncultured Actinomycetota bacterium | reverse complement strand
CCCGTCGCTCCCGCTTCAAGAAGTGCCTGCGTGCGACCACATCCTCTGATCGAGCCGGTACCCCGCCCGCCGTGTCGCATGGCCCAATACCGGCCTAAACACACGACCGCATCGCTAGCCTCAACCGTGATGATGTCGCTGATCGCGGATATGCTCTGCTGCCCAGTGGGCGGTCGACAACTCGTGAGGCGGCAGATTGGGCGCTGCCGGTTGCTTCGCATCCCTACTGCACCGTCTACTGCGATCTGATGCCGTTCCCCTTAAGTACGCGCGTCGTTTTCGAGCGGAACCCGCTCGCGAACGTCCTCTGCCAGCTGCGCTTCCACCCGATATTGCAAATCACGGCAACCGCGCCAGCGGACTTTCAGAACGAAGTCCGCCAAACCTATCCCGGCTTTCGGGTCGAAGGTCCAGCCATCACGTTCCCCATAAACGTGGCACAGGCCCAGCCGGTGTCGCCGATGCTCAACTTCCCAATTCAGCAAACGTTCGTCTTCGAGGAAGACGGTGGACGCCGCTCCGTCAGCCTCGGCCAAGAGACCCTTGGCCTTGCCGACACCGACTATCGGCGATGGGAGGACTTTGCCGGCGAGCTGAACGTCATCCGGGGCCATTTCGAGCGCATCTACCAACCACCCTTCTACACACGAGTGGGGCTCCGGTACCAGGACATCATCAAACGCGAAGAGCTGGACCTTGCGGATGCGCCGTGGTCAACGTTGCTCAACCCGGCCTTCGCCGGCCTACTTGCGGCCAGCGACGACATCACTGCCGATCTCGATCAGCTCACAACTATCGCCCAGTTTCAGGTTCCCGATATTGATGGAGCCACCGTACGTCTTCAGCACGGCTTCGTTGAGGTCGAAAGCCCTGAAGCCCACCCCGGGCAGTACGCAATTGACGCAGATTTCTTCGTCGCAAGGAGAGTCGAAATTGGAGAAGTCGCAGACATACTTGACACATTCCACAGCCACGCCGGAAACCTATTTCGGTGGGCCATTTCGGAGCGGCTTTACGACGCTCTTCATCCCCGGGCCCTCGACGCTCCCGCAGCCGGGTCTGCATCAGCGTAAATCAGCGATCGATGTGACCGTAACCGGGGGGCACGCGCTGTCCTTCTGGGCTGGCGATTCCGAGGAGGAGGCATACAAACGCGCACTTGGCTGCGGATACGTGCTCTCTATGCCAACTGCCGCGCTCGAGGAATGCGTGGAGTCCCTGACTGACATATGGGAGCGTTACACCAGCCCGCGGGTCGCGCTGGCTCTGGCGGCGCCTCGGCAGCGCCACACGGGAGTCACTACTCGCACGACATCACCGCCGCGCCTTGTGCTTGAGCCATAGTCTCGTTGATGGAACTCGCCTACGAGGCTTCCGACCCGAACGCGCCTCTTCGTCAAGCCGAGCTGCTAGCCCACGTTCTTGAGCCTCGACCGCTCACCTCGGGACGAGTCACCGACGGGGCAGTTGAGTTTGAAGCCGTGCCGCATCCTTATGCGGTCGTCGTGAGCCAGGATTGTGATCTCGAACAAGATCACGGCCGTCGGTTTCCCGCTGAGGGCCAGCTACCAACCGCAGAGGAGCTTGACGCCGACCCGGTTTGTATGTCGCATGTCCTCTTCTGCGATGCCCATGCGATAGACGACCTCAAGGCTTTCCTACCGTCGAATTTTGGCCGAGACGATCGAAAACGAATTGTGCAGAACCAAAACGAGAGATACCACTACCTTCCACCAGCGCCGGTCGATCATGCTCCGGATCCGTTGCCTCAGTTTCTCATCGACTTTCGCAAGCCATTCACAACCCCCACAGGGCTGGTGTACGTCGAACTCAGCGAGCACTCAGCCGCCGGGATCGGTGAGGACGAATCTGCCACCAAGCGCCTCGGCATCCTCCCCGCGTTCTATCTCCATCAGCTCATACAGCGGTTCTTCAGCTACCAAGCGCGCGTCGCGATCCTCTAAGGGAGCTGGTCACGCTCGGCTGGATCCCGAGTACGACTGGCGTCGAAGGCATCGAGCCGGCTCGCGATTCCTGCGGTGGCCCCATCGAGGAGCGCACCATAGTATCGTTCAATCATCCGTACCGAGGTGCCCATCACCCGCGCCAGCTCGAACACGCTGACTCCGGCAGCGAGCGCATCGGAGGCGAACGTCGACCGTAGGTCGTAAATCCGTGCGGGGGTTCGGACTCCGCTGGCCTCGATAGCAGGCGTCCATTGACGCCGCCGGAAGTTGTCGAGATTCAGCAGCCCGCCCTTCGGTGCCGGGAAGATGCGGCTCGAGTCCAAGCGTGCTGGCAGCGCGTCCAGCGCCGTGAGCGCGCGTCGAGTGAGGGGCACCTGACGCCGGCTGACGTTCGTCTTCGCCAGGTCCACGAGCACCCCATCCGAGACTGTGCGCAGAACGTTCACGACACCAGCGCGGCGGTCGAGGTCGCGGCGCTCAAGCGCCTGCCATTCCTCGGGCCGAAGTCCGGTTGCGGCCACGAAGATCGGCAGCGGCGCGTACATCGGTGACAGTTCCGCCGCGATCGCGTCCAGCTCTTCCCGCGTGAACACACGTACCGAGCGCGGCGCGGGCTGTCGGTTACGGCCGGCGAGCTTCGCCGGATTCTTGGTCATGTACCCCCATCGGACGGCGGCCTCGAGCGCCTGGCGGAGAGCCTGGACGATTCCGTAGCCGCTCCGCTCGGGAAGCTTCGCCTGCCAAGTGGCCAGCTCGCCACTCATCCGTTCGAGATCCCGGAGCGGGACCGACCCGAAGGCGCGGATGGCGTGTGGCAGGCGCTCGCGTAGCGTGACGATCGTCCGCGACCGGACGCTCGCCGCGTGGCGCTCGAGGTACAGCGGTATGAACTCCGCCAGCGTCAGGTTGGGCAGCGTCACCGGGTCGCTGCGCAACTGTGGCTCGATCACGTCCCGGTAGTACGCAAACGCCGCCGATTTCGAGGGAAACGGGCTCTTTCGTCGCCGCGCTCCCTGAGCGTCGTAGTAGCGAAGACCCCATCGGTTCGGCCCGAGTCGGTACGCCTGGCCGCGCTGGGTTGCCGGCATGTTCTTACTCCTCGTGTTCGTGCGCCGCGTTATCGGCGCGGTGGTAGCTAGCGGCGTCCCATCCTACCCCTCCGGGTAGCGTTCGGAATTGGCGGCGTCGGTCGTGGTAGCTAGCACTCCTCGTGCCGGCGTCGCCCTCGACCTGAGCCAGTCGTGAAGATCGGATTCGACGATCCGACGGCTCCGCCAGGAAGGCGGAGCGCGGGCAGCTCGCCGTTGCGGATCCAACGCAGCACGGTTTCGGCGCACACGTCGAGCAGATCCGCGACGCTGCGAGCGGTGAGAAGCCGGCACCTCGCGGCGCTGTCATGGCCGAGATATGGTAGCGGAGCCGAGCCGCCCGTGTCAAGCGCCGGCAGGGCGCTCGTTGGTCGGGAGAGGCGCCGGTCGGTGAGCGGCTACAGCGGCGCTTGACACGCCGTCTCGGCTCCGCTGTTTGGCAATGAGGTCCGGGCAGGGCCCGGACCATGATTCAGTTGCTGCGCTCATTTCTGACCTCGGGCTGCGCCCCGGCGCCCTCTGGGCAGCGTCAGCCTGGACGACGAGAAGCCGATCGTGTCGGTAGCCGCGGCCCGCATAGGCCAGCTGCATTCGGACGACTACGTCGCCTTCACCGCTCTCAGTGCGACGCCAATCGTTTCGGGCAGCTCGCAGTGCCGCGAAGGTGAGTGAGTATCGACGGCTCTTGGTGAGCGTATGTCCTCCGTAGCCGAACTGGTGAGCCCACCGCTTGAAGCCATCGACGCCGCTCCGCTCGCCAATACGCCACGCGGTGCGCACCAATGTCTTGCGTGCTCGCTGAGCTGTAGCTCGTCGAGCCTGCTCGGTGAACGGATCGGCTTCACGAGCGTCCCGCCTGTGGCTGTCTCGGTCGACTTTGGTGGCGTACTTGGCGATATAGCCGGCCGCCTTCGTGCAGGTCTCGTGGTCAAGACCGACGACATCGCGATGTTCGCCCCATCGAACCGTCTTTGCGATGCCGTGTCCCAGCTCCGTATTAGAGGCTCTGGGACCACGACATCCGCGACTTTCGCAGCGTTGCGGACCCCGTCCTCGATCAGCACGGTCGTGCAGCTGGAGGGGGGCAGCGAGTCCAGCCTTCCGCCCCGTCGACGCGAATGACGGCGTGGTAGTGGACGACACCGCGACGCTGGAACTCGGCGACCTTGGCGAACCGCACCTGCGCGACCCGCGCGAGCTTGGACCGCGGCACCCCGAGGGCCTGTGCGAGGCCTCGCCTGATGGCCTGGACTGTGCGCTTCCAGAGCTCGGGCGCGTGGTGGTTCCAGACGACCTGATCTGCGTAGCGGTAACGGCCCGGGTCGATCGGCGTGCCGATCTGCGGGTCGTCGACGGCGTGGTTGCACCCGCACCGGCAGGGCCGCCCATCGTCTTGGTTGCCGTGTACGGCGCCGAACGAGGGTGCGGTGAGGGTGACGAGCACCGCCGGATGGGCGCCCACGCCCGCTGGGACGCTCTTGCCGCCGCGCAGGCCGGTCGCAATCAGGTGGTAGGCGTCGCGCTCATAGAGCCTCGCGCACGAGGCGCAGCAGCTCGCGCGTCGGTCTTTGCAAGCGACGACCATAACCCCGTCGGCCTCCTCCGGCGAGCCGATGAGCGCCAGCACCTCGCCGGTCTCGGCCGAGATCCGCTGGTAAAAACCGCGTAGCCGGATCGGATTCAGGCAGGCGTCTGCGGCGGTCATGGTCGCTTCGGCGCGCGGCGCCGCGGGTTGCCCATGTCTGCGAGCTGTTGCTCATTGGTCGTCACCTTCCGCCGGTCTCCTCGAGCTCGCGAAGCGGCTCGATCGCGCCGAGCCCTTGCGGAGAGATCGGCCGGACTGTGGCGGCCGCCGCTTGCTGGTCGATCCACGCGACCTGACACGCGCTGGGTCGAGGATCGTCGCCGAAGCCGACGCAGATCCCGCGGCCCGGTGTGCCGTCGAGCGTGGTCGCGATCGCGTCGCCGCTCGGGATGCCGAGCATCCGGATCCCCTCGGCGTCGAGGCTGCCGAGCGCCAGCCGAGCAGTCAGGTTGTTTCGAAGCGCGCCGCCTCCGTCCCCGAGCTGCGCGGTATCCGGGCGCTGGATCGCGACGATCAGGTGGATGCCGGCACTGCGGCCCTTCCGTGCGAGCTGTGCGATCAGGCCGGCCGCGCGGTGCTGGAGCGCGGCGTACTCGCGCGTCGGCGCGCTTCGTCCCTTGTGCGGGACCAGCAGATCCGCCGCCTCGTCCACGACCACCAGACCGGGCTCCAGCCTTCGCGCACCCCAGGCGGGAGCTCGCGCCAGTTGTCGACGCCGTACTGCTTGATCAGCCCTTGGCGGCGTTCGCGGACGCCTTCAACGACTTCAAGAGCGCATACGTGCTCGCCGACGCTCGCGAACACCGGCACGGCCAGACGGTCGAGCCAGCGGTACTCGCCTGACTCCTTGGGGTCCAGCACCACAGCTTGCCAGCCGGCCTCGAGCGCGCCAGCCAGCGCCGCGCGGATCGCGCCGCCTTTGCCGCTGCCGGTCGCCCCAGCCAGCAGCAGGTGCGGCGTCCGCCGCGCGTCGATCGCGAGCGGAGCGCCGCCGTGTCGTTGGCCGATCGTGACCCGCTCGTTATCGGACAGGCCAGACGCCCACATCAGGCTGGCCGGAAGCGCAACACGCGAGACAGCGACCGTGAGGGTGCCGTGCGATTCGCGCCACTCCACGGTCGCGCCGGCCACCAGCCTCCTCAATGCGTCGGCCATCTGATCCCACCAACGGGCTCCGTGTTCCGGCAGCGGACGAACCCGAACGACGACCTGTCGATTGTTCTCGTTCCAGGAGACGAGGTCGGGTACCAGCCAGCCGCCCTTGTCGAGCCGCCGAGCCCAACCCAGAGCACGTGCAACCCGCGGCCACGCGATCTGCCGACTCAACGCGCGAGACCGGGCGCGGCAACGCTGAAGGGCCCGGAGCAGCGTCCGTGGACGGGTGAGGAGGAGCAGCACGACAGCACAGACCATCAGCGCGCCTGCCAGAACGCCAGCGCCGGATGATGGGACTTGTAGGCGATCAGCACGGCCAGGATCTGCAGGCTGAACTCCCGCCAGCACCACACTCGCTCGATCGCCCGAAACGCCGCGTCCAACAGCGCGACTTGCCAGTCTTGCTCGGGCACGTAGCGCCCGGCACGCCCGGTGATGGTTGCCATCGTGCTGCTCCCTTCCGCCTACGCCGCGGCCGCCGACGACTGCGGCTGTGACTTACGCGCCCGGGCGTCGCGAGCCGCTCAGCGCGGAACGACAGGCCGGCGTAGGTCTCGCCGTCGCGCTCCATGCCCCAGAACAGGACCACGAGCTCGTCGGCCTCCAGGCGCTCGCCGAACTCGACGTGCGGCGCCTCGTCCTGGCAGACCGTGACCTGCACGATCTCCGAGCGCGTCTGCTCGCCCTGCACGCCCAGCATGCAGGGGACCTTCCACTGCCTGCGGCCGTCCGCGGAGCGGCGCTCGGTGACTCGGTCATCCTCGGTGACCAGACGCGGGTCGCCCGCGCAGATCAACTTGACCTTGTCCGCGGGCACCGGGAGCGGCGGGTACTTCGGAAACGCTGACATCGACACCTCCGTCAGTTGGATTGCGTTACGCCGGCTGGATCACCGGCACGACGCATCAAGGGAATCGGCTACCTGCTCAAAAGCCGGGTCACCGACGTGACGGACTTCGTCGAGACGCTGCAACGCGTCGCCAAGGGCGGTTCGGTGGTGGATCCGGCGCTGGTGGCCGAGCTGGTCTCGGCGCGGCGCCGCAATGACCCGCTGGCGGTACTCAGCAACCGGGAACGCGAGGTGCTGGCGCTGATGGCCGAAGGCCGCTCCAACGCCGGCATCGGCCGTCGACTATGGGTCACCGAAGGCACGGTGGAAAAACACGTGCGCAGCATCCTGGCCGAGCTACGGCTGCCGGAAACCGACGAGGATCACCGTCGGGTCCTGGCAGTGGTCACCTTCCTCGAGGCCCGCTGACCGGATCCACCGGATGACCGTCACCGCGGCTGGTGATCAACCCGCGAATCGCATCGCCGACAACGCCGACTTCGGCAAGAACCCGACCACCGGGCTGGCCGCGATCAGATCGGTGTAATCCTGCTCCGCGTGCGTGGAGATCAAGATCATCCGAGTGCACGCCAAGGTGGCCTCCCGGGACAACCGCCGAGCGAGGTCAAAACCGCTCTCCTCACCGAGGTCAATGTCGAGCAGCGCGACGTCCGGCCGCAACTCGGTGGCTCGCTGGACGGCCTCAGCACCAGTCGACGCCACGCCCACGACCTTCATCCCCTGGCGTTCCAGCAAGCCACGAGCGGCATCCAGGAACCGAGGGCTGTCATCGACAATCAGACAGCGCAGCGTCATCACACCAGGATCGCACGCGCTGCCGGGGCGCCTTGCGAGCAGCTCCGCGTGTCACGAGGCTGTCGCGGCTAGCGGGTATCTCGGGACTGCAGCCAACTGGAAGCCCAACTGGATGCTGGCGTCGAAGACGGACAATCGCGCAAGGGCCAATCTCAAGGGACATGGGTCTTGTTGAGTGAAGACGATGCTCGACGACGCCGTCCACGCGTCGACAGTGATCGAGGAGGCCGGGATGGACGTCGCAGTGTTGGGCATGGGACGAATGGGGCGGGCGCTGGCAGGCAGGCTGCTTGAGGGCGGCCACCGGGTGGCGGTATGGAACCGCTCGAAGGGTAGGGCCGGCGACCTTGTGTCTGCGGGCGCCCGGGAAGCGCACACTGTCGCCGATGCCGTGGCCGGTGCCGATGTCGCGATCACCATGCTGGCCAACGATGACGCGGTCCGGACAGTGGCGTTGGCGGAGCTTCGGCCGTCGATCGGAGCGAAGAGCATCTATGTCGACTGCTCGACGGTGTCGCCGGAACTCAGCGGCGAGCTAGCCGAGACTTTCCCCGCCCGGTTCCTCGCGATGCCTGTCGTCGGCAGCCCCGTCGCGGTGCGGGCGGGCCAAGCGGTGTTCCTCGCCGGCGGCAACGCCGGCGTCGTGGACCGTCTGCAACCCGTCCTGTCGTCGCTGTCGAAGACCGTGCGGCGATATGACACCGCGCCACTGGCCATCACCGCCAAGCTGGCAACGAACCTGTTGCTGCTGTCGGAGGTTGTCGCCCTGGCCGAGTCGTTCGCCGTCGGTCGCTCGGGTGGTCTCGGATGACCAGCTGCGCGACCTGCTCGGCACGAGCCCCCTTGTGGCGCCTGGGTTGAAGAACCGGTTCGAGGGCGTGCTGACCGGCTCGCAGGAGGGGTGGTGGACCACCGTGCTGGGCGCCAAGGATGCCGGCTTGGCACTCGACATCGCCCGAGGGGCCGATGTCGACCTGCCGGCAGCCGAGGTGGTGCACCGGCTCTATGAAAAAGCAGCGGCATCGGGTCTGGATGACGCCGACATCGCCACCGTGACCGAGCTCTACCGTGGCGCGGTGACGACCGTCTTGAGATGAGATGATCGAGACGCCGCCGTACTCCTTCGTGGTGGTCAACTGACTGCTGAGATCACCGAGGATCCTGGGCCGCTGCTCGCTGGGCCACCCGGATCGCCGGCCGCTACATGGGTGCGCAGCGGGCCGAGGATTATGGTCGGCGCAACGCGGTACCCGGCGAGCTACTGGTGCGGATCACGCCGAACCACGTCGTGGCCCATGCGGACCTCGCCGACTGACTTCCCGCCACGGTGGCAGTGCCCGGCCCGTGCGCCGGGGAGGACCACACGGGCCGGGCCGGGCCGGGCACCGGACTCTCCGATGCACGGGTCATGCGGACTGGCCGTCGGTAAGCCGGAACGGCGGTCGCCCGCAGGCAGCGGCGGCCCCGACAGGCTTGCGGTGCGCCACTCACCAGCGGTGCGCTCTTTGTCCAGGAAGACCTCGCCGCCCCATACTCCTGCACCCAGCTGGGAGTTTCCTGTCCGCGAGGCCAGGCAGGCGGCCATGATCGGGCACCGGCGACAGATGCTCTGCGCTGCACGGTGGCGCCGGGCGCGCTGCGCCGCGGATTCGAGCAGACCATCGAGCTCCGCATCCCACGGGCTTGGGTATGGGTGACCTGCACACAGCCCGCCTTGCAGGTCGGGTGTCAAGATCCAGATCGTCCCGCCGGCCCACACCGTAGCGAGGGTGTCGCGGCTGGCGGTGTCGGTCCGCGCCCGGAAGCCGGTGACCAGTACTCGGTCCATCACCGCTCGCTCCCTCCTCAGCGATCGCCGGCGCCGCATAATGCGGCGCGGTGGGCTGTCATGAGCAAGATTGGCGCTTCGGCAGTGAGATGTCGTTACGGCCGGCGGCCAACTTCCCTACCAGCTGGCTGCAATCCTGGCGTCTCTGCTGCGGCCGCCGTTGGTCACCTCGGCCACGGCAGGAAGCAGCGCCGCCCCAACACTAGGAAGCCGAGCGTGGCCGTGCCGCTGGTCAGCATCAGCAACCGCGGCATCCCGATCCGCGATGCCAGCCGAGCGCCGAACGCACCAGCCGTGAACCCAACCACTCCCTGGGGGGCCATGGCCAGGCCGGTGATCAGCGGCGAGTCGTGTAGCACCTGCTGGAATTAGATCGACAGAATCAGCATCTCGCCGCCGTTCCACACGCTCAGTAGCAGGGTAAGCATGCTGCCGGCGCGCAGGTGCGCGAGGCGACTGGCGACGCAGCGGTGCTCTCATTCATCCCGATCCGGCCACTCCGAGTAAAGCGCTGATCGCCGCGATGATCGTGCCTGCGATCGCAACCGAGGCGAACGAACGCAGGAAGCCGGTGTGGAAGAACCGTCCGCGAATCCACGCCAGCGTGAGCAGTTCGAAGGCGACTGTGACGATGGCCACAATTAGCGCAGCACCGTATTGCGGGATGAGGAAGGGCAGCGTATGCAAAATGCCGCCGAGGAAGGTGCCGGCGCCGGTAATCGAGCCGCGCAGGTAGGGATTGCCGCGTCCGGTCAGGTCACCCGAGTCGGAGAGTCCTTCGGAGAAGGCCATGCTGAAGCCGGCACCGATCGCGGTCGCGAGCCCGGCAATGAAGGCGTAATGGGGGCGGTGGGTGGCAAGCGCGACGGCGAATATCGGTGCGAGCGTCGAGAGTGAACCGTCGATCAGTCCAGTCATCGCGGGTTGCACCCGCTGAAGCAGGAAGGACTGTTCAACCCGTTGTCCGGCTAGGTTTACCAAGTCTGTCGCGGTCACGAGGACAGAATGAGTGTGAACGGTCGGTCCGTCTTCGACGCCAGCCCCCATCTGCGTTTCCCGCCGGCGGGAATCCTGAGATTCCTGCTAGCGGCAATCGCTAGCACGCCTTGCAGCTGGCAGGTATGCAAAGAGTCCCGCCGGCCGGGAGCGTAGATGGGCGTTGGCCCTGACGACATATGCCCCTGGCGAGACGAATCTCAACGTCATGGACGTCATCACGGACACACAAGTTCCTCCCGAAGTCTCCTTAGAAGTCGCGGAGGCCGCCCGCCCCGCCGCTGGCCGCAAGTACGCCGTCGAGCTGATCGGGACGTTTATCGGGGCGCCGCGTTCATCGCCGAGCTGCTGTTCACCTTCGCGCTGTGCTACGTCGTGCTCAACGTCGCCACTAGCAAAGACCACCCCAACAACTCGCTTTACGGGCTGGCCATCGGCTTCACCGTCGCGACCGGCGCGATCGCCGTCGGCGCCATCTCCGGTGGCGTGTTCAACCCGGCCGTGGCCATCAGCGGTGCCGCCATCGGCCTGTTCGCCTGGTCCACCCTATGGGCCTACCTGGTAGCCCAGATCCTCGGCGGCACCGCCGCCGGACTCGCCTTCCTCGCCCTCAACCCCAACGACAAATGATCCACCCGGGCGCGCCCAGTGAACCTGCATCACCGGGTTCAGTGGGCGTCGGTGTCAACGCCAACCCCACCGATGGAGATCCTGGAGGTGCGCCATGGCCACCCTCGTCCCGTTCACTGTTGATCTTACCGCACACGAAGGCACTCGCCTGGCCGCCGTCCTTGATGCCGTCGGTCCACTGTGGGATCCCGCCGAGGTCTACAGCGGCGAGGCCGAAGCCCAGCGAATGCTCTACGCGCACCTCAACCCGGCGCAACAAGCCACCTATGACGTGCTCATCGCCGCCGGTGTGCTAGCCGACAGCGGTGAGGGGCGATGAGATGATGCTCGACTCGCAAGCAGACCTCGGCCGCCGCGCATGGTTGCCGTGTACTTACTGCGACCACAGCGGCCCGCTGTATCTCCTGGATTTCGACCTCAACCTGGTTTGGGTGCAGTGCGGCAATTGCCTTCGCCGCTGGTGGCACGACACCGGCGTCGGCCACGGAAGGCACCCAGAGCATCTGTTCGACGTCGCCTGATCCCGTTCGTCTCGGCACTGGCTCATCGAAGCTACCGGGTAAACCGGCGCACCATTTGGTCCTGTCGTGGCCAGGTTCGATGCCGCCATGCTTGCTGAGGTGGGTCTGGGGGCTGGATGGGGTCTCGCTTGGCCGACCGGAGGAGAAGCGACAGACCAAGTCGGCCCCAGAACTGTGCGGGCGCCTGGGGAGCGAGCCAGCCCAGTGACAAGTAGTTCAAAAGGAGGACTGCAGCGATGGAACTGATGCGGTTTAGACCCATCCGTTCCGGGTGACCCGAACACAGACCTCAGAAGCAGACCTATGACGGCGCCCGCCACGGGTTGATAGGAGCAGTCCATCATGGCGAAGGCAGTGGGTATCGATCTCGGCACGACGAACTCGGTGATCGCCGCGTGGGAGGGCGGCCAGGCGGATGTGATCCCTAATGCCGAGGGGGCGCGGACCACGCCGTCGGTGGTGGCGTTTACCGAGAATGGTGAGCGGTTGGTAGGGCAGTTGGCGCGGCGTCAAGCGATCTTGAATCCGAAGGGGACGATCTACTCGGCGAAGCGTTTCATCGGGCGCCGGTTCGAGGAGGTATCCGAGGAGGCCAAGGCGGTGGCCTTCGGCGTGGTGGCGGGCCCGAATGGGGAGGCCCGCTTCGACGTCCGGGGCAAGCAGTACGCACCGGAGGAGATCAGCGCGCAGGTGCTGCGCAAGCTCGCCGACGATGCCGGGAAGTTCCTGGGCGAGCGGGTCACCGAGGCGGTGATCACTGTCCCCGCCTACTTCAACGATGCGCAACGCCAGGCCACCAAGGACGCCGGCAAGATCGCCGGGCTGGAGGTGTTGCGGATCATCAACGAGCCCACCGCGGCGGCGCTGGCCTACGGGTTGGACAAGCGCGGGCACGAGACGGTCCTGGTGTTCGACCTGGGTGGCGGCACGTTTGATGTCAGCATCCTCGACGTCGGTGACGGTGTGGTGGAGGTGCGTTCCACCGCGGGGGACACCCATCTGGGTGGGGACGACTTCGACCGGCGCCTGGTCGACTATCTGGCCGAGGAGTTCCAGCAGAGCAACGGCATCGACCTGCGTAAGGATCCGCAGGCGTTGCAGCGGCTGTTCGAGGCCGCGGAGAAGGCCAAGGTCGAGTTGAGTTCGGTGACCCAGACGCAGGTCAGCCTGCCGTTCGTCACCGCCGATGCCAACGGCCCCAAGCACCTGCAGTCCACCATCACCCGCTCGAAGTTCGACCAGCTCACCGCCGATCTGGTGGAGCGGACGATGGATCCGGTCAAGCAGGCCATGGGCGATGCCAAGGTCAGCGCCAACGACATCGACGAGGTCATCCTGGTCGGCGGGTCGACCCGGATCCCGGCGGTGCAAAACCTGGTCCGCCGGCTCACCGGTGGCAAGGACCCCAACATGAGTGTCAACCCCGACGAGGTCGTCGCAGTAGGGGCGGCGATCCAGGCGGGTGTCCTCAAGGGCGACGTGTCCGATGTGCTGTTGCTGGATGTCACGCCGCTGTCGCTGGGGGTGGAGACCCGCGGTGGGGTGATGACGAAGATCATCGATCGGAACACCACCATCCCGGCGCGGCGCAGTGAGGTGTTCTCCACCGCCGAGGACAACCAGTCCGCGGTCGACGTGGTGGTGCTGCAGGGGGAACGGGAACGGGCCGCGGATAACCGGGTGCTGGGCCGGTTCCGGCTGGAGAACATCCGCCCGGCCCCGCGCGGCGAGCCCCAGGTCGAGGTTACCTATGACATCGACGCCAACGGCATCGTCAACGTCACTGCCCGGGACCGGGACACCGGAGCCGAGCAGAGTATCACCATCAGTGAGAGCTCCAATCTCGACTCCAGTGATATCGACCGGATGGTCGCCGAGGCCGACCGCAACCGGGCAGCCGATCAGCAGCTGCGCCAGGAGGTCGACGCTCGTAACGAGCTGGACAGCATCGCCTACCAGGTCCAGCGGCGCCTGGACGAGCTGGGCACCGATGCGCCGGCACACGAGAAGGCGCGGGCCGAGCTGCTTGTCGGCGAGGCTCGGCAGGCGGTCCAGGAGCAGGCACCGCTAACCCGGGTGCGTGAGCTGACCGGCGAGCTCCAGCAGGTTCTGCAGGCGTTGATGGCACGGGTCGGCGGCGGTGGCGGGGCCTCGCAGGGCGGGTCGTCCCGGGTCGCCGGGTCTGCGGCTGATGACGACGTCATCGATGCCGACTTTGACCGCAGCTAAGGGCAGCAGGATGCATCCAGAATCGCAGGAGGTGCCTCCGAACCGGCCCGGCGACGCCACGGCCGGCGAGAGCGAGGTCGGCGGCGCCGAGGCCGTCGCGGGTGCTGCTGGTGCCGCCGGGGCGGCGCGAGGTGAGGTTGGTCAGCGCGACGACCGCGAAGCGGACCGAGTTGGCGCCCTGGAGGATCGGTTGCGCCGGGCGCTGGCCGATTTGGCGAACGTGCGCAAGCGGCACGCGCGGGAGCTGGAGCGGCAGCGGGCGGCGGAGGAGCAGCGGGTGGCCGCCGCGTGGCTGCCCGTACTGGACAACCTCGACCTGGCGCTGGGCCATGCCGACGCCGACCCCTCGTCGATCATTGAGGGGATTCGAGCGGTGCGTGACCAGGCTCTGGCCGTGCTGGCGGGTTTGGGGTTCGCGCGTCACGACGAGGTCGGCGTGCCGTTCGACCCGGTCCGCCACGAGGTCGTCAACGTGGTGCAGGATCCGGAGGCTGAGCCCGGCACGGTGGTTCGGGTGTTGCGCCCCGGTTACGGCGCCGCGGAGCGGCAGCTGCGGCCGGGTGCGGTGACCGTCGCAGGCCGGCGGGGTTGACGGTCGATGGCGCGCGACTACTACGAAGCACTCGGCGTCTCCCGCACCGTGGGCAGCGAGGAGCTGCAGCAGGCGTACCGCAAGTTGGCCCGGCAGTATCACCCTGACGTCAACCGCGACCCGGGGGCTGAGGAGCGTTTCAAGGAGGTCAGCGCGGCCTACAGTGTGCTGTCTGACCCGGAAACCCGGAAGCGTTACGACCGGTTCGGGCCCGATTTCCGGCAGATCCCGGAGGGCTATGAGGCTTACGCCGATGCGGCCGGTGGCGGTGGCCGCAGCTCACGAGGGGGATCGCCGTTTGGTGGTGGCCGGGTGTGGGTGGACTCCGATCGCGGTCAGGGACCTAGTCCCGGGGGTATCGATTTCGATGATCTGTTCAGCGGACTGTTCGGTTCCGGTGGTGCGGGTGGGCCGATCCCGGGTGCTGATCAGGTGGCCGAGCTGGAGCTGTCGGTGGAGGAGGCCTATCGCGGCGGCAGCCGTCGCGTCACCCTGTCCGGCGCGGGCGAGCCCGCCAGCTTCGAGGTGACCATTCCCCCGGGAGCCACCGACGGGCAGCGCATCCGTCTGGCCGGCAAGGGTGGGCGGGGCTCCGGTGACGGCGCCGCAGGGGATCTGTATCTGGTGGTGCGGATCGCACCGCACCCCCGTTACCGGGTGAACGGGCGCGATATCTCAGTGGATCTTCCGCTGGCGCCGTGGGAGGCGGCGTTGGGGGCCAGCGTTCCGGTGCTCACCCCCGGCGGGGAGGCCAAGGTGCGGGTCCCGGCGGGGTCGTCGACGGGTCGCCGGTTGCGGTTGCGCGGGGAAGGACTGCCCAACTCGCGTGGAACATCGGGCGACCTTTACGCCGAGGTGAAGATCATGGTGCCGCGGGAGTTGACGCCGCGGCAGCGCGAGTTGTTCGAGGCGCTGGGCAGGGATTCGACTTTCGACCCCAGGAGGGGAAGATGACCAGCTACCCGCTGATGCGCGTGTCCCGGCTCAGCCTGGATAGCTTCGCGCAACGGGCCGGGATCCATCCCGAACTGGTTCGCCGGTTGGTGGCGTTGGGCCTGTTGGAGCCGACCCGGGATGGCAGTGGCCGGCTGTGGTTCGCGGCGCCGCAGCTGCAGGTGGTGGCCCGAATCCAGCGGCTGCGGGCCGGTCTGTCAGTCAACTATGCCGCGCTCGGGCTGGTGATGGACCTGCTCGACCGCGTCGAGGCGCTCGAGGCGGCGCTGCGCGCCACCGGTAACCGCCTGCCCAGTAACGCCGTCCGTTCACCGTCGTCAGTGGCCCGGTGCGAGGAGTAACCCGTTATGGACTTCAACCGGCTAACCCAGCGCTCGCAGGAGGCGGTGCAGCAGGCTCAGAGCGTGGCATTGCGCTACGGGCACACCGAGGTCGACGGGGAACATCTGCTGTTGGCCCTGCTCGAGCAACCCGAGGGGCTGGTACCGCGGCTGCTGGTGCAGTTCGATGTCGACGTCGACGCGCTGCGTGCCGCCGTCGAGGGTGACCTGGCACGCAGGCCGAGGGTGACCGGGCGCGGCGTCGCCCCCAGTCAGGTGTTCGTCACTCAGCGGCTGGCCCGCGTGCTGGATGCCGCCGAGCGGGAGGCCAAACGGCTCAAAGACGAGTATGTGTCGGTCGAACACATCCTGCTCGCACTCGCTGACGAGGGCACGTCCAGCGCCGCGGGGCGGCGGCTGGCGGAGTTCGGCGTGACCGGGGAGGCGTTCCTGTCCGCGCTGACCCAGATTCGCGGTAACCAGCGGGTGACGTCCGCGACCCCGGAGGGTGCCTATGAGGCGCTGACCAAATACGGGCAGGACCTGGTTGACGCGGCCCGCTCCGGCAAGCTGGACCCGGTCATCGGGCGGGACGCCGAGATCCGGCGAGTGGTCCAGATCCTGAGCCGTAAGTCGAAGAACAATCCGGTACTCATCGGTGACCCTGGGGTCGGCAAGACCGCCATCGTGGAGGGGTTGGCGCAGCGGATCGTCCGCGGTGACGTCCCTGAAGGGCTTCGCGACAAGACGATTTTCGCGTTGGATATGGGGTCGCTGGTTGCGGGGGCGAAGTATCGCGGGGAGTTCGAGGAGCGGCTCAAGGCGGTGCTGGCCGAGGTGAAAGCCGCTGAGGGTCGGATCCTGCTGTTCGTCGACGAGCTGCACACGGTGGTGGGCGCCGGCGCCGCCGAGGGTGCGATGGACGCGGGCAACATGCTCAAGCCGATGCTGGCCCGCGGTGAGTTGCACATGATCGGCGCGACCACGCTAACGGAGTACCGCAAACATGTTGAGAAGGACGCCGCGCTGGAGCGTCGCTTCCAGCCGGTGCTGGTGGACGAGCCCAGCGTCGAGGACACCATCTCCATCCTGCGCGGGTTGCGGGAGCGGCTGGAGATCTTCCATGGGGTGCGCATCCAGGACGGTGCCCTGGTCGCGGCCGCGACGCTGTCGCATCGCTATCTGACCGACCGGTTCCTGCCGGACAAGGCGATCGATCTGGTTGACGAGGCGTGCGCCCGGCTGCGCACCGAGATCGACTCGATGCCCGCCGAGCTCGACGAGGTGACCCGCCGGGTGATGCGTCTGGAAATCGAGGACGCCGCGCTGGCCAAGGAGACCGACCCGGCCAGCCAGGCCCGGCTTGACCAGCTCCGCCGCGAGCTGGCCGATCTGCGCGCCGAGAGCGACTCGATGCGCGCGCAATGGGAAGCCGAGCGCCAAGCGATCCGCCGGGTCCAGGCGTTGCGCGCCGAGCTGGAGCGGGTCCGCCGCGACGTCGAGGAGGCCGAGCGGGCCTATGACCTCAACCGCGCGGCCGAGCTGCGTTACAGCACGCAGGCAGATCTGGAGCGCCGGCTGACCGCCGAGGAGGCGCAGCTCGCGGTCAAGCAGGGCACCCACCGGCTGTTGCGGGAGGTGGTCACCGAAGACGAAATAGCTGAGATCGTCTCGGCCTGGACCGGGATCCCGATCACCCGCCTGACCGAGGGCGAGCGGGACAAGCTGCTGCGCTTGGATGAGGTCCTGCACGAGCGGGTGGTAGGCCAGGATGAGGCGGTGCGGCTGGTGGCCGGTGCCATCATCCGGGCCCGCTCCGGGATCAAGGATCCACGTCGTCCGAGCGGATCGTTCATCTTCCTCGGCCCGACCGGAGTCGGGAAGACCGAGCTGGCCAAAACGCTGGCCGCGGCGCTGTTCGACTCCGAGGACAACATCGTGCGGATCGACATGAGCGAGTACCAGGAGCGACACACGGTCAGCCGCCTGGTCGGCGCCCCACCGGGTTACGTTGGCTACGAAGAGGGTGGCCAGCTCACCGAGGCCGTCCGCCGCAAGCCTTACTCGGTGGTGCTCTTCGACGAGATCGAAAAAGCGCACCCGGATGTGTTCAACACCCTGCTGCAGGTCCTCGACGACGGTCGACTTACCGACGCCCAAGGCCGCACCGTGAACTTCCGCAACACCGTGTTGATCATGACGTCGAACATCGGCTCGCAGTACCTGCTCGACGGCGTAACCGCCGACGCCGAGATCACTCCCGAAGCCCGCGAGCTAGTCATGGGCGAGCTGCGCCACCATTTCCGCCCGGAATTCCTCAACCGTATCGACGACATTGTGCTGTTCACCCCGCTGAGCCATACCCAGATCGAACGGATCGTCGAGTTGCTGTTCGACGACCTGCGGGCCCGGCTCACGGAACGCGGGATGAGTCTGGAGGTCACTGACGAGGCGCGCCGGTTCATCGCCGCGCAGGGCTTCGACCCTGTCTACGGTGCCCGGCCGCTGCGCCGATTCATCGCCCGCGAGGTCGAGACCCGCATCGCCCGGGCCCTGCTCACCCACGCCATCTCGGCTGACGCAACCATCCGGGTCGAGCTCAAGGGTGACGAGCTCATCATCACCCACCACAACCCTCAACTCTCGACCAACACGGGGATATGACACCGATGGCACCCAGCGCGACGACGCGGACGGTCAGGTGCGAGAACTGCGGCCGGGTCAATCGGGTCCCCGCGGCCGCGCGGGGAAAGCCGCGGTGCGGGAACTGCAAGGTGTTCCTGCCCTGGATCATCGACGCCGGTGACGCGGACTTTGCTGAAATCGCCGAGCAGGCCACGGTCCCGGTCCTGGTGGACTTGTGGGCGACCTGGTGCGGACCGTGCCGAATGGTCAGCCCCGCGCTGGAGCAACTGGCCACAGAGAAGGCCGGCCAGCTCAAGCTGGTCAAGGTCGATATCGACCGCGCGCCGACGCTGGCGCAACGTTTCTCGATCCAGGCGGTCCCCACTCTGATGGTGCTCAACCGGGGCGAGGTGATCGCCCGGCAGCCGGGCGCCGCTCCGCTGGACGTGCTGCGGAGCTGGTTGGATGACGCGATCGCCCGCATCCCCTCAGAATCCCGATCTGGAGGTACCTGATGAATCTGCGCAGGATGGCCCGGCAGTTGCCGCTGCGGCTGGCGGCCGGGAGTTTCGTCATCAGCTCAGGGCTGTCCGAAGTGGGGCGCCGACGAGGCGACCGCCCAGCGCCTGGAGGGGTTCGCCGCGGGTACGTACCCGTTCCTGGCCAAGCTCGACGCGCGGTTGTTCGCGAAGGCTTTGTCCGCGAGTGAGCTTGCCATTGGAGCCGCGGTGCTGTTGCCATTCGTGCCCGCCGGCGTCGCCGGGGCAGCGCTGACCGTCTTCTCGGCGGGTCTGATCGGTCTTTACCTACGCACGCCAGGCATGCGCCGCGAGGGGAGCCTGCGGCCCACTGAGCAGGGCATCCCGCTGGCCAAGGACGTCTGGTTGGCCGCCATCGGAGCGTCCCTGATCATCGACGACCTGGTTAATCGGCGCAGGTCATAACCCACGGAGAGGTGGCTCCCCGTCACGGAACGATGATCTTGACTGCGCTTCCAGATCCGCTTCCGAGCTTGTCCTGCAGGGCCATGCGCAGGAATCCCAGGTGTTCCAGCTGGCGGGCCCGGCGCAGCGGCCCGGCATCAATGACCCGCATGCCACCGGCCTCCACCAAACCTGCCACCGTCCCCTTCGCGGCCTCGTCATCGCTGGCGAGAAAGACGTCAAGCTGCTGCCCGGCGACCTCGCCGGCCACCAGCGTCGCGGCGAACGTGGTGTTGAACGCCTTGACCACCCGTGCACCCGGGGCCCGTGCGGCGATCTCCTCCGCAGCCGAGGAATCGGCCGGCGTCACCAGCCGGTCGAAGCTGGTCCGGTCCACCGGGTTAGTGATGTCCACAACCACCTTGCCCGCCAGCTCCTCACCGTGGGTGCCCGCGAAGTCCAGAGCCGCGTCGTACGGAGTCGCCAGCACGACCACCTCTCCGGCTAGCGGCTCCTGCACCACTCCCCCGGCGACCGATCCACCGCCACCCCCCAGCTCACCGGCGAGTGACGTCGCGGCTTCGGCGGTGGGAGCCAGGATCTGGATATCCGCGCCGCCCGCCAGGAGGATTCGGCCCCAGGGGCAGCGCCCGGCTAGCAGCCTCCTCTGCTGAGTCTCTGACCTCAAGAACGGGGTATCGTCAAGCTTCAGCTCCGAGGTGGGAGAGAAAGGCGATGTCGCCGACGTCTGGACGCGCCAACTCGGACGGATCCGAGTGGACCGCCGCCACGGCACAACTTCACTGAACTGCCCCGGATCCGTTCTGAGCGGCCCGCCTTCGAACTGTATTACCCGCACATGGCGGCTCGGATGCGAACCGAGGCGCAGCGACAGATGGGCATTGCTGGAGTACTGGGCAACCGCAAAATCGGAGATCCTATCCGACCGGTGGATCGATGATTGGCATCAGCTCCGATTGCGGCGACTGTACTTGCGCTCGAATGAAGAGCAATAGCGACCAAGGAGTGCTAGCTGACCTCTCCGTGTAGTCGTCGGCTCCTTTTCCCGCGCGGTAAACATGCATTTCTGATCATCATACTGATCTTGGCGTGACCCATCAGGTCAGCCTTCTGACGGTCCGATAGCCCGAACCTCGCACCCCGGACGCGGTGAGCCGGTACGTGATGCACGAACGCCCTCTGGATGCGGCCAGCCCGTTCGTCTTCCTCATCGGCGGGAACGGCACCCGGCGCCTGGAGCCACTGGGCTACGACGCCCTGGTGCGCCTGTTCTCCCGACGCATGACCAAGCTCGGCCTGCGCACGCCGCAGACGACTCCGCACGCCCTGCGGCACTCACACGCCACCGCGATGTGGGAAGGCGGCATGCGGGAACTGTCCCTGCAGAAGCGACTCGGGCATGCCTCGCCGGAATCAACCAAGGTCTACACCCGAGTCTCGGATGAGGCTGTGCTGGCCGACTACACCCGTGCGTTGGAGAAAAGCCGTTTACTCCCGATCCGTCCGGCCCCTCCGTTCTGACCTGCTTGCCACGGTGATGATCGCTGCTCACACTAATGAATACAGCATGTCGTGTATTGACGCGTCTCCCGAGCGTCGAGAAACAATCATTTTCCGACACTCAGAAGATGATCATTGTCTGCGCAGGTAGCGACCGTCGACAACTCGCGCCGGGAAACAACGTCGGAAAACCTCGTGTGAGCCTTATTGTCGACACATGTTGATCCACTGACGATGCGCCCGCCGGATCCGAGCAAGTCCACAGAAGTACCAGAACAGGGGATGGGGGCGACCGGCCTGGCGCGGCATCACGTCATGTGAGCGTTGGACGACTCGCTGTCATGGCCTCACATCGGCCCCACACAAGATCACCCAGACTGGTGTCAAGATCCAGTAGAGTGACTAAAGTCGCAGGTCAACGCCTTATCGATGTTGTGGGCCGCCTGGGGGATCGAACCCAGAACCCAAGGGTCTGACTTCAACTACCCGCCGCCACCCCGACGTACCCTGCGGCCCTGCTTACAGCGGTTGCGAGGTGACCTCGACGCCTCCGCGTACCGGGCCGTTCCTCACTGAACCTAAGGTTCCGACAGGCAAAGAGGTAGATCAAATGGCCAGAGGCGCGACCGACGATCGCACGCCATCGGATGCACCATGGATCTTCTACCTCGGCCCGTCGGTGTCCATCGAGGCCCATGAGCCCCGCTGAACTCGGTCGGCAACTCCGGTCGCCCGCGCAGTGGCACGTCGAGTGATCCTCAAGTTCGCCGCGCCGAGGGGCACACTCGCCTAGGCCTGCTACCCCTTGACCCCCGGTGGGTCCTCTCGGTCCGGCATCTACCGTGACTGCTGCGCCGTATGTGAGCCATGCACCGTCGGATGCCTAGATCCGGTGGCGTTGCTGTCCGGTCGCGCTGCCACCGCCGAGCCCCCGCTTGTAAGTCCTGGGCGGACCCGTGTGCCGCAGCGTGCACGGCCGTTCCACTTCGAAGGTTCTTCGGACATGATGTGAGGCCGTCTACCGTCGTGGTGGCGTTGTTACTACATGGCTGCTACATAGACAAACGGACGGTCTGATGTCCGTTACGGCCCGATACCAGGGTTGCGTTCCACCTAGGGTCTAGGTAGAGTAGCAGCATGGTTGGTGCTTCGGGGCCACGGATGACGTTGCTGACGCAGCTAGTGCTGCGGGCGATGTTGATAGAGCCCACACAGGAAACGTATGGGCTGGAGATCGGCCAGGTCGCTGAACTGCCCAGCGGCACCATCCACCCCATCCTTGCACGGCTGGAGGGATGCGGGTGGGTGGAGAGTCGTTGGGAAGATGTCGATCCAGTAAAGGAAGGGCGACCTCGACGCCGTTACTATCGCCTGACTTCCGACGGCGCAGAGCTGGCTCGTAACGCCCTCGCCCGGGTGCACACTCCTCGGGCTCTGAGGAATCGCCTAATGCTCGGTCTCGCCGGAGGAACACCGTGAACGGGGCCATGTCTCACGGCGACATCGCCCACAACCGTGCCCGCAACCTTGCTCACGAATTTGCTCACGACCTCGCTCGCGCCCGCACACTGGTTGACGACTTTCTTCACAGCCACGAACTCGACGCTGAGCTCGAAGGTAGGCTAGTCCGCGATCTAGCTCACGCTGACGACCTCGCGGCTAGGCTCGATCCTGCTGCTGATCTCGACTCAGCCGTCCGTCTAGGCCGTATGTTCTACACCGACCTCGGCCGGGTGAGGGCCTTTATTGGTGTTCTCGCTTGGGACCTTGGCCGTGCCCAGGAGCGAGTCCGCGCTCGTGACCGGAATCAGCGCCGCACCGCATCTCGTGCGGAAAACCGCATTATGGCGAGTCACGACTCACCAACGGTGGGCGACAGCGCGTTGCCAGGCGGAGTGCCACGTTGTCTAGTGGCGCTAGCGGTGCAAGTGCTGCCGCTACCAAACCGGCCGCGTTACGCGGAAGAGCTCTGCGTCGAGCTGGTGGATTTGCCGAGTCCAGCACGTCTGAGCTATGCGCTACGGGTGCTGGGTGGGGCATGGAGACTGCGCCGTGCCTTAACTGAGCTAGAACCACCAGATGGCTCGCTGGCATGCCAAGCGATGGAGCGGTGAGTGCCATGGCGGGTACGATCACTCAGCTCGCCTCAGGTGTTGGCGCTGGGGGCACGGTGCTAGCGCTCTTCGTTCAGCCAACGCTACTTATTCCAGTGTTGGTGACCGTCGCCGCACTCGGCGGACTGCCTCTGATGTTGATCGCAACGCTGGCGCTCGTAGCGGTATATTCACGTCATTCGGAGCGACGGGCGGCAGCGGAACAGATCCTCGATCGACTATTAACGACATTGCGCCCGCCGCAATCGTTAAAAACATCTGAGAGAACGAAACGAAAAACTACGGAATAGCCGCGTAGCTTGCGAAAGCTCAAATCGCTGGCTCTGTCGATCAAGCTGGGGGTGCGCGTGGATTGCTAGCTCGCCCCGAGTAGCGAACCCCACAATTAGTGTTGCTACGCTGACATCTCGTCGTCTTAATGAGGTATTGTCGGGGATCGTGTAGCCGTCTTGCGCCCACGTGGTGGTATACAGCCAGGGCACGTCCTCAACAACCTTGGAATGCTACCGACTGATGTCAAGAGGTGCGCGTCCAGCTCGCTCACGACGATCTGATACACCGCCCGAGCGGTGGCGCCTCGCGGATCGTCCCTCGGGTACCAGTCGATCCGACCCGCATAGTCGGCGCGCAGATCCGGTAACGCCGTGATGGTCGGCGCACCAGCGAGACGTTCGATCAACCGGTCCCCCGCGAAGTTGGCGTGTCTCAGCATCGCTTTCCAACCACAAGCAGGAACAGTGGCTTGATGAAGTTCTTGCGCCACCACTCCTGCCTCAACTGCTCAGGAGTTGGGTGCGGCTCGGACAGGTGCGTGACGACGTAGCCGCTGTCCGTAAGGAGCGTCATATAGTATTCAAGCGGACGGAAGTTCATGTGTACCTCGCCCGGTGATTCGATTCCCGCGACGTTGAACCTCTGGTCGATCTGTCGAGCACTGAAATAGACGTCGACCGGAAGGTCGCCTTGGTCGCCCCGCTCAGCGTGGGCGGTGTAGAAACAGGGGTGCAGCATCAACAGGACGAGCTTGCCGCCGGACTTCGTCACACGCCCAATCTCTTTGAGCGCCGCTTCAGGGTTCGCCACGTCACTTATTACGTGATTGCATACAACTACGTCGAACTGCTTTTCGGTATACGGGATGGCCTCCAGACTTGCCACCTGGTATTTGATCCTAAGGCCCACGCGTTCGCCCTCCTGCTTGGCGGCGGCGACCAGGGCGCCGGACGTATCGATGCCGAAGGCTGCCGCCCCACGCATGGCGAGGTAGCGCGAGAGGTAGCCTTCCCCGCACCCGCCGTCAAGGACGGTGAGCGCGTCGCACGGTCCGATGGCACCGAGCACCGCAGCGTCAGTCAACTCAGTGCGGTAGCGGTCGAGACCCTGCCGGATAATCTTGACCCAGAACTCCGAGTTCTGATCGTAGGTATCTTGGTCACCAGGCATAGTCACACGCCTCTCTCCCGCCGACGCTCGACTTGTCGTTCTCCAACATGTGCAGGATCTTCTCACAAGCAGCGCGAGCAGCTGGCTGCTCGCATCGCTCTAGCCGAGTCCGGAGGGCGCCGGCGAGGTGGAGCAGTCGAAACCGAACGTCGAATCGCGCTGCATTACAGTAGGAATTGATGTCTCGGCCAGGTAGAAGAGGTACGCGTCGTTGTATTGTCGACCTCACGAAGAATTTCCGTCGCTGTATGACGTAGGAGCAAAGAGCGCGGTAGCGAGAAATCCGGAGTGACTCTCGCGTCATGTGTGTAGGTGGGGAACGCCCAGCCCTCTACGATCGACAACAATGGCGAGTCTGCGACATCACGGCAGTAGCGTTCGGCGAGTTCCTGATCGTCTGTGGCCATAATTCGGCCGATAACGGTACTCCGGAAGGTGAGAGCGCTGTGCGCGTCTGACGTCTGCTGAGGTCCCCTCGCCAATGAAGTTGTCGGTGGCTCGGGCGACGTGATGCATCAGGTTGGCCTGCGCCACGATGGCGTGGAACGAGTTCTTTCGGGCGTTGAGCTGTTCGATCATGTCGATCGACGCATTGACGAGGACCGACACATCACTCAGTAATCCGTTGGTATCGCCATTGCCGAAAAGTAAGCCCAACGCGAAATCCTGGTCTCTACCCCAGAACCGAGCCAAGTGTGCCGCAGCTTGCCCGACATCGCCGTTGAGGATTGCGATGGCGGTCTCCAATGCGTTGCTGAGGTATTGCTCAGGGACGCATTGCTGTTGCACGAGACAGCGGAACACCCCCTGGTCTACCTGCACACCACTTTCGCTCAAGCCGTCGAACAGCCGGCTCCTTCGATCAGCTAACGAGAAGCCGAGGACGTATTCACCAACGCCGGGCAGCACGCTAACGATTGCCTGGAGCGATTTTCCCTTCACGCGGTCGAGCCACTGTGGATCATCCCAGAGGCGAGAGACTGTGCTCCCTTCGAGCCCAGCAAGGAAGGCAACGTCCGCCATGAGAAATCCGGATCTCTCTGCGATCCGAGCGAGAGGCATGGGCTCAACGGGCATGTCCTAAATCCTTAACGCTTAAAGGGATGCGACGCGGCAATACTAGCGCATGCGTCATGCGTAGAACAAGGCGGGTTGCGTGCGCGCAAGTGACCCGCGCGCAGAACGAGTGGATGTCTAGAGGCAATCCTTAGCGACTTCTAAATGCGTAGCCGCGACCATAGAGAGGTACGGCAGGGAGATACAAGGTGGCGCAGCGACCGGAGCGGGTCTCCGGCGGCTACGACGCCGAAGAATGACACATCGAACCCTTGGAGGGCATTGATGCAGCCCGACCATATCCATCTACACCGGGTGACAGATCCGCCGGGACGTGCCCGCGTAGGCATCGCCCCGTTCTTCACCGTCGAGGAGTTAGTCGCGCGGTGGTTCACCGAGACCACAGCAAACACTGACAAGACCAACCGCGACAACGTGCGCGAGCTCATCAGCTCCGGTGCGATAGCCGGCCGCAAGATCGGCCGGCGCTGGTACGTGCACCTCAGCACCGTCGAAACCTACGAGACCGGGTGCGATGACCCTGCGGTGATGCGGCACCCCGGTAGCAGACGATCCATATGAGCTCCCCATCGGAGCGACTGAACCGGGATGCATTTGACGTACCGGTAGCCGCCCCGGCTCGGCGGTTAGACGCCTGGACAGCTCCCCCGCCGAGCCGGTTCCCCAACCACTCGTAAGCAATCGAGGTAATCGGAATGCTACAGACCCATATCTGTGTGTGTGTCCACTGTGGACAGTGTGGGGATAGACCACACAGTCTGGAGTCCGAGGGGCACTGGCCAACCGAGGCCGCCGCGCTGGACGCGGTAATAGCCGACGGCTGGCAGACCGAGCCCAGCGGACAACTGCTGTGCCCAGGGTGCGGGCCGATGCCGGCCCGCTCATCCGACGACGCCCAGGCTCCGCGGCTGGATCGATGGCACACCAACGACCTCCCCGACATCGCCCAGCCGGACGCCCGTGGCCTGTTCGCGGTGGGGGTGTCCCGGTGAGGGCTGGGGCGCAGCGGGCGCCGGAGGAACGGCGGTTGGCGTTGGCGGCTAATCGTGAGCGGTTGGCGGAGCTGTATGGGGAGCACCGGCGGTACACGGTGAATTACATCGCTCGCCGGGTGCAGCCGGAGCATTCCCACGCGGTGGAGGACTTGGCGCAGGACACGTTCGTCAAGGCCTGGCCGGCGCTGCACACCGTGGAAGTCCGGGACGGTTCGTCGTATCGGCGGTGGTTGACCGCGGTGGCCCGGAGTCGAATGCTCGATTACTACCGTGCGGATCGGCCGAACGCAGCCGGGCGCCATGGTGCTGAGGCGCCGGTGTCGCCGCATTCCCCGTTGTGGTGGTCGCCGCGTCTGGTTGATGACTCCGCGTCGGCGGCGACTGATGCGGTGGAGACCCGGCTGGATGTGCGGGCGGCGCTGGCGCAGTTGCCGGCGGAGACCCGGCGGGTGTTGGAGCTGCGGTATCTCGATGGGTTGTCCCGCGATGCCGTGGCGCAGCGGATGCACCGGACGAACGTCACAGTCGGGCGGTTGCGAACCGAGGGCCTGGCCACGTTGCGGGAGATGCTTAACGACGGCACCCACGCGGAGGGCTCGCCCCCGCCGGCGGGCGAGCGTGCGTTGGCAGTGGCCCGGGAGCAGGCCGCCCGGCACGGGGGGCAGTGGCCCACGAAACGGGAAGTGGCCCGGCGCGCGGGCGTGGCCGAGGGCACCGCGGCCGCCGCGCTGCGACGTCTCCGCGCCCAACCGCCGGCCGAGACGGCCGACCCGATCACGCGGGCCCGGCGGGCGGTCGCGGACGCTCACCAGCGGGTGACCGAGCAGGCCGCCGACACTCGGGCGCAACACCTCGCCCGGTGGCACGCCGAGGACCAGGCCGCCGCCGTCGAGCACCGCGACGATGCCCGGGGCATGCCGGTGTTAGCCGCGCAGGGTGGTGCGCGATGAGCGCCGACCGTAACCGCGGCGAGGTCCACCGGGCTCCGGGAGTCCGGAGGTTGCAGCTGGCGTGCACCGCCTGCCAGCTGGTGTGGGAACCGGCTCCGGCTGATTTCGGCACCGGGCGGACAGGCTGTCCCCGGTGTAGTGGGTGGACGTGGATCGCGCAGTTGGACAACCCGCCTGCTGATGTGGGTGGTGTGCGATGACCGCGGCCCGCAGTGAGGGGTGGGATCTGATCGAGGCCGCTCAGGCCGGTGATCGGGACGCGTTCGGGAGCTTGTATTCCCGGTACGCGCCGGGGGTGTCCCGGTTCGTCGGGTCTCGGATGCGGGATCGGGCCCTGGCCGAGGATCTGACCAGCGAGACGTTCGCTCGGGCGTTGCGGCGGATCGATTCGGTGAGCGACCAGGGCCGTGATGCCGGGGCGTGGTTCACCACGATTGCCCGCAATCTGATCCTCGATCACGTCAAGTCCAGCCGGGTGCAGCGGGAAACCGTCACCGCCGAGGTCGCTGACTACAGCACCGATGACCGGCAGGACAGTCCCGAGCAGGTCGTGATCCGGCGCGACACGGCTGCCGATGTCCGGCGCCGGGTCGCTGAGCTGCCCACTGATCAGCAGGAGTGCCTGCGGCTGCGCTACTTCCAGGACCTCTCTGTCGCGGAGACGGCGGCGGTGATGGGCCGCAACGACGGAGCGGTCAAGGCCCTGGCGCACCGCGGTATCGAAGGGCTCCGGGCTTCCCTGGCCAAAGACGCCGCGCGGACGGTGGCGCCGACCCGGCAGGCGGTGCCCGATCCGTTGGACCGGGCGCGGCACGCAGTGGCCGAGGTTCACCACCGCGCCGAGCAGGCCCAGCAGCAGGACCGGGCGCAGCAGCAGGGCCGGGCGCAGCAGTTGGCCCGGTGGCACACCGATGACCAGACCGCCGCACGCCCCCCGCAGCAGGACCTGGCGTTGACCGCTGACGGTGATGCGCCATGACCGGCCACCGCGGCACTACCCCTCTGAGACTCCGGGCTGATCCACTTCAAGGAGAACGAGCAATGGGTTCGATCTTGACCTCGTACGGTGACGACGCCGACGACCACGAGGGCTACGCCGCGCAGGTACTGGATGACGGCTCGCTGACCAGCACCTACAGCGCCGACACCGAGCCCAGGATGGTCGGTCGGGTGATGGCGGCCTGCGGCTGCGGGTGGACCGGTACCACCCGATACCCCACCACCGCTGGGCCGTTCGACGAAGCAGCCCACGACCTGGCGCTGGACGAGTGGGAACGCGACCACGCCCGACCGGTCCTGGAAGGTCTGCGGGCCGATCACTGGGCCCGGCTACGGACCATGGTGCGGGAGCTGGCCGAGTCCCACGCCAGCACCACCCGCACCCGGTTTAGCGGTCTGTCCCCGGGGCAGCAGCGGGAGTTGCTGGACCGGACACTGGCCCGGCTCGGTCACGCCACCACGCTGACCCACCAGCTCCGCGCACCCCTAGAGACCACCCGCGGGTAGGGGGCGAGCTGCGGTGACCGCTCATCAGATGTGGGCCGCGGCGGTGGTGGTGTGGCTGCTGTGGGTGTTCATGGCCTGGTGTCTCGGTTACGCCGCGGGCCACCGCCACAACCGGGCCGGGCACAGCAGCCTGACAGGCCCGCTCGCTCGGGCTCGCCTCAAGCGGGCCGCAGCGCTGGAGGAGCTCGACGAGCTCGAGCACGCCCGGCTCCGGTGGCAGGCCCACCGGGTACCCGCGCCCCGCGCCGGTGGCGGTGCATGTGCACCTGGCCACCCCGCTGCCCTGGCCACCCCACCACCCCGCGATGCCGCTGGATGGCCCCCGTCGTCTCGATGCGATGCCGGTTCTGCCGGTGGAAGAGGTGCAGTCATGAACCGGATGAACCGGCGCATCACCCGCAGGTCACTACTCCCCAGGGCGGCGGCCACGGGGGCAGGTCTGATCGGTTTGGGGTGGGTGATGCACCTCATGCCTGAGGGCACGCCGGGGCGGGTGTACTGGCCCTGGCTGCTGATCACCGGCGTCCTTCTCCTGCTGGGCGTAGTAGGAGTGTGGCGCACCCGGCGACGCGGCTCGGCCGGGCTGGTGCACCGGTGGGCGAGGAAGGGTCGGCGTAATCACGGGTTGGCCAGTCCGTGGGCGATCCTGCGGGTCGCCTCCGCGCTGGCGATGCGTCGCAAAGCGACCGTGTTGCGGCCGGGTCTGCGCCGCCTGGGGTGGCGGCGCTGGTTCGTCCCGGTACGGGAGCTGGCCACACCGCTGGCCCGGGTCGGGATGTTGCGGGTGTGGTCCCCAGTGGAAGACGTCACCCTGCGGATCGGGGGGCCGCGGACCGGAAAGACCGGGGAGTTGTGCGGTCGGATCCTCGATGCCCCCGGCGCGGTGATCGCCACGTCCACCCGGACCGACATGATCGAGCTGACTGCGGCGTGCCGTGCGCGGGTCGGTCCGGTGCACATCTTTAACCCGTCGGGTCTGGGTGGGATCGCGTCGACGATCACCTTCGACCCGCTGTCGGGCTGTAGTGATCCCCGGACGGCGACGACGCGGGCGACGGATCTGCTGGCTGCGGGCGCCGCCCCGGGTAGTGGTGGGGATCGGGCGTACTGGACCGAGCAGGCCCGCCGGGTGTTGGCCGCGTTGATGCACGCCGCCGCGCTGGGTGGGGCGTCGATGACTGACGTCCTGGCGTGGGTCGCGGACCCCGACGCCGCCGCGGCGAAGGTGCAGCAGTTCCTGCGGCGGTCACCGCAACCGGCCTATGAGTCCGACGCCGGGCAGTTCCTGGACACCAACGAACGCACCAGATCGTCGATTTGCGCCACGATCATGCCCGCGCTGGGGTGGCTCACCGACGCCACCGCCGCCGCGGCGGCCGAGTCCGGTGACTTCGATGTCGCGAAGCTGCTGGAGTCTGGGGGCACGGTGTACCTGCTCGGCGCCGACGACGGGCCAGTCGCGCCCCTGGTCACTGCGTTGACTGGGCACATCGCCCGGGAGGCCCGCCGGATCGCGGCCACCGACTCCGCGCTGGCCTGTCGGGGGCGGTTGGATCCGCCGTTGACGTTCGTGCTGGACGAGGCGGCGCTGATCTGCCCCATCCCGTTGGATAACTGGACCGCCGACATGGGCGGCAGGAACGTCACCATCCACATCGGCGCCCAATCCCGCGCCCAGCTACGGCAACGCTGGGGTGACACCGGGGCCGCGGCGATCCTGAACAACACCGCCACCCTGTTGATCTACGGCGGCGGCCGCGACCCCGACGACCTGGCGGCGTATTCCACGCTGACCGGGGAGCGGTACGAAGAAACCCCGACCTGGGATGACGACGGGATGGTCCGGTCCCTGACCCGCCACCGGGTGCCGGTGCTGTCGCCGGCGCAGATCGCGCAGCTCCCGGCCCGCCATGTGGTGATTATCCGGCGGGGGATGGCCCCGGCGGTGGGCACCGTGGAAATGGCTTGGAAACGCGCCGACGTCAAAGCCTCCCGCCGCGCCACCGCCCGGGCCGACCGAACCGTGCGCTGGGCGATGGCCTGGGACCAGGTCCAGGACCGGCTCGCCGAGTGGGCCGAGGCCACCGAGCTCGGCGGGATCACCCTCGCCGACCGATTCGGCCTCACCGTCGCCCGCACTGCGCGGCCCGGTGAGGCCGCCGAACCCGACGGGAGCCAACCGTGACCGACGGCAACCCCAACCCCAACCCCAGCACCAACGGCAGCGGCGGCACGAGCGGTAGTCCGAACGGCAGCGCCTACGTCTACGCCGACGCCAAATCGGTCGCGGGCTTGGCGCGGGATATTGAGGCACTCCGCGAGGCGATCGACACACTGCCGATCGACAAGCTGCGGCAATTGCCCGGCCGAGTGAATCACTTAGCCGAGACGGTCCGCCAACTCGCCGACACCCTCAACGCCAACACCACCACGGCGGGTGGGGTCGCGTCCTGGCTGGACCTACCCGCCGACCTCGATACCGCCCGCGCGGTGCTGGGGGAGCTGCTGGCCTGGATGCAGAGGGTGTACCTGCGCTACCCCGACGCGGCGGCGGGGTTGCCGGACTGCTGGCTGTGGCACCCCGACGTGGTCGAGGAACTGCTGTGGCTGATGCAAGCCTGGCTCGACGCCTACCGCGACGACACCGCCGCGGTCACGTTGGCCGGGGACTGGCACGACCGCTACCGCCCCGGCGTCATCCGCCGGATCACCACCACCGCGGGGCGGTGCTCACTGGAAAACCACCAACCCCGCGACGGCCACCCGCTGCCCGGGGCCCCGGTGGTGCCGGTGGAAAAGGCCGCCGAGCAGATCGCCACCTGGTGGGCCAGCTCCCGAACCGACCCGGCACCGGCGCCCGATGAGTGGCACCTGGCCACCGCCAACGCCCGACGCCGCCCCGGTGTACGCCGGTGACTACGACAACGCACCACCCCGCGCAGGCCGACCAGTCCCGCCGGGGTGGGTGGGCACGGTGGACCGTGTGGGCCGCGGGCCTGGTCGTCGCACTCGGGGCGGGTGTGGCGACCGCGCACGGCCTGTATGAGGTCGCGCTGGCGGCCGGGACACCGCGAGGGCTGGCGTGGCTGTACCCGTTGATCACTGACGGGTTGGCGTTGGTCGCCTACGCCACCACCACCCGCCTGACCGAGTCCGGCCGGCGCTACGCCGCGACCGTCGTCGTCATCGCCGCGGGGCTGTCCGGGCTGACCCAGGCCAGTTACCTCGCCGGGGGCGTCGCCTCAGCCCCACCACCGCTGCGGTTCGCCATCGGCGCCTGGCCCGCCATCGCCGCCGCCGTCGTCGCCCACTTGCTGTATCTGCTGGGCGTTGACCACCCGCCTACCCAGCACCCCGAAGAGCTCGGCCAGGACACGGCACCGCTCGCCACTGCACCGGTCCAGTCCGGGCCCCAGGCGCTGCCGGTGCCCACGACGGCTCCCTACCCCGCGCTGACCCCACCGCCACCGGCGGCCGAGCGCGCGGGCCTGACGGCGACAGCCAGCACTCCACCGCCCGCCGACCGGCCCGCCGTTCAACCGGCATCGCGCCAGCCTGTACAGCCGTTGACCAGCACACCGAGTGAACACCGCGTTGAACACCCCGCCGTGGCCGTCGCGGACCCGGTTGTACGGGCACCCGCAGCCCGCGACGCCGCACCCGCACGGGTCCGCGCCCAGACCGCCGCGACCGGCCACGCCACCCGGCACGGCGCCCTGCCCACCGTCTCGGAACTCATGGCCCTGGCCCAAGTCGCCCGAGGCACCGCCGCTACCGCACTGAAAGACCTCCGCGCCCAGCAAGAGCAGCTCCAAGTCACAACAACCACCGACGAAGCAAGGACAAACCGATGAGCAGAGAACACGAAACGACCACCAACAAAGCAGCAAGACCGACAACCAGAAGATCAACCCAAAGATCACACCCGAGCACACCAGAACACGAGACAAAGCCAGCAATACCGATGATGAAGTTTCACCCAGAGAGTCACAGTCAAGATCGAAAATCAGGAGCGGACCCTTGCATCACGATCCGAGGGGGCGTGCGGGCTGACGCCCGCCGCCACACCGACACCCCGCGTGGTGATCTTGATACGGTCGTTGTTGATCTTGTTGGGGGTGGTGAGCGGTGCTGAGAATCCAATCAGGGCACTCCGTGCAGTACTACCTGGACTCCGTGGCCACCGGCCGGGAAAGTTACTACACCGGTGCGGTCGCCGAGGGCGAGCCCCCGGGGCGCTGGTACGGCGCTGGGGCGGCCGCGTTGGGGTTGTCGGGTCTAGTGGACGCGCAGGACGCCACCGCGGTCTACGCGCACTTCGTGGATCCGCGCGATGAGCGGTTCCGGGATCCGGAGCGCTGGAGTGAGGCTGAGACGTTGGGGCACACCGGGCGCCGGTATCAGTCGGCTGAACAGCTCTACGCCGCGGCGTTGGCCAAGGAGCCGGGCGCCGACTTTGAACGCCGCGATGAACTCCGATTGGACGCCGCCAAGCGTTCCCGGCACAACGTGGCGTTTCTGGACGCGACGTTCAGCGTACAAAAGTCGATGTCGATACTGCACCTCGCGTTCGAGGCCAAGGAGGTCGCTGCCCGCAAGGCCGGGGACCTGGAAGCCGCCGAGGCATGGAGCGAGTACCGGACCGCGGTGGAGGACGCGGTGTGGGCCGGGAACAACGCGATGCTCGACTACCTCTCCGCCAAGGGCGGCTACTCCCGGATCGGGCACCACAGCGAGACGCAGGGGCAGTGGATCGACGCCCACGACTGGACCATCGCGTCGTTTTTTCAGCACGACACCCGCACCCACGACCCGCACCTGCACATCCACAACACGATCCTCAACCGGGTGCAGGGCGCTGATGGGGAGTGGCGCACGCTGGACTCCAAGGTGCTCCAGCTGTGGCGCCCTGCCGCCGCGGCGGTCGCCGAGCGCACCACCGAGGAATACCTGACCCGGGCGGTAGCGGCCCGGATGGCGATGCGCCCCGACGGCAAATCCCGCGAGGTCTTGGGGATCGCCCGCGAGTTGGTCGAGTTGGCCAGTTCCCGGACCCGGGCGATCAACCCGAAGGTCGCGGAGTTGGCCGCGGCCTACGAGGCGGTCACCGGGCGGGCGCCCAAGGGCAAAGCGTTGGATGCGCTGAACCGGGAGGCGGCGGATAAGACCCGTCCAGCGAAGTCGTATACCGGGGAGTCCCAGGAGGAGTTCCTGCGGCGGATCGACCGGATGTTCTTCACCGCGACGGGTGTCGGGTTGGAGGCTGTCGCCGACGACGTCGTCGCCCTGGCCGACACACCACCCCAGGCGCAGCCGTGGTCACCGAGCGCGGTGACCGACACCGCGATCGCCGCCGCCGGCGACAAGCGGGGCGGCTGGTCGGAGCCCGAGTACATCCGGGAGTTCAACAACGCACTACCCGACTACATGGGTGGACTGACCGGACAACAGGTGATGGCCCTGTTCGACAGGGCCGCCGGCGAGGGACTGACCCAGGTGCAGGCACTGAAGGAACCCAAGCCCGGCGACGACGCCCTCACCAAGTCACAGCGACTGGACAACGGCGACTCCTCCTACGACCAGCCAGGCTCACAGCTCTACGCCTCCGCGGAGCACATCCACACCGAACGCCTCTTGCAGGCGGCGGCCACCCGTCGGGGTGCGCCCGCATTGTCGACCGCGGCGGTGGAGGAGTTTATGGCCGCGTTGGCCGAGAACGGCATCGAGCTCGGGGCTGATCAGGCTGCCGCGGTGCGGGGCGTGCTCAGTTCGGGGGCGTGTGTGGAGTCGCTGGTCGGTCCCGCGGGGACGGGCAAATCGTTCGTCACCGGCGTGTTGGCCCAGGCCTGGCAGAACCCCACCTTGTGGGAGGGGCAGGCGCGGCGGGTGGTGGGGTTGGCCACCACCGAGAAGGCCACCAGTGTCCTGGAAGGCGAAGGCCTGACCGCGCGGAACATTTCCCGTTGGTTGGCGATTCAGGATCGGTTGGCCGCTGGCCACCCGGTCGGGGATGACCAAGCGTGGCAGCTAGGCGCCGGGGATCTGGTGATGGTCGATGAATCCTCGATGGTGGACACCAAGGCGTTGGCCGCGGTGCACGAGCATGTCACCGCCGCTGGCGCGAAATGGCTGCTCACCGGGGATCACCGGCAGTGCGCGGCGATCGGCGCCGGGGGTGGCATGGAGTTGATCGTTGACGCGGGCGCGGCGTATGAGTTGACCGAGGCACGCCGGTTCACCAACGAGTGGGAGCGCGACGCCTCGCTACGGTTACGCGCGGGGGACGAGAGTGTGCTGACCGAGTACCACAAGCACGGGCGGCTGATCGACGCTGGCACCCTGGAACAGGCGGAGGACTCCGCCGCGACGGGGTGGCTGGCCGACACCCTGGCCGGGAAGCATTCCCTGCTCAGCGTGAACTCCAACGACCAAGCCGCCCGCCTGTCCGCGAAGCTGCGCGCCGAGTTCATCCGCCTGGGCCTGGTCAGCGAGGCTGGCGGGGTGCCGGTGGGGGTGCAGGGCAACTACGCCGGGGTCAACGACCTGGTTCAGGCCCGCCGCATCGCCCGCCACCTGGTCGGCTACGACGGCAACCGCGCAGGGCCGGTCAACCGGCAGCAGTACCGCGTCGTGTCCACCCGTGATGACGGGGGCCTGGTCGTCGTCCCGGTGCTGGGTCGCGGCGACGACGGAGCTGAACAGCACGGGGAGGCACTGACTCTGCCCGGGAGCTACGTTACCGAGCACATCGAACTCGGGTACGCCGCGACCGAGTACTCCATCCAGGGTGTCACCGTGGGCACCAGCCACAACCTGGCCACCCCCCAGACCAGCCGGGGCGCGTTCTACATGGCGATGACCCGCGGTCAGGACAGCAACACCGCGCACATGGCCACCCAAACTGTGCCCGACCCCGACCCCGCCCCCGGTGCGGTACACGACGCGATTCACCGCAGCCCCGCCGCGATCCTCGGCCTCGCCTTCGACCGCGACGACCCCGACCGCTCCGCGCTGGCCATCCAAGCCGAATCCCTCGCCGAAGCCCGCTCGGTGCAAACCGCGATCGACCGCCTCGCCGGATTCACCACCGACGTCACCACCCGGCGAACCGTCCGCTGGCTCGACCAGCTCGTCGACCACGGCCACCTCACCCCAGACCAACGGACCCGGATCGCCGCCGAAGACGGCGCCCCGACCCTGGCACGGGTCCTGCGCCGCGCCGAACTCGCCGGCCACGACCCCGCAAAGGTCCTCCAACACGCGGTCACCCAACGCGACCTCGCCGGCGCCCGGCAACTCAGCAACGTCCTCTACGACCGCATCACCACCACCCGCACCCTGTCCCTCGACCCGATCGGCGACACCTACACCCAGCGGACACCCACCGCCGACGACCCCAACGAACAACGATTCATCACCGCCCTGACCCACGCCGCCGACACCCGCCGCACCGAACTCGGCGCACAGGCCATCGACACGCCCCCAGCATGGGCGGTGGAAGCGTTCGGGCCGCCCCCTACCGACCCCGACGAGCGGCGGACCTGGGAGCACAAAGCCGGGATCGTTGCCGCGCACCGGGAACTGTCCGGCCACACCGACCCCACCACCCCCCTCGGGGCTCCACCCAAACCCGGGCAAGCCGAGCACTACGCGTCGTTCCGGGCCGCCCACCGCGCCCTCGGACGACCTGACACCGACACCGAGGAACTGCAGCTCAGCGAGGGACAGCTCCGAATACGGATCCGCGCCTGGGAACGCGAAAAGGCCTGGGCACCGCCCAATGTCACCCACGAACTCGCCGGGACCCGGCAAGCCGCGACCCGACACCACAACACCGCCACGCTGCGCGTGGCCGAAGCCCGCACCGCCACCGACCCCGAGACCCAAGGGCAGCTCCGACAAGAAGCAGCCGAAGCGGCCGCGCTCGCCAACCTCCTCGACAGCCAGATCGAGGCGCTCACCGAGATCGACGACGCCTACTCCTACCACCTCGTCGACACCGCGATGACCCGAGCCAACGCCCACCGCGCCCAAGCCGCCCTCGAAGCCCGCCACGCCACCAACCCACCCCCCGCCGACACCACCAGCACCCAAGAGTGGCTCAACGCCGAGGCCGAAGCCCGCCGCACCGACGACGCCCACCGCGACATCACCGACGACCACGACCTCGCCGACGTCGCCGACCACGACACTGACGACCTGCCCACCGTCGATGACGCCACCCAACGCGGGCCGATTGCGGAGACAGTTGTGCCCGACATCCGGGAGCTCGCCGCCGCTGATACCCCGCGACCCATCGATGACACCGTGCACGTTCCCACCGCGGAGCGCACCGCTGACGACCTCACCCTCGCCCGCCGCGCGATCGCCGAAACCCGGCAACGCCAAACCCTCGAAGCCCGCCACCACGCCGAACAAGCCCGCTCACAACAGATAGCCCGCTGGCACGCCGACGACCGAGCCGCAGAACAACACACCCACGCCGAGCGACTCACTGATCACGCTCCGCCCACGCTCGAACCGGTAGGCCCCCATGACTGACCCCCGGCGGCGACGCCCCCAACAACGGACTGGTCCGGGAGCGCGGGTCCGCTCCTCAGCCCCGACCGGTGTCGCGCGCCACCGGATGGCTATCCCGCCACCACCGGTACGCCTCGGCCAGCTCCAGCTGCTCGCGCCGAGCCTCCGACCGCAGCCACAACGCCGACTCCGGATTACGAGGCACCGCATACACCTCAGTACCCGGGATCACGGAGCCATCCTCAGCCCGAAGAGAAAGCTGAATCGGCGGATCCTCACGCTCGCCGAGCACCCAGCTCAACACCCGCCACACCCCATGCGCCCACCACGCGGAGCCCTCAACAATCCTCAGCGGTGGGACACCGAGCCGCGCACGATACCGGTCCGCCTCCGACGGACGCCCGGCAGCCATACCCAATGCCAGCCGCGACTCCAACCGCGCCGCGTCTCGCGTCACCGCACCCTGTCCCTCGGTGATCGGCGCGCGACGTCTGCTCCCCAGCAACCAACACACCGCAGCGCACTGTCCCCGTGCCTGCACGCAACCTGTGATCTCCGCTAGTTGGAATGCCATACCCCCGTAGGCGGCGAACTCATTCAACGGCGGAACTACCCACTCCGGAGTCAGCTCCGCCCATGTCGTCCCCGTCATACCCCAAGTATGCGCAGCCACCCCGACAACGCGCACTCCAAAAGCGCGAGTGAAGCGGACACGGGCGACCACCGACATCGCCTCACCCCAACCGGCCCACAAGGGCCGGAGCCTCCGGCGGCCGGGGCGCTGCCCCGAACCCCGGCACCACTTCGGAGAGCAGGGGAAGGTCACCAAGCTGGTTGCCTCCTCACGGCGCGGACAAGCCCTGCCAGACGGCGGGCCACTCCGCGCAAGGGACACACCACCCTTGCACTCCGGACCCACCGCCCGACAGCCCCACAGGGGCGCCGCGAGGAGACAACCAGCTCAGAACCACGCCCACGCAATCTGTCTTGCGGAACACGCAGAGGGACGATGATCTCCGGCGGTGGGACAGCGACGTTTGCCGTCCTCACCTTTGCCCTAATGGATCTGGCGACCGCTGATCGTGCCCCTTCGTTACGTCGTCCTGCACGGGCCCGGCGCCGACCAGGACCGCGGCGAACTTGCGGAAGCAGTCGGCCACCTGAATGGCGTAGTCGCGGCGCTGCTTGTCCATTAGGAGCGCCAGGAGTGCAATCAACCCGGCGAAGATGACTGTCACGAGAGCCGGGACTGCACCGAGTAGGAACCGGACAGTCGCCGTCGACATCGGTGGGAGCGCAGGCGGGTAGCGATCGAGTGTAGGCACGAGTTCTCCCAGGAGGAGGTTATCCCGGTTGCCTCGGCCAATCGATCGCCTTTCCCCGATCGACTCCGCCAACCGCTGACCCCACGCGTTAACGCGGGCACATCTCCTGGGTCTCTGAGCGACTAAGGCGGTCCTGGCGAACCGGTGTTCCACCAACGCTCCGCGTCAGACGACTGACGCGCTTCTACAGACCAAAGTGTACACGACGATCGGCGCAGCTCCTCAACCTTCCGGCGGCGGCGTGTAGCGACCATGATACGTCCGTTCCCCCCGAACGTCCTCGGTCCAAGATATCTGCAAGCGTCCGCCAACCTGCCATTGATCAGCCCAGCGACGTAGATTCGCTTCATTGGCCCGTCCATTAAAGGCGCGAGCTATCACGTTCTTATCGACACAGAATCCGCGGTAGTCACCGTCGGTCTTCACGCTCACCCACAGACACCAGCGACGTACGCCTTCACGTATCCACTGCGGGTTTCTGTTCCTATCCATACGATAAAGAACCTTCGGGGTAGTAGCAATAACCCCTTCGTACTCTACGTTGGAATTAGGGAACTTCCAGGGCTTGAGAGTGTGCGGGTCGAGGAAAAACTCATTCAAGTCGCCAAACACTACAAATTCCCTCGTTTCGGCTCGATCAGCACGGCTGTCCGTGCGCCACATAACACCGCCAGCCTTCCCCATTTGCAGTCTGGGAGCCAGGGCGAGGAGGGCCCGCAGAGGCGCGGGAACGTTAAGGACAGCGAAACGCCTGGTTAACGCCCATGAAGGGGACCGTCCAAGCTCACGGATCAAAAGGCTGGCAGCTCCGAATCTCGCGCCGCGATGGGTGCCCTCGACTGCGGCGCGCGCCGCACTACTCTTCAGTCGGCGTAGGCGGCGTCCAAGTACACCGCGGCATCGGCATGCAACTCGCCGCGGTGTACGTAGGCGTCTTTCATCATGCTGATCTTCGCGTGACCCATGAGATCAGCCTTCTGTCGGTCCGATAGCCCGAATTCGTCGTGGAGGATGGTGGCGTAAGTGCGCCGCCAGGTGTGCGGGGTCATCCAACCGAGCCCGGCCTCCATGCGGACCACGCGCACGCTGCGCCTAACGTTGGATGGCCACCGGAAGGTCGGACGTCCATCGGCGCCAGCGGCGGCGAACACCGGCCACATCGGGTCTTCTTCGCCGGTGAGCCGGGCGCGTAGCCGGTCGGTGACGAATCCGGGCAGTGGGATGACCCGCAGCGCGGACGGACTTTTTCCTGTATCGCTGCGCACGAGGCCCTTGCCCTTGATGTAGTTGACCTTGCCCCTGACGGCGACGATCGGCACCAACTTGATGTCATCACCGGAGACGACTGGTACGCCGTCGAGGTCGAGATCGCAGATGCGGACCCCGCAGACCTCACTGATCCGCAGACCTGTGCCGAGCGCAAATCGGACCAGGTCGGGGAGGTCCGCGGCCTGGGCGACGGTTTGTTTGCGCGCCACCTTCGGGTCGTCGCTTGTGCCGTCAAGCCACCTGAGGAGGTGGCGCCGCTCCTCGATAGTCAGTCCTCGCGGCTGCGATCTGCGCTTGCCCTTGGGTTCCTCGATCCGCTCCAGCTCGCGGACCGGGTTGCTCGGTGCGGCCTTGTGCAGGACAGCCTGCTGCATTGTTCCGGCGACGATGGTCCGGAGGGTTCGTCGGGTATTCGCCGCGTACCCGCGTTGCTGGAGCGTCGTGAAGTACGCGTCGATCCGGGCGACGTCGCATTCGTGGATCCGTAGCTGGCCTAGGGCCGGCAACACAACGTTGTCCATCCAGTGCCGGTAGGTGTCGTAGGTGGAATTCTCGCGCCTGTCGGCGATCTTGGTGAGGTAGATCTCGGCGGCGTCGGCGAAGCGCGAGCTGGCCGAGAGCATTGTGGTGCGCTCACCGGCCCTGTTGCGCAGCTCGTCTTGGAGATGGTTCGTCGCGGCGGTCTTGGAGGATCCCCAGCGCTCGACGCGGACGGTGTGCCCGTTTGGCTGGCGGAAGCGACAGCGGGCGACCCATTGCTGACCCTCACGGGTGACTCGGATGCTCCCGTGTTTGCCCAGACCCAGGGGTGGACGGGCCATCGTGCGCCTCCCAAGACCGGTCCCGACGACGGTTTCCGTCGGGTTTCCGACAGGTACGATCTTGGAAAAGCATATCAGAGGACTTTGACAGCTCTTTGACCTGCTGTGATGGTGGGCCGCCTGGGGGTCGAACCCAGAACCCAAGGATTAAAAGTCCTTTGCTCTGCCAGTTGAGCTAACGGCCCCGCGCGCTGATGGTAGCCAATGCTGTATCGCGGCTGGTGGTAGGTGGCTGGAAGAGGCGGACACGGGGGTTCCTCGGGCCGCCGAGCGCGGGGCGTGAGCTCGATAGGGTGCGGGTGCCCGAAACTCGACCCGCATTCATCGCTTGCAGGTTTACCCAGGCCTCGGTCGGGCATGATCGGTTCGGTGGCCGTTGCAACTGAGCTATCTGATGGTGTCGGCTGGATGGATCTGTTGCTCGATCCTCTGCGGACAAGGCCGTCGAGATCCTTGGTGCTGCGCCACCAGCGGTGCTGCGCCATTAGGCCGCCCGCCCGCGGATGCCCTAGATGAGTGATTCCGTGAAGTTGGTGTTAGTGGTCGTAGGCGGTCAGTGAGCGTTTGCTGGTGACGCCGGTGGTCCAGTTGTGCCAAATCCCGGCGGCCATGGCCAGTAGGCGCTGTGCGACGCGGGTGAACACTCCGGCGGGAGTCCGGCCGCCGTGGTCTTCGAGGTCGAGCTGGCTTTTGAGGGTCTGGTTGACCGATTCGATCCACTGGCGCACGCCACCGAGGTTGCCGTTGCGGTAGGTCTCGTCTTTGCGGTCGGGGCGCAGCAGACGCAGTCCCATCGCGTCGGTGAGTTGTTTGAATCCTTTGCCGGCGAAGCCCTTGTCGGCCAGCAGGATCTGCCCGGTGCGGACGAGGTGGTGGTTGTGTTGCAGCATGGCGGCCACCACCTCGCGTTCTCCGATCTTGGGGTTGGCCAGGCACCACATGATCGGCATTCCATCGCCGGTGCAGACCAGGTAGAGCTTCAGGCCCCAGTACCAGCGGGAGTGCGAGGCGCAGTAGCCATAGCCGGCGTGCCCGGCCAGGTCCGAGCGTTTCACTGTCTCGCGTGACATGCCGCAGGGAACCGGGGTGGCGTCGGTCATCCACAGGTCGTCGAACCAGGACGGGCAGCACGAGGCCAGGGTGAGGATCGCCTTGCACAGCAACGGTTGGGCGTTTTTCAACCGCTTGTGGTAGCCCGACTGATCCGGCAGGTAGGGGAACATCGCACGCCACTGGGGGCTGCTGCGAAGATGCCGGATCCAGCGACGTTCGCAGTGATAGCCCTGCAGCATCTGGGCCACCGCCAAGGTGATCAGTTCACTGTCGGAGAGCAGGGGTGCCCGGCCACGACCGACGCGCGCCGCAGCCACGTGATCGTCGATCAACACGTAGAGTGCGGTCAGGAGGGTGTTCAGTTCTTTGGTCACACATTGATCTTGAACGCCCTCCGTCCACGTCCGCGGTAGCGACGCGCCCTCACACGATCTTCACGGAATCAAACATCTAGGCGGACTGAGCAGCTCGCCGTCGACCACGTGGCCGCGATGTTCGACACCATCGCCGAACGCAACGACAAGATCGAAGCCGCCCGTGCCAACGCCGGCCCCCAGATCCGCACCAGCGTGAAAGGCCTGCGCCCCACCGGCCCGGCCACCATGCAGCACTACCGCGCGACACTGCAGGCCGCCCTCGACGCCGCCATCCGCGCCAAGAAGATCACCTTCAACGCGCGGCCAGCTACGTCGAACTACGGTCTGTGATCAACGTCCGTGCGCACGGTGAGTTGCCAGCGGCTTCGGGTGCTGATCTCTTGATACACGTGGCGCAGATGGTTCCCACCGTCTTGACCCGCCAATTGCATGGGCGGCGGCGTGCCCGGGGACCAGGACAACGGCGTAGACGGCGGTCAGCGACCCGCCGGGGTCGCGGGCCCACCGACGGGTGATCATGGCGGCACCGATGCCGAACGCGACCAGCAGGCTGGCGAACCCACAGGCCAACGCTGACTCGTAGCGTGTGAATGCCGCAGAAAAGATGCAGCGGCAATTCCGGAATCACGGTAATTTAGGGCCCTTCAGAACGTAAACGCGATTGTCCGAGGAGGTCGACGGTGACACTAACGTTCGGCGAGCCGGTCAGCTGACCCGCATCGCGTGTGTCCTGGTGGATACGCCCACGGCGGCCGCGCACGGCGCGCCGCAGCGGTGGTGGTCGTGACCATGACCGCGCTGGCCGTGCTTGGGGGATGCGACGCCCCGAGCAGAGCGGGGGCCGGGGTGGGCTCAGTCCGCCTGCTCTACGCCGGTTCATTGACCAGGATCATGAACAGCGCAATCGTCGAGGGATTTCAGACCGCCACCGGCGGTAGCCTCATCGCCGAACCTGGACCCTCCGATGGGCAGGCCGAAGAGATCAGTGGCCGAACCAAACAAGCCGACGTGTTCCTCTCCGCCGCGCCCGAGGCCAACGCCCGTCTGATCGGAGCGGCGCACGGCGACTGGGAAGCTTGGTATGCCAGCTTCGCCATCTCGCCACTCGTGCTCGGCTACAATCCGCAGAGTCGATTCGCGGCCGCCCTGCGTGCCCAGCCGTGGAGCGCTGTAGTTGCTCAGCCCGGGTTCCGGCTGGGCAACGTAGACCCGCGATTGCACCCCAAAGGCAACCTCGCCGCGCAAGCCATGCGCCAGGCCGGGGTCAACCCGGCCACGGCGATCCCCTCACCCGAGGACGAGCTGCTGGCGCAGCTGCAAACCGGGCAGCTCGACGCTGCCTTCTTCTACAGCACCGAAGCCGCCCAGGCTGACATCCCTACCGTCGAGGTCAGCGGCGACACACCGCTCAACGCCACGTACACGATCACGGTGCTCACTCGCGCTCCCAACCCCACCGGCGGCGCCGCGTTCGTGAGTTACCTTCTCGGGCCAGCCGGCAGCGCGATCCTGCGCTCCCACGGCGTGCAACCAATCCCACCCGACGCTGAACGGTGACCCTAACGCCGTCCCAGCACAGCTACGTCCCCTGCTGAACCGATAGGGCTCCGCTCCACCGCCCGGGGCTTTGGACCATTCGACCGGCTCCCGCGGTGGTGTTGCCGGTCTGGTCGGGTGTCGGTGCGCCAGCGGCCCCGGCGTCACACCGGAGCTCACCCCGGATCCTGGGCGCGCGTTCCACCTCTGGGCCAGCGATGGCGCCGCCATCCTCACCACGAACCGCACCGACCCAGCCGGCATTCTCGCTGGCGCCCGGGAGGTCTTCGGCCCCCGCCTGTTGATCCACCAGTCAGCGCCGGCCGAGGCCCCCGCCACGACCCGGGGCCAGGACGGTCACATCGAGCACGGCACGATCCGGGTCGCCGGCACCGACACCGCCGACCTGTCGGCCCGTCAGCTCGTACGGCTAGTCGCCTACGTGCCCCAAACCACCACCATCACGGTCCCGTTCACCACCCTGGACATCGCGGTCATGGGCCGCACCACGCACCTGAGTCTGACCGCCACGCCCTCGACCGCGGATCGCCGCGCCGCGCAGGCCTCGGTATCGACCATCTCGCCGACCGGCCGTTCTCGCTGCTCTCCGGTGGCGAGCGACAACTCACCCTGATCGCTGCTGCGCGTGGCTTAGGGAAGGTACCGCTCCTGGCGCACGAGCCGCACCCTGACCAGTACGGGTAACAGCTCGGTTGTGTCGTAACCGCAATTAAGTCATTATTATGGTTAGAAATTCTCATCTGCGGATGAACATGGCTTGACTTACCTCGTCTGCGCCATCACTATGGGGTTCAATGATCACCGTCGCCAGGAGGTAGCTGCCGGTGGAGTTCGGCACGAGGGTTCTGCCCATGGTTGGGCCGCGCACCGTCCCTGGACCGGATGGCCGCCACGGCAGGCCTGGCCTCGTGGGTGGTCAACGACGGGGCCAGCCGAGCCGCACTGACCATGGCCGGGCTTTCAGGATCCTCACGGGAAAGGATGTGAAATGATTCTTGTTGTCTTAACGGTCGTCGTCATTATGTTGCTGATCGCCGCCCTAGCGATCTTCCTCTTCAGGATCGGCGTGTTACTCAACCGCACAGCCGACGACCTCGATGACTGCTCGCAGAACGTTAATAAAGTTGCGCACCAGGCCAAGGTGATCGGGCCAGCCATCGAGCGCATCAACGAAACCGGCACAACAGTGGTAGGCGCACTACCATTACTGTGCGATGGTGCTGAGCGTATCGGCGTGGCCAAGGGGGCGCCCTATGACGATCCTTCTGAAGCTCCTCATTCAGCTCCTTCCCCGGCTCCCATTGCAGTTACCTCAGAGGCACCCGCAGCTGCCAGTACAGTCACCTCTGAGGCTCCTGCAGATCGTACTACGGTTAGTGCGGCTTCTCCGCAGCATGTAGGTTACCTGGATGAAGCCGGGCCTCGGGGAAGTTTGGGCTTGCTGGATGCGTGACATAATACCGGGGTCATCGGAACATGCTCGCGTTGGCGGACTACAACAGACGATTGACCATTCTGAGGTCATTCTCGGAGGCCTGGAACGCGGACACGCTGTGCTTGGAGGTTAACAATGGAATTTTTCTTGGGGTACGCAGGTGGACCTGATGGCTATGCGCCTGAAGAGGTCACATTTTGGTGGGTCGCGATAGCGATGGGCGTCGGCGTCTTGATCGTCGTGATCCTACTGCTGGGCTCCCTTGTATCAATGGTGAAGTCCATTAGCACAAGCGTCATGGGAGTGCGAGACACCTTACAGGCCCTCCCGGAGAATACCGAGAATGCCGCGCTTATCCCCATTGCTGCCGACAGGGTCGACTCGGTACTGGCAGAAGGTCTGGAACATCACGCGTTCCTAACCAAAGTTCTGGCTGCTGGTTAAGAAGCGGTTGACCGAAATGAGTTAGTGCTCTTCTTATCTGTCGCGCTGCGAATCCGCGGCTTCAAGGAACTGAGCGGTCTTCACAGGAGTATTTGGTGGCCATGAGTTGGTAGCGCCAGTTGCCGATTAGTCCGAACCTCGGCAGTTGCGCGCCCGAGTGCAGCTTTCTCGCGCCGGTAGATGATGCGCGCGTCGGCGGACCACAGTTCGCGAACTTGTCGCCATCGGGTGCTCCCGGAGCGATAGTACTAGGAGCATTCCAGGCGCCCTTGGCTTTGACCTTCTCCCTTGTCCGCCCGCCATCCCTCGTGGGGTATCAGTGGTTTCTCCGAAGAGGTGTCGTAGGTGAGGGGGAGACACGGTGGCGGTCATGCAGGCCACGCTGCATGCCGAGCGCGATGCGCTGACCATCAATCTCGCGCGGATGACCCGCGGCCCGCCGCACAGATGATGACCAACGCCTCGACCGCTACACCACAGTGACCTCGCGCTCGCCGGACTGGTCACCGCTAACGGTGACCAGCTCAAGGCGATCCTCGACAATACCGAGCGGCGCTGCGTCACGCTGTTGGCGCTGCAGGCCCCGGTCTCCGCAGACCTGCGGGTGGGTGGTCGCGGCCGTGCGCACGGTGGATCACCTGACGCGGACGGGCAAGCTCGCCCGGCACATCACCCACATCGCCCGGGGCCCGCACCCAATCCGATGATCTCCCGCGAGGTCCGGCCGGTGTGCCCGGATGGGTCTGCTCGCCAGCCAACTCGCCGCACGCCGCGACCGAGACCGAGACCCACTCTCACGGGACCGGCTGGCCGCCGCGGACGACGAGGTCGACGCGCTGCGCCGGCACCTACTCGACATCCTGTACGCCCCCGACTGGCCACACGGCGTGCACCCGGCCGTGAACGTGCGCTAGCGCCGACGCCATTGTTGACAGCCACCGCTGGCGTCGCTCCCCGCCAACTGGGCGGCCACCCACCGACCAGACATCGCCGCCCCGCTGATGACTCTGTTGACCGCAAAGATCGCCGACACTGATCTGTTGGACCAGGCAGCGCATCAACGGGATTGCAGGGCTGGTCTAGCCACACGGTTTGAGTATCCGGGTGATGGTGAGTCCGTAGCGGTCCCGTCCTGCGTGCAACGCAGGAGCCCGGATTGGGCCCGGTGCGACACCAAGCGGCGATAACACTTGCTCCAGCACCGAGAATCGGCAGGTAGACATCACCAAAGCCCCGGCTGCTGGGACACCAGGCTCGACGGTGCAGGGGGTTAAGAGTTCTTTGCTCTGCCATTTGAGCTAACGGCCCGCAAGCAGATGGTAGCCAACACGGCATCGCGGCTGTTGGGCTGACGGCGCTTCGGGGAAACGCACTCAGGTCTCGTCCGGTCGCGAGTCGTCAGTGGGCTGGGGTGATCTTGCCTGTAAGCCGGTGAGCAGGAGATCGAGGCCGTAGTCGAATCGCCCAGGGCGGTGCACCCCGTCCAGGTGCTCACTCACCGCAGTGATGGCGGGAAACTGCTCTGGCGACAACGGCGGGTAGTACCCGGCCTCTTGCTGTGTTGTGTTGTCGCGCAGTGGTCCAACGTGCCCCATCTGTTGAGAACCGGCGGTGTAGGTGAACAGGGCAAAGAAGGCGTCGCATGCCTCTGAGGGCGAAAATCCACCCTCGAGCAGGAGTCCGATCGTCCGCTCGATGAGCGACAGGCCGTGCGGACCGATCCTGATCCGGCCGCTGTAGACGCGGGCCAGCTGCTGGTGGGCGGCCAGTGCCTGGTGGAAGCTGCGCGCCAAGACTCGGAGCTGGGTCAGCCAGTCGCCTTCGGTGCCTGACGTGTCCACCTCGCCGAGCATCAAGTCGACCATGAGGTCCACCAACTCGTCCTTGTCCCGCACGTGGTTGTACAGGGCCATCGGCGAAACCTCGAGTTCCGTGGCGAGCGCCCGCATCGTCAAGGCGGGCAGACCTTTCTCGTCGACCAGACGCAGTGCGGTCCGCACGACCCGCGGCCGGGATAGCGGCGGCGGCCGCGTGCAGTCCTTGCCGGGGTCGACATCGATCCAGGTTGTCTGGTGGCGGCCACCAGAGGCATGGGGTTGGTCGTTCAACGTGGTCTCTCCGTGCTCGTTACTACCCAAAAACGTACAACGTAGACCCGATTGGCTTATAGCGGCTCCGACGCGGCACCTCGACACTGTACATACTAACATACAACGTACTCCATCATGGACAGCGTACGCCAGCTCGGGATCTCGGCACACACCGATGGCCCCAGCCACCCGTTCACCGTGGGGTACCGATGACAACCACCATCAGCCCAGCTGAGACCGTTCGCAACACCACTGAACTGCTCCAACTCGCGTGCAGCCGAGATGCCGGTGCATGGGACGAGATCGTGCGCCGATACCAAGGAGTGGTGCTTGCGAAGGTGCGCTCGTTCGGGCTGCAGGACGCCGACACCTACGATGCTGTGCAGATGACCTGGTTGAGGCTGGCGGAGAACTGTCACCGGATACGCTTTCCTGAGCAGCTCGGCGGGTGGCTGGCTACCACCGCGAGCCGAGAATGCCTCCGCATCCTCCGCTATCCCAGCCCGATCCCATCCGATGCGGCGGTCGCACGAATGGCTGACCCAGCCGCGGGGCCGGAGCAGCGCGCCATCGATGCAGACACCGCACGGCAGCTGTGCAGCCTCATCACTACGCTCTCACCCCGCCACCAGACGCTCCTGCAGGAGCTGTTCTGTGATGGGCCGCGACCGTACGCCGAGCTCGCCCGCACCACGGGGATTCCGGCTGGCGGGATCGGACCCACTCGCGCACGCGCCCTGACACAACTGCGACTCAGGCTCGATGAACGCGGACTAGGCCGTTGAACGACTTGGCCGCCCATCGCCGGGATCCGCTACCTGGCCGTCCTACCTGCTGAGCATCTGTCGTCACTTTGCCGCTGCGGCCGCGTCGAATTGTTTGGTGGCTGCGTCGAGGTCGGCCAGCGCCTTGCCCTGGGCAGTGAAGTCGCCCGCTGCCTGGGCCTGGCGTAAGCGATTGAGCGCATCGGCGAGGTCGGTGACGGCCTGACGTAGCGCTGGACTGGCGGCACCCGAACCCGCTACGGCTGGAGGTGACGTCGAACCCTGATTGGGCACCGTGACCTGGTCCGGCGGGGTGATCACGCCGCTGGCACCGAACACCTGGTTCAGCGCCTCCCGCAAGGTGGGGGCGTAACCGATCCGGTCACCGTAGGCCACGAGTACCCGGTTCAGCTGCGGAAACGCGGCTTGCTGGTTCGCCCGCTCGATATAGACCGGCTCCACATACAACAGCCCACCACCGACCGGGAGGGTGAGCAGGTTGCCGTAACGGACATCGGTCTCCGACTGGCGGAGCAGGTTGAGTTCCCGGCTCACGTCCGCGGAGGACAGGAACCGGTTCTGTACCTGCTCTGGGCCCAGCGTCTGAGACTGGCTGGGCAGCTCCAGTACCCTGATCTTCCCGTAATTTTCCGGATCGCACGCTACCGAGATGTAAGACGCCAGGAATGGTCGGCGCAGGCTGACCAGCGGGCTGGTCAGTTGGAACTCCGCCGGCCCTCGACGGTTCGGCGGCCCGGCCAACACGTAGTACGGTGGCTGGTCGACGCCTTGCTGGTTCTGCGTCGGGTCGGTGGGAACATTCCAGAAGTCGTCGTTGGTGAAGAACACCGATGGGTTGTCCACGTGATAGCGAGCAAGCATCTCCCGCTGCACCTTGAACAAGTCCTCCGGATAGCGGAAGTGCTGGCGCAACTCGGGGCTGATCGCGCTAGCCGGCTGCACGGTACCGGGAAAAACGTTCATCCAGGTCCGCAGCACCGGATCAGTATCATCCATCGCATACAGCGTCACGGTGCCGTCATAGGCATCCACGGTGGCCTTCACCGAGTTGCGGATGTAGCTGATCTCCTCATCGGGCAGCCCAGAGGCCCCGGTCAACGAGTCGGTGGTCGCCTTGCCCAACACGGTCCGCTGCGCGTACGGGAAGTTGTCCAGCGTCGTGTCGCCGTCCAGGATCCACTCGATCCGACCGTTGACCACCGCAGGATAGGGGTCACCATCGATGGTCAACCAGGGCGCCACCTTCTCCACCCGATCCCGCGGATGCTGATTATAGATAATCCTCGAATCCGGACCGATCGCCTGATTGAACAGCAGGTTCCGCTCACCATAATACGAGGCGAACAGCAACCGACTCGCCCAACCACCCAACGGCACCCCACCCTTGCCCTGATAAGTGTAATTCTCCGGGCGACCGTCGAACTCCCGGGCGGCGGCACCCGGATTCCCGCCGACGATCACATAGTCGTCCATCAGTTTCCCGAAGTAGATCCGCGGCTGTTGCACGGGGATCAGGCCTTGCTGCGAGGTGTCCGACACGGTGAAGACCGGGTAGCCGTCCGGGGTCACGGTGTTGGCCGGAGCAGCGACGAAGCCGTTGCCATGGGTGAAGGTGAGGTGCTGGTTGATCCAGGTCCGCTGGTTCTGCGCCAATGACGCCGACTCCAGCTCCCGTACCGCGACGATGTAGTCCTGGGTCTTGCCGTTGACGGTGTAGCGGTCCACGTTGAGCTTGTCGGGGAAACCGTAGAAGTTCTCCCTCTGCTGCAGCTGCGTGAACGTTGGAGACAGCACGTTCGGATCCAGCAGCCGCACATTACCGATCGTGGCGGTGTCGGCTTGGACATCAGCCGGTGACACATCGCTACGCCCGGAATACTGCGAATACTGGACCTGCCGGTCGGTGATGCCATACGCCGCCCGAGTCGCAGAGATGTTACGCGCGATCGACGGTGCCTCGCGCTCGTTGGCGTTGGGGCGCACCACGAACTGCTCCAGCACCGCCGGCCACGCCGCACCCACCAAAATACTGGACAACACCAGCAGCGCGATGGCGATAGCCGGCAGCTGCAGGTTGCGCAGCGCCGCGCCGACAAAGAATACCACCGCGCAGATCACCGCGATGCACATCAAGATGACCTTGGCGGGCAACACCGCGTTGAGATCGGTATAACTGGCCCCGGTGAACAACGGATTACGCTGAGAAAACAGCAGCTCGTAGCGATCCAAGAAATAGCCCACCGCCTTGAGCAACACGAACGTACCCGCCAAGATCCCCAACTGCATCCGGGCCGGACCCGACAGCTGACCACCGCGCCCAGCCAACCGCAACCCACCGAACAAATAGTGCGTGATCAGTGCACCCAAAAAGGAGAGCACCACAGCCAGAAAAGCCCACCCCAACAAGCTCCGATAAAACGGCAACTCGAAAGCGTAGAACCCGACATCCTTATGGAACTGAGGATCGGACACCCCGAAACTAGCCCCATGAAAGAACATCTGCACCGTCTGCCAGTCACCCAACGCGGACAACCCCGCACACAACCCCACCACCACCGGCACACCAATACCCACCAGCTTCAACCGCTGCATGACCACAGTGCGGTACCGCCCCACCGGATCCTCCGGCCCCACCACCGGCACGAACACCGGCCGCGTGCGGTAAGCGACCACGATGTTCAGCCCGAACAACCCACCGACCACCAACCCGACAACCAAGAACTGCACGAGACGAGTCACCAGAACGGTGGAGAACACCGACTGGAAACCCACCTCACCGAACCACAACCAGTCCACGTAGGTGCCAATGACCCACGATCCGACGATCAGCACGACCAGCGCCACCACTGCAACGGTGATCAGCATCCGGCTTCGCCGAGACAGCGCGGGTCCTGCGGCGACAGGTGGACTGGTCACAAGCAACGCTCCAGACGGACGACGGTGCAGGACGGACTCCCTCGCCGCAGCCGGTGGGCACTACGCCGGGGCTAGTCCTGCATGTCCCACTCTACGAAAGGTGCCGGGCGGCGTTGCGGAGCAGGCGCGTTCGTTGCGTCCGATGATCACCGTGAGCCTTCGTGGCCGGCCCGTCGGGCGTCCCACTCCGTCTGTGGGCGTACCGCCGGTTGACGCTGTCTTCTCCTACCTCGTTCGCGAGGTGGGACAGCAGCGTGTCATCGGGTTGACGCAGCAGCCAGTAGCTCGCCCTGGCGTGGACACGGCAAGGTCTGCGTCGGAGTCCGATCATCGCGCCTGAGCGTCGGCAGGATCGACAGCGGCCACGCTGGTCGACGGGATGATCGAGCAGCAGCATGTACAACACGGCACTGGCCCAGTACCGAATCGATCCGGGCGAATCGAGGGCGCCGGGCCCGGCATGAACGGTCTCACGCAGGGCATCACAGAGGAGCCGATGGCTGGTCTGATCGATGGTCCAGCCCACGTCAGGGCACCTCCCTTCGCGGTGGATGGTCAACCAGCGGGTCTGGCCATGGTCGTCCTGTGGCTCGACGATCGCCGTGGACTGGTTGGGTGTAAGAAGACATCAAGTGAGGATTTGCTCACAACGATCAGCAATTTGGCGCACGGGTCAGGGGTGGCCGCGGTGGACGAGCCGAGTGACGTTGGGTCGCCAGGAGGCGGGAAGCGGGGGCCTGGGCGTCCACCGAAGATCACCGATCCAGGAAGCTCGGCGGCTGCGGCGCTGGGTGCCGAGCTGCGGCGGTTGAGGATCGATCGGGGGCTGACATTAAGGCAGCTTGGTCGACTGGTGGGCTACTCCGGGCAGCACCTGGGCGCAGTAGAGCGAGGTACTGCGGTGCCCTCGGAAGTCGTTGTAGCAGCGTGCGACGCTGCGGTGTTGGCGAATGGTCGTTTGGTGTCGATTTTACCGGCGGTGATTCGGGAGCAGGCGCGGGTACGGCATCGGCATGAGGCGGCCAGGCGTGCAGGTCGGTCGACCGATCTCGGTGGGGCGAGGGCTCGGCAGATGTGCGACCGGGAGGACCTCGATTGGGCACGGCTGGCTGATGCGGCTCGTCGGCCCTCGCAGCTTAACCGTGCGGTTGTTGATGACCTTGAGCTGATCACTGATCGGCAGCGGCGGCTATATCACGAGCTGTCCTCAGCCGAGATGATGGTGCACGTCCAGGCACACGCCGGGCTGCTGGTGTCACTATTGGACAGTGCGGCGTCAGACTCGCTGCGGCGCCGGGCCGCCTCAGCGGCTGCCGAGGCGGCAGGGTTCGCGGCATGGTTGTGGTACGACCTGGGTGACCTGTACACGATGAGTCACTACTATCGGCAGGCGGCGCGGGCCATAACGGAATCGTCCGACACCGCTCTACGGTCCTACATCCTGGGCTATCAGGGCCTTGTCGCGCGGGCGCAGGGTCGCCCGAAGTCGGCGCTCGGGCTTTTCGACCAGGCACGTCAGAGTGCCCAGCGGTCCGCTTCTGACTCCACTCGGTCGTGGTTGACAGTGCTGGCTGCGGGCGCGCTAGCGCGAGTCGGCCGCAGTCGCGAAGCATTAGCCGCACTGGACGCCGCACGGTCACTGCTAGCAGATCAGGACAGCCGGACAGACGAGTGGATGTACGACTTCGACGAGGGCAGCCTCGCGGCACATGCGGGCACGTGCCTGGTCACCGTAGGCCGGCCGGAGAGCGCGGCGGCGGCGTTCACTGACGCGCTGCGGTTGTTGCCGCCGTCTTGTGAGCGTCGCGGCGCAGAGATCCAGGTTGGACTTGCGGCCGCACGGTTGGCGTCAGGAGAAGTGGAGGAGGCGCAACGGTTGACGCTGGCCTCCCTCGCGACCTTCGCTGCGCGGGGGTCGGTTGCGGGCCTGCAACGGGTCGCGGAGCTGCGCGGGACGTTCCGAGCCAGAGGCTATGTCGGCGCCGCCGCGGCGATCGATGAGCAGGCGCGGGCCTTGGGGGCCGTGCCAGTGTGATCGGGACTTGCCGCCGGGCCGGGCGTTGCCTCGGTTGATGCTGTGCAGGTCGCCGGGGAGCACGTGTACTGGATCGAGGGACGGGCGAGTGGTGACGTTCTGCTTCGGTCTGGCGAGTCGGCAGGTGCAGAGGATGTCCTGCCGTCGGGCGTGGCGGTAGCGTCCTCTGTCCATGAGTACGGTGGCGGTGCCTACCTGGCCACCGAGGACGCCATGTGGTTCGTTCGTGCTGATGACCAGCAAATCTGGCGGATCACCCGGGCTGGGTTGCGCGCGGTCACTGCGGCGCCCCAGCACGGCCAGCACCGTTACGCAGACCTTCGCCTTTGCGTGCCGGGACTTCTCGTCGCCGTGCGGGAGCGTCATCTCAACGCAGCGGTGACCAACGAGTTGGTGATGCTCCCGGCGGATGGGTCGGCTGCCCCGTGGCCGATAGCGCAGGGCTGGGACTTCTACTCCTTCCCACGGCCAAGTCCCGATGGGCGCGCGCTGGCTTGGACGACGTGGCGGCATCCGCTGATGCCCTGGGACGGCACGTGGCTGTGGGTAGCCGAGATTCGCAAGGACGGGACGCTCGGCGCTGCTCGGCATGTTGCCGGTGGCCCGGAGGAATCGGTGTTCCAGCCGGAATGGAGTCCCGGCGGTGTTCTGCACTACGTGTCCGATCGCACCGGGTGGTGGGATCTGTACGCCTGCCCGCCGGATCGTAGCATCGTCTCGCTGGTTCATCTTGAGTCGGCAGATCTGGGAACGGCGCAGTGGGAGTTCGGGTATTCCACTTACGCTTTCCTGGACAACGATCGGATCGCTCTGCTCGCGCAGCAGGGCGGAGCCACCCGCCTCCACATCTGGGATGGTCGCGGCCCCGAGGTACGCGCCGTCGAGTTACCCTATACCGCGATAAAGCCGTATTTGGCCGGGCACGCCAACGGCATCGCGATGATCGGGTCGTCCCCGGATCGAATGCCCACCGTCATCGTGGCTGATATCGACAGTGGCAAGTCCCGCCAGCTGACCGCGACAGCAGGAGTCACGCCCGGATCGCAGGCGCCCAATCCCGAGGTTGTCGATATCCGCGCTCGGGCTGGCGACCGGGTGTATGCCACGTTGTACCGTCCCAGACCAGGAAAGAGCCTCGCGCCGGTGCCGGTGATAGTCCGGGCGCACCCAGGACCGACCACGAACGCTCCGTTGCGGCTGGACCCATGGGTCCAGTTCTTCGTCGGCCACGGGTTCGCGGTGCTCGACGTCGACTACCGGGGTAGCACCGGCTACGGTCGCGCTTACCGCAACGCGCTGCGCGGCCACTGGGGTGTACTGGACGTGTCCGACTGCGTCGATGCCGTCCAGGCGCTCGAACAAGATGGGACGCTTGATCTGACCCGTGTCGTCATCAGCGGCGCGAGCGCGGGCGGCTACACCACGTTACGGGCGGCGACGAACACCACGAAGTTCCGGGCGGCCACTGTACGGTCCGCGATCGTTGATCCTGCCGCATGGCGTAGCGCCGCACCGAAATTCCAATCGCATCACGCCGACCTTCTCATGGGCCCAACGGGCACTTGGCGAGATCGGTCCTTGCTCCGCCCCGGGATCACAGCGCACTGCCCCATTCTCGCCTTTCACGGTGACCTGGACATGGTCGCGCCACTTCGCCAAGTCCGGGAGTTTGTCGCGGCGCTCAGTGAACAGGTATCGCTCGTGGTCTACCCAGATGAGGGTCACGGACTGAGCCGGCCCGAAAATATCCAACACGCGACCTACGCCGAGCTAGCGCACTATCGCGCAGCACTGGACAACTGAGACGTCCCGACTTGCTGGTCCCAGCCGGGTGCAACGCGCTCGCCGTGGGCGGTGTCGGCCTACCCCGACAAGCTCGCCGCGCGCGCCGACGTCGGACCCGGTGCGCACTGCGGCCAGCGCTTCCCGCAGACCGGCACGAGCCCGGGTGGTGCCGGCCAGCCGGTGGTCAACGTAGACCAGGCGGAGCTGAGTCATCTACCCGGGACGGCATCATCTAGCAGGTCGGCTGATGGCCAATGCAGCCGGGATGCTGGGGCAGGGAGCCCCACGGCCCCATGCGAGGCCCGGGGTTTGGCAAGCTGCTGTCGTTGCCTGAAGTACGTGCGTTGAGAGGGAAGGGGGATTAGATGACTGTGCCGACTCCTGCAGACCATGAGTGGATGATGGTAGGAATAGAACTAGCTCACCAGTGCCCGCCAAGTCCTGGTGCCTTCTCTGTCGGTGCTGTGATCGTTGATCAGAACGGCGAAGAGATCAGCCGAGGATACTCCCGGGAAACGGACAGTCATGTTCACGCTGAAGAGTCAGCCCTTGCGAAGCTGTCGAGTGACGATCCGCGCTTGAAGACGGCCACGATCTACAGCACGTTGGAGCCCTGCTCTCAGCGAAAGTCGCGGCCGCGTACCTGCACACAACTCATTCTTGACGCGGGAATTCCTCGGGTTGTCATGGCCTGGCGAGAGCCCAGCCTCTTCGTCGCAGACTGTCAAGGTTATGAATTGCTCGCCAATGCTGGTGTGACGGTGGTGGAAGTTCCGGAGCTGACAGAGGAGGCCAAAGCGCCTAATACTCATCTTTCGCTAGGGCCGTAGCAGTGTTGACGCTGACCTCCCTCACGACCTTCGCCGCGGTTATTGCCGTGCAGGCCGTTCACCCGGGTGGGTCGGTGGAGAGGATGTCCTGCCGTCTGGCGTGGCGGTAGCGTCCTACGTCCATGCCTACGGTGGCGGGCCCTACTTGGCCACCGAGGACGCCGTCTGGTTCGTTAGTATCAACGTTCTAGGGTTCCAGGGTTCTAGGGACCAAGGATCCCTACACAGGGGGCCGCATCCCGGAATGTGCGACCACTGCGGGCCGCGTCGGTGCCGGCCAGGGGCGCCTTCCGCTACGCTGTTGCTCGTGTCTCGTACCTGGTGGTGGCCGTTGCTCCGGCGGCCGTGACCTGACCCTGTCTCGAGCTGCCTACGGGTGGCTCGACAGCATGCAGTGGTTCTGACGACGCGGCACCGCAGGCAGCTCCCCCATTCTTGGGAGCCCTTCATGACGACCCTCGCTACCGACTCCTTCACCGTCTCCGCGGCGCGCAGCGCACATCTCGAAGACCAAATCGCCCAGCACCCCGACTGCTTCCGGGTGCTGACCGGCGACCGGCCGACCGGCGCCCTGCACCTGGGTCACTACTTCGGCACCCTCGCCAACCGGGTCCGCCTCCAGCGTGCCGGCGTGGAGGTGTTCCTGGTCATCGCCGACTACCAGGTCATCACCGACCGCGACAGCGTCGGGCACCTGTCGAGCAACGTCCGCGAGCTTCTGCTGGACTACCTCGCCGCCGGAATCGACCCGGCGACCGCCACCGTGTTCGTCCACAGCGCCGTGCCGGCCCTGAACCAGCTGATGCTGCCGTTCCTCAGCCTGGTCACCGTCGCGGAGCTGCGCCGGAACCCAACGGTGAAGTCCGAAGCCGACGCCACCGGTGAGCGCGCCGTCAGCGCGCTGCTGCTGACCTACCCGGTCCACCAGGCCGCCGACATCCTGTTCTGCCACGGCAATCTCGTCCCCGTCGGTCGGGACCAGCTACCCCACGTCGAGACCACTCGGCTGATCGCCCGCCGCTTCAACGAGCGCTACGCGGCCGGTGCCACCGTCTTCCCTGAACCCGACGCGCTGCTCACCAGCGCCCCCACCCTGCTCGGCACCGACGGCACGAAGATGAGCAAGAGCCGCGGCAACGCCATCGAGCTGTGCGCCAGCGCGGATCAGACCGCACAGTTGATCCGCCGCACCAAGACCGACGCGCAGCGGACCATCACCTACGACCCCGAGCACCGGCCCGAGATCGCCAGCCTGCTGCTCACCGCCTCCCTGTGTACCGGCACCGACGCCGTTGAGCTCGCCGACTCCCTGGTGGACCGCGGAGCGAGCGCGCTAAAGACTCTGGTCACCGAGGCGGTCAACGAACACCTGCGCCCCCTGCGTCGGCGCCGTGCGGAACTGGCCACCGACCCCGGCTACCTCCACGACGTCCTGTCTCGCGGCAACGCGCACGCCAACCGCATCGCGGAGGCCACCCTCACCCAGGTCCGCCACGTCATGGACATGACCTACCAGCCCACTACTGGCCGAACGAGTACCGGAGATTCGCGTTGATCAGCTGGTTGATGCGGTTACGCAGGTGCCCGCCGCAATCGTAGCGACGTGACGCGCGTATCCGCCGGGTGACACCGGCGCGGTAGTCGGCGCGGCTGCTCGCATCAATGGCGAACAACGGCCAGGCTCGGACCAGTACACCCGCGGACCGCGACCCAGGTGAGGACATCCACGGTGATGAGAAGAGCCTTGAGTAGGTCGAGCTGGATCGCCCCCGTCGCGGTCGCCGCGGTGCTGGGCTTGACGCTGCAGGCTTGCGGGAGCGCTGTGACGACCCAGTCGAGCGGCCCGGAAGGCATCCCGCTGGAGACCGGACCGGCGTTAGCGCCGGCGTCCACCGCTGCCGACGGTGCGCCGGTGGACGGAGTCCAGTGCGAAGCCAGCGAACAGGTCGCCTACCACATCCACAGTCACCTGCTGGTGTTCGTCAACGGCCAACCGCGCAGCCTTCCCTCCGGGATCGGCCTGGTGACGCCGGTGGTGCAGAACACCGCGCAGGGCGCTTTTGCGAGCGCCAGCCGCTGCTACTACTGGCTGCACGTGCACGCCGGCGACGGGATAATCCACGTCGAGTCCCCCACCCAGCAGATCTACACGTTAGGTCAGTTCTTCGCGCTGTGGCACCAACCACTGAGCTCCGATGCGGTCGGCCCGGCCACCGGAGCGGTCACTGCCTACGTCAACGGCAAACCGTTTACCGGCGACCCGCGCACGATCCCACTCAAAGATCATGAGGCCATCCAGCTCGACGTCGGCACGCCCGCCCCGGCACCGGTACCCGTCGACTGGTCGCACGCCCGGCTGTGAACAGGTGCCAGTGTGAGCCGTTAGGGGCCGGAGAGGCGTCCAATACTAGGGACGAACCGGCCGACCTGGCGGGTGTAGCGCTCGTAGCTCGCGCCGTGGACGCGGCTCAGGTGAGGTTCCTCTACCCAGCGGGTCTGTAACTGCAGGGCCGAGAGGCACACCAGGACAGCGGCGAGCGCTGCGGGCGTGGGTACCAGCAGGCTCAGGGCGACGCTGTTGGCGAGCAGGCTGGTGTAGGTGGGGTTGCGCACCACCCGAAACGGGCCGGTGGTCACCAGCGGCGCTGGGTGCTTGGGGTCGATGCTGGTGCGCCAGGCCCGACCCATGTGGTGCTGCCCAGCCATGGCCAGCACCACGCTGGCGACCGACAGGACCACCCCGGCTGCCCCGACGGCCACCGGCAGAGCGACCCGGGGCAGCACGACGCCGGCCAGCACCAGCGCCGGGTTGCTCAGCTCCAGCCCGCAGCCCAGCAGGAACAGCACGCTCGCGGCCTTCTCGACGGCCGTGGCGCCCAGACTCGCTACCCACCCCGAGGCTCCGGTTTGCTGGCGAAGCCGCAGTGGCTCCACGACGAACACCACGACGACATAGCCGACACCGAGCAGCAACGCAAGCGTCGCCATGACCCCACGCTAGCGCCGTACTCAAACCCGCTAGTTGAGGGCGCTCCCTGCGTGCCATTGCGGCCAGGCCAGCGTCCAGTCGCCGTAGGTGTCCCAGACCGGTAGCGGAGGTCCACCAGAGTTGGTGATCTCGACGACGTCGCCGAGGCCGAAGTGGTCGTAGAACCATTGCGCGTTGGCCGGGCTGAGGTTGACGCAGCCGTGTGAGACGTTGCTATCGCCCTGCTGGCCGACCGACCAGGGCGCCGAATGGACGAATTCGCCGTCGCTGGAGATCCGCTCGTCAAGGTCTACCCGTTCCCGGTAATAGCCGGGCTGTCCCTTGCAGACACCGTAGGTGCAGGAGTCCATGATGATGCTGGGTTGTCTGTCCGAGATCACGTGCGGACCGGTGTGCGTGGGAAATCCCCTGTGCCTTTTGA
>CAVQVV010000001.1:0-60792 GCA_963717245.1 uncultured Actinomycetota bacterium | reverse complement strand
AGCTCACCCAGTGGGGAGACAATCCAGAGGTAACGTTGTTCGCCGGTGGCCGCACCCGCGCCGACCTCCACGACCTGGACACGCTCACCACCATCGCGGCCACCAATCCCTGGCTGCGGGTGGTCCCGGTAGTGGAGTCCTACCCGAAAATGGTCGGCATGGAGCACGGCACACTGGCCGACGTGGTCCCCCGCTTCGGCGCTTGGCCGGACCGGGACGTACTGATCTGCGGATCCCCGGCCATGATCAGGGCCACCGTGTCCCGGATGCTGGTCGCCGGCACTGCCCTCGACCGGATCACCTACGACCCGTTCACGCTGGACTAGTTGGTGGCTCTTCAAGTACCGCCAACCCCCTTGCCGATCATCTTAGACGGCCGCCAACCCCGCGATTCGCTGGCTCGGCCAGCTCACCGAGCAGCACCTCGGGTTGGTAGCAGTTAAAGGCGGTTCCAGCCGGGGTTGGCGGTACTTGAAGGGCTACCTACTGGGGCGCCAGATCACCAGGGCTGTTTCGGTACCGGGGGGAAGTGGGACAAGGTCGCGGCGGTAGGAGGCGTGCACGGTTGCGGCGGCCTGCGCAGCGAGCGTCTGCGCGTGCGCCAGCTCGGTCGGGCCTCGTCCAGCTCAGCAGCCAGCTCAGCCAGCCGGGAGCGCAGCGCAGCCACCTGGTTCTCCAGGTCGATGATTCGCTTGATCCCGGCCAGATTGACGCCATGGTCCTGGGAGAGGCGCTGCACCTCTTGCAGCATCGCGATGTCGCGCGCTGAATACCGGCGCCCACCCCCCGGGCTACGGCCGGGCGATACCAGTCCCAGCCGGTCGTAGCTGCGCAGGGTCTGCGCGTGCAGCCCGGCCAGCTGGGCAGCGACGGAGATCACGAAGACCGGGGTGTCCTGATCCGCCCCCGGCGGCGTCGGGGATCATTGCTGCCCAGTCCCCGGACGCTGCGCGCGGGCGAACAACTCAGCCCGAGGATTCTCCCCGGCGGTCGCCGCGGCGTAGGCCTCCAGCGCCGCCTTGGCCCCCGGCTCGAGCTTGGTGGGGACCGCCACCTGCAGGGTCACCAGGAGATCACCGGTCCGTCCGTGCCGCCCAGCGATTCCTTTGCCGCGGACTCGAAGGGTGCGACCGTTGGTGTACCCGGCGGAACCTTGAGCGTCACGGTTCCCTCCAGCTCAGGACCATCCATGGTGGGCACGGTCAGCGTGGTGCCCATCACCAGCTCAGGGAACGACACCGGCACTGTCAGGGTGAGGTCGTCACCGGAGCGCCCGAACACCGGATGCGGGGTGACGTGCACCAGCACATAGAGGTCACCGGCGGCCGCGCCACGCATCCCCGGCTCGCCCTGCCCGGCCAGCCGGATCCGCTGACCGTCGGCGACCCCGGCGGGGATCCGCATGGTCAGCGAGCGGGATCGGTTGGAGATCCCGCGACCGCCGCATTCGGTGCACGGGTCCTCGATGATCCTGCCCGTGCCGCGGCAGTCCCGGCACGGTTCAGACAAGGCGAACGCGCCCTGGCTGCGGGTGACCAGCCCGGTGCCGCCGCAGACCGGGCAGACCCGCGGGACGGTACCGGCCCGGGCCCCGGAGCCGGCGCAACTGCCACAGGTGGCCGGGCTGGCTATCCGCAACGGGACGGTGGCACCGTGGACCGCTTCGGTGAAGTCGATCCGGATCTCAGTCTCGACGTCGGTGCCGCGCCGCGGGCGGCTGGCCCCGGTGGTGCCCGGACCCCCGCGGTTGGCGAATAACCCGCCGAGCAGGTCACCGAGTCCACCCGCGTCACCGCCGCGACCGCCCGCGGACCCCAACAGGTCACCGAGGTCGAAGCCGCCCGGCGCGCCTGGACCGCGGGGCCCGCCGAAACCACCGCCGGGTCGGAAACCCCCGTTGAACAGGCTGCGTGCCTCGTCGTACTGCTTACGCTTATCCGGGTCCGACAGCACACCGTATGCCTCGGACATCGACTTGAAGCGCGCCTCTGCCCGAGCGTCGCCGGGGTTGGCGTCCGGGTGCAACTCCCGGGCCAGCTTGCGGTAGGCCCGTTTGATCTCGTCTGCGGACGCGGTGGAGGAGACACCCAGCTCCGCGTAGAAATCCTTCTCAATCCATTCCCGGGCACTCACCGCGCACCTCCTCCCCGCGTCACTATCAATTGTCCTGCAGCTGTTCGGTTGCGGGTGGCTCGGTTCCTTCCCACCGATCGGCCGGTGATTCGGCAGGAACCGGCGGCTCGGCGTCGATCACCGCCACCATCGCCGGGCGCAGCACCCGGTCGCTGAAGCGGTAGCCACTGCGCAGCACAGCGGTGACGGTCGGCGCGTCGACGGCTGGGGAGGTGCTGTGCTGCACGGCCTCGTGTACTGCCGGGTCGAAACCTTCCCCGACCACGCCGAACGGCTCCAGGCCCTGCGCCTGCAGCGCGGCCACCAGCTTGTCCGCGACAACCTTGAACGCCCCGGACAGGTCACCGTGTTCCTGGGCCCGCTCGATGTCATCGAGCACCGTGAGCAGTTGGCTGGTCAGCTGTGCCTTGGCGACATCGATCACAAGCTGGCGATCCCGCTCCACGCGGCGGCGGTAGTTGCTGTACTCAGCGGAGATCCGCTGCAGATCACCAGTCCGCTCGTCGAGCTGGGCCTGCAGCGCGTCGATCTCCGCTGTGCTCGCGGTCACGGTAGCCGCGCCGGGACTGCTCTGATCACTGTGCAGGCCGCCACCGGCGGACTGTTCATCCGCCGGTGGGACCCGAACCTCACCCGTCACCGGATCGATCCTCCGCTTGTCTCGGATGACGACTCTGGGCTGCTCCTCACCAGCCGCGCCATCGCCGAAGCTGCCATTGCCGTGCTTCACTTCTTGCCGCTTCCCGGCTCTTCATCGACGATCTCAGCGTCGACGACGTCGTCAGCGCCGGCCGACGAGGAGCCAGCGGCCCCACCAGCAGATCCAGCGTCACCCGGAGCACCAGCCGCCGCAGCGTCCTTGTACAGCGCCTGACCCAGCGCCTGGGACTCGGTGGCGAGCTTCTCCATCGCGGCCCGGATCGCCGCGATGTCATTGCCCTTCAGCGCTTCCTGGGCCTCGCCCAGCACCGCGTTCACCTTGTCCTTGACGTCAGCGGGCAGCTTCTCGTCGTTGTCCTTGATGAACTTCTCGGTCTGGTAGACCAGCGACTCGGCCTGGTTGCGGGTCTCGGCCTCCTCGCGGCGCTTGCGGTCCTCCTCGGCATGCTCCTCGGCGTCGCGCATCATCCGGTCGATGTCATCCTTGGGCAGGGCGGACCCACCGGTGATAGTCATGGCCTGGCTCTTGCCGGTGCCCATGTCCTAGGCCGAGACGTTGACGATGCCGTTGGCGTCGATGTCGAAGGTGACCTCGATCTGCGGCATGCCGCGCGGCGCCGGCGGCAGCCCGGTCAGCTCGAACATGCCGAGCTTCTTGTTGTACGCCGCGATCTCCCGCTCACCCTGGAACACCTGGATCTGCACGCTCGGCTGGTTGTCGTCGGCCGTGGTGAAGATCTCGGAGCGCTTGGTGGGGATCGTGGTGTTGCGCTCGATGAGCTTGGTCATCATGCCGCCCTTGGTCTCGATACCCAGCGACAGCGGGGTGACGTCGAGCAGCAGGACGTCCTTGACCTCACCCTTGAGCACGCCCGCCTGCAATGCGGCACCGACCGCGACGACCTCGTCCGGGTTGACGCCCTTGTTCGGCTCCTTGCCGCCGGTGAGCTCCTTGACCAGGTCGTGCACCGCCGGCATCCGGGTAGAGCCGCCGACCAGCACCACGTGGTCCATCTGCCCGACCGAGATCCCGGCGTCCTTGATCACGTTGCGGAACGGCGCCCGGCAGCGGTCCAGCAGGTCCGCGGTGATCCGCTGGAACTCGGCACGGGACAGCGTCTCGTCGAGGAACAGCGGGTTCTTGTCGGAGTCGACGGTGATGTAGGGCAGGTTCATCGTCGCGGTGGACTGGCTGGACAGCTCGATCTTGGCCTTCTCGGCGGCCTCGCGCAGCCGCTGCATGGCCATCTTGTCCTTCTTCAGGTCGATGCCATGCGACGCGCGGAACTTGTCCACCAGCCAGTCCATGATCCGCTGGTCCCAGTCGTCGCCACCGAGGTGGTTGTCCCCGGAGGTGGCCTTGACCTCGACCACACCTTCGCCGATCTCCAGCAGCGACACGTCGAACGTGCCACCACCGAGGTCGAACACCAGGATGGTCTGCTCCTTCTCACCCTTGTCCAAGCCATAGGCCAGCGCAGCAGCGGTGGGCTCGTTGACGATTCGCAGCACGTTGAGGCCGGCGATCTGACCAGCTTCCTTGGTGGCCTGGCGCTGTGCGTCCTCGAAGTAGGCCGGCACGGTGATCACCGCGTCGGTCACGTCCTCACCGAGGTAGGCCTCGGCGTCACGCTTGAGCTTCATCAGCACGCGCGCGCTGATCTCCTGCGCGGTGTACTTCTTGCCGTCGATTGTGGTCGACCAGTCGGTCCCCATGTGTCGCTTGACTGACCGGATGGTGCGGTCCACGTTCGTGACCGCCTGGTTCTTGGCGGACTGGCCGACGAGCACCTCGCCGTTCTTGGCGAAGGCGACCACCGACGGCGTGGTCCGCGAGCCCTCCGAGTTCGCCACCACCGTGGGCTCGCCGCCCTCCAGGACGGAGACGACGGAGTTGGTGGTCCCTAGGTCGATACCGACCGCACGAGCCATGTGAGCAACCCTTTCGAACTTGACTGGAACTGACTCAAGCGAACTTGAGTGGAGCTCGCTCAACCTAACTGACGCTTGTAACGGGCGAGTCGCCGGCCTTGTTCCCTGCCGGACTGCCGACTGCGCGCGAAGTTCGCACACCTGCCAATGCGGGAAGACAATCATTCGGTGGGTGTGGTGGGGCGGGAGTTGAGGTGACTGAGTCAAGGCAAGATCGACCGGCGGATCGCAGCGTGCCGGCTGGTGGGAGTCGTCCGAAGTCGATGCTGCGGTTGTCGATCGGGCGGCGGCCCCGTGACGTCGCGTGTGTCGTCGCCGCGGGCGCGGTGCTGACGCTGTGTTCGCTGCTTGCCCAGATCCCGGCGATCAACCCGGTCGAGGTGGCGATCTTCGAGCAGCTGGGCGGGATGCCGCCGGCGTCGGGCCCGGTGTGGTCCGGGTTGCTCTGGGTCGGATCCTGGGTCGGTATCGCCGGGGCCGCGGCGGTGGCGCTGTACCTCACCCGAGTCCGTATCGGGCTGCAGTGTGCGGGGGCCGGCGTGCTGACCGTGGTCCTGGCGCGGGTGATGGACTGGGTGCTGCGAAACCGGCCGGTACCGGCGGTGTTGTCGGCTGACTCGGTCTTGCGGCTGCCCGGCCCGGCTGGGTTCGCGTTCCCGGCCACGCATGTGGCCGTCGCGGCGGCGTTGGTGACGATCGCGGCGCCCTACCTGACTCGTGGGCTGCGTTATCTCGGGTGGGCGGTCGCGGTCGCCGTCGGGGTCGCCGAGGTCTACGAGGGCTCGCTGCCGCTCGGGGTGTTCGCCGGGGTCTTCCTGGGCTGGGGAATCGCCACGGTGTTTCGTCTGGTCTGGGGTACTCCCGGGCGGCGAACCTCGGTGCTAGCGGTGCACCGGGCGCTGGAGCAGGCCGGATTGGCGCCGGTGGAGGTGGTGGCGGTCGGGCAGCACCTGCTGGGGCCGCTGACGTTTCGGGTCACGACGGCGAGCGGTGACACGTTGCGGGCGCGGGCGGTGCGGCGGATGCACCGTCGGGCCGGTCCCTGGTACAAGCTCAGGCGATTACTCGCCTCGGTCGAGTGGCAAGATGTGCCGCGGCTGTCGACCGCCCATCATGAGGCGGAGCACGAGGCGTTCGTCACCCTGCTCGCGGAACGGGCCGGGTTGCGCACCCCGCCGTTGGTGCTGGCCTGCAAAACCGATCACGGCTCGCCGTTGCTGGTCCACCGCCAGATCGAGGGTTGCCGGCTCACGATGTTGCGCCCGTCGGAGATCGCCGATTCGGTGTTGGACGAGATCTGGGCGCAGGTCGCGATCCTGGCCCGGGCCCGGATCGCGCACCACGACCTGCGGGCCGAGAACATCCTGCTCGACCCGCAGGGCCGTCCCTGGGTGCTCAACTTCACTTTCGGCCAGGCCGGCGCGAGTCCCGCCCGCACCGCTCAGGACCTCGCCGACGTGCTGGTCTCGCTCGCGTCGCTGGTCGGGGTCGAGCGCACGGTGTGCAGCGCGTGCCGGTCACTGTCAACCGACCAGCTCACGGCAGCCCTGGTCTACCTGCACCCACTGGCGTTGCATCGTGGGATCCGCGAGCAGGTCGACCAGGGCCGTTACCTGTTCACCGAACTGCGCGAGACCCTCGCCGACCGGATCGACCGGCCGATCCCGAGGTTCCGCTCCCCGCTGCGGCCCAGGACCGTTGCGGGCCTGCTACTCGGCGGCGGTGCTGTGTATCTGCTGCTGCCCCAGCTGTCCAGCCTCAACCAGGTGTGGGCATCGCTGCGCGAGGCCAACTGGTGGTGGCTCGCCGCGGCGGTCGCCTGCGGACTGCTGGCGATCGGAATGTCGGCGGTGTCGCTACTGGGCTCCAGCCAGGTCCCGCTGCCGTTCTGGCGCACCGTCGCCGTACAGGTCGCAGCGGCCTTCACTGGCCGCACCACACCCGGCGGGGCCGGCTTCTTCGGAATCAACATCGCGTACCTGGAGCGGCTGGGCATGCGCCGTTCCCTCGCCGTCGGCGTGACCCTGTTGAGCCTGGCGGGCACCAGCGCCGTCGCCGCTGTCGTGTGCCTGGTCGGGGTGCTCGGTGTCGGCGCCTCCGGGACGCTGCGGGGAGTGTCGATCCCCACCGGCTGGCCGCTGCTGGTAGCGGTGGCCAGCGCGCTGGTCGTCGCCGGGCTCGTCATCGGCTCCCCGTTCGGCCGCCGACAGATCATCCGCCCATCGATGCAGGTGGTCAGCGAGCTGTGGTGCACGCTGCGCCAACCGGTGCGCGCCGTCCAACTGTTCGGCGGCGCATTCGGTTACCTGACGATCTCCGCGCTCGGGCTGGCCGCCAGCCTCGCCGCATTCGAGCCGCACTTTCCGTTGATGGTGGTGCTCGTGGTGTTCGTGGTCGGCCAGACCCTGGGCCACCTCGCACCCACCCCCGGCGGCCTGGGCGCGGTGGAAGGCCTCCTCGTCGCCGGGCTCACCGCAGTGGGTGTCGCACCCACCGCGGCCGTGGCCGCAGTCCTGACCTCCCGGCTGCTCACCTACTGGCTACCGGTCCTGCCTGGAATCGGGATGTTCCGCTACCTCCAGCACCACTGCATCATCTGATCTGCCAAGAGAAGGATTTAAGGCGGCGGCAAGTGGAACGGCAAGACGTCGTCTTGCCCGCACCAGGAGCACCGGATATGAGGACCACACCGGTTGGGGGAATTCTGCACGGTCCTCGCTCACTTTGAGATTGTGAGAACGCGGGGCAAGGCGATACGAGGTGGGCGGGCGGTGCCTTGCAGCGACCAGCAGGATGCAGTGCGGGTAGGACCACACCATGATCACTGTTTGGGAAGAATGAGCCGCGCTCAGCGCGGCTCATTCTTCCCGATTCGCGATCACTTGAGGTCCACGCCACCGCCGACACGCGAAGCAACGCGGTCAGCAGAGCGAGTCACAACACACCCATCCAGCTGCCCTGGCTACCACCGAGTAACTAGCCGTAGTGTGCGACTAGGAGAACCCTGGGCACCGCGGGGAGGTGGACGCCGTGATGGCAGTGCGACTGGTGATCGGCCTGGGGCTGACCATTTTGACGCTTGTCTTCGCCGGCCGACGGGTGTGGTGGCTGTATACCCTGATCCGCACCGGGCAGGCGACGGGCGGCCGCGCCGCGAACCTGGGCGCGCGGCTACGGACGCAACTGGTCGAGGTGTTCGGGCAGCGGCGGCTGTTGCGCTGGACGATCCCCGGCCTGGCGCATTTTTTCACGTTCTGGGGCTTCGTCGTCCTGATCACCGTCTACATCGAGGCCTACGGGGTGTTGTTCGACGAGAACTTCGCTATCCCGCTGATCGGGCACTCACCGGTCCTGGGTTTCCTGCAGGACTTCATCGCGCTCGCCGTGCTGGCGTCGATCATCACGTTCGCGGTGATGCGGGTGCGGCAGGCGCCGGAGCGCCGGCAACGGGCGTCGCGGTTCTACGGCTCGCACACCAGCGGCGCGTGGTTGATCCTGTTCATGATCTTCAACGTGATCTGGACGTTGTTCCTGTTCCGGGGCACCGAGGTGAACAACGGCACCTTCCCCTACCGCTCCGGTGCGTTCGCCTCGGACGCCGCCGGGGCGTTGCTGGCACCGCTGGGCACGGGGGCCAACCGGGTTCTGGAAACCGTCGGCCTACTGCTGCACATCGGCGTCATGCTGGCATTTCTGATGATCGTGCTGTACTCCAAGCACCTGCACATCTTCGTCGCGCCGATCAACGTGGCAACCAAGCGGATGCCCAAGGCGCTGGGTCCGCTGCTGCCGATGGAGTCCGGCGGCAAGAAGATTGACTTCGAGGACCCCGCCGAGGACGACGTCTTCGGTCGCGGCAAGATCGAGGACTTCACCTGGAAGGGCATGCTGGATTTCGCGACCTGCACCGAGTGCGGTCGCTGCCAGAGCCAGTGCCCGGCGTGGAACACCGGCAAGCCACTGTCCCCCAAGCTGGTGATCATGGATCTGCGGGATCACCTGTTCGCCAAGGCGCCCTACCTGATCGGCGACCAGGCAGTACCGGACCACAGCGACGTCGATGTGCTGGCGCTGGCCGCAGGCAACGGGCACCACGTGCCCGAGTCGGGCTTCGGCCGGGTTCCCGGATCGGGTCCGGAGCAGGCCGCCCGCCCGCTGGTGGGTACCGCCGAGATGGGCGGGGTGATCGATCCGGATGTGCTGTGGTCGTGCACCACCTGCGGGGCCTGCGTGGAGCAGTGCCCGGTGGACATCGAGCACGTCGACCATATCGTCGACATGCGCCGCTATCAGGTGATGATCGAGGCGGAGTTCCCCACCGAGCTGGGCACGCTGTTCCGCAATCTGGAGAACAAGGGCAACCCGTGGGGGCAGAACTCCTCCGCCCGGATGGACTGGGCGAAGGGCCTGGACTTCGAGGTCCCGCAGTTGACCGAAGAGATGCTGCCCGACGACGTGGAGTACCTGTTCTGGATCGGCTGCGCCGGCGCCTATGACGACAACGCCAGGCGCACGGTGCGGGCCACTGCCGAGCTGCTGCACATCGCCGGGGTCAACTACGTGGTGCTCGGGGACGGTGAAACCTGCAACGGGGATCCGGCCCGCCGATCGGGCAACGAGTTCTTATTCCAGATGCTCGCGCAGCAGAACGTCGAGGTGCTCAACACAGCCTTCGCCGAAAGGGAGCCGGGCCGTCGCAAGATCGTGACGACCTGCCCGCACTGTTTCAACACGCTGGGCCGGGAGTACCCGCAGCTCGACGGGCACTACGAGGTGGTGCACCACACCCAGCTGCTCAACCAGCTGGTTAGGGACAAGCGGCTGGTCCCAATCCCGGCGGCCGACGACCCCGCGGTCACCTACCACGACCCGTGCTACCTGGGCCGGCACAACGAGGTGTATTCACCGCCCCGCGAGCTCGTCGGCGCGTCCGGTGCGCAGCTGACCGAGATGCCGCGGCACGGTGACCGTTCGATGTGCTGCGGCGCCGGAGGAGCCCGGATGTGGATGGAAGAGCGCATCGGCAAGCGGGTCAACCTCGACCGGGTCGACGAGGCGATCGCCACCGGGACCTCCGCGATCGCCACCGGTTGCCCGTTCTGCCGGGTCATGCTCACCGACGGTCTCACCACCCGCGCCGCTGAAGGCACAGCCCGCAACCAAACCCAGGTTGTGGACGTCGCCCAACTCCTTCTCACCAGCGTCAAACGCGCCAGTCCGACACCGCCAAACGGCTCCGAATAGCGCTTCCTGGGGCGTCGAACCGCTATTCGGTTCCGGATGGCGCTTGCGTCCGAGCGAGAACGGTTTCGCGGAGCTGGTTGAGGTTTACGTCCAGCTTGACGAGCACTTGAGCCGCGACGCCCTCAGTCTCGCGGATCAGGCCGAGCAGGACGTGCTCGGTGCCGAGGAAGTTGTGGCCAACCTGCTGGGCCTCACGCAGCGCCAGTTCCAGCACCTCCTTCGCCCGCGGGGTGAAGGGTATGTGCCCCCGCGGCGTTTCCTCCCCGCGGCCGATGATCTCCTCGACCTCGGCCCGGGCAGCATCCAAAGTGATGCCGGCCTGCTGGAGGGTCTGCGCCGCGATGCCCTCACCTTCCGCGAGTAGACCCAATAGCAGATGCTCCGTACCCATGAAATCATGGCGCGACGCCCGGGCCTGTTCCTGACCGAGCACAACGGCCCTGCGCGCTCGGACGCTGAACCGCTTGAACATCTGCCCGGTGACAGATTCGGTGCCGCCGACGACTTTGCCGATGAATGAGCGCAGCGCGGAGTGGCGCTGCTGGGCCGCCTGCTTGCTGACCCCGAGCGCGGCGCCGATCTGGGACCATGAGCATTCGGCTGCCCGAGCCTCCTGGACGAAATGGTCGAGCAGCTTGTCCCCGACGTCGGCCAACTCCTGCTGACGGCGCGCCGCGCTGGCCAACAGGTCAAGAGGCTCGGGGCTCTCTGTGTGGGTGCGGGTCCGTCAAGGTCTCATTGACGCCGGTTCGCTATTCGGCTCCGGAAGGCGGTTCGGTCCGCTCACCGAGATGCGGGTTAGTCGGAGCGTGTCGATGCCGGTGCGTGCAGCGTGACGTCAGGAGATGCTGAGCTGGTTGCAGCGGAGTTCCAGCTCACCTTCACAGATTTCCCGTGAGTCGACGATCTTGCTGTCAGTCACCTGCTTGACCGTGTCCAACGTGATGAACAGCGGCGCCACCAGCACGGATCGAACCTGGCGGTTTCCAGTGGGGTCGGTCGAGATCGTCGACGCCATGGTGGCGGCGGCGGCCTGATCGCCTCTCGCTAGCGCGCCGGCGAGCTTCGCCGTCGCCGTGGCTAGTTGGTCGACGGGATTCAACACCGTCATGAACTGGTCGCCGCGCAGAATCTCCTTCAGAGCTTCAGGGCTGGCACCCTGCCCGATCACCGGGACTTTCCCGTTCAATCCACGCTTGCGCAGCACCGCGATCACCGCGTCGGCCACACTGTCGTTGGCTGTCAGCACGCCATCGACCCGGCCTCCGTTGTCGTTGAGAAGCTGTTCGAATGTAATGCAAGACTCTGTTGCCGAAATCCTCCGTGCTGACATCTCCAGTGTCCGTTTCTGGATCTCAAGAACTGCTGACTGCTGTGAGTACTATCGATAAGCGTTCGCGTGACGTTACGGCGAACCTTGTTTTCGTTGGCAAACACGAGCGCGGGTGAGCGCGCTCACTTCACCCGGACTCCTGCGGTCGCTCGACGCGCGGTGACCAGGCACCCAGAAAGACCACGCATGAATCGTGACGTCGGTTCAGCGGTGGGTGTCGACGCGCTGGAAGTTGAGGTAGGCCCGCGACGGGGTGGGCCCGCGCTGGCCCTGATAACGCGAGCCCACGCCGGCGCTGCCGTAGGGGTGCTCGGCGGGGCTGGACAGCCGGAACAGGCACAGCTGCCCGATCTTCATGCCGGGCCACAGCGTGATCGGCAAGTTGGCCACGTTCGACAACTCCAGGGTGATGTGACCGCTGAAACCAGGATCGATGAAGCCTGCCGTGGAGTGTGTCAGCAACCCGAGCCGGCCGAGGCTCGATTTCCCTTCGAGTCGCCCCGCCAGGTCGTCGGGCAACGTGATCTGCTCAAACGTCGACCCGAGCACGAACTCGCCAGGGTGGAGCACGAACGGCTCGTCACCCTCGGGCTCCACCAACGAGGTCAGCTCGTCTTGCTGCAACGACGGGTCGATATGGGTGTATTTGGTGTTGACGAACACCCGGAAGAAGCGATCCAGCCGCACGTCGATGCTGGAGGGTTGGAGCAACTTCTCGTCGAACGGATCGATGCCCAGGCGCCCGGCATCAATCTCAGCCCGCAGGTCGCGGTCGGACAGCAGCACGCCGACACTCTAGTCCGGGGTGCGGCTCGCCCCGTGAACTCCACGAGATGAGAGGTGTGACGCGGACGCCGTCCCACTGATCGCTCAGCACCGGACCGGCCAGACACGGCACGTCGAGGGAAGAGTTCGCCCACCCGTGCTACGCTCCACTGCGCCGCGGGTGTAGTTTAATGGTAGAATGAGAGCTTCCCAAGCTCTAGACGCGGGTTCGATTCCCGTCACCCGCTCCATGATAAAGGCCCAGGCCAGAGGAATTTTCTCTGCAGACCTGGGCCTTTATCGCGTCCTGAGCCGGGACTGGCGGCACCCGGCTAGTGCAGCCGGGTCCTGATCGCTAATTCGGATATGGTGGGCAGTGGGGGTGGTTCTCATCGTCAGGGGAACGGCCGGCCGAATCCGGCTGGGTGACCAAGGGAGATTGGTGGTCATCGGCGGCCTCGTGGCAACAACCGCCTGTCTGGTCTGGGGGATGTGCTTAAGCCATGGATGGGAACTCGACCTACGGGTTTATCGGGCCGGTGGCGCGGCGTGGACACAAGGAATCCCGCTGTACGTAAATCGCTTCGTACAGCCGGTTGGTGGGCCGGATCTGCCGTTCACATATCCGCCCATAACGGCCGTGATGTTCAGCGTGCTCTCTGTGATCTCTCTGCCCTTCGCGATCGCCTTGGTGATCGTGCTCAATCTTGCCGCGCTCGTCACGCTCTGTCTGATGGCATCAGCCAACTGGTACGGGTGGGGGTCGGTGGCATTGGTGATCGGCCTCTTCGTCGCCGGAATGAGCGTGTTGCTCGAACCGGTGCGTGAGACGCTCTGGTTCGGTCAGGTCAATGTGGTACTCGGGGTGCTCGTGGCTGCTGACTGCCTGCTGCCGAGGACGAAGTGGCCGAGGGGCCTGCTGATCGGATTGGCTGCGGCGATCAAGCTGACGCCGGCGTTTTTCGTGCTGTTTTTTCTTCCCCGTCGCCAGTGGCGTCCGGTACTGACCGCCGTAGCGTCGTTCGTGGTCGTCGGGCTGCTGGGATTCGTTCTTGCACCCAGCGACACTAAAGCGTACTGGTTCGGTGCGCTACTCGATCCATCCCGGATTGGTCGGGTGACCTATGCCAATAATCAGTCTATTCTGGGCGTGCTGGAGCGGTTGCCGTTGCCGGGGACGGACGTGACCAGACTTTGGGTACTGCTGAGCCTGGTCATGGTGACGTTGACCTGGATCGTCGTTGTCCGGGCCAGGCGGGCGGGGGACGAGTTGACCGCACTGCTCGCCGTCGCGGTGGCTGAGCTGTTGATCTGTCCGATTTCCTGGGCGCACCACTGGGTGTGGATTGCCCCGGCCCTGCTGTTACTTACATCGCCGGCCTGGCGGCGGTGGGAACTGCTGGCGGTCGGGCTGCCGGTGCTTGGGGTGTTTGGCATTGGGCCACCCTGGTTGCTCCCATCGGATAATGATGTAGAGAAGCACTGGATGTGGTGGCAACACCTCATCGGGTCCGGCTATGTCTTGATTGGAGTGAGTTTCCTCGGGCTGGCAGCGTTTCTGGACCCGTATTTTCGTGGCCGCGCTGAGACTGCCGGCGCCGGCGGACCGCCGATCACGCCGAATGCTGTTACTACTGTACGTGCTGCTGGGGAGAGTTAGGTGTGGCTACGGATTGCGATGGACAGTGTTGATGGGCACCTTAGATGAAGCCGAACCGTCACTGCCACCGGTGAGGTGCCTGCCACGCCGGGGTAACCGGTCCATTCTGTCCTAGGGAGATCCGATGTCTGATGCGATGAGCTTGGCCGAACTCGCCGGACAGCACGTGGAGCTGTTACCGGCCCGTACTGTCCTGTCACTGTTGCGGGCAGGAACCGATGGCGCAGGGACGCCAGGCGAACCGGGTACTCCTGGCGCTCATGGCCCGTCTGTTAACGGCCAGAACGCTTCCGACAGCCACACCACGTCGCCGGACGTCGACGCCCCGTCTGACCCCGGTGAGGCCAGCAGCACAACCGGCTGACGGGAGCTCCTTCTGCGGCTCGGTATCGTGGCGGTAGCTGGCGCGAAACGTGCGAACAGGGGGCAGGGTGAGATGGCCGAAGAAGGTGGCGTTCTCAGCCGTATCCATGAACTGGTCGATGCCGAGCACAAGTTGCGGGAGCGCTTCGGCCGGGGAGAGCTCAGCACCGAGGAGGAACACGCCCAGCTACGGTCCCTGGAGCAGCAGCTTGACCAGTGCTGGGACCTGCTGCGGCAACGTCGGGCCCGCGCGGCCGCCGGGCAAGATCCCGACGACGCCGAGATCCGCCCGGCCGGTGAAGTCGAGGGTTACCTCAGCTGAGTCAGCGTGCTGGTGCTCTCACGAGGTCGCGCCCATGACGCAGGCCATACACAGCGCCCCCGACGGGACGCCGTTGATGGTGAGACCTTGGATGGGCACGCGGTGGCCGCACAGCGCCTGCGCGTGTCCGCTGGCGGCGGCCAGGTCGACACCAGCGGGTTGCAGCAGGTGCAAGCGTCCATCGTCGGGGCAGCGTGCCCACCGCAGCTGTTCGACTCTCGCCCCGCCGGTCGCGGCAGGAGGAGCCAGTTGGCCACCACGAGCCGGTGGCGCCGCGGGGCGGCTTGGCGGACGGCCCGCAGAGGGCCTCGAGGGGAACTGGGGATCGGGAATGCGCAGGCCAACCAGATGCGGTGTCCGGCGCGCTCCGGCGTCGGCGGGCAGCGGGCGACGCTGCGGGACGCGTTCCACAGTTGACTCCGGTCAGTAGTACACAACGGCGACTCGCCGGGGATAGGGCAAATCGGACAGAAGCGGTATCCGGCCGGAACTATACATCAGGCACCTCTGAGGCACTTCTACGCACAAACGTGGATGGCCAGCATCGCGATGTCGTCGTCGGTGGGTGCTTCCGCGAGTAGATCATCGCAGAGGGGGTCGATGAGGTGGTGCGTGGCGGCGGTCACACAGGTGACAAGGGCATCGAGGTTGTCGGTCAGGGCCGTGCCGCGACGTTCGACCAGACCGTCGGTGTAGAGCAACAGGGTCGATCCGGTCGGTAGGGTGATCTCGGCCTCGGTGCGCGGCGGAGTCTGGGCGCTGACCAAGGCGGCGCCGGTGGCTCCCGACAGGAGCTGAACACCGCCTGGGGTGGCGAGCAACGGGGGCGGGTGCCCAGCACTGGCCCAGCGCATGGTCCAGCCGTTATCGATGCGGGTCAGGTTGGCGTAGAGCAACGTCGCGAAGGGAGTGATCGCGAGCCCGGTGTTGATGGCGGCAAGCCTGTCCAGGATCGCGGCCGGTCCTTCGCTGCGATCAAACGCCAGCCCACGCAGGGTGGCCCGAAGATGTCCCATCGCCGCGGCGGCGGTGATGTCGTGGCCGACGACGTCACCGATTACCACAGCTATCTGGTCAGGGCGGCGCAGGAACGCGTCGTACCAGTCGCCGCCGACCTCATCGCGGCCGGCCGGGCGGTAGCGGGCACAGATCTGCAGTCCGGGCACGGTGGGCGGATCGGTGAGCAGGCTGCGTTGCAGCACCAATGCCGACTCACGGGTCGCCTGGTAGGTCATGCTGTGTTCCAAGGCGATCCCGGCGTAGCGGGCGATCTGACGCAATGCCTGCAGGTCGTCCTCGCTCCACGGCGGCCGGCTGTGATGGAGCAAGAAAGACACCACTGCGACCACCAGACCATCAACGATCACCGGTGCGACCACGACCTGGCTCAGCCCGTCGAGGAAGGTGTCCACCGTTCCGGTGCTCAACGCCCACGAAGGCATCCCGGCTCCGGGCATGGGTTGACGTAGTAGCTCCCCCCGCCGGATCGCGGCGGTGATCGGGTCGCCGTCACCGGTCCAGCGCAGACCTTTCAACCTTGGAGCCATCCTGATGCCGGATACCCCAGCGACGGCCACCCGGTCGGTGATCACCGGTAGCGGCGGGTCTGTGCCAGGCGGCATCGGGCGTTCCAGGACGTGCACCGTCGATAGATCGGCGAGCTCGGGGATCACCACACGGGCGAGTTCTTGGAGTTCCGCGGCCGGGTCAAGGCTACGGTTCAACGCTGCGCTGGCCCGCGCCAGCAGCTCCTGGCGGCGGACGCGGCGTTCCAGCTCACGCCGGGTCTGGACCCGGTCGGTGACCTCCACCGCCACCACCAGCAACCCCCGGTGGTCCACCCCATCGCCGGCGGTGCGACGGATCGCGGAGTAGGAAAAGTCGAAGAACCGTTCGCGGGGACGCTGCTCGCCAGGCCACAGCATGGTCACCGGCGCCTCATCGGTGCGGTACACCTCACCGCTGGCCAACACCTGATCCATCAACGCGAAGAACTCACCCGGCACCTGCGGCAACGCCGCGCGGGCGGGCACTTCCAGCGGCAGCTCGCCAAACAGCGATCGGTAGGCCGGGTTGGAATACTCCAGGAGGTGCTGCGGGCCACGAGTGACCGCGATCGCCGCCGGGGCGGCGGTGAAAGCGTCGAGCAGCCGTTGGCGGCGGTCAATGTCGCGGTGCAAGGCCATCTCGTTGACCACCGAGTTCGCCAGCGCCTCCAGCGCCAGGCGATCGACCCGCCGCCACCGGTGCGGCCGGGTGTCGAGCGCGCACAGGGTGCCGATCACCTGCCCGTCGGCGTCACGCAGCGGGCAGCCGGCATAGGCGTTGAAACCCAACTCGACGCGAGCCGGATGATCAGCAAACGCGGACTCGGCGGCGTCTTCGATGTACAGCGGACTACCCGCGAAGAACGTGGACGGGCAAAAACCGGTGTCAATCGACGCTACCCGGGATGTCGCGAACGGCTCGCCGAGGCCGACCATGCCCACAAAATTCTGCTGGAAGTCGATCACGTTGACGATGCCGATCGGTGCGTCCATCACAGTCGCGGCCAGCTCCGCCAGCCGATCCAGCGCCTGCCGGCAGGCCTGCGCCACGGGCAGCACCCTGGCGACCGCCGCAAGCCGCGCCGGATCACCGAGCACCTTTCCGGCGGACACCGGCCTAGCCTAGCTATGAGGTAACGGTCCGTCGAAGGTATGCATACCGCGGATCGCGGGTAGCCGTTCGTGACCCCAGATGGAGGGACGCCGATGGGCGCTGCGGTGCACCAGGACAATCACCAGAGCGAGCGGAAGGGCGGGCTGGTGCGCCGCGTGCTCGTCACCGTGGCGGGGGTAGCGCTGTGTGTGGTGGGCGTGGGGCTGCTCATCCTGCCGGGCCCAGGCCTGCTGCTGCTGTTAGGCGGCCTGGTGCTGCTGGCCAACGAGTATCCGTGGGCGCGCCGCCTCACCGGGCCGGTACGCAGGCAGGCGATGCGGTCCGCCGCACAGAGTGTCGCCTCACCGGTGCGGATCAGCGCAACGGCGCTGTGCGGCGTGGTGCTCGCCGCAGCTGGCCTCGCCTGGATCCTGGTGCCATCGTTGCCCTTCGGCGGCGTGGCGACCGGCTCGAGCCTGATTGTGTCCGGCATCGTGATACTCGCGCTGCTGGTCTACAGCTACCGACGCTTCCACCACGACGCCGACGGCAGCGGCGACCCTTCCACGTCTGCCCACCGCGCCGCTTCCGGACACCCCCGGACACGAACGTGAAGCACCCGACGAACCCGCATCTCCATGGTGTAGTCCGGGGCGAAAGCGCAGTCTGGGTGCGTCCGGCCAGCGGTGATGGAGGCTGCAGGTCAAACCTCGTGGAGACGAAGGGGCTCGAACCCTCAACCACCGCCTTACAAAGGTGCGGCCCATAACTGGCTGTGAACAGAGAAAGCTTCTCGTGCAAGGTCAGTGAGATTGTGACCGTTGTGGTCCGTGGTTCCCCCTGAGTCCCCGTGGCAACGGGCACGCGAGGGGCACGAACATGATCACCGGATGCTCGCAGCGTGCCGCCCTGTCATATCGCGGTGCGCAGCAGCGCCCATCGCTGGCCGCGGCTTCTCCTGCCCTGCCCGCGTGGCGGCAGGACAGAGGTCAGCACCGAAGCGGCGGGCGCCGATCTCGCGGGTCCCACCGGAAGTCACGTCTAACCCCGCGGGTGCGTTCGGCCCGGCGGCTTCTCGGGCGGGCCACGGCCACGACGGTCGGTGCCCGAGCAGTCAAGGCCCTATCCCTCGCTCAGCAGCAAGATGGTCTCGGGGTGCACACCGTCGTACTTCATCGCTTCGGCGGCCTCCCCGGACTGCAAGAGCTCATGGAAGGCGTCGATGTCGGGGATCTCGAAGATCAGCCCGACCCGCTTTGAACCCTGGGGGTCGCAGAACGTCCGGTGTGTGATGCCCCTCGGCCCGAAAAGCTCATCTCGTTTCGGCGATTTGAGCCAGTGGTCGACGTCGTCGACCTCATGGAACACCAGATATGTAGCCACAACTGCCGTCCTTCCCACGGCGAATACGGTGCGCGACGCGCGGTCCGCTATCGACCCTAACCGGCCTGGTGTTGTGATGGAACCCCTCGACTGCATGCGCCTGGTGAGGAAGGGGATTCCGCTTCCTGCTTTCCCCTGCTTCCTCGTCCTGCGCGCATTGCTCGTTGGGATGGCGGGCGGCGAGCGCGTAACGGCCCGTTTGAACTGAGCGCCCTCGTGGCGGCCGACCGTAGCGACGGTTTTGTGTGGGGCTAGGGGTCCCCGCGCAGGTTCGACCTTGACGCACCGACACGACGGTAGAGATCATTCGGCCGATAGGTGAGGGGGTAGAGCGCACCAAGCCTCGATGCTCTGGACCGGACGAGGGTGGTCGAGGCCTCGACCTGAAGGCCGGTGGTGGGGGCCGGAGTCGTGTGTGCCGGCCAACATGCTACATAGTGCACAGACATCTCCCAATTTCGGTGGAGATCTTCGGCGTCACGATGGAACAGCACTGCGTGAGCCGCCAACTACTCGCGGAATCGGGCCTGATCCGATCACCCTTGGCACTGTTTAAGGAAACCTCCGTTTGACGCTGTGCAGGTCGCGGTAGCGACCGTAGGCTAGCCAGCCGACAGACATGTTTCTCGGGAAATGGGGTGCGTTGGTGAGCGAAGTACAAGCGTCGGCGGTCGAGCAGGATACCGAGGTGACGCCCGCTGCGATTATGCAACTCGGGATGGCGTTTTGGGGCTCGAAGACGTTACTGAGCGCCGTCGAGCTAGGGGTATTCTCGGAGCTGGCCAGCGCGGGCGCGCTGGATAGCGACACGCTGCGGGAGCGGTTGGGCCTGCACCCGCGCAGCACGAGGGACTTCTTTGACGCGTTGGTCGCGCTGGGCATGCTCGAGCGCGAGGACGGCCGCTACGCCAACACGCCGGCCACCGACTTGTTCCTCGATCGGGCCAAGCCCTCCTACATGGGTGGCATCCTGGAGATGGCCAACGCGCGTCTCTACGGCTTTTGGGGGTCTCTGACGGAGGGTCTGCGAACCGGACTCCCGCAAAACGAGGCCAAGGGCGGCGGCAAGAACATCTTCGAGCTGATTTACTCCGACCCGGTAGAGCTGGCGCAGTTCGCCCGCGCGATGAGCGCAATCAGCGCCGACACAGCGAGAGCGATCGCGGCGAAGTTTCCCTGGCAGGAGCACCGCAGTGTGATCGACATTGGCTGCGCCGAGGGAGCCGTGCCGGTTCAGATCGCCCTCGCGCATGAACACATCACCGGCGGCGGGTTCGACTTGCCCGCGCTCGGGACAATCTTCGACGCTTACGTCGCGGGCTTCGGGCTCAGCGACCGGCTGGGCTTCACCGCCGGCGATTTCTTCGCTGACGCACTGCCCCAGACGGATGTGCTCGTAATGGGCCACATCCTGCACGACTGGGACCTCGACGAGAAGCGCCTGTTGGTGCGCAAGGCCTACGACGCCCTGCCCGAGACCGGTGCGCTGATCGTCTACGATGCGATCATCGACGACGAGCGGCGCAGCAACGCATTCGGCCTACTGATGAGTCTCAACATGCTCATCGAGACACCCGGAGGGTTCGACTACACGGGCGCCGATTGCCGTGCCTGGATGCAGGAGGCGGGCTTTCGCGACAGCTACGTCGAGCATCTCGTTGGGCCCGACTCCATGGTTGTCGGGATCAAATAGGCGATCTAGCCGCAACTGCGAGACGACGTCGGACTTCCGGAGGATTTCCGGCGTGCTGCCCGTGGCTGTGGTGCGATCTACCCAATGACTGGCGGCGCACATCCGAGCGCCAAATGGCGGCGTGGGTGACGTTCGTGCTTTCGCTCGGCCGCCATCGGTCAGCTAATGGCACCTAAGTGGCACGCGCCGCCTGACGCTATCAATAACAAAAATCGGGTCCACAGAGGACATCCTCTGAGCTCGGCTTTTATCTGGAGCAGGTGACGGGAATCGAACCCGCGTCTAGAGCTTGGGAATCTGTCTATTAGCCGCGCAGCCGACCGGCCGCGCGGAAGGCCGCTGTCTCGGCGTGCATCGAGGGGTCACCGTCCTGTACCCGGCGGTTGCGGCCGCGCCCCAAGAGTCCGCCGTCCGGGCCGAACAGAGCCGCCCCGATCGGAATACCCGCACTCGGCCGGACCCAGCCGCGCTTCCTCCAGCGCCACCCTCAGCATCGCCATTACCGTCCCATCCGTCGTCACGCCCACCACCACCCTCTCGACCGACAGCTGTCGGCTATCGCTCGGAGATCGATGTGTAGAAGGACGCGATAACCTCGTTAAGTGCGTTGGTCGCGGGATCGTCGCCGAACAGCTTGCGTGTCTCGTGGTGCAGCTCATCGGTGACCATGGACAGGGTGTTGACGGATTTGCGGTCGGCGTTGAATGCCTTGCGCGCCCAGTCTGTGGCACGGTCGATGTCGCCGTCTCGCAGGGACACGATGGACAGGGTGAGTCGGGCTTCGGTGGCGCGCATGGGGCTGCGGTCGCTGCCGTCGGGCCGTTGGGATAGGCGGAGGATTTCCTGTGCGTGTTCGGCTGCTCGGGTGTTGTCGCCGCCGAGGCGGTAGCAGTCCATCGCGTAGAAGTCCCACTTGGTGGGGTCGATGACGAAGTGGTTGTCTGGTCGGGTGGGGTGTTCGTGGCCGTCGAGCAAACGGAAGCCATGGTCTAGTGCGCGGCGAACGTCACTGGGGTTGCCCATGCGGGCGTGGGCTTTGGCGCCTTGGGCGGCGAGTTGCACGGCGACTGATGCGTGGGGTGCGGCTTTGATTCCGGCGTCGGCGTAGTCGAGGACCGATCGCAGGCGGCCTTGGGTGAGGGCGAACCACGCGCTCATCTCGAATGACCATGCGACGATTTCCCCGTGACCGGCCTCGCGGCCGAGTTGGAAGGCTGCGGTTTTGGCGGTCTCGGCGTGTCGGGCCAGGCCGAGGTCGTAGTTCACGCAGCCGATCAGGAGTGATAGCCACCCGGCGATGACCAGTAGTTCTCGATGCTCACCCAGCCGCGTCGACCCTTCGAGCAGCCGTTGGACGTATTCGAGCTGATGGTGTGCATCGTCGCGCAGCTCGTCTGGTGGGCGAGAGACATACTCGCAGCACAATTGCTCGGTGATGACGGTGAGTTGGTCGATGGTGTCACGACCGACGTCAGTGCGGTGGATCTTGCGAAGGAGGTCGCTGAAGACCAGCGGATCACGTCCAGGGTGGACTAGTCCCGCACCGGGTGCTGTCCCGTTTGCATATGCGGTGATGAGCTGGCCGTTGGCGTTGAGTGCCAGATCAAGGTGCACGACGGTCGCTTCGTCGGGGTTGAACAGGTTCTGCTCGGCGCGGCTAATCTGGCTTTGGCTCCAATTTGCCAGTTTGGCCAGGTCACCCTGCTTGAGGCCGGCTTCGGTGCGCAACCGCCGCAGCGTGTCACCGAAGGTCACCATCGGCCTTGTCACCTCCTGAATATGCGCATGTCATGCGCGCATCCCGCATCTTGTGGCCTTTTGACCAGCCTAACCCGCAAGCTGCTTGCGGCGGGCATTCGCCCACCGCTGTGCTGAGGGGCGTCCCAGCCGGCGGTTGCTTCCCCATACTTTGTCACGCTCAGTGTCCACCGTAACGGGCGTTTGCGGTGGGGTCCGTCGGCGATCATTGGATCAGCCAATCCGTTAATGGCCGAGGTCACTGTGGTGGTCCGCCGGAGCGGCGAGTGGTTTGATCATCGCGTCGTACACCGGGCCGCCGGGGAAGGGCTGGATCTGACCCACTGATCGGTAGCCCCACGAGCAATACGCGCGCTGCGGCGCGGGAGCGTCAGGGCGGACAGTCAGCGTGATCCGCTCTTCGGACAGCCCAGCAGTGAGGTGAGTATGCAGCAAGCGGCCAATGCCGCGCTGCCGGTAGGGCTCCCTCACGGCTATCTCGATGATGGCGAATGTCCGTCTCGAATACTCAGCAGTGATCTCATCGGGTAGTGGTGTCAGGGCGCCTTCCCACCATTGTGTTTGGGTCCGAAGCCGGTAGCCGAAAGCGAACCCGACGGGTTCATCGACTCGTCGTGCCACCACGAGCCAGGCCAACCCGGCCGTGCGGTGTCGGGTGGTGGGTGATCTAGTCGGTGCTGGGAGTTTGGGGATAGGAGAGTTGGGTGTCTTCGGCGCTGCGGCGGGTTTCTTCCATCGCCAGGGGTCGCCGATCGGTATCGGTGGCCACCCGGCGGGTGATCAGCAGCGGTAGGCCGGTGGGGATGTGCAGGGTGGTGGTGGCATCCGGGGTGGGGATGGTGGCCCGGACGTGCTCGATCCACCGCAGCTCCCGGCCCGCCTCAGCGAGCAGGGTGTAGAGCTCCCCGGGGGTGCGGAACGGGTCGGCGGTCAGCGCGGGCACGTCGGTGCAGGTGCCCACCGGCAGATACAACTGGGGTGCCAGCACCAAGGAACTGATGGCACGAATAGGGCACTCGTCCATGCGAGCCGCGCTGATCTACCAGCACGCAACCCGAAGTCGTGACAAGCAAATCGCTGATGCGATCAGCCACACGTCCAGCAGTAAACATTCACGTCCCTGGTCGCGGGCATGGCTGGGATCCCGCCGTGTTTGGGAGCTCGGCGGGGTGAGTTGGCTGGGTGTGGTGGTCAGGTTGGCGCGGGGATCGGTGGTTGCCAGGGGTCGCCGGTCAGCGCGGCGCGGATGCTGGTGATGACGTCGGCTTTGTGTTTGCGGATGGTGTCGATGTAGCTGCGGATGTCCAGGCGGTCTTGGGTGATGTCTTCGCTGGTGAGCCGAGCGGAGATCTTCTGTTGGGTCTTGGCGGGCCGTAGGTCGCGTTCACTGAGGTTGTTGGTGGGCCAGATCCGGGTGTCGGTGCAGAAGGCAAGGACGTCGCTTTCGTGGTCGCGGCAGAACTCCAGCAGGGTCCGTCCGGGCCGCTGGGCGGTGGAGCTGCGCGGGCCGGGGATCGGCCGGACTTCGGCGAGGCCGACCCGGGTGGCGTGGCGGAACTCGCTGATCAGCGGGTCAGCGGTGGGCGCTGGGATCGCCGGCAGGTCGGTGTCGCGGGCGTCGTGCCAGGCGTGGATCACCCCCGCGCAGCGCGCGCTGGGCTTGCTCGGGCCACGCCGCGCGGGGGTGAGACTCCGCGGCGTCGGTGAAGTCTCGGAGTAGATGAGCGGTGCACGCCTGATGCCCGGCCAGCTGCTTCCAGGCCGGGTTGTAGTAGTTCTGGTAGCGGTCATGAACGGCCACCCCGGCGAAGCCGGGCAGTATCCCGAATTCCCGGAACGAGGCCAGGTCCCGCCCACCCAGGTGAAACGCGGTGTAGTCCTCGGTGGAGGCCGACAGGATGTAGCGCTTGCGCCCGGCCGGACCGACGCGCAGGGTCGTCTCGTCGAACCCGACCACCGACGCCGAGGTGATCAACGTTTTGATCAGCGTGACGATCGGGCGCACCGCGGCCGCGCACCGGGCGAGCATGCCGTGCACGAAGCCGCTCGACGGGCCGGCCCCGCCGATGAGATCGCCGATCAGCTCCACACAGCGCCCCACCGGGACGTGTTGGTAGACCAGCAGGTACACCACCAGCGAGCGCAGATTCATCCCATGACTGCTGGGGGCCGACGACACCCCGGCGGGCAGCGTGGCGACATGCTCGCGTCCGCACGAACAGCGGACCCGGTACACGTCGTGCTGGCGCACCGTGACGTGGATCTCGGGGAGATCATGGGTCTGGTGGGAGCGTTCGACGCCCACCTCGGTCGCCTCGGCCAGATCCGCCCCACACCCGCAGGCGCCGTGCGGGCGGTGCGCCACGTGCTCATCAGGGACCGCCACCCACGGCAGCGAACTGCCCGCAGCACCCGGCTGCTTGCCCCGCTTGCGCCCCGACCCCTTCACTGGCTTCGGTTGCGGCTTGCTCCTCCCCGGAAGATCATCAGACGATGGTGGCATCGAGGAGTTCCCGCTGTTGCGGCCCACGATCCGTTCCAACGCCGTGACCCGCTCGACCAGCCGCGCGTTCGCCGCGGTCAGCACCTCGATCGCCTTCGCCTGCGCAGCGATCACCACGTCCCGAGACGCGCACGACTCGCACTCCGGCGCAAGCGGCGGCGACTCGGTCACTCAGGCATGATCACCACAGCCCCGACCTAGATCAACACGACACGCCGACCGGGACCACCTCACGCCGACCGTGACAGGCCTCGCTTACAGCTTCCGTCCCGCCCAGGAGTCGATCATCTGGCCGACCACGTGAATGTTTACGTCCAGCAAGCCCTACGTATGGGGCACGCCAGAGCCGATGACAGACTGATGCGACGGGCATAAACACAGGACCAAGGCGCTGACCTGGGCGGACGTTGTCACAAACTTCGTGGAGACGAAGGGACTCGAACCCTCAACCCCCGCCTTGCAAAGCGTGATCCGCCTTATCGGCCATTGCCGACCAGTGCCGTCCCACGCGCGTTTACGCAGTTCAGCTGCTATCTGATGAGGCTGGCCGTCAACGAGTATCAGCGGTTTCGCTCCCTTTCTGCTCCCTCTGCGCTGCTCGGCGTTGCAGCGTTACTGCTGTAGCGCAACCCGTCCCCGAGTTGCCGGGGACCAGCTAGAGAGAGGCCGGACTGACTAGCGGCGGGACCTGGTGCTGTGCTGGTGGAGCCGGTGTGATCCATGGTGCCGACTCCACCACTGAGTAGGCGGTCAGGGCAGGTGTTGCAGCACCCGCCCTGACCTTGATCCCCAACCCTGAGATGGAGGGTGGCGACCCGATGGCAGAGGCTACGCAGTTCGATCCTGACCGGCTTCGGCTAACCCTGAACAACGGTGAGATGGTGGAATTGGACGGCGGCACGCTCGTGCTAGGTGATGAGGAGTCGCCGTCAGTGGTGCTGCGCTTGGCGCCGTGGCGAGCACGATCAGTGGCGCGAGTACTGGAGGAGTGGTCGGCGATCTCCCGGGTGTTTCACCGGGCACCGCGCCCGATCCTCACCGAGCTGGAGCTGTCTCGCACGCTAGATCTGGCCGCATCTGTACTCGGCGAGCCCGAGCCGGTCATGCCGATGCAGCGAGGTGGTCAGACAGCGCCAAGTCGGCAACGGCTGGATGCGGTAGCGGTGCTCGCTGAACGCGAAACCCGGCTCTCCGCGCTGCAACGCCTTGCAGTAGTCGACGCAGCGGCGTCATGGCTGTCTGAGCCTAACGGCGGAGACCAGCTGGCTCATGCGCTCCTCGCCGCGGCGTGCACAGCTGAGGTCACCGCGGAGCATGCGTATCTGGCGCTGATTACCCCATCGGAGAACCCCGGATGATCATTCTGAGGGCCTGCCTTCGTAGTGGCCAATCCTTACGGTCGGGCGTCGGCGGTCAAGGCTCACGCGTAGCGTGATCCCGTCAGGGACGCGTCAGCGGCCTTTACCGGTGGCGATCGACTGTGAAGAGGGTGGGCTGCGGAGAAGGCCGGCCCGGACGTAACCCAGCGGCTAATCAGATCACGATAGGCCCGATAGCTGAGGAGTTTCATCCTCGGTCATCGGGCCTTTGTCGTGCGCCGCCACCGGGCCGGCCGCCCGCAGCGGAGCGAGGACCGGACCGGGCCGGCGATCAGCGGCGGCGGCCGAAGGCCGCCTTGACCCGAGAAAGGAAAGTCCTCACCGCCCGGAACGAGACATCTATCCGACTCCGATTTATGGGTGACACACCGGCTTCAAATGATGGGTAACACTGCCGTCCTCGGGTCTGCTTCGCGCTACTGGGGTCGTGTGGAGGAGGCTGGGGTCGATGCTCGTGGAGTTGAGCGTTGTGGAGCAGCGTTATCACGCCGTCACGGAGGTCGTCTGCGGCGGCCTTTCTCTTGTTGAGGCCGCCGAGCGCTATGGGCTGTCGCGTAAGGCGGTGCACGTCTGGCTGGGGCGCTACCGGCATGAAGGCCTGCCGGGGTTGACCGACTGGTCGCATCTCCCGCATCACCATCCAAGGCAGCTGGCCGCACAAGTTGGGGCTCGGGTGTGCGAGCTGCGCCGGACCCATCTCCGGTGGGGACCCACCGGCTGGTTTATGAGCTGCGCCGGCGGGGAGTCGATCCACTGCCGTCGCGCTCGACGGTGTATCGGGTGCTGGTTCGCCATCATTTGGTCAGCGCGATCGCGCGTAAGCGTCGCCGGGAGGAGCACCGCCGGTGGGAAGACCCCGGGCCGATGCAGTTGTGGCAACTCCAGGGCATTGGGCTCGGTGTTGATCAAAGATCTCTCGGCTGCGGGTGGGGTGGTGGAGGCCAAGCTGATCTCGGGGATCGATGACCAGTTGCGCTCGACCCCGGTTATGGCGTCCGTAAGACCAGTTTCCGGTGGCGGTGGCCGCCCTGACCGACTGTCTACAAGATCGGGAACGGTCCACACTCACTTATCCAGTCTCGGACACGTCGTCGAGATCATGAAAAATCCCGAACTACTCAGAGAACCTAGCGTTAACGATTCCTGAAATTTGTGACAGCGCGAGTTTCACATCTGTTACACAAGCGAAGTCTCAGATGTTACCGATCGACATCCTTGATGTGATCTATTGTACAACTCAGCAGGGCACCTGTGCATCTCGACCGCCTTCACAAGAGATTTGTGCACGTACCAGGCTCAGTGACGGTGCCGCCGAACAAGGCGGACGAAGGCATTCTCTTGCACGGCACCCGCGCCAAGGACCAGAGCCGCAATGGTAGCAATCCTCGTTGGTCCTGCGGGCAAGATGGCGCTGGCCATAGTAGCTACCGCTTCTCCGAGAACCAACGCGACCGACCCTGCGACCACAGCGTAAGCCCAGAAGTAGGCCAGTACGACGAGTATAGACGGGGTGGAAGACAACAGCTCCTCTGTGGGGGCCGCTGGATGTGCAGACATGGCCTCACCCCGAGGGTTGGTTGTCGTCAAAGTCTGACCTCCACATGCGCCAGGCGCAAGGGTTCCATAGACCCAAATTACTCGTCGAGCCGCTCAACCGAAGATCCGGCGCACTAGTCTCGCCGTGCGTAGCGCTCAAAAAGTATATGAACAGGTTGCGTCTAGGACCGCGAGGCAGGTGGCCGGGTTGAAGGGTGACGTCGCGACTGGATGCGGTCGGGCAGAGCAGGGATGCGCTGACGCCGGCCACAGGTGTGCCACAGCGACAGTGGTTACCGTGGACGACTCCTCCACAGGATACATCGATCTGGACCTGGGGTGCTTCGACCGTATCTATCACAAGGGGCGGGTGCTCAACCGCCCGGCGGTTCAGGGCTGTGTCGTTGCGAGCCCAGCCTTGAGCGGGTCGCGTGACCAACCTTCGAGGACAGTCGGAGGGCCCCAGCCCTACGGTTTGGTGACTTTTGGGTCACGGCTCGGGTCGGCGCCCTATGCGACGGCTGTCTCGTCGTCGTCGGGTTCACCAACCGGACCCGTCGCGCCCAGGTGGCGACCCTGCTGCCGTCCCGCGCTCGATGGCGGCCAGATGAGTTATCACCTGTGCCGCATCAACTCAAAGGATTGATCACCGGCTGCCGCATTCAAGGCCTAGGTCTTGACCTAGGACGGACAAAAGCCGCAATCTTCTACTCCGCGCCCCATAACCGGCTCTTGCACCCTGACCGCGACCACCGACGCACATGCAGGTAGCCACTGCGCTCGCCCTCCGAGTGATCGACCGACACGGTGCCGGTTACATTCGCACAGGCCCACATGATCGCGTGAGGAGACGACTTGGCTCGAGTTCAAGCCCCTAACGACCAAGGACGGTAGGATACTGCAGGCAGGTACATGCACAGTAGGCGACAGGCCCTCTCGGCGAGGGGTGCTGAGAAGGGCCATCATGGACGGAGACGAGACGCCACCCCGGTGGCGCAAGAGTACCTTCAGTGGATTCGGTGACTGCATCGAGTGCCTCACAGCTAAAGAAAGTGTTTATATTCGTAATTCCAAAAACCCCTATGGCGCAGTTCTTGTGTTCCCTCGCTCCCAGTGGCTCGCCTTTATTGCCGTAGCAAGAGGCGGCCAGTCGGACCCGTGCATTGAGCGATCTAGTCTGGTCACTCTTGATGAACCGATCGGCGTGTCGAGGATCGCCAAGCCCAAAGTGATTTGAAGCCCATTAGTAACCACGCCGTTAATCGCTGGACTGGTGTCGCTTCCAGTTCTAAGAATGACTGTCAGCAATCGTTCTAGTCATCCTCGGTTGGACCGCGTGGCCAGTGCTGTGGCACGGTGGATATCGAGGACGTGCGCTAGGCGCAGGAGGTGGCGTGGCGCGCGACGAGGGCTGATGCTTTATCGATAGAGCCGCCACGCGATGGGTTTGCTTCCCAAGTCCCCTCGACCAAGGCTCGCCTTACCGCCGATCGATAATCGGTCAGCTGAGTAGAGCCGATGAAGCGGACCTGGCGGGCGTCAGCGTGGCGATGCGGCTTGCGCTATTGCCCCGGCGTGCCTACGAAGGCAGTTGGTTGAAGACTAGAATCCTGTAGGAGAGCCGTAAAACCGGCAAGGTCCCAGACGTGGAGCGCCCGTACGAGCTCGCCACAGCAGCGGTGACTACGCCTTCGTGCCGCCCGTCGGCCTGCGCTGCCCCTTCCCGGTCGACTTGCGCGCCCAGCGTCGCCTCAAATAGGCAAAGGTACAGCCGGACGCTCCTACACCCAGAGTGGCGTCGGCGAACTTCATCAAAACGTGGGCTTCGGGTGCAAGGACGGCCAGTGCGAGGACAACCGCCAGCAGGAGGATCACGGACGCCACCACCCAGCGGAAGATCTTCAGAACGCGGTTGACGCGGTCCTTGTCGGCGAGTACGTACGCGATGAGCTTGAAGTGGGTGTCCACCCAAAGCCAGCTGATAGGTTCTGCCGGCGCGGGAGCCGGAACTGGTTCGGTTGGCTGGTGCGTGGTGGTGGGGACTTGGCCGTCCGGCATCTCACGCAGAGGGGTGTCGTACGACTCGCGCCCGGCTGAATCAGGTGAACCAGGCGGCTGATCGATCGGCACAGGAACCCCCTGACCTTGAAGAAGCGATCCGCCGAGGTACGCCTGCCCCCAAGGCATCTCGCCTGTCGCTGTCTGCCTGACACCACCACATCGGATTAGCGTCTGCTAAGTATCATGCTGGTACTTGTCGTTGTAGACTGTAGCTCGTGAGCTACGAGCAGTGTGACTACAGCCAGGGTGAGTTTCGTCATGAGCGACTCTACCATCTTATACGCTGACGAAGCGATGGACTGCAGCCTGCCTTGTACCTTGGAGCCTAGAGGCACGGCGCCGTGGCGTCGGAGCGCAGAAGGAGGACTGAGTGGTCGTGGTTAACGACGTGGCGACGGATCCGCCAGAAGTGATGAGGCGCAAGGTGCGCAACATCCTCCGTCAAGAGCGCGAGCAGAGAGGAATCACACAGAAGGCAGCCGCAGAACGGGTGCTCTGGTCACAAAGCAAGCTCGTTCGCATCGAAGCGGGAGTTACACCTGCTGCGCCTGCTGATGTACGTCTGTTACTGATGGAGTACGGTGCGGATGATGATCGCGTGGCAGAGGCTGTGGAGATCGCAAAAGCCGCTCGACAGCCAGATGAATGGGAGACATATAAGGGGGTTTACTCCAACGCCGCGCTCAACCTATTCGCCAACGAGCGCGCAGCTACGCTTATTGAGAAATACGAGCCGACGCTCATCCCCGGCCTCTTTCAGACCGAGGAGTACGCCCGTGCGCTATTGAAGCAGCTAGGATCTAATCCCGACCAGATTGATGCCATGGTACAGGGTCGCCTGCTGCGGCAGGAAATGCTGGACAGCGACGACTTCCCTGACCTCGACGTAATCATCGGCGAGGCTACCGTCAGTCGGCCCGTTGGGGGCAGTAAGGTCATGCGCGAGCAGATAGAGAAGCTGAAGGAACTCGTTAGACACAAGAGAGTTACACTGCACTTCATGCCTTTTTCTAAGGGCGCCCACCCCGGACTTGGCAGCGCCTTTACCATTCTGCAGTTCCAGGACGCCGACCTGCCTGACCTCGTCTACCTTGAGGGCGCGGATCGGGAGAGCATCGTCCGGGACGACCAGGTAGAGGTCGATCGGTACAACCGCCGCTTCGCAGAACTGCGGGAACTGGCGGACCCGTCCGAGGATCTACCCGCGGTCCTCGATGAGATCGTGAAGTACCGCTTCAGCAGGAGCTGATAGAGATTACGGCGCCGTAGCACCAGTGCTTCTTCAACGCACCGAGCACCGCGATTACAGCTATCCCCGTGGAGTTTGTTGGTGCCGGCATCAGGCCAAGGAGTCCCGCGACCGTGGCTCGTTGGTGCGTTGATTACGAGGCTCCGATGTTTCCGGAGATCTCACGGTTTGGGTGATCACTCTTTGCGAAGACGTCAACCACCAACTTGCCGTACCCGCGCTCTGTCGAGGCGATGTTGGCGGCCGATACCCGAGCGCGAGAAGACCGCCAGCGTGGCATTTCATTGATGAGGAAGCGATTGCCCAGTTAATGATCGACTACACCGATCGGGTACCTGCATGAGAATGTGAAGTCGACCGGCCAATCGGTAACGATGAAACAGCCGGCGCTCACCAGGCGGTGACCTCCGGCGGCATCAATACCGCGGCGCGGCGGATCCCTCGCTAGGGGATCCGCCGCGGACTCGGCCACCACCGCCACAGTTCGACTTATCTCTTTGGCTTAATGAGACTCATCGGATAGAGGTCCGGCACGTACCAGTAGGCCACCGGCGAGGTCATGCCCTGCGGTCCACTGCCCGGCACCAGCCCGATGTGCTGACCGGCGGCGTCGAAGCCGACGTAGTAGGACCCGTCGGTCTGCGGCGGTACGCCGGGCAGGGCGGCGTACACCGCCTTGGCCGTCGCCAGGTCGGACACGGGATGCAGCACGGTCTTGATTCCCTGGGTGGACGAGCGGTCATGTACGCGGGCGAGCGCCTCGACCTCCAGCGGCTGCGGGTACTTCCGGGCGATCCGGTCGCGGACGCGGCGCAGCCGCGCGAGGTCGCGCAGGTGCTGCGCCGTGGCGAGTCTGCTGGTCACTTGCGAGATCGTGCCACGTCGCGCCGGAGTTGCTTTGCGCCGCTGGCGTCCCACTCCACGGGGGCCAAAATCCGTGAGGACGGAGGGGTCGAATCACTTGACGAAACCCACTCGGCCTTTAGCGACTCCTGGCACGCAGAATCACCAATCAAACCAAGGTGTTGGCAATGCTCTGTCCGCTCAGGGAAACTGTGACGTGTCCCGCAGGCTTAACCAGGAGGTCGGGCGTCGACGTGTCGCTAGTCGATCAGTCAGCCCGCCGGAGCGAGGGTAAACCTAGCTCTTGGGCATCGCGGTGGGCTTGCGTCATGCGCACCAGCGAGGGTGCTGCACCCCCCAGACTGACGAAGGCTTCTCCGACACCGAGGGTCCGGATCTGTTCGGAGAGCCTCGGATTGTTCGGCTGTAGTTTGCGGGCGGCCATGGTTGCTACGGTTGCGTCGGGAAGGCCGAAGCAAATTTTACTCTGGGCGTTGGTGGCAACGACTTCGGGAAGGTCGAGTGGCTGCTGCGTCGCAAGGATCACCGAGAGTCCTTTCGACCGGCCTTCTCGGATCATGGTTAGAATCGCTCGGAAGCCCCTGACGCGGTGTGCTTCGTCGACAACGGTGACGTAGCTGATGGTGTTCGGAATTGGTGGCAGGTTCTGAATCTTGAGCAACAGGGCGGAGAGGATGAAGCCTGCCGCCAATACGGTGGTTTGTCCGTTGCCTGGGATTGTCGACAACCCGAATACGACGTTGCGGTCGATGACTGTGCCGAGCGGTTCACCGGATCGGAACAGCTCGTGCCGGGTGAGGTCACCGAGTACGGCAGCGAGATCGTCGTCGAGCAGGTCATCGAGAGTCAGCAGCGTCGGCCAGCGCCCTTCGGCTCGGCAGGTCTCGTAGGCCTTGTGCAGGGCTTTTTCGAGTTTGCCGCGCTGCTTGTTGCCCATCCGGGTGAACGATTTGGTAGCTTCATCGACGGCATCACGCAGTTCGATGACAGCCGTGGTTATCGCTCGGCTACTGGTGTCTTCAAGTGCGAGCGGGTTATATGGCGCGCCCGTGTTCCATAGGTCGAGGAATTCTGAGTTAGCGAAGGCGGGAAAGCCAGTGGCGCCACTGTAGTCGTTCTTGAAGTCGACAATCCCGAATCGGCTGCCACCGTGGTGTGCCAGCTGGGCGAGCAGACTCATCACAAATTGCGTCTTTCCCATGCCCGACGATCCCCAGATCTCGACGTGCCCGTTCTGGAGCACATGTTGTCCCGGGCCTGCTGGTTGCCAGCGCAGCTCTTCACCGCTCGTGGCATCCCACCCGAGTACCGGCGGGTGGAACTCACTAACGCGGTATTCGGAAGCCTGGACTTCTCGCTCGTTGAAGGACACCCCGCCACCAGGAGTCGCCAGCGTGCGTGCAGTATCGTCCTGGCTAGCTGAGGTCGCCGTCTCGATGTGCGCAGACGCGGGGTGCGCGGGCGCGGACGGTTCGGGGTCAGCCGGGATCGCGGGCGCAGGGCTGGGGGTTGTGTGCTGCCCCCTATGACTGTTGGGTTCCGCGGTTTGCGCCTCGGGGCGTCGTCAGTGCCGCCGCGCGGTCTCCACCGCGGACGGCTCCGGCTAACGCCAAGGCCTCCGCGCTCGTGGCGTCACCGGCGGCCTCTCGATCGGCGCACGCCGCCGTCCACTCGTCAACCCACGTGGACAGCGCGCGTGGGTCTATTCCGGAGTTCAGCAACGAGCGAGCAGCCGACTGGAGCGCGCGCGCAACGGACAGCAGGACGTTCGGCACTGCCTGTGTGGCTGCCGTCGCGCTGAAGGGCCCGCAAAACGCGTGCAGGGTGGGCTCCTCGTTGAGCTGGAGAGTCAGCGCGGGGGCCTCGGCAAAGAGAAGCGCTGCACGGAGCATGGCCGCATCGTCCAGATCGGGGTGCCAGTCGACTTGCACTGTGTTCCCATGAATGTCACCAAGGCGCAGTTGCAGCGATGGCAGTGTCGCGCCCGATGCAAGACCCGCGTCGCCGAAACTGGAAAGCAAGTCCGGGAGGTCGTCGTCGTTGGCTGCCTTCAGTAGGAGACCGTCGACTTCACCGCCTGCCCCGCTCCATTGACGCATGAGTGCCCCGAGCCGAAGGCGTGCGCACGCCAGGGTCAGGATGTTGCCGGCTCCAGTTCTGTTTGCGGCCGACGTGCCGCTGGGCAGCAGAGGGCGCAGTACCTCGACGCGATCGATGAGGCCGCCGAGTTGTTGGGCTGCACGGATGAACGCCGCTTCCGGGCACGACGGACTGCTGCCCTTGACCGACTTGTCCCGCATCAGGCGTTCCAGCTTGTTACGTGTGGGGCGGGAAAAGACGCGTAGTTGTTGGGCGTCGTCAAGATCGCAGAGATCTCGGGCTGCCTCGCGCTGAGTGGCTCCGCGCCGTAGCGCTTCAGCTCGCGACTCGTAGGTATGCCACGGCAAGCCCGAGGCCTGGCTACCTGGGATGACGCCCGCCCTATAGGCGTCGATCTCTTGGAGGACTGTTGACACGAGGTCCTGTGGGCGCTGCTCCAGTATCTCTCGCGCTTCGCCGAAGTGGAGGGCGGTAAGCAGCTCGGTGCTGCCTGACTGCAGCATGGTCATGACTCGGTCAGTGGCGTCCGCGAGGGCAGACTTTTCCGACAGGCTCGGACGGCGCCCGAGAACTCGCTCGGTCCGCTTGCGCAGGTCCCGATAGGCAGATGGCTTGAGGATGCCTTCGCTGGTGCGCGAGGCCGCAAGTTTCAGGTTGTCGCCGATGCGGTCGGAGTCTGCCCTGTCGCCGCTCGGCGACTGGTCGGTGAAGGCGCCCAGTGCCGGAAGTGCTCGGAGGGCATCCTCGCCGGCGGCTACGCGGTCGAGGTATGTGGCGACCGCGGTGGCGCTGGGACGAGTAGCGGCGTCGGCCTGGTTGATTGCCTCGCGGACGGCGCGGGCGGGGCCGTCGAGGTCGACCGCCGGCTGCTGGCGGGAAAGGATGCCCATGCCTTCAGGGGTATCGAGCAGGACGCTCGGCGACACCGACTCGAAGAGGTTCAGCGACTGTCGGTCCGGTACTTGTTCGCCGTCGCACAGGACGAGTACGAGACCCCGGGTGTCGCGGCGGTTGCGTAGGCGGGTTCCTGAGACCTCCCCCAGCGCGTGCTCGCCGAAACGCTGGGGCTGGGTTGACACGATGGCCAGCTGCGGGAGCGTCTCGTCCCAGGTCCTGGCCATGCCTTCAGCAACGGACGCTGAAACTCCCTCCACTAGTACATAGCCGCTGTCGCTGGCGGTCAGCTTGCGGCGAATGTGCTCGGTCAGCGCTGAGCCGAGACGAGTGCTCACGAGCGGCTCCGCGCTGCGCGTTCGCCCACCATGGTGGTGCGGTCAGAGAGGCCGAGCGCAAGTCCTGAGTCGCTCATGAGCTTTTCCGCTCTGCGGGCGTTGCGCTCAAGACCTGCGCCGTCGAGCTGTGCGCTGAGGGCGGTGTCGGCTGCTGATTCCTGGTTGATCACAAGTCCCCATTCCTGCCGGACGGCGGCGAAGAAGTCTCGGCTCGGCATCGGCATTCTGGCCGACAAGGCGCCCACGAGAGCGGCCAGGAGGTCGGGCGTCGCGGTTAGGTAGCGGTACCGGGTGCCCGCCAGCAGCCCGACGGATTGGAGCAGGACGCGGAACCCGTCCTCGGCGCGGTTGTAGTTGGCGTTTTCGACTGACGCCCGCGCCAATCGTAGGTAGGTCTCCTGGTCGGCCGGTCGGCGCAGCTTGCTGAGTTGGGTGCTGATGCTCTCGTCGTCGCTGTTGCTCAGACCGCTCCTGGGCTCGAATTCCGACGCCCAGTCGACGCCGCGTTCGCCGCCGAGCTCGCGCATACGCCGTGCGAGGGTCCGTACGGTGGCTTCGCTCAGCCGGATGCGCGCGTGACGGTAGGAATCCTCGGAGCGCTGGCGAACGGGGTCGGTGCTGCGCGGGGTGCCGCTGAAGCTGAGCAGCAGAAAGCGGTCTTCCAGCTCCGTGTCGGTGACCGTCCAGGCTGTCTGCAGCGCATGAACCGCGAGGTCTAGCGCGAGCACCGTCCGCAGCTGCCAGAGGCGTGCTGGACCGCTTGCGCCACCTTGGTGCATGATCCCTTCGGCGTGCCGGCAGAGCCGAGTAGCGAGGCCGGCAATCCGGTGGTCTCCTCCCTTCTCCCAGGCGTCTAGCTCGTCTTGCTCCAGGCGCGCCACTTTGGGGTATGAGTCGCCGAATCGAGGTGATTCCAGCTTGTCGCTGATGTCGGCGAGCGGGCTGGCCGCGGTCAGCGCCTCCCGTATGGCGGCAACGGCTCGCCTGCCGAGGCTGCAGGCCTCGGGGTCGGCTGGGTCGAGAAGGAGCCGCGCCAGTGTGATGCCGCTGCCACGCATGTAGACCTTGCGGACCGAGTACTCCGAGCTGTTCGGCCCTAGCCGGCGAGCGTCGTACCACAGGAGCGACTCGTGGAAGGGCCGCATCAGCCAGGCCCCTTTTTGTCCCCTCTGCGTGTCTGGGTCAACGAGGCCCTGCAGAGTCATCTGGGCGAGCTTGAGTTGAGCTGAACCGCGGATCTGTTCGCCTGCGGCGAGGCTGGCGCCGTAGTCAGCTGGAGTTGTCTCGTCATCGCCGGCGCGGCCGTCGTCGCGACCTCCAAGGAAATTTTCCCCCAGAGCCAGACTGCGGACAGCGAAACGCTGGCGCTTCGGGCTCTGAAGGTCGCCAGCGTTGGCAGGAGCCTCGTAGTTGTTCTGCACGAGCGTCAGGAGAGTTTCGGCGCACAGCTGCGGTGCGCGTTCGTCCCGGTCCGGATCGAGGCAGAAAAGTTCTTCAGCGATCTGTCCTGGCGCCAGCCGGCGGCCGGCTTTGGGAGCGCTGCGGCGGACCCTGGGAGGCATCAGGAACCGCCTCGGCCGACAAAGTGCGGCAGTGTGATCTTCACGAGCGCCGGGGGTTTGGAGTCGGGATCGGCTACGCGCAGCGAGTTGTCAGCGGGATCGCTGGATGCCAACCGTCCGTAGAAGCCACGAAGGTCGTTCATCTCAGCAACCCCCTGCCCGACCGGTCCCTGGAACTCGGCGGCTTCGCGGATCGCCTCATACATCCGCGGACCAATGCGCAACGTCCGCGCCGGATCGCTGTCGACGGCGAGTTCGACGTCGATGTGGTCCACGTCCAGCAATTCTTCGACTAAACCACGATCTGGGACTGTCACGGTCAGACGCTCCAGCGCGATCAGGCCATGGACGAGCGAGGGTCGGGCCGGGCGAAACGATCCGGGGTCCCGAGAAAACAGACAGGCTGGGTCGGGAACAATCAGCCCTTCGTTGGGGCTGGAAAATCCAGTTACTAGGAAGTTCAGGCCGCATACCAGTCGTGTGAGCTCAATGACTACGTCCGCATGTCGGGCGGTATTGCGGGCCAGCGCTACCAAATCGGGAAGATGTCGGTATTCGAGCAACCGACGCTCGGCGGCACCAACGCTACCGAGCTGAGCCGGGGCTTCGAAGTAGACACGCTGCCGCCAGAGGGCCTGGCCCGGCATGTTGGATGCTCCGTCGCCACTGACGAGAGCATCAAGTCCGTCCTCGACGCGGATGCGGTCCTCATCGGTGCTGACCATCTCACCGAGCTCGTGGAAAGTCATTGGTCCTTGCTTTGTGCGAACGCGGTCGAGCGGAGATTGGCTGCCAGCGAGTCTTGGCCGTCGCTTGTCGTCTCCTCCCTCGGCGTTCGCCGTGGAGGGGCGTGCCGCCGGATCACCAGCCAGGACTCGAACTTCGAGCGGGGCGCCACTTGTGTCCCGGAGCCAACCGTCGACTTCGAGATCGCTCACTTCTCCGAGACGCGACCGTCGGATTCCTGCGAGCAGCGGCGAGCGTTCTACCGCGTCGGCGTTGAGGCCGTCGCCGAGCACCCGGGCGAAGTAGCCAGTCGAAGCGGTAAAAGCAGTCTGTCCGAGGTCCCTGTTCTGGGCCTTGACATGTCCGCAGGTCTGGCCGCCGACAATCGCCCAAGACAAGATCGCCAGCACTTCGCGAAGCGTTGGAACGGCCTCGCCTGTGCCGAGACGGACGAGCGTCCGGAGTTGCGCCCGCACCACGGGGGTGCGTAGTTGCTCGGCGTTGCTCCGCATGGGGCAGCCGCCGGTGTCGAACGGGCAGTCTTGGCAACCGCTCCAGAGCTCTTCGCGGGCGACATAGTCAATTAGCTGACCCCACAAGCGGTCCCCCGTAGGACGCTGGCGGTTGACGTTGACGATCGTGACGTCACCGATACGGGCAGCGCCTTGCCGCAGAGCCTCCTCCAGCGCCACGGTGACGTTCGAAATGCCGATGTCATCCAGGCCGTCGCGCAGCACGCCTTCGTTGGCGCAGACAAGCGTCTGCTTGCCGCTGCTGTCGAGCGCAACAGAAAGAGCGGCAGCACGAGCTTCCCGATTAGGCAACCCAGACAGGTCTTTGACGACCTGTCGACCCGCGTCGACTTCGACCAGATCGTCTATGTCCGGCATCGACACCCCAAGCGCCCGGCAGTAAGCCTCCGCCACCGCTGTCTTCCCGGTGCCAGCGTTGCCGGTCAGAATGAGCGCACCGGGGTGGCCGTCCGCTGCCCACTGGATGACGTGTCGTCCAAGCTGCGTTTCCACATCGTCGCCGAGCACTCGGGCAAGAGCTGCGAAGTGCTCGCGATAGGCACCCGCCTGGTCGGCGCTGAAGACCGAGAGCGCCCGAAGGGCTGCGACGACCGGCGACTCCGCCGGCTTAGCGTCGGACTCCGGATTGTTCACTCGCCAGACGCCTTCCGAACCGGAGCAACGGTCGCCACAGGCAGCGGTGTCTGTCTGCGTGCGGCAGCCAGTTCGCCGGCGGTGCGGGGTTGGAGACCCGCCTTGAGCAGGACGTCAGCTACTGCATCAACAATGATCTTCGCCGCAGGAGGCGGTACAGCGTTGCCGACCTGACGCCGCACCCGCGGATACATCGAGCGGGCCTCGCGTGGTCCGGTGCCACAGCCGTGCTCGAAGACAAAGTCGTCCGGAAAGCCCTGGAGACGGGCCTTCTCACGATTGCTGAGGCGACGCGGTTCCGTGTGGTGATAGCCGTGGGTGCCGCCACCTCCGCCAGCGATCATGGTATAGGATGGCGTGTTGGGGTCGAGTCTGCGATAGACGTGGCTGATCAGCCCTTTTACCGCCAGCGGGTGTCCTTCGGGGATGGCCTCGTAGTTACAGCCGGGCGGGATGAGTTTGAGCCGCTCGATCACCTCCGGAGTATCCAATCCTCGCTCGTGATTGGGCGCGTTCTCGGGCAGTGCGTTCTCGTCCAACGCTCGTCGCACCGTAACCGGGTTACCTGCAAACGGTGCAGGGATGGCTGGAGGCCGAACACCAAGATCTCGCCGCGTTCCCACGACGATTAGCCGCTCGCGTCGCTGGGGCACCCCGAGGTCGGCCATGTCGACAACCTGGGCGCTGAGGTCGTAACGCACTGGCTGGTGCTCATCGCGCCTACCGGTGAAGCTGGTCGGAGACCGAAGCGCGTGACGAACGAGAGTCCATGCAGCGCCACGGTTCGCAGACAGCAAACCAGGAACGTTTTCGAGGACGAAGGCAGCCGGCCGGAGCTCGTCGAGGAAGCGTGCGACCTGGCGGAAGAGGTTCCCGCGCGCTGTCTTTAGACCGTCGTGGTTCCAGAGGGTCGAGTAGTCCTGGCAGGGCGGACCGGCGAGCAGGCGTGGCCTCGGTCGTCCGCGACAGGCGTCGCCCCACACATCGTGACGTCTCGCCACAACCGCTGCGGCATGTGATATGAGTTTATCCGGCCCGCACTCGACCAAGCTCGCCCGGCAATGAGCCGGACGCAAACTTCCTTGTCGGACGCACTCTAGCCGCATGGCGGGCTGGACGTGCCCCGCTCCTTCACTTCTCGTGGTCGCGGTCCTCGGCCTGCGGGATGAATTACTGCGGGTCCAGCCGCCGGGATGCCGCCCCTGGATATTCGACGCCATCTGGGGTTCCCGGAAAGCATGCCAAGAACGCGTTAAGCGGCTGGATCGCCGGGACCCGGACCCGCGATGACTACCTGATCAGCCTTTTCCGATTCTGCCGAAGGTCAGGGACAGCCTGCACCAAGTTTGGTCAGGCAGCTAAGTGGGCGAGGTGGTCGTCAAGGGCACGCAGGTTTTGAGCGTCGAGTGGGCGGGCTGCGGTGGTTCGGAAGGCGCGTAGGCGGGTGGCACCGGTGGCGTAGGTGGTGTTGTGAAGGAGGTCAGCGGCGGTGATGGCGTGGCGGCAGGCGTCGGCGAGATTGCCCGCGCGTAGTTCCGTCATGGCGAGGTCGGTAAATGTGAGGATGCGGGCACGGCGGGCGGTAGACGGGAGTTGATCGAGCGCAGCGGTGAGTGCGGCTCGTGCTGCACTGTGGTTGCCGGCTTGGAGGTGAACGTGGCCGGTGGCAGCGGTGAGGTGAGCGGGGCTGTGGTCGATGAGTGACAGCGACTGTGTGACTGGTGGAGAGGTCGTGGGCTGGGCACGGTCGAGGTCGTGGGCGGCTGCGGTGTGGTCGCCGAAATCGGCGTGGATGGTGGCTTGGATGGTCGTTAGCCAGGGCGCGATGGTGGACGCGTGCTGGGCATGGGCGAAGGCGGCCATGAGGTGGTTGAGTGCGGCGGCGGTCATGCCTTCGGAGTGGGCAAGCTGGGCGGTATAGCCGAGAACGGTGGCGGCGGCTTGGTGGTCGCCGGCTTCTCGGGCGCTGTCTGCGGCCAGGTTGTAGTAGGAGCGACCGGATGCAGCGTCGCCGAGGTATTCGTAGGCCAGACGCCCGGCGAGGGTGGCCACCGTGGCAAGGTTGCGCAGCAGCCGACGCCGCTGCGGGGCAGTGTGTTCCCGACCGAGCGTGGCAGTCGCCATCCGAATATGTGCGGCGACGGGCGTCAGCAGCGCGGCGGGGTCGGCGGTGGCGTGGAGGGCCTGGTATCGCTGGGCGAGCTGTTCGAGGTCGGTGATGGTGGCGGTGGCGACGCGAGCGTGGCCGGCGGGGTCGGTGGCGGCTGGGTCGAGTAGTCCGAGCATGGTGCGGCGGCTGGTGGTGGTGTCTTTCCACGCCGAGAGCATTTGGGGGGCTAGCGCGGTGCCGGCGGCGCCGAGTTGATCGAGTAGGTTTGCGGCGTCGTCGAGCAGGGATACCAGCGACTCGGTGTCGTGCACCGGTTGACTAGGTGTGGTGAGGTCAGTTGGGGTGAAGCCGAGTTGTTCTGCGGTGACGCCGAACAGTTGGCACAGCAGCGCCCGGTAGCGGGGGCTGATGCCTTTGACGCCGCGTTCCCACTTGGCGACCATGTCGGCGTTGACTGCAGCGTGTACGCGGTCGTGCATCCAGGCGAAGTGGGCTAGCTTGTCGGCGAGTTGCTGCTGGGTCCACCCCGCCTCATGGCGTAACTGGCGAAGCCGCGGGCGCCCGGCGATGGTCTGCGCGGTCACAGCTAGGGCGCCCCCTTCGCGATAGCGTCACCCAGCGGGTCTGGCCGGCGTCTGGCGGTGGCGGGACGGTCGGCGTGGGCTGGTTGCGGGTAAGGAAACGCCCCGACAGGATTTGCTCACAACGATCAGCAAATTCGCCCCTTGACTGATTCAGGAAGGCAGCCGTAGTGGACGAGCCGAGTAGCGGTGAGTCGTCAGGAGGCGGCAAGCGGCGCCCTGGGCGCCCAGCAAAGATCACCGACCCGGCAAGCTCGGCAGTTGCGGCGCTGGGTGCTGAACTGCGGCGGTTTCGAATCGACCGCGGGCTCACCTTGGGTCAGCTTGGTCGACTGGTGGGCTACTCCGGGCAGCACCTGGGCGCTATCGAACGCGGCAGTGCGGTGCCCTCGGAAGTCGTGGTCTCAGCGTGTGATGCTGCGGTGTTGGCCAATGGCCGGTTGGTGTCGATGTTGCCGACGGTGATTCGCGAGCAGGCGCGGGTGCGGCATCAGCATGAGGCGGCCAGGCGCCCGGCCCGGTCGATCGATCTTGTCGGGGCCAGCGCTCGGCAGGTGTGTGACCAAGACGACCTTGATTGGGAACGGCTGGCCGATGCGACTCGGCGCCCATCGCGGCTGAGCACGGCAGTCGTGGACGACCTTGAGCTGATCACCGATCGGCAGCGGCGGCTGTATCACGAGTTGTCCTCGGCGGAGATGATGGTGCACGTCCAGGCGCACGTCGGGCTGCTGATGTCGCTGTTGGACAGCCCCCAGCCGGATTCGCTGCGGCACCGGATCGCCTCCGCGGCTGCCGAGGCAGCAGGCTTCACAGCGTGGTTGTGGTACGACCTGGGTGACCTTTACACGATGAACCACTGCTACCGGCAGGCGGGCCTGGCCGCACAGGAATCGACCAACGCCGGCCTGCGGTCATACCTCCTGGGCTATCAGGGCCTCGTCGCGCGAGCCCAGGGCCGACCGGGTGCAGCGCTCGGGTTGTTCGACCAGGCCCAGCAGCCCGCGCAGCGGTCTGCCTCTGATCGCACTCGGTCGTGGTTGACGGTGCTGACCGCCGACGCGCTGGCCCGAGTTGGCCGTGCTGGCGAAGCGTTGGCCGCGCTGGATGACGCGCGGTCGCTGCTGGCGGGTCAGGACAGCCACATCGATGAGTGGATGTATGACTTCGACGAGGGCAGCCTCGCCGTGCATGCGGGGACGTGCCTGCTCACGGTCGGGCGGCCGGACAGTGCAGCCGGGGCGTTCACCGACGCGCTGCGTTTGTTGCCCACTTCCTGTGAGCGTCGCGGCGCCGAAATCCAGACTGGCCTCGCCGCTGCACGGTTGGCGTCTGGAGAAGTCGAGGAAGCGCAACGATTGACGTTGACCTCCCTGGCGACTTTCGCCGCTCGGGGCTCGGTGGCGGGCCTGCATCGGGTTCGGGAGTTGCGCGCAATGTTCCGGGCCCAGGGTCATGTCCGCGCCGCGGTGGCCATCGATGACCAGGTACGGGCATTGAAAGCCGCAGCAGTGTGACCGGACTTGCCGGGCTGGGCGTTCCCTCGGTTGACGCCGTGCAGTTCGTCGGGCAGTACGTGTATTGGATCGAGGGACGACCCAGTGGTGACGTTCTGGTTCGCGCCCGCGGGTCGGGCGGTGGTGAGGATGTCCTGCCGCCTGGTGTGGCGGTCGCGTCGTATGTCCATGAGTACGGTGGCGGCGCCTACCTCGCCACTGATGATGCCGTGTGGTTTGTCCGTGCTGACGACCAGCAAATCTGGCGGGCCACTCGGACTGGGTTGCGCCCGGTGACTCTGGCACCCGGGCACGGTGAATACCGTTATGCAGACCTTCGCCTGTGTGCATCGGGGCTTCTTGTCGCCGTGAGGGAGCGTCATCACAACGGCGCGGTGACCAACGAGCTGGTGATGGTTCCCGCCGATGGGTCGGCCGCCCCCTGGCCAGTGGCGCAGGGCTGGGACTTCTACTCCTTCCCCCGGCCAAGCCCCGACGGACGCACCTTGGCCTGGACGTCTTGGCGGCACCCGCTGATGCCCTGGGACGGCACCTGGCTGTGGGTGGCCGAGATCGGCGAGGATGGCACGCTCAGCGCTGCTCGGCATATTGCCGGCGGCCCGGAGGAATCAGTGTTCCAGCCGGATTGGAGTCCCGGGGGTTCCCTGCACTTCGTTTCTGACCGCACCGGTCGCTGGGATCTGTACGCCTACACACCCCGTGGTGGCATCGTCTCGCTGATCCACCTTGATTCGACAGAGCTGGCTACAGCGCAATGGGAATTCGGGTACTCCACCTACGCCTTTCTAGGCAACGACCGGATCGCTGTCCTCGCACACCAGGGCGGAATCACCCAACTCAACGTCTGGGACTGCCGCCGGCCCGAGGTGCGCGCCGTCGAGTTACCCTATACGTCAATAAAGCCATATTTGGCGACACACGCTACACAGCTGGCGCTAATCGGGGGATCCCCGGATCGAATGCCCGCCGTGTGCATGATCGACCTCGACAGCGGCGAATCCCGCGAGTTGACAGCGACTGCGGGAGTCGCGCCCGGATGGCAAGCGCCAAACGCCGAGGTTGTCGAGATCCCCGCTCGGGACGGCTGCCGCGTGTACGCCACGTTGCACCGTCCCTCACCGGACAAAGGCCCCGCGCCGGTGCCCGTGATAGTCCGGGCACACCCAGGGCCCACCGCCAACGCACCGTTACGACTCGACCCCTGGGTCCAGTTCTTCGTCAGCCACGGGTTCGCCGTACTCGACGTGGACTACCGAGGAAGCACCGGCTACGGCCGCGCTTACCGCAACGCGCTTCGCAGGCGCTGGGGTGTCCTGGACGTCTCCGACTGCGTCGATGCCGTCCAAGCGCTCGGACAAGACGGGACCCTTGATCTGACCCGCGTCGTCATCACCGGGGCCAGCGCAGGTGGCTACACCGCATTGCGGGCTGCGACGACCACGAAGAATTTCCGGGCGGCCACCGTCCGCTGCGCCATTGTGGATCCGGCCGCTTGGCGTGCTGCCGCTCCGAAATTCCAATCGCATCATGCCGACCTTCTCCTGGGGCCGCCCGCTACTTGGCGCGACCGGTCCCTGCTCCGCCCCGGTACAACTGCCCACTGCCCCATCCTCGCCTTCCACGGTGGCCAGGACAGGGTGACGCCACTTGAGCAAGTCCAGGAGTTTGTTGCGATGGCCGGTGAGTCGGCATCACTTGTGGTCTATCCAGATGAGAGTCACGGGCTGAGCCAACCCAAGAACATTGAACACGCGATCTACGCCGAGCTAGCGCACTATCGCGCAGCGCTGGGCAGCTGAGTGCTGGTAACCAGCTCATGGTGAATAGCTAGCTATCGGGCTGGAATTAGGCAACAGCAGGCCGGAAGCGGAAACGGCCCTTTAGGAATCCATCAGTGAAGCGGTGACGACGTCGCGTACTGACTCTCCTGCGCTCGGCGCTGACGAGGCTTAACACATTTAGAGACCAGATGACCTCGCGCACGCTCGCGACAGCGCGGATTGTGAGTCCCGACAATCCCTGCTCAACACCGATCTAATGGCCTGACGACAGCCTTGAGTGGCCTTGCCACACCAGGAAGAATTCCAAGAACGCCGCTCTGATTGCTGCTGGAGTCACCTATCCCCCGCGTAAGTGGCGGCTCGCGGGGTTGGGCGGTCGGGACTAGAAGCGGACTAGTTCGGGACTAGTTCGCGGACTACCTCAGCGCGTGAGTTTCGTCGTTTGATTGGTGTGCGGGTCACACGGCCCGCCACGATCGGGAGGAACAGCCAAAAATGCAGTTGGAAATTAAGACCGAGGGCGTTGACTTTGTGGTGTCTCGGGCGCCCGCTGCCGAAGAACGACAACGACGGTCGGCAGAAGGCGGATCGGGAGACCGGCGCGCCGTTGCATGTGACTGAGCTGGTCGCGATGGATGACACCGGTGCAGAAGTCATCAAGGTCACCACCGCCGGGGAACCCCGGGTAGTGAAGCGGCAGCTCGTCTCGGTGGCCCGGCTGGTCGCGACGCCCTGGAATATCGACGGGCGCGGAGGGGTGGCGTTCCGAGCGGACGGGATCGCCCCGGTGCCGTCCACCCCGGCGAGTCCGGCGAGGACCGGCGCTGGCGCCTCGGCGGGTGCCTCATGAGCGCCCCGGCGATCAGCGACCCGGTGCGGCGCGAGGCCGCCTACCGGTGGATCGCGCAGCTGGTGCAGGAAGCGGCTGAGGCCGAGCGGGCTGCCTACCTGCGCTGGCAGCAGGCCTACGGCGCCTACGAGGTCGCCCGCGACAAGGCATCCGCCGAGTGGACGGCCTGGGTTGCGGCCATCGCCCCGTAGTGCGGCGCCCGGCCGGTCGGGCCTGGAAACCAAGGCCGGCCGGGCGCCCCGCTCCACCCATCAATTCTTCAGGACAAGAGGAGCTGTGATGAGCCTACGGCGAGATCCGCACGCCCCGAATTGCCCACACTGGCGACTGATCGGCGCCAGCACCCCCAGCGCGATGGGTCACCAGTGCTGCGGCGGTGAGCGCTGATGGATATTCGCATGATCGCCGTGCTGGTCGCGGGTGCCGGGGCGTTGGGCGTCGTGGTCTAGGTGTTGGCCAAGATCGGCCAGTTGCTGATCAAGGTTGCGGAGGTGCTGGCTGCGGCGGCGGTGGTGGCCTTGACCGTGTGGCTGATGATCAAAGCAGGGATGTGGGCCATCCGGCAGGCCTTCACCCGCTGGCGAACCAGCCTGACCGTGCTGGCGGTAGCGGGGTGGTGGCACTGGTGGGGTGGGCTATCCCTGGTCCTGACGGTGGGCGTTGTCGCGACGGTGCTGGGTGGGTGGCGGCTGGTCGATCTGGTGTCCTTCGATGCGTGGGCGGGCCGGTATCTGCGGGCCTGGTGGCTGCGCTGGACGGTGTATGCGGCCAAGTTGCCGGACTGGTTGCACGCCTGCGGCCTGGGTGTCAAGCAGGACGCGGTGCCAGTGGTCGTGGCCATCACTCCCCTGGTGCGCACCGTTCGCCGTAATCGGCAGCAGGTCAAGGCGCAGCTGCCCACGGTGCTCGGCGTGCGCTCGGGCGCCTCATGGGATGAGGTCCGCCTGCGACTGGTGCCCGGCCAGAAACCGGAGGACTTCGACGAGGCCGCGCGGGCGTTGGCCAGCGCCCGGGGAGTAGCGCGCTGCCAGGTGCGCGAACTGACACCCAACGTGGTTTCGATCGATTTCCAACGTCGCAACCTGCTCGCCGATCCGGTGGCCTGCACCGATCTCGCTGCGCTGGGCGGCGTGGCGGGTGGCGCCGTTGACCTGCGGCGGGTGTTCGCCGGGCGCACCGAGTACGGCCAGGACTGGCACGTGCCACTGACCGGCTCAGCCAGCCACACGCTGACCGCAGGCGCCAGCGGCGCAGGCAAGAACTCGGTCATGTGGTCCCCGCTGGTCTCCATCGCCCCAGCCATCCGCGACGGCCTGGTCCGGGTCTCGGGCATCGATCCCAAGGGCATGGAACTGGCTTACGGGCGGCGGATCTTCCACCGCTACGCCGTCACCGGCGCTGAAGCACTCAACGTGCTCGATGAGCTCGTCGAGGTGATGCAGGCCCGCAAGGCGGAGTTCGCCGGGCGGGTGCGGTCGGTGGTGATCAGCCCTGAGCACCCGCTGGAGCTGTTGGAGTTTGACGAGATCGGCGCGCTGACGCGCTACACCGATCGCAAGACCCGAGAGGCCATCACCGAGCGGGTCGCCCTGTTGACCACCCAAGGCCGCGCGCTGGGTGTCACGGTCCGCGGGTATGTCCAGGAGCCGACCAAGGACACCGTGCCGGTCCGGGAGTTGTTCCCGCGGCGGATCTGCCTGCGCGTCACCGCGAAGTCCCACGTGGGCATGGTCCTCGGCGATGGCGCCTACGAGCGCGGGGCGTGGGCCAACCGGATCACCGAAGCCGAACCCGGTGTCGGGTACGTCTTCGGCGAAGGCATCCGCGAACCCCTGCGCGTGCGCGCCGGATGGGTGTCCGACCAGACGATCAAACACCTGGAAGCCTTCGTCGCTCGCCCCGTCATGTCGGACATGGCAGTGCCGGCGCTCTCCGCACCCAACCGGGACGGTGACGCATGATCACCACTCCGGCAATCGGGCGACGTTCGTGCAAGCGGCGCACCTGCTCGCCACGCACCGGGCCGATCACGCGCTGCCGGAACCGGTTTGCCTGGAGGTGATCAGCAGAGCGCACCGACTCGCGCCTGCACCGTGCAGGTCCACTCGATGACTGTGCCCGAGGTCGCCACTGAGGTGCTCGCGTGGGCCGACACGCTGACCACGGTCACCGTCCAGGCCTGGCGACCGCCTACCAGCCACCGGGTGCACCTGTCGATGGCCAATGCCCTAGGCGGACCGGCCGGAACCGTAGAGCTGACCGTTTTCGGCGACGCCGATCACGATCCGGTCCTGGTCGGTGATCTGGCACCCGGTGAGTACCGAGCCGTGACCCTCGGCGAGCTGCGTAGCTGGGCCGCCGACGCCTCAGATCCACCTACCGATGGCGAGGGGGTGACGCGATGACCCCGCTCGTTGAGCTGCAGCCGCAGTTAGTCGAGGAGATCGTTCACCGGGCTGGCCGACCGGACTTCGACCGCTGGTCGGAACAGTTGCAACGCTGTGGGTATTGCTCCCGGCCGGTGCGCCTGCGCGGCCGCGTAGTCCACCAGTCGGCGAGTGGTCGACGGTCGGCGTACTCGACGGATGGCGAGCCGGACCGAGTGCTGATGATCCGGTGTGGCAACCGGCGGGCGGCGGTGTGCCCGTCGTGCTCGTGGGAATACGCCGGCGACATGTGGCAACTGCTCTACGCCGGCGCCGCAGGGGGCCGCAAAGGCGTCCCCGAGTCGATCCGATCCCATCCGCTGGTGTTCGCCACGCTTACCGCACCCGGATTCGGGCCAGTGCACACCACCCGCGCCGACCGATCCGGGCCCGCGCGGTGCCGACCCACCCGCGGCACACCTCGGTTGTGCCCACACGGGCGCCAGAGCTGGTGCATGGCCGTCCACACCGACGACGACCCCCGGCTCGGGCAACCGATCTGCCCGGACTGCTACGACTACCCCGGGCACATCGCGTTTAACTGGCATGCCCCCGAGCTGTGGCGCCGGTTCACCATCGCCATCCGCCGCGCACTGGCCCGGACAGCGGGTCTGACCGCGGCCGAGCTCACCCGCCGGTGCCGGGTGTCGTTTGTCAAGGTCGCCGAATTCCAACGCCGCGGCGTCGTGCACTTCCACGCACTGATCCGCCTCGACGGCCCCGGCGAGGACTACCAACCGCCCCAACTCAGCATTGATGCCACTGGGTTGGTAGAGGTGATCCGCCAAGCCGCCGCTCATGTGCGGCTCACTGTCGACATGCCCGACGGGCCGGACCTGGTGCTGCGCTTCGGGACGCAAATCGACACTCAAACCGTCAACGGTGGCTCCGAAGGCGAGCTGACCCCCGAACATGCCGCGCGCTACATCGCTAAGTATTCGACCAAAAGCGCCGAAGACTTCGGCGTCGGCCAACAACGCATCACCCCCGAAGCGCTACCACTGCTCGGGGTGACCGACCACGTAGACCAGCTGGTCCGCGTCGCCTGGCAACTCGGCGAACACCCGGCATATGAGGGGCTGCGCCGATGGCTGCACATGCTCGCCTTCCGCGGCCACTTCGCCTCTAAAAGCCGCCGCTACTCCACCACTCTTGGCGCCATCCGCGGCGAACGGCGCGCCTACCGCCAGCGCCAAGCCGCCGAGCACGTGCGCGAGCTGCTCGACGACGACACCACACTCGTCGTCTCGCACTGGGAATTCGTCGGAGTCGGCTACCTCACCACCGGAGACGCAGCACTCGCCCTGTCCGCAGCCGCCCGAGCCCGCGAACAACGACAAACCGCACGCGACGCCTATCGCGAAAGAATGCACACCGTATCCGGAAGGGGACTAACGCCATGACCGGCAATGTCGTCCAACTCTCTCGCGAGCCGAATGATTCAAAGTCGTTCGTTGCACGACTCGAAATTTTCTCTGCCCAACCGAAACCTGCCGTCTACAACATACGGGAGGTGTCACAAATGCTGTCAATCTCGCTAGGTGGCACTTACCAGCTCTGCCGCGACGGCAAGATCCCAGCACTTAAACTCGGAGGTCGTTGGGTGGTGCCGAAGGCCCGATTCCATACCTGGCTTGACAACCTTCCTATCGTTGATTCGGAGGACGACTGAGCGCTATGAGCCACGTCACCAAAGCACCGGGCGGAACGTTTCGAGCACGCTGGCGCGACCCGGCTGGTAATCAGGTATCGAAGTCATTTGCCACGAAGCGCGAGGCGAACGCGTTTCTTGCCGAGATCGGAACCGCGATACATAAAGGGACCTACGTCTCACCGAACGCGGGGAAGCTCCGCTTCCGCGTCTACGCAGAGCGCTGGTCGGGTAGCCGCAACCTCACGGCCAGGACCGCTGAGCGCACAGCGTCTATCCTGCGAAACCACCTCCTGCCGAAGTGGGGTGAGTGGCCGATCGGCGGCATCGACCACCTATCCGTGCAGGAGTGGGTTACCCAACTAGAGAAGACGCTCGCACCGGCCACTGTAGGCAAGTGCTACAGCACCTTCCGCACCGTCCTCCGGTCGGCGATGCGGGCCCGGCTCATCTCGGTCGATCCGACTGACGGTGTGGTGGCACCAAGCACGTACCAGCCTCGTCCGCTCACCGGGACAATCAGCCGGGAAGCCTTCCACGCGATGCTGCTTCCGGCCGTCCCACTGGACCATCGAGCGATGGTCGCAGTAGGCGGCGACGCCGGACTGCGTTGGGGTAAGGCGGCCGGTCTCCCTTGGGACGCGGTGGATCTCACCCGCCGGCAGCTCAACGTCGGTCAGGTCGCCGTCGAGACAGCCGCCGAGGTGACTCTGCGGCCTTACCCGAAGTCTCGGGCAGCCGTCCGCACCATCCCCCTCCCGGACTTTCTCGTTCGTGAACTCGAAGCGCACCGAGAACTGACTGTGGGGGACACCAATCCGGATCCGGGGTCGCTGGTCTTCCCAACCCGCTACGGCACCCCACACCGGAGATCAAACTTCCGTCGACAGGTCTGGCGGCCAGCACTGGTCCGGGCGGGCCTGCTAGGAAGGGTCGCGACAGCGAGCGACGCCTGGTGCGCTACTTGGGTCGATCACTCCGGAGCGAAGCAGCACCGGGCGTTCTCCACCGAGCGGGAAGCGATCGGCCACATTGTCACGTACGCCGATGGGGGCCTGCGGTACCACGACCTCCGACACTCCTACGCCACATGGCTCGTGTCGGACGGCGTGCCAGTAAATGTAGTGCAGAGGGTCATGGGTCACGAGCAGGCGTCAACCACGCTGAATCGCTACACCCACACGCCGGACGACTACGGGCAGCGTGTCAGAGCCGCATTCGACACGCCCGCTCCCTTTTTGCTCCCTACGGCCAGCAAGCCAGCCGGCAGCGAGGAGACCGCGGGAACAGGATACGAGCCATGACCTGCGGTTCTGCCTCGTGGAGACGAAGGGACTCGAACCCTCAACCCCCGCCTTGCAAAACGTGATCGGCCCTACCGACCGCTGCCGACCAATGCCGCCCTCTACCTCTTAGCGCAGGTCACACATCATCTAACACTGCCAACCACTAACGAGTGTCGACGGTTTCGCCGACTTTTCGCCGACGTCGGGAGGACGGTGCCGCACTCGCATATTGAGCTTGGCGAGGAACGCGCGCTTCCCGCTGGATAGACCCCCGGGTAGCGGGCCGTGAACTGCGCGGTAAGGGTGGGTCGGCCCCTGTCTACTCGACCCGCTCGGACCCTATACGTCCCCCAGGCTCAGGCGCAGCAAACTGGTCCGGCCGCAGCTGTGAATGCTCATCCCCGACACGGCCCGTACTGAGTTGGCGACCGCCGTCGACGCCTACACCACCGCGGCCCCCTGGTCGGGTGGGCCTTCTTTATCTGGCCGGGGGGGCCTGGTGGTGGCCCGCCCTAGTCATCGACGCCGTCACCGACATCACCGCCTGGATCCGCGCCCGGGCCGCGCCGCGGGCCCGCGGTGATTACCGAGCTCACCGAGACTGACTGGCAACGACTGAGCTGCGGGAACGGCGCCCACGGGCACCGGTTGTACGACTGGGCCGCGATCGACATCCGCCCGTGGCGCCAACCGGACCACGGGCGGGCGGCCGATCGTGGGCGAATGTCACCAGAATTGCCCCCGAAGCCCCACCGATAGCCGTCCTTTGGATGCTCCGGTTTACCGCTGTTGACAGTGCCAAAAGCATGCTCACTTCCCGACGCCGTGGTTGGGCTTCAGGGGGTTACAGGTCATTACGCCGCGTTGAACCAACATAGCTCCCCTCCATGGAGGAACCGTTCGAGCACCGGACCGCCTCGCAAGCCCTTGACACTTCGTATCTCGGCATGCTTGACAACCGGATCTTCGATGGTGATGAGCCCGAGCCCGGGCCAGTGCCCCTTGTGAGACGGTGCCGTAATGCCGGCCGGGTCGATCGGCCGTTCGTGAATCAATCGCAGCATCGCCCGCGCCCGCCGTAAACCTTCGCTGCCCCAGCCGTCCTTCGGCCAGCGAGTCCGCTGCAGGTGGGTTCGCACAGCACTTAGGTATCGGCCTTCCAGGTACTTTTCCAGCAGCACGATCTCCTGCAGGTAGTTCAGCATCGCGCCGTTGGTGTCGAGGAAGCCGGTCATGTCCAGTGGCAACATCCCGAACTCCAGCGCCCATGGCAGGTCGATGACGAAGGCATCGGTTGACAGACCAGCGCCGGGCAGCAGCGTGGGGTGGCCACGCTCGCGGCGCACGCCGTGAGCGTCGTCGGCGACTTCCCAGCTGGCCGCGGCCAGCCGCAGATCATCGCGGCGCATATCGTCGATAATCGCGAGCACCCGTTGCGGCCGGTACAACCAGCTGTCGGACGCGACGCAGACGACATGCTGGACGTCAGGGAAGTCGCGGGAGATCGCGGAGAGCCCGGCATCGAGAAGGTCAGCAGCTCCGGTGAAATGACTCTGTCCCGGCGCCACGTCGACGAGGACGTCTTCCAGATAGGGCGTCCAGCCCCCGGATCTGCCGTTGTACGCATGAACCAGCGCCACGTTGGCGAATTCCTGCGACCACCCCGCGCGGACAATCTCCATGTTTACCCGGGCATCATCGAAGTGATCATGGGTACTGACCAGGACAGCGACAGGCGGACCGGTCACGGCACCATCCCAAGCTCAGCGCCGAGGTGCAGAAGGCGCTGTGTCTCGTCATCGCGCTCTGCCCAGGGCAGCCCGCCTTCCTCCTTGATGATCTCGCGGACGCCGGCCTCCATAAGCAGTTCTAGCCCAAGCAAGCGATGGGCGAGGTCAACATTGAGCGCGGTCTCGACCTCTAGCCATCGGGCCAGCATCTCAACCGCACCGCGTGATCCGCCCACGCGTGCGCACCACCGGGCCGCGTCGAACTCGGCCGGCCCGGTGTACCCGCAGGTGTCGAGGACACGCAGGCGGTCTGGCCCGCGCAGAAGGTTTACGGGGGCGAGGTCACCGTGCAGGAACGTAGGCATGCCGGATTGCATGACCTCCGCGGCTTTGACGTCGACACCGGACGGTACGGCGTAGTGGTGTCTCGTGGCCACGACCAGCATGTTGCGCAGGTGCACGCCGACTCCAGTGAAGAGATCCCGGGGGGTGCCGACGTCGGCACGTTTTATGCGGTGCGCGGCGTCCATGATGCGGGCGACGTCGGCGGTCAAGGCAGGTCCAGTGGCCAGAGCGGGCACAATCCCGGTGACGTTCGGCATCAACAGCCAGCTCACCGGGTCGTCACCCGAGTCGAGAACCCGAACCGTCGCGACGCCCTGCTGCCACCAAAGTCTTTGCACCGCGGCCTCGTTGGGGCGCAGCCTGCCGTAGACCTTGAGCACCACTCGGCCGCCTCGCGCATCGCGCATAAGGAGCAACAGCTGCGGTTTCCCGCTGTCCGGGTTCAGGACGCGTTCGAGTTCGCCTAGACTTAATCGACCGCACAACTCGTCAACGAACGCAACGGCCCGACGAATCTCATCGCGCTCGGCGGAGTAGACGCCTTGGGCGCCGTTCACGCGGGCGTCGACCTGGCGAATCTTTTCCCGGAATAGTCGGCGTAGATTGATCATCTGTCCCCCTTGGGTCCCCAGCGCAGTCGGAACGCGAGCGCGATATGATCGTCTGCATTGACATCGACGAGCGATTCACCGGACTCATGGCCGGCCAGCGCCGCGAATCCGTCGAGAACGTCAATGGCCGCGTCGGTCCAGCTATCCATCAACCCGTCCACTGTGTCCGGGAAGACCACCGAGCCGGTGAACCGGTCATCGCCAGTGACCGGGCGGAAACGTCCCCCGTCGAAACGGGTACCAACGACATCGTTGGGTAGCTCATCAAGAGTGATCGAGAACGTGGGAAGTCCGAAGTCGTCCCGACGTTCGCGGACGAGTGCATCGAGCGCTGCCTCACCATGCTCCAACTGGATCAACCATTTTTCAGCAGCCACCGCCTGTTCACTGAGGATCTCTAGGTGCGCAGCAGGGATGTCGGCACCCGGCGTCAGCTGCATCCAGTCCGACGACGCCGGGCGCGTCCGGTCGCGTAACGATTCCAGAGGCGCAGCTTCGTTACGCGCTGCCGTGGAGAGCCGCCAAGCCGCATACCGGCGCCACTGAGGTCCGAGCCGCACGACCACGACCACGCCACGCATTGCCGCAAGCGCTCGACGGACGGGGTCGTAGTGGAGCGACGAGGCCCCCATGGACAAGAACCATGCTCCGGGTAGATCACCGCGTTCAAGCAGGTGAAGGACAACGTGCAAGATGAACCCGGAGTCACGCGCTGCCTCAGCGCTCAGGAAGGCGCCACGTTGGCCGCCGACGCCGACGCGCCGCTCGGCCTGCGCGTTACGGATTGCGTGGATGAACTCGTTGTCCCGTAGGTGACCAGCACCGAGTACCTGGGCGAGCAGTCCGCCGATGGGCGCGCTCCCGCCGTAGGGGTTGGACACGATCGCGGCGACGCGCAGATCATGGCCAGACAGGGCCGCCCGCCGCGGCTCGACAAGCAGCCCACCGCGGGGTCGGCGCGACCCACTGAGTGAAGCGCAGATCAGCGAGCCGAGAGTGAGGAGCTCGACGCCCGTGGTCACGACTCGCACGTTCGGTTGCTGCACACCGTGCTCCCAGCGGCAGGCGAGCGAGGCATTGTCCAGGGCAGCGTCGACGGTGTCGCGGATGCTGCGGAGATAGTTGGTGAGCGGTCTGGCGTCATCGGCGTCGGGCGGGGCGACGAGTACTGCCACCTGGTACTGGTGTGGGACCGTGCGGCAACGCCCGCGGGGCACGGCCACCACGGTGGTCGCGACAACGCGGTCAACGTTCTCGACGACCTCGGCCACCCGATGCCGTTGGCTTCTCACTTCCGGGTGGCCAACGCCACCGACCGCGAGGTCACCGACCAGAGATCGAGCGACCTCCCACATCTCAGAACCAAGTAACCCCGTCCCGGTCTCGGCCGGCCCGGTGGGCGCAGCCGACCTACCGACCGACTCCGCCCGCAGTAGATCGACCGGACGGTCGAGCACTTCGGCGATCCGTTGTTGTACCTCGGGACGTTGGTTGGTGTAGCGGAAGTCGCGGGCGCTCCTGGGCCGAGGGTCGCCCCGTTGGTCGGCTTCGAGCCCCAGGAACCATCCCGCGACGGTCGGACGCTTGACGCCGATGGCCTGCGCGACAGCCTCCCGACTCAGATCCCTGGCTGCGGCCCACTCGTTGAGCCTAACCAGCACTGGGTCCGGCGACCCCACAAACTCCTCCGCCATGCCGTCGTTCCTTCCGTGATCGACAATCCGAGTCAACCTGCCAAGCAGCCCGAATGGCGCATTGACTCATCCAAGGTGCGGACTTAACGTCATCGACACATATCGTACCATTCGCGACGGAGCGCGACGTCACCGACTATACGGGTCGCGTCGATCCGCCGAGGACGGTACAGGACCGGAGGCGTACTGTGCGACGATCATCACAACTCAGCCGCTCCAGGCGAGCACTCCTCCCAAGCGTCACCATGCTCACCGCGCTGTTTGGTCTCGTCCTGTGCGGGACGATGTCCGCCGCGGAACCAGAGCTCCGACCCGCAGCTCTCGCGATCGAGGTCGCGCCACCGCGGCCGGAGGTCGCCTGGATAGATGTCACCACATCGATACTGCGGCAAGTCCTGCACACTGCGCCGCGCTGGTCCGCCAAACGAATCGAGCAGAGCATCCCTGGGGTCATGACGCCGACGACCCTCTGCAGATATCGCACCACCGTCGGTAGCTACACACCCGATGCCACTGCGCTTACCGGGGTGATCATCCCAGCGCTATCCACCCCAGCGTTGCCCAACCCCTTCAAGACTGGCAAGCGCACCGATCAGGACCTGGCCCACGCCGCCGACTTCCGCACATGGCGAACACACGTAGAGACGCCGCGACGCAGAGCCATCGCCGAGGCGGAATCGTCGTCGCGGGATGCACCGCAAAGTCAGGTGACCCTACAGGTGCTCGGCGCCGTTCTACTGGTTTGCCTCGGGCTGTTGCTCGGCAGCACCTGGACCATCCAGGTATTACAAACCAAGCTTCGCCAGCAGGCCGAGGAGCGCCGCAAGCTAAATGAGGAGTGGACAGCGGTTCGGACCGCCCGCCGGCGACGGACCGAGTGCCCGCGCTGTGGGATCGCACTGGCCGAACAACACTGGTACCTCGCACCCACTCCAGTGGAAGACCCACTGGATGACGAGTAAGTGTCTGGAGACAACATAAATGCTTGGTTAACCACACTATCAACGCACGCAGTACGGGGCACGTTAAATCAAAACCAACGAGAGGAGCGCGGAGATGAAGCATCACCCCGGGCCCTTCGATGTGTGGGCAAGCCTAGTGCGGGAAATCATTACGTGTAGATCACGGCGAGCGTTACTCCGGGTCACAGTGTTAGTTCTGGCCTGCACCCCGGCTGCGGTGGCCGTAGCCATAATCTTACTCCTTAGATAGTGATTCACGGATTATCTAGCCACGAGCTTCGATGCATAATTGGCGTGCACCTCAGGCCAAGCCACCGAGTGCTGGTTGCAAGGTTAAAAAGTATATTTGATAATTCAGGCGCCCAGGCCGGGTATCCCTCTCCGCGCTCCCTCCCGCACTTCGGGGCGTCCGGGACGCCTTGATGTTCTCCCCGCGACGAGCTTCCTGGCCGCGGGCGCCGTGACCGCTCGACGGTTCACTTCCCGGTTTGGGCGACGGTCGTCACGATAGTTTAACGATACACCGCTACGCGGCGCGGATCGGGTGCTTCTTTCATCGAGAAGTCATTCTGCATTTCATATATGCGCTGGTAGGAGTACGTGGCACCTGCTTGGTCGATACGCGGGGCCACGACGTGGAACGGGTGCCCATTGTTGTCAATCGTCTGCTGTTTCTTCTGGCCGTCGATCAGGTACACCACATTAAGAGCGAACAGCGCATCGTAGCTAGCAGTCTTGGCCTTGAGGGCAAAACTTGCTGCTCCCCAGTCTTCAATGAAACGGTGTGGTAATCAAAGAAGGGTCTACCGTCACCTGCGTCCCGCGTCGATGGCATTGGGTCGTCAAGGTTGATGGCGAGCGTCGCGTTGTCATCGACTCCCTGAGATCGCGGCATTAGAAACATCGTCCCATCAAGCGGCGAGTTACGCACCAGACTTACCGGTTCAATGTCGAGGATTCGCAGCAGGGGGCCATGCGCGTTGCTGGCGACGATTTGAATCCATATCGCATTCAAGTCTACACCACCTGCGGCGAGGAGTTCCTTGCGCATCTCCGGGTTGGCAGCAGATCCCTGCACCTTAAGTAGTTGCGCCAATGCAGAGTCCGGCTCAAATTTTCCGGGTACCACCATTGGGTAGCCCCTACTTGAAGAGTAGTCAAAGCCAGCTGTTAGTGAGAGATCTGATCCAGGTACAGTGCTCCCGCTCGGGAATACTTCCGGCTGCATCGATGGCGACGGCGTATACATTGGACTCACGTACGGCTGCGCCCTACTCGCGTCACGGTGTGACACTAGAATTGCGATGATTGCAATCAAAGCTGCAACCAGGGTGCCGGCCGCCGTTACAATTGTCGACTTCCGGACCGACCAGTCGCGCTGCTTTGAGGCAGAGGGTGGCCGCTCTCGCGCGGGCCGCGCGTCCTTCCTTCTAGCCACCGTCGGAGTATACTCCCTCAATTCGGTTTCGGGACCCCCCCATAAACGCGAGGTCGGCCTTCATTTTCAACCAAATTGGCTTCGGCGGTGCGATCCCGTCGACCCAGGCTGTACATGTACCCTTTATATCGTCGTTGCCGCTTTCGTCCGGTCAAGCGTGAGAATAAGCACTGTTGTGTCCGTGGATGGGAGCAACGGTGAGTCTGTTGCGTTGACGGATAATGGGCTCGGGCAGGGCGGGAGGATGCGTCGCCGCCCTGGTCGAGCAGCTCCGTCACGGTCTGGTTTCGCGAAGTTCCGGTTCTCCCGCCTGACGTGATCATGGTCGCGGTGCGCTGATACCTGCACTATGGCCGGTCGTACAGGGACGTCAAGGAGTTACTGGCCGAGCGAGGCATTACGGTGGATCACGTCACGGTTTGCCGGTGGATGCGGCACTGAGCCCCAAACTGAGACCCTGCGTCGACGGCGCATGTGCAGTTATGCGCGGAAGAAGTCGGTCGGGTGGGATGCTTGAACGGACGGGTTCGCTGCTGTGCTGGTTCACCCCATGCCCCAGTATCCGACCCGGTGAGCCGTCACGGAGCCGGCCACCTCAAGGACGGCCACCGTGGCTCGCACAGGACAGCTCGCGTGCGTTGATTCGGTCGGGCGCCCCGTTGACCTCTTCGTCCGGAACTACCGGCATCCCGGTCGGCGACGGGCGTTCATGCGAAAGGGATCGACCTCCGCGACCCGCCCGAGGCGCTGAAGGTCGGGACGGTTGCTGCACTCGCTTACTGCATCGACCTTTCACCACTGCCGGCGCACGGTAGCCTTGGCCCCGGTCACGAGGCTCGCCGGAGGAACGTCATCGGCCACCACCGCGCCGGCGGCGACGACCGCATCACGCCCGATGGTGACCCCCGGCAGGATCGTGGCGCCGGCGCCGATCCACACGTTCTCCTCCACGGTCGATGGGCGCGCAGGTGAGTGCAGCCGTCGCTCGTCTGGGTCGACGGGGTGGCCGCCGGTGATGAAGGTGGCCTTCGGGCCGATCATCACGCGCTCGCCGAGCTGGATGCCGGCGTAGTCGAGGAACGTGCAGTTCTGGTTGATGAAGACGCGCTCGGAGAGGTCCAGGTGCAGCCCGTGGTCGGTGAAGAACGGCGGGTAGATCGTGACGCCGAGCTGGCAGCGGCCGGCCGAGGATCTGCTCGAACAAGGCCGCCTTGCCGGCTTCGTCGTCGAAGGGCAAGACGTTCAGCCGAGAGGTGAGCTCGGTGACCCGCAAGACCCGCTCGGCCATGGCCTGGAACTCGGAGCCGTGGATGCGCATGAGCTGGTCACCGAACATCCCGCAAGTCTCTGCCCTGCTATGTGGATCAGTCGGGAGACGCGCCGGGCCGTCGCGCGCGGTCGTGCATCACACCTGCCTGGGGTCGGCTTCCCCTCGCGTCGGCGATCTCCGATCGGCCGGTGCGGTTGCCCTTGGGCGCCGACGGGAGGGGAAGCCAGGATCGCCGGTGTCTCGATTGCTTACGAGCTCGCCGCGCACCGCCGGGTCACCTTGCTGGAGGCCGAGGCCAGCCTGGCCATCCACTCCACCGGGCGCTCGGTCGCCACGTATCTGCCGGGCCACGGTGGCCGCAGGTGCGCGCGCTGATCAACGCGAGCGCCCCCGGCTTGCCCGGCTGGCCGAGGAACTCGGTCGAGACCGGGCTTGATGCGGAGCTGATGTGCGAGGTCGGATCCTGCTGATAGGAAGCATGATCGCCGCGATCGTGGTGGCGGTGCTGACCACCGTGGCGTTGCTGCTGGTCGAGCCTGAGTTGTCCAAGGCCGAAGCGATCAAGACTGGCGGCCTGGCCGGCGGCGCGGTCGTCGCGCTGTACGCGTTGTGGCTCAACGACCGGCGTCGACGCACAGATGAAGCGCGACACGAGCTCGAAAGCGACAAGGCGGCCGACGAGCGCTTCGCTCGGTCAGTGGAGCTCCTGGGCAACGAGGCCGATCAGGTGCGGGTCGGCGCACTCCACGCATTGGCATGGCTCGCCGACTCCAGTCCTCGCTATAAGCAGACCGTGCTCGACGTGCTCGGCGCCTATCTACGCCGACCGTTCACGCACCCCAGCTACACGAGGCGCGCAGATGATCCGGACCAGGTACTACTGACGATTCTTCAGATTCGTTGGAGGCCACCGGAGCGCCAGGTGCGAATCACCGGCAACGGTCGATCATGGACCTGTTCCCGTGGGGTCGAGATCCCCGACCAGAGGCGTACCACCTCGACCTGACCGGGGCGAGTTGGAGCACTTCCGGCTAGAGGGCAGGCGGATCGGCCGCCTGACGGCGCGCCGAACGCGGTTCTACGGCATCACCCGCCGAGCGAGCTGCACGTGAGCAAGCCAGCCCTGTTCACCAGTGCGATGTTCCTGGGGCGCGTGGATCTGCAAGAGGCCCAGTTCCAGGGCGGCATCTCCTTTCAGGAGACGATCTTCAACGCCGAGGTCGCCTTTCGGGGTGCGTCCGTCAACACCTTCATCGACCTGAACACCACCGCACCGCGACGGAACAGGCACTCTCATGATCACCAAGGGCACCACGGTGAAAGGCGATGTCAGTCACTGGGCACTCGGCAACCTTCCCGCAAGATCAATCACGTCCGGTGGGCAGCTAATATCGCTAGCATTAGCCGCGGGGATTTGCACCCCGAGCGTGAACTCTTACGCTTTCGAGGTCCATTCCTTCTCGTTCGCGACCGTTCTTGTGTTCGCTGTCGTGCGGATATAGCAACGGCTGATACCTGGGTACCGGGGTTGTACCGGGGTGAACTGAGACGGAAACTGAGAAGGACGGCAAGCGCGACAGGAAGGCCGCGCATTGCGGCGACGCTACGGAGTGCCAGCAGTTTACGGACGCTGTGGCGAGGATCGTGGTGGAGGCGTTCTCGGGCGGCGGCAGTGCGCGCGGCGGCTGATCGCTCAGCGAGTGCGGAGGCGAGCGTCCGTCGTACGCGTGCGTCGGCGGAGTTTGCCAGGGCGACGCCGAGGGCGCTGTCGAGGTTGTCGGATGCTGCCCAGCTGATGGCAGCAAGGGATCGGAGGGCCCATCCGAGCCCGGCAAGGTAGGGGACTTCGCGTTCGAGGTCGGCGTGGAGGACTTGGAGGGCGCGTGTGACGCCCAAGTCGGCATCGCCATCTGCGCCGATAAGGGCCAAGGCAGCGCTGCGGACTTGTTCGCGTTGTTCGGGTGTTCTGGCGAGCCTGGCGGCTAACAGCGCGGCGGCTGGGCGGCTTTTCCCCCCCGGGGACGTCATGCGCACCGCTTCGAGGGGGTGGCTGACCATGACCGTTAGCGCGTCGGCTTGAGAAGCTGCGGATTGTGCGGCCTCGACGTGAGGGCGGTGGTAGCAGTGCGTCGACGTCTGCGTGGTTGAGATCGTTGGCCAGGTTGGCGGCTGCGTGCAGGTAATCCGATTTGTTGTCCGCGTTCTCGTAGGGAGAACGGACTCGCCTGAGCTGTTCTGCGATGAGCTCTGCACGCCGTTTGGCGTCGAGGCCCCTA